>CAWACA010000030.1:0-23603 GCA_963780385.1 uncultured Thermoleophilia bacterium | reverse complement strand
GGCCGTCGTTGAAGGACTCCATGGTCGTGCTCCTCGTCGAGCAGCCCGGAAGGCCCTCGCTGACGATGCTGACCGAAGCCGGGATCGTCGGGAAGCTCGGCTTCAACTCGGCCGGGCTCGGCGTCTGCCTCAATGCGATCGTCACCGACCGGCTCGAGGCCGGCGCCACGCCGTTGCACGTCGTTCTCCGCGGCATCCTCAACTCGCGCAACCTCGGCGAGGCCGTGTACGCGGCGGCGCGCTCCGGCATTGCGTGCGCAGCGAACTTCCTGGTCGCGCAGCACGGGAACGGAGCGGTCGACATCGAGGCCGTCCCCGGAGATGTGGACATCCTCCTGCCCGAACAAGACGTGCTCTCGCACACGAACCACCTCACGAGCCTCCGGCTCGTGTCCGTGCGCTGCCTCGGCAAGCAGGCATTCCCGGACACCTACCCGCGGCTCGGCCGCGTACGCCGCTTGCTGGAGGAGCGCCACGGCGAGATCGACGAAGAGGCCGCGCGCGAGATCCTGCGCGACCACGCGAATCTCCCCAGCTCGATCTGCCGGCATCTCGACGAGCACCTCGAGCCCGAGGGTCGTCGCATCCACTCGGTGTTCTCCCTCGTCATGAACCTCGAGGCGCAGCGACTCGAGGTCACGAACGGGCCTCCCTGTGAGAACGAGTATCTCGACATCGTCGAGGCGGCGGCGCTCACCGGAGCCCAGGCGTGAGCGGCCGCTGGGAGTTCGAGCTCGTCGATCTCGCGAGGCCCGTCTCGGAGGAGACGTCGGTTCGGCTCTTCGGGGATCTCGCCACCCCCGACTACGGCCGGGTCGAAGTCGACTACCTCGCCGACTGGACAACTGCGAACGGGACCGTCGCCCGCTTCTCGATCTTCGACCACCTCGGGACGCACATGGACGCTCCGATCCACACGAACGAGGACGGCGTGACGCTCGAGGGCGTCGACATCACGAGGCTGATCGGTGAGGCGGTCGTGCTCGATCTCTACAAGGGAGACGTCGACTACGGCTACACGGTCGAGGATCTGGAGACCGCAACCCCGACGATCGAGCAGGGCGACATCGTGCTCATCTACTCGGGCTACAAGGACGTGGAGAAGCCGACCGACCGGATCAAGCAGACCTACCTGACCGTCGAGGCCGCGCAGTGGCTCGTCGATCGCGGCGTGAAGTCAGTCGGCTGCGAGCCGGCGGGGATCGAGCACCTCCCCGACGGCTACTTCGTCCATCGCTGGTACGCGAAGGACACGCCGGACCCGCCGAGCTGGCCGGCGCACCGGATCCTGCTCGGCAGCCACGTCTACATCATGGAGGGGCTGACGAATCTCGAGCGCCTCCGCGGGCAACGCGTCCGCTTCGCCGCCCTGCCGCTGCTGTTCCCGGGCCTGACGGGCTGCCCGGTCCGCGCCGTCGCCTGGCTCGATCGCTGAGGCGTCGGCGTTGATCACCGGGTTTCTCCACTTCGCGATACTCGTGCGCCGACGCTGACCGCTCGATCGCGTTCTACCGCGACAACCTCGGAATGGAGCTCGTCGCCGACCGGGTCGTGCCGGGCGGGGGGTACGTCGAGGCCGTTACCGGCATCGCCGGTGCCAGGGTGAGGATCGTCCACCTGCAGGGCTACGGCTTCAACCTCGAGCTGCTCGAGTACGAGGAGCCGCGCGGCGATACCCGTGCCCGTGAGCCCAACCACGCCGGCAGCGCCCACATGGCCTTCGTCGTCGACGACTGCGACGCCGTCTGCGCCGAGCTTGCGGCGAAAGGTGTGCCGGTGCGCTCGGCCGAGCGGGCGGCCGCAGACCGTGACCGGCGGCCCGAACGACGGCGGGAAGTGCGTCTACCTGGAGGATCCCGACGGCAACCCGGTCGAGCTCGTCCAGCTCGTCCGGCCCTGGCCCGGCATGCCCGCCGATTGACATGGAGACGGGCCTGGCCGGGAAGACGGCGGTCGTGACCGGCGCGGCGAGCGGCATCGGGAGGGCGTGCGCGCGAGCGCTGGCCGGCGAGGGCGCCTTCGTCGTCTGCGCCGATCTCGACGGCGAGCAGGCGGCCGCGGCGGCGGTGGAGCTCGAGCGCCCCGGAGTCGGGGTCCAGGCCGACGTCACGAGCGAAGACGATTGCCGGCGCCTGGTCGCCCAGGCGACGGAGCAAGGCGGCCTCGACGTGCTCGTCACCTGCGCGGGGATCTTCCATGCCACACCCTTCGACGAGATCACGCCCGCGGAGTGGGATCGAATCGTGGCCGTCAATCTCCGCGGGACGTTCCTCGTCTGCCAGGCAGCGCTGCGTGCGATGCTCCCGCGCAAGAGCGGCCGGATCGTCACGATCGCGTCTCTTGCAGGGCAGACCGGAGGCCTCGCGGCGGGCGCCGCCTATTCGGCGTCGAAAGCCGGAGTGGCTGCGCTGACGAAGTCGATCGCCCGCTTCGCGGGCCCGCACGGGATCACGGCCAACTGCGTCAACCCGGGCATCATCGACACGCCGATGACCGCCGGCTGGCCTCCGGAGAAACGTGATCCCACGGTCGCCGCGACGCCGCTCGGCCGCATGGGCACGGCCGAGGAGGTCGCCGCGATCGTCCTGGTGCTCGCCTCGGACGCCGCCGGATTCGTCAACGGGGCGCACGTCGACGTCAACGGCGGCCTGTTGATGGACTAGCCGCCGTGGTCAGGCAAGCGGCTCACTCGGTGCGGTCGCCCGACAACCTCTAGGATCGGCGAGCACAGCGAGCGGCCTTGGGACAGCGTGTTAACACGGTGCCGTAGGGGTACCGGCAAAGCGACAAGCATTTGGGCACCGTCGAGAGATGACGCGGAGAGGAGCGCCAGAGCGCTCAGGCGGAAGACAGGACACGGGGACGCAGAGGAGACGAAAGGAGCGAGAGGATGGCGAAGACGGCGAAGGTATGCCGGGGAACGTGGTGCATGGCGTTCGGCTTCGAGCCGAAGATGGCGACGATGGAGCAGGTCTGCCAGGTTCTGTCGGCGTTCGGGTACGACGGCGTCGAGCTCGGCGGGTTCTTCGACCACTGCACGGTCGAGCGCTTCCCCGACAAGGCAGCCGCACGAAGCTGAAGAAGTGGATCAACGACGACCTCGGGCTCGAGATCGCAGGCATCGCGCCGGGCCCCTACGGTGACCTCTTCCGGCTGCCGTGGGCGACCGGCTCGCAGGATGTCTACGACGAGTACCTCAAGTACTTCGAGGGCTACCTCGAGCTCGCGGCCGACATGGAGATCCCGGGGATGCGGGTCGATCCGGGCGCCGCGGGCCCGCTTCCCTACGACGCCGACTACGACGAGGTCTGGGATCGGGTCGTGAAGACGTTCCAGCACCACGCCGAGGCGGGGCAGAAGCACGGCGTCGTCATGCTCTGGGAGCTCGAGTCGCTGCAGCCGTTCAACAAGCCGTCGGAGACGGTCAAGCTCCTCAAGGACGTCAGCCACGACAACTTCAAGATCATGTACGACACCGGCCACTTCCAGGCGTGCTGGGTGATCGGCCACAACCACGTCCAGCCGGCGGAGACCCTCGGGAGCCAGATCGAGTTCATCAAGATGCTCCCGAAGGGATCGATCGGGCACATCCACCTCTGCGACACCGACATGAACACGCACCTGAACATGTTCGGGACGAAGTCCAACTTCGGCGAGGGGATCATCGACTTCGACGAGCTGATGCCCGTGCTGGCCAAGGCCTACGACGGAGACTGGTGGGCGGTCGACTCGATCCCGATGGGCTCGAAGGCCTGGCAGGACACGTGGGACGGCCAGATCGTGCTCAACGACATGCTCGACCAGTACGTACGGAAGGGGTAGGCGGCGATGAAGGCCGCGGTCTTCTACGAGACCGAGGATCTCCGGCTCGAGGACGTGTCCGAGCCCGAGGCCGGGCCGGACGAGGTCGTCGTCAAGGTGCTCGCCTGCGGGTTCTGCGGGTCGGACATCGAGTACTACTACGGGCGCAGCCCGCTCGGCACGCCCGACGGCAAGGGCCCGCTCGTGCTCGGGCACGAGATCTGCGGGCAGGTCGTGCAGGCGGGCAAGCTCGCCGAGCAGTACGGGCTCGCCGAGGGCGACCGGGTCGCGCTCAACCCGGTGCAGAGCTGCAACGCCTGCAACAGCTGCCGCTCCGGCAAGCTGCAGTTCTGCCAGAACCTCACCGTGCTCGGCGTGACGATGAACGGCGGCTTCGCCGAGTACGCGAAGACGAAGATCGCGCACGCGTACAAGCTCCCCGAGTCGCTCACGGACGAGCAGGGCGCGTTCGTCGAGATGCTCTCGTCGGCCGTCTACTCCGTGCAGCGGGCCGAGATCGAGCCCGAGAACTTCGCCGTCGTCTACGGCCCGGGACCGGTCGGGCTCTCGATGGTGCAGCTCCTGAAGAACGAGGGCGCCCGCGTGGCGCTGATCGGGACTCGCGACTACAGGCTCGAGCTCGGCAAGACCGTCGGCGCCGACTTCGTCTGGAACACGTCGGACGAGTCCTCACCGCACTACGTCGCGGACGTCGCGGAGGCGATCAAGGACGAGAACGGCGGCGCGCTCGCCGACCGCGTCCTCGTCGGCACGGCGTCGGTCGAGGCGAACCAGCAGGCGATCGAGATCTCCGGCAACGCGTCCGTCGTCGTGCTCATGGGCCTCGCCGGCCCCGACGACGCGGTCACCATCCCGTTGCTCTCGAACCTCTACCAGGACAAGACGATCCGCTTCTCGCTGCTCTATCCGCTCCAGTGGCCGAAGACGATCCGCATCCTCGAGGACGCGAAGGTGGACACCGGGAAGATCATCACCCACTCGGCGACGCTCGAGGAGATCGCGCCCGCGATCGAGCGGGTGCTCAACCGCGACGACGCGGTCATCAAGACCGTGATCAAGCCTGGCTGAGGAGAATCGCAGATGGCCGAGCCGAAGTTCTCCGTCTCCCAGGTCACGACCTTCCACCTCGACTACGACGAGGACATCGCCGCCTACCGGAAGGCCGGCGTCGAGGGCATGGGCGTCTGGGAGTTCAAGCTGCCCGAGAACGACGACGCGAACTCGGTCGCGAAGCTGAGGGACGCCGGGATGAAGGCGACGACCTGCATCCCGTCGACGCTGTCGATCTGGCCGGTCCCGTTCCCGGGCCCTGACGACCCCAGGGAGCGCACCGAGGAGCTGTGCGCCGCCATCCGCCGGTTCGCGCCGTTCGAGCCGCAGGTGATCCTCTGCCTGACGGGCTATCCGGCGGCCGGGGTGGACGCCGACGAGGCGAAGCGCGTGACGGTGGAGGGGCTCCGGAAGGCCGCGAAGGTGTGTGCCGAGCACGGGCTCACGCTCGGCCTCGAGCCTCTGCACCGGGAGATCTACGGGACGTGGTCGACGATCAGCGACATCCCGGGCACGATCGCGCTGATGGACGACATCGGCGAGCCGAACGTGCAGGTGCTCTACGACGTCTACCACCTCTGGGACACCGAGAACGTCATCGAGGACACCGTCGAAGCACGCGAGCCGGATCGTCCCGAGCGTCCACATCTGCGACTGGCGGAAGGAGACCCGCAACGACTTCGACCGGGTGCTCCCGGGCGACGGGATCATCGATCTGCCGGCGATCTTCGGCGCGCTCGAGGCAGGCGGCGTCGTCGGCTGGTTCGACCTCGAGATCTTCTCGGACGACGGGAGCTTCTCCGAAATGGACTTCGAGGACTCGCTCTGGAAGCAGGATCCGGTGGACGTCGTCAATCGCGGCAAGGAGGGGTTCGAGAAGGCCTGGGCGGCGCGGAAGGCGCCGTGAGGCTCGAAGGGAGAGTCGCGCTCGTCACGGGCGCCTCGCACGAGCGGGGGATCGGTCGCGGGATCGCGCTCGCCCTCGCCGAGGAGGGCGCCGACGTGGCGTGCTGCGACGTGGCCTTCGAAGAGCAGGGCGAGGAGCTCGCCGAGCAGATCCGCGGTCTCGGTCGGAAAGCCGCGTTCTACACGGCGGACGTGTCCGACCGCGGCCAGGTCGACGCGCTCGTCGAGCGGGTGCACGCCGACCTGGGCCCGCTCTGGATCGCCTGCTCGAACGCCGGCGTCGCCGACTGGCAGCCGTGGGCCGAGATCACGGAGGACTCGTTCGACCGCATCGTCGCGGTCAACCTGACCGGCGCGTTCAACGTCGGGCAGGCGGCTGCCCGGGCGATGGTGGCGAACGAGGAGGGCGGCCGGATCGTCTTCACCTCGTCCGTGCACGTGCGGATGTGCTTCCCGTCGATGGCCGTGTACGGCGCGACGAAGCAGGGCGTCCGCGCCCTGGCCGAGACGATGGCGATCGAGCTCGGCCGCCACGGGATCACGGTCAACCACATCGGGCCGGGGTGGGTGAAGTCGCAGCTCAACGATCGCTCGCCCGGCCTGCGCACGAAGGAGGACGAGGAGGCGACGCTCGACATGATCCCGATCCGCCGGCCGGCCGAGCCGATCGAGCAGGGACGGGCCGTCGTCTACCTCTGCTCCTCGCCGGACGGCGACTACGTCACCGGGCGAGTACCTCCAGGTCGACGGCGGCTTCGTGGTGGGCAAGTACTGATGGCGGGCGTCACGACCCACGGCCTGCCGAGCCCGCGCTCGAGGCGGCCGTGCGGAGCGCGCTGTCGGAGCGCCGAGCTGCCGGTCGTGGTCGCCGGCGTGGGCTCCCAGTCGCGCGGCGCGTTCCTCGAGCTCGAGCAGGACGGGTGGCAGGCGGCCGTCGACGACGCGCGGGCGGCGTTCTTCGTCGCGCAGCGGCGCAGTCGCGTCGTGGCTCGCCGAGGGGAGCGGCGGGACGCGTCGTCTTCGTCGTCTCCACCGGCCTCGGTGCGCCCGGTGCAGGGAGCCGCGCTCGACGCAACCGTGGGCGGCTTCCTCACGACGATCGGCCACGTCGGCGCCGTCGAGCTCGGTGCCCACGGGATCACGGTCAACACCGTTGCCCACGGCTGGCTCGAGGGCGAGCCCGGCGCGTTCGGCGAGGGGACTCCCGTCGGCCGGCTCGGGCGCCCGGAGGAGGTTGCGAGCGCCATCGCGTTCCTCGCCTCGCCTGCCGCCTCCTACGTGAACGGCGCGCTGCTGCCGGTCGACGGCGGCTTCTGGATCACGAAGGCCGCCGGCGGCAGCCCGCTCGTGTAACGGGCCGGACAGGTCCGGCCCCTACAGATTCGGGAGGCGGCGGTTGTAGGGGCGGGACCTGTCCCGCCCGAGATCGGCGTCAGATCTTGCGCGGGGCTCGGGAGGAGCCCCATTTGGAGCGCCGCTTCGAGCGGTAGACGAGCCGGGCCGGCGCGACGCGCATGCCCTCGCTCGCAAACGCCTCCTCGTGGCCGAGCCGCGCAGCGACGCGGCTGACGTCGGCCTCCTGGTCGGGCAGCACGAGCGTCACTCCGGTGCCTGCGCGTCCGGCGCGGCCGGTCCGGCCGATGCGGTGCACATAGCCGTCGTGATCCTCCGGCGGGTCGTAGTTGATGACGTGGGTGATGCGGTCGAGATCGAGCCCGCGGGCAGCCACATCGGTGGCGACGAGCGCATCGACCTCTCCCTTCTCGAACCGGGCGAGCGACTCCTCCCTGGCCGACCTGCGACATGTCGCCGTGGATCGCAGCCGGCCGAATGCCCGCGCGCAGAGCGCCCGGGCGAGCCGATCCGCGCCCCGTTTGGTGCGGACGAAGACGAGCGAGAGCTCGTCGGCCGCGCCGAGCTCCTTGACGAGCGTGTCGACCTTGGTGTCCTGCTTGACCGAGACGAACGGTGCCCCACCTCTGCCGACCGTGCCGGGCGTCGCGCTCTCGACCTCGTCGCGGACTGCGTTCGACCGTGTAGGAGCCGATCAGCTCGTCCACCCGCCCGGCGAGCGTGGCCGAGAAGAGCATGGTCTGGCGGGCCTTCGGCAGCTCCGCACGATCCGGTCGACCTGGGGCTTGAAGCCCATGTCGAGCATCCGGTCGGCCTCGTCGAGGACGAGGATGCTGCACGGCGGAGAGGTTGACCGCGCCCGCTCGACGAGGTCCGTCAGCCGCCCGGGCGTCGCCACCAGGATGTGCGCGCCGCCGGCGGTCTTGGCCTGGGCGGCGAGCGGCAGCGCCGCCGTAGACCGTCGCCACCCGAGTCGCGCACGCCGACCAGCGGCGCGAACTCCTCTGTCACCTGCACGGCGAGCTCGCGCGTGGGCACCAGCACGAGCGCCGCGGACGGCGTCGTCGCCGGGTCGGTCCGCTCGACGATCGGCACCGCGAATGCCAGCGTCTTGCCGGACCCGGTCGGGGACTGGGCCACCACGTCGAGGCCGGCGAGCGCGTCGGGCAGGACCAGCGTCTGGATACGGAAGGGGGTGTGGATGGAGCGGTCGGCGAGCGTACGAACGATGGGTTCGCTCACGCCGAGCGCACGAAACGATCTGTCTGGCACGTTCAACTCCTATGTCGGCTCGAGACGTCACTGCCTCGAGCCGCCTTTGGAGGAACGAGAAGATCGATCTCACGCGGGCCGCCCTGTGCGACCCTGTCAGGAATTCAGCGTAGCAGCAGAGCCGTGCCGCACCGGCGCCTGAACGCGTGCGGTGGCCGATTCCACGTAGACCCGGGGGCAGTAGTGCACAGCGCGGCCGTCCCGGCGACTCCCACACTTGGGGCAACGTAGGACCGCGGTGTTCGCGCCGCGCGAGGTCGTCACCCTGTCCCCAGCCAGGCTGAACAGCGCGGCGGCATCGGCCGCCTGAACCTCGCGTCGCAACACGACCTCGCGCTCGCCGATCCGCACCGCCGAGGTCGCCGGGATCCCCCGCGCGCGGGCTCGCTCGACCGCGGCGTGCAGCACGCGAGGAAGCCCGAACGTCCCGACGGCGCCGGCGCTCCCGGGGAACGGCGAGCTGAAGACGCGGGGCTCCAGCACCCAGACGACGACGAGCTCGGCGCCGTGCTCCTCGCAGAGGGCGAGGGCGTCGTCGAGAAGCTCCTCCGCCTTACGCGACGCGTCGAGCTCGCAGACGACGCGCGGCCTGCTGCCATTGGTGTCGCTTCGTAGCGCTCAGTCGTCATCTCTCCTCGCTCGGAACGTCTCGATCTCGCTCCGAGGAAAGCGCACGGCGGTCGCACGGCCGACCTCGCGTCGGTAACGCGCGGATCGACTGCCGGTAACGTCGCTTCCACGAGCCAAGTAGCCGCGTGCTACGTTCCGGCCGGAGCACCGGCATGGAGTTTCGGATCCTTGGGCCACTCGAGGCGCGAGACGGCGACGTTTCCGTCCCGCTCGGTCCCGAGAAGCAGCGGGCGCTTCTCGCCGTGCTCCTCCTCAACGCCAACCGGACGGTCTCGCTCGATCATCTGGTCGAGGAGTTCTGGGGCGACGAATCGCCGGATACCGCCGCCAAGGTGATCCAGACGCACGTCTCGCGCCTGCGCAAGGTGCTGCCCGAAGGGATGCTTCGCACTCAGGCACCGGGGTACGTGCTCGGGATCGAGGCCGAACAGCTCGACCTCGACCGCTTCGAACGGCTCTGCGCCGAGGGCCGGCGCGCGCTCGCCGACGGGCGATCCCGAGCAGGCGGCGTGTCGCTTGCAGCAGCGCTTCGCTCTGGCGTGGCCCAGCCCTCGCCGAGTTCGTCATCCGAGCCTCTCTCGGTGACCGAGGGAGCGCGCCTCGAGGAGCTGCGGCTCGCGGCGCTCGAGGACCGGATCGATGCCGAGCTCGCTCTCGGCCGGCATGCCGATCTCGTGGGCGAGCTCGAGTCTCTCGTCGCGCGCCATCCGCTCCGTGAGCGTCTGCGCGGCCAGCTCATGGTGGCGCTCTACCGGTCGGGCCGTCAGGCCGACGCGCTCGCCGTGTACTCAGGAAACGCGCCGCATCCTCGTCGAGGAGCTCGGCATCGAGCCGAGCCGGGCGCTGCAGGAGCTCGAACGGGCTATCCTCCGTCACGATCCTTCGCTCGAGTTGCCGACGGCGCTGCGAGTCGCCGAGAGTCGCCGGCTTCGACGATTGCCCGCGGTCCGCCGCCGACGACCTCGGCCCCTTCGTGGGACGCGAGCCCGAGCTCGCGCGCCTGCGCGCCGCGCTCGAGGCGCGCTCTGCCGGTCGCGGCCGGCTTGTGATGCTCGCCGGCGAGCCCGGCATCGGGAAGACGCGCATCGCGCTCGAGCTCGCGCAGGAGGCCGCGGGACGCGGTGCACGGGTCGCTGTGGGGGCGCTGCTACGAGCGGGAGGCTGCGCCGCCTACTGGCCGTGGCTGCAGGCGATCCGCTCCTACGTCGAGCGCGTGCGATCCGGAGCCGGCTCCGCGCCGAGCTGGGTGCGGGTGCCGCGGCGGTTGCCGAAGTCGTGCCAGAGGTGGCGCAGATCGCTCGGCGACCTCGGGCCGCCCGGCCTCGCTGCTCGGACGAGAAGCAGGCTCGCTTCCGCCTGCTCGACTCGCTCGCATCGTTCCTGAAGCGCGCGGCCGCCGAACGAGCCGCTCGTGGTCGTGCTCGAGGATCTCGACGCGGCCGACGCCGGCTCGCTCGGTCTGCTCGAGTTCGTCGCGCACGAGCTCGAGCCGAAGCGCCGCTGCTGCTCCTCGGCGCCTACCGCGACGTCGACCTCACGCGCGGCCATCCGCTCACTCAGACGCTCGCCGAGCTCATGCGTGAGCGACCGTTCGAGCGTCTCACCCTTCGAGGCCTGTCCGAGCCGGACGTGGCGCGTTTCGTCGAAGCGGCGACCGGCGTGTCGCCGCCCGGCTGAGCTCGTCGCCATGGTCTACCGCCGGACAGAGGGGAATCCGCTCTTCGTGACCCAGTTCGTCGAGCTCCTCGAGCGGGAGGGCAGGCTCGACGCCCGAGACGATCGGGGAGCAGCAGGACTGGAACGTCCGCGTGCCCGAGGGCCTGCGCGATGTGATCGGCCGTCGGCTCGACCGCCTTTCCGAGCGCTGCAACGAGGTGCTCCGGCTCGCCTCGGTGCTCGGCCGGGAGTTCCGGCTCGAGCAGCTCACGAGGCTGATCCACGGCACGGAGGACGAGCTCATCGAGCTCGTCGAGGAGGCGCTTGGGGCTCGCGTCATCGAGGAGTGATCCGCCGCCGGTTCCTACCGCTTCACCCATGCGCTCTTCCAGGAGACGCTTTCGGGCGAGCTGTCGACGACCCGGCGCATCCGCCTGCATGCCCGGATCGTTGCCGCTCTCGAGGAGCTCTACGGCGACCGAGCTGCGGACCATGCCGCGGAGCTCGCCTACCACTCTGCGGAGGCCGAGACGGTGCTCGGCCCCGAACAGCTCATCCGGTACTCCCGTCTTGCCGGCGAGCAGGCGTTTGCCGCCCATGCGTACGAGGACGCGATCGCGTACTTCCAGCGCGCTTTGGCGACGAGGGAAGGCGCCCCGATGGACGACGAGAGCGCCGATCTGCTCGTCGCTCTCGTCCGCTCGGAGTTCCTCGGGCGCGAGCGCTACGACCTCGCCGATGCCCTCGAGCGTCTGCGGCAGGCGTTCGACTACTACGTCGGCGCCGGCGACATGCGGCGCGCGGTCGAGCTCGCCGCGTATCCGATCCCTCCTGTGTGGGGCGCCACCGACGTTCCCGAGCTGCTTTCCAGGGCGCTGACGATGGTGCCGCCGGACTCGCTCGACGCCGGCTGCATCCTCGCCAATGCGGGCCGGTTCCTCGGGACGAACGACGGTGACTACGACGCGGCCAACGAGGCGCTGGAACGGTCACTCGCCATCGCACGAGAGTATGGCGACACGGCACTCGAGCGAAGGGCGCTCGCACTGGCAGCGCGGGTGGACTGGTGGCACATGCGCTGGGAGCAGTGCGTCGCCAGGAGCACCCGGGCACTCGAGCTCGCGCAGGCTGCCGACGATCAGCAAACCGAGCTGTACGCGCGGTCCTGGCTCGTCCGCGACGCCGCGACCCGCGGCAGCCCTGCGGAGGCCAGAGACCATGCAAAGGCCTGCCTCGAGCTGGCGGATCGGCTGCGGGAGCGCTACTGGGTTGCCACGGCCCGGGTGAACGCCTTCTGGCTCGCCTCCCTCGAAGGTGACTGGGAGGCGGCCCGGTCGTTCAGCGACGCCGGCCTCCGTGTCCAGCCGCGCGACGCCCGCAACCTCGGGCTCCGCGCGCTCCTGGAGCACGAGCTCGGGGAGCGCGGTGAGGGCGACCTGTACGCGGAGCGGCTGGTCGAGGCCGTGCGTGCGACCGAGGCCGGCTCGAACGTCGAGCATGCCGAGGCAGCCGCGGTGATCGCGCTCGTCGGCGTGATCACCGGCCGGCCCGAGCGCTTCGGCGAGGCGGAGGCGGCGGCCAAGACGGTGCTGTCTGCGTCGATTCGCCTGCCGATCTTCGATGTCTGTGCCAGAGTCGGGCTGGGCGTCATCGCGGTCGAGCGAGCCGACGCGGCGGGCGCGCTCGAGCAGTATGGTGCGCTCGAGAGCCAGGCGGGCACGTTGCTGATCCTGCTCGGCATGGCCGCCGACCGGCTGCTCGGGCTTCTCTCGGTCGCGATGGGCGAGGTTGATACTGCGCGGGCCCACTTCGAGGCGGCGCTCGCGTTCTGCGACCGCGCCGGCTATCGACCCGAGTACGCGCGGACGGCGCTTGACTACGCCGGGGCGCTTGTCGACCGGGCCGCGCCGGGCGACTCGGAGCGGGCAACGTTCCTGCGCGACGAGGGTCTCAGCATCGTCCGGGAGCTCGGGATGCGCGCGCTCGAGGAGCGCGTCACGGCCCGCGGCCCGGCCGGCGGGTCGTAGACTCGCGGCCGTGATCCGGCTCTCGTGCGCCGACAACACGTTCCGGCTCGTCCAGCCCTGGGAGAGCGCGGTCGAGATGATCCGCCTCCTCGAGATCGAGGCGGTCGACGTCTGCCTCATGGGCAACCGGTCGCACATCCGCCCCGAGGACGTGCGCGACGACATTCCCGGCACGGCGGCGCGCATCACCCGGGGCCTGGCCGAGCGCGAGCTCGCTGTCTCGGATCTGTTCTGCATCCCCTGGACCGACTTCGAGCGCTTCGCGCCCAATCACCCTGACCCGGCCGAACGGGAACGCTCCAGGGCCCTGTTCGAAGACATGCTCGCGCTCGCCGGGCGGATCGACTCGCCTGGCCTGACGATGCTCCCGGGGATCGACTGGCCCGGGGAGGCACACGAGGACTCGTTCGACCGCTCGGTCGAAGAGCTTGCCGCCCGGGCCGCGCTGGCCCGCGCACAAGGCGTCCGCTTCTCGATCGAGCCCCATCTCGGCTCGATCGCACAGGACCCGGGCGAGGCTCGCCGGCTCTGCGAGGAGGCGGCCGGCGTCGAGCTGACCCTCGACTACAGCCACTTCGTCTACCAGGACTATCCGGAGGACGAGATCGAGCCACTCGTCGCCCACGCGCGGCACTTCCATGCCCGGGGAGCCCGCTCGAGGCGGATGCAGGCGGCGCTCAAGGACTCGGTGGTCGACTTCGAGCGCATGATCGACGCGGCCCAGGCGGCCGGCTACGAGGGTGACATCGGCCTCGAGTACCTCTGGATCGACTGGGAGCACCTGAACGAGTGCGACACGGTCTCCGAGACGATCCTGCTGCGCGACCGGCTGCGCGCGAAGCTCGACGGCAGGCCCTGGAGCTACCCCGCCTCCACGATCTGAGGCGCTCCCCGACCGAGCAGGCTTGACACCGCCGCACGCGTTTTGAAACCGTTCTCGGGCTCGACGAGGCAAAGGAGGCGACGGTGGCGTTCACCGCAACGAAGGACGTGATGCTCCCCGCGACCGTGACCGGCTCGTGGCCCAGGCCGCGCTGGTACACGCAGAACATGTGGGGCCGGCCGCTCGACACTGCCATGATGGATCCCTGGTACCGGGAGCAGTTCTCCGACGCGCATGCGATCGTCGCGTCCGACCAGGCGCGCTGCGGCCTCGACATCCTGACGACGGGCGACTACCACCTCGACGAGGACGTCGCCGGCCGCTCCTGGCACCACTACCCGCTGCAGCGCTGGAAGGGCCTCGAGCACGAGGAGCTGCAGACGGACAAGACCCGTTCGCCGCTGCTCTCCTACCCGGTCGGCACGATGCTCGACTCGATCTACAAGACGTGGCGCTGGCCGCGCGTCGTGGACAAGGTCGAGCACGACCCGAGGAACCCGCTCGAGTACGCGAAGATCTGGCGCATCTCGCAGCAGGCGGCCGCCGCCTCGGGCCTGCCCGTCAAGTTCGGCACGTGCAGCGCCCAGGTGCTGGCGTTCTTCCTCGACAGCCACACCGACAAGTACGACCTCGACGACAAGAAGCAGCTCACCTGGGACATGGCCGAGGCGATGAACCTCGAGCTCAGGCAGCTCGCGGCGTCCGGCTGCGAGGTCATCCAGATCGAGGAGCCGACCCTGCACTTCATCGCCTGCTACTACCCGGAGATGACCGAGTACCTCGACTTCCTCGTGGACTGCTTCAACCGCGAGATCGAGGGCCTCGACGACGTGGAGGTCTGGATCCACACCTGCTGGGGCAACCCGAACATGCAGAAGGTCTTCTCCGACGAGTCCTACCGGAACTCGATGGAGATCTATCTCGACCGGCTGAAGGGCGACGTGTGGACGATCGAGGCGACCGAGAACGACCTCAAGGAGATCGAGCTCTTCGCTCCCGTACAAGGACAACCTGAAGAAGAAGATCGCCGTCGGCGTGATCAGCCACCGGACTCTGCAGGGCGACTTCCCGGACGTCATCGCCGACCGGATCCGCCGCTCGCTCGAGCACATCCCTGCGGACAAGCTCGTCCTCTCGACCGACTGCGGCTTCGGCCGCCAGGGCTTCAACCGGCACCTGGCCTTCTACAAGTCGACCGGCATTCCGCTCGCACGCAACATCGTGCTGAAGGAGCTCGGCCTCGAGGAGCGCTACATCCCGGTGCAGGACGAGGGGCTCGCATGGGACTACCTCCCCGACAACGAGCCGTTCACGCACCTGAAGCCGTTGCGGTAGGGCAAGACCGGGCCGGACAGGTCCGGCCCCTACAGCGAGGGGCGGTTGTCGTGGTTGTAGGGGCCGGATCTCATCCGGCCCGGATACGCTCCGCCTGATGAACGGGATCCGGAGGGTCCGGCACGGCGACGAGCTGCTGACGTGCGTCGCGGCTGACGATCGCCTGCATCCGGCCGGCAGCGAGCTCTTCGAGCTGCTCGCCGCCGGGCTCGGCTCGCTCCACGAGGCGGTCGATGCGGCGCTGGCCGGCGACACGCTCGACGGCGACGTCGAGGTGCTCCCGCCCGTCGACCTGCAGGAGGTCTGGGCGTCGGGGGTGACCTACGAGCGCTCTCGTGAGGCGCGGGTCGAGGAAGCGGTCGTCAAGTCCGCGTACGACATGGTCTTCGCGGCCGAGCGGCCCGAGCTGTTCATGAAGATGCCTGCGTACCGCGTGCCGCCGCCGGGCGCGCCGCTGCGGATCCGGAGCGACTCGACCTGGGACGTTCCCGAGCCGGAGCTGGCGCTCGTCCTCACCGCCGACGGCGAGATCGCGGGCTATCTCGTCGCCGACGACCTCTCGTCCCGGTCGATCGAAGGGGAGAACCCGCTCTACCTGGCGCAGGCGAAGATCTTCGACGACTCGCTCGGGCTCTCGGACACGATCGTCCTGGCCCGCGACGCCGGCGACGCGGTCACGTCGGCCCGCATCGGGCTGCGCATCGAGCGCGGGGGAGAGACGGCGTTCGAGGGCGAGACGTCGACCGCGCAGATGCGGCGCTCGTTCGAGGAGCTTGCGTCCTATCTCTTCCGCGAGCTCTCCCATCCGCAAGGCGCGGTGCTGCTCACCGGCACGGGGCTCGTTCCGCCGGACGAGTTCACGCTCGAGGACGGCGATACCGTGGAGATCGAGATCGAGGGGATCGGCAGCCTGCGCCACGGCGTCTACCGGTCGGCCGGCGCCGGGGCATGAAGATCGCGGTCGTCGGAGTGGGGGCGATGGGCTCGGTGTACGCCGGCCTGCTCGCGGACGCGGGGAACGAGGTGTGGGCCGTGGACACCTGGGAGGAGCACGTCGCCGCCATTCGCGAGCGAGGGCTGCGCGTCGAGGGTGCGAGCGGCGAGCGCACCGTACGGCTCGACGCCACGACCGACGCCTCCGAGGTCGGTCCGGTCGACCTGGTCGTGATCGCGACCAAGGCCCAGCATGTCGAGGCCGCCGCGGCGAGCGCGCGCCCGCTGCTCGGGCCCGAGACCGTCGTGGTGTCGATCCAGAACGGGCTCGGCGGCCCCGACCGGGCGGCCGAGATGCTCGGTGACGAGCGGGTCGCGATCGGCGTCGTCGGCGGCTTCGGCGCCTCGATCGTCGAGCCGGGTCACGTCCACCACAACGGCTGGGAGCTCGTTCGGCTCGGAGAGCGGAACGGGCCGGTCACCCCGCGCATCGAGCAAGTCGCCGAGGTCTGGCGCGACGCCGGGTTCAAGGTCAAGACGTACGACGACGTCGGAACGCTCGTCTGGGAGAAGCTCGTCTGCAACACGGCGTTCAGCGGCACCTGCGCGCTGCTCGAGCTCACGGTCGGGGAGGTGCTCGAGAGCGACGATGCCTTCTCCGTAGCGGGCGGCTGCGCCGCGGAGACGTTCGCCGTCGCGAAGGCCTCCGGGATCGAGCTCGGCTTCGCGGACCCCGTCGAGTACGTCAGGGAGTTCGGCTCCAAGATCCCGAACGCGCGCCCCTCGATGCTGCTCGACCTGATGGCGCACCGGTCCTGCGAGATCGACGTCATCAACGGCGCTGTCCCTCCCGCGGCCCGGGCCGTGGGCCTGGAGGCCCCGGTCAACGAGACGGTGACGGCGCTCGTCAAGGCCAAGGAGGCCCGCATCGTCGGCAGCGCGGGGCAGGCCTGAGCCCGCAATGACCACGCTCTGCACGTCGTCCGCGACGAGCCTGCAGCGCGCTCCGCGACGTGCTCACCGAAGCTTGCCTCTCCGCCGATCGCCAGGACGGGCATGGTCAGCCGCCGGGCCTTGCGCTGCTCGTCCTGCGCGATGGTCGTGTCGAGCGCCCGGTACCACCCGAAGCTGCCGCGCAGGGCAGTCCGGGTTGGAGAGCGATGCGGACGTAGTAGTCGATCGACGTCGTCCGGGAGCTTCTTCGCGGCGGGCTGCGGCGAACTCCCAGCCGAAGAAGATGTCCTCCCGTCCCGCGACGAGCTGTTCGTTGCAGCTTGTCGATCCGGTTGAAGCCGAGGTGCCAGAGCCGGTCGTTGAGCGGCCCGGGGAGGAACAGGGGCGGTGGCGGGAGCCGTTCCCGGGGAGTCCGGGGATCTCGGCGAGGGCCACGCGCTCGACCCGGTCCGGGTGATCCGCGGCCAGCGCGTAGCTGATCGCGAATCCGGTGTCGTGGCCGACCACGGCGAACCGCTCGTGGCCGAGCGCGTCCATCAGCGCGACCAGGTCGTCGGCGAGGGTGCCGGTGTCGTACCCGTCCTGCGGCTTGTCGGACAGCCCCATCCCGCGCTGGTCGACCGCGATGACCTCGAAGTCCCGGGCCAGCGCCGGCATCAGAAGCCGCCAGGCGTACCAGTTCTCCGGCCAGCCGTGCACCAGCAGCAGCGGCGGGCCCTCGCCGCCGATGACCGCGTGCAGACGCAGCGTCACCGGCGTCGATGTACCGGCTCGTGAACGTGTCGGTGAATCCTGGCCGGGAGGTTCGGCGCGCCCGGAGACGGAGCCGGGGCCTTCCAGGGGTGGCCTTGCGTAGGTGGAATGCGAGCTCATGAGATTCCTTTCACGTGGACGCTCGATGGGGTGTTCGGCGGGCCGAGTGCTCGAGTTGAGCTCATCGGTCGCCCCGCGAGCGAGGGCATGTGCGGTCGAATCAGGGTCATGCTCTAGCGCAGCGATCGGAACCCCGCGCGGACCTCTTCCGAGAAGCAGCTGCGGCTGCTCCCAGGCGGCGAAGTGGCCGCCCTTGTCGAGCTGGTTGTAGTGGATGAGGTTGGGGTACGCCTGCTCCGCCCAGCTCCGCGGAGCCTGGTAGAGCTCGTCGGGGAAGACGCTCACGCGCGACCGGGATCGGATGACGCCCTTGGCGCCGAAGAAGGCCGCCCTTGTTCTCCCAGTACAGGCGCAGCGAGGAGACCCCCGTGTTCGTCAGCCAGAACAGCGTGATGTTGTCGAGGATGTCGTCGCGCGTGAGGTCGCTCGGCTTCGCCGCGTCTCGAGGACCGTGCTGAATCAGGCCCGGCTGACCGAGCCCGTCGTCGTGGTCGAGCATGAAGGCCGCCAGGCCGATCGGGTGAGTCCGCCAGTCCGTACAGCGTCTGCGGGCGCGTCCCCATCGATCAGCGCGTACGCCACGTGCGTCGCAAAGAAGGTGCGCAGCTGCTCGTAGCGTGCTCAGCTCCTCGTCCGAGAGGCCGGACGGCGGCGGGCCGCCGGCGAAGGACCGCGGTCGATGAGGTCGGGCGGAATCGCGCCGGCCATGTTGGTGTGGATGCCGATCAGCTCCGGCGGCGCCGGCTCAGCCGCCCCGGGTGCGGCCGCCTGCCATCAGGTCGACGACGATCGCGCCCCAGTCGCCGCCCTGCGCGACGAAGCGCGTCGTAGCCGAGGCGCTTCATCAGCTCGACGCAGGCCCTGCCGATGTGCTCGGGATCCCAGCCGGTGCTCGGTCGGCTTGCCCGAGAACCCGTAGCCGGGCATCGACGGGATCACCACGTGGAAGGCGTCCGACGCGCTCGCCGCCGTGTGCCGTGGGGTCGGTCAGCGGGTCGATGATCTTCAGCTGCTCGATGACCGAGCCGGGCCAGCCGTGGCTGACGATGAGCGGCAGCGCGTCCTCGTGCTTCGAGCGGACGTGGATGAAGTGGATGTCCAGCCCGTCGATCTCGGTGATGAACTGCGGCAGCGGCGTTCAGCCTCGCCTCGCACTTGCGCCAGTCGTAGTCCGTCGCCCAGTAGCGCGCGAGCTCCTGCATCGTCGCCAGCTGCACGCCCTGCGACTCATCCTCGACGGTCTCCTTCTCGGGCCAGCGCGTGGCCGCGATGCGCGCGCGCAGGTCGTCGAGTTCCGCCTCGGGAATCGTCGATCGTGGAACGGGCGGATCGTGTTCTCTCCGGCGCTGCGTCCGGCTCCGTTTTAATCGTGTCTGTACGCCGTTCAGACTTTGATCATCTCAGTCATTGCTCTCCTCTCGTCCGTGCAGGGGTACAAACCGATCGAGCGGTTCGGGGAAGAGAGGGACATAGGCGGCTCCTTGGCTCGCGTTTCCGCGCGACCAGTCTGGTCACGCGCTACGCCGGCCAAGTGTTGGAGCCGGAAGAGATTGTCCGCCTAGGGTGAGGGCCGGACGACCTTCACCCTACCACCTGTACGCCCGCAGCTGTCGGGCGGCCCTTCGGGTCACTCGCCGGTCGGCGCTAGACTCGACGGTCGGGCGGAGGATGAGTCATCGTGAGACCGAGCATCTGCGCGTGCTGATCGCGAACGAGCGCGCGGATCGCTTGGCGATCGTCGCGCAGATCGTCGCCGCTCTCGGGCACGAGGTGATCGCGCGCGAGATCGAGGTGGAGGACGTCGGAGCAGTGACGGCGAGGGAACGGCCGGACGTCGCCCTCGTTGGCCTTGGCGAGAGCTCCGAGCATGCGCTCCAACTGGTCGAGAAGATCGTGCACGAGGCCGCCTGCCCCGTGATCGCCCTCATCCACGCGTCCGATCCCGACTTCGTCAGGGAGGCATCCAAGCGCGGCGTCTTCGCCTACATCAACGACGCCGATGCGAAGGACTGGCAGAGCTCCGATCGACATCGTGTTGCGCCGCTTCACCGAGTACCACGATCTCGAAGGCGCCTTCGGCCGCCGCGCCGTCACCGAGCGTGCGAAGGGCATCCTCATGGAACGCCACTCGATCGATGAGTCGACTGCTTTTGAGTCTGCTCCGTGAGCACGCGCGCTCGACAACCGGAAGCTCGTCGACGTGGCGCCGCCGCGTGGTCGACAGCCACGCGTTGCTGCCGAAGCAGCCACACTCGCCCGCCCGACCCAGCGCGCGGGCGCGGAACGGTGACGGCGCTCGTCAGGCCAGGAGGCCCGCCTCGTCCCCGGCACGGGCAGGCCTGAGCCCGCGCCGCGTCACGTCAGGGTCTTACCCGGACGGCTCCGGAGCAGCTCTCGGTAGCGGCTCGGGGTGCGGTGCCGGGCGTGCCGGGACGTGTGAGACGCCGAGGTGGCCGTGCGCCTCGGTTCCGTAACCGCCGGGAACCGGGATGTAGAACTCCGGGTAGCCCCACATGCCGTGCTCGGAGACGTCGAGCCCTGCGGTCTCCACACGCTCCTCGACGCGGATGCCGAAGCTCCGCTTCATGGCCCAGAGGACGAGAAACGAGGCTACGAAGGTGAAGCTCCCGACCGCGGCCAGGCCGAGCGCCTGTGTCCCGAGCTGGTGGAAGCTGCCCGTGTAGACGAGGCCGCCGGTGCCCGTCGCGAGGCTGTCCGCCTGAGAGGGCAGGGCAAAGAGGCCGAGCGACAAGGTGCCCCAGACGCCCGCCATGCCGTGGACGGCCACCGCGCCGACCGGGTCGTCGATCCGGGCGCGCTCGACGAGCAGCACACCGAGAACCGCGATCGATCCAGCGACGAGGCCGATCACGATGGCGGCCCACGGCGAGACGAACGCGCACGCCGCCGTCACAGCGACGAGAGCCGCGATCACGCCGTTGAGCATCATCGAGAGGTCAGGCTTGCGCAGCACGACCCACGCGGTCGCCACGCCGCCGAGGGCGCCGCAGGCGGCGGCGATGTTCGTGTTCAGCGCGACGTATGCGAAGAAGCCGAGGCCGCCGAAATCGACGCTCAGCGTCGAGCCCGAGTTGAAGCCGAACCACCCGAACCAGAGGATCAGCACGCCGAGGGTCACGTAGGCGAGGTTGTGGCCCGGGATCGCATTGGGCTTGCCGTCCCTGTCGAACTTGCCGAGGCGCGGCCCGAGCAGGAGTGCGCCGGCGAGCGCGGCGAGCGCGCCCTGGTAGTGCACGACGGTCGACCCGGCGAAGTCCTGCATGCCCCTCGAGAAGAGCCAGCCGTCCGGGCTCCAGATCCAGTGCGAGACGAGCGAGTAGATGAGGATGAAGACGACGCTGAACGCGAAGTACACCCACAGCTTCGCCCGCTCGGCCATGGCGCCCCAGACGATCGCGAGCGAGACGCCGGCGAAGACGACCTCGAAGAGGTAGCCGGCCGCTCCCGGGATGGAGGAGAACCACGAGAACGGCGCCTGGCCGACGGCCAGCAGCTCGTCGATCGACGGCGCGAAGCCTGAGCCGCCCACGAAGCCGTTGCCGTCGTCGCCGAAGGCCATCCCGAAGCCGACGAGGTAGTAGACGACGGACGCGATCCCGAAGACGAGAACCGTCTTCGCCGCGATGTGGCCCACGTTCTTCATGCGGCAGAGGCCGGCCTCGAGGAAGGCGAAGCCTGCCTGCATGAACATGACGAGGATCGCCGCGATGACGACCCACACGGTGCTGGTGGCGATACCGAGCTCGTCGGTGCTCACAGGGTCTCCACCTCCTCCAGCGCGCGGCCGGTCCGGTTGTGCGTGACCCTCCCGACCTGCGCCGTCCAGACGATCCCGTCCCCTGACTCGTTCCCGCTGCGCGCCGCGTCGGAGATCGCGTGCACTACGGCGTCCGCCCTGTCGTCCTCGACGACGAAGACGAGCAGAGCCTTCGGCAGAAACCGCGACTCGAAGATTCGTCCCCGGTACTCGTGCGTGATGCCGCGCTGGCGGCCGTGGCCGACCGCCTCGACCACCGTGACGCCGATGTGCCCGGCCTGCTCCTCGACGGCGTCGATCACCGTCTCGACCCGCTCACGGATCACCACAGCCTCGACCTTGACCACTTCCACCTCCCGTGCCGGACCAACAAAAAAGCCTCGGGAATCCGCCGGATTCCCAAGGCTCCACTGCCTTGCGAGACGCCTCGTAGGCCTCTCGGGAAGGCAGCATAGCGATCCGGGCGTACGTCGTGAGCGGGCAATACCTGCGCGATCGCCTCGCTGCGGCCCCGGTTGCCCTCTCCGCGGGGTAGGCTGAGAGAACGGAATCACGTCTGAGAGCGACTGCGAGGGAGTTGAGCCATGGCGACGGTGGTCGACGTACAGGAAGAGCAGCTGCTGATCGGTGGCAAGTGGACCGACGCGAGCGGCGGGGAGCGGTTCGACGTCACGAACCCCGCGACGGGCGACGTCGTCGGGACCGTGCCGAACGGAAGCCGCGGAGGACGTCAGCGCGGCCATCGACGCGGCTTCGACCGCGCTGCCCGAGTGGCAGGCGATGCCGGCGATCGCCCGCGCGCGCATCCTTCGCCGCGCCGCCGAGCTCATTCGCGAGCGGGTCGACGAGATCGGCAGCGTCATGACGGCCGAGCAGGGCAAGCCGCTGGCCGAGGCCAAGGGCGAGACCGACTACGCGGCCAGCTTCCTCGAGTGGTTCGCGGGCGAGGCCGAGCGGGTCTACGGGCAGGTCGTGCCGTCCCTGAATCCGGCCAACCGCGTCATGGTGCTGCGCCAGCCGGTGGGCGTCGCCGCGGCGATCACCCCGTGGAACTTCCCGGCGGCGATGATGACCCGGAAGCTCGGCCCGGCCATGGCGGCCGGGTGCGCCAGCGTCGTCAAGCCGGCAAGCGCGACCCCACTGACTGCTGCGCTCGTGCTGCGCGCGATCGAGGACGCCGGCGCTCCCCCGGGCGTGGTGAACCTCGTCACCTCGCGCTCCTCGGGCATGGTCGCCGACACGCTCTTCGGCGACCGCCGTGTCCGGAAGATCTCGTTCACCGGCTCCACGGAGGTCGGCAAGGACCTCATCCGTCGCTCCGCCGACCAGGTGAAGCGCCTCTCGCTCGAGCTCGGCGGCCACGCGCCGTACCTGATCTTCGACGACGCCGATCTCGACGAGGCGAGCGATCAGCTCATCGCCTCGAAGTTCCGCAATGCCGGGCAGACCTGCGTCTGCGCCAATCGCACGTACGTGCAGAAGGGGATCTACAAGGACTTCATCTCGATTCTCGCCGAGAAGGTCGCGAAGCTCGTGGTGGGCCGCGGCGATCAGCCCGGCGTCCAGATCGGCCCGCTCATCGACGACCGCGGCGTGGACAAGGCCGACGAGCACGTGCAGGACGCGATCCAGCGCGGCGCCAAGCTCCTCGTCGGCGGCACGCGTCTCACCGACGGCGAGTACGCGGGCGGGTCGTTCTACGCGCCGACCGTGCTCGACGGCGTCACCCCGGACATGCTGATCTCCTACGAGGAGACGTTCGGGCCCGTCTGCGGCGTGACCGAGTTCGAGACCGAGGAAGAGGCCATCGGCCTGGCCAACGACAGCGTCTACGGGCTCTGTGCCTACTTCCACACGCGCGACTACGCGCGCCTGATCCGTGTCGCCGAGAAGCTCGAGTACGGAATCGTGGGAGCGAACGCGGGCATCATCAGCGCGGCGAATGCGCCCTTCGGCGGCGTGAAGGAGTCCGGCTTCGGCCGTGAGGGCGGCTCGGTCGGGATCGACGAGTACCTGGACGTCAAGTACGTCCTCGTCGCCGGCGTCGGTACGTAGCCGGCGTCACTCAGCGCGCAAGGCTCAAGGGGCCGGATTCCTCCGGCCCCTTGGTGTACTGCCACTACTCGCAGAG
>CAWACA010000029.1:0-90040 GCA_963780385.1 uncultured Thermoleophilia bacterium | reverse complement strand
GCTCCCCGAACTTGGCTCTACAAGCGGGTTTGCGGCCTCCGGGGGGCACCATCGGGGGCACCAAGAGGCACCATCGGGGCCGGCGGCCACCTGAAAACCGGCCCGCGCCGGCCCTCTCGCCAAGGCCCCAGCCCTGGCGCGGCCCAGCCACCAGCACCGGCTCGCGCCGTCGGCTGGCTACCCGAGCGACACAGCGCCGCGGTTCCTTCAGCCGGTCGGGATCACCGCTCTTCGCCAGGCCGCAACTCGAGTCTGTTCGGCCACCCCGGGCCCCCCGTTCGGGAGTCTCACGAGTCCGTCTGGCTCGGCCGGATGTACAGCGCTGGTGATCATCGTCCTGCGCTGCTGTGCGTTTTGCGTGCGCGGTACATGCGCTGCGCCGTGGCGCGGGCGCAGTGCTTTGAGCAGTATTTGATGCCTTCGCGGCGGTGCTGGCCGGCTTCTGCTCGTCCTCGCTGCCGCACGAAGATTCGACCGCAGTTCTCGTTTGCACATCGCCGATACGTGGCGTTCTCGACGATGTGGTTGAAAACTCGAGGCAGAGGGCCGAGTAGAGCGGAGCGCTGCCGCCGACAGACCACGGAGCGGAGTCGAACGCTGCCTGCTCCGGCGTGCGGATCTGCGGGAGAGGGCGAAAGCCCGCGGTTGAGCAAGGCGCTGGGCCAGCGTGCGTTGACCATCCCGGCGGTGGGGTTGGAACATTCCGCAGCGCCGGTCGTCGCCCCGCGTGCTCGCGAAGCGAAGCGGAGGGAAAGCAGTCCACTCCATCCTTTCGGGTGCGCCCTCGCTCAACAGCTGCCAGGCGAGCCTGAGGTCATGGATACAGCGAGCGCCGAGGCGGAACTCCTCAAGGCTTTCGTTCGTCGGTGCTGGCGTGATTCCCACGATCCGCGCTTTGCGCGAGTCGTTGGGCCAGCTGCCCCGTGAGGCTTCAAGGCGAGGCTGGGCCTGCTTTTCGAAGCCGGGAACGTCAGCGAAGAACTCGTACTGGCGGTAGCTAACGCCGAGCACGCCCCAGCGATTCGCGAAGGCCACGATCGCGTCAGGCTCGCTGAGATCTACCTCCAGACAAGGTAGATCTCGCCGGCTGGAGGGTACTGAGTCTCGCCTTGTCCTCACCACCAGGCTGCCCTGATTGCAAATAGCCGGGCGTCGCTCCCGGATCGGGGTGGAGAACTTCGTCAGGCGACAGGGCAGTCGGCACGCCGCGCACGCTCGGGTGCGGGAGGCGTACATCCGGCCATGTAGTGATACGTAATTGTAGATCTCGTATGCTTGCACTTTTCCTACCTCGTAGTACGGTCAGTGAGTAGAGCGTATCACATAGCCAGGAAGCCTCTCCGATGGCGTTACGTGCCGGGTCTGGGGAGAGACGAGCCGGCGAGCGCGAGCAACCCGCAGGGACGCGCCGGGGCACTTGATCGGGGAAGCCGACACACCCGATCAGGCAAGAAGAGCTGAAAGGGCACTGCGGGCGGGAGTCGCGCATCCCTGACGGAGCCAGTGCGTGTCGGGATAGCTGCGGCCGGCTAGCAGGGTCGCGAGAGTACGGTCCATACACACGCATGACGGGCCCAACGCAGAGCTGTGGCCCGTCGCCATAGTGGCCTGCCCGCTGCGGCTCGAAACACGCACGCAATCGAACAGAAGGAGGTTCCGAGAACACCATGACGACTACTCCTACCGCAGAGGAAGCCGCCGGGGAGATAGCGAGGGCGGACCGAGATTACGGCCTCCGTCGCGGCCAGCCCCGCGGCGGGCCTTCGGACGCTCGAGTTTGCCGTCCTTCTCCCGCGCGCTGCATCAGCTGCCCCCGAGCCGCCGTGGCTCTGGGACGGCTATCTGGGCCCCGGGTTGCTGACCATGCTGGCCGGGATGCCCAAGGTCGGGAAGAGCACGCTTCTGAGCGGGCTCGTCAGGGCGTTGGAGGATGGGCAGCCGTTCATTGGCCGCCCCACCCGCCAGGCGAGCGCACTCGTCCTGACCGAGGAGGACGACTGGGGCCTGCGCGCTCGCGCAGATCTGTTCGGATTCCCGGTGCGCAGCGTGTACGCGGGCCGCAACAGCGGCGTCCTCTCACTCGAATGGCCAGCGCTGATCGAGGCCGCCTGCGCGCACGCACACAGCGGCGGCCAGCGAGCTTCTCGTGGTCGACACCCTCGCCGGCCTGGCCGGCTTCCAGGAGGACAGGAAAACGACACGGGGGCGGTCAGCACGAAGCTGCGTCCGCTCGAGCGTGCAGCCGAGTCCGGCCTGGCCGTTCTCTTCATCCACCACGCTCATTCCAGAGGAGAACCGCGCGGCTCCAAGGTGTTCCGCTGGGCTGTCGACGTGTCGCTCTGTCTCAAGGCGGCGAAGAAGCGGCGCACGCTCACAGCCCCTCGAGAGCGAGAGCCGGGCTTCCCCTCCACGCGGCCCGAGGTCAAGGGCACACTCATCCAGGCTCCGGATGGGTGGTTCTCAGGAGCGCGGGAGCCTCCCTGCCCCAGTCAGCTAACTCTGAGTCGGCGATCGAAGGGCTCCTCTGGCAGATGATCATCACGGCTGGCCCGGAGGGATCGGCTACAAGAACAGCTCCACGACTGCCCCGGCCTCTCGCAAGATGCTGCCAAGCGGCGATTGCCGACCTGGCACGACCAGGGCAAGGTCGGCCGCCACGGCCGAGGCCGCGGGGCGACCCGTACCGCTGGTACGCACTTCCCCGCGACGAAGTGATTCGGTGCGGTGCGGTGCGCCCCTAGGTAAAGGACAGCACCGAATCCTTTACTAAACCAACCTGAACAGAACGGAGAGATACCAAGAGAAACTCCACGAGCATTCCAAGCAAGAGCAAACGACCAAAGGCCTCGAAGCGAGGGGTGGCCACCCACAGCCACCCCGTCGCCAAGCCCGGTGTAGCCAGGAGGCGAGCAGGGCAGGCTCGTTAGGAGTCGCCCGCCGGCCTTCGCTCCTTTACTCCCTTTCAATCTCAAGGAGAACCTATGCAGGATCGTACGTGGGCGGTGGGCCAGACTGGCGGCTGCCCTCAACAACCGAGAGCGGTCAAGGATCGGCAACCCACGACGCCAGGTCTACACCGTTTCCTTTCCCGGTGAGCAACACGAATGAGGCCGACGACCTCACGCAGGCCCTGGGCGCGCTGGACGTGACTCAAACGCAACCACCGTGACAACGGTGGGCATCGAGAGCCCGCCTTGGTCGTCCTCTACGAGCTCGATGCCCTCAGCAGCCTGCTCGAGGCGGTCGCCCGGGGAACTCGTTCCCGAGCGAGAACAGCTGCTGGAGGACCTCGTGAAGGCTCGCGGGCCCATTCCCGACAACGCGCTCAGGTGGATGACGAGCGAGCAAGCTACGGCGCCACCTGCCAAGAGATCGCCGAGAGCCTGAACGAGGAGGGGGGTTACATCGCCGGCATGGGGGGCCGCTGTTGGACAGAGAAGAAGATCCGCAAGGCGCTCGAGCGCGAGGCATCGAAACGCTGACCCGCATGGTCAACGAAGGGCCGCCGCATAGCCGTCTGCGGCGGCCCGTCATGGAGGATCAGAGTCCGCCGAACCGTGAAGCGGCCGAACGTAGGTTCTACCGCCTGACCCGTCACGACCGTCACTAGCACGCAGCCGTCACCGCCGCGTGTCAATCCCGGACGGCCGTGACAGTGACAACGACGCAGCAATATCAGTCGATCTACCGCTCTGTTGGCGCGGCCGAGGCCGACTCGCAGTCCCGCTGCCATCACCCCGGCCGCCACCTACCGACAAACCATGAAAGGACACACATTCCAATGAACACGCTGACCGAGCGAGCGACATCTAGCCCGAATGCGCTCGAGCCGCTAATGACCGCGAAAGATGTCGCGAACCTCCTCTCCGTTCACGAGAACTACGTTTATGACCTGGCCAACCGCGGCGAGTTGCCCTCCTACAGGATCGGTGGCATGCGCCGCTTTCGGCCTTGCGAGATCTAGGGCTGGTTGAACCAGTCACAGCAGCCGGTCCTACAATCCGAGCGGTAGCTAGAGCGATGGCTAACGTTCAGACTTACACCCTCAAGGACGAAGCAAGCGGTACCGCGTCCGCTGGATAACAGCCCGGGTGACAAGAAGCACTCGAAGTCGTTCCGACTCAAGAAGGACGCTGATCGCTTCGCGTTCGATAACGAGAGGGCACGAAGCTCTCAGGCGCTTACCAAGCGCCGCCGGAGACCTTCGCAGCGTGCTTAGCTGCTTGGCTCGAGCGTATCGGCAGCCGCGTTCGGGCTTCGACCTACAACCGCCGCTCGAGGCCGTCAGCCATCCTCGCATCCTTCAAGCCGCTGATCTCGATCAGGATCACAGCGCGGCCAAGTCGAGGATCGAGATTCTCTCGCCATCGCCACGCGGCGCCCCGCGGCAAGCACAGATCGCCCTGCAGACGCTGAAGATGGCTCTTCGCGACGCCAAGCTCCGGGGCCACGTCGTAGATGAGGCGGTCTTCGAGATCAAGCCACCCCGATTGGAACCGCGCGAACGGCGCTTCCTCACCTGGGGCGAAGTCGAGAACTTGCGAGCGAACATGACCGGAGCCATACGGGAATCTGATAGGTTCGCAGCTCTCACGGGCCTACGTCAGGGCGAGACTCCTTCGGACTGACAGACGGATCGACCTCGACCGCGCGAAGATTCGGGTCGAGCGTGGCGTCTACGAGGGCGAACTCGTGCCGCTGAAGACTATGGCAAGCCGCCGGGCGTCGACCTCACGCCACGCCCTGCAGGTCCTTCGTGGGCAGCTCTCGCACGCCCCCGAACCGCGCGGCCTCGTCTTTCCCTCCCCGCACCGGGGAGATAATGGACGACGACAACTTTCGGCACCGCACCTTCAAACCCGCCTGCATGCGAACGGGCTTTCCTGGTCTCGCGTTCCACGATCTCCGCCACACCTACGCCGCGCTCATGGTCAGGGCGGTGCCCAGGCGAATACCTCCAGGCGCAGATGGGACACACGTCCGTCACGACCCTCGACCACTACGGGCACCTCTTCCCGACGCAAACCGGGCGTCCTCGACGGTCTCGAGCGCTCTGACCAGCCACCTCACGACCCTCGGAACCCGCTCGCGCCTTGACCCATCTCATCCGGCGCGAGAAACGCCTGCAAATTCAGGTGGAGCGTACCGGGATCGAACCGGTGACCTCCGGCTTGCAAAGCCGGCGCTCTCCCAGCTGAGCTAACGCCCCGTCGCGTACCACTGTAGCCCGCCGCTCGTACGCCGGTTGGCGCTCGCGGAGGGAACCGCGGAACGTCCGCCAAACGTGAGGGGCCGGTCTCCCGGCCCCTCACGTAACCCTCAAAAGGCGTGCGTCAGTCGCCCCAGTCGAAGTCGCGAGAGCGACCCCAGAGGGTCTCCTCGCTTTCCGCGCTGCCGAGCACGGGGTCGGTCTCCTCGGCAGGTGCGGGCGCCGCCCCCGCGAGCACCAGGTCCTCCTCGAGAACGGCCGGCTGCTCGCCGGACAGGGTCTCCTCGAGACGGGCCTGCTCCTCCGACTTGAAGAGCGGGTGGTTCTGGAACGGATCGTCCGCCTTGTAGCGCTCGATTGGCATCTCGCCTTCCAGCGCCGAGTTGCGGCGCTTCAGCTCGAGGTGATCCTCGATCACTCTTGCGAACGAAAAGCCTCCGTCCAAGGTCATCCGTAGCCTCCCTCTCGATGGCCTGGGCGCCAGATTCTAGACCACAGGGCAAGCCCCTGCGCCGGTCGTGCGTATTCCGTGACAGATGCTACTGAGAGCTTCCGACGGTCTCGCCGCGAACCGCGGCGACAAAGACGTCGACGTAGCGATTCGTCGCGGCGGCCTCGAACTCGGGGTGGTAATAGGGAAGGTCGACCGCGGCGAGCCGCGCCATGATCCAGCGCTGCAGCCGCTCCTCGGCGGCTCCCCGGCGAGCGTTTCCCCTGGCGACGAGCAGCGCGGCCATGCGACGGGTTTCGAGAACTACGGCGCGGTCGGCTGCGGCGGCCTCGTTCAGCACCTGTACTGCCCGGCGTAGCGTGCGCTCCGTCGGGCGAGGGGCGCCCGGCTGGTCCACCTGCGCCGTGGCGCCGTCGATCGCCGTCGTCAGCGCACCGAGGGCGTCGACGAGCCCGGCCACGCCGTCCCCGAGCTTCTTCGAGCGCGATCCGGCCACGGCCTGGCGAAGGAACGCGATGCTGCGCTCGGCGTGATCCCGCCGCTGGGTGAGCCGGGCAGCCTTCAGCGCCTCGTCGAGCAGCTCCAGCGACCGGAGATGACGCGCGAGCGCCACGAGACGCTCCCGTCCGCGCACGAGACGGCCCGATCGATCGAGGACGACGATGCCGGCAGGCTTCGTGCGAACGACCACAAAGGCCTGCCCGCGTGCCAACTCGACGACCTCGACACTGTCCGGCGCGATGCCCGGGCTCAGCGAACGGGCTCGCTCGACAGCCTTCGTCACGAGCTCCTGAGGCCGGTAGGCCATACGCAACGGTACCCGATCCAGCACAAAGAAACAATCGCCACAAGATCGGACAGTCGCTGCTAGCCGCTCTGTTTCAGGCTGTTCGGGCCGGAAACAGCTTCCGCCGCCGCTCCCGGTAAGCCCGTGACCGCGGTCTTCGGCCGCTTCCCGGGCCGCTCCCCGCCCGAAACCAGCCTCCGGCTGTTTCTGGCTAGACGACAACCGGACCCGTCCTTCCGGCCGCTCCCCGTCCGCTAGCGACCGCGGCCCTCCCGGGCCGCTCCCCGCCCGAAACCAGCCTCCGGCTGTTTCGCGCTCGCTAGAACAGGGGCCGGTCGAGGAAGACGGCGATGATCATGCCGAAGAACCAGCCGAGCGAGGCCACTGCGACGCCGAGACCCGAGAACTTCCTCGTCGGGTTCATGCCGGCCCCGACGAGCGAGATGACGATCGCAGCGGGACCGAGCCGTCCGGGGTAGTAGAAGAGCGCCACGATTCCGGCGAAGATCGCGGCCGCAGACAGGAAGCCCGCAACCGTGTAGAGCGGTCGCGAGCGGTCCGCCGGGAGCTCTTCGGGGTGGACGCTCATTCGTGCGTCTCGGCGCGGGCCCTGACCGGCACGGTCTGCGGGCGGCGCACGGGAGCGCCATGCGGCCCGCCGCGCGGGCTACCTCGACGCAGCCGCCGCCACCAGGAAGAGCCCACGTCCGGGCCGCCCGAGCCGGCCTCGCTGCCGGAGCCGGCGGGCCCCTCGCCCGGCTGAGGCGGGTCCTTGACGGCCCACCAGACGACATAGCAGAGGTACGCGATCGGGATCTTCAGAGCGATGAGGAAGATGATCGTGAACCAGAGCACGTCGGACCCGCAGTGTAGCGCTGCCGGACGGTGCGTACGACACCGTCGGCCGCAACGAATTCGTCAGCGGGAGCTGGCGCGCCGAAGGTAGGGTGCGGCCATGATCAGCGAGCCTGAGCTGCACGACGCCCCGGGCCAGATCGGCGTTGCCCGGCCGCGCGAGGACTCCGCGCCGAAGCTCCGCGGAGCGGTGCGGTTCGGAGCCGATCTGCCACAGGCCGGCCTGCTGCACGGACGCCTTGTCCTCTCCTACGCGGCTCACGCCCGCATCGTCTCGGTCGACGCGACGGAGGCGCTTGCCGTACCCGGCGTCGTCGCCGTCCTGACCGCGGACGATCTGCCGATCGCCGGCCGCGGCGACACGCGCACGTTCGAGCCGCTCGCACGCGAGGAGGTCGTGTTCGCGGGCCAGCCGATCGCGCTCGTGGTCGCAGAAACCGAGGCAGCCGCGGAGGACGGTGCGGAGGCCGTTCTCGTCGAGCTCGAGCCGCTTCCCGCGGCGATCGGCCTCGAGGCCTCGATGGCCCCGGGAGCCCCGCCGGTCCGGCTGCACAGGGAGCAGGTCGACGATTCCGCGGTCGGAGCGGCTCACACGTCGGTCGGCGAAGGAGCCGAGGTCGCGGACGACGAGGAGCTCTCCGGCCAACGTCGTCGAGCGGCTCCGGTATCGGGAAGCAGACGCCGCCGCCGCACTGGCCGCGAGCGACGCGGTCGTCGAGGGCCGTTTCGAGACACCCTGGCTGCATCAGGCGTACCTCGAGCCGCCGACGGCCACGGCGCTGGTCGAGCCGGACGGCGAGCTCGTCGTGTGGGCAAGCACGCAGGGCGCGTTCCACACCCGCGCGGAGCTGGCGAAGGCGTTCGACCTGCCGCTCGACCGGGTGAGAGTCGTTGCGACGCCGCTCGGAGGTGGTTTCGGCGGGAAGGTCGTGGTCATCGAGCCGCTCGCCTGCGCGGCAGCGCTCGCGCTGCGCCGGCCGGTGCGCGTCGTGTTCACGCGCAGCGAGGACTTCCTGGCGGCCAACCCGAACCCGGGCGGCTTCATCGAGCTCCGGATCGGCGCCAACCGCTCCGGCGAGCTGACGGGCCTCGAAGCGCGGATCGCGTTCGAGCGGGGCTCGCACAGCGACTGGGGGATCGAAAGCGTCGCCGCGGCGCTGATCGGTGGCGTCTACCGCTGGCCTGCCCACGACGTCCGTGCCTACGGCGTCGAGACGAACCGGGTCGGCTTCGGCGCCTACCGGGCTCCGGGCGCTCCGCCGGCAAGCTTCGCCCTCGAGTCCCTGCTCGAGGAGCTCGCCGCCCAGCTCGGGCTCGACCCTGTCGAGCTGCGCCTGCGCAACCTCGTCGAGCCCGGTGACAAGCGCGTCGACGGCAAGCCCTGGCCGCGGATCGGCGCGCGGGAGTGCATCGAGCGGCTGCGAGACCACGAGCTGTGGCGCGGGCGAGATGAGCTGCCGCCCGGCGAGGGCGTCGGCTTCGCCGTCGGGCTGTGGCCCGGCGCGTCGGGCGCCGCCTCGGCCGCCTGCCGTTTCGACGAGGACGGCAAGCTCACAGTCGAGACGGGCTCGGTCGACATGAGCGGCACGGCCTCCGGGTTCGCGACGATCGCGGCAGCTGCGTTCGGGATACCCGTCGAGCAGGTGCGCGTGGTGGCGACGGACACCGCCGCCGCGCCGCGATCGCCGATCTCGGGCGGCAGCCAGATCACGTATTCCGTCGGGCGCGCCGTCGTCCGGGCTGCGGAGGACGCCCGCGAGCAGCTGCTCCGCGTCGCAGCCGCCGAGCTGGAGGCCGACCCGGACGATCTCGAGCTCGTGGGCGACGCCGTCCAGCCCCGCGGCGCGCCGTCGCAGGCCGTTCCCCTCACAGAGCTGGCGACGAGGCTCTTCGCGGGCAACTACGCGCCCGTGCACGGCCACGGCGGCGCGGAGCCGAGCGACCTCTCGCCCTCGGTCGCCGCCCACCTGGCGCACGTGCGTGTCGATGCCGAGACCGGAGACGTCCGGCTGCTCGCCTGGGTCATCGCACAGGACGTCGGCCGCGCGCTCAACCCGGCGCTCTGCGAGGGGCAGATGCGCGGCGGCGTCGCGCAGGCGATCGGCTGGGCCCTCTACGAGGAGCTCGTCGCCGACGAGGACGGCCAGCTCGTGAACGGCTCCTTCATCGGGTACGAGGTGCCCGGCGCGCCCGAGCTGCCGACGATCGAGACCCTCATCGTCGAGGTGCCCTCGCCGCACGGCCCCTTCGGGGCCAAGGGCATCGGCGAGGCCCCGGTCGTCGGCGGGCCGGCCGCGGTCGCGAGCGCGATCGCCGCGGCGACGGGCGTGCGGATGCGCGAGCTGCCCATGACCCCCGAGCGGGTCTGGGCGGCGCTCGGCGGCTCACCCGAGTAGCCGCTCGTGAAGATCACCGGGGTCTCCTTCCCGTTACATGAGAACCGGGATGTGGTGAGCCCTCAGGCGACCCGGTAGCGCTCGACGACCTCGTCGACGAGCTCGATGCCGAGCCCGGGGCCCTCCGGGAGAGCGATGCGGCCGTCCACGACCTCCGGCTCGGGCGCCACGAGCTCCTCGCGGAGGCGTGACGCGAAGAGCGCCGGGTGGAACATCTCGATCCACGGCGCGTTCGACGTCGCCGCCTGATAGTGGCGCGCGGCCGCCGCCGTGATCCCGGTCTTCCAGCCGTGCGGGATCACGAGCGCCCCGTGGAGCAGCGCGAGCTCGGCGATCCGGCGGATCTCGGTGAGGCCGCCGCAGCGATTGATGTCCGGCTGCAGCACGTCGACGCCGCCGCGCTCGAGCCACTCGCGGCATTCGTGCACGGTGGCCGCGAACTCGGCGCCCGCCACGCGGGTCTCGACGCGCTCGGCGAGCCTGCGATGCCCGTCCAGGTCGTCGTGCTGGAGCGTCGCCTCCGCGAAGTAGACGTCGCAGTCCTCGACCCGCGAGAGAACCCAGAGCACGTCGCGCCAGTCGTGCCAGCGGTAGCCGAAGTCGACCATCATCGTCGTGTCGGGGCCGAGCACCCGCCGGCACTCGCGGATGCAGTCGACGAGCTCGCGGTCGGTCGACAGATCCTCGAACAGCGGCTCCATCTTGACCGCCCGGAAGCCGAGGCGGAGCGCATCCTCGCAACCCGCGAGCAGCGCATCCATCGAGCTCGCCGATCGTGCGCCCGCCGACCGGCCCCAGCGTACACCGTGGCGTACGGCGTGATCGCATCGCGGCGGGCGCCGCCCGAGCAGCTGGTACGCGGGCCGGCCGAGCTGCTTGCCCACGAGATCGTGTAGCGCGACGTCGACCGCGGAGAGCGCGTGGATGCCGAGCCCGCGGCGGGCGTGGTAGATCGTGCCCGCGTAGAGCTCGTCGTGGAGGGCACCGATCTCGAGCGGGATCGCGGCCGGCGAGCAGGCCCGCGAGCCCGCGGCTCCAGCCGTGCACGTCGTCCATGAGGACGAGCTCGCGCACGGCGACGGCGGGCGCGTCGGCCTCGCCGATCCCGGCCCTGCCTTCCTCGTCGGTGATGCGCACGACCGACCGTCTCGCTCGACCCGTCGAGGTCCTGCTCTCCCTCGCGGGGCACACGCAGCACGAGCGCCTCGACCGTCGCGATCGGCCGGCGGCGCTCATGCCGCAGGAGACGCGGTCGAGGCGCGGACGACCACCTCCGCGCGGGTCTCGACGACGACGTCGCAGGGCTCGCCGCCGATCGAGCTGGTCGACGAGCGCGTCGACACCGGCGGCGCCGCAGCTCGTCGAGCGGCATCCGCACGGTCGTGAGCGGCGGCCGCAGGTACTCGGCGAGCGAGAGATCGTCGAAGCTGACGACCGAGAGGTCGTCGCGGCACCGCGCAGGCCGAGCTCCCAGGCCGCGTGGCAGCGCGCCGACGGCCTGGCTGAGACCGCCGGTCGTGATCGCCGTCAGGCCCGTGTGACGCCGGAGCAGCTCGCCCGTGAGCTGCGCCCCTCCCGCTTCGGTGAAATCGCCGTTGTCTGCGACCGGCGCCAGCTCGAGCCCGAGCTCGGCCGCGTGACGGCGGAAGCCGAGCGCGCGCCGCTCGGCCGGATCGTTGCCGCGCGGACCGGCGACGAGCCCGATTCGCCGGTGGCCGAGCGAGTAGAGGTGGTCGAGCGCGGCCACGCTCGCCCTGCGTCGTCGTCCATCGTGACGTTGCGGCCGCTCCCCGGCACCGCCACGGTTGAGGAACACGTGCGGGATGCGGCGTCTCGGAGCAGGATCCGAGGAGCGGGTGGTCGCGGCCGCGCCGAGGCGACGATCAGCCCGTCGATCCGGCCCGGTGCGGACGAGCTGCGGCGAGACGTCCGGTCGGGTCGAGCGGCGTCGTCGGTCCTCGGTCAGAGCAGCACCGCGACGTCGCGCTCGAGCGCGCGCTTGACGGCGCCGCGGACGATCCGCGAGTACACCGGCATCGTCAGGTTCGGGATCAGCAGGCCGAGCGCCCCGGTCTCGGCGCGCCTGAGCCCGCGTGCGGCGGCGTGCGGCTCGTAGTGGAGCTCGCTGGGCGGCGCCGATCACGCGCTCGCCGCGTCTCGGGCCGAACGGCAGAGCCCGGGATAGCCGTTCAGGATCCGCGAGGCGATCGACTTCGAGACGCCCGCCTCGCGCGCGACGTCCTCGAGCCGGATCCGGGCCGCGGGCGCTCACGCGCGGCGCCCGGCTCGGGCAGCCGCGGCGCCGCCTCGATGAGTTGCCGCGTGTACTCGTGCTCCGGGCTCGCGAGCAGCTGCTCGACGGGCCCCTGCTCGCAGACGACGCCCCGGTCGAGCACGAGCACGCGGTCGGCGACGCTCGCGACGACGCCGAGGTCGTGGGAGATGAAGAGCAGGGCGAGGCCGAGCTCGGCGCGCAGCTCGGCGAGGAGCTCGAGCACCGCCGCCTGCACGGACACGTCGAGCGCGGACGTGACCTCGTCGCAGACGAGCAGGTCCGGGCTGGCGGCCAGCGCCCGCGCGATCGCGACGCGCTGGCGCTCGCCGCCCGAGAGCTCGCCCGGGAAGCGCCGCGCGAGCCGCGCCGGGAGCCGCACGCGCTCGAGCAGCGCCGCCGACCTCGGCGCGCGGCCTCGCTCCTGCGAGAGCTCGCGGAGGACGCGCGCCGGGCGGGCGATCGCGTCGCCGACCCGGTGGCGCGGGTTGAGCGAGTCGTAGGGGTTCTGGAAGACGATCTGGATCCGGCGCCGCGCCTCGCGCTCGCGGCGCTTCGCCTCGCGGCCGAGCGACCGCGCCGTCGAGCAGGATCCGCCCGGCCGCCGGCGGGTGCAGCCCCGCGACGCAGCGGGCGATCGTCGTCTTGCCGCGAGCCGGACTCGCCGACGAGCGCGACGCACTCGCCGGCCGGCGAGCGAGAACGAGACGTCGTCGGCCGCGACGACGTCGCGCCGCGCCGCCGTGCTCGGCCCGCAAGCCCTCGACCGCGAGCAGCGGCTCGGCGCGTGCCCGCCGGTCGCGGGCTCGACCGCGCTCGGCCGAGCTCGAGGGCCGGCGTCCGGCTGCCACTCGAAGCAGCGCACGCCGTGCGGGCGTCACCGACTCCTCGAGCGGCGGCAGCTCGCGCCTCGCAGCGCTCGACGCGCTGCGGGCAGCGCGGCGCGAAGGCGCAGCCCGCCGGGCGCTCGCCGACGCCGACCGCGACGCCCGGCGATGCCCGCGCAGGCGCCGCGGCGTCACGTGGTCGGGGATCGAGGCGACGAGCCCGCGCGTGTAGGGGTGCCGCGGCCGCGCGAGCACGGCTCGGCCGCGGGCCCCTCCTCGACGATCCGGCCCGCGTACATGACGGCGATGCGGTCGGCGATCTGCGCCACGACCGCGAGGTCGTGGGATGACGTAGACGATCGCCAGCCCGCGCTCGCGCCGCAGGCGGTCGACCTCCTCGAGGATGCGCGCCTGCGTCACGACGTCGAGGCCGGTGGTCGGCTCGTCGAGACGACGAGCGGCGGCTCGCAGACGAGCGCAGATCGCGATCGTGACCCGCTGCTGCTGGCCGCCCGAGAGCTGGTGCGGGTAGCGCCGCACGAACGCGCGGTCGGCCGGCAGCTGGACACGCTCGAGAGCGCCGACTCGACCGGTCGCCGACCTCGCCGGTCCGCCGCGTGCGCGTCGAGCATGTCGCCGACCGCGTCGCCGATGCGGAGCGCCGGGTTCAGCGCCGTCGCCGGGATCCTGCGGCACGTAGGAGACGAGCGCGGCCGCGCAGCGCCGGGCACCGCGTTCTCGCCGGCGCACGTCGACCTGCTCGCCGGCGACGCTCGACCGCGCCCTCGGCGATCCGGACGCCCGGGCGCGCGTAGCCGAGCAGCGCGAGCGCGGTCGTCGTCTTGCCGCGAGCCCGACTCGCCGACGAGCCCGAGCACCTCGCCGGCGCGCGACGGCCGAGCGAGACGTCCTCGACGATCGGCGCCTCGCCCGAGGTCGAGCTCGACGCGCAGGCCGTCGACCGGCGAGCGCCGCGCGGCGTCGGCGCTCACGGTCCGCGCACCGACGAGCGGCCGAGCGAGCGCGCGACCGCGTCGCCGACCAGGTTGACGCGAGATCGTCAGCAGCGCGATCAGCGCCGCCGGCACGAGGATCGACCTACGGGTTCAGCGTCAGCCCCTCGCGGTTCTCGCGAGATCATCAGCGCCCAGTCGGCGGCCGGCGGCTGCAGGCCGAGCCCGAGGAAGTTGACCGAGGCGACGAGGATGATCGAGTACGTGAAGCGCAGGCCGACGTCGGCCGCGATCGGCGGCGACGATGTTCGGCAGGATCTCGCGCCGGAGGATCGCGATCGTGCCCTCCCCGCGCGCGACCGCCGCCTCGACGAAGCCGCGCACCGACTGCTCGAGCGTCGCCGTGCGGACGATCGCGCGCGATGAGCGGCACCTGGACGACCGCCACGCCCACGACGAGCACCGCCGTGCTCGTGCCCGACGCCCGTGACGAGCACGAGCAGGAAGAGCAGCGCGGGGAACGAGAGCAGCACGTCGGCCGCCGCGCATCAGGAGCGGGTCGACGAGCGAGCGGCGTGTAGCCGGCGACGAGCCCGACGTGCCGCCCGCCGCGTACGCGAGCAGGGTCGCGAGCCCCGCCAGGGCGAGCACGCTCCGCCCGCCCCAGAGCACGCGCGAGAGGACGTCGCGGCCGAGGAAGTCGGTGCCGAGCAGCGCGTCGGCCGCTCGGCCCCTCGAACGGGATCCCGATCGGCTCGTCGGGCGCGTGGGGCGCGAACAAGGGCCCGAAGCAGCGCGATCCCGAGCACGATCACGAGCAATGCGAAGCCGACGACTGTCCCGTGCCCGAGCGAAGCGAACCGGAACCGCTCGCGAGCGCCTCTCACGCGCGCGTCCGCAGCCTCGGGACGAGGAGCACCACGAGCAGGTCGGCGACGATGTTGACGACGATGTAGAACGCGGCCACGAGGATGGCGAGCGACTGCACCTCGCGCACGTCGCGGATGCGCACCGCGTCGACGAGCTCCTTGCCGAGGCCCGGGTACGCGAACAGGTACTCGACGACGATGATGCCGCCGATCAGGTACTGGATGTTCTGCGCGAAGACCTGCACGGTCGGCGCGAGCGCGTTGCGAAGCGCGTAGCGCCAGACCACGCAGCCGCTCGCGGAAGCCGTTCAGGCGCGCCATCTGGACGTAGTCGGTCGCGCAGCGTCTCGACCATCCCGGCCCGCACCATGCGGATCGAGGCCGCGCACGTGACGCCGAGCAGGGTCAGCACCGGCAGCACGAGCTTCTTCGGGCTCGGCGAGCGGGCTGTCGCCCGGCGCGATCAGCGACACGGGCGGGAGCACGTCGAGCCAGGCGAAGAAAGCCAGGATGAGCAGCGAGCCGATGACGAACTCCGGGCAGCGAGATCACGGCGAGCGAGCTGACAGAGATCGCGTGGTCCTCAGCGCGGCCCGCGCGCAGCGCGGAGCGCACTCCGAAGAAGAGCGAGAGCGGCACCATGATCAGCGGCGGTGATCGCGGCGAGGATGAACGAGTTCCGGAGCGGTCCCTTGATGTCGTCCCAGATCGAGATCTCGCCGCCCTGCGCGTAGCCGGCCGACGAGTTCCCGAGGTCACCGGTGAGCAGTCCACCCAGCCAGTCGAGGTAGCGTTCCGGCGCCGGCCGGTCGAGGCCCATGAGCGCTCGCACCTCCGCCAGGTTCTCGGGTGTCGCGTTGCGCCCGAGAATCGCGCCCGCCGCGTCGCCCGGAAGCAGCTCAGTGGCGGCGAAGATGAGAATCGAAACGACGAGCAGCGTGATGAAACCCGCTGCCAGACGCGCTTGACCACGAACCAGCCGAGCGGGTGGCGCTGCCAGACCGGAGGGAGAGCGGGCGCTCTTGCGGCGCTCTCAGTCATGCGTCAGACCGCCCCGGACCGCCGCGGACTACCCGGAGGGACCGGCAAGTCCGCGGCGGTGCACGTCGCTAGACGTCGAGCCAGACGTCCCGGTAATTCCAGCCACCGAGGTTGAACCAGGCGCTCGGGACGATGCCCTGGACATAGTTCGCGGCGGCGTCCAGGATCTCGAGGTTCGCCCAGACGATGTAGCCACCCTCGTTGTACTGGATCTCCTGCACCTGGTGCCACAGCTCCACCGCCTCCTCCTCCGTCGCCGCACCCTGCGCCGAGCGGATGCGCTCGTCGAACGACGGGTCACGCCAGTGCGTCTCGTTCCAGATCCCGTCGGAGAGGAGCGCCTGCTCGTACCAGATGCCGAGCGAGGCGTAGGTCCAGTACGACTGGCCGAAGTCGAGCTTGGTGTAGAGCTTCGACGTGTCGAAGTAGGCGTTCGGATCCTCCTTCTTCACGTTCACGGTCACCCCCGCGCCCTTGGCCATCTCGGCGAAGAGCGTTGCCGCCTCGACGAAGCCCGGCACGATCTCGGAGGTATGCAGCGTGACCTCCAGGTTCTCCTTCCCGGCCTGGGCGAGGAGCGCCTTCGCCTGCTCGAGATCCTGGTCGCGCGGCGGCAGGTCGGACGCGAAGTTCCAAAGACCCTTGCCGGGTAGGTCGTTCGCCACGGTGGCGAAACCGAGCAGCGCCCGGTCGATGAGCCCCTGGCGGTCAGCGATCAGCCGGAAGGCCTGTCGGACGAGCGGGTCGTCGAAGGGCGCGACGTCGACGGCCATGTAGAAGACCTGGATCGCCGTCGGGCTGGGCGCCCGAATGACCTGGATCTGACCCGAGTCGAGGTTGGCCTTCGCCTGGGTCGGCTCGATCTGGCTCATCATGTCGATCTCGCCTGCAAGCAGCGCGTTGAGGCGGGCGGCGTTGTCGGAGATCGAGATGTCCTCCCACTCGTCGACGTAGGGCTTTCCCTCCTCCCAGTAGTTCTCGTTCCGCACACACAGGGAACGCTCCCCGACCGTGAACTCCTGGAACTTGAAAGGGCCCGTCCCGACCGGGTTCGTGAAGTCGGTCAGGCCGTCCTGGATGATCAGGTTGCTCTGCTGCGTGAAGGACTCGGGCAGCCGGGCATTCGGGCTCTTCAGAGGAATCTCGAGCGTGAGATCGTCGACTGCATTCAGCTCGTCGAGCTGGAGGTTCACAGCCGCGGTGTGCGCGATGTGCTTCTTGTCCCCCCAGCCTTGGAGCGTGTAGATCACGTCGGCGGCCGTGAACGGCTTGCCGTCGTGCCAGACGACGTCGGGCCGGAGCTTGAACTGCCACAGCGGTCGAGTCGGCGTTCGGCTCCCACTCGACGGCGAGCCCCGGCGCGAGCGACAGGTCGGGATTCACGCGCACGAGCAGGTCGAAGACGTTCAACTGGCGCGAGGCGTCGATGAAGCTCGAGGTAACCGCCGGGTTGAAGCTCTCCGCATCGCCGCCGCCGACGTGGCCGACGCGGAGCCGGCCGCCGCGCTTGATGTCTTCGGCTGCGCCCGTGGTCGCCGGCGGGGCCGGCTCGGCCGGCGGTGCCGGCTCGGCAGGAGCAGGCTCGGCGGGCGGCGCCGGCTCTGCCGGGGCGGGCGCGGCCGCCTCGTCGTCTCCTCCGCCGCAGGCCGCGAGGATGCCGGCCAGCCCGGCCGCAGCGCCGAACGCCCCGGCGCGCTTGAGCACGTCGCGGCGCGAGTATTCGCGCTCGAAGATCCACATCTTCTCTCGCTTCTCAGTGCGATCGTCTCGATCGGCCATCGCGCTCGCCTCCTCCTCGCTCCCCGCCGTGAAACCGATTGCTCGCCCGCTTTGAAGCGCCTATCCTCCCTTTTCCGACGCCGAAGTCAAGATTCAGTTAGACCACACGCCGTGAAGACTCGCGCCGCCGTCCTCCGTTCCTTCCGCGAGCCCCAACGGGTCGAGGACGTCCAGCTGCGAGACCCACGCGCCGGCGAGGTGCTCGTGCAGATCGTCGCCGCCGGAATCTGCCACTCCGACGTGGGACAGGCGGACGGCGAATGGAGCTTCCCACTACCGGCCGTCCTCGGCCACGAAGGCGCCGGGGTGGTGGAGGCCGTCGGACCTGGGGTCGCATCGGTTGTCCCGGGCCAGCGCGTCCTGCTCAACATGGCTCCGGGCTGCGGCTGCTGCCGCCACTGCCTCGTCGGGCGCCCGATCCTGTGTCAGGAGGCACTCGATGCCATGATCGCCGGGGGATTGACGACGGGGCCTACTCCGATCAGCGACGTCCACGGCGACGGAGTCTCGACGTACGCATTGCTCGGCTGCTTCGCCGAGCACGCGGTGGTCGCCGAGCGGAGCATGCTGCCGCTCCCCGACGACATCCCTGCAGAGGTCGCCGCGGTGGTCGGTTGTGCCGTGATTACCGGGGTCGGTGCTGCGATCGAAACGCTACGGGTCGAGGCCGGCAGCCGCGGCTGCGTGATCGGCTGCGGCGGTGTCGGCGTCAACGCGATCCAGGGGGCGCATATCTGTGGCGCGGCAGAGATCGTGGCAATCGACCCGTCTCCCGACCGGCGCAAGGCCGCGACGCTCTTCGGCGCGACGAGCGAGCTCGACTCGAGCGACGCCGAGGCGACGGCCGAGCTCCTCGACGCGGGCTCCGCGGCACGGCTTTGACTGGTCGATCGTCACGGTAGGCGCCATGAGCGCGATGCGGCTCGGCGTGAGCGCACTGCGCCCGGGCGGCACGATGATCGCCGTCGGGCTCACGCGCGAGAGCGACCCGACCCCGATCGACCTGCTCGACGTCGTCACCTACGAGAAGCGGATCATCGGCTCGGCATACGGCTCGCTCTCGCCACTCGTTCTCGTTCCTCGCATTCTCGAGCTCTACCGTCAGGGCCGGCTGAGGCTCGACGAGCTCGTCTCTCATCGGTTGCCGCTCGAGAGCATCGATGAGGGCTTCGATCTATCGCGGCGAGCGCAGGGCCTGCGTCCGGTGCTGGCCATCAGCGGTGGCGGCCGGTTTCCGTAGGGTCCCGGCCCGGCTACGCTTCCCGTACCCGCGGAGGAGGAGCACGATGACGACAGCGGCTCAGCTCGGCATCGACCCGGAAGCGATCGAAGCGGCGCTCGACCGGAACCTGACGTTTCCGGCGCGCTGGTACTCGGATCCGGCCATCTACGACGTCGAGCTCGAGCACATCTTCACCCGCAGCTGGCAGCTCGTCGCGCACGAATCGCGCATCGCGCAACCCGGCGACCGCCACGTCTGCCAGGTGGCTCACATCCCGGTCGTCCTGACCCGCGGCCTGGACGGCGAGTTGCACGGGTTTGTCAACGTCTGCCGCCACCGCGCGTATCCGGTCGCGACCGAAGACGGCAATCGGAAGACGCTCCAGTGCGCCTACCACGGCTGGACGTACGAGCTCGACGGCTGCCTCCGGCGTGCGCCGCGCTCCGAGCGAGAGCCGGGCTTCGACCGGTCGGAGTTCTCGCTGATGCCCGTTTCCGTCGAGACCTTCCACGGGTTCGTGTTCGTCAACCCCGATCCGGCTGCGCCGCCGTTGAGCGAGGCCTATCCGGAGCTCGAGGGGCTCTGGGCGACCCGCCACCTCGACTTCTCGGGCTTCCGCTACGTCAACCGCTCTGAGTACGAGATCCCCGCCAACTGGAAGGTGTGGGTCGAGAACGCGACGGAGTGCTACCACTGCCCGACGATCCACACGAGCAGCTTCAGCGACGCCTGGGAGGTCGACGTCGACGTCTACGAGTACGTGAACGTCGGCGGCCTGCTCGCCCAGTTCACACCGTACAACCCGCGCGCCAAGACCTACCGGCCGCTAAACGGCAACGGCGACGGCTCAGCGGACGGCAACGGCTTCCGGTTCGTCTACATCTGGCCCGGGTCGTTCTTCGCGGTCGATGACTACGTCGCCTTCCCCGGGATCATCATCCCGACGGGCCCGGAGAGTTGCAGGTTCATCGCCGATTTCTTCGTCAATCCGGAGTGCGACGCCACCTTCGTCGACGAGTGGCTCGAGATGTACAACCGGACGATCGCCGAGGACTGCGGGGCGGTGCTCGTCCAGCAGCCCGGTCTGCGGTCGCGCATGGTGCCGCACGGCCGGCTCATGCCGGCCAGCGAGAGCTCGATCGCGCACTTCCACCGGCTCGTGTGGAAGTCGATCGCGGAGGCAAGCGGCGCGTAAGCGCCGCGCGCAGCGGCTGCGCCCGACTAGGGCGCCAAGCCGCGAAGCTCCACCGAGCCCGTCAGGGCTCGGTACAGAGGTCAGGGCTGCGTGGACTCGTTGCCTGACTCGATACGCGAAAGAACGCCGTCCACGACCTCGAGGTAGCGCTCGGTCTCCTCCGCGTGGGCGAGGTGGGAGCTGTCCTCGAACACCACCCACTCCGCGCCGGGAATGCCGCGCTGAACGGTCTCGGCGATCAGCGGCGTCGCCTCGTCGTGACGACCGGAGGTCACGAGCGTCGGGACAGCGATCTCCCCCAGGCGGTCGCGGATGTCCCAGGTTCGCAGCGTGCCGACCACGTGGAACTCGCTCGGGCCGTTCATCGTCAGGTAGACCTGATTGGGCATCTGGTCGAACGAGCGCTGGACGTAGTCGGGGAACGGCACGACCCGGCAGACGTGACGCTCGTAGAACGCCATGCAGGCCTCCTCGTAGGCGGGATCGTCGGTCGTGCCCGCCTCCTCGTGGCGGGTCAGGGTGTCCTGAACCTCCGGTGGCAGCTCCACCCGAAGCCGTCCGGCTTCCTCGACCCACTGGGTCATGCTGGCCGGGGAGCTGGCGATCACGAGGCTCTCGAGGCCGGAGGGCTGTGTGAGCGCGTACTCCATCGCCAGCATGCCTCCCCACGAGCTGCCGAAGAGGTGGATGTGGTCGAGCCCGAGCGCATCCCGGACCGCGCCGAGCTCCTCCACGAACAGCTCTACCGTCCACATCGAGGGATCCTCGGGGTACGGCGAGCGCCCGCACCCGAGCTGGTCGTAGAAGATCACGCGCCGGCCGCGGGCGAGGCCGCCGAGCGGTTCCAGGTAGTCGTGAGCTCCTCCGGGCCCGCCGTGCAGGCAGACGAGCGGCCGCTTGCCGGGCTCCTCCCTCTCGCCGACGACCCTGTACCACGTGGCGGCGCCCTTGAAGGGGATACGGCCGTCGCTCACTGGAGCTGCTGCGGTCTCCACGCCTGCCTCCTCCGGTCGAGTGCGGTAACGGATACCACACGGACCCGGTTCGGGGAATACCTGCCCGGGTCAGGTCGTTAGGATCGGGAGAGCTACCCGGACCAGAAGGAGAGTGGATGACCGCTGACCCGCGTCGTTGGAAGTCCCTGGCCGTGCTGGGCATCGCCTACCTCATGGTCGTGCTCGACGTCGCGATCGTGAACGTGGCGCTGCCGTCGATCCAGACGGATCTGGACTTCGCGCCGGAGAACCTCCAGTGGGTCGTCAGCGCCTACGCGCTCACCTTCGGCGGGTTCCTGCTGCTCGGCGGGCGCGCCGGCGACCTGCTCGGGCGCCGCAAGATCTTCATGATCGGCCTCCTCGCCTTCTCCGCCTTCTCGTTGTTGTGCGGTTTCTCCACCTCCGAGGAAATGCTGATCGCCGCGCGGGCACTGCAGGGGGCGGCCGGCGCGATTCTCGCGCCCTCGGTCTTCTCGATCACCATGGTCACCTTCGAGGAGGGCGCAGAGCGCAACAAGGCGCTCGGCATCCTCGGCGCCATCGCCGGCTCCGGGGCGGCGATCGGAGTGCTGCTCGGCGGCATTCTCACGGAGTACGCCGGCTGGGAATGGATCTTCTACATCAACGCGCCCATCGGCATCGCGACGTTCTTCCTCGTCCGGCGCTTCGTGGCCGAGAGTCGCGTCGAGGGGCTTGCACGGCACTTCGACGCACTCGGTGCGGTCACCGTGACGGCGAGCCTGATGCTCCTCGTCTACGGCCTGACGCAGGCGAACAACGCCGGCTGGGCCTCGGCCCAGACGATCGGCGTCCTGATCGCGTCAGCGGTCCTCATGGTCGCAACGCTCTTCATCGAGCAGCGCTCGCCCTCTCCGCTCGTCCCGCTGCGCTTTTTCCGCCGGGTGACGCCGACGGGCGCCAACATCATCGGGTTCGGGCTCGGGACGATCGTCTTCGGGATGTTCTTCCTGCTGTCGCTCTACATGCAGCAGGTGCTCGGCTTCTCCGCCGTCAAGACCGGCCTCGGCTACCTCGCCGTCGCGCTCACGGCGATCGTGGCATCCGGTATCGCGCAGGCGCTCGTCACGAAGATCGGCGTGCGACCGGTTCTCGCGGCGGGCATGCTGCTCCTCGCGGCGGGGCTCGTGTACTTCACGTTCATCTCGGTGGACGGCACCTACCTCAGCGACCTGCTGATCGGCTTCCTGCTGATCGGCGTCGGGCTCGGCTTCTCCTTCGTGCCGGTCTCCATCGCCGCGCTCGCGGGAGTCCCGCCCGTGGAGGCAGGCCTCGCATCAGGTCTCATCAACACGTCCCAGCAGATCGGCGGAGCGCTCGGCGTCGCCATCATGACCGCGGTGGCGACCAGCCGGACAGACTCGCTCGTCGAAAGCGGCACGGACACGCCGCAGGCCCTTACGGACGGGTTCTCGGCGGCGTTCTGGGTAGGCGTGGCCTTTGCCGTGGCGAGCTTCATCGTAACCTTAGTCCTCCTGCGTCCGAGGGAGCTCGAAGCGACGCCGGCCGGCGCGCAGGCCGGCTAGGACGTCGCGGCCGCGATCCGCTCGAACGTCGCCCGCACAAGCTTGTCTCCCAGCCGCGCCGCTCCCCACGCGAGAGGCGGCAGGCGCCTTCAGTCACCGAGAATCGCGGCCCCGCTCGCCCGGTCGAAGAGGTGGAGCCCCTCGAGGTCGACGCTCACCTCCAGACGCTCGCCGGGGGCGGCCCGCGAGCGCGCGTCCAGGCGGGCCGCGAAGGCACCCTCGAGCTCGAGCGGACGCTCGCCTACCTCCGCGGCCTCGAGACCCGGGATGCGGAGGTACGCATAGGTCTCCGGGCCGAGCTGCTCCGTGATCTCGACATCGGCAGGGAGCGTCGCATCGCCGTCGTCCTGCCGCAGGCGCGCATCCTGGAAGTGCTCGGGCCGCAGCCCTGCGAGCACCTCGCCCTCGCGGCGGTCGAGCCTGGCGCCGACCGTGGCCGGCAGCTCGAAGCGGTACGGGCCGAGCTCGAGGAAACCGTCGGCCAGCGTCCCCGCCGCGAAGTTCATCGGAGGGGAGCCGATGAAGCTCGCGACGAACGTGTTCGACGGGTGATGGTAGAGCCGCTGCGGCGCGTCCACCTGCTGGATGACGCCGAGGCGCAGCACGGCCACGCGCTGCCCGAGCGTCATCGCCTCCGTCTGGTCGTGGGTCACGTAGAGCGTCGTGACGCCGAGCCGACGGTGGAGCTTGACCAGCTCGGCGCGCATCTGGACGCGGAGCTTCGCATCGAGGTTCGAGAGCGGCTCGTCCATGAGAAACGCCTGCGGGTGCCGCACGATCGCGCGCCCCATGGCGACCCGCTGGCGCTGCCCACCCGAGAGCTCCCGCGGCTTGCGCCGCAGAAGCTCGTCCAGCCCGAGCAGGCCCGCAGCCTCGTTGACCCGCTGATCGATCTCCGGACGGGAGAGCTTCTGCATCTTGAGCGGGAACGCGATGTTGTCGCGCACGCTCATGTGCGGGTAGAGCGCGTAGCTCTGGAAGACCATGGCGACATCGCGGTCGCCCGGCTCCATGTCGTTCACGACCTGCCCGCCGATGCGGATCTGGCCGTCCGTCACGTCCTCGAGCCCGGCGACCATCCGCAGCGCCGTCGTCTTGCCGCAGCCCGAGGGCCCGACGAGGATCATGAACTCACCGTCCTCGACGTCGAGGCTCAGCTCGTTGACCGCGACGGTCCCGTCGGGAAAGCGCTTGGTTACGGCTTCGAGCTCGATGGCGGCCATCAGCGCACCCGGAGGCGCTCGACCGCCTCGTCGTCGAGATCGACCCCGAGACCCGGGCGCTCCGGGACCGCGAGTCTACCGTCGAGAAGCTCGAACGGGCTCGTCAGCAACCCGCCCGCGAGCGGCGAGTCCGCGACCGAGAACTCCGAGTACGTCGGCTTCGCGGAGCCCGCTGCCATGTGCAGGGACGCGGCCACGAGGATCCCGGTCGAGAAGCAGTGCGGCACGACCTCGACGTCACGCTCGGCCGCGAGCCCGAGAATCTCCTGCGCCACCGTGAAGCCGCCGCAGCGCGAGACGTCCGGCTGGAGGACGTCCACCCCACCGAGCTCGACGAGCCGCCGGAAGGGCTCGAACGTCGAGTCGGCCTCGCCGGCCGCGATCCGCACCTCGGTCGCGTCCGAGAGCCGGCGGTAGCCCTCGTAGTCGTCCGGGGCAAGCGGCTCCTCGAGCCAGTACAGGCCGACGTCCGACGACTCGTTCGAGCAGGCCGAGGGCGCGCTCGACCGTGTAGGCCTGCCCGCCGTCGATCATGAGCGCCCGCTCGGGCCCGATCGTCTCGCGCGCGGCACGGATGAGCTCCTCGTCGAGGCCGGGGTCGCGCCCGAGCGGGCCCCAGCCGAGCTTCAGCGCCCCGTAGCCTGCGGCGACCGCGGCGCCGGCCAGGCCACGCACTCCAGCCGCGGTCTCGGGCATGACCTCGCTCGCATAGACCGCGATCGCCTGAGGCTGACCGCCGAGCAGCTCGCAGATCGGCTTGCCGGCCGCCTTGCCTGCGAGATCCCAGAGCGCGATGTCGATCGCACTGATGACGTGGAGCGCGAGCGCGGAGCGCCCGTAGTACGAGGACCCCTCGTAGAGCAGGCGCCACAGGCGGGCCGGGTCGCCCGCGTCCTCGCCGACGAGCAGCTCCCGCGCGCCCCGGCTGATGGCGTGGGACGCGGGCATCTCGATCATGGTCCGGGCCAGGTACGGGGAGGTATCGGCCTCCCCGACACCGACGAGCCCCTCGTCGGTGTGGACACGGACGAGAAAAGCGTCCTGGGTGCCGTCGGCACGGTCGACATCGACCTCCGGAAGGCGGAGGACGATCGGCTCGATGTCCGTGATGCGCATCAGAACGTCACCGTGAGGCCGCCGTCGACGGTCACGACCTGGCCCGTGAGATACGTGTTCTGGTCGCTGGCCAGCCAGGCCACCGGCGCCGCGATCTCCTCGGGCTCCGCGTACCGCCGTATCGGGAGCTTGCCGTAGTCGACGTAGACGTCGCGGAACCAGTCGGACTCGAGCTCGTTGCGCCCCTCGACGACCGACATGCGGGTGTTCACGAAGCCCGGCGCGACGGCGTTCACGAGCACGCCCCGGCGAGACAGCTCGACCGCGAGCGTTCGCGTCGCCTGGTTCAGGCCTGCCTTCGCCGCGTCGTAGGACAGCGCGGTCTCCTCACCGAACTCGCCGTGCACCGACGTGATGTTGACGATCCGGCCGTAGCCTCGGTCGCCCATGCCTCTTCCAGCGTGGGCGGAGAGAACGACGGGCGCCTCCAGGTTCACGGCGAGGACTCTGCGCCAGGAGTGGAGCGACATGTCGACCGCAAGAGCGGGCTCGAAGATGCCCGCGCAGTTCACGAGCACGTCCAGCGGTCCGACCTGCGCCTCGACGTCGTCGACCAGCTGGCCGAGCCCGGCGGTCTCGGCAAGGTCGTACCGGAACGCGGCCACCCCGGCGCCCTCGGGCGTCTCTTCCCGGTCGACCACGGCGACGCGGGCGCCCTCGTCGGCAAAGCGCGCGACGATCGCGCGCCCGATGCCGTTGGCGCCGCCCGTCACGAGCGCCGTCCGTTCCCGTAGGAGGCTCATGCAGGCGGTTGTGGAGATACGGTCACGAGCGAAGTCACACGATTGTCCGCGACCCTAGAATGCACGCCGACAGGCGTCAAGCGGCCACCGCTCGACAGAGCCGATCCGACGATGAAGAACACCGTCCGCCTCCGCGACGTGGCCGCCGCAGCCGGTGTCGATGCGTCGGTCGTCTCGCGGGTGCTTTCCGGCGACGCCCGCCTCTCGATCCGGCCCGAGACGCGCCGGCGCGTCCTCGACGCCGCCTCCCGGCTCGACTACCGGCCGAACACGGCGGCCAGGACGCTGAAAACCGCGCGCACGATGGCCATCGGCCTCACCGTCCCCGACCTGGCGAATCAGAACTACGCAACGATCGCGCTCGGCGCCGAGGAACGCTCGGCTGCGGCGGGCTACGTCCTGCTCGTCGCGAGCAGCTCGGCCTCGGAGCGCATGCTCGCATTCCACGGGCGCATCGACGGCCTGCTCGTCGGCATGGCGACGACGGAGACCCCGCGTCTCGGCCAGTTCGGGCGCGGCCTCCCGGCCCTGCTCGTCAACCGCCGCGAGCCCTGCGGAATCCCGAGCGTCACGGTCGACGACGAGGCCGGCGGCGCGCTTGCCACCCGCCACTTGCTCGCGCTCGGGCATCGCGTCATCGGGCACGTGGCAGGCCCTCAGCACGCAGACACGGCGCGCCGGCGGCTCCACGGCTATGTTCGGGCACTCGAGGAAGCAGGCGTCGTGGGCCGACCGGAGCTCGTCTGCGAGACCTCGTTCGACGAGGCCGGCGGTCACGTCGCGGCCAACCGGCTCCTCCGCCTCGAGCCGAGGCCGACCGCGTTGTTCGTCGCGAACGTTCGCGCCGCGATCGGCGTGATGGCGGCTGCGCGCCGTCTCGGTCTCCGGATCCCGGACGACCTCTCTGTCGTGGGCTTCCACGACGCGCCGTTCGCCGGCTTCCTCGATCCTCCGCTGACCACCGTTCGGATGCCGCTCACGGAGATGGGGAGACAGGCTGTCGACAGCCTCCTCGCCCTGCTGGCCGGGGAGCCGGTCGTGGACTCCATGGTCGCGACTGCGCCCGAGCTGATCGTCCGCGGCTCGACCGCCGCGCACGGCTAACCCTTGACGGCTCCCGCGGTGAGGCCGCGGATGAAGAACCGCTGGAGGAGGAGGTAGAGCAGCGACCATCGGGATCGTCGCCCACACCATTCCCGCCATCACGAGCGGAATGTCGAGGTGGTAGCGGGAGCGGAAGATCGTGACGCCGACCATGAGCGTCCGGAGGTCCTCGCTCTGGAGGAAGACGACGGCGATCAGCACCTCGTTCCAGACCCAGAGAGCCTGGACGGTGGCAACGGTCGCGAGCGCGGGCAGGGAGACCGGCAGGACGATCGACCACAGGCGCCGCAGGTGGCTCGCGCCGTCGATGCGGGCCGAGTCGAGCAATTCGCGCGGCACCGTGCGGAAGAAGCTGACGAGCAGAAAGGTCGAGAACGGGAGCAGCAGGCCCGTGTAGATCGCGATGACGCTCCGGTACGTGTTGAGCTGCCCGAGGTCGGCCGTGAGCTGGAAGAGCGGAACGACGAGCACGATCGGCGGCAGCACCATGAGGGCGATGAGGATGCTGAGGATCCAGTTGCCGGGCCGCCAGCGCATGAGGGCGAGCGGGTAGGCGGCGACGGCGGCGATCGCCGTCGACAGGAGCACGGATGCCGCGGAGATCACGAACGAGTTGAGGAGCCAGCGGCCGAGCTCGCCGCCCCGCAGCGCGTCGCCGAACGCCCCGAGCGTGGCGTCGTGCGGGATCCCGTACGGGTTCGAGAGGTATTCGTCGTCGGTCTTCAGCCCGTTGACGACCATGAAGTACAGGGGCACGAGCGCCCCGGCGACGACGGCAAGCAGCACGAGGTGCTTCGCCAGCCGCCCCGGCCAGTAGCGGGGCCGCCCGGCTACGCGAAGCGCCCCGCCCGAGACGGCGCCGCCCCTAGACGCCAAGTGCCTCCACCTTCCTCGTCAGCCAGAGCCGGGCGAGGATCAGCACGCTCACGAACGCGAGCAGCGTGACGGCGGCCGCCGCGCCGATCCCGATCACGGTGTTCTGGAAGGTCTGCTGGTAGATGTAGTACTCGCTGACGACCGTCGAGTTGCCGGGGCCGCCCGCGGTCATCACGTAGATGTAGGCGAAGACCCACGAGAGCATCGTGATCGTCTCGACGATCGCGTAGAAGAGGATCGCCGGCGCGAGCTGCGGGACGACGACGTGCCGGAGCCGCGACCACCACCCGGCTCCGTCGATCCGCGCCGCCTCGAAGAGCTCGTCGGGAACGGAGATCAGGCGGGCGAGAAAGAGCATCACCCCGAACCCGAGCTCCTTCCAGACGATGACGGCCATGATCGTCCAGATCGCCCAGGACGAGGAGCCGAGCCAGTCGGGCCCGGAGATGCCGACGGATCCGAGCGCGCTGTTGACGAGCCCGTTCTTCTGGAAGAGGTAGCCGAACACGATCCCGACGACGGGGATCGAGACGATGTACGGAAGGAAGACGAACGTGCGGTAGGCCCGCCAGCCGCGCACTCGATCGAAGAGGAGCGTGGCGAGGACGGTCGAGAGCACGATGAGGATCGGCACGGAGAGCAGCAACGTGCCGTTGTTGGCGATCGCCTTCCAGAACAGCGGGTCCCTGTAGACGAAGCGGAAGTTCTCGAAGCCGACGAACTCGCTGTCGATGTACGCGGAGCCGACCCGCTGGAAGCTGTAGCGGAACAGCGACACGAGCGGCCAGAGGAAGACCAGTGCCACCCCGACGAGGAGCGGCGCGCAGAACAGCCACGGCTGGATGCGAAGGCGCATGAACGTGCGGTGGGCGGGACGCGGATGCCACGTCCCGCCCACCGGCGACGGCTAGAAGGCTAGGAACCGAGCCACGACTGGAAGTTCTCGACCCCGTCCGGGTTTGCGTCGCGCCATTTCGTGATGACGTCCTGGTAGACCTGGGCCGCCGCCGCGGCGTCGGCGAGCTCCCCGGCCATCATCTTCTGGAACACGACGAAGGTGCCGTTCACGTCCAGGTCGACCGGCGTGTAGTTGGCGGCCCACCAGGCATCGTCCTTCTCCTGGAGCCAGGAGAGCATCTGCTGGTCGGTCGGGCTGGTCGCGCTCGCGGGATCCCAGTTCGACGTCGCCGGGAAGTTGCCCGTGGCCTCGTAGAGGGCCGCCGCGTTCTCCGGCTCCTGGAGGAATGCCATGAACGCGCCGGCGACCTCCTTGTTCTCGGACCACTGGGTGACCTGGAAGCCCTGGCCGGTCTGGGCGAGCGACTCGGCCCAGCTGCCGTCGTCGAACGGCGGCATGCGCAGGAGGCCGACGTTCACGCCTGCGTCCTGAGCCGCCTTGATGACGGACTGGACTCCAGGTGCACCGAAGACCATGGCCGTCTTGCCGTTCTGCCAGAGCGCGAGACCGTCGGCGAACGTCAGGGAGTTGGCGTCGTCGTTGAAGTACGGCTTGAGCTCGAACGTCTTCTCGAGCCACGTGACCCAGCCGGGATCGGTGCTGAAGTCGCCGTCGATGACGAGCTGCTTGATGTCGTCCGGCTGGTTCACCCACTGCTTCTCGAGCTGCCCGGCCGCCGCGATCTCCCCGCCGAAGCCGTCCTTGAGCCCGAGAGCGATCGGCGTGATACCCGCTGCCTTGATCTTGTCGAGCGCGGCGATCCACTCCTCCCACGTCGCGGGCGGCGTGTTCGGGTCGAGCCCGGCCTGCTCGAGGAGGTCGAGGTTGACGACGATCGGATAGACGAAGCGATAGAGCGGGAGCACCCAGCCCTTCCCGTCCCAGATCGTCTCCTGGACGTTCGCGTTCGCCTCGATGTCGGCCGGGGCGAGCACCTCCTCGTTGGGGACGGTGCAGCCCTTCCACGCCGAGCTCGAGCGACCAGGTACCGCTCCAGTTGTACCAGAGGTCTGGCCCGGTCTTCGACTGACAGGCCGTCTGCTGCGTCTGGATCCAGGTGTTCGTGTCGTAGGTCGTCGCCTCGATCGTGACGTTCGGATACTCGGTCTGGAACTTGTCGATCATCTGATCCATCCAGGCCTCGATCCCGGGCGCCTCGAGGTCACCGAGCCACCAGAGCTTGAGGTTCACGTCTCCGGCCGACGCGACGTCGAACTCGCTGCCGAGGCCGCTTCCCTCCGTGGTCTCGGCAGGCGTGCTCTCCGCCGGAGGCGCCGGCTCAGCAGGTGCCGGCTCGGCGGGCGCCGGTCTCCGCGGGGGGCTCGGCGGCCGGCGGGGCCGCCTCCTCGCTGCCGCCGCAGCCGGCGGCCACGGCGAGGAGCGCCACCAGCAGCGCAAGAGCGGCCGCGATCGCAAGCCTTCGTGTCCGATCCATGCCTTCGTTCCTCCCCTCTCTCCCCGGCGACGTCATCCCGCCGGGATCGAAGTCAGCGCGCCGTCGATCGTCAGCGCGGCGCCCGTGATGTAGCTGGCCGCATCGGAGCACAGGTAGACGGCGAGCTTGCCCACTTCCTCCGGGGCTCCGAGCCGGTGGGCCGGAACGACGTCGAGGTAGAACTGCTCGTCGATCGCGCCGCGCGCCACGTCGGCGTCCCACATCGGCGTCCGAAGAACCCCCGGGCAGATCGCGTTGACGCGAACGCCGTGCGGCGCCCATTCACCGGCCGCGACCTTCGTCATCATGATCACGGCCGCCTTCGGCGCGCAGTACGTGATACGGCCGGTGTTCGGCGAGAAGCCGCGGATCGACGAGATGTTCACGACCGATCCCGACTTGCGCGGGAGCATGTGCCGACCCGCGGCGCGCATGCAGTAGAAGACGCCGGTCTGCATCACTGCGATCGAGTCGGCCAGTCCTCGTCCGTCACGTCCTGCGTATGCGGGCCCGACCCGGCTGATCCCCGCGTTGCAGACGACGATGTCGATCCGGCCGAAGTCCCGCGCCACCGCCTCGAACGCCCCGTCCACCTGCTCCCGGTCGGCGACGTCCGTCGGATACGCACGCGACTCGACGCCGAGCGCCGCGAGCTCCCCTGCCGCCCGCTCGCCCGACTCGGGCTCGATCTCGCGCGACGGCAATCGCCGCGCCCTCCTTCGCAAGCTCCTCGGCGATGCCGCGGCCGAGCCCGGTACCGGCGCCGGTGACGATCGCCACCCGTCCATCAAGCACGCCCACTGCCACCTCCCAGCCTACTCCGGTGGGCAATCGTATGCCTTCGGCGCTTGACCGTGCCCAAGGCAGTTGGCATAGTCGCCCCGGCGGGCAAGGCAAACCTTTGTCCGACCATGCCACCGGAGCGCCGATGAGCCAGCAGACGACCAGGCCGACCATCACGGAGCAAATCGCCGTCGCGCGCCCGCCCCACCGGCTGGAGCGACTGAGCGGCTGGATGCAGGAGCACGAGCTCGACGCGGTCGTCGTCACGGGGCCGGACGAGGTCAACTACGTCGCGGGCTACTGGCGCTACTACGGCGGGCCGGGCGCGGTCGTCGTCGGCCGGGATCTCGAGCGAACGCTCGTCGTCATGCGCGACGAGGTCCAGGTGGCCGAGCGTCTCGGAGCAGCCGAGCATGTCGTCGGGTTCGGCGTGCGCGGCTTCGGGATCGAGCTCGATCCGATGCCACTGCTCGCCGACGTGGCCGCCTCGCAACCCGTCCTGGCCTCGGCACGCCGCGTCGGTATCGCCGACGGCCTCGGTGCGATGCGCGGCCTGCTCGAGCACGCGACTCTCGTGTGAGCTCGTGGCCGGAGAGGAGACGCTGCGCCAGCTCCGGCTCCGCAAGGACGAGGACGAGCTCGTCCGCATCCTGCACGCGTACGAGCTCGCCTGGCTCGGGCAGCAGGCCGTCGCCGAGGCCGCCGGCCGCGGAGCCACGGAGATCGAGATGTTCACGGCTGCCCAGTCCGCCGCGCAGGTCGCGCACGGCGAGCCGATCGAGTTCCTCGCCGATCTCCTCGCCGGAGACGACACCGCCGAGGTGTGCTGCCCCATCCGGATCGCCGGACGGCGCGCAGTGGCGCCGGGAGAGCCGGTCATCGCCGACGTGGTCGTGCGGGCGGACGGCTACTGGGGCGACACGGCGGAGACGCATCTCGCCGGCGAGAACGACGAGGTCGAGTCCGGCCGGGCGACGCTGCTCGAGATCCTCGAGCTCGCCCGCCGCGAGCTCCTCCCCGGCGCCACCGGCGCCGCTGTCTTTCGCGCGATGGCCGATCGCATCGCCGAGGCCTTCCCGGGAGGCGAGTTCCCCCACCACGGCGGGCATGCGCTCGGCCTGACGTCGTTCGAAGACCCGCACATCATCCCGTCCGACGAGACCCCGCTCGAGAGCTGGATGGTGATCGCAGTCGAGCCGGGCGTCTACTTCCCGCAGCGGTGGGGCGCCAGAGTCGAGAACGTCTTCGTCGTCACGCCGGAGGGGGGCATCGAGCTTCGCGACGCGATGGGGCAATCTCGTGGCTGACGCGGCCGCCCTCGCTCACACGGGCCTGACCGTCTCGGACCTCGATCGCTCGATCGGTTTCTACCGCGACGAGCTCGGCTTCGAGGTCGTGATGCAGCAGGAGAAACAGGGCGGCTATCTCGGCGCGATCGTCGGCTATCCGGAAGCGCATGTGCGCATGGCGCATCTGGCGCTGCCCGGGTCCGCCCATCGCATCGAGCTCTTCGAGTACCTGGAGCCCCGCAGCGCCGCCCGCACGACCGAGCCTCGCGATGTCGGCGTGACGCACGTCTGCCTGACCGTCGACGATCTGCAGGGCCTCTACGATCGGCTGCGGGAGTCCGGCGCCTGCTCGTTCCTGAGCCCACCGGTGGAAGTCGACACCGGCGCCAATCGGGGCGGCTCGGCCCTGTACCTCAGGGATCCCGACGGCATACTCGTCGAGCTCTTCCAGCCTCCGCCTCCCGCGTGAGCATGCTCCGCGAGGCAGCCTCGGCGCCCCCGTCCAGCCTCACGATCGCGCGCATCGAGACCGTGCCGATCCGGGTGCCGCTCGCCCGGACGTACCGCGGCAGCGGGTATCAGATGACGCACCGCTCGACCGTGATCACCCGCGTGCACACCGAGCAGGGGCCCGTCGGCGAGGCCTACGCCGGCGACGAGGACGCGACGCTGCTCGAGATCGACCGCATCATCCGTGAGGAGATCGCGCCCCTCCTCCAGGGCGAGGATGCGCTCGCCATCGAGCGCTGCTGGGAGCTGACCCGTCCGGCCACGTTCGACATCCTGCGCGACCGCCGCCTCGGGCTCGTCGCCTGCGCCGCCGTCGACACGGCGCTCTGGGACGCGGTCGGCAAGGCGCTCGGACAGCCCTTGTGGCGCCTCTGGGGCGGGTACCGGCGGTCGCTGCCGATGATCGCGATCGGCGGCTACTACAACACGGGGATCTCGATCGAGGAGGAGATCGAGGCGCTTGCTCGGCATGGGCCTCGCGGGACTCAAGTTCAAGGTCGGAGGGCGAGCGCCCGAGGAGGACGCGGCTCGCTTTCGGCAGGCCCGGCAGGCGGCGGGCCCCCGGTTCCTGCTCGCCGCGGACGCGAACCAGGCCTGGACGCCCGAGGAGGCGATTCGGTTCGCCAGGCTCGTGGCGGATTGCGATCTCGCCTGGTTCGAGGAGCCGTGCCGGTGGGCGAACGACCGGCGAGCGATGCGTGACGTCCGCTTCGGCGCCCCGGTGCGCGTGTGCGCCGGCCAGTCGGAGCTGTCGGCCGCCGGGTGCCGCGACCTCATGGTCGAGGGCGCGATCGACATCTGCAACTTCGACGCGTCCTGGTCGGGCGGGCCCGACCGAGTGGCGGAGGGTCGCCGCTATCGCGTCGTCGTTCGACGTCCGCATGGGTCATCACGAGGAGCCTCAGGTCGCCTCGCACCTGGTCGCGTCGATCCCGCACGGCACGGTCTGCGAGTGCTTCCACCCCGACCGCGATCCGATCTGGTGGAACCTCGTGGCGAACCGTCCCCAACTCGTCGACGGCCTGCTCGAGCTCTCCGACGCGCCCGGTCTCGGCTGGGAGCTCGACCTCGAGTACGTGGAATCGCATCGCGTGACGGTCTCGCGATGATGCGGCTCGACGGCATCGAGGGCCGCACGGCGTTCGTCAGCGGCGGGGCGCGTGGCATCGGGCGCTGTACGGCCGAGACGCTTCGTGACCTCGGCGCGCGCGTCGCCGCCTGCGACCTCGAGGAACCGGCAATCGAGGGCGTCATGGGCCTCCAGGCGGACGTGAGCGACGAGGCGGCGGTCGACCGAGCGGTCACCCGGGTCGAGGAGGAGATCGGGAACGTCGAGCTCCTGGTCCTGAACGCGGGGATCCTCATCGCCGAGCCGTTCGAGCGCACCGAGCCCGACGCCTGGCGCCGGCTGATGGACGTCAACCTCGGCGGCGCCTACCTCTGCGCGCGGCGGGTGCTACCGGGCATGCGGGCGGCCGGCTTCGGGCGCGTCGTCGTCGTCGGCTCGAGCGCGGGGAAGACCGGCGGAGGGACCGCGTCGGCCGCGTATTCCGCGTCCAAGGCCGCGATCATGACGTTCGCGAAGTCGATCGCAAAGGAGTACGCGGCGCACGGCGTTCTCTCGAACGCCGTCGCGCCCGCCCTGATCGATACGGAGATGCTGGCCGGGGTCGAGGATCTCCGTGACAAGATCCCGCTCAAGCGCTACGGAGAGGCACAGGAGGTCGCCGACGTGATCGCGTTCCTCTGCTCGGCGCACGCCAGCTTCATCACCGGCGAGATCGTGGATGTCAACGGCGGCTTCGTCATGGACTGAGGAGGTGGCGGCCATCAAGCGATTCGAGGGGAAGACTGCGATCGTCACCGGCGGGAACCGGGGCATCGGCCGTGCGATCGTCGAGCGCTTCGCGGCCGAGGGCGCCGACGTGCTCGTCGCCGGACGCAACGAGGAGACGATCGCCGCAACGGTCGCCGCCGTCGAAGGCCAAGGCGGGAACGGCCTGGGGCCTCCAGGCCGACGTCCGTCGCGACGAGGATCTCGAGCGCATCGTCGCGGAGGCCACGGCGCGCTGGGAGCGCATCGACGTGCTCGTGAACAACGCCGGCATCGGCTACGAGACGCCGTTTCTCGAGCTCCCTCCGGAGCAGTGGGACGAGGTCCTCGGGACGAACCTGCGCGCCCCGTTCGTCCTCTCCCAGCTCGTCGCGCGGGAGATGGCGAAGACCGGCGGCGGCGCGATCGTCCACATCGCGTCGATCGACGCCTCCGGCGGCGACGGGCCCTACGCGAGCTACAACGCGTCGAAGGCCGGCCTGCTCGGGCTCAACCGGACGATGGCCCTCGAGCTCGGTCCGCTGGGAATCAGGGTGAACTGCGTCAGCCCCGGTTTCACGCACACCGACATGACGGAGGAGGCGGTGCCGGCGGAGCTGATGGAGTACCTCCTCAACCGCTTCGACCGCGTTCCCATGCGACGGCTCGTCAAGCCCGAGGAGATCGCCGCAGCCTGCGCCTACCTCGCCTCGGACGATGCCTCGGCGATCACCGGGGTCGACCTGACCGTGGACTGCGGGCTCACCGCGAACTGGTACATCCTCGAGACGCTGGAGAAAGCCAACTGACCGGACGCCCCGACGTCGAATGTCCTGATGGCAGACAAGGAGGAGACTCAATGGACGACGATCGCTTGACCGACGCGCGCTATACCGCGGCGCCGCTTCCTGGGCATGACCGCCGGCGGGCTTGCCGCAGGCAGCCTCGCGACGATCCTGGCCGCGTGCGGCGGCGGCGACGGAGGCGAGGCGGCAGCGCCGCCGCCGCCGCCGCCGAGCCCTCCGAGCCCGCGGCTCCGCCGCCGGCAGCTTCGACCGGCGCCGCCGAGCCGGCGGCACCGCCGGCCGTCGACGGCGGCGGCGAGACGCTGAAGATGTGGTGGTGGGGCGAGCAGGAGGCCATCGGCATCCAGAAGTGGGTCGACGAGACGATCGAGCAGTTCAAGACCGAGGCGAACTACGACATCGACCCGCTGCTCATGGACACGAGCCAGGTGATCCCGCAGTTCACGAACGCCGCCGCGGCGGGCGAGCCGCCCGACATCCAGTTCGTGTTCAACGGCATCTACCACATGGAGAACGCCTGGCTCGGCTACATCCAGCCGCTGAACGGCCTCGTCTCGGACGACATCCTCGCCGCAGTCCGGCGCGACCGCGCTCTCCACGTTCGAAGGGCAGCAGTACCGCGTCGGCTTCTACATCGTCGGCTTCGGCCTCGAGTACGACAAGGACCGCGTTCGAGAAGGCCGGCCTCGACCCGGACAGCCCGCCGACGACGTGGGACGCGTTCCTCGACGCCTGCGACAAGATCAAGGGCACGGGGGTCACCCCGCTCTCCGGCGGGATCAAGGACGGCTTCTTCGGCGAGTGGTACTTCGTCAACACGCTGACGCAGAACCTGAACAGCCCGGCCGACGCGCTCAACCTCTTCATCGGCGAGCTCGACTGGCGCGACCCGCAGTACCACGAGCACTGGGTGAAGCTGCAGGAGCTGCACGACAACGGCTTCATCAACGACGACATCAACTCGCTCGAGCTCTACCAGGGCATCCAGCTCACGGAGACGGGCAAGGCCGCGATGACGATCAACACGACCGCGGCGCTGCCCGCGGCCCAGGAGATCCTCGGCGACCGCCTCGGCTACATGGTCTTCCCGACCTTCGGGACGGGCGTCGATGGCCGGCATCCCGATCACCGACACGCAGGGCTTCTGCATCCCGACCGAAGCCGAGCGACCCGCAGGGCGCCGCCGCGTTCCTCGAGTTCATGCACTCCGAGGACCGGGTCAACGCGATGTGGACGACGTCCCGGGCGCTGCCGGCGGACGAGAAGTTCGACTCGAGCCTGATCGACGACCCGTTCCTGAAGACGGTCTACGAGACCTGGTGGGCCGGGAACCACAACGTCTACGTCGCCGACCTGATGCCGACCCTCTTCTGGACGGACGCGATGTTCGTGATCTCCCAGGACATCCTCAGCGGCAAGCTCAAGGGCGAGGAGTCCGGCGAGATCGCGGCGCAGGTGACGGAGAAGTGGAAGAAGCAGAATCCCGACATGGTCGAGAACTACACGACCTGGGGGCAGGACCTGGCGACCGCCTAGGACGAGACTGACGCCGACGAAGGGCCCGCCGTGCTGAAGACGCGTCCCTGGACGCCGTATCTGTACGTCGCTCCCGCGATCCTGCTGATCGGGTTCGTCTTCGCGTACCCGGTCGCGCGCGTGATCGACTTCTCGTTCCGGCTGATCCGGGGCAACAGCGGGCCCTTGGTCGGCACTCGACAACTACAGCCTCGTCTTCGACGATCCGACGTTCGTGGCGGCGGCGAAGCACTCTGCGCTCCTGCTGCTCGCCGTCCCGGTGCTCCTCGTCATCTCGATCGTCGTCGCGGTGCTCCTCTACGAGCGCATGCGCGGCTGGCGGATCTACCGCAGCGTGCTGTTCTTCCCGTACATCCTCGCCGTGCCGGTCGTCGGCATCGTGGCGAGCTACCTGTTCACGCTCAACGGCGTCGTCAACACCATCCTCGGCGGGATCGGCATCGACGGCCCCGACTGGCTGGGCAACGGCGACATTGCGCTCTGGACGCTCATGTTCGTGATCATCTGGCGCGAGGTCGGCTTCGGCATCGTGCTGTTCCTCGCCCGCCTCCTGACGCTCCCCGAGGAGCAGATCGAGGCGGCCCGCATCGACGGCGCCGGCTGGTGGTCGCGGCTGCGCTACGTGATCCTGCCCGAGCTGCGCGGAACCGTGGAGTTCTATGCCGTGATCGCGGCGATCACGATGCTCGCCTGGGTCTTCGGCTACGTCTACACGCTGACCGAGGGCGGGCCCGGGGACTCGACCCAGGTGCTCGAGCTCTACATCTACAACCAGGGCCTGCGGAACTCGCTGCCCGGAATGGCGTCCGCCGTCGCCGTGCTCCTCATGGGCGCCACGATGCTCTTCGTGGGGCTGCTGTTCTGGTCCCGCCGGCGGGCCCGCGAGGAGGAGCTCGGATGAGCAGCCTCGACGGGGTCGCCGTCCCGCCCGTGCCGCAAAAGCGGCTGTGGTGGCGGCGCATGCGGTTCGGGGTCGGCCTACGCCAGCTCGCGCTGATCGCGGCCGCGATCCTCGCGCTCTACCCGGTGTGGTTCATGGTCTCGACAGCCTTCAAGAGCCAGGAGCAGTACCTGAACGACCTCGTACGGCTTCCCCTGGCCGCTCGAGGGCGGGAACTTCAGCGAGGCCGCTCCACGGCGGGGCGTTCTTCACCTGGATGAAGAACAGCGCGATCCTGACCGCCGGCTCGGTCGGCCCTGGCGACGATCTTCGCCGCCCTCGCCGCCTTTGCGGTGGCGCGAATGCGCTGGCGCGGCCGGGACGTGTTCCTCTCGATCAACGTCGCGCTCCTGATCGTCCCGCCCGTCGTCATGCTGATCCCGCTCTTCACGCTCTTCACGCAGTTCTCGCTCATCTCGACCTACTGGGGCGTCGCCATCCTCTACGCGGGCCTGACGCTGCCGTTCTCGGTCTACCTGCTGTCGAACTTCTTCCGGTCGCTGCCGCGCGAGCTGTTCGAGTCGGCCGTGATGGACAAGGCCTCGCACATGAGGATCCTCTGGACGATCGTGCTGCCGCTCTCCGCCCCGGCGCTCGTGACGCTTGATCGTCGTCAACTCGCTGTGGGTGTGGAACGAGCTGCTGATCGCCCTCGTCTTCCTCCCCGACGAGAGCAAGCGCACCCTGATGGTGGGCGTGACGGTCTTCCAGAGCCGCTACAACCTCGACGTACCCGTCACGATGGCCGGGATGCTGCTCGCCTCGCTTCCCGATGTTCCTGCTCTACCTCTTCGGCCAGCGGCTCTTCGTCCGAGGGCTGACGGCGGGCGCGGTCAAGGGCTAGCGCCGACGGGCCGCCTCCTCGCGCTCCCACGCATCGAGCAGCGAGTCGACGTAGCGGCGCTGGGCATCCGAGAACGGGACCGCGGCCAGCAGGCGGCGGGCCTCCGCGGGGTCGTCGTTCTGCACGGCCGCCTCGAGGTGCTCGCGAAACGGCAGCGGCTGGGCGAGCTGGCGGCGCAGCCAGCGCCGGAGGCTGACGGTGGCGGGCTCGGTCAAAGGATGAGCCTTCGAACAAGGGAATGTAGCGCGCCGCCCACGGACGCCCGCCTGGCCGCTTCGATCGGACCGCGATAACCTTCCCGCGTGCGGCTGTTCTCTCAGGACAGCAAGGTCCAAGCGCTAGGTCGCGCGCCCCTGTTCGAGGGCTTGTCCAAGAAGGATCTGACCGAGCTGGCCCGGCTCACAGAGGACATGGAGATCGCGGCCGGCAAGACCCTGTGCAAGGAGGACACCCTCGGCTACGAGTTCTTCGTCATCGTCGAGGGCGAGGTCGACATCAGCCGGAAGGGCAAGCACGTGGCCACCCGGGGGCCCGGCAACTTCATCGGCGAGATCGCTCTGATCGAGAACGTCCGGCGGACGGCAACCGTCACGGCGAAGACGCCGCTGCGTGTCTTCGTACTCACGCGCCAGAGCTTCTGGGGCCTGATCGAGCACCATCCCCAGGTCGAGCGCAAGATCCTGACGACGCTCGCCCGGCGGCTGCTGCGCGACAGCGAGGCCTAGCCGGCAAGCGCGGCGAGCAGCTCTGCCGCCCCGCGCTCCACGGCGGCGAAGTCGCCGTCCACCGAGGCGGGCTGGCCGAGCTGGGCGGTGGAGACGCCCACGCCTACGGCGCCCGCATCGAGGAACGCGCGGGCTGAGGACGCATCGACCCCGCCGGTCACGACGATCTCGACGTCCTTCAGCGGCGCGAGCACGGCGCGGAGGTAGCCGGGACCGACGACGGCGCCGGGGAAGAGCTTCACGAACGTCGCGCCCTGCTGCCACGCGGTGTCGATCTCGGTCGCGGTCAGCGCGCCCGGGATGCAGGGGACACCGAGCTCGAGCGCGCGCTCGACGACGGTCGCCTGATACGTCGGCGCGACCAGGAACTGCGCGCCCGCTTCGACGGCCGGATCGACCTCGTCGACGTGGCGGATCGTGCCCGCACCGACGAGCGCGCGGCCCGATGCCCGCCAGCGGGCGATGGCGCCCGCGGCGTCCTCGGAGTCGAACGTGAACTCGATGACCCGGAAACCGCCGCGCAACAGCGCCTCGACGGTTCCGTCGACGGCGGCCGGGGGAAGGCGCCGCATGATCGCGACGGCGCGCTCGCGCCGGATCGTCTCCGCGACTTCCGAGCGGCGTAGCTTCTCAGCGCCTACGAGCTCTCCGACGGCCACGGCTTACATCCTACGTCGCGGAACGGGGCCCAGGCGGCTGAGCGGCCGGCTCGGCCGGCCGCGACCCGCCCAGGAGCGGCCGAAGGGCCGCGGTCGCAACGACGAACGCGAAGCCGTCAGGCTGGCTCAGCTCGTCCCGACGCTTCGAAGACCGTGCCGAGCCCTGCCGGGCTCGGCGATCGCGGGTCGCGGGCGGCCGAGCCGCCCGCTCAGCCGCCGGGCGCTACGCGCCCTTACACTCCCGCTCCCATGCGGACGCTCGGCATCGACGTCGGCGCCACCTACGTCAAATGGGTCGTCCTCGACCTCTCCGACGGCCCCCGCACCGTTGCCGACGGCTCGTTCGAGACCCGGGCCGACCTCGGCCCAACGGCGGCGCTCGAACGGCTCGCCGAGCTCGGCCGCGAGGTGGCGGCGGCGAACGCGCCCGTCGACCGTGCCGGGATCGGGATGCCCGGGCCGCTCGACCTCGAACGGGGGCGAACCGTCTTCCTCGGCAACATGCCCGGCTGGGAGGACGTCCCGATCGTCGAGCCGCTCGAGCGCCTCCTCGGCCTGCCGGTCGGCCTCATCAACGATGCGCGGGCGTTCACGCTCGCAGAGCTCGAGGCCGGCGCGGGCCGCGGTTGCCGAACGCTCGTCGGCTTCGCGATCGGCACCGGCATCGGCGGAGGCGTGGTGATCGACGGACGGCTCCTGCTGGGCCTGAACGGCACGATCGGCGAGCTCGGCCACCAGGCCGTCGTCCCGGACGGATCGCCCTGCGGGTGCGGCAGCCACGGCTGCCTCGAGACAGTGGCCGCCGCCCCTGCGATCGCCCGCGCGGCCGGAATGGCGACGGCGGAGGAGGTCGTGACGGCCGCCCGGGCCGGCGATCCCGGCGCAATCGCCGTGCTCGAGCGGGCCGGCACGTACCTCGGCATCGGAATCGCCAACGTCGTGCTCACGATCGGCCCGGAGCGTGTGGTCGTCGGCGGCGGTGTCGGGGAGGCCGGTGATCTGATCATCGAGCCGGCGCGCCGGGAGCTCGCCCGCCGCGTCACGATGATGCCGCTCGACAGCATCGAGGTGGTCGCCGCGGAGCTCGGGACGCACGCCGGCGCGGTCGGGGCGGCCCTCTGGGGTGCCCGCGCGGCCGGGTAGCAGCGCGCTGAGCCCCTGCATAGAATCGATTTCGAACCCTGCGACCGAAAGGGCGATGCATGCTGAACGCTGAACGCCTCCACGGCGTCATCCCTGCCATCCCGACCCCGTTCACGGCCGACGGGCGTGCCGTGGACGAGGCCGCTCTGCGCCGAGTCGTCCGGCATGTGGTGGACGGCGGTGTCCACGCGATCATGACCACCGGGGGCACCGGTGAGTTCGTGCACCTCTCCCGCGAGGAGCGCCGCAGGGTCACGGAGATCGTGGCCTCCGAGGCGGCCGGCGCCGCGCCCGTCATTGCCGGAACGGCCGCCTGCTCGACCTGGGAGGCGATCGCGCTCGGCGAGGACGCGGCCGCCGCGGGCGCGGACGCCGCGATCCTCACGCCCCCGTTCTACTTCCGGATCCCCGACGACATGCTGCACCGGCACTTCGCCGACGTCGCCGCAGCGAGTGCCCTGCCCGTCGTCGTCTACAACAATCCGCTCTACACGGGCAACAACCTGAGCCCGCAGCTGGTCGCGTCGCTGATGGAGCTGCCGAACGTGATCGGGCTGAAGCAGTCCAACGACGACCTCGGCCAGCTCGTCGAGGCCCTGCGGCTCTCCGGCGGAAGCGGCCGATCGCTCTGCACCGGGATCGACAGCCAGTTCTACGCGGCGCTCTGCGTCGGCGCGCGCGGGATCTTCTCGACCGCGGCCGCGATCGTGCCGTCGCAGATGGTGCGGCTCTACGACCTGGCGCAGGCCGGCGATCACGAGGCTGCCCGCGCGCAGCACGAGCTGCTGCAGCCGCTCAACCGCTTCCTCGAGTACGACCCCGGTTACGTCTCGCCGACGAAGGAGGCGCTCGAGCTGATGGGGATCGGATGCGGGCCGGTGCGCCGGCCGCTGCCCGACTTCCCCGACGAGGAGCGCGGCGCGCTGCGCGACGCGCTCGCGGCGCTCGGGGCTCTCGAAGGGGTGCCCGCGTGAGGTTCGTCACGTACGCGGCCGACGGCGGCAGCCGCGTCGGCGCCGTCGACGGCGACCGGGTCGTCGATCTCGGCTACGACGGCGACATGGTCTCGTTCATCGCCGGCGGCGACGCGTCCCTGACAGCCGCCGAGCGCGCCGTCGCCTCCGCGACGGACGGCTCGGTCCACCGCTCGAGGGGACCCGGCTGCTGGCGCCGCTGCGGCCGCCGATCATCCTCAACTCCGGCCAGAACTACTGGGACCACCGGGACGAGAAGCCGGCGGTCGACCAGAAGGAGCCGGAGTTCTTCCTGAAGGCGCCGCTCGCGGTCATCGGCCCCGACGACCCCGTGCTGCTCGACTCGATCGTGACTCGGAAGCTCGACTACGAGGTCGAGCTCGCCGTCGTGATCGGCAAGCCCGGCCGCCACATCCCGGCCGAGCGGGCGCTCGAGCACGTGTTCGGCTACACGGTCGCGAACGACATCACCGCTCGAGACCGTCAGGCCGTTCCCCATCCCGAGGGCGGCTTCGAGTACGCGCTCGGGCCCGGGAAGAACTTCGACACGTCGGCGCCGCTCGGCCCGTGGATCGTGACCCGCGACGAGATCGCAGACCCGCAGAACCTGCAGCTGCGCACGTGGGTCAACGACGAGCTGCGCCAGAACAACTCGACCGAGAAGATGATCTGGAGCGTGGCCGAGATCGTCGCGTTCTTCTCGCACTTCTACACGCTGCCGGCGGGGCTCGTGATCGAGACCGGAACCCCCGGCGGCACCGCCTGGGCGACCGATCCCGAGATCGGCGGCAAGCCCTACGACCGCGACGACGTCGTTCGCTCCGGCTACCTGAAGCCGGGCGACGTCGTGCGGGTCGAGATCGACGGCATCGGGAGCCTCTCGAATCCGATCGTGGCCGCGGAGACGGCCTGATCCACAGCAGAAAGGAGGACGCGCATGAGCCTGCTGATACCCGACGCACCGACCCTGTTTCTGAACGCTCACCTGATCGACGGCAACGGCGGCAAGCCCGTCAAGAAGGCGGGCGTGCTCGTCGAAGGCACGACGATCACGAAGGTCGGCAAGACGTCCGACTTCCCGAAGGACGCCGAACGGCAACCTCCGGGTGATCGACCTCGAGGGGAAGACCCTCATGCCCGGGCTCATCGAGGGCCACTTCCACATCTCGTTCTGGGGCGTCCGGGAGCTGCCCGACCTCGACCTCAAGCTGCCGGCCGAGCGCACGACCGTCTACGCCGTCAAGAACGCCGAGCTCGCGCTGCGCTGCGGCTACACCGGGGTCGCGAGCGCGGGCGCCCTGCACCGGATCGACGTGACGATCCGGGACATGGTCGACGAGGGCATCATCCCCGGCCCGCGCATGGCCGCCTCGGGGCGGGACATCTGCGCCACCTCGGGGATGCTCGACTGGAACCCGTCGTTCTGGAAGCTCGGCATGGACGGCCTCGCCATCTTCGCCGACGGTGTCGACGAGGTTCGCAGGGCCGTCCGGCAGAACATCAGGGAAGGCTGCGACGTCGTCAAGCTCTACGTCACCGGCGAGGGCCTGCTGCGCCCGAACCAGCCTCCCGAGGAGACGATGTACTCCTACGAGGAGATCCGGGTTGCCGTCGAGGAGGCGCACAAGCGCAACCGCCAGATCGCGGCGCACGTGCGCGGCAACGACGGCGTCAAGCTCTGCGTCGAGGCCGGCGTCGACGTCATCGAGCACGCCACCTACGCCGACGACGAGGCCGTGGAGATGATCGCCGCCAAGAAGGACGAGATGTTCGTCGTCCCCGGGCTCGGCTACCACTGGGGCATCCTCGAGAAGGGCGTCGCCTGCGGCATCCCGCCGGAGGTGATGGAGGCGACCGAGTACCAGGAGGAGTGGGAGCTCGGCTGCGTGGCGATGACGAAGCTGAAGGACGCCGGCGTCCGCGTCATCCCCGGCGGCGACTACGGCTTCGTCTGGTGCCCGCACGGCGAGTACGCGAAGGACATCGAGCTCTTCGTGACCGACATGGGCTTTACCGAGATGGAGGCCATCGTGGCCGCCACGAAGCACGGCTCGGAGCTGCTGCGGATGGAGCACCTGTGCGGCACGGTCGAGGAGGGCAAGCGCGGCGACCTGATCGTCGTGAACGGCAACCCGCTCGACGACATCGCGATCCTCCAGGACCGCACGAAGCTCGATCTCGTCATGAAGGACGGCAAGGTGTACGTCAACCAACTTCGGCCTCCCGCAGGAGCTGCCGGCGATTCCCGACTACGTCATGGACATCGAGAAGATCCAGAACGCCAAGGCCGGCCCTCCCACGATGCCCACCGCTGCCGAGGTGCAGCACTGACCTGTGATCGGTAGGGGCCGGATCTCATCCGGCCGGGTCTCGAGACCGTTGTAGGGGCCGGATCTCATCCGGCCCCTACACGAGGTGAGAAAGGGAGGGCATGGCCGAGATCGTGGTCAACGGCATCCGCACGTACTACGTGGAGGACGGCTCCGGCGACCCGGTCGTCCTCGTCCACGGCCTGGGCGGGACCGGCACGGACATCTGGAAGAAGCAGATCGCCGAGCTGGCGCGCGACCACCGGGTTATCGCGTACGACGTGCGAGGCACGGGCCGAACCGATGTGACGCCGGGCCCGTACACGATCGAGCTCCTCGCCGACGACCTGGACGCGCTCGTCCAGGAGCTGGGCCTCGAGCGAGTCGCAGTCGTCGGCCACTCGATGGGCGGCGGTATCGCCCTCCAGTACGCGGCGACGCGCCCCGAGCGGGTTCGCGCAGTCGTCGGCGCCGGTGCGGTCGCCGAGCTGCCCGAGCAGGGCAAGCAGGGAATGGAGACCCGAGCGGAGACCGTCGAGCGCGACGGGATGGCGGCCGTCGCCGAGACCGTGGCGACGAACGGCCTCGCACCCTCCTTTCGCGAGACCTACCCGGAAGAGTTCCAGGAGTTCATCTCGCTGCTCGCCTCGAACCGTCCCGAGGGCTATGCGGCCCAGTGCAGGGCGCTGGTCGCAATGGCGGTCACGGAGCGGTTCGACCAGGTGAAGGCGCCCGTCCTGCTCGTCTGCGGCGAGCTCGACCAGGCCTCGCCGCCCGCGATGAACGAGGCGAACGCCGCTCGGCTCCCGAACGCCCGAGTCGTTCAGCTCGCCGATTGCGCCCACATCATCCCGTGGGAGAAGCCGACCGAGCTGCTCGACGCCGTCAGCGACTTCCTCCGGGAGCAATGAGCACCGCGCTCGCCGCGCTCCGCGATCGTCTCGCTGCGGGCGGGCCCGTGTTCGGCACCTGGTCGACACTCGGCGGCCCGCTGCCGGCCGAGATCCTCGCCCAGCTCGGCTTCGACTACGTCTGCGTCGATCTCCAGCACGGCCTCGCGACGCTCGAGTCAGCCCCGCCCGCGCTACAGGGGATCGCCGCAGCCGGGTCGGTACCGCTCGTGCGGGTGCCCGGCAACGAGCCGTGGCTGATCATGCGGGCACTCGATCTCGGTGCGTCCGGCGTGGTGGTGCCTCTCGTCTCCACGCCGGACGAGGCGCAGCGGGCGGCACGCGCCTGTCGCTACCCGCCCGCAGGCAATCGAAGCTGGGGCCCGGTGCGGACGGCCCCCGGGCTCGGCGCCACCGCCGAGGAACGCAACGAGCACGTGCTGTGCATCGCCATGATCGAGACCGTCGAGGGCGTCGCGAGCCTCGAGGCGATCTGCGGCACGCCCGGGATCGATGCCGTCTACGTCGGGCCGAGCGACCTCGGCCTCAGCCACGGGCTGGCGCCGGGGGCGGAGCTGGACGAGGTGATCGCCCGGATCGCCCGGATCTCCAGGGAATGCGGCGTGCCGGCCGGGATCCACACCCGCTCGGGCGCAGCCGCGCGGGCCGCAATCGAGACCGGGTACGCCTTCGCCACGGTCTCGTCGGATCGGGACCTGCTCGCCCGCTCGGCCCGGACGGAGCTCGCCGCGGCCCTCGGGAACGAGCCCGAAAGCCGCCCCGCAACCGACGCCGATCTGCTCCGCGCCTCGGCGAGCTATTGATGCCGACGCTCGCGGCAGACGAGCTCGAGGGTCTCGTTCGGCGAATCTTCGTCGCAGCCGGGACTCCGGCGAGGAGCGCCGAGATCGTGGCGGCGTCGCTCGTGCTCTCGAGTCTCAAGGGCGTCGACTCGCACGGAGTCATGCGCGTCCCGCGAGTATCTCGGGCATATCGAGAGCGGCCGCATCGTCGCGGCCGCAGAGCCGCTAGTCGAGCGCAACGGAGCGGTCGTGCGCGTTGCCGGCGGCTGGTGCTTCGGCCAGCTCGCGGCCAGGGAGGCCGCCCGGCAGGTGGCCGCTGCCGGCCGCGAGGCCGGCGTCGCGGTGGCAACCGTCACCGAGGTTCACCACGTGGGCCGGCTCGGAGAGTACGTCGAGCTTGCAGCGGCCGAGGGAGTCGTCGCGCTCGGGTTCTGCAGCACGGGACCCCCGGGTGGCTGGGTGGCGCCCTTCGGCGGCAGAAGGGCGATGCTGGGGACGAACCCGCTGGCGTACGCGGTGCCTGCAGGGGCCCACCCGCCGATCGTGGCAGATTTCTCCACGTCGGCCGCCGCCGAGGGCCGAGTGCGGCTCGCCCGCCGGAACGGTCTCGACGTTCCCGAGGGCTGGCTCATCGACGCCGAGGGGCGTGCGACGCGCGATCCCGGAGCGCTCTACGCAGGCGGTGCGCTCCTGCCGGCGGGAGGGCATCGCGGCTACGCGCTCGCGCTCCTCGTCGAGCTGCTCGGTGGCGCGCTGGCCGGAGCGGGCTGCGCCTTGCTCGGCCACTCCCCGGGAAACGGCCTCGTTCTTGTCGCCCTCGACCCGGCGGCCTGGCGCGATCGCGCAGACTTTCTCGCCGAGGTCGACGCCGTGGCCGAGGCGCTCTCCGCGGCCGAGCCGGCGGACGGCGTCGACCGTGTCCGGCTTCCGGGGGAGCCCGAGACGGAGATCGAGGCGATTCGCCGTGTCGAGGGCATCCCCATCCCGGACGGCATCTGGGGCGGGCTCACCGAGGCCGCCGAGCGACTCGGCGTTCCCTGAGCCGTCACCACCCTGCCGCCGCACCGTTTGACATTTGATCCACGATCGGACACCCTGCGCACCCGATGGCCGGGGCGCCGGCGGTAGGCAGGAAGACCGAGGGGGGAAGACGACAGAGCTATCTGCCGCGCATCCGCGTCGTCCCAGTGTCGTAGAGAGAGCGATCCCGCGCGGGCGCCAAGCCGCCCGGGGGCAGGTTTCGAGTGAGGGCAAAGGAGAGGAGAGATCGATGAGGGGAAAGACCTGGAGGCTGGTGAGCATCGCGGTTCTCGCTGCGGCGCTTTCGGTCTTCGCCGCCGGTTGCGGCGGCGGAGACGAGGAAGCCGCGGCACCGCCGCCCGCGCCGCCCGCGGAGCCCGCGGAGCCGCCACCCGCGGAAACCGGCGCGACCGACACCGGCGCGACCGACACGGGCGCAACCGGGACGCCGGTCGAGTGCGCCGGCACGTTCGGCTTCATCGGCCCCCTCACGGGCGATGCGGCCACGATCGGTCAGGACCAGCTGAACTGGGCGAAGTTTGCAATCAGCCAGTGGAACGCCGAGCACGGCTCGACGTTCGAGCTCGTCGAGGAAGACGATCAGCTCGATTCGGCCGTCGCGGCCACCGTTGCGGCCGAGGTCGCGGCCGACGACTCCATCCTGGCCACGGTCGGCCCGGCCGGGAGCCCTCAAGTGCTTGCGGCAGCGGATTCCCTGGACGGCGTCATGGCGTACGTCTCGGGATCGTCGACGCAGACCGACATCACGCTGAATCACGAGACCTTCTTCCGGACAGTGCCGACCGACGACGATCAGGGCCCGACGGACGCGACGTTCATGATCGAGACGCTCGGCGCCAAGAAGGTGCTGGTCATCGACGACCAGGAGTCCTACTCGCAGGGGCTTGCGGACGCGACCCAGGCCGCGCTCGAGGAGGGCGGCGTCGAGGTCGTCCGCGAGTCCGTGGGCCAGAGCGTGACGGACTTCTCCGCGCTCGTAAGCGGGATCACCGACGACACCGACGTCGTCTTCATCCCGTGGCAGCTCGCCGCCAACGCCCAGCTCTTCGCCGACCAGATGGCCGAGCAGGGCAAGACGGCCGCGCTCATGGGCGGGGACGGCCTGGACTCGGCCGACCTCACGGCCGACGGCGTGTACTTCTCGACGTTCGCGCCGGACATCAGGACGATCGACGATCCCGACATCCAGGCGATCGTCGACGCCTACACCACGGAGGTCGCGGAGGATTTCAGCACCTTCGGGCCGCCGAGCTATCTCGCGGCCCAGGTGCTTGCGGTTGCGGCGCAGTCGATCTGCGACGCGGGCGGTGAGCTCACCCGCGAGGCGATGATCGAAGCTCTCCATGCGGTCAACCTCCCGACATCCATCCTCGGGTCGGCGGTCGCGTTCGACGAGCACGGCGACATCACGCCGCGGCAGTTCTACGTCTTCCAGATCCAGGGCGATCAGAAGGTGGTCGTCAGCTAGGCAGCTCCCGACCCTTCAAACGCCAAGGCCTGCGGCCCATCCAGACCCGGGTGGGCCGCAGGCCTTTCTGCTGAGAGACTTACCGCCGTGGACTTCGACCTCTTCGTCCAGCAGCTCGTCAACGGCCTGACGCTCGGGAGCGTCTATGCGCTCGTCGCGCTCGGCTACTCGATGGTCTACGGGATCCTCAAGCTGCTGAACTTCGCGCACGGCGAGGTCTTCATGATCGGCGCCTTCTGCGGGTACTTCGTGCTGATCGGCCTCGGGGGTGCCGAGAACCCCATCGTCCCCGTCGGAGTCCTCCTCCTGCTCATGTTCCTGGCCGGCATGCTCGGCTCGGGCATCCTCGGCGTCGTGATCGAGCGCTTCGCCTACCGGCCGCTCCGGAATGCCCCGCGCATCGCGCCCCTGATCAGCGCCATCGGCGTCTCGTTCTTCCTGCAGGCCTTCGCCCTCCTCCTCTTCGGCGCGGATATCCGCAGCTACGAGACGCCGAAGCTGATCAGCCCGACGACGGGCATCGACGCCGGCCCTCTCCGTATCTCCCTCGTCAGGATCCTCGTCATCGCCTCGACGGTCATCCTCATGATCCTCCTCACCCTGCTCGTCAGCCGCACGAAGCTCGGCAAGGCCATGAGGGCGACCTCCTACGACCGGGAGGCGGCAGAGATGATGGGGATCGACGTCAACCGGGTCATCGTGATGACGTTCTTGATCGGCTCGATCCTCGCCGGCGCCGGCGGCGTCATGGTCGGGCTCCTCTTCGGCCGCATCTTCCACTTCATGGGCTTCCTGGTAGGGCTCAAGGCCTTTACGGCCGCCGTCGTCGGCGGCATCGGCTCGCTTCCCGGCGCGATGCTGGGAGGGCTGCTCATAGGGATGGCCGAAGCCTTCTCGACCGCGTACATCTCCTCCACCTTCCAGAACCTGATCGTCTTCGCCGTCCTGGTCGTCTTCCTGCTCCTTCGGCCGCAGGGGCTGCTCGGGAAGCCGCTGCCGAGCAAGGTCTGAGCCATGGCGAGGATCGGACAGGACGAGTGGGTCGCCTCCGTCGAGACGCGGACGAAGCCCTACACCGGCCTGACCGGCCCGCCGCGGCAGCTCTACGACCGCACGCACCCGGGTCTGCGGCTCCTCGCCTTCGCGGTGGTCGCAGCGGCGTTCCCCTTCGTCACCGACTCGGACTTCCTGATCCGGGTCGGCGTGAACGTCCTTCTGGTCGCAATTCTCGCGATCGGGCTGAACATCACCGTCGGCTGGGCGGGCATGCTCGACCTCGCCTACGTCGCCTTCTACGGCTTCGGCGCCTATGCCTACGCGTTCGTCTCGTCCGACCAGTTCGGCATTCACTGGCCCACGGAGCTCACCATCATCGTGGCGGTCCTGGCGACAGCGCTGCTCGGGCTGCTGCTCGGGCTCCCGTCGCTCAGGCTCCTCGGCGACTACCTCGCCATCATCACGCTCTTCTTCACTCAGATGTTCGTCGAGATCACGACCAATCTCGACCGTCTCGACGTCCCCTGGTCCGACGAGCCGCTCAGCATCACGGGCGGCCCGAACGGGATCACCGGCCTCGACGACTTCACGATCTTCGGCATCGACTTCACGAGCATCAGCCACTACTTCTACTTCGCCCTGATCGCGCTGCTCGCGCTGGTCGTCCTCTACTCGAACCTCGACCGGTCGCGCACGGGCCGGGCCTGGCGATCGATCCGCGAGGATCCGCTGGCGGCCGAGACGATGAGCGTGCCCGTCAACCGGCTCAAGCTCCTCGCCTTCGTCTTCGGCGCCGCGACGGCAGGCCTTGCCGGCACGGTCTTCGCGGCCGTCCAGGCGAACGTCTTCCCTCAGAACTTCGAGGTGATCCTGCTGGTCATGATCTACGCCGCGCTCGTCCTCGGCGGCACCGGCAGCATTCCCGGCGCGATCCTCGGCGCGATCGTGATCGCATCGGTCCCGAACGTGCTGCGACAGAACGAGCCGGATAGCGCGAGCTGGCTGTTCTACCTGGGACTCTTCGGCGCGCTCATGCTGACGATACGTCCCTGGAAGCGGCTCGGCGCCGTGCTCGCCGCCGTCGTCGCCCTCGGCTTCGCGGTGCACGCGATCGTCGTCGCGATCTGGCCCGACGCGGTGGTGGACGAGCCGCTGCGCGACAGCCCGATCGCCCAGGGCATGTTCCAGCTGGGTGCCCGTGCTGAGGAGCGGAGACGGTCGGCAACATCGTCTTCGTCGCTCGTCATCGTCGCGGCGCTCGCGATGACCCAGCTGAAGGGGATATGGCGCCTGGTGCTGCTCGTCCCGACCATCTACGCCGCCGCCTTCGTCTGGGAGAACCGCCTCGTCCTACAGCCGAGCGTGACCGCCCAGCTGATCTTCGGCGCCACCCTGGTCGTCCTCATGGTCGCCCGCCCACAGGGTCTCCTCGGCACACCGCGAGTCGAGGCGACCTAGGCGCATGGCTGCGGTCCTCGAGCTCAAGGGCGTCAGGAAGTCGTTCGGCGGCCTGAGGGTGATCGAGGATCTCGACCTCGTGGTGAACGAGGGCGAGATCGTCAGCGTGATCGGGCCGAACGGCGCCGGCAAGACGACGCTCTTCAACCTGATCACCGGCCTCTACGAGCCGGACGCAGGCGAGATTCTGCTCGACGCCGACAGCATCCTCGGGCTCGACCCGTGGCAGATCACGAACAGGGGCGTCGCCCGCACCTTCCAGACGCTGCGCGTGTTCCTGAACATGACGGTGAAGGAAAACGTCATGGCCGCGATGTACGGACGCACGAAGGCCCGCTCGATCCCCTCGATGGTTCGGACGCCCGGCATGCGTCGCGAGGAGCGGCAAACGAACAGGGCGGCCGAGGAGCTACTCGCGTTCTTCGGCGACCGGCTGGTCGGCTATCGGTTCGATCAGCCCGCCTACAGCCTCTCCTACGCCAACCGCCGACGCCTCGAGATCGCCCGCGCGATGGCGACGCGCCCCCGTATCCTCCTGCTCGACGAGCCCGCGGCGGGCATGAATCCGAACGAGACGCTCGAGATCACCCAGCTGATCGGCCAGCTTCGCGACGACCGCGGCCTGACGATTCTCTTGATCGAGCACGACATGAACGTGGTCAAGGGGATCTCCGACCGTGTCGTCGCTCTCGACCACGGCCTCAAGATCGCCGAGGGCGCGTACGCAGCCGTCGCCGACGATCCCAGCGTCATCGAGGCGTACCTCGGAACGAAAGCGACGAGGTCGAAGTGACGAAGCTGCTCCAGCTCGACGAGGTAGACACCCACTACGGGCAGATCCACATCCTGCAGGGCGTCTCGCTCGAGGTGAACGAGGGCGAGCTCGTCTGCCTTCTCGGCGGAAACGCGTCCGGGAAATCGACCACGCTCAAGACGGTTCTCGGGATCGTCAAGCCGACAACCGGGCGGGTCGAGTTCGCAGGGGAGGACGTGACCGAGCGCCCGGTGAGCTACCGGATCGCCCGCGGGATGGCGATCGTGCCCGAGAACCGCCGCGTGTTCGCGCCGATGAGCGTCAGCGAGAACCTCGAGCTTGGCGCCTATCTGCGCGCAGGGCGACCTGAAGCAAGACTTCGAGCGTGTCTTCGGGCTCTTCCCGCGGCTCTACGAGCGCCGCGCCCAGCAGGCTGGGACGCTCTCGGGAGGAGAGCAGCAGATGCTCGCCATGGGACGGGCGCTCATGGCGCGGCCGAAGCTCCTGCTCATGGACGAGCCCTCGATGGGCCTGGCCCCGATCCTCGTCGAGCAGAACTTCGAGCTGATCAAGCAGGTGAACGACAGCGGCGTCGCCGTGCTCGTGGTCGAGCAGAATGCCAATATGTCGCTTGCGATCGCCGACCGCGGTTACGTCCTCGCAACGGGAAGGATCGTTCTGGCCGACCGGGCCTCTGCGCTGCTCACCAACGACGATCTGAAGAAGGCCTACCTCGGCCGCTGACGGGCCCACATGACCGACGAGCTCCCCGCACGCATCCGCCACCGCTTCCCGATCTTCGAGCGGCTCGTCTACGTCAACAGCTGCTCTCAGGGAGCCCTGTCCGACGCGGTGCGCGATGCCTACGCCGGCTACCTGCACGACTGGGACGACAAGGGAGCGCCCTGGGACTACTGGGTGGAGCGCGCCGAGACGGCGCGGGCGAGCTTCGCCGACCTCGTCAACGCGGACCCGGACGAGATCGCCGTGACGACGTCCATCTCGGCCGGTGTCAGCGCCGTGCTCTCCGGCCTCCCCTCCGACGGCGGCCGCTCGAAGATCGTCGTCAGCGACTTCGAGTTCCCCACCATCGGACAGATCGCCCACGCCCAGGAGCTGCTCGGCCGGCGCGTCGTCCACGTCCCGGCCACTCCCGACACGACGATTCCGATCGAGCGCTTCGACGAGGCCATCGACGAGGAGACCGCGCTCGTCTGCATCGCGGCGGTCTGCTACCGCAACGGGAGCCGGATCGACCTCGAGGGAGTGATCCGACTCGCGCACGAGCGCGGCGCGCTCGTCCTCGTCGACGCCTACCAGGCCGTCGGCGCGTTGCCGATCGACGTGCGCGCCCTCGACTGCGACTTCCTCGCCGCCGGGGTTCTCAAGTACCTGCTCGGCTCGGCGGGCCTCGCCTTCCTGTACTGCCGGAGCGACCTGGTCGAGCAGATCCTGCCGACTCAGACCGGCTGGTTCGCCGATCGTGACATCTTCCAGATGGACATCCACGACTACTCCCCCGCGTCGACGGCGCGCCGCTTCGAGGCCGGCACGCCTCCCGTCCCGTCCATCTACGCCGGCATCGCCGGCATGGAGCTGATGAAGGAGATCGGCATCGAGGAGACCGCCTCTCATGTCCGCGAGCTGACGACGCTGCTCATCGAGGGCGTCGAGGAGGAGCTCGGCGGCCGCGTCGTCACCCCGCACGACCCGGCCCGGCGGGGGCCCCTCGTCGCCGTCGCCTCGACGGACGAGCGCGCGCTGGTCGGGGCGCTCGAGCAGGAGCGGATCGTGACGTCGTGCCGCGACGGCAACCTGCGGATTTCCCCGCATTGCTACAACACCCGCGAGGACATCGAGGCGGTGCTCGCAGCGCTCGGCCGAAATCGGGAGCTCCTGCTCTAGGCCGAAACGGCGGCGGAGCCGCTGTTATCGGCCGGGAGCGGCCCGACAGGGCCGCGTCTTCCCGTAGGGCGGGACCCGTCCCGCCTTCGACCTCCGTGACGAGGCCGAGGCTTGCGGGCCGGATGAGATCCGGCCCCTACAGCCCTCGACGCAAATGGAGGGCGGCTAGGCCTCGAGCGTCGCGGTCACCGAGACGTCCGCGCTCGCCTTGATCAGGTGCGAGAAGGGGCAGCCCTCGTCGGCAGCCTTCGCGGCCGAGGCAAACGACTCCTCGGTGACCTCCGGCACGCGGCCCCGAGCCTCGATCGCCGAGGCGACGATGCGATGCCCGGCGCCCTCGACCTCGTCCATCGTGATCGTGCAGCGAACCTCGAGCCGCTCGGGCGGCGTGCCCGCCTCGGACAGCTCGGATGCAAGCGACATCGCGAAGCAGGCCGCATGCGCGGCGGAGAGGAGCTCCTCCGGGCTCGTCTTTCCCTCGGCGTTACCGACACGCGTCGGCAACGAGTACGACAGGCCGGCGAAGGCGCCCGAGGTCGCCGCGGTAATCGCCCCGGAGCCGCGGGACAGGTTCCCCTCCCAGACGACGTCCGACTCGCGGACGATTCGCGGCATCAGCTGTCGCCCTCGGTGACGTAGTGCACGGCCGGGCTGCCCGACGGGTAGAAGACGCCCATCACGCGCAGGGTCGTGGTACCCGAGTTCTCGAGGCAATGGGAGACCCCGCGCGGGAAGAAGATGCACGTCCCGGGGCCCACGCGCTCCTCGATGTCCCCCATGTGGATCTCGCCCACGCCCTCGATGATGTACGCGACCTCGTCGTACTCGTGCATGTGCTGCGGGGCGCGGCTCGGCTGCACGAGCCCGACGAACTGCGTGACATCGAGGGAGCCCATATCCTCGTTGACGAGATAGCGGAACTCCCGCGGCCCGCCGACCGGGATCTGGGGCTGGTCCGCGAAGCGGACGGTCACCTTCCGGTCCTCGCCGAGCCCTTGCGGGCGGCGCTCGAGCGGCGTGAGCACGGAGACGATCACGAGCTCCTCGGGACCCGGATTCTCGATCTCGTAGGAGTCCTCGGGCAGAACGTAGGCGCCCGTGTCGGCCTCGAGCGGGCGTTCCCCGTTCAGGTGCAGCGCGCCTGCCCCCGACACGACGTAGAGGATCTCCTGCTTGCCCGCCTCGGGCGCCCGCGGGCTCGAACGGCCGGGCGCGAAGCGCAGGACGCGCTGGGTAAGCCGGTCGCAGCCCTTGGATGCGTCGATCGTGACCTGCATCGCCGCGGTGTCGTCGGCCTCCCGCTGCGCCTCCACCTCGTCGACGTCAACCACGTAGCCGGGCGTCACGGATCCGATCCTAGCCGCTCGTCGCAGCCGCCACCGGCTTCTACGGCACCGCCCTGATGTAGCCCCCGTCAACCTGAATGGCCGCGCCGGTCACGTACGAGGCCGCCGGCGACAAGAGGAAGGCGGCGACGCGGCCCAGCTCGATCGGCTCGCCGTAGCGGCCCATCGCAATCGTCCGCTCGTTGAGCGTGCGCTGCTCCTCCGGCGAGACACCCGTCGCCTCGGCGCGGTTCTCGTCGAGGAAGCGCACGCGCTCGGTGTCGATGCGGCCGGGGACGATCGAGTTCACCCGGACACGCGGCGCGAGCTCGAGCGCCAGGCATTTGACGAGCGCCGCCACGCCCGGGCGGAGGATGTTCGACGTGTCGAGGCCCGGGATCGGGACGCGGGCCGACGAGGAAGTGACGAAGAGGATCGAAGCAGGGTCGCGGAGCGAGGGCTGGAGCGCCCGGATGAGCCGAATCGGGTTGCCGATCAGGAGCCGGTAGGCCGCCTCCCACTGCTCGTCGGCGACGTCGAGGACCTCGCCGGGCGGCGGGCCGCCGGAGTTCACGAGCAGCCCGTCGATGCCCCCGAGCTCCCGCACGGCGCCCACGACCGCATCGATCCCTTCTGCCGTCCCGAGGTCTGCCGCGCACGGCCGCGCGCCGTCGCCGAGCTCCCCGGCGGCCTCTTCGGGATCCCGGGACACGAGGAGCACGCCCGCACCCTCCGCCAGTAGGGCTTCCGCGACCGCCCGCCCGAGCCCCTTGCTGCCGCCGCCGACGACGAACGTCTTGCCTTCGAGCTCCAGGTTCATGCGCCGCCCACCTCCCTGCTCATCTCGCATCCGCCCTTCCTTCATCCCACCTTGGCACCGTGTTAACACGGCACCGTGGGACCACGGCGGGCAGGTGCCCGGAAACGAGCCGCGAGATCACGCGGTCAACCTGGCTACCCGCGCGGCAAATGCGTCGATCTCCGCAGCCCCGACAAGCGCGCCCAGCTCGAGGTCGTAGCTGCGCTTCTCCCCCGGCCCGAGCTCGATCAGCTCGCCGCGCTCCCGCGCGTCGAGGCGGCCGGCCGTGCGGTTCGTGCACGGCTCGATCCCGACCACATACGTTCCCTCGCCCAGCATCCGCCACATGAAGTGGAACGGCAGCTGGTCCTGCCGGTAGATCTCGTAGGCGCCGAGCCCGAGCCCCGGTTGACGACGGCTACGGGCACGCTCCCGTCCGGCTCGGCCGCGTTCTCGTGCTCGAACACCTGCTCGACGAACCCGGCGGCCGGCGCGTCGAGGGTCGTGTAGCCCTCGACAGGATGGTCGCCGCGCGGCTCGACGCGGCGGGCCGGGACGAGCACCTCCGCGCCCTCGTCGGCGACGGGAAAGCCGACGTTGATGTGGTAGAGCAGCATGTGCGGCGTCCGGTCGAAGCCGGCGTTCTCGACCTCGTCGTGAATCCGCAGCCGATGACTCGCCGACCCGCGCCTCGATGCGTCGCCGCAGCAGCAGGTGCTCGCCGAAGACGCTCGCCTGGAGCACCTCGCCCTCGGCCCAGAGCACGCAGTCGTCGCCCTCCCAGCGCTCCCCGTAGCCGGTCAGCCGCGCCGGCCGGTTCGAGACCCGCCCGTGCAGCCCGAACTGCTCGGTCGACTTGGCCGGGTAGTGGTACTGCTCCGCGGTGTCCTCGGCCATGAACAGCGCGTGGTCGAGGCCGCAGGTCGCGAGCAGGCCGCCGCCCCAGTTGCGCAGAAAACCGAGGCCCTCGGGCTCGTAGTACCACGGGCCGGCGAAGCCGACCGACGAGCTCCACGCAAGCGACCGCCCCGCGTGCTCGCAGCGCCCGATGTCGAAGGCGCGATCGACGACGACGTCGAACACGAAGCCCGTTCCGGTGCGGAACTCGAGCACGCGCACGCCGCGCTCGACCCCGTCTCCGAGCGTGACGAGCCGCACCCCGGCCACCTGGTCGAGACGACCGACGTGCCGCAGCAGGTCGGACGCGGGATAGGTTCGCCCGAAGAGCTCCGGCACGCCCGACAACCTATCCGAGGACGCGACCCGGGTTGAGCAGCCCGAGCGGGTCGAGCGCCTGCTTGATCGCGCGCATGGCGGCGATCTCCGGCTCTCCGCGCGTGAGGCCCAGCCAGCGCGTCTTGGCCAGGCCGACGCCGTGCTCCGCGCTGATCGAGCCGCCGTGGCGGGCGACGAGCCGCAGCACGAGGTCGTCCACCTCTACGTCCTCGGGATCCGGCCCGAGCACGTTGACGTGGACGTTCCCGTCGCCGAGGTGCCCGTAGAGGTACACGACCGCGTCGGGCCAGCGCGCGGTCACCTCGCGCTCGACGTCGCGCTCGAACTCGGGAACCGCCGGAAGCGGAACGGACACGTCGAGCTTGTGCGGCACGCCCCGGACGTTGATCGCCTCGTTGTGCGCCTCGCGGTAGAGCCACAGCGCCCGCCTGCCTTCGGCGTCGTTCGCGAACGCGGCGTCCTGGACGACCGCCGCCTGCCGCGGCCGTCGCCTCGGCGAGCTCGTCGGTCGGATCGACCGCCGCCGCACATTCCGCGACCACGTAGGTGTCGTGGCTCGCCTTGAACGGCGGCGCGAGCCCACGGTGCTCGCAGACGAGCGCCATCCCGTTGTGGTGGAGGTAGTCCGCCGCCTGGAGAGACGGCGCGTGCTCCCGCAACGCGCCGAGGAGGAGCTGGGCGTCCGCGAGCGACGAAAGACCGGCGAGGACAACCGCCCGTGCCCGCAGCAGCGGGACGAGCCGCACCCGCACGCGCGTGACGATCCCGAGCGTCCCCTCGCTGCCGACGAGGAGACCGGTCAGGTCGTAGCCCGCGTTGTCCTTCACGAGGCCCGCCAGCCGGCGAATGATGCTCCCGTCGGCCAGAACGGCCTCGACACCGGCCACCCAAGCGCGCATCATCCCGTAGCGCGCCGCGAGAGCGCCGCCGGCGTTCGTCGCCGCCATTCCCCCGATCGTGGCCGTGCCGCGCGAGGGCAGGTCGACCGGGAAGTCGAATCCCGCCGCCCGGACGTGCTGCTGGAGGCGCTCGAGGGTGACGCCGGCCCCGCACTCGACCTGGGCGGCGAGAGGCTCGACCGGATCGAGACCGTCGAGCCGCGCGAGGTTGAGAACGATCTCGCCGGACCGCGGCACTGCGCCGCCGACCATGCCGGTGTTGCCGCCCTGCACGGCCAGCGAAGCACGATGCTGCGGCACACAGCCGTACCGCTTCGGCCACCTCGGCGGTGTCCTTCGGACGCACGACCAGCGAGGCCTCGCCGGCGAAGCGGCCGGTCAGGTCGCGCTCGTACGCGATCCGCGTGTCGGGATCTGCGAGGACGTGGTCGGCTCCGACCACCTCCGCGAGCGCGGCGGCGAGGCTCTGCTCCGCTCCGAACGGGCTCACCGGTCGGCCTGGAAGGGGCGCGACGCCGGATGCGCGGCGCCGTAGGCACCGTAGCCGCCGTCGACCGTGAGGACGGAGCCCGTCACGAACCCCGCCTTCGGCGACGCGATGAGTGCGACCGCGCGGGCGACGTCCTCGGGCTCAGCGAGCCGCCCGGCGGGCATCCGATCGACGATCTCGTCCTCGACGAGGATCCCGTCCCGGATCGCCTGCTCGACCATGGGCGTCCTCACCGGCCCGGGCGCAACGGCAACGACGCGCACCCCACGCCCGGCCCACTCGACGGCGAGCACACGGGTGAGCCCGACGATCCCCGCCTTGCTCGCGGCGTAGGGGCCGCGCCACGGCGCCCCCATGAACGGCCCGAACAGCGAGGTGACGTTGACGATCACGCCGCGCCCCTGCTCGAGCATCCGCGCGCCGACGGCCTGGCAGCAGCGCGCCACGCCCATCAGGTTGGTGTCGAGCACGTGCTGCCAGTCCTCCTCGGGCAGGGTCTCCGAAGGCCCGATCCGGTTGACCGCCGCGTTGTTCACGAGCAACGTCGGCTCGCCGAGACGCTCGACCACCTCGGCCACGGCCGCGTCGACCGAGGCGCGCGAGCAGACGTCCAGCTCGACGCCGACGTGCCCGGAGCCGGCTCCCTCCGCCGCCGCTCGGGCGCGGCCGGCGTCGCGGCTTCCGAACGCGACGCGCGCGCCCTCGGCGGCGAGCTCGAGCGCGACGGCCTCGCCGATCCCGCGCGTGGCGCCGGTGACGAGCGCAACCTCGCCGTCGAGCAGGCTCACCGCGTCCTCACACGACGTAGGGCTGGAGGACGTCGCGGGCGAGATGGAAGCCCCGGATGACCGCCTCGTCGCTGCCCTCGAAGCGCCGGTCCTCGTGCTCGACGACGACCGGCCCGTCGTAGCCGACGGCGTAGAGCGCCGCGAAGAAGCGGTCCCAGCGCACCTCGCCCAGACCCGGGAGGCGCGGCACCTGCCAGCCCATCCCGACCGACATGACGCCGTGGTCGTAGAGACCGTCGCGGCGCACCTCGAGATCCTTCGCGTGCGCGTGGAAGATCCGGTCGCCGAACTCGTAGATCGCGCGCTCGTAGTCGATCATCTGCCAGACGAGGTGGCTCGGGTCGAAGTTGAGCCCGAAATTGTCGCTGGGGATCACATCGAAGAGCTCGCGCCAGATCGCCGGGGAGTACGCGAGGTTGACCCCGCCGGGCCACTCGTCGAGGCTGAAGATCATCGGGCAGTTCTCGATCGCCACCTTGACGCCGAGCGACTCGGCCTCGGCGACGATCGCCGGCCAGACCTTGCGAAACTCCTCCATGTTCTCCGGGTGCGAGCGATCCTTGTCGCGCCCGACGAACGTGTTGACGACCGGGACGCCGAGCTTCGCGGCCGCGCCGATCACCTTGCGCAGGTGGTCGTTGACGGCTTTGCGGTGCTCGGGATCGGGGTGGAGGTTGTTGGGGTAGTAGCCGAGACGCGGAGATCTCGATGCCGGCTCGCGGCGAGCATCGACAGGATCTCCGCGGCCTTGCCGTCGTCGAGCGCGTCGACGTCGATGTGCGTCACTCCGGCGTACCGGCGCGCGTCGCCCGAGCCGGCCGGCCAGCAGGCGATCTCGAGCGTCTCGAAGCCGTTCTCCTGGCCCAGCCGGGCGACCTGCTCGAGCGGCCAGTGGCCGAAGGGAACGGTCAGGAAGCCGAGCTTCACCGCGCCGACTCTAGATGAATCCCGGCAGTCCCAGGCGTGGCGACGTCTACGCTCGGCCCGTGGGACCGCTCACCGAGCTGCTCGAGCGCGCGCGACGTCGTCATCGACGGCGGGCTCGCCACCGAGCTCGAGGCGCGCGGCCACGACCTGCGCCGACCCGCTGTGGTCGGCGCGCCTGCTCCGCGACGAGCCGCAGGCGATCGAGGACGTCCATGCCGCCTTCTTCGAAGCGGGCGCGGACGTGGCGATCACCGCCAGCTATCAGGCGACGTTCGAGGGTTTCGAGGCGGCCGGCATCGACCGGGCGGAAGGCGGTCGGCTCCTGCGGCTCAGCGTCGAGCTCGCGCAGCGTGCGCGCGACGCAGCAGGCGGCCACGGCCTCGTGGCGGGCAGCGTCGGCCCCTACGCGGTCGTCTTCGCCGACGGCACGGAGTACACGGGCGACTACCGCGGGACGCCCGACGACGTGATCGCCGAGAGCCAGCGGCAGCGGATGGTCGAGCTGGTCGCCGCCGGGCGCAGACCTCCTCGCGGTCGAGACGATCCCGAACGGGCGCGAGGCCGCGATCTTCGCGGAGCTGCTCGCGGAGGTACCCGACGTCGAAGCGTTCGTCTCCTTCTGCTGCCGCGACGGCGAGAGCCTGAGCGACGGCACGCCGATCGGAGACGCGATTCGCTCCGCGGGGCGAACCGGCCGGGTGGCCGCGTTCGGCGTCAACTGCACGCCGCCGCAGTACGTCGAGTCGCTGCTCGAGGCCGCGCGGCGCGCGACCGACCTCCCCCTCCTCGTCTATCCCAATTGGGGCAGGGTCTGGGACGGCCACACGAATACCTGGAGCGGCGACGGGATCGACCGCTTCCCGCCGGAGCTCGTCGAGCGCTGGCGGCGGCTCGGCGCCCGCGCGATCGGCGGCTGCTGCGGGATCGGGCCTGCGGCGATCGCCGAGCTCGCGCGCGGGTAGCCGTCCGGCTTCAGACCGACACGGGAGCAACCGGCGCCCGGTCGAGCGCCGCCGCGATGGCTTCCGCGTCGTAGACGCAGCCGCCCCACAGGCCGCCGCTCGCCGACTGGAGCCGCGCCCACAGGACCGTGTCCGCCGGCAGCCGCGGGTCCGGAGCGACATCGTCGCGCACGGGGCGCTCCGCAAGCACACGCGCCGCTTCCTCGGGCCCCCACTCTTCCGCGCCGTGGCCGACGAGGTCGACGGACGCCTCGAGCCTCTGCGGATCCACGACGAGACGGACAAGGTCACCGTCGAGGAGCCGGCCGATGGGCCCTCCTTCGAGCGCCTCCGGGCTCACGTGGCCGATGCAGGCGCCGGTCGACACGCCGGAGAAGCGCGCGTCGGTGACCATCGCGACCTCGCGACCGAACGGGAGGAACTTCAGCGCCGACGTGAGCTGGTACGTCTCCTCCATCCCGGTTCCCAGAGGCCCGCGCCCGGCCAGCACGATGACGTCGCCGGCCTGGATCGGCTCTGACTCACCGGTGCCCTTGATGGCCGCGATCGCGTCCGGCTCGCTCGTGAACACACGCGCCCGGCCGGTCAGGCGGTACACGCCGTCCTCGTCCAGCACGCGAGGATCGATCGCGGTCGCCTTGATGACGCTGCCGCCCGGCGCCAGATTCCCGCCCGGGAAGCAGACCGTCGAGGTCATCCCCTTCTCGCGCGCGCGCGCGGGCGAGGAGATGACGTCGGCCGGGTCGACACCGTCCGCCTCGGTCAGCCGCTCGCGCAGGCGGGCACGGCGCTCGCTGCGCTCCCATTCGTCGAGGACGTCGTCCCACGTCCGGCCGAGCACGGTGCGGGCTTCGCCGTGCAGGAGGCCGAGCTCACGCAGATGCAGCATCACCTCGGGCACCCCGCCGGCCAGGAAGACCCGCACCGTCGGGTGGTGGCGCGGGCCGTTCGGGAGGGCGTCGACGAGCCGGGGAACCGAGGCGTTGACGCGGCGCCAGTCGTCGACCGTCGGACGGGGCAAACCCGCCGAGTGGGCGATCGCGGGGATGTGGATGAGCAGGTTCGTCGAGCCGCCGAACGCGGCGTGGACCAGCATCGCGTTCTCGACCGCCTTCTCGGTCAGGACGTCGGCGAGCGTTCTGCCGTCGCGCCACATGTCGTGCACGGCTGATGCCGTGCGTCGCGCGACGTCGAGCCACACCGGCTGTCCAGACGGAGCGAGCGCCGCGTGCGGCACGGTCAGGCCGAGCGCCTCCGCGACGACCTGGGAGGTTGCCGCAGTGCCGAGGAACTGGCAACCCCCGCCCGGCGATGCGCAGGCGCGACAGCCGAGGTCCGCCGCCTCCTCGAGTGTCACGAGCCCGTGCGCGAAGCGCGCGCCGAGCGTCTGCACCGCGCCCGCGTCCTCACCCGCCCGTGGCGGCAACGTCACGCCGCCGGGAATCACCGCTCCTGCCAGCTCGCCGAACGCCGCGACCGCCATGAGCATCGCCGGGAGGCCCTTGTCGCAAGTCCCTATGCCGATCACGCCGCGCCGCCGCGGCAGCGAGCGAACGAGCCGCCGGAGGACGATCGCCGCATCGTTGCGATAGGGGAGCGAGTCGAACATCCCGGTCGTCCCCTGCGAGCGCCCGTCGCACGGGTCCGAGACGTGTGCCGGCGAAGGGCAGGCCGCCCAGCCGGTCGAGCTCGGCGGCGGCCTCGCGCACGAGCAGCCCGACCTCCCAGTGGCCCGTGTGGTACCCGAGCGCGACCGGAGTGCCGTCGTCGGCGCGGACGCCGCCCTGCGTCGACAGGATCAGGAACTGCTCGCGCCCCACCTCCGAGGCCTTCCAGCCCATGCCCGCGTTCTGCGTGAGCCCGAAGACGTCGCCCGAAGGGCTGTCGCGCAGGAATTCCTCGGTGAGGGGTAGCACGCCGGACGGGCCGGCGGCGGCCGTCTCGACCCGGTAGAGCTCGTCGTCGGTCATCGCCGCAACGGGCCTCGAGGGCCCGCCGACTTTGCTCGGGCGCCCTTGGCCCTATCGGCGCATCCGGGCTTTGCCCGGGTGCGCCACTTCGCGAGGAACGCGTCAACAGCGAAGGAGGGGGTTCGCGGGGGAACCATGGGTTCCCCCGCGTTCAGTTGTACCGGCCGAGCTCGCGCGCGGTCTCGCACGCGACTTCGATCAGGCCCGGCTTCGCGTCGAAGATCTGCCCGGTCGAGCGCAGGACGTACCCTCCGCCGTCCATCGCCGCCTCGAGACAGCGCCTGACCTCCTCACGCACGGCATCCGCGTCCGCCTCGTACAGGAGATGCTCGTTGAAGCCGCCGAACAGGCACACGCGGTCGCCGACGCGGCGCTTTGCGTCGGCGAGGTCGACGTCTCCCGACGAGCGGCTGGACGTGAGCGTCTCGATCGCGTCCGGGCCCGTGTCCGCGTGATCCTCGAGCAGGAGGGTCGCCCGGCCGCAGTTGTGGAAGCTGACGAGATAGCCCGCGTCGTGCGCGGCCTGCACGCACTCCGTGTCGTAGGGCTTCATGAACTCGCGGTAGTGATCCGGCGCGACGCCGACTCCCACCCAGGTCTCGTTCATCGAGATCGAATGGATGCCGGTCTCGCCGAGCCGGCGGTAGAAGCCCGTCAGCCAATCCGTGCAGACGCGCATGAGGTCGTGGACGAACTCGGGGCGGTCGTAGATGTCGGTGGAGAGGTCGACGAGACCGCGGACCTCCGCGGCCATGTCCCACGGGCCGATGACATGGTGCAGCCACCACGCCTCGTCGCCCACTTTCTCGACCATGCCCTTCATGATCGTCATGTCGTAGAGATCGGCGGACGGGAAGTGGCGCAGCGCGGGCAGCTTCTTCTCCGGCTCGTCGCCCTTGAGGAGGAAGTCGTGGCACGACGTGCCGAAGCCGTCCTCGGTGCGGTAGGAGTAATCGAGGTCGCCGTCGGGCGTGCGGATCACGTGCGCGTGCTCGCGCCAGCCGTCGCCGCGGCCCGTCTCCTCGAACGTCTCGACCCAGGTATCCGTCTCGAACGGTCGCGGGAAAAGCATCCGCGGCCAGATCTCGTGCTCGCCGATGTGCTGGCTGTACGTCGTGATCATCGGGTCGAGACCGAGGTCGAGCTGCATCTGCACGATCGAGCCCATCGGGTCGTCGATCCACCACTCGAGCATCTCGTACATGCGCTTCTCGGGAGGCTTGAGCTTCTTGATCAGCGGCAGGCCGAGCCAGCAGTGGACGGGCACCCGGTCGGGAGTCCCCCGCTGGAAGGCGATTCGTGTGCGCTCGGCGGTCTTCACGGCGGCTCTCCTTTTGCTCTCCGGAGTGGAAGCGGGCTCGTCCTCTGACACGCTAGCGCATCCGGTCGAGCCGTATGGCGCCGAGGCAGTACCAGGATGCGGCACCTCTAGTCTGGCCGCACTGTGCCCAGAGCGCCTGGATGATTGACGTCGGGCTCCTTGGTGCCATAATGTGGCACCTGATGGCGAACGTCGAAGAAGGCTCCCAGGCGATCGACCGCGCCGCGCGCATCCTCGTCCGGCTCGTGTCGAGCGAGGAGGCGCTGACGCTGAACGGCGTCATGGAGGAGACGAGGCTGCCGAAGTCGACGGCCGCCCGGCTCCTGCGGGCGCTGGAGCGCAACGGGCTCGCGCAACGACGCCGCGGGGGCGGCTTCCGCCCCGGGCCGGTGCTCGTCGAGTACGCCCGCCACGACGCCAGCGTCGGCGATCTCGCGACGCTCGCCTGGCCGTTCCTCGAGGAGCTCGGCCGAGCCACGGGCGAGACCGCGAACATCGGAATCCCCACTCCCGGCGGTGTCGCGCGGCTCGCCCAGGTGGACAGCACGCCACCCGCTCGGCGCCGGTAACTGGGTCGGGAGCCGGATCCCGATCCACGCCTCCTCGATGGGCAAGGTGTTCATGGCCTTCGGCGCGGCCCAACCTCCTTTCGGCCGGCTGCCGCGCCTCGGGCCCGGCACCATCACCTCTCTCGCCGATCTGCTGGCCGAGGTCGAGCAGGTCCGCCGCGTTGGCTTCGCGACGACCTGGGAGGAGCTCGAGGAGGGCCTCTGCCTCCACCGCCGCGCCCGTTCGCGGCGCCCGGGGAACCGTCATCGCGGCAATCTCGGTGTCGGCGCCCACGGTCCGCACGTCCCCCGAGCGCCTCGACGAGCTGTCCGGCCTGGTCGTCGAAGCGGCCGGGGCGCTGTCCGATCACATCCAGCAGTCGAACGGAGAAAGTGAACGATGAACACTGACGAGATTCTTCAGCAGCTCTACGACCAGACGCTGGTCGGCAACAAGCCTGCCGTCGTCGAGCTCACCGAGCAGGGGCTCGAGCAGGGGCTCGAGCCGACGACGATGCTCTTCGACGCGCTGATCCCGGCGCTCGAGGAGGTCGGAGCGCGCTTCGAGCGCGGCGATTTCTTCGTGCCGGAGATGCTCATCGCCGGCAGGGCCATGACCGGGGCGCTCGACATCCTCCGCCCCCTGCTCGCCGCAGACGGACGCGCCGTCGATCGGGACATTCCTCATGGGAACGGTCAAGGGCGACGTCCACGACATCGGCAAGAACCTCGTCGACATCATGCTCGAGGGCGCCGGGTTCAACGTCGTCGACCTCGGGGTGCAGGTCGCGCCCGAGGCATTCGTCGAGGCGATCCAGGAGCACAAGCCCGACGTCGTCGGGTTCTCGGCGTTCCTCACGACGACGATGCCGATGTTCAAGGTGAACATCGAGGCGCTCGAGAAGGCGGGGCTGCGCGACGACGTGATCGTCCTGGTCGGCGGCGCGCCGGTAACCCAGGAGTACGCCGACGTAGTCGGAGCGGACGGCTACGCCGCGGACGCGGCGTCGGCGACGAAACTGGCGAAGGAGCTGCTCGACGAGCGCCGCGCCCTGGCACCGGCATGAGCAGGCTGTCGGAGCTCATCGAGTCGGGGCAAGGCCCGATCGTCACGGCCGAGGCGCCGAGCGTCGACGGCGGCACGCTCGCCGACTTCCACGAGCGGATCGCGGAGCCGGCGCAGTGGGTGGACGCCATGAACATCACGGACAACACCGCGGCGCACGCGCACGCGTCGAACGTTGCGGTCGCCATCGCGCTGGCCCAGGCAGGCGTCGAGCCCATCCTGCAGGTCGTCTGCCGCGACAAGAACCGGCTCGCGCTGCAGTCCGACATCGTCGGGGCGGCGCTGCACGGGATCGAGAACGTGTGCTGCATCACGGGCGACAGCGTCAGCGCGGGTGACGAGCCCGACGCCAAGCCCGTCTTCGACCTCGACGGCCTCGAGCTGATCTCGCTGGCCAACGGCCTGGCGCAGGGGCACTACCTGTCGGGACGGGCCATCGAGCCCCCGCCGCGCCTGTTCATCGGCGCGGTCGACAGCGCGGTGGCTCCTCCGTTCGACGAGCGGGCCGAGCGCGCGGCGAAGAAGATCGAGGCCGGCGCGCGCTTCCTGCAGCTGCAGATTTCCTACTTTCCGGAGCGCCTCGGCGCGTTCGTCGAGGAACTGGACCGGCGCGGCCTGGTGTCGCGTGTCGCGCTCCTCCCGACCATCGTGCTCGCTGAAGGGCGCCGGCGGCCTGCGCTTCATGGACGAGCGGGTCCCCGGGGTCACGGTGCCGCCGGAGACGATCGAGCGTATCGAGCAGGCCGACGACGAGTCCGAGGCGGCGTACGAGCTCGCCCTCGAGCAGGCCCGCGCGGCGCTCGCGACACCCGGCATACGGGGCATCCACCTGACCGACTTCCGGCGCGACGGCGCGACTCAGCCGCCTGTGTCAGGACCTCGGCCTAACTCGCAAGGAAGAGAGAGAAACGCATGCACACGGTTCTGAGCTCTCCGTCTAGAGAGGTCGTCATCGGGCCCGACCGGCCCTTCTGCATCATCGGCGAGCGGATCAACCCGACCGGCCGCAAGACATTCGCGGAGGAGCTCCGTGCCGGCGACCTCTCGCAGGTCGTCAAGGACGTCGAGGAGCAGGCGGCCATGGGCGCGCACGTCCTCGACGTCAACATGGGCGTTCCCCTCACCGACGAGGCAGATCTTCTGTCTCGCGCGATCACCCTCGTGCAGGAGCACACCGACCTGCCGATCTGCATCGACTCCTCGATCGTCGAGGCGCTCGAAGCCGGCCTGGCCGCGTACGAAGGCAAGGCCCTCGTCAACTCGGTCACCTGCGAGCGCGAGCGGCTCGAGCGCGTGCTGCCGCTCGTCAAGCAGCACGGCGCGGCGGTCATCTGCCTCGTCAACGACGAGACGGGCATTCCCCAGACGGCGGGCGAACGGCTCGAGATCTGCAAGCGCCTCGTCGAGATCGTCCACGGCGAGTACGAGATCCCGCTCGAGGACATGGTCATCGACCCGCTCGCGATGACGGTCGGAGCCGATCCGCAGGCCGTGGTGACGACGCTCGACACGATCAGCCGGATTCGCGACGAGTTCGGGCTCAACATGACGCTCGGGGCCTCGAACGTCTCCTTCGGGCTGCCCAACCGGCACGCGCTGAACGCGGCGTTCCTCGTGGCCGCCTCGCAGGCCGGCCTCACGAGCGCGATCATGGACGCCCGCACCGTGGCAACGGTCGACGCCTGCCGCGCGGCAGACATTCTCTTCGGCCGCGACGAGTGGGGCACGAACTGGATCGCGGCCCATCGACAGGCCCAGGCCGCAACGGCGTGAGCGCGACGATGGACAGGCCGGAGGCTGTCAGCGAGGCGCCCCAGCATCCCGGCCGGGTCGCGCTGAGCTTCCTGCCCTCGGGCACGGCGGTCCGGGTTCCGGCGGGCGTGACGGTGTTCGACGCGGCCTCGTGGAACGGCATCGCCATCGACTCGACCTGCGGCGGGCACGGCACCTGCAAGAAATGCCGCGTCCGGATCGTCGACGGGCGGGTGCCCGTCACCGAGCTCGACACGAAGGCGTTCGGCGAGGACGACCTCGAACGCGGCTGGCGCCTGGCCTGCCGATCTCACGCCGACGGCGACCTCGTCGTCGACGTCCCGCCGCTCGTCACGCGGCCGAAGGCGGCGACGGTCGGGGTCGGACGGCAGGTGATCCTGCGGCCCGGGCTGCAGAAGCGGTACGTGGAGCTCGACGAGCCGACGCTCGCCGATCAGCGGCCCGATCTCGAGCGGCTGCGCGACGCCCTGGACGACCTCGAGCTGCACGTCGAGGCGGGCGTGCTCCGCCGCCTGCCGAAGGTGCTTCGCGAGTCTTCGTACAAGGTGACGTGCGTCGTGTCCGACGAGCTCCTGATCGACGTCGAGCCGGGAGACACGACCGAGCGCCTCCACGCGATCGCGTTCGACCTCGGGACGACGACCGCGGTCGCCACGCTGCTCGACCTGACGACAGGAACGCCGGTGGCGGTGCGATCGGTGCTGAACCGTCAGCAGCCGTTCGGCGCCGACGTCATCTCGCGCATCTCTCGCACGATGCTCGATCCCGACGCGCTGGAGCGCCTCCGCGGGCTGGCCGGCGAGACCCTTCAGCAGCTCGCCGAGGAAGTCTGCCGCGAGGGAGACGTCGAGCCGGAAGAGGTCTACGAGGTCGCGCTGGCGGGGAACGCGACGATGACCGCGCTCGCGCTCGGCATCGACCCCGAGCCCCTCGGCGTCGCGCCGTTCATCATGGCCACGCGGTCGTACCCCGACCTGCCTGCCGCCGAGCTCGGCCTCCGCCTGCATCCCCTCGCCCGGGCGAACGTCTTCCCCGCCCTCGGCGCGTACGTCGGCGGTGACGTCGTCGCGGGACTGCTCGCCACCGGCATGAACCGCGACAAGCGGCTGCGGCTGTTCATCGACGTGGGCACCAACTGCGAGATCGCGCTCGGCTCGGCCGAGCGGCTGGTTTGCACGGCAGCGCCGGCGGGCCCGGCGTTCGAGGCGGCGCAGATCCGCTGCGGGATGAGGGCCGCGGACGGGGCGATCGAGGTCGTGCGAATCACCGACGATGCGCTCGAGCTCGAGGTCATCGGGGACACCGAGCCGCTCGGCATTTGCGGCTCGGGCCTCGTCGACGCGGCGGCCGAGCTCGTACGGGCCGGGCTGCTCGACCCCTCGGGCCGGTTCGTGGCGAACGAGACGGCCGCGACCATCGCCCCCAGGCTGTCGACGACGATTCGTCGAGCTCGACGGGGGCGAGCGGGTCTTCGTGCTCCACTGGAAGGGCGAGGAGGGCGATGTCGCGAACGCCGTCTACCTGTCCCAGCGCGATGTTCGTGAGCTCCAGTTCGCCAAGGCGGCCATCGCGACGGGCTGGAGGGTCCTCGTCGAGGAGCTCGGCATCGAGGAATCCGAGATCCAGCAGGTGCTGCTCGCCGGCTCCTTCGGCTCGTATCTGTCGGCGGCGAGCGCCGTCCGAATCGGGCTCGTGCCGCGGCTGCCCCTGCCGCGCATCGTCTCGGCAGGCAACGTCGCGGGCGAGGGCGCGAAGATGGCGCTGCTCTCGATGCAGGAGCGGCACGCGGCGACTGCGCTGCTCGAGGAAGTCGAGTACGTCGAGCTCTCCGACCGAGGGGACTTCAACGACAGGTTCGTCGAGCAGCTGGCTTTCCCGGAGAAGCGATGAAGGTGGAGGAGCGGATCCTCGTGCTCGCCTGCGGCGCGCTGGCGCGGGAGACGCTCGCGGTCGTCGAGCTGAACGGCTGGATGCACGTCGACGTTCGCTGCCTCCCCGCGAAGCTCCACCTGCGCCCGGAGCTCATCGCTCCCGCCGTCGACGAGGCGCTGTCTGAGGCGCGTGGGCGCTACCGGCACGTCTTCGTCGGCTACGCGGACTGCGGCACCGTCGGCGCGCTCGACGACGTGCTCGAGCGCCACGGCGCCGAGCGGCTGCCCGGTTTGCACTGCTACGCCTTCTTCGCCGGCGGGACCGCCTGGGAAGCCATGCACGACGAGGAGCCCGGCACGTTCTACCTCACCGACTTCCTGGCGCGGCATTTCGATGCTTTGGTCGTGCGGCCGCTGAAGCTCGACGTTCACCCGGAGCTCGTCCCGGATGTCTTCGGCAACTACCGGCGCCTCGTCTACCTGGCCCAGACGGACGATGCCGCGCTCACCGAGCGCGCGCGGGCGGCCGCGGAGACGCTCGGCCTCGCGTTCGAGCGCCGCTTCACGGGCTACGGGGACCTGCGCCCCTCGGTCGAGAGCTTCGTCGCGCGAGCCGCGTAGGGGCCGGATCTCATCGGCCCGGAGCATGGGATGGCGACCCTGACGGTCATCTATTGGCGGGACATTCCGGCGCAGGTGAACGCGACAAGCGGCAGGGCAAGCGCCAAGGCTCGGCTAGACGAGCGTTTTCAGCAGGCGATCGACGCAGCTGCGATGAAGGCCGGGCTCGTCGATGCAGAGGACTATCTCGAGCAGTGGCGCCAGGTGACCCGGCCCTGTAGCGAGGCGCTGCAGCGTGAGGTGGCGACCGAGGCGGAACGCCTCGAGACCGAGTACACGCCCGAGGTGTTGTCCGCCCTGACGGAGACGGGCGGCCTCGAGAGCGGATAGCCGCTCGCCCCGATCAACCGGGGGCCGCGACCGCGTCGAGCCTGAGCTCGGATGTCGGTCAATGCATCACCCAGCCACCGTCGATCTGGAACAGCTGGCCCGTGATGAAGGACGAGGCGTCGCTCGCGAGGAAGACCGCGAGGTTGCCGATGTCCTCAGGGGTGCCTCGCCGCTTGATCGACTGCTGCTCGAGCACCCAGCGGTCATAGCCCTCGGGATCGGGATGGATCTTCTCGGCATCGGTCGGGAATGCCCCGGGCGAGATGGAGTTGACGGTGATCCCTTCCGGGCCCAGCTCGCGCGCGAGCCCCCGCGTGAACGCGACGATCCCGCCCTTCGTCGAGACGTAGGAGAGCAGCATCGACCAGCCGCCGAAGAACGTGATCGAGGTCAGATTGATGATGCGCCCGCGGCCCCGTTCGACCATCGACGGGTAGACAGCCCGAGCGCAGAGGAAGTAGCCCTTGAGATTCGTCGCGAACACCTCGTCCCACTCCTCCTCGCCGATCTCTGTCCACGCCCGGCGGGGGTAGATCGCCGCGTTGTTGACGAGAACGTCGATCCCTCCGAGCTCGCGAACGACCGTGTCGGCCATCTCGTCGATGGAGTCCTTCCGTGACACGTCCGCAAGCACCGAGATCGCCCGTCCGCCGTCCGCGAGCACCTGATCGCGCACGCCGTCGATCGTCTCCTGCGTCCGACCGACGACGGCCACCGAGGCCCCGGCCGCGGCAAGAGCACGGCACATGTCTGCACCGAGCCCGCCGCCGCCGCCCGTCACGATCGCGACACGCCCATCGAGACCGAACGCATCGAGCCTGCTCACGCCCGCCGCCCTGCAGTCCTGCGAATCGTTCCAGCCCCGTGCGCAAGACGACGCGATTGCGCGCGTTCGGCGCGTTTTCCGACGCTAGCCTGCGCCGAGGCGGGATCGTGGGTCCCCACCCAGGGGTGGGGGCTGGGCCCGGAACCGCGGAGCTCGCGGCCTGTCCCCGCAGCGAGCACCGGGGCGGGCAAGAACCCCGCCGGGCAAGTCGCGACGCGTCAACAGGGTCGTCACGTGATCCCGAACTCGTCGCGGATCTCCTTCAACTCGACGCTGCGTCCCTGCTCGGCGGCCCTGTAGGCGGCCTCGACGAGCGTCATCGTCCCGAGCGTCGTCCGGCCGGAGATCGCCGGCTCGGCTTCCTCCTGGATCGCGCGCATCAGCTGGCCCATCGTGCCCTTGAACGCCTGCGGGAACCACCGATCCTCCCAGCGGGGCCGCTCCCATTCCCCGTCCGCGTCACGCGTCGTCCACTCGATCGTCGAGGGGCTTCCGGCCGGATAGTCGGGCCATCCGATCGTGCCCTTGGCGACGCCCTCGGTGCCCTCGACTCGCCACTGAATGTTGTGATCGACCCACGTGTAGCAGTTGTCGAGGCCGATCGCGCGTAGGCCGTTCCCGTACTCGAGGATGTAGAAGGCCATGCCGTCCTGGTGCGTGAAGTCGTGGCTCGGGTCGTTGCGGACCGAGACCACGATCCGCTCGGGGTCGCCGAACAGGTAGCGGAACGCGTCGAGGTGGTGGATCGACATGTTGAGCAAGGCGATCCGCCCGTACGGCTTGATGAACTCCTGCCAGTGCGGCCGGGCGTTCATGACGATCTCACCGACGACCGGCTCGCCGAGCACGCCCTCGTCGAGCAGCGTTCGCAGGGCTCGCATCGACTGGTCGTAGCGCATGTTGTGGTTGACGCCGAGCTTCACCCCCGCCTCGTCGCAGAGCCGCACCATCTCGACCGCCTCGTCGAGCGTGAACGCAACCGGCTTCTGGGCGAGGATGCCCTTCACGTGTGAGCGCTTGACGGCCTCCCGCACGATCCCGAGCTGCTGGTCGGGTGGAAACGCGACGTCCACGATCTCGACACGCTCGTCGTCGAGCAGCTCCTGCCATGTGTCGTAGACGGTCTCGACGCCGCGCTCGTCGGCCGCCGCCTTCGCGTGCTCCGGTGTTCGGGAGGCAATCGCGACGACGTTGAACCCCGCCTCGCCGTAGGCGACGAGATGGATGTCCTTCATGATGAACCCTGCGCCGATGCAGCCGATCCCGTAGTCGATCTTGGGCGGCAGGTCGGGGCCCGTGTTGAGGTCGAGCTCGGCCATCGCAGGCTCCTAGCCGCGCACGCCGAGGTCTCGCATGATGGCGGCGGTGCCGTCGTAGGCCTGCTGCGCCCACTCGACGATCTTGTCGGGATCGGGCGAGTACTCGAGCTCGATCGACACGGTGCCGTCGTATCCGGTGTCGCGGATCGCCGCGAGGTACTCCTTGATGGGTGTCACGCCCATGCCGGCGGGCAGGTCGCCGTGCACCTTGCCGTCGCAGTCGGAGAGATGGATGTGCCCGATGAGACCGGTCATCTTCTTGACGTCGTCGAAGGAGGCGTTCGAGAGGTGGAGGTGCGAGATGTCGGCGTTCGCCCGCACCGCCGGATGGTCGATCTCCTCGACGAAGCGGACCAGCTCGTTGACGTCCTTGAGCAACGCTTCGTTGAACGGCTCGAGCTCCAGCACGACCTCGAGACCCTTGGAGCCCGCGTACTCGCCGGCGCTCTTGACGGCCGCCTTGGCGATGTCCCAGATCGCCTCGCGCGGAAACACCTCGCCGTCCCAGTAGTACTCGCCGACGACGAGCAGCACGTTCCGGGCGCCGAGAAAGGCGCCCTGGTCGACGTACGCCTTGATGCGGTCGAGCGTGAACCGCTGGACCGATTCGTTGAAGTCGACCAGACCGAACGCGACGCAGACCACCGATCGGATCGGCAGACCGGCCTCCTCGGCGGCGCTCTTGATCTCCTCGCGCTCGGAGTCGGTGAGATCGAGCGGGTCCTCGAAGACGTCGTACGTATCGAAGCCGATCTCCTTCGCCTGGCGAATGCCGTCCAGCCGACCGACCTTCGTGCCGAGCCAGGTGGAGCTGATCATTCCGAGTTCCATGCGGTCCTCCTTGTCTAGAGGGAGTACGACGTTGACGGAATCGCCGAGGCCGCCGCAGGCGCGCCGTAGGCCAGGTAGCCGCCGTCGACGACGAGTGTCTGGCCAGTCACGTACGAGGCGTCGCTCGAGGCCAGGAAGGTAACCGTCCGGGCGATCTCGGCCGGCTCAGCCAGCCGACCCCACGGCGTGCGCGCGCGCACCCCCGGCTCGGACAGCAGGCCCTGTTGGATCGCGTTCTGCACGAGGGGGGTGGCCGTGTAGCCGGGGCACACAGCATTGACGCGCACGCCGCGTCCGGCCCACTCCACGGCGAGCGCCCGCGTCAGGCCCAGCAGGCCGGCCTTGCTGGCGCAATAGGAAGCCCGCCCGGGCATGCCCGTGAGCGCCGTGATGGAGGCGACGTTCACGATCGAGCCCCGGCCGACCTCGAGCATGCGCCGGCCTACGACCTGGGAGCAGCGCAGAGCGCCCGTGAGGTTGACGTCCAGGACAGCGTTCCAGTCGGCCTCGTCGAGCGCCTCGGCCGGCTCAACGCGGTTGATGCCTGCGTTGTTGACCAGGACGCTGGGCGATCCCAGCACGCCGGAGATTCTCGCTGTTGCAGCTTCCACCGAGCCTCGGTCGCGGACGTCGAGCTCGAAATCCGCCCCGTCGAGATCCGTGCGGGCGACTGCAGCCCCTTCGGCCTCGAGCGCGTCCGCAATCGCTGCCCCGAGCCCACGTGCGGCCCCGGTCACGACCGCCACCTCCCCCTGCAGCCTCATCGTGCTTCGACGCCCTGCTCGCTGAGCACGCCCCGCAAGGTCGCGGCGAGCTCGTTGGGCATGGAGCTGAACGGCCCGAGCTCGGCGTCCGTACGGGCGAGCAGATCGGCGAGCGTGCGCTCGGGTTGCTCGTCGAGCGCCCGCTTGACTGCGGCACGGGCACGACCGACGAAGTCGAGGGTCTCGTCCAGGAACCGCTCGACGTCTTCACCTTCGATCACGTCGTAGTGCGCGGTCAGCAGCCGGGCAGGCCTCAGCTGCTGGAGCAGCTGCGCGGAGCGCTCGTACTCGGTGATCAGCAACACCGGCGGCGGGTGGATGACGTTCCCCTCGGTGTCGAGGAGGCCGCGCGCCAGCACGGCATCCTGGACGATGGCGGTCCGCGATCGCGGCTCCCAGAGGCCGATGTGGCCCGGGGAGTGACCCGGCAGGTGGAGAACGCGAACGACGAGATCCGAGCCGAGCCGGATCTCTTCATCGCCGAGGAGCCTGACGTCGACGGCCACGTCGGGGCCCATCGCGTCACGGAGCCAGTCGAGCACCCCCTCCGGGTAGGGAACGCCGAGGCCCTCGTACCAGCCGTAGCGCTCGCGCATGATCAACTCGCGGCTCTCGATCCATGGGACGTCCGCCGTATGAGCACAGACGAGCGCCCGGGGCGCCGCGGCGCGAACGGCGGCGTTGCCCCCGAAGTGATCGACATCGGCGTGCGAGATCAGCACGAGATCGAGCGCGGGCGGGTCGAGCCCGACCTGCTCGAGGAACGGAAGGATCACCTCGCCCGGCGTCTCCTTGACGCCCGTGTCGACGAGGAGCGAGCGGTCGCCGAGCAGCAGGTACTGCGAGAACGGCCGGGGACCGAGGATGGATTCGATCCGGTGGATGCCGGGCGCGACCTCCATCACCGCACGCATCCGTGACGATCGTGGCACGGACCCGGCACGAACCGCGTGGAATCCGCGCGGGGGGCGCGGCTACCCTCCCCTGGGTGGTGGGTGGGGGGTGGGACCCAGGCCCGCCCACCCACGCCTGCACCGCCTCTACGTTTGCGCATGGCCGACTGTGCCGTCGAGGATGATGCCGCCGTCGACGACGAGCTCGGCGCCGTTCACGTAGCGGGCGGCATCGGACGCGATGAAGACGATCGCGTCGGCGATCTCCTCGGGCGACGCGATCCGGCCGAGCGGGATGCGTGCCGCGTAGTTGGCCCGCACCTCCGGCGTGTACGTCGGGGCGTTGAGCGGGGTCTCGGTCGCACCCGGTGCGACGGCGTTGACGGAGATCCCGAGTCGCCCGAGCTCGACCGCGAGGACGGACGTGAGAGCCTTGACGCCCCCTTTGGCCGAGCAGTAAGCGACGAGGTTCGCGAGGGGCTGGATGTGCGCGACCGAGGTGACGTTGACGATGCGCCCTCCCCCCTGGCCCACCATCACCCCGGCCGCCGCCCGGCAGCCGTAGAAGTAGCCGTGGAAGTTGGCGGCCATCAGCCCGTGCCAATCCTCGACCGTGGTCTCGAGAAACGGCTTCACGATCACGCCGGCGGCGTTGTTGACCCACACGTCGATGCCGCCCCACGCATCCACTGCGGCCCTTGCGATCTGCTCGTGGGCAGCGGGATCGCCGGCGTCACCGTGCTGCAGGATCACCTCTCGCCCGGCGGCGCGAACCGCCTCGACAGTCCGCTCCGCGTCCGCCTCCTCGGCATCGGATGCGCCTTCCCGGTAGAAGCCGGCAACGTTCGCTCCCGCGCGGGCGAGCGCGATCGCCGTGGCCTGCCCGATGCCTTGCGAGGCGCCGGTGACCACGGCGCGCTTTCCGGTCAGGTCGCTCACGCTGCTGTTCCGCCGCCTACAGGCTCCGGTACGAGAGCTCCTGCCGTGCGCCGGTCTCGTGCGAGCGCACGATCGCGTCGCAGATCTCGGCGCAGCGGTAGCCGTCCTCCATGGTCGCCCCGCGCGGGCCGACGGGCGTGTCCTCCTTGATGCAGATGAGGAAGTGCAGGAGCTCGTGGACGAAGTTGTCCTCCCAGCCGATCATGTGGCCGTGCGGCCACCAGTGCTCCCAGTACGGGTGGTACGCCTCCGAGACGAGCACCGTGCGGAAGCCCTGAGCGTGATCGCCGGGCGTCGAGTCGCCCATGTTCACGAGCAGCTCGTTCTGGCGCTCCGAGTCGAAGAGCAGGGTGCCCTTCGAGCCGTTGATCTCCCAGCGCATCTGGTTCTTGCGCCCGAGCGCGAACCGCGTCGCCTCGTAGGTGCCGATGGCGCCGTTCTCGAACTCGACGGTGGCCTCGAACGCGTCGTCCACGTCGACCGTGCCTCCGGGCCGCTCCTTGATGAAGGTGCGCAGCACCCCGGTTACCGCCGTCGGGTCCCCGACGAGGTAGCGCGACTGGTCGATCACATGCGCGCCGAGGTCGCCGAGCGCCCCTGACCCCGCCACCGCCTTGTCGAGCCGCCAGACCTTCGGGAACTCGGGATCCATGATCCATTCCTGGTGGTAGCGCCCCCGGAAGTGGTAGATCTCGCCGAGCTCGCCGGCGTCGATCATCTCCTTGGCGAGCACGATCGCCGGGTAGAAGCGGTAGTTGAACGCGGTCATGTGCTTCACGCCGGTTTCGGCGACGCCCTTCCAGATCTCGTAGCTCTCGTCGGCGGTGCGGCCCAGGGGCTTCTCGCAGATCACGTGCTTGCCGGCCTTGGCCGCCGCGATCGACGGCTCGAGATGGACGTCGTTCGGGCCGCCGTTGTCGAAGACCTGGACATCCGGGTCGTTGACCACGTCGTGCCAGTCGGTCGACCACTTCTCGTACCCGTAGCGGCGCGCCGCCTCCGCGACCGCGGCTTCGTTGCGGCCCGAGATGGCGACCAGCCGCGGCTTGAACGGCGGCGGCCAGATCATGTAGGCGATCTTCTTGAGCGCGTTCGAGTGTGCCTTGCCCATGAACGCGTAGCCGAGCATCCCGACGCCGATCGACGGAGCCTCCTCGTCGGCTCGGGCGTCGCCCATGGTCACAAAACCGACCGCAGGCTCGTCAGCCATTCGTGCCTCCTTCGAGACCGGAAGGGATCGATCGCAGCGAAGCGATCACGCAAGCCACCACGCCTGTCCCGGAACGAGCGGCTTCTTGATGAGCAGCGGCTTGAGGTACTTGATGCACTGCTCGCAGCCGTCCTCCTCGGACATGACGGGATCCTCGTGCTCGAACGAGAGCACGAAGTCGTAACCGACCTCGAGCAGCGCGGTGATCACCCGCCGCCACTCGACGTCTCCCCAGCCCGGTACGCGGTACCGGGCCGCGCGGTCCTTGCGCTGCCACGACCCAGTAGCCGTGACGCCGTCGATGTGGAGGATGTCCTTCTGGAGCTCCCAGTCCTTTGCGTGGGCGTGAAGGATCCGGTCGCCGAACTCCTTGATGAACACGACCGGGTCGATCATCTGCCACACCATGTGGCTCGGATCGAAGTTGAACCCCCAGTCGTCGCGGTCGAGGCGCTTGACCGCCTCGCGCGCGGTGTAGACGTTGTAGGCGATCTCCGTCGGGTGCACCTCGTGCGCGAAGCGCACGCCGAGCTCCTTGAAGCGGTCGAGAATCGGATTCCAGCGCTCGACGAAGAGGTCCCAGCCCTCTTCGTAGATCGCCAGGCGCTGCGGCGGCCAGATGTACCAGCTCTCCCACACAGTGGAGCCGAAGAAGCCGCACACCGTCTTGATCTCGAGCTCGGAGGCCACCTCGGCGGTCTTGAGGATGTGCTCGGTGCCGAGCCTGACCATCTCGTCCTTGTCGGAGGTACCCGCCCACTCGTCGAGGCTCGCGTCCTGGAACGGCAGGACCATCTGGGAGAAGAGGTGATTGGAGAGCGCCGAGATCTCGATGCCGCGGTCGGCGAGGGCCTTCTTGACTCCCTGCGCGTACTGCTTGTCCTCGTGGGCGCGATCCGTGTCGAAATGGTTCGACCCGCGCCAGGCCGCGAGCTCGAACATCTCGTACCCGAGCCCCGCCGCGTAGTCGGCGACCTCTTCGAGCGGCTTGTCGTTGAAGACGACGGAGAACAACCCGATCTTCATGTGACCTCCCTGGAATTTGGAACGCGAACCTACACCGCCGCGCCTATGTACGCGGGTCGAACACGACCTTGATCGCCCTGCCCGCCCGCAGGTCGGCGAAGACCCGCTCCCAGTCGCTCAGCGGAACGACCTCCGAGACGAGCGGCCCCAGCTCGACGCGTCGCTCGGCGATCAGCTGGAGCGCCCGCAGCCAGGACCGCGGCGTCGAGGCGAAGCCCGACGTCAGGACGAGCTCCTTCTGGAAGACGCGGTCGAGCGGAACGGTGACGGGCTTCCCGAACACGCCGATCTGCACGTAGGTCCCGCCGCGGCGGGCCGCCTCCAGGCACGTCGCGGCGCCCCCGGCGCTGCCCGAGCACTCGATCACCACGTCGAAGTCGGTCTGGGGGGTGCCGCCGGTGTCGGTCGCGAACCCGAGCTGCTCCGCAACGGCGAGCCGCGGCTCGTCGGTCGGCAGGCCGGCGACGAGCACGTCGCCGCCCAGCGCCCGCGCCACCTGGGCCGCCAGCAGTCCTATGGGCCCCGGCCCGGTGACGAGCACCCGGTCGCCGGTCGACACCTTCGGCGGGTCGAGCAGGCAATGGCAGACGCACGCGAGAGGCTCGGCAAGCACTGCCGCGTGCTCGTCCAGCCAGTCTGGGATGCGGTGGACCGCGGTGGCCGGCATGACCAGCTGCTCGGCGAAGCCGCCGTCGGCGAACGAACCGATGGAGCGTCGCTCGGGGCACAGATTCGGCCTTCCGTCGCGGCACCACTCGCACACGCCGCAGGTCGAGAAGTACGTCTCGCAGACGACGCGCGCGCCGAGCCACGCCGGGTCGACGTCTTCCCCGAGAGCCGCGACGACGCCTGACACCTCGTGGCCCATCGTCACCGGTGGAGCGCTCGGATACTCGCCGGCCTCGATGTGGAGATCGGTGCCGCACACCCCGGCACCTGACACGCGTACGAGCACCTGCCCGGGCCCGGGACCGCGCTCGTCGCGCTCCGCGAGCCCGACGTTCCCCGGCCCTGCGGCCAGCTTCGCCAGCCCGATCACCGTATCCCTTCCGAGGCTACGTGGGCCGGACAGGTCCGGCCCCTACACGACCACCGATCACTCGCCCGCTCGTAGGGGCCGGATCTCATCCGGCCCGTTCCCGACGCGCATGCGCCCGCGTCATGCGAGCGATGTCGCGGTGCGATCCGGCAGCGTCTCCGACGCGAGCCCGAAGGCCGGGCGCGCGGCGAGCCCGATCCCGATCTCGTCGACCCACGGGTGATCGGCGACGAAATCCCAGTCGATGTCGACACCCAGGCCGGGGCCGCTCGGCAGCTCGATCGCGCTGTCCCGCACTTCGGGCGGATTCTTGACGAGCTCCGTCTGGAGCGGGTTCCACGTGCGGTCGTACTCCATGATCGGCGCGTTCGCGCGGGCCGCGACCACGTGGAGGTTCGCAACGACCGTCAGCGCGTCGGAGAACGTGTGCGGCACGAAGTGCGCGTGGAAGGCGCCGGCAACGTCGGCGATCTTGGCCGCCTCGCTGATCCCGCCGCAGCGGGACGCGTCGGCCTGGACGACGTGAACTGCCCCGGCGCTGAGAAACGGCATGAAGTCCCAGCGCGTGTACATGTTCTCGCCGGTCGCGATCCGGACGTCGAGCTTTTCCGCCAGGAAGCGATGCCCTTCGACGTCGTCGGTCGGAAGGGGCTCCTCGTAGAAGAAGACGCGGAGCTTCTCGAGCTCGCGCCCGACCTGGAGCGCAAGGTGCCGCGTGTAGCACTGGTTGGCGTCGACCAGCATGTCGACGTCGTAGCCGACCTCGTCGCGGATCGCGTGCAGCGACTCGATGTCGTTGGCAACGTCGAGGCCGACCTTGACCTTGAAGGCTTTGAAGCCGTCGTCGACGAACGCGCGGGCCTGCGCCGCAGCCTGCTCGGGCGGCGCCCAGTACACGGAGCTGACGTACAACGGCTGCGGATCGCGCACCGCGCCCCCGAGCAGCTCGTAGACCGGGACGCCGAGCGCCTTGCCTTTCAGGTCCCACAGCGCGATGTCGATCGCCGAGAGCATCGCGACGCCGACGCCTCGCGGCCCGTGCGTCCGGGTGATCGCGCCGTAGTAGATGCGGTCCCAGTGGTGCTCGATCCGGCCGGGATCCTGGCCGACCAGCGCCGGCGCATAGGTCTTCTCGATCAACGCCGCGACGGACGCCAGGTCCAGCGAGACGCTGCCGAACGAGCACGGTCCGTAGCCCGATATCCCCTCGTCGGTCTCGAGCTCGACGAAGGCCGCCTGGCGGGCGAGCTTGTAGCCGGCACCGCTTCGCACCCGGTGCTCCTCCGGGATCGGACAGTGCACGAGGTGGGTACGGACGCCGGTGATCTTCATCGTCAGCCGAGCACCACCCGGTAGAGCTCCGCGAGGTCGTCGCGGGTCACCTCGCGCGGGTTCGTCGTGATGTTGCGGCTCTTCATCGCGTCCTCGACGAGCGTCGGGATGTCGAACGCGTCGGGGTCGACGCCCCATTCGCGCAACGAGGCCGGGAGCTCGACGTCACGTAGCAGCCTGCGCACGGCGTCGACGCCGCGCGCGGCAGCCTCCCCGACGTCGAGACCGTCGACGTCCTCGCCGAGGGCCTCGGCGATCTCGCCGAGCTTGGGCTCGCAGGCCGGCCGCAGAAAATCGAGACCGGCCGGCATGAAGATGGCATTGGCCACACCGTGCGGCACGCCGTGGTGGGCCGTGACGGGCGTGGACGCGGCGTGCACGATCGCGTTGGCGTTCATGTTGAAGGCGACTCCCGTCATGGTGCTTGCGAGCGACAGTTGGCCCACGGACTCGCGGTCGCGGTCGTAGACGGCGCGCCGCAGATTGGCGCCGATCATGCGGATCGCGGCGATGTTGATCGAGTCGAGGAGCGGATCGGAGCCGACGTTGAGATACGACTCGATCGCATGGGCGAGCGCATCCGCGCCGGTGGCGGCGATGACGTGCGGCGGCGCCGTGAGCACGAGCTCCGGATCCACGAGAGCCACCCGGGCCGCGAAGTGCCGCGAGACGCAGACCACCTTGAAGTGGGCGCCGGGGTCCGTGATGACGACGACGAAGGTGACCTCGGCCCCGGTGCCGCACGTTGTCGGGAGGCAGACCACCGGGGGTCCCGCGGCCGGCACGAGATCTCTGCCGCGGTACTCGCGAATGTCGGCGCCGTTGCCGATAACCGCGGACGCAGCTTTGGCCGCGTCCATCGAGCTGCCGCCGCCCAGACCGACGAGGCCGTCACAGCCGCGCTCCGCGTAGAGGGCGGAGATCTCCTCGACGTTGGTGGTGGTCGGGTTCGCCTCGGTGCGGGCGTAGACGATCGGCTCGACGCCGTCGTCGCGCATGATCGTGGCGACCCGCTCGACGGTTCCGGCCGCCTCGACCCCCGGATCGGAGACGAGCACGGCGCGGGTGACGGCGAGCTCGCGAAGGCGCTCGCCGAGGCCCGAGGCGGCGCCGAAGCCGTAGTACAGGCGGGTCGGGCACTCGAACGGATGGACGCTGTCCCAGGCCATTAGCGTGGGGGAACCCATGGGTCCCCCACGGACCCCCTCCTTGACTGTTGACGCGTTGCTCGCGCTGTGGCGGAGCCGGGCAAAGCCCGGCTCCGCCGGTCCACTGTTCGGAGCACGCTCACGGCGCGCGACGTTATCGGTTTCGCGACCACGGCGTCAACCAGGCAACGCCGCGGCGCGCAGCGGCTGAGCGGCCGGCGTGCGGCTCGGCGCGCGACTCCGCGATCCGCCTTCGGCGTCCGCTGCGCGGGCTTCGGCCTTGCCGGGCCGCTGAGCTCACCCCCGAGCTCGCGGCGGACGATCTCAGTCCCGGCGACGAGAGCCTGGAGCTTCGCGAACGCGACCGTTCGGCTCAGGTACTTCATCCCGCAGTCCGGCGCAGGCATCAGCCGCTCCGGCGACACGAATCGGAGCGCCTCACGGATCCGCTCCGCGACGAGCTCGGGCGTCTCGACGATGGGATCGGCGTTGTCGATGACGCCGTAGACGAGCGTCTTCTCGCGAACTATCGAGAGCGTGGACGGGTCGAGGCGCGGCTGGGCCGCCTCGATCGACAGCTGGTCGACCGGAATCGCGTTCAGCTCGTCGAGCACGGAGTAGCCGGCCGGCTTGTCCTTGATGAAGTGCCCGTAGCCGAAGCAGACGTGGAGCGCGGTGGTCCCGACCACGCCGTCGAGCGCCCGACTGATCGCCTCGACGGCGTAGAGCCGAGCTTTCTCGGGCCGCGCCTGAAGATACGGCTCGTCGAGCTGGACGACATCCGCGCCGGCGGCGAAGAGATCTCGAACCTCCTCGGCGACCGCCGCCGCGAAGTCGAGCGCCATGGCCCGTTCGTCGCGGTAGTACTCGTCCTGGGTCTGCTGGGCCATCGTGAACGGCCCCGGAATCGTGATCTTGATCGTCCGCTCCGTCTGCGCGCGCAGAAAGCGGACGTCGTCGACCTCGACCGCCCTGACGCGCCGGAGTGGCCCGACGATGCGCGGGGCGGCATTCACCAGGCCGCTCCGCTCGACGAACGTGCCGGGGTTTTCGAGATCGACGCCCTCGAGGGAGTTCGCGAAACGGCTCGAGTAGCTCTCGCGGCGTATCTCGCCGTCAGTGACGACGTCGATGCCGGCCCGCTCCATGTCACGAACCGCCAGCACGGTCGCGTCGTCCTGCGCCTGTGCGAGGAACTCGTCCGGAACCCGCCACAGCTCGCGCGCGAGCGCGCGCGGAGGCGGGCGCTCCCGCGAGGCGCCCGCGGTCGATCAGCCAGCCGGGCTGCGGATAGCTGCCGACGACGGTGGTGACGAGGATGCTCAGGCGGGTACGGCCTCGGGCTCGACCGGCGCCATGCCGTAGAGGCCGAGCACGAAATCGCGATTGCGGCGGACGATGCCGCCGAGCGTCGTCCGCGCGCGCTCGGGATCTCGGCTCGCGACGGCCTCGACCAGGCGGCGGTGATCCTCCACGCTGATGCGCAGGTCGCCGAAGCGCCGGATCGCCGCCTCGGCCCCGAGCTCCATGTCCTGCTTGAGCAGGACGCGGATGTCGTTCATCGCCCGAAGCAGGTAGCGGTTCCCCGCAGCCTCGGCCAGCAGGAGGTGGAACTCGACGTCCGCGTCGGGATAGTCGAGCGCGTTGCCCGCCGCGGCTTCCATCCGCTCGACAGCCCGCTCGAGCGCGGCGATCTGCTCCGACGACGCACGCCGCGCGGCGAGCTCGGCGAGCTCGGACTCGATCAGCTCGCGGGCCTCGACCAGCTCCTCGACCTCCTGACGCGTGAGCGGCGGCCCGGGGATCTCGACCTGGGGAAGGCTGCCGCCGTCAACGACGAAGGTTCCCCTCCCGGCCCGCGTCTCCACGAGGCGCGCGCTGATCAGCATGCTGATCGCCTCACGGACCGAGCCGACACTCACCGCGTACATGGCCGCCAGCTCCCGGTGTCCGGGAAGACGGGCGCCGGGTTGAAGCTCGCCTCGGAGGATCCGACCCCGCAGCTCGGCGGCAATCCCGGCCGGAAGGTTCTCCCGTCTCACCGGGCGTACGGCAACCACCGTGTCACTGTTCCAAGCGCCTCCCACGGAAGCGGGGACGCTAACAAGCGCGCTTCCAGGACGTCAACAGTTTCTGAAACGCGGGTCTCCCTTTACAAAAGCGGCGCACCCTTGGTATATGTCCCCATCCGTCGACTGTTCGGAGCGGCGTCGGCGGCGGCGTAGAAAAGGCGTCAGGTGGGAGTCCCGACGGTCAGACGGTGGAGACGGAGGAGGAGGACTAGATGGACAAACGGCGACTTGGGAAGATGAAGGAGGCGCTCCCCGGTGAGGAGCTGCTGACGAAGCCGATCACGCGGCGCGGACTGATTGCCGGTGCCAGCGCGACGAGCCTCGCAGTCCTGCTCGCTGCGTGCGGCGGCAACGACGAGGAGGCGGCACCGCCGCCGGCCGAGCCGGCACCCGCCGAGCCGCCGGCCGAGCCGCCCGCTGAAACGGGCGGCACGGACACCGGCGCCGCACCGCCGACGGGAGCGGCCCCGCTCAAGGAAGGGCTCGCCGAAGGCATGTACGGCGGCCCCGTGGGGTGGCCGGGCGCCACTCGCTATCAGTACCCGGAGGACTCCGAGGAGGGGCGCGCCATCGCGGCGTTGCGCCAGTTGCGCCAGGACGGCACTGCGCCCGACACCCTCATCATCCAGGTGCTCAACTTCGCGCGGCCTCAGTTCGAGCAGGGTTTCCCCGAGGGCGCCCAGTCCCATGTGGAGCTCTTCCAGGAGGAGACGGGAATCAAGATCGAGTTCGTCGAGACCGAGCCCGCTTCCGAGTACCAGGAGAACCTGCGCAACGCCTCGACGAAGAACGGCAGCTTCGACCTCGTGACCACAGCGATCGAGGAGATCGGCGACTTCGCCGAGGCCGGCCTTCTGCTGAACATCGACGAGTACGTCGCGAAGTATCAGCCGAGCTGGCTCGACGCGGAGTACGGCTACGCCGGCGGCGAGCCGACGGTCAACCTGTTCACGAAGTACAAGGGCTCGACCTACGCGGTTGCGTTCGACAACGACACCCAGCCGTACTTCTACCGCTCCGACCTGCTCGAGAGCGCCGATGAGCAGGCCGCGTTCGAGGACAAGTACGGCCGGCCGCTCGAGTTCCCCCTCACGTGGGAGGATCACGACCAGGTCGCCGAGTTCTTCACCCGGCCGGATGCCGACGTGCCTCTATACGGTGACGTGAACACGCTGGCTCCGTTCTGGGGTGCGGTCAAGTGGAACGAGCGTTTCGTCTCGGCCGCGAACCCGAACATGCTCTATTTCAACGACGACGCCTCCGCGAACGTCAACAACGAGGCAGGCGTCCGGGCCTTCACGGAGCTGCGCAAGTCGCTCGAGTACCACGGGCCCGGCGCGCTCGAGAAGGACTGGTTCGCCCAGTACCAGCTCATGGGCGCCGGCAACGGCTTCATGGGCGGCTCGTTCCCGAACGAGACGAAGCTCGTCCCGGGTAACCCCGACCTCGACACTGCCGGAGTCGGCGAGTTCATCAAGAGCGATGTCACGCCGGGCCGCGAGGCCGACGGCGTGCTCGTCCGGCGGCCGGTGATCTTCTACAACATCAGCTACAGCGTGAACGCGTTCGCCGATCCGTCCCACCACGAGGCCGCGTACCTGTTCCTCCAGTGGGCAGGCGGCGCGCGCGTCTACACGTGGCTGACGTTCAACCCCGGCGGGTACCAGGATCCGCACCACACGTACACGCTGTCGGATCCCTACACGTCGCAGAGCTACAAGCCGCAGCCGCTCGGGCAGTTCGCGAACATCATCCCGCGCACGGCTCCGCCGATCACGCTCAAGGGCGGCGGCGCCTATCGCGATTCGCTCAGCGAGGAGCTCCAGAAGGTCCTGACCGACCAGCAGTCTCCGGAGCAGGCTGCAGCCGCGCTCGAGAAGCGCTGGAACGCGATCACCGACGAGCAGGGCGCCGACCTTCAGGTCGAGGCGCTGCAGACGCTCAATGCCTCGTTCCCGACCACGGTCGATCCGCCCGGCCAGCAGCTGGCGGTCACGGACGTCCCGACGGATGTGACAGCTCCGTAGTGATCCCGCGCCGGAGCTGATGGAAGCACATACGACGCAACTCGAGGTCCGGCAGGCGCCCCAGCGGCGCCTGCCGGACCTCGGCGGACGCAACGAGAAGTCGGTCGCGCGGCAACTGATCGCGCCCGGCCAGCTGATGATGGCGTTCATCGTCATCTTCCCGGCCGCGATCGCCATCTACATCGGATTTACGAGCTGGTCGCCGACCACGGGAGACGACTTCTGGCACGCCTACCGGTACTGGCACTGGTTTGACGGCTACTGGGAGGCGCTCACCAGCGTCGGGTTCTGGGAGGCGATCGGCCGCACGATCTGGATCACGGTCGTCGCCGTGGGCGTCGAGTTCGCCCTCGGCTTCGCGCTTGCCCTGCTCCTGTTGAAGACGTTCAGGGGGCGCGGCATCGTCACGGTGTTCTTCCTGCTGCCCATGATGGTCGTCCCCGCCGTCTCGGGCTTCATCTTCTTCATGATCTTCCAGCTCGACGGCCCGCTGAACGCGGCTCTGTCGATCTTCGCGCCGGGCGAGGTCAGGATCGACTGGCTCCAGAACTCCGGCCTCGCGATCTGGGCGGTGATCACCGCCGACATCTGGCAGTGGACGCCGCTGATGTTCCTGATCTTCCTCTCGGGGCTGGCTGCCCTTCCGGAGGATCAGATGAACCAGGCGCGGGTCCTCGGCGCGAGCTGGTGGGACCAGATGCGTCACCTCGTGCTGCCCGATGCTGAAGCCGATCCTCCTGATCGCGGTCATCATCCGCTCGATCGAGGCGTTCAAGCTCTTCGACCCGATCGCGCTGATGACGGACGGCGGCCCCGGCGAGGCGACCACGAACATCTCCGTCTACATCTACGACGAGACGTTCGAGGCCGTCCGGTGGGGCTACGCCAGCTCGGTGGCCATCATCATCCTGATCTTCGTGAGCATCCTCGGCTTCTGGGCGATTCGTCCGATCGAGCATGCCCAGGAGGAGACGATCGAGGAGCAGACCGGCGCCGAGCTTCCCACCGCCGGTACCGATCAGCGAGTCGAGGAAGCAATCGAGGCAGAGGCGAGGGTGTAGGCAATGGCAACCATCGATACGCCTGCCGAGACGAGAGTCGGCACCTTCACGCCGCCGAAGGTCTCCCGCCGGCCGCACCGGCTGCAGGCGGTCGGGCGCTTCTTTGCGATCACGCTGATCGGGCTGCTCTTCGCCTTCCCGCTCTACTGGACGGTGACGATGTCGTTCAAGCCGCGGCCCGAGTGGAACCCGCCGGGGAAGGTGTACTGGGTCCCCGACAACCCGACCCTGAGCAACTACACGAACATCCTCGGCCTTCAGGACGAAGGCTCGAGCGTGTTCGCGACCGCGCGCTCGCGCTCGGCGATCGGCCCGCTCAAGAACTCGCTCATCGTCGCCACGGCCGGCACGATCCTCGCGCTGCTCATCGGCATCTTCACCGCGTACGGCATCGCCCGGTTCAGAGCCGGCGGGAGACAGCTGCCCTTCCAGATATTGCAGCTGCGCATGTTCCCGCCGATAGCCATCATCATCCCGCTCCTCTTCCTCTTCATCGAGGTCAAGATCTGGAACACGTACTTAGGCCTCATCGTCCTCTACGGGGCGGTGACGTTCCCGTTCGTCGTCTGGCTGCTGCGCAGCTTCTTCCAGGAGGTCCCGCGCGAGATCTCCGAGGCGGCGATCGTCGACGGCTGTACCCAGTGGGGCGCGTTCTTCAAGGCGGTGCTGCCGCAGATCAAGGGCGGCCTCGCCGCGACCGCGCTGTTCGTCTTCGTCCTGAACTGGTCGGACTACCTGATCGCGAAGATCATGACCCAGGACGAGATGATCACGGCGCCCGTGTATCTCCAGTCGCTCCAGGGCGGCGCCTCCGGCAACGAGTACGGCCTGCAGGCCGCGCTCGCCTGCCTGCTGATCCTGCCGCCGGCGATCTTCGGGCTCATGATCCAGCGCTACCTCGTCCGCGGCCTCACCTTCGGCGCGATCAAGCGGTAAAGAGGCGGCAGCGTGGCGGAGATCAGGATCGAAAGCCTGACGAAGCACTTCGGCGAGGTGAAGGCCGTTCAGAACCTCGATCTCCTCGCGGACCACGGCTCGTTCGTCGCGTTGCTCGGGCCCTCCGGCTGCGGCAAGACGACGACCATGAACATGATCGCCGGCCTCGAGTCCCCGACGAGCGGCGAGATGTACTTCGACGGCCACCCGATCAGCCACCTGGCGCCTGGACAGCGCAACGTCGGCTTCGTGTTCCAGAACTACGCGATCTTCACGCACATGACCGTCCGCGAGAACCTGGGGTTCGGCCTTCGCGTTCGCAAGCCCCGCCCGCCCGCGGACGAGGTCGAGCGCGAGGTGCAGAAAGTCGCCGAGACGGTCGGGCTCTCCTCGGCGCTCGAGCGACGGGCGGCGCGCCTCTCGGTCAACGACCTCCAGAAGGTCGCGCTCGGACGCAGCATGATCGTCCAGCCGGCGATCTTCCTGCTCGACGAGCCCTTCTCGAATCTCGACGCGGCCTTTCGCGCCTACATGCGGGCGGAGCTGAAACGAATCCAGCACGAGATCGGCCAGACCATGGTCTACGTGACGCACGACCAGGTCGAGGCGATGAGCATGGCCGATCGCGTGGCAGTGATGAACCTCGGCGTGCTGCAGCAGTACGCGGACGCCGGACGAGCTCTACAACCGTCCTGCGAACCGGTTCGTCGCCAACTTCATCGGCTCGGTGCTGAACAACTTCCTGCCCTGCGTCTACGAGCGCGTTGCCGGGCGGACGTGCGAATCGTCGGCGGTGAGGGCGCTCCAATCGACGTCACCGATCGCGATGCGGTGGTGGGAGAGCACGTGATGCCGGGCGGGCCTGACCGCCTCCATCCGGCCCGAGCTGGTGCAGCTCGTCGCGCCGGACGCAGCCGAGGCGACTCCGCGCGCAAGATCTCCCTCGTCGAGCCGCTCGGCGCGAAGGACGTCGTCCACCTGACCTACGACAGCACCGACATCCGCGCCGTCGGCGTCCCCGGCAACCGCCCGACGGTCGGTGACAACGTCGGCCTCGCGTTCGATCCCGCCGGCTGCACCTGTTCGACGACGAGACGGGCCGAGTGCTCCGCTGATGGCCAGCATTCGACTCGACAACGTCACCAAGCGCTTCGGCACCGTCACGGCGCTCTCCGGCGTCAGCTTCGACGTCGCCGACGGCGAGTTCTTCGCCATCCTCGGCCCGCCCGGGGCCGGCAAGACCACCACGCTCCGGACGATCGTCGGGCTCGAGGACCCCGACGAGGGCGACATCTACATCGACGACGAACGGGTCACCGAGGTCTGGCCCGGCGACCGGGACATCTCGATCGTCTTCCAGAACCTGGCGCTGTACCCGGACAAGACCGTCTTCAACAACTGGCCTTCCCGCTCAAGCAGCGCAAGGTGCCGAAGGCGGAGAGACGGGAACGGGTCGATGCGGTCGCCCGCACGCTCCACATCGAGCATCTGCTCGACCGCAAGCCGGCCAAGCTGTCCGGCGGCGAGCGCCAGCGCGTAGCGCTCGGGCGGGCAATCGTCCGGGACCCGAAGGCGTACCTGTTCGACGAGCCGATCTCGGCGCTCGACGCGCTGTTGCGGCTCGAGATGAGAGCCGAGCTCAAGCGGCTCCAGCGCGACCTCGGCGGACGCTCGTCTACGTGACCCACGACCAGGTCGAGGCGATGAGCATGGCCGACCGGATCCTGATCCTTCGCGAGGGTGTCGTGCAGCAGATCGCGCCTCCCGAGGACATCTACCACCGCCCGGCGAACCGGTTCGTCGCCACGGTCGTCGGCTCCCCGCCGATGAATTTCCTGCCGGCCACTGCCTCCCGCGCCAACGGCACCGTCACGGTCGAGCACCCCGCCTTTTCCGTCAGCGCGCCCGCGAGCGAGCTTCGCTCCCAGCTGGACAACGGCGATTGCTGGATCGGCGTCCGCCCCGAAGACGTCCACATCGAGCCCGAGGGCGGTACCGGATTCCGGCCAGCGTCTATGTGACCGAGCCGCTGGGCGGCGAGACCGTCGTCGACCTCGACCTCGAGGACCGCGTCGTCAAGGCGTTGGCGCCGCCCACCGTTGCCCTCAACCCGGACCAGCGCGTGCGGGCGCGGCTCGACCCCAAGCGCCTGCACGTCTTCTCGGACGAGGGCGACGCCGTTCTGTCCGCGGCGG
>CAWACA010000028.1:0-400385 GCA_963780385.1 uncultured Thermoleophilia bacterium | reverse complement strand
CGACTGTCGCCGGTCGAAGCTCTGTGACACAGCGCAGGCCGAGTGCGGCACCTGCGAGCTCCGGGCTGACGAACCCCCGGACGTGCCCGAACACGAGATCGTGCGTCGTCTGAGCGCCGAATGCGGCGAGCTGGAGCTCCAGCTTGCGCTCTGGCCACAGGTCGTCGTGATCGAGGAAGGCGACGTACTCGCCTCGGACGGCTTCGAGGCCGGCGTTTCGGGTCGCTCCGAGCCCCTCGTGCGGGCGGTGAATCAGGCGAACCAGCGGTGCGTAGCTCTGCGCAATGTCGGGTGTGGCATCCGTGGAGCCGTCGTCCACCACGAGCACGTCAAGGGCGGTGTGCGTCTGGCTGAGCACGCTCTCGATCGCGTCGCGGAGGTAACGCTCACCGTTCCAAACCGGGATGACGACTCCGACGAGCGGTTGCGCACACACGTCTCTACCGCCGTTTACGCCCCGACCCACGAGCCGGCGCCAGCCCGGCGAGAGCTTGGCGAGCGTGGCGGCTCACGAGCCGGAACGCGCCTGCGTCGCCGCCGCCGACGGTGCCTTCGAGGCCCGCGCGGGTAGGGAATAGCACGGCACGCAGGTAGGCGACCCGCTCCGCCAGGAGAGCACCGCCAACCGGCCGAAGTGCGGTGACGCACGCATGTTCAGCTCCTCGACGGCGCGCAACGGCCCCCAGGCGGGTGGCTCCACGGGGGGCCTCGGCCGGTCCCGCTCGTAACCCAGGTGGCGCTCCGCGTATCGAGGGCGCGATCGAGAGCCCAACCCAGGCCGAGCTCGTCGGCCAGCGCGAACGCCTTGGCCCATGCCGTCCGGTCGAGCGAGCGGGCGACGAGCGCGATGTCGTTGACCCAGCAGAGCCGCTTCTCGCGGTCGCTCAGGAGATGGACGGCCAGGATGAGCAGGTGGGCCCCGTCCGCCGGGATCGCGATTGTCGCCCCGTCGATATCGACGAGCCGAGCTTCTACCTGCAGTCGCTCGTACGAGAGGCCGACGCCGAGAGGATCGTCACCGATGCGCCAGTGGAGCTCGACGTCGATCCGATGCCCGGCGACGTCCGCTCGAAGGTGCACGTCGTGCCCATAGCGCTCGGCGTAGCCTGGGCGAAACTCCTCCAACCGCTCGTAGCCCTCCGCTTCCAGCGCGCGTGCCGCCTGGTCAAGCTCCGCAAACGGCACGAGCAGATCGAGGTCGAAGTAGGGCCGCAGCCGCCGGTCGGGATAGAAAAGCTCGCCGAGCACCGGGCCCTTGAATGCGAGTGGACGCATCCCACACGCCTCGGCCAGAACCTCGGAGATACGTCCCAGCTCGTGCCGGAGTACCGCCCCGTAGAGAATCGAGCCATTGAGCGAGCCGTCCAGTCGGTGGCGATCCGCTGGCGCCACCTGGAGCCGCCCGGCCTGCACGGCACGGATGAGATAGGTCGCGAGGCGATGATGGAGCGCCGCATCGACGAGGCGTGTCTGTGCGCGCTGCGCCTCCGGGTCCGGGCCGTCCCGGCCTGGGTGTTCGTCGAGCAAGCGAGCGAGCTGGGCGATCTGATCCGAATACGGCAGGCTCAGCCACTCGCGCCGCCACCCGAGGCCGCCTGCGGATGCGGTCGTCATCTACTGAGCATATTGCGCTGCGCTCGATCTCGATCATGATTGGACGCATGGCGTTTCCGTTCTCCGCTGCCACAAGAGGGTTCGTGCGAGGCGCCGCTCGTCGCGCGATGGCGCCCGGACGTGAAAGCGTTCCGTTCCATCGTCACGGCCCCCGCGAGGAACCGCGCATCGCTCTGACATTCGACGACGGCCCGGCAGCGGCCACGGACATCGCTCTCGAGCGGCTGGCCCGGCATGGGGCTGGTGCCACCTTTTTCGTCGTCGGCAACCGGATTCAGAGCTTCCACCGAGTCCTCCGACAGGCTGCAGCGGAGGGCCACGAGATCGGAAATCACTCCTGGAAGCACGAGCTCAGTGGAGGCTGGTTCACCGATCTCGGCCAGCTCGCGGTCACGAGCGCGCAGATCTGCCGGATGATTGGCGCGGAGCCGCGCCTGTTCCGGCCGCCATACGGCCACCTCGCGCCCGGCCTCGCTCGCACCGTCAGCGCCGCTGGCCTGGCGGCGATCGGCTGGGACGTCGATGCAAACGATTGGCGCGACCCTGAGCCCGGCAAGGTCGTCGAGAGTGTGCTAGCCGAGGCGCGCGGTGGGTCGATCGTCCTCCTCCACGACGGGCCGCAGATGGCGCCCGCCCGCGTCGCCGCGATCCTCGACGGCCTGCTGCCGCGCTTGGCCGCGCAAGGGCTGGAATGCGTCACCGTCTCGGAGCTCCTCCACGGCCAGCTCAACGGGCGCGCGGCGGGTGTCGGACGCACCCCGGGGTCATGACCGGCGCTCTTGCCAGCGTCGTGATCCCGGTTTTCAACGGCGCGCGCTACCTCGGGGAGGCCGTCGCGAGTGTCCTCGCTCAGACGTATCGCCCGGTCGAGGTGATCGTGGTCGACGACGGCTCGACGGACGGAAGCGCCGCTGTTGCCCGCTCGTTCCGGGCGGTACGTGTCCTCGAGCAAGAGCGCGGCGGGCCGGCGGTCGCGCGAAATGCGGGCGCCGCTGCTGCAACGGGCGAGTTTCTCGCCTTCCACGACGCGGATGACCTGCTCCCGCCGGACAAGCTCGAGCGCCAGATTGGCCATCTCCTCGAGCACCCTGAGGTGGGGTGCGTCCTCGGCCGCCAGGAGCTGATGCTCGAGCCGGGCGTCGAGATGCCCGAATGGGCCAAGCTGGCGCCGGAGTTCGCCGAGCGGCGTCCGGACATCGTGGAGCTCGGCGCGGTGCCACTGATCAGCATGGTGATGCGCCGGTCGCTCTTCGTCGAGTGCGGAGGCTTCGATCCGGCGTATGTCCACGGCGAGGACGCCGACTACCTGATGCGCGCGCGGCAGCGAGCGCCTATAGCGACCCTCGACTCGGTCGTCCTCATGAGGCGCGTTCACGGTGGAAACCTGAGCCACGACGTGACGGCACTTCGCGTCGGCACGTTCCGCGTCCTGAGAGACCACGCGCGCAGGCTGCGTGCTGCGGACGCGTCATCGGCCGGCGAGGCCCCGTCAGGGTGAGTGAAGGCCGTGGATGAAAGCGCGGGCCCGCGTTACGCGGAAGCGCGCACGACCGCCCGGTGTCATCGCCCGCCCGAGCGAGCTGAGGACTCGCTGCGGAATCGGCGCCTCGAACGTCTCTGACACGTAGTCGAGCACGACCGCCAGGTGGGGAGCGACACGCGCCTCGGCGGCTCGGCGCACGAAGCGTTCCCAGTCGATCGCCGCCGCCGAGGCGCCGACGATGACGAGCGCGTCCGCGATCCAGCGAGCCGACCGCGGGCGCGACGTCCACGAGATGCCTCGCACGCAGATGCGCAGCAGTTCGTCGCTCGCACACGGGGCCCGCGCGGCCGCGTCCTCAATCTGCATCGGCACGGCGGCACGCCAGAGGTCGTCGTCTGCGAGCTGTACCGGTCGCAGACCCCAGTCCGTGGAAGCCAGCACTCCGCGGGGTTGCTGCCCGGTTGCCGGGCGCACGGCGATGCTCGTGTCGTCCATGGGCCGGGCACCGGTATCGCGGTAATGGAGCAACCCCAGGGCCGCACCACCGACCACGAGCGCGTCGATTCCCTCGGCGCTCAGCGCCGAGACCGCTCGAGCCGCGCGTCGAAGGAGAAGCTGGTTCGCGTACCAGGTCCGGCGATACACGCCCTTGAGCCGCGGAAGCCAGGGATCCTCGACGCCGCCGTCGGCAAGCGCGCGGTAGAGCAGCGGCAGAAGGTCATGGGAGCGGCCGTCGAGCGTGTCAACGTCAACCACGCCAGATGCCTCACCCCAGGCCACGGCTGCCTCATCGGGCGGCGCGAGCGCGGCACGCAGCAGAAGCTCCTGTTGTTCGCGCGGCTTCCACCCGATCGGCGGCAAGGGAAGGCGCAGGGCAGTCACGAGATTCCCGCCTCTGTGCGCGCACGTTTGCGAGCAACAGAGGCCCGGTACGCGGCACGAACCTCGCGATGAAGCAGCTCCTCGTCGCGTGAGCTGTTGTGCTCGTGCATCCGATAGCGCATGCACACCTCGCCCGCGGTCTCGAGCCATGAGGCCCGCGTCGCGGACACGCAGGATCCAGTCGGTGTCGCTCGCGTACGTGTATTGGGTGTCGAAGTTGCCCACGACCTCGAAACAGCGTCGCCGGGCGAGCATTGCGCCGAGCTGCACGACGGTCTGCACCTCCATTCCCCAATCGGGGTTGAACCAGGGCAACGGCGTCGTGTCAGCCTCCATCACGATCTCGATTGCCGAGATCAGGAGGTCGACGGACGGTCTTGCAGCGAGGAACCCAACCTGCGCCTCGAGCTTGTGCGGAAGCCAGATGTCGTCCTGGTCGAGAAAGGCGAGCAACGTCCCCCGTGCGGCGGTGAGGCCCGCATTGCGCGCGGCCGCAACGCCTCGATTGGGCTGGCGGAGACAGCGGACTCCCAGGGCGCGGGCGATCGCGGCGCTGCCGTCCGTCGAACCGTCGTCGACGACGATGATCTCATGCTCCCGGTACTCCTGTTCGAGAACGCTCTCGATCGCCTCGGCAAGGAAGCGCTCGCCGTTGTACACCGGCATGACGACGCTGACGAGTGGTCGGCTCATCGGTCGCACCCTTGGGCGAGCCGCGCAACAGCCGCGACCGCCGAGCCCATGTCGCTCCCGAGTTCCATCCGGTAGACGGGAACCCGGCGCATCAGGTCGACAGTCGTCGCCATCCCGGTCGCTCCATGGCCGAAATGCTGGAGAACGGTGCTCGGCGCGAGCGCCCGCACCCCCTCCGCCGGCGAGACGCGGTGCGTCACGGTGGTCTCCGTCCCTCGCGCCACGCGAGGCAGCACCACGGCACGCAACGCGACGCTCCGGACGAGCGCCTCCGGCAGGTGCCGGGCGACGTCTACGACAACCTTGCCGCTGTCGGTGGGATCGCGGGCCAGCGCCGCAAGGTCGAGGTCGGCGCGCCGGCCGATGCCCTCGGGATCGAGCTTCACGGTCGAATGCAGCGCATGCGCCACGGCGCGCTCGCCGCAAACGTCGACGAGGACGTAGTCGTCGCCGGCGTAGCCAAGACCCGCCTCGGCGCAGGACAGCACGAGGGTCGACTTGCCTGACCCGCTCTTCCCGGCGATGAGCACACCGCCCGCAGGCCCGCCGACCGCCCCCGCGTGAAGGAGATGCCGGCCCGGTTCGCTCAGGGCCCAGTGAAGGACCACGCGCAACGGCGCCGCTCGCTCGTAGAGCGGTACTGCGGCTGCGTCCCTCGTTGCGAAGACGGCGATCCGAGAGGAGAGATCGAAGATCGTGATCGCGCCGTAGTCCTGGTCGTGCAACGTGTAGATCCGCTCGTCTTCCCAACCGCGCACGCGAAAGCCACGTGACTGGCCGTGGTCGTCCATGTCGTCGGCTCGCCATTGGACGGGCGGCAGTACAACGCCCGTCGACGCGGCGTCCCAGAGCAGAACCGTCACCGCGACGGGCGCCGATCCTTCCGCCTGAAGATGAGCCAGCGCACCGGACATGGGCTCGACGAGGGCGGGACCGGCGAAGCGCAGACGCACGGCGCGTTCGCCGACGACGATCTGCCGTTCGACGCATCGGTTCGCGCGGCATGCCGCCCGGAAACCCACCTGCAGCATCCCGAGATACCGCGACGCCGCGGAGCGCTCCCGCCCGGTATTGGCGGTGATCACGACGCGCCGCGAGCCGGTTAAGGTGCGGCCTGGGGTTCCGGCCAGCCTGTCTCCCCGACCTCGTGGATCGGGTCGACGAGCATGAAGTCGGCCATATCCGTGTAGCGGTGAAGGACAGGCGCCACGAACGCCGTACGGCCATCAGCTTCGGCCAGGTTTCTCGACTCCAGAGAAGCCGAGCCGTTGCTCGAAGCGTCTGCCTCAACGACCAACCCCTCCTCGAGCAGCCGAGCGATTAGGGTTGCTACCGCGTCCTCGACAGCGCCGGGAGGCGCTTCGTATTTCTGCCGTAGGTGCGTTGTGATCTCCTCGAGCGTGCAGCCGGCGGCGACAAGGTCCCAGATCTCCGAGCCCGTGCCGTCCAGGCTGTAATAGAAACCTGTCTCAAGGTGGATCAGAATCGCCTCGCCCTCGATCGTCTCGTAGACGACCTTACGTCGGTCTGTCGCATGCCGCATCGATAACCTCCCCAGACGCCCGTACCGTCATCCGCATACCGACCGACGGCCGGACGAGCTCCCCTATTCATCGCAGTGTAGTGCGGTTTTCCCCGTGTTTGAACAAAAAACGCCTGCACAGCCCGTGATCGTGGCCTGAGCTGAGAGGGGGCGGGGCGGTGCCGGCCGATGCGCCGACACAGCTCGCCGCCGCAGGATCTGACCCGGCTCGCAGCTTCCCTTCAAGGACGCGGGCGACAACCAGCTGGCAGCGACCGCAGTCGACGACCCCCTGCTTCGAAAGAAGAAACCCCCGCTCAGGCAGGGGTTTCTTGTAATCGAGCGTCACCCTCGCTATGAACCTGCGACTGGCGGCCCGTTTCTCGCCGCGACGGTTCCAAGGGGGAATGCGCCTGCGCGCGAGCGGCCGGCGTCAGGCCGAGCGCCTGTGGGTGTAGAGGTGTCTGGCCCAGAGGTAGGAGGCGAGGGCGATGCCGACGCTCCAGGCGACGGTGGTGATGGCGTTGGTGCCGATCGGGGTTCCGGTGAGGAGTCCGCGCAGGGTTTCGGTGGCGGGGGTGAAGGGCTGGTAGTGGGCGAACTGGCGGAGTCCGGTCGGCATCGAGGCGAGGAGCACGAAGCCGCTGCCGAGGAAGGGGAGGAACGTGAGGAACATGGGTGTGTTGCTGGCGGTTTCGACGCTCTTGGCGGCGAGGCCGAGGGCGGTGGCGAGCCAGATGAGCGCGAACGCGAACAGCGTCAGTAGACCGACCGCGGCCAGCCAGTCGAGCACGCCGGCCTGGGGGCGGAAGCCGAGTGCGACGGCGACGCCGAGCACGATGCCGATGCTGAGGAGGCTTTGGATGAGGCTGGCGAGCACGTGGCCGGTGAGGACCGCGGAGCGGGCGATGGCCATGGTGCGGAACCGGTCGATGATCCCTCCGGTCATGTCCATCGCGACGACGATCGCGGTGCCCTGGACGGCGGCGGCGACGGTCATGAGCAGGATTCCGGGGGTGACATAGTTGAGGTATCCGGCGCGCCCGGTGTGGCCGGCGGCGTACGCGGTGTCGAGGCCGTGGCTCAGTTGACCGCCGAAGACGTAGACGAACAGCAGCAGGAACACGATGGGCATGCCGACGAGGAGCAGTGTGAGCGACGGGTAGCGCTGCAGGCGCCGCAGGTTGCGGCGGAGCATGGTGGTGGAGTCGCTGACGGTGTAGGCGAGGGTGCTCATCAGGCTGCCTCCTTTTCGAGGGTCGGGGGACCTGTAACGGCGAAGAAGACGTCGTCCAGGTCGGGGCTGTGGATCGAGAGGTCCTCGACCGCGATCCGCGCGTCGTCGAGCTGCTCGAGCAGATGACGGAGGGACGCGACGTCTCCGTTTCCGGGCACGCGGAGGACGAGTCGCTCCTCGTCGGGTGTCGCGCCGTCGAATAGGGCGGCAGCGGCGCGCAGGGTCGGCGGGTCGGCGAGCTGGAGGCGGACGTGACCGCCGGGGATCCGCCGCTTCAGTTCGTCGGGGGTGCCCTCGGCGACGATGCGGCCGTGGTCGAGGACGGCGATCCGATCGGCGAGCTCGTCGGCTTCGTCGAGGTACTGGGTGGTCAGGAGGATGGTGACGCCGCCGGCGGCGAGGTTGCGAATGTCGTCCCACATCTGGCGGCGGCTGCGCGGGTCGAGCCCGGTCGTGGGCTCGTCGAGGAAGATCACTCGAGGCGAGCCGATCAGCGTCATGGCCAGGTCGAGGCGGCGGCGCATCCCGCCCGAGTACGTCGACACCGGCCTCGCGGCCGCGTCCACGAGATCGAACCGGGCGAGAAGATCGTCGACACGAGCGCGGCCGGCGACGCGGCCGAGATGGTTCAGGTCGGCCATCAGTTGCAGGTTCTCCTTGCCGGTCAGCAGCTCGTCCACCGCCGAGAACTGGCCGGTGACGCCGATCGACGCGCGCACGCCGTCCGGGTCGTCGACGACGTCGTGGCCGGCCACCTGCGCGTCGCCGGAGTCGGTGGGAATGAGCGTGGAGAGGATCCGGACCATCGTCGTCTTGCCGGCTCCGTTGGGGCCGAGGAGCGCGAAGATCGTTCCCTCGGTCACCGTGAGGTCGACGCCGTCGAGCACGGCGGTTTCGCCGAACGACTTCCGCACGCCGGTCACGACGACGGCGGGTTGATGTGTATCGGTCATGGGTGCCTCCGTTGGCCAGGGCGCTCTTCGGGCAAGTCGCCTGACGCGACGAGCGCCTCGCGCCGCGCTTCCCACTCCTGTCTGAGCTTCGGCATCTGTTCGACGAGGAACTCGGCGAACGCCGACATCTCCAGCAGTGCCGCCCGCCGCTCCAGCGGAGCGTCGCTGAGGACCTCGAGGCCCTCCCGCGCCAGTTCCCGCATCTCCTCGTACTCCGAGACGTCCATTCCCATCGACTGCTGCGTGGTGAGATCGATGCGAACGCGGTCCATCCGCTCGCCGGCGACGCGCGAGCGCTGCACCACATGGATCGTCTCCAGGACCTTCACCGCGCCCGCGATTGCGCTGCGGCTGGCGAGCAGCGCCTCGGCCAGCTCGCCGATCGTCGGATTCGGCGGATCGCAGACGGCGAGATAGCCGATCAGGCGGCCCACCATCGGCGGGAACGAGAAGCGGCGGGCGTAGAACCGGCCCATGTGGTCGGCGAAGGTGATCTCAGCGTCGGTTGGCATGCCGACAGGATACACACATATCGAAGATCACACAAATCTGTGTGATTTACAGCGCATCATGGCCTTGCGGCGCCGGCCGGCTCTTGGCGTCCACTTCCTTGACGAGCTGCTGCGGCGCTACCGTCGGTTGGCTTCTCGCGCCTCAGCTCTGATCGGCCGAGCGGGCCGACTCAGCGCGATCGACCGTGGCCGCCCAGCTGCCGAGGAGCTTCAGCGCCTCTTCAGAGCGCGAACCAGGCTCGGCGACGATAGCCCCGCCACGTTGACTCCGCCCAGGCGCTTCTACCCCCGCGAACGGGAGGAGTGCGTCGTTTGCGGTCCGGTGTCGCCGTCGCTTCGACGCAGCCTGTCGGCCAGAGCCCAGTCGAGGGCGTTTCGCGCCTCATCGGCCGTCAGTTCGACCGCGCTTCTGGGCTGGTGCGAAGAACTCGGTGAGTGCCTCGGCGAGCGCCTCGGGATGGGTCAGGGGGGCGGCGTGCCCGGCGCCGGGGATCTCGTGCACCCGCGCGTTGGGGACGCGGTCGGCCACGTACCGCGCGCTGGCGGTCAAGAAAGGCGTGGTTTCCGCCCCGTGGAGCACCAGCACCGGAGCTGAGATCGCGCCGAGCACGGCCGGATCATCAGGGGTTGGCCCTTCGTATTCCCCCCATTGCTGGAGGAGGTTGAGCAGGTTCGGGACGTAGCGTCCTGCGGCCTCGAAGTAGCCCGCGTCCTCGGCCATGGCGATCTCTTCGTCGTTGAAAGGCCAGCCAGCGAACGCGCGAGCCGCAGCCGTCAACCTGCCTTCGGCGGCCAGCTCGCCCATGCGGGCGGCGGCGTCGCCGAAAGCCGCTTGCTCCTGCTCGTCCATCAAGCTCAGCACCCCAGGCTCAAAGGGGGCCACCGCGTCCACCGCGTCGGACTGCGCCGCGGCCACGGTGACTGCCAGGTAGGCGCCGCTGGACCAACCCACCAGTCCGGTTGGTGCCTCGATGCTGTCGACGTAGGCGAGGATGTCGTCAACCATCCGACCGGGGCTGAGGTCGGGGTGATCGCCGCTGAGGCCACGGCCACGGTAGCTCGGCAGATAGCAGGTGAACCGGCCGGTCAGGTGCGGCAGCAGCGCCTGCCAGTCGGTGTCGCCATCGGCCACCATCCCGTGGACGAACACGAGCGGGGGTCCCTGGCCGTGCACGGTCCCACCGATGGTGACGCCGTCGGTGGTGGTGACGTAATGGGTGCGTTGGTTGCTCATCCGCGAGGACGAGCCATCCGCGCTCCATGCTGACGTACTCGCTGGACCGGTGCCGCCATCGGCTGGTGCCTCATCACAGGCCAAAAGCCCGGCTGGTTCTGGTGGCCCGGATGCGACGCGACCAACATCGGCGGGTGACCCTTCGGGTTCACGCCTCCAGGGTACGGGAGCCGCCGAGCCGTTTCCATCCCGTTTCCAAAGCGGCGCTCGCTGCCCGAACTGTCCATCCCGGTAGACGCAAGAAAGGTGCCGTTTCCAGCGCCTTTCCCGAGTGGGCGCAGCTGGATTTGAACCAGCGACCTCCCGCGTGTGAGGCGGGCGCTCTCCCGCTGAGCTATGCGCCCGGGAGCGGCGAGGATACCAAGGCCTCCGCTGCTACCATCGGGAGTCCGGTTGCGCTAGGCGGGGAGCTAGCGGTTCCCTGAATCCGCAATCCGCTACAGCGGGGCTGAATTCCTTCCCGAGGGGGCGTCGTTCGAGGTATTGGGCTTGCGTACGTGAGCGTTGACGGCCAGGTTCCGCGCGATGGGAGCCTGCGAACCGCGTCAGGTCCGGGAGGAAGCAGCGCTAAGCAGAGCCTCCTAGGCGCCGCGGAGCAGCCTGGCCCGAGCGAGCGTCGCCGGCACCGCCCCGGAGATGCCTTCGACGGAAGGTGCGCGACCGGACTTTCTCTCACTTGCCTCTAGCATGCACTCGTGACCGCGCTCTACCGCAAGTACCGGCCCCAGGACTTCGACGAGGTGGTGGGCCAGGAGGCGGTCGTGCGAACGCTTCGCAACGCGATCGAGCGCGATCTCGTCCGCCAGGCGTATCTGTTCGCCGGCCCGCGCGGAACCGGTAAGACCTCGCTCGCCCGGATCGTCGCCAAGGCGCTCAACTGCGTGCAGGGCCCGACGGCGACCCCGTGCAACGAGTGCAACTCCTGCCGCACGATCGCCGCGGGGACATCTCTCGACGTGATCGAGATGGACGCCGCGTCCCAGCGCGGCATCGACGACATCCGCGAGATCCGCGACCACGTCATCCTGCAGCCGGTCGAGGGGCGCTACAAGGTCTACATCCTCGACGAGGCGCACCAGCTCACGGACGCGGCCTTCAACGCCCTGCTGAAGCTCATCGAGGAGCCTCCGCCCCACCTCGTCTTCATCTTCTGCACGACCGACCTCGCGAAGATGCTCCCGACGGTCCGGTCGCGCTGCCAGACGTTCAGGTTCGAACGGCCCCGGCTCGGCGAGCTGACGCGGCTGCTGCGCCGAGTCGCGGACGGCGAGGGCATCGAGGCTCCCGACTCGGCGCTCGCCCTCATCGGGCGAAGCGCCCGCGGTAGCTTCCGGGACGCCGTCTCGACGCTCGACCAGCTCTCGTCCGCGACGGGAGGCGAGGTCTCGGTGCCGGCCGTGCTCGAGCTGCTCGGCGCCGTCGAGGAAGATGCGCTCTTCCGGCTGCTCGACCTCGTGATCGACGGCGACACGGCCGGCGTGCTGACGTTCGTCGAGGAGCTGGCGGAGCAGGGACAGGACATGTCGCGCCTCGTCACCGACCTGCTGGAGCACCTCCGTCATCTGATGCTCGTGCAGCACATGGGCGAGGTGCCCGATTCGCTGCCCGTGACCGAGGAGACGCGGGAGCGCCTCCGAGCCCAGGCGAACCAGCTCGCCTCGGGCGAGGTGCTGCGGCTCGTCGATCTGCTCGCCGTCGCCGTCGAGGACATGCGCCAGGGCGGCGATCCGCGCCTGCCGCTGGAGCTGGCGCTCGTCAAGGTGACCCGGCCGAGCCACGACCTCTCCCGGGAGGGCCTGCTGCTGCGGCTCGAGCAGCTCGAGGCCCGCATCGGCCGCACGAGTCAGCCGGCCCAGGCGCCGAGCTCACCCGAGCCCCAGCCCGCGAAGGCCGCCGCGACGGCTCCTGCGGCCCCGGTCGAGGTCGTCAGCGAGCCCGAGCCCGCCTACGAGCCGCCCTCGCTCGACTTCGAGCAGCTGCGCCAGGCCTGGGAACCGGCGATTCTCAGCGAGGTCGAGCGGCGCTCGATACCCATGGCGTCGGTGCTCCGGGAAGCGCGGCCGATCGGGCTCGAGGGAGACCGCCTCGTGCTCGAGTTCCCGCCCTCCGCAGGCTTCCACCGCAACTTCGCCGAGGAGCCGAGGAACGCAGCCCTGCTCGCCGAGGTGCTGTACCAGGTCACCGGCCGCCACCTCACGATCGACTTCGCGGTCGGCGAGGCGCCGGCCGACGCCGACGACGAGACCGATCCCGACGCCCCGACGAGCGAAGAGGATTTCGTCTCCCTCTTCAAGGACACGTTCGACGCCCACGAGGTCAGAGAGGAAAAGGGCCAATGAAGATGGACATGAACAAGATGCTCAAGCAGGTGCAGGAGATGCAGGAGCAGATGGCCAAGGCCCAGGAGGAGCTGGCCGGCGAGACCGTCGAGGCCTCCGCGGGAGGCGGCATGGTTCGCGTGAAGGCCACGGGGGGCGGCGAGATCGTCGAGATCAAGATCGCGCCCGAGGCGATCGACCCCGACGATCCCGAGATGCTCGAGGACCTCGTGCTCGCCGCCGTCAACGAGGCTCTGCGCAACGCGCAGGAGCTGATGCAGTCGAAGCTGGGCGGAGCGCTCGGCGGCCTCGGCGGCCTCGGCGGGCTGGGACTGCCCGGGCTCTAGGCCGCGCACTAGGCCGAATACGGCGCAGCCCGATATCGGCCGCGCCCCAGGCCGAAACGGTGCGGTCGCGGAGCGGCCGTTATCGGCCGTGCGATTCGGCCGAAGAGCGGCATCACGCACGTGCCGGCGAAGCCACAGGGCAGAATTGGACGGGTGCAGAGCCCGGTCCTCGAGAACCTCGTCGCGCAGCTGACCCGCCTGCCCGGTGTCGGGACGCGTACGGCCCACCGGCTCGCGTTCCACCTGCTGCGAGTGCCGAAGGAGGAAGCGCTGGCGCTCGCGGATGCCATCCGCGAGGCGAAGGAGCGAATCGGCTTCTGCCGCGAGTGCGGCAACCTGACCGAGGAGGAGCTCTGCCCGATCTGCCAGGACCAGCGCCGTGACCGGACGGTGATCTGCGTCGTCGAGCAGCCCGCCGACCTCGTGTCGCTCGAGCGCACGCGTGAATACCGAGGGCTCTACCACGTCCTCGGCGGCGCGCTCTCTCCGATCGACGGCGTCGAGCCGGCCCACCTCCGCATCGACGAGCTGCTGCGCCGGGTCGAGCGCGACGGCGTCGAGGAGGTCGTCCTCGCGACGAACCCGACGCTGACCGGTGAGGCGACGGCGACGTTCATCGCCGACCGCTTGCGCGGCCGAGCCCGCGTCACGCGACTTGCGAGCGGCCTGCCGGTCGGCAGCGACCTCGAGTACGCCGACGAGGTGACGCTCGGCCGGGCCCTGTCCGGCCGCCGCGACATGTAGCGGACCTCCCCGGGGCCGTCGCCCGTATCAAGGGCATGCGGTATGCCGCCATCCTGGTCGCGCTCGAGCGCCGCGCTGGCCGTGAGCCTGCCCGGTGGTGCCGCCACGCCGCCGCCGTCGCCGGTGCTCGCGTTGATCGGGAACGGGACGACCGAGAGCCTCGCCTGGCTCGACCCGGCAACGCTGCGGCCGGCTGCGGGCCGACGGTCCCAGGTCTACGTGGGGCTGCACGACATCCCTCATGCCTTCTCGCCGGACGGGTCGCTGCTGGCCATGGGGAGCGGACGCACGAGCAGCGTCGTCGTCGTCGATCTCGCTCGCATGCGCTTCGTCGGTCGTCTCGCAGACGCGCTTCACCGCTGCGCTCGAATGGATCTCGCCACAGCGGCTCGTCCTGATCGAGAGCGCCAGGAGCTCGTCGCTCTCCGCGTGGGTCGTCGCGGTCGAACAAGGCCGCCTTCGCATCGTCGAGAGGTTGCCGCTGCCTGCAGCGAGCGAGCTGACCGCGATGTCCACCGCGGGCGGATCGATCGTTCTCCTGCTCAGCCCTCGGGGAGAGCTCGGTCACGGCCCGCCTTGCGGTGGTCGACGGCAACGGCGTGCGGACGGTGACGCTCGAGCAGGTCGCCGCCGGCTCGACCGTGCCGAACGATCCCCAGTCCGATCGTTCACTTCGCCCGCCCGGGGCTCGCGGTCGACGCGGCGGCGAACCGCGCGTTCGTCGTCTCGGGTGACGGCTCGATCGCCGAGGTCGAGCTCGAGTCTCTCACCGTCTCCTACCACCAGCTCGCGCCCATCGCACGACAGCCGGAGGCAGTGGCCGACGGAGGCGGAGGAAACCTGGGCGAGGGATCGATCCGGATCGCGAGGTGGGTCGGCGAGGGCCGCTTCGTCGTGACCGGCGGGGACGACATGGTCGCGCAGAGCCCGAACGGCCCGGTCCAGCGTCACGAGAATGCCGGGCTCCGGCTCGTCGATACGACGACGTGGCAGCAGACCGTTCTCGACAAGGACGTCGACTGGTTCGCGTGGACGGGGCGATTCATCGTCGGGCAGTCGTACCCGCCTCACCGGCTCGTCGTGTTCGACCCGAACGGCGACCTCCGCTTCCGGCGCACTCTCGCCGCGAACGGGGTTCAGGTGGCGGGAGGCCGCGCCTATCTCACCCTGGGCAACGAGTACACACGCCATCGAGTGCGCGTGGTCGACCTGGAGTCCGGCCGCACGCTGCGAACCGTGAGGGTGCCAGGTTGGTTCTATCCGCTCCGCAGCAGCTCCCCGGAGAGCTGCTGGTGCTGAGCGAAGGAGGCCGCTGAGCCGCCCCGTACACTGGGGCGATGGTGACCTCGGAGCTCGAGGCTCTGCCGGGAGCCGGCGGACACGACCCCGCCGCGGCCCCCGCCACGGTCGTGATGCACTTCGGCGGCGCGTCGGTCGGCGATCCGGCGCGGATCCGTGAGGTCGCAGCCCGCATCGTCGCCGAACGCGACCGAGGCGCCCGCGTGGTCGGCGTCATCTCCGCCATGGGAAGCACGACCGACCAGCTGCTCGAGCTGGCGCGCCGGGTCTCACCGGGGCCGGACCCGCGCGAGCTCGACATGCTGCTCTCCGTCGGCGAGCGCATCTCCTGCGCCCTCGTCGCGATGGCGGTGCGCGACCTCGGCCGCGAGGCGATCTCGCTGACCGGCTCGCAGGCCGGGATCATCACCGACAACGGCCACGGCAACGCGAGGATCGTCGAGGTCCGCGCGCGGCGGATCCATCAGGCGCTCGACGCGGATCGAGTCGTGCTCGTCGCCGGCTTTCAGGGAATGTCCGAGGCGAAGGACATCACGACCCTCGGCAGCGGCGGCACCGACACGAGCGCCGTCGCGCTGGCGGCGTCGCTCGGCGCCGATGTCTGCGAGCTCTACGCCGACGTCGAGGGCATCTCGACCGCCGACCCGAAGCTCGTTCCGAACGCGCGCAGGCACTCGGCGGTGAGCTACGAGGCGATGCTCGAGCTGGCCGCGGCCGGCGCCGGGCCCCTTCAGCTACGCTCGCTCGAGTTCGCCCGCAGCCACGGCGTGCGCCTTCACGTGCGCTCGACCGACGCGGACGACCCGGGCACCTGGATCATGGACAAGAACGAGAGCATGGAGAAGGCAGCCGTCTCGGGCGTCGCGCACACGCTCGAGGAGGTTGTCTACCGGGTCCAGGGCCCGGACCCCTCGGAGCTGTTCACCGCCCTCGCCGGCGCGCAGGTCAACGTGGACACGATCATTCAGGCAGGGGCCGACGTCATCGTCTTCTCGGCGCCGCTCGAGGATCGGGTCAAGACGGCCCGCGCGCTGGACGCCCTGGGCGCCACCTGGTCGGAGCGCGACGACCTGGCGAAGGTGGTCGTCGTCGGCGGCGGCATGAAGAACCAGCCGGGCGTCGCCGCTCGCACGTTCGAGACGCTGCGCAACCTGCGCATCGAGCCGCATTTCATCTCCACCTCGCCGATCAGGATTTCCTTCTACGTGCCCCATGACGACGTCGAGGCCGCCGTTCGCGGCCTTCACGACGCCTTCGAGCTCGGCTCGCCCGTCGAGGCTGCGGATGCCTGAGAGCCCGTCGATCGGCGTCGTGGGCGCGACCGGCGCCGTCGGAACGGTCACGCTGGAGCTGCTCGCGCGACGAGGCTTCGACAACGTCCACGCCCTGGCATCGGCCCGGTCGAAGGGCAAGGCGGTCGGATTCGGCACGCGGGAACTGGTCGTCGAGGAAGCCTCCCCGGAAGCGCTTGCGTCCGGGGAGCTCGACCTCTGCTTCTTCTCCGTGGGCACGACGACGAGCCTCGAGCTCGTGCCGCACGCCGTCGAGGGCGGCGCCACCGTGATCGACAAGTCCGACGCCTACCGGCTCACGGACGGGATACCGCTCGTCGTCGCCGGCGTCAACGACGACGCGATCGGCGCGGACGACCGCATCGTCGCCAACCCGAACTGCTCCGCGATGCAGCTCACCTGCGCGCTGCGGCCGCTCGAGGATGCGGCGGGGCTGGCGCGGGTTCGGCTTGCCACCTACCAGTCGATGTCGGGAAAGGGCGACGAGGGCATCGAGATGCTGAGAGCGATCGCGCCGGCCGAAGGCGACCTGGCGATGGACTGGGACTTCGACGGCGAGGAGTTCAGCGAGGAATCGAAGCTCCGGGCGGAGACCCGGAAGATCCTCGATCTTCCGGATCTGCCTCTCAGCGCCACCTGCGTGCGCGTGCCCGTGCTCGTCGGCCACGCGCAGGCGGTCTGGGTCGAGACGAAGACACCGCTTTCCCCGGCCGAGGCCCGCGCCGTGCTCGCCGCAGCGCCCCACGTGGAGCTGTCGGACGCGGTCATGCCGGGCGAGGCGGCCGGCACGGACACCGTCCACGTGGGCAGGGTGAGACGCGACCCCACCGCCGAGAACGGCCTCGTCCTCTGGGTCGTCAACGACAACCTGCGCAAGGGCGCCGCGCTGAACGCGGTTCAGATCGCCGAGACGTTGATCGCGCGCGGGCTCAGTGGGGCGAGCGAGCCGCTCGCGCCCGTCGCAGACCCGCTGCGCTGACCGCCCCGAGCACGAGCGCGCCGCCGAGCTCGTACGCCCACCAGCCGCCGCTGTGGTGGTCGGTGACCGTGCAGGCGATCGCGAGACCTACGCACGTCCCGGCGGCCGCGAACGAGGCGGCGTAGCCCGCGAGGGCAGAGCGTGCCAGCGCCGCCAGCGCCGCCGCGACGAGCGTCAGCCAGAACGCGGTGACGATGACCTCGACCCATACCGGGGGCTCGTAGTCCGCCGGCGCCGCGGGCGCCGCGAAGAGCAGAGAGCCGAGGTACGCAGGCCAGACGGCGAGGAGAATCCAGCCAGGGTGGTCGAGGACGTGGTCCACGACGGCAGCCGCCCGGCTGTGCCGCCGGAGCGCCGGCTCGCCGGCCGCCGTCGCCTGCCAGGGCGCTTCGAGTCGGCGGGTGTCCTCCACGGCGTCAGGATAGCGCTGTGCCGGCCGACAGTCAGTTGCGCTCGGGCACGGGCGCCGGAGCGAGCAGCTCCTTGGCCCGCCGCACCAGGTGGGCGAGCCTCGAGTCCTCGGCCGGCACGAGACCTCCGAGCTCGAGCCGGGCCAGCTCCACCGGGCCGTCGGCGCGGACGATCACGAACCCGAAGTCGGCGAGAAAGTCGGCCGGGAAGACGGTCCGGTGGACGAGAAACCGGTCATGCGCAGGCGTCCCCTCCGGGTATCGATACCCGAAGGCCTCGATCGCCTTGATGTTGCGGTCCCGGGCATCACCGATCGCGGAGAGAAACAGGCTCTGCATGACCCAGGGCGTCGAAGGGATCGACCAGATAGGCACAGGTCACGAGCACGGCGTCCTCGGAGGGTGGGCCGGCCGGCAGCTCGAGCGCCCGGGGGAAATACGCGGCCGGCGCGTACTGCATGACGCCGAGCAGGCGGTCGCCCTCCTCGCGGTACAACGTCCCCCACGCGCCCCAGTCGTCCTCGACCCGCTCGGCCCAGGCCGTCTTCGCCGCCGGACGACCGGTCCGCGACTGCCAGAAGACGCAGTCGACGCAGACTGCCGGCGCGCGGGAGAGCGAAGCACGAGTCAGCGGCTCGAGACCGTAGGCCACAAGCGAACTCTAGGCGCGGGCGACCGGCGCGGCCCGGCCTGGAACCGGGGCCGGTTCGAGGACGAGCAGGCTTGCCTCCGGCCTCGCGAAGAAACGAAACGGGACGAACGTCGTTCCGATCCCCCGCGAGACGACGAGCGTCGTCCCGGGAAGCTCGAAGACTCCTTCGGGGTACGGCGGCTTGAAGCCGCCGAAGCGCACCTTGCCGCCGGGATAGGGCAGGCAGATCTGTCCGTCGTGGGTATGCCCCGAGAGAACGAGCTCGAACGATCCCGGCGGGAGCAGGTCGACGACCTCCGGGAAGTGGGCGAGCAGGATTCGCAGGTCGCTCTCGGGATCGGCGAGGCCGGCGTCGGGAGCGAAGCGGCTCTCCGGGCTCAGCCCGGCGATCTGGATCGTCCGTCCGTTGATGTCGACCCGAACCGACTCGTCCTCGAGCAGCTTGGCGTGCGGAGCGAGCCCTGCCACGCCACCGGTGCTGAACGGATCCCGCGTGTCGGCGCGGTCGACGTTGCCGAGCACGGCGAAGGAGCCGTGGGCCGCCTTCACGGCGCCGAGCGCGCGGCGCAACGTCTCCTCTCCGCGCTGCCGCGCCAGGAGATCGCCGGTGACGACGACCAGGTCCGGCCTGCAGCGTCGACCGAAGGAGACGGCCTGCTCGAGCGCGCGGGCGTTGAGCGACACCGAGCCGAGGTGCGGATCGGAGAGATGGAGGATGCGCAGGCCGGCGAGCTCCGGCGGCAATCCGGGAACCCCGATGGACAGCCGCCGGCACTGCACCCATTGCGCCTCGAACAGCCCCCAGGCGAGGGCGGCCGCAGCGACTCCGCCGGCGGCGCGGACGAGCCTGCCGGGACGCACTAGATGATTGACCGGTAATTGACCGGAAGCCGTGGCACCGCCGGCCGGCGGCCGATACCGTCGCCTGGACCCACGCTCGTGTCTCGCACGTATCTACCGATACGCGCGAGCCATGATCGCGGCCCCATGCTTGGTCTCAGCCGTCCCCGGCGGCACCACAATTTCCGGTCAACCATCTAGCTCGTCGGCTGGGAGTCCTCGCGCAACCGCTCGCCCGCCTCGACGAACACGCGCAGGCTGTCGTTTGCGCCGGCATCTCGGCCGTTCCCCTCTCGCTCCTCCGTGCTCGGCGCTTCGACAGGAGCCGGGGCGCGGGCCCGTCGCCTCGCTGCGACGACGGCCGCAACGGCGAGAGCCCCCAATGCGACGAGGATCAGCTTCCGCGACACGCTCTACGGGCGGAGCTTCTCGACGACGGGTTGCATCGACACGACGTGTCGCTTGAGCTTCAGCTCGGACTCCTCGAGGCCCGCGGCGACGCCGATCAGCTGGGAGAGGTGGAAGATCGGCATCTGGAAGCGTCTTGCCGGTCTGCTGCTCGAGCTTCTGCTGCCACGCGTCGAGCGAGAGGTGGCAGAGCGGGCACGGGGTGACCATCGCGTCGGCGCCGGCGTCCATGGCCTGCTGGATCGGCTGGATCAGCTCCCCGAGCGCCACCTCCTCACGGGCCTGGATGATCGGGAAGCCGCAGCACTTGATCTTCGCCGGGTAGTCGACCGACTCGCCCCCGCAGGCGGCGATGATGGCCTCGAGCGAGTGCGGCTGATCGGGATCCTCGAAGCCGAGCAGCTTCGAGGGGCGCAGGATCTGGCAGCCGTAGAAGGGCGCGATCTGCAGGCCCTTGAGCCCCTTGTGCGCCGCCTCCTTCAGCCTCTCGTAGCCCTCGCCTTCGGCGATCAGCCAGAGCAGATGCTTGACCTCGACGCCGCCCGAGTAGCGCGGGACGCCGACCGTCTGCAGGTTCGTGTTGACCCGCTCGAGCAGCGCGGCGTCGTGCTGCAGCTCGAAGTTGGCCTGACGCAGGTTGAGCGTGCAGACGTTGCAGATCGTCATCAACGTTCGCAGCCCGTCGCCTCGGCGTAGGCGAGGATGCGGGCGTTCAGGTGCAGGTAGTAGTCGGGCTCGGCCTCGTGGATGTCGCCGGCGCCGCAGCAGGTCACCGACTCGAGCTGCTCGAGCTCGATGCCGAGCTTCGGCGCGAGCGCCCGGGTCGACGTGTCGAGCTCCTTCGCCGACAGCGCCGCGAGGCAGCCCGTGTAGTACGCGACCCTCACTGCTCCGTCCGCCTCCTCGTGGTTCCCGCCGTGCTCGAGGCGGGAGAGCGCCCGCTCACCCTGGACGATGCCCGCTGCGCCGTCGCGGCCCTGCGCCTTCACGAGGTCGTAGAGCGCCCGGGCCTCGGTCACGTTCAGCGCCACGTGCGGCGGCACCGGCGGCGGCACCTTGCCGCGGCGGGCGAGGCTGATCGCGAACTTCGTCTCCTTCACGGCGCGGATCAGCCCCTGCGTCTTGGGCACGAGCTCCGTCTCGCGCAGCCAGCCGGTCGTCTTTGCCGAGTGGACGAACCACCGGCGCGTGCCGGGCGCCCATGTCCCGGTCGATTCCGACGCGGATCGACTCGGCGCCGAGCTTCGCGATCGCGTCCCGAGGGTCGACGCCCTTGGGGCAGCGCTCGTTGCAGAAGTAGCAGCGCGTGCAGTCCCAGATCCCGTGCTCGTCGTTGTAGGCCTCGAGCCGCTCGACCGTGGCACGGTCGCGCGGGTCGCCCACGAAGCGGAAACCCTTCGCGAGCGCGGCCGGGCCGAAGAACTCGGGATCGGACTCCATCGAGTTGCACTCGGAGACGCAGCAGCCGCACATGATGCAGAGCGCCTCCTTGTGGATCGGGTTCATCCGCTCCTGCGAGACGACGAACTCCTTCTCCGGGATCTCCTCGTAGCCCGTCTCGAGCCAGGGCTTCATGTGCGCGGATCTTCGACCAGAACGGGCCCATGTCGACCACGAGGTCCTTGAACACGGGCATGTTGCCCATGGGAGCGATGACGGGCACGTGACCGCTGTCCACGATCGGCTTCATGCGCTCCTTGCAGGCCAGCACCGCGCGGCCGTCCATCCGCATCCCGCAGGAGCCGCAGATCATCATGCGGCAGCTCTTGCGGTACGCGAGCGTGCCGTCGACCTGGTCCTTGACGATGTCGAGGACGTCGAGCAGGCAGGCCCATTCGGGCGCCTCCACCTTGTAGTCCTTCAGCACCCGCTCGTCGCTCGTCGGGTCGTACCGCCAGATCTTCAGGGCTACCTGCACGTTTCCGTCCTTATCTAGTAGGTCCGCTCTTCCGGGCGGCCACTTCGTGACCCGGACGGGCGCCCAGTCGAGCTTCGGCTCGTCGCCCTCCCAGGTGACCATCGTGTGGCGCATGTAGTTCTCGTCGTCGCGGTTCGGGAAGTCGTAGGGCCGGGCATGGGCGCCGCGGCTCTCCTTTCGGGCGAGGCCGGCCGGGATCATGCAGGCCGCGAGGTCGAGCAGGAAGCCGAGCTCGAGCGTCTGGGTGACGTCGTTGTTGAACACCATTCCCTTGTCGTCCACGGTCACGCGCCGGTAGCGCTCGCGCAGCCCGGACACGATCTCACCCTGCTGCAGCATCTGCTCCTCGCGCCGGAAGACGCCGAAGTTCTCGTGCATCGTGCGGGCCAGCTCATCGCGAATCGACCACGGGCGCTCGCCCTCTTCACGGTCGAGGAGCGCCTGGAGATCGCGCTCGGCGTCGCTGACCAGCGAGTCCGGAACGGTGACGGTCGTGTGCGAGAGCGCCCACTCGGCCGCAGCGGCTCCCGACCGGCGGCCGAAGGTGATCGTCTCCATGAGAGCGTTTCCCCCGAGCCGGTTCGCGCCGTGGCAGGAGACGCAGGCGCACTCGCCCGCGGCGTAGAGCCCTCGATCGTCGTCTGACCCTGGAGGTCCGTGTCGATCCCGCCCATGTGGTAGTGGGCGCCGGGTCGCACCGGGATGGGCTCGTGGATCGGATCGACTCCGGCGAACGTCATCGACAGCTCGCGGGTGCCGTGCAACCGGTCGATGATGCGCTCCGCGCCGAGGTGGCGCAGATCGAGCAGGACGTCGCCGTCGATGCCGCGCCCCTCGTCGATCTCGGTCTGCTCGGCCCGCGAGATGACGTCGCGGCTGGCCAGCTCCATCGCGTTCGGGGCGTAGCGCTTCAGGAAGCGCTCGCCCTCCGAATTGAGCAGGTACGCCCCCTCTCCACGGCAACCCTCGGTGATGAGCACGCCCGAGGGCGAGAGCGTCGTCGGGTGGAACTGCATCATCTCCATGTCCTTCAGCGGCACGCCGACCCGCAGCGCCATCGCCATGCCGTCGCCGGTGCAGGAGTAGGCGTTCGTCGTGCCGCGTGTAGAGGCGGCCGGCGCCGCCCGTGCAGAGGATCACCGTCTTGGCGCCGATCACCTTGAGGCCGCCGTTGAGGATGTCCCAGCAGATGACGCCCTGGCAGCGGCCGTCGCTGACGACGAGCCGCCAAGCGAAATACTCCTCGTAGCGAGGATCTCGCGCTTCATCACCTGCTCGTAGAGGACGTGGATGAGGACGTGGCCGGTGATGTCCGCCGCGTACGCGGTGCGCGGCTCGCCGGCGGCGCCGAAGGGCCGCTGGGCGATGCGCCCGTCCTCCGTGCGCGAGAAGACGGCGCCCCAGTTCTCGAGCTGGTAGACGTCGCCCGGGCCTCCGTGGCACAGCGCCTCGATCGCGTCCTGGTCGCCGAGCCAGTCGGCTCCCTTGACCGTGTCGAACGCGTGCTTCTCGGGCTCGTCCTCGCGACGCGTTGCCGAGCGCGGCGTTGATCCCTCCCTCGGCGGCGCCGGAATGGCTCCGGGTCGGATGGATCTTCGAGAGGAGCGCGACGTCGGCGCCGGCGTCGAATGCCTCGATCGCGGCCCGCATCCCCGCGCAGCCGGCGCCGACAACGAGGACGTCGTGCTTCGCTATCACTGCACGAGACCTACCGAAAACCCCTGGAGCGCGCCGTCGCCCGGGCGCCGGTGTGAGCACGCGCAGGTACGCTCCGCGACATGACGCAGCTGGACGATCCGCCGGAGACGTCGCCGCGCCGCCGCCCTCCTGCGGCACGCGCGGCCTGCGGGCCTGGGTCGCCGAGATGGCCGAGCTCTGCGAGCCGGACGCGGTCCACTGGTGCGACGGATCCGAGGAGGAGTACGGGCGCATGTGCGACCTGCTCGTCGAGTCGGGCACGTTCGTCAAGCTGAACGAGGCGAAGCGCCCGAACAGCTACCTCGCCCGCTCCGACCCGAGCGACGTCGCGCGCGTCGAGGACCGGACGTTCGTCTGCAGCAACGCGAAGTCCGACGCCGGCCCGACGAACAACTGGCTGCGACCCGCGCGAGATGCACGCCGATCCTCGACGGGCTCTTCGACGGGTGCATGCGGGGCCGGACGATGTACGTCGTCCCCTTCAGCATGGGGCCGCTCGGCTCGCCGATCGCCTACATCGGCGTCGAGATCACCGATTCGCCCTACGTCGTCGCGAGCATGCGGATCATGACCCGCATGGGCTCGGCCGTGCTCGACGTGCTCGGCAGCGACGGGGACTTCGTGCCGTGCATGCACTCGGTGGGACTGCCGCTCGAGCCCGGGCGACCCCGACGTGCCCTGGCCCTGCAGCGACGAGAAGTACATCGTCCACTTCCCGGACGAACGGTCGATCTGGTCCTTCGGGAGCGGCTACGGCGGCAACGCGCTGCTCGGCAAGAAGTGCCTCGCCCTGCGCATCGCGTCGAAGATCGCGCACGACGAGGGCTGGCTCGCCGAGCACATGCTGATCCTCGGCGTCGAGGCGCCCGACGGCGAGAAGACGTACGTCGCCGCCGCCTTCCCGAGCGCGTGCGGGAAGACGAACTTCGCGATGCTGATCCCGCCGGCCGAGATGAGCGACTGGAAGGTCACGACGGTCGGCGACGACATCGCGTGGATCAAGCTCGGGCAGGGACGGACGGCTGTACGCGATCAACCCCGAGACCGGCTTCTTCGGCGTCGCGCCCGGGCACCTCGGAGCGGTCGAACCCGAACGCGATGGCGACGCTGCGCGGCGAACACGATCTTCACGAACGTCGCGCTCACGCCGGACGGCGACGTCTGGTGGGAAGGCATGACGGAGGAGGCCGCCGGCCGAGCTGATCGACTGGCAGGGGCGAGCCGTGGACGCCGGACTCGGGGCGGAGCGCCGCTCATCCGAACGCGCGCTTCACCGCGCCGATCACCCAGTGCCCGTCGCTCGATCCGGAGTGGGAGAACCCGCGAGGGCGTCCCGATCAAGGCGTTCGTCTTCGGCGGGCGGCGCGCGGACACGATGCCGCTCGTCTACCAGGCGTTCAACTGGACGTACGGCGTCTACCTCGGCGCGACGATGGGCTCCGAGACGACCGCGGCCGCAGCCGGCGCGGTCGGCACGGTCCGCCGCGACCCGATGGCGATGCTGCCGTTCTGCGGCTACCACATGGCCGAGCTACTGGAACCACTGGCTCCAGTTCGGCCGCGAGATACCCGATCCGCCGCAGGATCTTCGGCGTCAACTGGTTCCGGCGCAACGAGGACGGCGACTTCGTCTGGCCGGGCTTCGGCGACAACATGCGCATCCTGCGCTGGATCGTGGAGCGGGCGAACGGCCGCGCCTTCGGCATCGAGAGCCCGCTCGGCTGGATGCCGCGCTACGAGGACCTCGACTGGCGCGGCCTCGAGGACTTCTCCGCGCGAGCGCTTCGGGGAACTGATGTCGGTCGACCGCGACCTGTGGACGAAGGAGCTGCTCGACCACGAGGCGCTGTTCAGCGACCTCTACGACCGCCTGCCCAAGGAGATGATCTTCGTCCGCCAGCTGATGCTCTCGGCGCTGTTCCGCTCGCCCGAGCACTGGCAGGTCGGCGGCGACAACGAGGCGTAGCCTCCACGGCTCCGGCCGAAGCCGGAAGTACGCTGCGTCGCACCTGTCATGGGATGGAGGCGGCAGCCCAGCGGCAGCGCTCGATTCGAAGCACTTCTCGAATCGGCGCCGGATGCGATCATTGTGGCCGGCGCCGACGGCAGGATCGCGCTCGTCAATCGCCGCGTGGAGGAGCTCTTCGGCTACTCGCGCAGCGAGCTGCTCGGCCATGAGATCGAGCTGCTCGTGCCCGAGCGGCTGCGCGAGACGCACGGCAGGCACCGCGCGCACTACCTGGCGGCGCCCCGGATGCGGGAGATGGGCGCCGGCCTCGAGCTTTACGGCCGCCGACGCGATGGCACGGAGTTCCCCGTCGAAATCAGTCTGAGCCCCGTGACGGAAGGCGACTCGACACATGTCGTCACGGTGATCCGTGACGTCAGCGAGCGCCGCAGGGCCGACGAGGCCCGGCGTGAGCTGAGCAGCGAGCAGGCCGCGCGCGCGGAGTTGAGCGGTCTCCTGCGAGACCTGGACGCGATCATGTGGGAGGCTCACAGCCCCGAGCGAGAGACGCTCACCTTCGTCAGCGGCCGGGTCGAGGAGATCCTCGGCTATCCCCTCGAGCGGTGGTTCGAGCCCGGGTTCTGGGGCAGCATCCTGCATCCCGACGACCGTGAGCTCGTGACCCTCGAGTTCTCGACCGCCCCGACGGCCGGTGAGCGGCACGAGCTCGAGTACCGGCTCCAGGCGTTCGACGGACGGTCGGTACGGGTGAGAGACAGCGTGCGGGTCGTTCTCGGCCAGGAAGGCGGGCAGACCGTCCGGCTGCGCGGGGTGATCACCGACGTCACCGAGCACCACGAGCTCGAGGCGCGCCTGCTCCAGTCCCAGAAGATGGAGGCGGTCGGCCAGCTCGCGGGCGGCATCGCGCACGACTTCAACAACCTCCTGACGGTCATCGCCGGCTATGCCGATCGCTTGCTCGATCGGGCCGAGGACGCGACGACCCAACTCGAGGTACGCCAGATCCGCGAGGCCGCCGATCGCGCCACGTCGCTGATCGGCCAGCTGCTCGCCTTCAGCCGCCGCGCGCCGCAGCACGTCGAGCTGGTCGATCTGGAAACGCTCGTGCACGATCTCGAGACGCTGATGGGCCGGCTGATCGGCGAGCACATCACGATCACGGTGCGCGCGACTCCCGATCTCGACCCGGTGAGAGCGGACCGGAGGCAGCTCGAGCAGGTCGTGATGAATCTCGCCGTCAACGCCCGGGACGCCATGCCCGACGGCGGCGAGATCCGGATCGAGACCGCCGCCGCGGAAGTCGACGACGAGACCGCGCGGGAGCGAGGAGTGGCGCCAGGGGCCTACGCCATGCTGATCGTCTCCGATACCGGCACCGGGATGTCCGAGGAGACCCTCACGCGAGCGTTCGAGCCGTTCTTCACGACGAAGCCTCAGGGGAAGGGCACCGGTCTCGGCCTCGCAACGGCCTACGGGATCGTGCAGGCTGCCGGCGGCTACCTCACGATCGAGAGCGAGCTCGGGCGGGGCACCGACGTCGCCGTTTATCTTCCGGCTGCGGCCAAGGAGTCGGAGGAAGGGGCCGTGGCGAAGCCGGACACCATCGCGACGATCCTGCTCGTCGAGGACGAGTCGGCCGTACGGGGCCTCGCGCGCGTCATCCTCGAAGAGGCCCGGTACGACATCGTGGAGGCCCGCGGCGGTCGTGAGGCGCTCGCCCTCGTCGAGCGGCTCGGCACGAGGTTCGAGCTGCTGCTGACGGATGTCGTCATGCCCGAGGTCGGCGGCCCCGAGGTCGCCGCCCGGCTGCGCGCGAGGCGGCCCGACGTGAAGATCGTCTACATGTCGGGCTACGCCGACTCCGCCCTGTACAGGCGCGGCCTCTCCGAGAGCGACGCCTTCATGCTGCGCAAGCCGTTCACTCCCGAGGCGCTCGTCGGCAAGGTCGAGGAAGCGCTCGGAGACAGCGCCAGCGGTTAGACCGTGCCGAGCCCTGCGGGCTCGGCGATCGGGGGTCGCGGCCGGCCGAGCCGGCCGCTCAGCCCCTGCAGGACCTCGCCGTCCCGGAAGCCGCGCTAGCGGCTAGACCATGCCGAGCCCTTCCGGGCTCGGCGATCGGGGTCGCGGCCGGCCGAGCCGGCCGCTCAGCCCCTACAGGACCTCGCCGTCCCAGTACTCGAGCCGCTCGAGCCGGGCGATGACTCGCACGCCGCGGAACGAGACCTTGCCCGAGCGGGGGTAGAAGGCGATGTCGTTGGCCTCACGGGTCCCGTAGGCGAGGTACGTGAGCCCGCCCGGGCCGCCTCGAAGCGCATGCGCGACTCCCGTTCCGGCGGGCCGCGATACGACATGGCCGGCCCGGACCGGGTGCTCGTCCTCGCCCAGCAAGAGCGTTCCGTCTCCCTCGAGCACGACGAACAGCTCCTCCTCCGCCGAATGGCAGTGAGGCGGGGCGCCGAGCTTGCCGGGCGGCACGGAGACGAGGTTCAGCCCCGTGCGCACCGTGCCGACGGCCCTGCCGAGATCCCGGCAGGAGCTCAGGACGTCGCCGCCCGCTCCGAACTCCTCGGCCGGAACCTCGGCCGCGGCGACGATCGTGCCCGGGCGCTCGCTCGGCGTCGGCACGTCAGGCTCGCCGGCCTCGGCCTCGAGCTCCCAGGGATGCTTGTCGAGGCGGGCGGCAGCCGTCCCGGGATCCATGCGCACGACGCCGGCTCGAGGGAGGTACGTGCCGCCCGGCGGCGTTCGCATTCCGAAGGCGAGCACGTCGATGCCTCCCGGGCCGGCCCGCAACGTATGCGTGCTCGCGCCGATGAGATGAGCAAGGCAGTCTCCCGCACCGACCTCGTACGCCTCGTCGCCCTGCAACGAGATCCCGGAGCCGGCGAGGACGTAGAAGATCTCTTCCTCCCCGAGCTCGACGTGCGCGGGCGTCGACCACTTGCCCTCGGGGACCTGGATCCGGTTGACCCCCACCGTGACCGACCCGGCGGCCTCGCCGAGATCGGTCCAGGTACCGGCGAGATGCCCGACCTCGCCGCTCTCCGGCTCGACCTCGTCCCACTGCGCGAGCGGAATCACGGAGCCGAGTCTGCCACTTTTTCGGTCGGCAGCGTGAGCCCGAACTGGACGGATTCGGCGTAGAGCAGGGAGTCCGGCTCGCGGGCGTCGAAGCCGAGGGCGAGCAAGGGCTCGAGCCGCGGCGGGGCCACCAGGGCGGCTTCCTGCCAGGCCGGAGCGGCGTGGCTCGCGTGAAAGCGGCGCACGCCGGCGGAGAGGAAGCCGGCGTCGACGTGGGAGCCGAGCGGCACGCCGCCGGCCGTCGGCACGTGCTGCGCCGCGGCCCCGACCCGATAGCGAAGCTCCGCGCCGAGCCCCGGAGCGACGACCGCACCCGTTCGAATCCGTATCCGTGCCGGCCGCACGGGGATCCCGTAGAAGGCGCCGGGCAGGCCGACGCTCGTCACGCGCAGAGCAAGCAGGAAGAGCGACGGCCTCCCGTCGAGCGTCACGTAGGTGCGCACCGCCAGGTGCCCGAACCCGGGCACCGGGAAGCCGTCCACCCGGACACCGCCGGCCCGGGCGGCCGCGAGCGAGACGAGAGCGCTTCCGTCGTCGGCGAGATCGGGCTCGACTCCGGCCGGCAGGCTGCGCTGCAGGCGGGCCGGCGGCACCGCCCAGGTCGCGAGCAGCAGGTTGCGGACGGTTGTCGTCAAGAGCACAGGCGAAGGGTAGGTAAGCAGGAGGCGCCGCCCGGCGAACGAAGAGGCCGCCGTGGATGCGAACGGCGCGATCACGCGCTTTCTCTCGAGCCCGAGTCTCGCCGAGAGCACACGGCGGAGCTACCGGTCCGACCTCCGGGAGTTCGCCGGCTGGCTGGAACGGCGCGGCTGCTCTCGGCGACGTCGACGCACGGGCGCTCGCCGCGTACGCCACAGAGCTCGGGGGCTCGAAGCCGGGACGCCGACCGCGCAGGCTGGCCCCGGCGACGACCGCGCGCAAGCTCGCGGCGGTCAGGAGCCTGCTGCGCTCGACGCTCGGCCCTTCGCGGGTGCCCGACGTCCCGCTGGCCGGCCGCTCGACGCGACGGCTGCCGCGGTCGCCGACTCCCAAGGAGACTGATGCCCTGCTCGCCGGCCTCGAGGGCAGCCGGCCACTTGCCCTGCGCAACCGGGCCCTGTTCGAGCTCGTCTACTCGGCCGGACTGCGGTCGCAGGAGGCGGCCGACCTGACGCTCGTCGACGTCGACTTCGAGCAGGAAGCGGTACGCGTACGCGGCAAGGGGACAAGGAGCGCATCGTGCCGCTGGGCGAGGAGGCCGCGTACTGGCTCCGGCGCTACCTGGCCGAAGCGCGACCGGAGCTCGCCCGTGGAGCAGTCGACGTCCTCTTCCTGTCCGTCCGCGGCCGGCCGCTCGACACGTCGACTCTGCGGCGGCTGCTGCCGAACCCGCATCAGCTTCGACATGCGTTCGCGACGCACCTGCTCGAGGGAGGCGCCGACCTGCGCACGATCCAGGAGCTGCTCGGCCACTCGTCCCTGTCCACGACGCAGATCTACAGCCACGTTGACGGCCGCCGCCTACGGAAGGTCTACGACCGTGCCCACCCGCGAGCCTGAAGCCGCGGTCGACCCGCAGGTCGAGGCCTTCCTCGCGCTGCTCGCCGCGCGACGCTCGCCGCGGACCGTGGACGCGTACCGCCGGGACCTCGCCGGCCTCGCGACGCACCTCGGCTCGCGCTCACCGGCCGCCGCCACCCGCACCGACATCGAGAGCTGGAGCGCCGGATTGCGAGCGCAGGGCCTCGCCTCGACTTCCGTGGCCCGCCGGCTGGCGGCCGCCAGGACGTTCTACCGCCACCTCGTCCTGCTCGGCGTGCGTCCGGACAACCCGGCTGCCGAGGTAGAGCTGCCGCGCCGCCACCGGCGTCTGCCGCGCACGCTCTCGCCCGGAGAGGTCGAGCGGCTCATCGACGCGGCGAACGGCGTGTCGCCGAGGGCCTTGCGCGACCGCGCGCTCGTCGAGCTGCTGTACGGGGCGGGGCTGCGCGTCACCGAGGCCGTCTCACTCGACAGCGCGCGCGTGGATCTCTCGGAGCGGCTCGTGCGACCGCTCGGGAAGGGAGAAAAGGAGCGCCTCGTGCCGCTCGGGCGAGAGGCGACGGAGGCGCTGCGGCGCTACCTGGCACGTGGGCGCCCGTACCTGGACCGGCGACACCGCCCCGAGCTGTTCCTGAACGCCCAGGGCGGGCCCCTGACGCGCGCCGGCGCGTTCCTGATCGTCCGCCGGCTCGCGGAGCGCGCGGGGCTCGACCCGGAGCGCGTCCACCCGCATCTTCTCCGGCACTCGTTTGCCACGCACCTGCTCGAGGGCGGGGCCGACCTGCGCAGCGTCCAGGAGATGCTCGGCCACGCCGACCTCTCCACGACCGAGCTCTATACGCACGTTTCCGATCGCCGTCGCCGGGAGACGTACTTCGCCGCCCACCCGCACGCCGTGCGAGGTAGCCAAGATTCTGGTTGATGACGGCGGAAGTGCCCCCTGGGTTCGAGCTCTACGACCTCCACAACCACAGCAATCGATCCTACGACGCGGTCAACACGCTCGAGGACTACGAGCGCGCCCACGCGGGCGGGCGCTTCGACGTGCTCGGCATCACCGACCACAACCGCATCGACGGCGCGCTCGACTTCGCCGAGCGGGCCTCGTTCCGGGTCGTGGCCGGCATGGAGATCGACACGGCCGACGGCGAGCTGATCGGCCTCTTCCTGCACGATTCGGTGCCGACGGGGCTCGGCGCGGTCGAGACGGCCGAGCGGATCCGGGGCCAGGGAGGGCTCGTGTACGTGCAGCACCCCTTTTACCCGTTCATCCGGAAGCCGCTCGCTGCGCACGTCAGGGACGATCTCGCAGCGCGGCGGCTCGTCGACATCGTCGAGGTGCGCAACGGCGGGCCCTTCACGGGCCGCTCGGATGCCCGCGCGCTTGCCTGGGCGCGCGAGCAGGGCCTGCCGGCGGCGGCCGGGAGCGATGCGCACGAGCCGCCGGACATCGGCCAGTGCGTGACCGCCGTGCCTCCGGGCCCGCTCGAGCCTGCCTCGCTCGCCGCCCGGCTACGCGACGGCGTCGTCGTCGACCGGCATCGCTCGTCCGCGCTGCAGATCGCCACGAAAGCGCGCTACCGGTTCTTTGCCGAGCTTCCCCGGCGGATCCGGGGGGAGCCGCGCAAGCGTCGCTACTGAGCTACGGTCGCTGACGTCCCACGGGCCGGGCCCGTGCTCGCTTGCGCAACGTCTCGGAGACACGCTGCGCCGCCGCCCTGAGCTCGCGGTCCTCCTCGTCGGACTCGGCGATGTGATCGAGCAGGACGAGCGTGTCCGAGTGAGGAGAGCCGTTCTTGAGCGCGATCACAGCGAGGCGCCGAACGGCGGCGTTCGGGTCGGCGTTGGCGAGCGTGTGCAGCAGCGACCGGGCTCCGTTGACGACGCCCGGGTGGTCGCGGGAGAGCAGCTCGAGCGAGAGCAGCGCCGACCCGCGGCAAGCCGGGCTCTCGTCTTCGAGGCCGAGCCGCAGCAGCTCGGTCTTCGCCCGGAAGCGCATCTGGCCGATCGCCCGGAACGCGACCGCGCGGACCCGGAAGTCCTCGCTGCGAGCGGCGTCCTCGATCGCCTCGTCGGCCGCGTGGCGCAGCTGCGCCAGCTCTCGCTCGTCGGTGATCTCGGCGGCCCGGGCGGCGACGCTCTCGAGCTCCAACGCCCCTTACCGCCTTGAAGGGCTAGACGCTCGCGAGCGAGCGCGACGACGGGCCGACATAGACCGCAGACGGCCGGATCAGCCGGCCCGTCCGCTTCTGCTCGAGGATATGGGCGGACCAGCCGCCGGTCCGCGAGCAGGCGAACATCGCCGGGCAGAGGTCCGGGGGGATCTCGGCGACGTCGAGCACGACCGCGGAGTAGTACTCGACGTTGGTTGCGAGCACGCGCTCCGGGTGGCGCTCGGCGAGTGCTGCGAGAGCAACCCGCTCGAGCTCCTCGGCGGTCTCGATTCTCGGCGAGCCCAGCTCGTGCGCCGTCGCGCGCAGGACGCGGGAGCGCGGATCCTCGGCCCGGTACACACGATGGCCGAAGCCCATCAGCCGCTCGTGCCTGTCGAGCAGCCCCTTCACGTACTCCTCGACGCTCGGCGCAGCCGCGGCCGCGTCGAGCATCGGCAGCACCCGCGCCGGGGCGCCGCCGTGCAGCGGCCCCGACAGCGCACCGACGGCCGACGAAAGCGACGCGGCGCAGTCGGCGCCGGTTGACGTGACGACCCTCGCAGTGAACGTCGAGGCGTTCATGCCGTGCTCGGCGGTGCAGATCCAGTAGGTGTCGATCGCCTTGACGTGCCTCGGGTCGGCCTCGCCGCGCCACTCGAGCAGGAACCGCTCGGCGGTCGTCTCGCCCTGATCGATGACCTCACGGGGGACCGAAGTCGTGTGCCCGTCGGCAAGACGCGCCGACTGCGCGACGATCGAGATCATCGTGGCCGAGAGCCGGCGTAGGTCCTGCTTCGCCTGCTCGTCGTCGATGTCGATCACCTTGCCGAGGCTCCACTCGGCGCCGAGATGGGCGGTGGCCGCCTGCAGGTCGGCCATGGCATTGCCGGTCGCGCCCTCGTAGACGTACGGATCCGCCGGCTCGAGGCCCGGGAGGAACGACTCGTCGACGAGCAGGCCCCAGACCTGCTCGAAGGGCTTCACGCCGACGAGCTCCTCGATGTCGACGCCGCGGTACCTGAGCGACCCTCCCTCGCGGTCCGGCTCGGCGATCTCCGTGCGGAACGCGACGACGCCCTCGAGCCCTTCCTTGACCTCGTCCATAGCCCGGAATCTACCTGAATGCCCCCGTCAGGAGCCGCGCAGGTAGAGTCAGCGGCCGTCACGGCGAAGACGGGAGCAGAGGACGGATGAGACCGAAGATCACGGTGGTCGGCGCCGGCAACGTGGGCGCGACGGCGACGCAGGAGATCGCGCGGGGCGACTACGCGGACGTCGTGCTCGTCGACATCATCGAGGGCCTGCCGCAGGGCAAGGCGCTCGATCTCGACGAGGCCGGGCCGATCCTGGATTACGAGGCGAAGATCGTCGGCACGAACGGCTACGAGGAGACGGCCGGGTCGGCCGTGATCGTCATCACGTCGGGCAGGCCGCGCTCGCCGGGGATGAGCCGCGACGATCTGGTGACCACGAACGAGGCGATCGTCAAGTCCGTCACCGAGCAGGCGATCTCCCACTCGCCCGACGCGATCGTCCTCGTGGTGACGAATCCGCTCGATGCGATGTGCCACGTGGCCGCGAGAGCCTCGAAGCTTCCGCGAGAGCGGGTCTTCGGGATGGCCGGCATCCTCGACACCGCGCGCTTTCGCACGTTCATCGCCTGGGAGACGGGCACGTCCGACCGGGACGTGCAGACCGTCGTGCTCGGGGGGCACGGAGACCAGATGGTCCCGGTCGTGTCCGCCACGACGGTCGGCGGCGTGCCGCTGACGAAGCTCGTCTCCGCGGAGCGAGTCGAGGCGATGGTCGAGCGCACGCGGAAGGGCGGCGGCGAGGTCGTCGACCTGCTCGGCACCTCGGCCTGGTACGCACCGGGCGCCGCCGCGGCGCAGATGGTCGCGTCGATCGTCCTCGATCAGAAGCGGGTGCTCCCGTGCACCGCGCTGCTCGAGGGCGAGTACGGGATCGACGGCCTCTACATGGGCGTTCCGGTCGTGCTCGGGTCGGCCGGTGTCGAGCGGATCATCGAGCTCGACCTCACCGACTCGGAGCGCGCGGAGCTCGCGAGCTCCGCGGACGCCGTGCGTGAGGTCGTAGCGGTTCTGGGCGGCTGACGCGGTCGCGGCACGGCCGGCGCGACCGCGCCGAGAAGCGGCCCGAGGCCGCGTTGTCCGCCAGGCCGCAAGGCCTCGACCGGGGCTCGATCGCGTCGCTCGGCGTCAGCCTGGCCCGCCGCAGCTACGATCGAAGGGAGTGCGACCTCGCGTGTTCACATGGCGCCGCTCCCTCGTGGCCGCAATCGTCGTGCTCGGCGGGCTCACGCTCGCCCTCTGGCTCGCTCCCTCCGGCCAGTACCTGTTGCTGCCCGACGAGGCCCAGCCGGTCGATCCGCTCGTCGCCGTCGAGGGCGAAGGGGCGGACGGGAACCAGGCGGACGGAACCCAGGCCGCCCCAGGCGGCGGCGGCATCTACATGGTCGACATCCTCGTGCGCAAGGCCAATCTGCTCGAGCGGCTCTTCCCCCGGATCAACGAGGGCGCCGACCTCATCGCCGAGGAGCGCATCAACCCGCAGGGAGTGAGCGAGCAGCAGCGCCGTCAATCAAACCGTCTCGACATGACCCGCTCGCAGCAGATCGCGGCGGCGGTCGCCCTCCAGCACCTCGGCTACGACGTGAACGTGCAGTCGAGCGGGGCGGAGATCTCGCTCGTGCTGCCGGGCTCGCCGGCCGCCCAGGCCGGCCTGCAGCCGGGCGACGTGATCCTCGAGGCCGAGGGTCAGCCGGTGAAATCACCCGACGAGCTTCGCGACGCATTCGCGGACGTCCAGCCGGGCGACCAGGTGACGATCGCCGTGCAGCGCTCGGGCGGGCAGAAGGATTACACGCTGACCACCCGGGCATCCGAGGAGGACCCCGAAAGGGCCGTGATCGGCGTCGTCGTGCAGCAGGCGGCCTCGATCAACCTGCCGATCGACATCGACATCGACGCCGGCGCGATCGGAGGCCCGTCTGCGGGCCTCGCATTCGCGCTCGACATCATCGACGAGCTGGGCGGCGACATCGACCAGGGCCGCCGGATCGTCGTCACGGGCGAGCTCGCGCTCGACGGCTCGGTCCAGCCTATCGGCGGGATCGAGCAGAAGGTGATCGGCGCGGAGCGCGCCGGCGCGGACATCATGGTCGTTCCCACCGGCAACGCCCGCGAGGCCCAGGCGCATGCGAGCGACGACCTGGCGATCGTGCCGGTGGCGACGTTCGACGAGGCGCTGCGGGACCTGAACTGGCGCTCCGGCGCGCCGCCGCCGACCGACAGCGGGCCGTCGACCGGGTAAGACCGCGCGCCTACGCGGCGACGGCTGCCGCGTCCCGAACGAGCGCGCCGAGACGGCGCACGCCCTCGTGGATCTCGTCGAGCGAGGAGAAGCTGAAGGCCAGGCGCGCCGACTCTTCGCCCCCTTCGCCGGCGTAGAAGTCCGTGCCCTTGACGAACTGGACGCCGGCCTCGGCGGCCTGCTCGAAGAGGGCGCCGACGCGGACTCCCGTCGGGAAGGTCGAGCCAGAGGAAGTACCCGCCGTCGGGATGGCTCCACGACGCCCCCTCCGGCAACTCCTTCGCGAGTGCCTCCAGCATCGCGTCCCGGCGGGCCTTGAGCTCGGCGCACACGTGAACCAGGTTCGGCTCGAAGAGGCCCCGCGCGATGAACTCGTGCAGCATCGCCTGGTTGAGCAGCGGCGGCCCGATGTAGGACGAGGCCGCGAGCGCTTCGAGAGGCTTGACCATCTCGGGCGGCACGATCAGGTAGCCCACGCGCAGCCCGGGCGCCCCCGTCTTGGAGAACGAGGACGAGAAGATGACGCCCTTGCCGGCTGCGAGCTCGTACATGCTGGGCAGCGGCTCGCCCTCGTAGCGCACGAGCCGGTACGGGTCGTCCTCGAAGAGGAGCACGCCCCTCGCCCGGCAGAGCTCCACGAGCGCGTGCCGCTGGTCGAGCGACAGCGTCCTGCCGGTCGGGTTCTGGAAGGTCGGGATCGTGTAGACGAGCTTCGGCACCTCGGCCTCCGCGAGGATCGTCTCGAGGCGATCGAGGTCGAGGCCGTCGTCGGTCAGCGGAACCCCTTCGATCGTCGAGCCGAGGCTGCGCAGCACGCCGATCGTGCGGTCGTAGCTCGGGGCTTCGACCACGGCCCGGCCGGGATCCGCGTACACGAGCCGGGTGACGAGGTTGAAGCCGAAGAGCGAGCCGGTCGTGATGACGACCTGCGCCGGGTCGGCCGCGCCGTGCTGCTCTGCGATCCACTCGCGCAGCGGCCCGTAGCCCGACGGCGGCCCGTAGTTGAGGATCGTGCGACCCTCGCGGGCGATGACGGCCTGTGCGCACTCGCCGAACGCGTCGACCGGAAGGATGTCGGGGGTCGGATTGCCGCGGGCGAAGGTGATCACGTCCATCGCAGCCATCCTACTCGCGACGGTCGGCGGCGCAGCGCCTCGGTCGACCTCGCCAGCCCTCCACGGTCGCGGCCGGCCAGCCGGCCGCTCCCGTCAGGCTGAGCCGGCTTCGCCGACTCGTGCGTGACCGGCCCGCTGATAACCGCGGCCTGCGGCCGCTCTCGGCGGGTCGCGGCCGGCCGAGCCGGCCGTCTCAGCCGCCGGCTGACGGCTTCGCCGGCTCGTTGCGTAACGCGGCGACGAGCTGCGCCGCCTCGGTCGGGTTCGCCCCGACGCGGACGCCGTGTGACTCGAGCGCCTCCTGCTTGGCCTTGGCGGTGCCCGCCGAGCCGGAGATGATGGCGCCGGCGTGACCCATCGTCTTCCCGGGCGGCGCCGTGACACCCGCGATGTAGCCGACGACGGGCTTCGTCATCGAGGCGCCGATGTAGGCGGCGGCCTTCTCCTCCTCCGAGCCGCCGATCTCGCCGACCATGATCACGAGCTCGGTCTCGGGGTCGGCCTCGAAACGCTCGAGGACGTCGACGAACGACGACCCCACGACGGGGTCCCCCCGATTCCGACGATAGTCGATTGACCGATACCGAGCTGTGTCAGCTCGTTGCCGATCTGATACGTGAGCGTGCCGGAGCGGCTGACGAGCCCGACCGTGCCGGGCGTGAAGAGCTCGGCCGGGATGATTCCGACGTTCGCCTTGCCGGGTGACAGGACGCCCGGGCAGTTGGGGCCGATCATCGTCACGCCGCGCGGCCGGATGTAGTTGTAGATGCGAAGCATGTCGTGAGCGGGGATGCCCTCGGTGATGCAGATCACCGTGCCGACGCCGGCATCGACGGCCTCGTAGACGGCGTCCGCCGCGAACCGGGCCGGCACGAGCACCATGGTCGTGTTCGCACCGGTCTCGGCGACGGCCTCGCGCACCGAGTCGAACACCGGGACTCCGTCGACCGACTCGCCGCCCTTCCCCGGCGTCACCCCGGCGACGACGTTCGTCCCGTAGGCCTTGTTGCGCAGCGCGTGGAAGGTGCCCTCGCGACCCGTGATGCCCTGGACGACCAGCCGAGTGCCGGTGTCGACGATGATCGCCATCAGGCCGGCTCCCTCCGCGCCCTGAGGCAGATCCGCTCGAAGCGCACCCTGTCACCCTGCATCCGACCGGCCAGCAGCTCTCGGACCTGCGCTGCGGCGTCGCCCTTGCACCCCGCACGCTCGAGCCAGGGATCGAACGCGAGCGACCCGTCCGTGACGCGCACCTCCTCCACGCGCAGCCCCGCCTCTTCGAGCATCGCGCGCCACTCGGCCTCGCTGTAGTCGCGAACGTGCGACGGGTCACGCAAGCGCTCCGCCAGCTCCTCGTCCTCGCCCGCGAACAGCGTGTCGACGACGAGCACGCGCTCGCGGCTCACGCGGGCAAGCTCCCGCACGGCGGCGGCGACGTCCTCGAAATGATGCGCGGCCAGCCTGCAGGCCGCGACGTCGAAGCTCCGGTCAGGGAACGGCAGCTCCTCGGCTCGGCAGACGACGTCGGGCCGCATCGCCGGGGACGGATCGCAGCTCGTCACCTCGAGGCCCGCTTCCCGGAACCGCCGGGCCACATGCCCCCCGCCCGTGGCGACGTCGAGCGCAGTTCGAGCGCCGAGCGCCCACTCGACGACGAGGTCGAGATCTGCGCCCTCACGGTGAGCCTCGCTTTGGCGGTAGACCTCGGCCCGCTCGTCCCAGACCGAGCTCATCGCGCCAGCTCCACGACACGCCGGGCTGCATCGAGCATCGTCGCCTCCGGGTGGATGTTCGGATGTGCCGCCTCGGCGAGGAGCCGGCGTCCTTCCTCTGCCTCCGTGCCGTCGAGGCGCACGACGACCGGCACGGCGATCGCCATGCGGTCGAGCGCCTCGAGCAGCCCGCGCGCGACCTCGCCCCCTCGGGTGATGCCGCCGAAGATGTTGAAGAGGATGGCCTTGACCGGATCGGCCGTGATCACCTCGAGCGCGGAGACGATCTCCTCGGCCTTCGCGCCGCCGCCGACGTCGCAGAAGTTGGCCGGGCTGCCCGCCGGCCTGCGCGACGACGTCGAGCGTCGACATGACGAGCCCTGCTCCGTTGCCGAGGATGCCGATGTCCCCGTCGAGCTTCACGTAGGCGAGGCCGCGCTCCTTGGCCAGGCGCTCCTGCGGCGGCAACGCCTCGGGATCGCGCAGCTCGGCCAGGTCGGGGTGGCGGTACAGGGCGTTGTCGTCGATCGTCACCTTGGCGTCGAGCGCACGCAGCTCGCCCTCCGGCGTGACGATGAGCGGGTTGATCTCGCAGAGCATCGCCTCGCACTCGACGAAGGCCCGGTAGAGCTTTTCCGCGATCGCGGCCAGCTGCTTCTGCTCGTCGGCGTCACCGAGGCCGCCGGTGAAGGCGAGCCAGCGGGCCTGGTAGGGCTGGAAGCCGACGAGCGGGTCGACGTGCAGGCGCGCGAGCCGCTCGGGCGATCGTGCGGCCACCTCCTCGATGTCGATGCCGCCCTCGGTCGTGAACATGAAGAGCGACTGCTTCTCGCTCCGGTCGAACGTGAGCGAGAGGTAGTACTCGCGCGCGATCTCCGAGGCGCGCTCGATCCACAGCTTGCGGACGACATGACCTCGGATGTCGAGCCCGAGGATCTCCGCGGCGCGCTGCTCCGCTTCGTCGGGCGTCGCCGCCAGCTTGATCCCGCCGGCCTTGCCGCGCCCGCCCGTCAGCACCTGAGCCTTGACGACGACCTGCCCGCCGAGCTCGGCGGCCGCCGCGCGGGCTTCCTCGGGCGTCGCGGCGGGGCGGCCCTCGGAGACGGGGATCCCGAATCTCCGCGAAGAGCTCCTTGCCCTGGTACTCGTAGAGGTCCACGCCGGCCGGGAGTCTACGCGTCCCGGCGTCCCCGGCCCCGCGGAACCATTCGTGATACGACGTCTATCCTTCCGGGACCGTACTCACGCCGACTCAGGGAGGCAGGCATGTCGGTCGCGAAGATCGTGGAGCTGACGGCGACGGGCTCGAGCATCGAGGACGCCGTCAAGGAGGGCGTCGCGAAGGCGGGCGAGTCCCTGCGCAACATCCAGCACGTCTACGTCGACGCCATCGAGGCGAACATCGAGGACGGCAAGGTCGCCAGCTTCCACGTCCACCTGAAGCTCACGTTCGTCGTCGACTGAGTCTGTGGCCGCGAGCCGACCGGCGACTGACAGACTCCGGGATCGAGGTCAAGCCGGTCTACGCGGCGCAGGACGTGGGCGGGCTCGAGCTCGAGCCGCCCGGCGAGTTCCCGTACACCCGCGGCCCGTACCCGGACATGTACCGGGGGAGGCCCTGGACGATCCGCCAATACGCGGGGTTCGGCTCCGCCGAGGAGACGAACGCCCGCTTCCGGTACCTGCTCGAGCGGGGCCAGACCGGCCTGTCGGTCGCGTTCGACCTTCCTACCCAGCTCGGCTACGACTCGGATCACGAGCGCTCCGCCGGCGAGGTCGGGCGCTCCGGGGTCGCGATCGACTCGATCGCCGACATGGAGCTGCTGTTCCGAGGAGATCCCGCTGGACGAGGTTTCGACGTCGATGACGATCAACGCGCCGGCGTCGCTGCTGCTCCTCCTCTACGAGCTGGTCGCCGAGCGGCAGGGCGTCCCGGGCGAGCGACTCAGGGGCACCGTCCAGAACGACATCCTCAAGGAGTACGCGGCGCGCGGGAACTACATCTTCCCGCCGCGGCCCTCGATGCGCATCACGACGGACCTCTTCGCCTACTGCCGGGAGCGCCTGCCTCGCTGGAACACGATCTCGATCTCCGGCTACCACATTCGCGAGGCGGGAGCGACGGCGGTTCAGGAGCTGGCGTTCACGCTGGCGAACGGCATCGCGTACTGCGAGGCGGCCGTCGCGGCGGGCCTGTCACCCGATGAGTTCGGCGAGCGACTCTCGTTCTTCTTCAACGCGCACAACCACTTCTTCCAGGAGGTCGCCAAGTTCAGGGCAGCGCGACGGTTGTGGGCTCAGATCATGCGCGAGCGCTTCGGCTCGACGAACCCCCGTGCCCAGGCTCTCCGCTTCCACGCCCAGACCGGAGGCTCGACTCTCACGGCCCAGCAGCCCGAGAACAACGTCGTGCGCGTCGCCGTCCAGGCCCTGTCGGCGGTCTGCGGCGGCGCGCAGTCGCTGCACACGAACGGCTACGACGAGGCGCTCGCGCTCCCCACGGAGCGCTCGGCGCAGATCGCGCTCCGAACCCAGCAGATCCTCCAGCACGAGGCGGGCACGACCGACACCGCCGACCCCCTCGGCGGCTCGTACTTCATCGAGTCGCTCACGCGGGAGCTCGAGGAGCGGGCCCGCGAGCTGATCGGCCGGGTGGACGAGCTCGGCGGCGCCGTCGCCGCCGTCGAGCAGGGGTTCGTGCAGGCCGAGGTCGAGGAAGCGGCCTTCCGCTACGCGCGGGAGGTCGAGACCGGCGACCGCGTCATCGTGGGCGTCAACCGCTTCCAGGTCGAGGGCGAGGAGGCGGAGGTGGAGCTGCACAGCCTCGACCCCGAGGCGGAGCGGCGCCAGATCGAGCGCACCCGGCGCCTTCGTGCCGAGCGCGACGGGCCCGCGGCGCGAGGCAGCTCTGCGGCAGGTTCAGGAGACCGCGCGAGGCGACGGCGAACCTGCTGCCGCCCATGCGCGCCGCCCTGGCCGCGCAGTGCACGGTCGGGGAGATCTGCGACGCGCTGCGCGAGGTCTTCGGCACCTACGACGCGCACGCGGCGCCGTAGCTCGCCGGGGCCGGCCCACACCCCCACCCTGGGAGGGGATCCCTCCCCGACCCGCCACCCGGACCGCACGGTAGGCCCTGACGTCGCGCGGATGGCGCGCGGACATGTGCCGGATTCGCACGTCGGTGGAGCAATTGCCTCCTCCTGCCGGAGTAAGCTCACACGATGGCCACGACGGACGATCGTCCGCAGGCGGAAGGTGCGCCCGGCTCGACGGAGGGCAAGCTCGAAGAGCTCGCCCGCCTGCGAGAGGAGGCCTCGCACGCGGGCGATCCCGGCTCCGTCGAGCGGCAGCGGGAGCGGGGCAAGCTGCTCGCCCGCGAGCGGCTCGAGCAGCTGCTCGACGCGGGCAGCTTCGTCGAGCTCGACCGCTTCGTCCGCCACCGCAACCCGCACTTCGGGATGATGGACCGCCGGCCCTGGGGCGACGCCGTCGTCACCGGCCACGGGACGATCTTCGGCCGCAAGGTCTTCGTCTTCTCGCAGGACTTCACGGTCTTTGGCGGCACGTTGTCCGAGGCGTTCGCCGAGAAGATCTGCAAGGTCATGGACCTGGCGCTCAAGTACGGGTGCCCTCTGATCGGGATCAACGACTCGGGAGGCGCGCGCATCCAGGAGGGCGTCGTCTCGCTCGGCGGCTACGCGGAGATCTTCTGGCGCAACGTGCAGGCCTCCGGCGTCATCCCCCAGATCAGCCTGGTCATGGGGCCCTGCGCCGGCGGCGCCGTCTACTCGCCGGCGATGACCGACTTCGTGCTCATGGTCAAGGAGACCTCGTACATGTTCATCACCGGCCCCGAGGTCGTGAAGACCGTGACCGGCGAGGACGTGACGTTCGAGGAGCTCGGGGGCGCCGCGACGCATGCTTCGAAGTCGGGCGTCGCCCACCTCGCCGCGCGCAGCGAGGCCGAGGCGCTCGAGGACGCGCGCTACCTCCTCTCCTTCCTGCCGCAGAACAACGCCGAGCCGCCGCCGTTCTTCGAGCCCTCCGACCCGCCCGACCGCGAGGACCCCGAGCTCGACTCGATCATCCCGGACAACCCGAACAAGCCGTACGACATGCGCGACGTGATCGAGGCGCGTGGTCGACGACGGCGACTTTCTCGAGATCCAGCCAGCTCTGGGCGGAGAACATCGTCTGCGGCTTCGCGCGGCTCGGCGGCACCCCGGTGGCGATCGTGGCGAACAACCCGCGTGCTCTCGCCGGGACGCTCGACATCGACTCCTCCGTCAAGGGCGCGCGCTTCGTCCGTTTCTGCGACGCCTTCAACATCCCGCTCGTCACCTTCGTCGACGTTCCAGGCTTCCTCCCGGGCACAGCCCAGGAATGGGGCGGCATCATCCGGCACGGCGCCAAGCTCCTGTACGCGTACTGCGAGGCGACCGTCCCGAAGATCGCCCTCATCACGCGCAAGGCCTACGGCGGCGCCTACGACGTCATGAGCTCGAAGCACATCCGCGCCGACTTCAACTTCGCCTGGCCGACCGCAGAGGTCGCCGTGATGGGCCCCGAGGGCGCGGTCAACATCGTCTTCCGCAAGGAGCTCGAGCAGGCCGACGATCCCGCCGCGCGGCGCGCCGAGCTGATCGAGGACTACAAGGCGCAGTTCGCGAACCCGTACACGGCGGCCGAGCGCGGCTACGTCGACGACGTCATCGAGCCGCGGCGCACCCGCCCGATGCTCGTGGACGCCCTGCGCACCGCGCTGACCAAGCGCGAGCGCCGGCCCCAGCGCAAGCACGGGAACATCCCGCTTTAGCCCGAAACAGCCGGAGGCTGGTCTCTGGCGGGAAGCGGCCCGGCCTGCTCGCTACGCGCCGACGACCTTCGGCAGCGCGCCGGATCCGCCCAGCTCGTCGACGAGCGCGGCGACGACCGCCGGGTCGAACTGCGTCCCGGCGCAGCGCTCGAGCTCGGCGAGCGCCTCCTCGACGGTCAACCTCGGCCGCCAGGTCTGGTCGCTCGTCATCGCCTCGAACGCGTCGGCGACGAACAGGATGCGGGCGCCGAGCGGGATCCGCTCACCCGAGAGCCGCTCGGGATAGCCGCGCCCGTCCCAGCGCTCGTGGTGGTAGCGGATCCAGGTAGCCACAGGATCGGCGCCGAGCGAGTCGAGCATCTCGAAGCCGATCTCCGGATGGCGCTGCACCGCCTCCCGCTCCTGATCCGTCAGCGGGCCGGGCTTCTGGAGAACGTCGTCGGGCAGCGCGAGCTTGCCCATGTCGCTGAGCAGCCCACCGAGCCGGATGAGCTCGACGTGCTCCGCGCTGAGACCCATACGGGTGGCGATGCGCGCTGCCACGTCGCCGACCTTCTTGCCGTCCCCGTACCCGCGGACATCGCGCGCCGCAATCGCGCGCGCGAGGCTGCGCGCGGCCATGAGGAACGCCGTCTGGCGCGCCTCTGCCGGCAGCGCTGCGGGCTCGTCGGGCGCCGTGATGCCGGGCGTGAACAGCTTCACGCAGTCCTTCCCGACGCACTTCGCGTGGTAGAGCGCCCGGTCGGCGGCGCGCACGAGCCCTCCCCGCTCGGTCCCGGCGGCCGGATACATGGCGATTCCCGCCGAGGCCGTGACGGCGCCGCCGTGTGGGAACTCGCTGCCGGCGATGCGGCTCAGGACCGATTCGGCGATCGCGGTCGCCTGCGGCACGTCGCGTCGCGGCAGCAGGAGCGCGAACTCGTCGCCGCCGAGCCGGAACGCCTCTCCCCCCCGAAGGCACGTTGCCACCTCGACGAGGACTCCGTCCCCGGCGGGATGGCCGAAGCGGTCGTTGACGCGCTTGAAATCGTCGACGTCGATCAGGCAGAGGGCGAGCGGTACACCGTCGGCGTCGGCCCGGTCGAGGTCGCGCTCGAGCCGCTCGAGGAAGTGGCGTGCGTTTCCGAGCCCCGTCAGCGGGTCGGTCAACGCCAGACGCATGGTCTCGACGGTTCGGGACGCGAAGAGGCCGTAGATGGCGACCGCGACCGCGGGCGCCAGGACGACAGCCGCCAGCAGGAGCGTCACAGCCGCCTCGTCGCGTACGCGAACGCGGTGAGGCCCGCAACGGCCGCGACCGCGAACGATGCGAGCGCGAGATGCTGTGCGGGCGGAGTGCCTTCGCGAGCTGTCAGCCGCAGGGCGGCGATGTCGTAGCGTGATCACGGCAGCCCCGGGGTAGGACGGACGTGAGGCCAGTATCGCCCCGGCCCCGCCGAGCGGCATCGCCCGGATGGGTGATGCGGAGTCCCCTGTCCGGGTGACTCAGAATTCTGCAAGCCCGGCCTCGGCGAGCGGCCGGCGGGCCCAGGCGAAGCGATCCGCATACCAACCCTCGAGCGGCAGAATCGTCACGCCGCGGCTCGACGAGTGAATCGAACCAGCCGTTGCCGAGGAAGACCCATGTGGCCGACCTGCGACGGCTTCGACTTCGGGCCCTTGTCTCCGAAGAAGAGGACGTCGGCGGCCTCGACGGCGTCGTAGTCGATGCGCTCGGCAGGCGCGACCTCGCCGCTCATCGCGTACGTCGTGCGCCCCTGCAACGTCTCGGCGAGGCCGGGTGCGTCCGCGAACGGCTCGAGCTTGTACACCCGCCAGACGAAGCCCGAGCAGTCGAAGCCGCCGGGCACGTCCTTCCCGAACGGCGCCTGTCGCTGCTCCGATGAGCCGCCCCAGATGTACGGGTAGCCGACGAAGCGCACGGCGCGCGTGAGCACCCGCCGCTGCCAGTCCGACAGCTCCGGTAGCTGCAGTGCTGCGGCCGGAGCGGCGATGTCGCGCTGCGTTGCCGGCCGCGCGAAGCGCGAGCGCGCGCGCAACGGAGTACGCGGCCTCGGCGCGCGTCACCGCGTCCCTCGGCCCGAGCTCGATCGCGTCGAGCGCCTCCGGATGGTTGAGCCGCAAGCCCAGCAACCGCGCGACGACCTCCGTCCCGGCGTACGCCGGCGGCTTGAGGCCCGCCGCGACGAGCGCCGAGCGAACGTGCTTCGCAACGGGACCGAGCTTGAACAGCCGCACCAGAACGGCGTCGAGCTCCTTCACCTGCACGGGCCGCGTGGGGTCAGCAGCAACGCCGACGGTGCCACCGAGCATCGCCGTCAGCTCGGCGAGCTCGGCGGTCGTGAGGGCGTCGTCGGGGCGAAACTCGGCCGGGCTGGGCGCCATGAGCCCCGCGGCGACGACGGTCTCGATCTCGTTCTGTGCCCACGACGTCCTGGCGGCCAGCGCCGAGGGGGCAATCGTGAGGACGAGCAGGAGGGCGGCGATCAGGAGCGCACGGCGCATCTGCCCTCCATATCGGCGAGATCGTCCTCCCCCTTTAGGGTTATGCCATGACCCGTTCGGGTGAGGGTGTAGTGCTCGAGATCCGGCCGGCGCCGACGCCGGACGAAAGGGCAGCGTTGCTCCAGGCGCTCACCGCTGCCGGCCTGCTCGACGGCGGCGCCGAGCCCGGAGGCTGGTGGGCCGAGGGGCTTCGCGAAGCCCTCGACGACCCTGCCCGGCCGACCGCGGCTAACGAAGGACGCAACCTAGGCGGCTGAGCGGCCGGCTCGGGCGCAGGCCGCGCAGCGCGACGCCAACAGGCGGCCGCAAGCCCAGCGGCCGAGCGGCCGGCTCGGCCGGCCGCGACCCGCCCAAGAGCGGCCGAAGGCCGCGGTTATAAAGCGAGCTCGAACGGCTGCAGCAAGAGCCAGGGCGCGAAGCCCTGATGACGGTAGAGGCGGCTCGCCGGAACGTTCTCCACCGGGACAGTCAACCTCAGCTCGTCGGCCGGGTGCTCACGCCAGTACTCCTCGAGCGACTGCGAAAGGACGTAACCGCCGACGCCCCGCGCCCTGGCCGCCTCGGTGACACCGTGGAAGACCCGCCGGCGCGACGGATTGATGCGCACCACCGCGACCGGTTCGCCGTCCTCCTCGGCGAGGCGGACCTGGCCGCGGTCGACCGAGCGGGCCCAGACCTCGTCGGAGAGCGCGCTGCGCGCCAGGCACTCGTGACAGAGGTCGAGCACGACCCCCTGGTCGTCGTGGCCCGCGAGCCGCGTCATCACGTCCGGGTGGGTCGGCCGCTCCATGCGGCGGTGCGAACCGGGAAGCAGCCGGTAGACGACGACCGGCCCGCCTAGCGGCTCGAAGCCGTTCTTCTCGAGCATCAGGCGTCCGCCGAGGTTCCTGGCGCCGATCGACGCGACGAGCCGGTCCAGACCTCTCGCCCGCGCCAGGTCGATCGAGGCTGCGAGGAGGGTCCGGCCCACCTTGCGGCCCCGAAAGGCAGGAGACACGAGCGGCCCGAACACGAGCGCCTCGTCCTCCAGCTCGAGGCCGCCGACGCCGGCAACGGTCCCTTCGTCCTCGGCCACACGAAGGGTTTCCTCCGGCGCACGCTCGAGCCCGGACAGCTCGGCGTCGAGCTCCTCGCGCGTCGACCAGAGTGGTGTGCCGACCTGCTCCTCCTCGCGCGTCTGCGCTCGGCGCGAGAGCCGGAGGACGGCGTCCGCGTCCCCGGCCCGAAAGCTACGCAGGCTGACGCCCACGCAGGAGCGCGGGCGCGACCCGCGCGTAGTCGAGGCCCGAGGCCAGGGTCAGGACGAGGGCGACGAGCAGCCCCCACCAGGCGACGTCGTCGCTGAAGGCGCCGGCCAGCGCGAGCCCGCCGAGCGTGACAGCGATGCCCTGGGCCCAGGTCTTCAGCTTCGAGAGGTCTCTCGCCGCGACGACCACCCCGCGCTCGAGCGCGGCCAGCCGCAGCCCGGAGACGAGAAACTCGCGGGCAACGATGACCGAGACCATCCACGCCGGAAAGACGGGCACGAGCACGATCAGCGACGCCATCACCAGGATCTTGTCCGCCACCGGGTCGAGTATCCGCCCGAGATCGGTCGTCTTGCCGGCGCGCCGCGCGAACCAGCCGTCGACCTGGTCGGTCAGCATCGCGATGCAGAACACGGCCGTGCCCCAGTAGGCGTGGCCGGGGAAGTCCCAGCTGAAGAGAATCACCACGACCGGCACGGCGAGGGCGCGCCCGACGGTGAGCTGGTCGGCGAACGTCATGCTCTCACTGGGAGAATACGCCGGACCGTGACGGCCTTCGACAAAGTCCTCGTCGCCAACCGCGGCGAGATCGCCATCAGAGTGTTCCGTGCGCTCCGAGAGCTCGGCATCGGAACGGTGGCGGTGTACTCGGAGGCCGACCGGGCAGCGCTCCACGTGACAGCTGCCGACGAGGCCTACTGCGTCGGCGCCGGGGCGCCCGCCGAGAGCTACCTCGCGGGCGAACGCATCGTCGAAGCGGCCAGACGCGCCGGTGCCAAGGCGATCCATCCCGGGTACGGCTTCCTGGCGGAGAACGCCGCCTTCGCGCGTGCCGTCGAGGACGCGGGCCTCACCTGGATCGGCCCGCCGCCCGAGGCGATCGAGGCGATGGGGTCGAAGACCGCAGCGCGAGCGCTCATGCGGGACGCGGGCGTGCCGATCGTGCCCGGGACCACCGACCCCGTCGAGTCGTCCGAGGACATCGTGCGTCTCGGCGCAGAGCTCGGCTGGCCGCTCGCCGTCAAGGCGTCGGCCGGCGGCGGCGGGAAAGGGCTCAAGGTCGTCGCCTCACCGGACGAGGCCGAGCGGGCCCTGCATTCCGCGCGCCGCGAGGGCGAGGCGTACTTCTCTGACTCGACCGTCTACGTCGAGAAGTACATCGCGGACCCCCGCCATGTCGAGGTTCAGGTGCTGGCAGACGCTCACGGCAGCGTCGTCCACCTCGGCGAGCGCGACTGCACGATCCAGCGCCGCCATCAGAAGCTCGTCGAGGAGTCGCCGTCGCCGGCCGTCGACGACGCGCTGCGCGAGCGAATCGGAGCGATCGCCGTCTCGGCGGCTCGGGCCGCCGGCTACCGATCGGCCGGGACGATCGAAGGCCTGCTCGACGCCGACGGGAATTACTACTTCCTCGAGATGAACACCCGGATCCAGGTCGAGCACACGGTCACCGAGCTCGTCACCGGCATCGACCTCGTGCAGGAGCAGATCCGGATCGCCGCAGGCGAGCCCATCTCGTTTCGCCAGGAAGACGTTCGCTTCGCCGGCCACGCGATCGAGTGCAGGATCAACGCGGAGGACCCTGCCAACGGCTTCCTCCCCTCGCCCGGGTCGATCACCGCGTACCGCGAGCCGGCGGGGCCGGGAGTCAGAGTCGACTCCGGGGTGATCGCGGGCTCCGTGGTCTCGGGCCTCTACGACCCGCTGATCGCCAAGCTCATCGTCTGGGACCGGGACCGCGAGACCGCCCGGAGACGCATGCTGCGCGCCCTGGACGAGTTCACCGTCGAAGGCGTGACGACGCTGATCGGCTTCCACAAGGCGCTGCTCACCCACCCCTGCTTCATCGAGGGCGCAACCTGCCACGGGCTCGTCGAGAGCGAGATCTCCGAGCGGGCGGGGGCGCAGGCGCCGTCCTCGCACGGCCTGCCGGCCACGGCGCACGCCGCGTCCGGGAGTGAGCGGGTCGTCCTCGCCGAGGTGGACGGGCGGCGGTTCGAGGTGACTCTCGTCGCACCCGAGCCGCCGTTCGCCGAGCTCGCCAGGCGGCGGCGGGACCGCACCGAGGACGGTGACGGGCACGCCGCTGCCAGGGAGGCCGTCGTCAGTCCGATGCAGGGCACCGTGCTGGCCGTGCAGGTCGCCGAGGGTGACGAGGTGCGCGAGGGCCAGGTGATCTGCATCGTCGAGGCGATGAAGATGGAGAACGAGATCACGGCGCACCGGCGGGGCGTCGTGACCGCGCTCTCCGTCCGCTCGGGAGAGCCGGTCCGCACGGGCCAGGTGATCTGCGTGGTCGCCCAGAACGGCTCTCATGAGCCGGCCGGAGGCAGGACCTAGCTCAGCCGTTTCCGGATAGCCCGGTAATCGCGGCCTCCGGCCGCTCCCCGCCCAAACCAGCCTCCGGCTGTTCCGGGCTAGCCCCATACCGCGGCCTCCGGCCGCGGGCACGGGATTCCTTACGGGCGGTTGGGCGACCGGACAGGGCCGGGCTCGGCCCAAGTGAACGGGGCCCGCTGGGCGGGCCCCTCCACGAGCGGCCTAGAGCGTTCGGCGGTAGGACTCGAAGGCCCGGCTCGCGAGCAGGCAGGTTGCGGTGGCGAAGGCAGCGAGCAGGCCGAGGTAGAGGCCGGCACGGCTCCAGTCCGTCTGGACGCTCGACATCTCCCGTGCGGCGACGACACCCCAGTTGACGGGGTTGAACCGCGCCGCCCACTGCATCCAGTCGGGCATGAGCGACTCGGTGATCAGGATCGCCGAGATGAACGTCAGCGGCAGGCCGAAGAAGTTCAGGATCGCGATCAGCGGCTCCTCCCGCCGGACGATGAGCGCGATCCCGTGGGAGATCCCGGCCCAGCCTGCCCCGACGAGCGCCGCGGCCGCGATGATCACGAGCCACCCGCCGGCGCCCCGCTCGACCCTCGCGCCGAGCAGCCATGCCGTGCCGAGAATGATCACCGTCTGGATCGCAGCAGAGGATCGCCGTGTGCAGGACCTGGGAGGCGATCAACGCACCTCGCCGCGCCGGGGTGGCGAGGAAGCGTTGTATCGACGCCCCGGTCGAGGTCGTCGATCATCGACATGCCGGACCAGGTGGCGCCGAAGAACGCCGTCATCACGACCACCCCGGGAGTCAGGAACTGGACGTACGAGTCGGTGGCGAAGCCCGGGAGATCGACGATCCGGCGGAAGAGCTGGCTGTAGAGCAGCAGCCAGAACATCGGCTGCGTCAGCGCGAAGACGAGCCAGATCGGCTGCCGGATGAAGTTCCGCTGGTGGCGGACCAGCAGCGAAAACGTGTCTCTGATCGCTGCGGTCATTGCTCGGAGGAGCCGGCCTCGTCCTCGGCCCGGAAGTCGCGGCCCGTGTAGTGGAGGTAGACGTCGTCGAGCGACGGTCGCGAGACCGTCACCGCCGCGACCGAGATCCCGTCGGCCTCCAGCGCGGAGAGGATCGTCGGAACGGCCTGGGCGCCCTCCTCGACCCGGGCCCGCAGGTGCCTCCCATCCACGATGGCCTCCTCGACCGCGCCGAGCCGCGCGACCACGCCGGCGGCCGCGTCCGCGTTCCCGTCCGCGAGCTCCAAGGTGACGGCGTCGCCGAGCAACCCCCGCTTGAGCTCCTCCGGCTCGCCTTCGACGACGATTCGGCCGCGGCTGACGATCGCGATCCGCCGGGCGAGGCGGTCGGCTTCCTCCAGGTAGTGCGTGGTCAGCAGGATCGTCAGCTGCTCCGTCTCCGCGAGCCGCTCGAGCTCCTCCCACATCGCCGCCCGCGCCTCCGGGTCGAGCCCGGTAGTCGGCTCGTCGAGGAAGAGCACCTTCGGCCTGTGGACGAGCCCGAGCGCGACGTCCAGCCGGCGCTTCATCCCCCCCGAGTACGTCCGCACGATGCGATCGGCGACATCCTCGAGCCCGAAGGTGTCGAGCAGCTCGTCCACGCGCCGGCGCAGCTCGGTCTGGGGGACGCGCTGGACCCGCCCCTGCAGGAAGAGGTTCTCCCGCGCCGTCGCGTGTACGTCGACGCCGGACGCCTGCGACACGTAGCCGATCGACCGGCGCACGGCATCGGCTTCCCGCACCACGTCGTGCCCGGCGACCCGAGCCTCCCCGGCATCCGGCTTGGAGAGCGTCACGAGGATCTTCACCGTCGTGGACTTGCCGGCGCCGTTCGGTCCAAGCAGCCCGAACACGATGCCCTCCTCGACGGCGAAACTGAGGCCGTCGAGCGCCTGGACGCCTTTCGGATAGGTCTTGTCGAGCCCCTCGACCTCGATTGCGGTCACGGTAAGGGAGTGTAGGGGCCGGATCTCATCCGGCCCCGTGTCGCCTCGCCTGGTAAACGCGGCCTGCCGGCCGCTTCACGGCCCCGATCACGGGCGGCGCCCGTTTCGGCCTAGGTCGGGCGGCCGATACGCTGGCGGCATGCGGGTGCGCGTCAGGCTGTTCGCGGCCCTGCGTGAGCTCGCAGGGACGGCCGAGCGCGAGCTCGAGCTCCCCGAGGGCGCCCGGGTCGGCGACGTGTGGGCGACGCTGCCCGAGCTCGGTGCCGAGCCACCCGGCCTGCTCTACGCGGTCAACAAGGAGTACGTGGCGGCCGAGCACGAGCTCGAGGACGGCGACGAGCTCGCGGTCATCCCGCCGGTGTCCGGCGGAGCGTTCCGTCTCACCTCCGACCCGATCGACCTCGGCGCCGTCGTGGCGGAGGTGGCCGACCGGCAGGCGGGCGCCGTTGCGACGTTCGTCGGAACGACGCGCGTGGAGTCGCGCGGCCGCACCGTCGAGTACCTCGAGTACGAGGCGTACGAGGGCATGGCCGAGCAGGAGATGACCCGCATCGCACAACAGCTCAAGGAGCGCTACGACCTGTGCGAGGTCGCGATCGCCCACAGGATCGGCCGGGTCGGGATCGGGGAGACGAGCGTCGCTATCGCCGTGTCGGCGCCGCACCGGGCCGACGCGCTGGCCGCGTGCAAGGACGCGATCGACACGCTCAAGGAGACCGTGCCGCTCTGGAAGAAGGAGGTCTACGACAGCGGCGAGGAGTGGATCGGCAGAGGCTCCTGAGCCCGGGCTCGCCGACCGTCGCAGGGCGGGCCGGATGAGATCCGGCCCCTACAACGGGGCACGGCGGTGGGGAACGGCACGGCTACGATGACTGTGTGAGCCACGCTGCGCCGGAGCCCGACACCGAGCTCCGTCCCTACGACCCGATCCACCCCGGAACCGACCTCGGTCGCCTGTTCCGGAAGCTGGCCGCCCCGGCTGGGGTGGTGCTCGCGCTCGCCCTGAAGTTCAAGGCCGCCGCGCTCGTCCTCCTGAAGCTCAAGATCTTCGCTACCTCGGGGACGATGCTCGTCTCCATGGCGGCCTACGCGTGGCTCTGGGGCTGGAAGTTCGCCGCCGGCTTCGTCGTCCTGATCCTCATCCACGAGCTCGGCCACGTCGCGGAATTGCGCCGGCAGGGGATCCCCGCCTCGGCGCCGCTGTTCATCCCCTTCATGGGCGCGGTCGTCGGGATGAAGCAGATGCCGCACGATGCCTGGCGGGAAGCCCGGGTCGCGCTGGCCGGCCCGATCGTCGGCAGCATCGGCGCTCTGGGCTTCTGGGCCGCCGGGGAAGCGCTCGACTCCGAGCTCCTGGTGGCGACCGCCTTCACGGGCTTCTTCCTCAACCTCTTCAACCTGATCCCGATCGTGCCGCTCGACGGTGGGCGCGCCGTCGCGGCGCTGCATCCGGCCTTCTGGGGCGCCGGCCTTGCCGGGCTCGTCCTGCTCGCCGTCCTCCACCCGAACCCGATCCTGATCGCGATTCTCCTGCTCGGCGGCTTCGAGCTCTGGAACCGCGTCCGCCAGTTGCGGGATCCGCGGGCACGGGCGTACTACGCGGTCGCGCCGTGGCAGCGGGCGGTCGTCGGCGTCACCTATCTCGGGCTCGCCGCCCTGCTGGCGCTCGGAATGAGCGCGACCCACATCGAGAAGACGTTCTGAGGTCTGCGTGACCGCGGCCTGCGGCCGCTCCCCCGTCACGGCTGCGGCCCTGCGACGCGGCCGGCCGCTTCGGCCGTCGACGGCCGGGTACGCAAACGCCTCTCTATCATCAGTCGCAATGAGCGAGGCGACGCCGGCCAACGCGCTCCGCGACCTTCCCTCGGTCGACCGGCTGCTCGCCGACGAGCGCCTGAGAGCGACGATCGAACGCTACGGCCGGCCGGCGGTGCTCGAAGCGGCCCGCCGCGCGCTCGATCGCGCGCGCGAGGAGCTCCGGGCCGGCTTCCCGGCCGGGGATCTCGTCGCCCGGGTCGAGGACGAGGCCGCGGCGGCCGCAGCAATGCGCCTCTCGCGGGTCATCAACGCGACCGGCGTCGTGGTGCACACGAACCTCGGCCGTGCACCCTTGCCCGCGGCGGCCCTCAGGCACCTCGAGGACGTCGCCCGCGGCTACTCGAACCTCGAGTACGACCTGGCCGCGGGAGCGCGCGGCTCGCGCCAGGATCACCTCGCCGCTCATCTGAGAGCGTTGACCGGCGCCGAGGGAGCGCTCGTCGTGAACAACAACGCGGCCGCGGTCCTGCTCGCCCTCGCTGCGCTCGCCGAGGGAGGCGAGGTCGTCGTCTCGCGCGGAGAGCTCGTCGAGATCGGCGACGGCTTCCGCATCCCCGACGTGCTCGCGCGCTCCGGCGCCCGCCTCGTCGAGGTCGGGACGACGAACCGCACGCGGGTTGCCGACTACGAGCGCGCCGTCTCGGACGACACCGCCGTGCTGCTGCGCGTTCACCAGTCGAACTTCCGCATCGTCGGCTTCGCCGAGCAGCCCCCGCTGCGGGAGCTGGCCCGGCTCGCCGAGCGCCGCGGGCTGGTGCTCGTGGACGACCTCGGCTCGGGGGCGCTCGGAGAGGGCCCGCTCGGATCCGGGCTCTATGCCGACGAGCCTTCGGCCCGGGAGAGCCTGGCGGCCGGCGCGCATCTCGTCTGTTTCTCGGGCGACAAGCTGCTCGGCGGCCCCCAGGCCGGCATCGTCGTGGGCCGGGCGGACCTGGTCGAGCGCCTGCGTCGCCATCCGCTGCAGCGCGCGTTGCGCGCCGACAAGCTGACGCTCGCCGCGCTCGAAGGCACGCTGGCGCTCTATCGCAACCCGGAGCGCGCGCTCGCCGAGATTCCCGTCTTGCGGATGCTCGCGGAGCCGGCCGACGGGGTCCGGCAACGCGCCGAGCGGCTGGCCGGCCTCACCGGCGGAACCGTCGAGCCGACGGTGGCGCGGGTGGGCGGCGGTGCACTGCCGCTCGCCGAGCTCGACAGCTTCGCCTGTGCGCTCGAGGAGGAGCTCGCCGCCCCGCTGCGCACCGGCACGCCGCCGGTCGTCGGCATCGTCCGGGACGGGAAGCTGCTGCTCGACTGCCGTACCCTCACCGACCTCGAGGTGGAGGAGGCCGCGGCCGCCGTCGCAGCGGCCCGGGAATGACGTCCGTACCGCTGGTCCTCGGCACGGCGGGGCACATCGACCACGGCAAGACCTGGCTCGTCAGGGCGCTCACGGGCAAGGACACCGACCGGCTGCCCGAGGAGAAGGAGCGCGGCATCTCGATCGACCTCGGTTACGCGCCGCTCGTGCTGCCGGACGGCCGGCGGCTCTCCGTCATCGACGTTCCCGGGCACGAGCGCTTCGTTCGCAACATGGTCGCCGGCGCGACGGGGATCGACCTCTTCCTGCTCGTCGTCGACGCGGCCGAGGGCGCGCGCCCGCAGACACACGAGCACCTCGCCATCCTGCGGCTGCTGGGAGTCGAGCACGGCGTCGTCGCGGTAACGAAAGCGGACGCCGTCGACGAAGAGACACTGGCGCTGGCAGTCGAGGAGGCGCAGGAGCTCGTGCCCGGAGCGGCCGTCGTGACGACGAGCGCACGCACCGGCGACGGGCTCCCCGAGCTCCTGGAGGCGCTCGAGCGGGCCGCAGACCGGCGTCGAGCGGCGCTCGCCGCTCGCGCCGACGCGCCTCTTCATCGACCGCTCCTTCTCGCTGAAGGGCATCGGGACCGTCGTGACCGGCACGCTCTGGTCGGGCGAGATCGCCGAGGGCAGCGAGCTCGTGGCCGAGCCGTCCGGTCTTCGGGTACGCGTCCGCAGCGTCCAGGTGCACGATCTCGAGGTCGAGCGCGCCTCGCCGGGCCAGCGGGTCGCCGTGTCGCTGCCCGGGGTCGAACGCAACCGCCTCCGCCGTGGAGAGGCGCTCGTCGAGCCGGGCTCGTATCCGACCACCTACCGACTCGACGTGCTGCTCGAGGAGATCGAGCCGATCGCAGATCACGCACGGGTGCACGTCCATCACGGCACCGGTGAGCACTACGCGCGTCTCGTCAGGATCGGCGAGCGCTACGCACAGCTTCGCCTGACCTCCCGGGCGGTGGCGGCACGCGGCGACCGGGTTGTCCTGCGCGACCGGACAACGGTCGGAGGCGGCATCGTCCTCGACCCCTCCCCACCTCGCAGCGCGAGCGCCGAGCGGCTCGCGCTGCTCGAGCAGGGCGATCCGGCGTCGATCGTCCTCGCGGTCCTCGGAGGCTCCAGCGAGCCGATGTCGCGGGCCGACCTGGCACGGCGCGCGCTGCTCTCACCCCTCGAGCTGGACGAGGGACTGGCGGCGGCCCATCGGCTGGGCGACTGGTACACGACCCCGGACTGGCTCGGCGAGCTGCGCGACCGCGTGGCGGGACAGCTCGCCGAGCGGGCGCGGCGCGCTCCGCTCGATCCCGGTATCCCGATCGCCGAGCTGCTGCCGCCGCGACCGTGGGCAGGCGCCGCGCTGGAGCAGCTCCCGCTGGAGCGGCGCGGCGCCAAGGCCTACGCACCGGGCGCGAGCGCGCATCTCGGCGACCGCGCCGCAGCTGCGGCTGCGCTCGAAGAGGCACTGGCCGCGAGCGGCTTCACTCCGTTGAAGGCGGACGATCGCGAGCTCGCGGCGTTCCTCGAGACCGAGGGCCGTGTCGTCCGCCTGGGAGACGGGTTCGTGATCGCCGCTTCCGCCTACGACGACGCGCGGGCCCGGCTCGTGGCCGAGTGCGAGGCGACAGGCTCGATCGCGCTCGCCCGCTTCCGCGATCTGCTCGGGATCGGCCGCCGGGCAGCGCAGCTCATCCTCGAGCGCCTCGACGCGGACGGCGTGACCCGCCGCGCCGGCGAGGAGCGGGTGCTGCGCAAGCGGGCGCGCTCCCCCTCTGCCTGACCGACCGAAGGACCTTTAGGCGGCGGCACCCGGTCAGTATCATGACCTGTTGATGCGCCCGGGCCGGACGCTCCGCCTCGCCATCGTCGCGGCCCTCGCGGCGGGCTGCGCCTTTGGCGCATCTCCCGCTCTCGCGGCGCCGTCGCAGGCGCCCGAGCTGACGCCGGCGCCGGCGGACGGGCTGACGCGCGCCCTTGCCTCCGGGCAGCTGACCGAGGCCGAGTACGCGCTCGAGCGCGCCCGCTCGCTCTTCTCGCCCGAGTCGGTGCGCGCGCGCTACGGGTCGGTCGAGCCCGTCGGCCCGCACGACGCGACGCTCGTCCTTCGCGACCTTCTCGCCCGCGTGCCCGAGCTCTCGCCCTCGCAGCAGCGCGAAGCCCGGCGCATCACGGCCAGGCCGACCGACAAGGTCGACCAATTCGGTACGACGTACTCGGTGCCCGAGGCGCCGGCATCGCCGCTGTGTACCACGCACATCTGCGTCCACTACGTCGTTTCCAGCGTCGATGCGCCGTCGCTGACCGACTCGAACACCAACGGCTACCCCGACTGGATCGACTCGGCCGCGGCCGAGCTCGAGGTGGTCTGGGCCAAGGAGGTGGTCGCGTACGGCTACCGCGCGCCGAAATCCGACCTGACATCGGCGAACCACGGGCCGGACGGAAAGCTCGACGTCTACATCGCCGACGTCGGCTCGGACCGCCTGTACGGCTACTGCACCTCCGACGACCCGAACGCGACGAGCCCGAGCTACCCGTACGGGGACATCTCGGCCTACTGCGTGCTCGACGACGACTTTGCGGCGAACCAGTTTCCCGGCGTCACCGGGTTGGATGCGTTCCGGGTAACGGCCGCGCACGAGTTCTTCCACGCCGTTCAGGCGGCGTACGACTTCTTCGACGACCTCGTCCTGATCGAGGGCACCGCCGTCTGGATGGAGGACGAGGTCTACGACGACATCAACGACAACTACCAGTACTTCGCTGCCAGCGCACTACAGCGGCCGGACGTGCCGTTCGACCTCGGCCGGGACTCCTCGAGCCCTGCACGGGTTCCAGTACGGCGCGTTCGTCTTCTACCGCTACCTGACCGAGCAACTGGGCGGGCCGGACGTGATACGGCGGACATGGGAATTCGCCGACTGGTCGCCCTCCGGGCCCGACCTGTACTCGCTCGAGGCTGTGAACGCCGCTCTGCAGGAGCGCGGTCGGACGTTCCGGGGCATGTTCGCCGCCTTCGCCGCAGCCAACGCCTTCCCGGCGATGTTCTACGAGGAAGGCGCCGCAGTACCCGACGCCGCCGCTGTCGCGCCGCCTCACGCTGTCGACGGTCCGCCGCAGGGCGAGCGGCTTCGCGGAGCTCGACCACCTGACGAGCTGGTACGGCGCCTTCAAGCCCGGGGCAGGCGTCGCCCGCACCGCGAAGCTGCGGATCACGCTCCACCTGCCGCCGCGTGTTCGAGGCTCGGAGGCCACGCTGCTGATCCTGGCCGCCAACGGCAAGGTGACCACCATTCGCGCTGAGACGTCGGCCAATCGGGTGACGTCACCCGCACCGTCGCGTTCGGCCACGGCAAGGTCAAGACCGTGATCCTCGTCCTGACGAACGCGAGCGCCCGCTACGACTGTTTCCACGGCTTGCCGTTCGCCTGCGGGGGCCAGCCCCGCGACGACAACCTCGAGTTCGACTACCGCGCGAGCCTCGTGCAGCCGAGCTAGGCCGTTCGGCCGGCGCGCGTCGCGATCGCGCTAGGCTGGCCGCGGAGCGGCATGGGCCCGGTGGCCCAGCCGGTCTTCAAAACCGGTGAGGCGGCGTAACCCGTCGCTGGGTAGGTTCGACTCCTGCGCCGCTCCGTTGACAAAAGCCAGCACAGGAGCGTCCTTGCGGGGCTTCAGACGCAGGTTATCGGCGGCCACGTCCGCCTATATTCCGACCCCTAAGGGCTACCTAGATCTCGGCCCATCTCGGTCTGACCTGTTCCCCGCGAGTTCCCCCGTGCGCTCTTTGGCGTGGCGGTCGGTGGCGGCTTGGATCGCGTCGGAGTGGCGCTGGTCGAGCTCCTGCCAGCGGGAGACTGCGTAGTCCGAGGCCTGCTGGAGACGCGTGGTACTGCCCTGGAAGCGGGGCTTGACGTGGTTGGCGAACAGCTCGTAGCTCTTGAGCGTGGCGGCGTGGCGGGCCCATTCCTGGTGGATGAGCAGGTAGGAGCCGAAGCCGCCCGACTGCTTCTCGAGCCGCTCGATCTGCGCGATCGCGTCCTCGACCGTGCCGATGACGCCGAGACCGGTCTCGTTGACCCACGCCACCCGTTCCTCGAAGGTGCTGCCGGCGGCCCGGAAGTGAGGGGCGGCGAGCACGTTCTGGGTGTAGTCGCACCACGCGTCGAGCCCGTAGCGGACGTCCTCGATCGCCTGCTCGCGGGTCTCGGCGAGGTGCATCGGTCCGGCCAGCCGCCACTTGCTGCGGTCGGCGACGTGCCCGAACTGCGGGGCGCGTTCCTCCATCACGTCCCAGTGCAGGGCGAGGGCGTCGAACCCGGCCTTGGCGGTGGCGCCGACGGACATCAGCCCGACGCCGTTCTTGGCCGCCGCGCGCGGGCCGGTCGGCGAGGCGATGGCCGCCACGACGATGTCGAAGTCGCTGTAGGGCGCGTACTGCGTGCGGGCCTCAACGAGGTTGTAGCGGTTGGTCTTGGCGGTCACCTGCTCACCGCGGAGGATCGCCATCAGCACGTCGACGTCCTCCTCGAACGCCGTCCGCTGCTCTTCGATCGAGAGGCCGATCATCGAGGCGTCGGTCGGCAGCGCGCCGGGGCCGAGCCCGAGCATGAAACGGCCGCGCAGCAGCCGGTCCATGAACAGCGCCCGGTCAGCGACCCACAGCGGGTTGTGGTAGGGCAGCGACAGCACACCGGTGCCGAGCTTGATGTGCCGGGTCTGGGTGGCCGCCCAGGCGATGAAGATCATCGGATCGGGGATCAACTCGGTGCCGCACGAGTGGTGCTCGCCGATCCAGGCCTCGTCGAACCCGAGCTTGTCCATGTGCTGGATGACCTCGAGATCGCGCTCGTAGGCCGCGGTCGGATCCAGCCCCACGGGGCAGTGGAACGGAGCCATGAAGGTCCCGAACTTCAACGACATGTGGTCTCCTCCGTTCGCGTTCTTGAGACAGCGGCGCAACGCTGTACAGCGGGATTGTCATGTGGATCCGGCCGCTGCACTGTCCTCATCTCGCCAGGGTTGCCATCCCACTCCACTTCGGCGGATCGCTCAGCTCCGTACGGCGACGACAACCTTGCCCGCAAGCGAACCCTCGGCGAGCGGGCGAATGCCCTCGTCGACGAGCGCGTCCAGCGGGATCACCCGGTCGACGACCTCGGAGGCGAACGCGCCGGCGGCCAGCATTTCGAGCGCCGCAGGCAGGTCCGTGTCGCATACGTGGGCGGCGCTCGTGATCAGGTCGATCTCGGCAAGCGTGACGGCGAGCAGGTCGAGCTCGACGGGCGCGTGCTGCAGGCCGAGGACCACCGTGCGTCCTCCCCGACGGGTTGCAGCCACTGCGTTCGCGGGCGCGCCGGCTGCGCCCGATGCTTCGACGACCACGTCCGCTCCGTCCCCGCCGGTTGCTGCTCGGATCGCCGCTGCCGGGGCTTCCGAGCGTGCGTCGATGAGGACATCGGCGCCGAGTGCTCGCGCCACCTCGAGGCGACCATCGTTCACATCCACGGCGACCACCGGGGACATGCCGAGATGGACTCCGCCGGCGATGACGAGGCTGCCGATGCCCCCTGCACCGATCACGGCGAGCGCCTCGCCGGCTTGTGCAGCGCCGCGGGTCAGTGCGTGAAGCGCGACGGCGAGCGGCTGCGCGACGGCGGCCGAGAGGTCGTCGCATCCATCCGGAACGCGCGCGCAGATGTGGGCGGGCGTCCTGACGAGCTCCGCCAGGCCGCCGTCAGCGTGCAGGCCGAGCGTGTAGTAGCGCCGGCACAGGTTTGTCCGCCCCGACCGGCACCAGCGGCATGCACCGCACGACACTCCGGCTCCCGGCACCACACGATCTCCAACGCGCAGGTTGTCGACGTCGGCTCCGACGGCCGCGACGACACCCACGAACTCGTGGCCCAGCACGACGGGCCCGACGTGGCCGCTCACGGGGTGCGGCTCCGACAGCGGGATCAGATGAGGGCCGCTCCACCACTCCGCGGTGTCGGTCCCGCAGATCGACGCGTACGTGACCTCCAGAACGACCTCGTGAGGCCGCGGGGGGTCGGGATCGGCGGCTGTCTCGACCGAGACGTTCCGCGCTCCTCGGTAGACGGCTGCCTTCATGAGTCGCGGGCGAGGTCGGCAAGCCTGCGCCAGGTCCAGGATTCGAACAGGTCGATCTCGGCCTCGGCGGCGTGGGATGCGTGCTCCGCGTGGCCGGCGAGGATCGCGCCCGTTACCGCCTCGACGAGCGACGCCGCAGTAGGGCAGACGAGAGCCTGTTCGGTCGCCCACTCCGCGTCGCGCCGGTGACGACGAAGCCGAGCCGACGTTTCCCCGAGATATCGGTTCCGGGCTGCGCGGGCGATCGCTTCGCGTAGGCACTCGTCGCCGGTCGCGATGATCGCGGATGCGCCGGTGTCGTCCGGATCGATGCTCGTCTGACGGCAGAGATCGACTCAAGCGCCTGCGACAGCGCCAGGCCGTCGGCCGCGCAGCGGCGCTCCGCTGCCAGCGCGCACAGTCTCGGATCCACGAGCTGGCGAGCGTCCATGTAGGAAGCGATCGCCTCTCGACCTCGTGGCTGGTTGAGCTCGCGGAAGACAGGTGTTGCGAACAGGCGCCAGGAATCCTGGCTCGGACACCTGCATTCGCGAGTTCTCGACGGCGAACAGCCCGAGATCGCACAGCTCGAGAGCGGCGCGTCGCAATTCTGCGGAGGAGGCGTCGTAGCGCCTCCCGAGCCAGCGCCAGCGAGCGGGCGTAATGGGCCCGAGAAGTTCGCCTGTAACGATCGCGACGATGAGACCTGACCGGAGCTCGCCGATGGCCTCGCCTACGAGGCCGGCAGGCCGGGTCTCGGTTGCTGCGAGCACCTAGACGACCGCGATCGGGTCGATAAGCGAACCGGTCGCGCCGCGGATCGAGAGCGGGAGTGCGACGAAGAGGAACTCGGTGACGCCGGCCGCGGCGAGCTCCTCGAGATCGAGCAGCTCCATGAGGTAGACGCCCTGCTCGATGAGCAGGAAGGTGTGAACCGGCTGGGGGTTGCGCGGCTCGAGGAGGTCGACCGCAGGCTGCACCTCGTAGGTCTCCGTGTCGCTGCCGGTGGCGATCACGCCGCGCTCGTGGAGCCAGCGCGCCGCGCTGAGCTCCGGTCCCGGCCCTCTGTTTGCCTGCATCCGCTCGGGATCGGGCCAGTGCTGCATGTAGCCGGTGCGAATCAAGGCCACGTCGCCGGGCTCGAGCGAGACGCCGGTGCGAGCGGTGATGCCGTCGAGATCGGCGGCGGTCACAGGCTCGCCCGCGCCGAGGAACTCGACGCCGCGGTGGCGGGGGACGTCGAACAGAATGCCGCGCGTCCAGATCGGGAAGAGCTCCTCGGCCCCGCCTTTCAGCGGGCCGAAGTCGCCCAGGTCCGTGCGCGCCGAGCCCCCGTGCCAGCGCTGCTCGTCCCCGACCGTGATGTGTGCGAGCGCGTCGATGTGGGCCCCCGAGTGCGCGCTCCCGATCAGCAGCTCGCTGATGTAGCCGAGCCTGGCGTCGTTTCCGGGGCCCCAAGGCTCGTCCCCTGCCGCGCAAATCCCCTGAGGGCTGCGGTAGGTCAGCACCTGGAACGGCGGATGGCCGGGGAAGAGCGGCATGCCGGGGAACCGCTCGCGGGCGAGCGAGAAGATGCGCCCCTCTCGAACGAGCTGAGCGGCCCGGACGACGGCGGCCGGATCGATGCGGCGAGCGTCCAACTACCCTCCGTCGCCGCTGCGTCCCGCCTCGATCAGCTCGACGATGCGCTCGGGCGTCGCGGGAAGGTCACGCACGCGAACGCCGAAGGGTGCGAGGGCATCGTCGATGGCGGCCGCGATCGCCGCGGGCGATTGCATCCGGCCGCCCTCCCCACCCCCTTTCGCGCCGTAGGGCGTGAAGGGAGACGGCGTCTCCACGTGGCCGATCGTGACCTCGGGAACCTCCATCGCCGAGGGAATCAGATAGTCGAGATAGCTCGAGGTGAGGAGTTGCCCATCGGGGCCGTACACGAATTGCTCGAGGAGTGTCTGACCGACGCCCTGCGCGAGCCCGCCGACGATGTGGCCGGCCAGCGACCGGGGGTTGATGAGCGTGCCGCAGTCGTGCACGGCGACATACTCGAGGAAGGTCACTTGTCCGGTCTCCGGATCGACCTCGACCATCGGGATGTGGCAGGCGTGTCCCATCATCGGGTAGAAGATCCCAAGGTCTGAGCGGTCTTCTGTGGTGAGCGTCGTGTGCGGGTGGTCGAAGACCATGTGCGCCTCGAAGCCGCTGTCAATGTCGTCGGGCAGGCTGTGCTTGAAGAGGCGCGGCATGACCGCGATCTCGGCCAGGGTCTTGCGATTCTCCGGGTTGCCCCGCACCTGGACTGCTCCCGAGACGTACTCGAGATCGTCCGTGCTCGTCTCGAGCAGGTGCGCCGCGACCTTGAGCGCCTTGTCGCGGATCTGCTCCGAGGCGCCCTGGATCGCGCCGGCGATCATGACCGTGAACCTGCTTCCGCCCGGCCCGCTGCCCGGCAGCCCTGTCCGCGTTCCCGCGTAGTTGATCGTCACGCTCTCGGGCTCGACGCCGAGCTCCTCGGCGACGCATTGCGCGACCACCGTCTCGGCGCTGTTGCCCCAGAAGGCCGTCGAGTAGAGGGTCGCTGTGACGCCGCCGGTCGCGTCCACGCTGAGCGTGATGCTCTCGGGAACGCTCGACACGAAGATGCCCTTGCCCCGGTCGAAGAACCACCACTCGTTCGCCGCGTAGACGCTGCGCTCCTGGCAGGTGACGATGCCGATTCCGATGTAGCGGCCTTCCTTCCGGAGGCGCTCCTGCTCGCTGCGCAACCGCGGGAGGTCGGCGAGCTCGAGCGCCTTCTCGAGCACCGCGTCGTAGTTGCCGCTGTCGTACTCGTTGCCGCCGGGGATCTTGTACGGAAACTCTTCCGGCTGGATGAAGTTGCGGCGGCGCAGGTCCACCGGATCCGCGTCGAGCTCGCGTGCCGCGAGGTCGACCATGCGCTCGATCACGAAGTTGTGCACCTCGGAGCCGAATCCGCGGTAGGCGCCCTGCTGGCACTTGTTCGTGAAGACGCCTCGGGCTCGATACTCGATCGCGTGGATCCGGTATGGCCCGACGACCTGGGCCATCGCGTTTCCATGCGTGCCCAGGCCGAACTGGATGTAGGCGCCGTAGTCGTCGACCACGTCCAGGCGAAGCCCGGTGAACAGACCGTCCGCGTCGACGGCGAGCTCCACGTCGTAGGAGCGTTCCGAGCCGTGGTGATCGCAGCAGGAGAGGTTGTCGAGCCTGTCCTCGACGTACTTGACCGGCCGTCCCACGACCTTGCTCAGCATCCCGGCGAGCACGTTGACGCGGACGGCCCAGAACTTCGATCCGAAGCTGCCCCCTGCGGGATGCGGATGCATGTCGAGCTTGTTCGCCGGGATCTTCATCGCCTTCGCGAGCAGGAAGAGGAAGTTCGTGAGCGCGACGGAGTTCGAGTGGATCGTCATCATCCCGGTCGCCGGGTCGTAGCTCGCGACCGACGCCGACGGTCTCGAGCGGCTGCCCACCCGTGCGCCCCCAGTAGAGGCGGTCGCGGACGACGACCGCCGCGGATGCGAACGCCGCCTCGACGTCTCCGTAGGCGAGCGTCGAGTCGATCGCGACGTTCGAGCCCATCTCCTCGTGCACGAGCGGACGCAGACGCGTCCATCGCCTCTCTCGCGTCGACCACCGGCTCCAGAGGCTCGTACTCCACCTCGATGAGATCGCGCGCGTCCTCCGCGACGTAGCGGTCGGACGCGACGATCGCGGCGACCGGCTCTCCGACGAAACGCACTTTCTCGGCTGCCATACACCGCCACGGATGCCGGTCGGGGGCCGGGCCGAAGTCGGGCATCGGATCGCACAGCTCCATCGCTTCGAGGCAGGTCACGACGGCGGCGACGCCGGGCAGCCGGCGCGCTCGCTCCGCGTCGATGCTCACGATGCGCGCATGCGCGAGCGGGCTGCGCAGCATTGCAGCATGGAGCATGCGCGGGACCGACATGTCGTCCACGTAGTTGCCGCGCCCGAGCAGGAACTTCCGGTCCTCGACCTTCGAGATCGACTTCCCGATCCAGCTGTACGGTCTGTCCCCGCTCATCGCGTCGCGCTTGCGCCCGCGTGCGGAGACGTCTCGTCGACCGGCGTCGCTTGCAGGCGGGCAGCCGCGTCCAGGATCGAGTCGACGATGAACTGATAGCCGGTGCACCGGCAAAGGTTGCTCGCGATCGCCTCGCGGGCCTCGGCTCTCGACGGCGCGGGATTCTCGCGGAGAAACTCCGTCGCGCGAAGCAGCATCCCCGGCGTGCAATACCCGCACTGGAGACCATGCTGCTCGAGGAACGCCTGCTGCAGCGGGCCCAGCTCTCCACCGCGAGAGAGACCCTCGACGGTGGTGATGGAAGAGCCGTCGACCTCGACCGCCAGAGCGATACACGAGCGCGCGCTTCGCCCGTCGACGAGCACGGTGCACGTCCCGCAGACGCCGTGCTCGCAGCCCGCGTGTGCACCGACCAACCCAAGATCGACGCGCAAGAAGTCGAGCAAGAGGCGCCGCGACTCGACGGTGGCTTCCACCGGCTCTCCGTTCACCTCGAGAGCGATGTCATGAACGCTCACTCCGTCACCTCCTGCGCTCGCCCGACCGCAGCGCGGAGGGCTCGCTCGACGTAGACGCGGGCGAGGCGCCGGCGGTACGACGCCGACCCGTGGAGGTCGCTGAACGTCTCGACGCTTTCCGCAGCGCGGGCTGCCACCTCGGCCATGAGCTCGGGGCTCGGCTGCTCGCCGTCGAGAAGCGCTGCGGCCTCGTCGACTCGAGTGGGCCGGGGACAAGCGCCGAAGACGACGATCGAGGCATTCTTGATCGACGCGCCCCTCGTCGGTCCCGAGCACCGCGACGGCCCCGGCGACAGCGAAGTTGCCGTGAGTTCGCGCGAACTCGAGGATCCCGTGACGCGTTCGTGGAACGACCGGAAAGCGCACTTCGGCAAGCAGCTCGCCGGGCTCGAGCGTGGTCGTGAAAGCCCCGTCGAAGAACTGATTCGCCGGGATGTGGCGCGCGCCGTCGGCCGACCGAGCGACGAGCGTTGCCTCGAGAGCGAGGGCGACCGCGGGGAGCTCGGCGGCGGGGTCGGCGTGCGCCAAGCTGCCGCATACCGTCCCCCGGTGCCGGATCGGCGGATGCGCAACCAGCTGCAGCGCGTCTGAGAGGAGCGGCAGGTGCTCACGAACGAGATGGTCGTGCTCGACGTCCGCCTGGCGCGAAGCGGCGCCGACGACGAGCTCGTCGCCCTCGGCGCGCACATACCGAAGCTCCTCGATGCCGCCGATCGCCACGAGGTGTGCCGGCTGCGCGAGCCGGAAGTTCATCAGCGGGATGAGGCTCTGCCCTCCCGCGAGTACCCTCGCGTCGTCGCCGAGCTCCCGCAGCAGCGCCAGGGCTTCGGCGCAGTCCTGCGTGCGGTGGTACTCGAAGCTCGCAGGCTTCATGGTGTTTGCGACTGTAAACACACATGGGGGGTTCTGTCAAGCATCCCAAACAGATGATCCGCTCATCGATCCGCCGGCAAACCGTTTGAGGAAAAGGCCTCGGTGCATTTCGGTACGACATGGAGCCAAATCGTTGTTCACCGTTGAGAACAGAAGGCCGCTCGTTTTGCGATACTGGGGGCCATGAACCGTCCCGTGGCCCGATCGCGTGATGCGCGTGAGTATCTGGGGGCCCAACTCCGTGAGGCTCGTCTCCGCCAGGAGATCGGGGTGCGGGAGCTTGCGAGGCGAGTCGGCGTTTCGCCGGCGCACATCTCTCAGGTCGAGACCGGAAAGGCAGACCCCTCCGCGACGACACTGTTTGCGATTGCGAGCGAGCTCGGACTTTCGCTGAGCGAGATCGCCTTCGCCGGCCCAGGTTCGAGTGCGCCGGCGTGACCGGTACCGATCAGGCGAGCGTCTCGCCGGACGGCGTCGTTCAGCACCCGACGACTCGCCCCAGGATCGAGCTCGAGGGGGGAGTCAGCTGGGAGCGCCTTTCGCCGAAAGCCGACCCCGACATCGATTTTCTCTATCTCGTCTATGACTCGGGCAGCGAGTCGACGCCGACCAACGCGCTGCTGCGCCACGGTGGCAAGGAGTACGGCTACGTGCTCTCCGGCCGCCTCCAGGTGACGATCGGCTTCACCGTCTACGAGCTCGGGCCCGGCGACTCGATCGCCTTCGACTGCACGAGGCCGCACCGGTTCGCAAACGTCGGGGACGAGCCCGTCCACGCGATCTGGTTCGTGCTCGACCGTCGAGAGCCGGCCGCGACCTAGCCGACGCGCTCCGCTAGGCGCGCGGGAGATCCTCGGGCAACGGCACCTCCTGCGGGGTGCGTCCCTCGCTCTCCGACCAGTCGACGAACGCCTCGCCGTCGCGCCCGACGTGCTCGCCGGTTCCACCGACCGCGACGATGACGCAGGGGCGGTCGCCGGCGTTGATGAGCTGACGCCGCACCTCCGGAGCCACACGCATCAGCTGCCCCTCGCCGAGCTCGTGCGCCGTGCCTTCCACTGCAACGGTGAGGGTGCCACGCAGCACGAGGTAGACCTCTTCCTGCTCGTCGTGGCGATGGATTCGTCCACGCTGTCCCGGCTGGAGCGTGATCTGATTGATTCCGAAGCTCGTGACGCCGAGCGCACGGCGGAGCGAGAGAAACCGCTCGTCGCTCTCCCAGTCGATGTCAGCGATAGTCGAACCTGGTTCCAACCCACCCTCCTGGCAGTTGGGGAGCCTAGCGGGCGGATGCTCATCACGCACGCTTGCTCGGGCAGGTTCGACTCCTGCGCCGCCCGCGGGACGCAGCGCCGAACGGCTCTCCGCCGGTCACTCAGACAACCGGCACGGCCTCCACCGGCTGACGGATTGCCCCTAGGCGCGAGTGGGTATCCGGATCGGCTGGCGGTACCAGGCCACGTTGCCCGCCCGGTCCGCGAGCCGAACGAGCGCGGTCGCCCGGCCGGCGCTGACGCGCGCCGGCAGCGAGTAGGTGACGAGCCACCTGTCCGGCCTGCCGATCACGAACACCCGGGAGTGCGCGATGAGATCCCCGCGCCGAAAGATGCGGACCTGGACGGTGATCCGCTCGTCGGTGCGCAACTCCACCATCACCGCGCGCGTCTGGTCTGCCCGTCGAACGACGCTGACGCCGAGGACCTCGGCATCGACCGCGGCGCTGCCCGGAGCTCCTCCGCCGCCGGCGAACGCCTGCGGCGAAACGAGCGCGAGCCCCGCCGCCGCCGCGACGGCCAGGACGGCCCACAGGCCACGGCTCTTCGACAGAAGCGGTTTCATGGAGCGGCCCACCTCGAGTACATCTCCGCGAGGCCCCCGATCATCACGCGGCCGCCGGGGACTCTACCGCGACGGCTCTGCGAGCGGCACGACCTCGTCGCTCTCCTCCTCGGGGTCGATCGGGACCCGGCGAGCGCTGCCCGCGCCGCTGACCGGCTCGATCTCCACGAGGTCGACCGCCCGTAGCGAGCCGTCCGCGGCGAAGTGGAGCTGTGCGAAGCCCGCGTCCTGCTGGCCGATCCCGAACTGGACCGCCGGCGCCGACGGTGCCGCCGTCCACGAGGACGTGTGGCCCGCGCTGCTCGATGTGCTGCACATGGTCGTGGCCGGTGAGGATCAGCAGGGGCGACTCGTCGGGCTCGAGCGACTCGAGCAGCACGTGGGCGAGCCCGTGCTGGTGGACGAGAACGATGTCGGGCCGGACCGGCAGCGAGGTGAACCATTCGACGAACGCCTCCTCCTCGGCGCGGAGCTCCTCGCCTTTGACCTCCAGGTCGTGGTCGGCGAGGCTTCCATCGGCCGTCAGGGGGTCGTCGTACCCGGCGACGAGCATGCCGTCCACGCTGATGACCGGCCGGCCGTCCCGTGTCCCGTCCGGACGCAGCCGTCCCGCACGCGTCAGCACCGTCACGCCCCGGCTCGCCAGTTGGCGCATGAGCGCCGAGGAATCGTGGTTCCCCGACACCGCGATCACCCGGGTGCCGAGGCGCGCGACCGGATCGACGATCCACCATTCGCGCTCGCTCCCCAGCTGCGCGAAGTCGCCCACCGCGAAGACCGTCTTCCCGCGGGAGAAATTCGTGAGCGCGGGCAGAACCAGCGAGTTCGAGTGGAGGTCGCTCGCCACGATGGCGTTGCGCACGATCGGCGCCTGCTCGACCGGCTGCTGCGTGATCGAGATCAGCGTGTCGAGCCCGGCGAGCGCCTGCTCGTACGAGTCGGTATAGCGCTCCGTCGTCTGCGTGATCTGCTCGGAGAACGCAAGCAGGTCGGGCAGCTCGCTGCCGCGCGCATAGAAGACCGGCTCGTGGAACGCGTCGTCCCCGACGCCGTCCAGCACGAACGCGGTGCCGGCTGCGGCGAGCGCGGCTGCCGCCAGCCCGGTCGCGGCGCCGAAGCCCAACCAGCGGCGTCGGCCGAACGCGGCCAGGACCGCGCCGCCCAGCAGCCCGCCGACCGCCCCGCCCACGAGCGCCCAGGCGACCGACGACCACACTTCGCGCTGCACGATCTCCCGGGTGTCCGCGCTCACCTGGCGCAGCTGGCGCTCGGCGCTCTCCCCCGACCGGAGCGCGCCCACGACGGAGTCCCGGTCGAGACCGCGCACCTCGAGGTAGAGATCGACCGGCGCCGGATACCGCCGGCTGCGGATTCCCCAGTCGACGAGCGGGACGTACGCGTCCACGAGGCCTCGCCCGAACGACGGCCTCAGGTCGGCACTGGCCGTGCCGAGCACCGTCTGCCCCTGCGTCGGGCCCGCGGCGGCGACGGCCACCGCGCCTCCGGCCAGGCCGAGCCCCACGCAGACGGCGAGACGTAGAGCGAGGCGCAGACGACGGCGCAGCATTCTTCCTCTGATGTTTCGGGTGACCGCAGCCCGCACTCAAGCCCCGGAATGCGCCGAGCGATGCGCTGTTGCAGCCGGGTCGGTGCGGTACTCCAGGGTAGCGGGCGCACGCATCGGCTCTGCGCAGAACCGCCGCTTGACAACGCCTCGGCAAGTCGTAGGCTGTTCGCCTGATGCCCTCGCCACGGCGTCGCCTCGCAGACGGCCCGCGCGACCAGCCGGTCACGGCCGCGCCTCGGCGCTTGGAAGTAGGCTGGCGGCGTGAAGGAGGAGGAGTTCGAGGCGCTGCGCCACTGGGGCGAGGCGCTCAGCCGCGACGGCAGGTCCGAGGTCGCGGCCGCCGGCAAGGCGATCGAGATCCTCGTCGCCGAGATCGACCGGCTCGAGATCGAGCTGTGGCATGCCCGGGTGGGAATCGCCCGCCAGCCGGCCGAAGGGGCCGCGCCCGAAGACGACCGACGGCGCGCCTCCCCAGCTTGACGCCGAGCTCGAGGCCGAGGTGCGTACCGCACGCTCGCGCGTGCGGCGGCTGCTTCTCAGCGCGCGCGCGCGGCGCTCGAGCGTCTCACCGCCGAGCTAGCCGCTCGGGAGCAGTCGGTTACGGCTCAGCCGGCGCGGGCGCGTCCAGCGCCGCACGCAGGCGCTCCAGGAGGATCGACGGCGTCATCGGCTTGTCGACGAAGTGCACGTCGGGTCGCCGCACGAGCTCCTGCACGAGCTCGGCTTCGACGAGCCCGGACATGAAGAGCACGCGCATCTTCGGGCGGATGGTGCGCAGCCGTCCGGCCAGCTCGACGCCGTTCATCCCCGGCATGCGCACGTCGGTCAGCAACAGGTCGATCGGGCCGTCGTGTTGCTCCGCCAGCTCGAGGGCCTGCGGTCCGTCGCCTGCCTCGAGCACGTCGTAGCCAGAGCGCTCGAGCGTCTCCCGGACGACCCCGCGAACGATGCTCTCGTCGTCGGCGAGCAGCACCGTCTCGCGATGGTCGGCCTGCACGAGCACGACGGGCTTCATCTCGCCGGCCTCGAGAGCGGGCAGGAGAACGTCGAACGTCGTGCTCCCATGGCCGTTTCCGACCGTGATCAGGCCGCCGTTCTGCGCGACCAGTCCGAAAACGGTGGCGAGCCCGAGACCCGCCCCGCGCGGCGATCCCGCTGCCTCGGCGAAGGGCTCGAAGATCCTCGCCCGCGCCTCGTCGCCGACGCGAGGTCCCGAGTCCGCGACGGAGATGCAGGCATAGCTCCCCGGAGGAAGGCCGGACTCCTCGCCCGCTTTGAGCTCCACCACCCTTGTCTCGATCCGGAGGAACCCGGCGCCCCCCATGGCCGCAGATGCGCTCTCGACCAGCAGCAGGAGCGCTCGCTCGAGCTGATCGGCACTCGCGCGGACACTGGTCGCTCCGGCACGAGGGGTCACGACAAGGTCGATGCCGGCGCCCGCGACCTGGCGCAGGCGAGCCTCGAGGCCCGCGACGAGCACGTCCACCTCGAAGACCGAGGCGACATCGACCTGGCGCTGCGCGACGGCAACCAGCTGCCGGGTGAGCTCACCCGCTCGCTCGACCGCCTTCTCGATCTCGAGCGCGTCGCGCCGCAGCGGATTGCTCTCGCTCATGCGCGACAGGATCAGCTCGTTGTAGCCCGCGATCGCCGTCAGCACGTTGTTCATCTCGTGCGCGATCCCTCCCGCCAGCCGCGAGACGAGCGCCATGCGATCGTCGGCAGGCGCAGGCGCGGCGGCGCTCTCTTTCGAGACAGGCCGAACCGTCAGCTCGAGACCGAGCTCTTCGATGAGCACGCGAGCAGGCTCGCTCACGCCGCAACGCTCCTTATGTGCCGCAGTACAACTCCTTGACGCCTGAAGGTCTCTTTGTAGCCGGTTCGGGCCTGAAACTCAAGGCTCAAGCACGAACATGGACGGATCCCCCTTCCACTTCGGCCCGTTCTCACGCAGAATCCCGCCATGGCCGATGCAGCCGCTCCAACCCTTTCGCGCGTGCTCGTGGCGACCGACCGCTCCGAGACCGCATCCCGGGCGGTTGCGTGGGCGGCGGAGCTGGCACGCCGTTTCGAGGCCGAGCTGTTCGTCCTGCAGGTCATCGTCCCGGGCATGGAGCCGGGCCCGCAGGAGGCGGCGCAGTTCTCCTACGCCGTCAAGGACCTCGAGATGTACGCGCAAGAGCTCGCGGGCGAGCGCGGCAGGTCGAAAGTCGTCGTCGACGAGGACCCGTCGGCCGCGATCGTCGAAGCTGCGGAGGAGGAAGGCGCAGACGTGGTCGTGGTCGGCAACGCGGGCATGAGCGGCCGCAAGGAGTTCCTCCTCGGCAACGTGCCCAACCGCGTCTCGCACAATGCCCGCTGCACGGTGATCATCGTCAACTCGACCAACGTGCCCGACGAGGCCCCGCCGAGCAGGCTGAACCGCCTCCTCGGTCGAGACAAGTGAGCCGGCGCGCCGCGCCGGAGCCGGAAGACGTCGAGGGCCAGCTCCTCGGGCGAGCGACCCAGATCGGCCGCGTCCTCGGGACCTACGGCTTCCGCGAGCTGAGGGCGCCGGCGCCGACCGACTACCCGTCTCGAAAGGCCAGGGCTGCGCGCCTCCGCGAGGCCCTCGAAGAGCTCGGCCCGACGTTCGCCAAACTCGGCCAGATCCTCTCCACGCGGCCCGACCTGCTCCCGCCCGAGTTCATCGAGGAGCTCTCCACGCTCCAGGATCGCGTGACGCCGCTCACGGAGGCCGAGGTCGTCTCGGTCATGGAGCAGGAGCTCGGCGTGCCGTGGGAGGACGTCTTCGACCACATCGAGCCCACGCCGCTCGCGGCGGGGACGATCGGCCAGGTGCACCGCGCCGTGCTGGAGGACGGCGCCCGGGTCGTCGTGAAGGTGCAGCGGCCGCAGGCCGGCCCCGACATCTACCGGGATCTCGGCCTGCTCGAGCTGTTCGCCCAGAAGACGGCGACGCGGCCGACGTTCCGTCAGCTGGTCGACGTGCCGGCCGTGATCGACCACCTCTCCACGTCGCTCCGCAGGGAGCTCGACTTCCGCCAGGAGGCGCGCAACATCGAGCGGATGCGAGGCGTGCTCGGCCGCTACCCGCGGCTCGATGTGCCCGGCGTCTACGGGGAGCTGGTAACACCCCGGCTCCTTGTCATGGAAGAGGTCCAGGGCGTGCCCGTCCGGGAGGCGCCGGTGGGCGAGGCCCGGAGCGAGGCCGCGCACCAGCTGCTCGAGTCCTACTACCGCCAGATCCTGACCGAGGGCTTCTTCCACGCGGACCCCCACCCCGGCAACCTCATGTGGTGGCAGGAGCGCATCTACTTCCTCGACTTCGGCATGGTCGGCGAGGTCGACGCGAGGACGCGCGAGCACCTGCTGCTCATGCTGATGGCGTTCTCGCAGCACGATGCAGATTTCCTCACCGACGTGATGCTGTCGCTCAGCGGCGACACGCAGCGGGCGGACCTCGACCTCGAGGGGATCCAGGCGGACATGAGCAGGCTCGTCGACCAGTACCGCGGAGCGGCGCTCAAGGACATCCAGCTCGGTCCGATCCTGCAGCGGCTCACGGAGATCGCGGCGCGCCGCCACGTCAGGCTCCCGTCGGCGCTCGCGCTCACCGGCAAGGCGCTGGCCCAGATGCAGCTCGCGACGGCCGAGCTCGACCCGACTCTCGATCCCTTCGAGGTGGCCGGCACGTATCTGTTCCAGGACGCGCGCGCCCGGGTCAGCGGCTTCACGGACACCCAGCGCCTCGCCTACGAGGGTCAGAAGCTCAAGGTTCGCTTCACTCGCCTCGCCGAGTCGATCGAGCGCATGGCGGGTGCACGACCCGGGCCGAGCCTGCAGGTGCGCTTCACCGGGGTCGAGCACCTGGAGATCACGATCCGCAACGCCGCGCGCCGAGTCTCGCTGGCCATCGCGGCCGGCGCCTGCATCGTCGCCGCGGGGTTCACCGCGGACCGGGGCACCGTCGGCGACTGGGTGCCGATCACGCTCGGCGTCGTCGGCGGCGTGCTCGTCTTCGGTCTCCTGCTCGACATCGTGTTCCACCGCCACTAGGCGGCTGCGACGACGACGCCGTGCGCCGACTCAGCGGCGCACTTCCACGGTGCTCGAGTCGGGCCGCCGAGTCGTCACCCGGCCGAGCGCCTTGCGCAGCCTGCGCTCGAGCACGAACGTCACCATGCTGATCGCAATGCCGAGCACCGCCCGCTCGAACCAGCGGAACAGCCGGCCCCGCCGCTTCCGCGGGGATTTCTTGTCAGCCACCGCGCGTCACCCTCCACAGCTCGAACCGGTCGTCGTCGAAGCCCTTGAGCTCGGCATCGAGCCGCTCGAGCTCCAGCCCCTCCGACGCGACCGCGGCCACCACTTCCGGGTCGGCCCGAACGGCCTCCGAGATGACGGCATCGTCACCCCGCGAGAGGCCGACGAGGCGCGCCGCGGCGTTCACCGTCGAGCCGAAGTAGTCGAGCCTGTCGTTGAGCGTGACCGCGATGCACGGGCCCGTATGAATGCCGACCTTGAGCGCCAGCGGGCGCTCGCCGCCCCCGGGGTGCGCGAGCGCGAGCTGCGCGTCGAGCATCGCCTGCAGCGCCCCGACCGGCCGGCGGAACACCGCCATCACGGCGTCGCCGAGCGTCTTCACGACGGCGCCGCCCTCACGGGCGATCGCCTCGCGCAGGACGTCGAAGTGACCGACCACGGAGCCGAACGCCGGAGCGTCTCCGATCTGCCGGTAGAGGCGCGTCGAGTCGCGCAAGTCGGTGAACACGATCGTGAGGCTACCGATCCCGAGCTCCTCGCCGGGCCGAAGCGCCTCTGTGGCGAACAGATCCCTGAACGTCTGAAGTGAGGTGACGTCCGCCGCCGTGGCCGCGTCGTCGGCCCAGGCGGTGCGCTCGAGGACGACGAGCCGAGCCTCCGCGGTCCCGTTCTCGAGGGTCAGGTCGACCTCGGCGCCAAGCGGCCGGCCGTCGACCTCGAGGGAACCGTCGGCGCCGAGCCGGACCACGGCCTGCGCGGCGCCCTGCTCCTCGACGCTCAGCCTGGGCATCGAGTCGACGCCGGCCGCGCGCAGGCGGTACGCGCCGGGCACGAGCGCGACCTCGACGAGCCTGCGCTCCCCGGGATCGAGGAGCTGCTGGACCACGATGTGCGGCGTCAGCTGCGGGCCCCCGACGCAGTAGTCGGCCTGCTCCACCTCGCGGATCGCCGGGCTCGGGCTGAACACGAGCTCGACGGATTGCTCGAAGCCCGCGGTGAAATCGATCCCGCACGAGCTGCAGTGCACGTCGCTGCGAACGCCGGCGAGGGTGTCGCTCGATGAAGCCGCTCCTCGACAGAGCGGACACAGCAGCTCCCAGCGCGATTCCGTGAGCCCGGCTCGGGTGGAGTGGAGAAAGAGCTCGAGCGTTCGGCGACGGTCCGCTTGCCACGTGTCGGCGAGGGGGTACGGTCGCAGGCGCCGCGCGTCGAGGTCGTCGGCGGTCTGGATCGTCGCCGCCAGCCGATCGACGAGACTGCGGTCGAGCCCCTGGCTTGCGAGCTCGGCCGAGAGCCGCGAGAGTCGCTCGCGCCCGCCCGGTGCGAGCCGGGGAGGCGTAGGGCTGGGAGGTTGGACGACCTCTGGGGCAGCCTTACCACGCTGGGCCAGCGCCACGGCGTCGTAGCGGCGGAAGGCCGCCTCGAAGCGCCGGCGGGCAACCCGGTCGATGACGGCCGGCGCCAGCAGCCGGCCGGCCGGGCCTCGCGGCGTGACCCAGACCTGGTAGCTGAGCGCCGTGCCGCCGCCCGCGGACGGCGTCAGCTCGACGAGCACGCGGAGCACCCGAAACGGGCCGCGACCGTATCTGCGCTCGACGCCGAAGCGCCTCGGACGAACCCACTCGAACGGCGCCTCCTGGTACGGGATCGAGCGGCCGGCGACGCGGAGCTCCAGACTCTTGTATCCGGGCGGAGCCGGCTCGCCGGGCGTCTCGATCTCGGGCGTGCCCGTCTCGAGATTGAAGCGGTTCGTGTCCGCGACGAGCGGCCACAGCTCCTCCGGCGTGGATTTCAGGCTCCAGGCGAAGCGGTAGTGGAGCTCGTTTTCCGGCACGCGCGCCAGCGTAACGGCCGCGAGCCGGTAACCGGCCCCGTTCGCCTGCCGCGCGGCTACGCTCAGGACGTGCCAGTCTGCTCGAGCTGCGGCCAGGAGAATCCGGACGGCTTCCGCTTCTGCGGCAGGTGCGGGATGCCCCTGGTCGAGGCGCTGACGGTGTTCCCGGAGGAACGAAAGAACGTCTCGGTCCTCTTCGCCGACCTCGTGGGCTTCACGAGCCGTGTCGACCGCCGCGATCCCGAGGACGTGCGACGGCTGCTCGACCCCTACTACACCCTCCTGCACCGCGAGATCGAGCGGATCAGCGGCACGGTCGAGAAGTACATCGGCGACGGCGTCATGGCGGTCTGGGGCGTCCCGGTGGCGCACGAGGACGACCCCGAGCGAGCCGTGCGCGCCGCGCTCGCGATCCGGGATGCCGTGCTGGAGCGCGGCGAGAGGGACGGCTTGAGCGAGCTCAGCGTCCGCATCGGCGTCAACACGGGCGAGGCGCTCGTCAAGCCCGACGTGCCGGTGGACCGGGGCGAGCGGATCGTCGCCGACTTCGTCAACGTTGCCGCCCGCCTGCAGGCAGCCGCGCCGGTGAACGGCGTACTCGTCGGCGAGGCGACGTACCTCCAGACCGCGCGCACGATCGAGTACCAGGCATTCCAACCGGTACGGGCCAGGGGCAAGACGGAGCCGGTGCTCGCCTGGCAGGCGGTCGGGGCGCGCTCCCGTGTCGGCGCCGATCCTCGGGAACGAGGTCGGGCGCCGCTCGTGGGACGGCAGCCAGAGATCGAGTTGCTCTGCGCCGCTTTCGCAGAGACCCGCAACGAGCGTTCACCCCAGCTCGTCACGATCGTCGGGGCGCCGGGCATCGGCAAGACGCGGCTCGTCGTCGAGCTGTCGTCGGTGGTCGAGGACGACCCCGAGCTCGTCTCCTGGCGACGCGGCGTGTGCCTGCCGTACGGCGAAGGCGTCACATTCTGGCCGCTCGCGGAGATGGTGAAGGCCCAGGCAGGGATCCTCGAGTCCGATTCGGCCGAGGAGGCCCAGGAGAAGCTCAGCCGTGAGGTCGCGGACTGCATCGACGACGAGGACGAGGTCGCGTGGGTCGAGGGCCACCTCCGAACGCTGCTCGGTCTCGCCGCTGCCGAGGAAGCGGGCCGTGACCGCGGCGAGGAGTTCGCGGCCTGGCGCCGCTTCCTCGAGGCCCTCGCGCAGAGCTGGCCGCTCGTGCTCGTGTTCGAGGATCTCCACTGGGCCGACGAGGGCCTGCTCGACTTCGTCGACCACCTCGTCGAATGGGCGGCCGAAGTACCGATGCTGGTCGTCTGCACCGCTCGCCCGGAGCTGCTCGCGCGCCGCCCCGACTGGGTCGAAGACAAGCCCAACGCCAGGACGATCTCCCTGTCGCCGCTCTCCGACGGCGAGACGTCGATCCTGCTCGACGGCCTGCTCGAGCAGGCCGTCCTGCCCGGCGACCTGATGCCGAAGCTCCTCGCGCGCGCAGGGGGCAACCCGCTGTACGCCGAGGAGTTCGTGCGGATGCTCGCCGAGCGCGGAGTCGCGGCCGCCGGCGACGAGCTTCCCGTGCCGCAGTCGGTTCACGGCATCATCGCGGCCCGGCTCGACACGCTTCCTCCCGAGGAGAAGCGGGCCTTGCAGGACGCGTCCGTCCTCGGCCGCACGTTCTGGCTCGGCGCCGTCGAGCACCTCGGCGGCGCCGCCGCGGGGTCGGTGGAGGAGCGCCTTCGCTCGCTGGAGCGCAAGGAGTTCGTGCGGCGCGAGCGCGTCTCCACCGTCGAGGGCGAGACCGAGTACTCGTTCCGCCACCTGCTCGTTCGCGAGGTGGCCTACGAGCGGATCCCGCGCGCCCGGCGCATCGAGAAGCACCAGCTCGCCTCCGAATGGATCGAGGAGCTGGGCCGCCCAGAGGCCCACGCCGAGACGTTCGCGTACCACTACTCGCGGGCCCTGGAGCTGGCCCGCGCGTCAGGCCAGGACACGCGGGCGATCGAGTCCCGGGCACGCCTTGCGCTTGCCGAGGCGGGCGACCGGGCGGCCGCTCTCAAGAGCTTCGCGGCGGCGACGCGCTTCTACGCCTCTGCGGCCGAGCTCTGGCCCCGGGACGACCCGGACTGGCCGTCGCTGAGGTTCCGGCAGGGCCGCGCCGTCTACTGGGCCGAGGAGGGTGGAGCCGACGTCCTCGGGGAGGCGCTCGCCGGGCTGCTCGAGGCGGGAGACACCGAGACGGCGGCCGAGGCGGAGGTCATGCTCGGACGCATCGCGTTCCGCGAAGGGCGCGGCGAGGCGACGGTGGAGCACTACCGCCGCGCGCAATCGCTGCTGGAGGGCGCGCCCGCCTCGACGGCCAAGGCGCGCGTGCTCGGGGCCCTCGCGCGCAGCTTCCTGCTGGCCGCGGAGAGCCGTGCCGCGATCGCCGCGGCACGCGGGACGCTTGCGATGGCCGAGGAGCTCGGCCTCGACGAGATCGCCGCCACGGCGTGGATGACGATCGGCGACGCGCGTATCGAGCTCGGCGAGATCGAAGGACTGGCCGACTGCCAGCGCGGAATCGACCTCGCCGAGGAGCTGAGCTCGTTCGAGGCGATCACAGGCCAGATCAACCTCGCGGACTCGCTCAGCGAGCTCGGCGAGCTCGACCGGGCGGCCGAGCTGCGCAGATCGGCGAACCGGACGGCGGAACGCTTCGGCGACGCCCGCTCACTGCGATGGCTGCGCGCGGAGTTCGCGGGGGAGGCGTACCGGGCGGGGCGCTGGGACGAGGCGCTCGAGATCCTCGACGCGTTCATCGCCGAGTCGTGCCAGGCAGGGCAGCGCCACTATCAGGAGGGCTACGCGCGTGTGACGCGCGGCCACATCCGCCTCGCGCGCGGCGACGAGGACGGCGCGCTCGAGGACGCCCGCCGCGCGATCGAGCTCGGCCGCGAGGCGCGCGACCCGCAGGCGCTGTACCCGGCGCTGGCGAATCTCGCCCGGATGCTCGTGGCCGTGGGGCAGCCCGAGGCGGCCGCCGAGGCCGCCGGGGAGCTGCTCCGGCTCGTCTCGCAGACGGACGAGACCCCGGTCTTGTACATCTGGAGCAGCGACCTCGCAGCGACGCTCGCAGAGCTCGGTCGAGGCGCGGAGCTGGCCCCGGCCACCGCGGCGGTTCGCAAGCGGACGCCGTGGCTCGAAGCGGCGCTCGCGCTGGCGGCCGGCGAGGACATCCGAGCGGCGGAGCTGTACGACCGGATCGGATCGCGACCGGATGCCGCGCTCGCCCGCCTGCGTGCCGCAGACGCCCTCGAAGAGCAGGGCCGGCACGACGAGGCCGCGGCCGAGCGAGAGCGCGCCGAGGCGTTCTACGAGAGCGTCGGGGCGTCACGCAACGAGCCGGCGCAAGGCCCAGCCGTGACAGGGGAGGCCCGCGAAGCGGGCCGGTCACGCAACGCGGCCGAGCCGCAGCCGGGCGGCTGCAGCGGCCGGCTCGGCCGGCCGCGACCCGCGATCGCCGAGCCCGTCAGGGCTCGGCACGGTCTTCGGCCCGCGAAGCGGGCCGGTCACGCAGCGAGCCGGCGAGCCGGCGGCGCCGCGGCAGCGGCCGCGGGCCGAAGGCCCGCCAGGCCGCGAGCTCCGACCGAGCCCGCAAGGGCTCGGTACGAGAGCGTCGCGGCCGCGGCCTTCGGCCGCGGCCGCTGCGCGCGGCGCTGCGCGCCGCTTGCCTACCTCACGGGCGACAGGGCAACGAGCAGGCCGCCGTCTTCGTCGTAGGCGGGAAAGAAATCGCCGACGACGGGCCTCTCGGTGCCGGAGCGCATGCGCATCGTGAGTGACTGGCCGAGCCGCCGGACCCCCCACTCGACGGCCACCTCGGCCGGGTTCTGCCCGTCCGTTGCGGCCAGGCCGAACGCCTCCATCACCTCGTGCCCGAGAACGTCCTGCTCGCGGTAGCCCGTCAGCTCCAGCACGCCGCGCCCGAGCGCGATCACGCGCCGGCTGCGATCGCAGACGACGAAGCCGGTGTTGGGGCCGGGATAGTAGTCCTCGAGCAGCTCGAACAGGAACCCGAAGCCGCAGTTCGAGCAGCCCACGGGCTGATGCGTGAGCCCGTCGCGCCGGTCGTCGTCGATGACGCGCCGCTTGCAGTTCGGACAGATGAAGAAGGGCACGGCCTGATCGTACTGCTACGGCTGCGCCGCCCCGAGCCCCTCCGCACCGGACGGCCGCTCCCGCGGAATCAACGTCTAGGATCCCTCGCATGAGCATCACCGAGGCCTCTCTCCAGCCCGAAGAGGAGCGCGACCTCGAGGAGCATGCCCGGCCCTACCGGGCGCTCTACGAGCATTGGGAGTCGAACCAGTGGTCTCCCCTCGACCTGGACTTCTCCCGGGACCGCGAGAGCTTCCAGGCGCTGTCGGACGACGACAAGCAGGGGTTCATGTGGATCTTCGCGCACCGCTTCCACGCGGAGTTCATCGTGGCGACGATCCTGGCGCCGTTCGTCCTTCGTGCCCCGAGCTACGAGCTGCAGACGTGCCTCTCGACGCAGCTGGCGGACGAGTTCCGTCACCTGCAGTCCGTCCTGCGTGTCTACGACGAGGTTTTCGGAATTCGAAGCGTCGATCGAGTCCGGGCGATGGCAGACGCGAACATCGATCCCGTGGCCGCGGCGATGTACGAGGCGATACACCCATACGTGGCGCCTCTCGAGACCTCGGCAGACGAGGATCTGTTCCTTCAGGCCGTGGTCTGCTACCACCTGATCGGCGAGGGGGTCGTCGCCCGGACGTCGCAGAACCTCGCAGCGAACCAGTACGAGCGGTTCGGCGCGTTCCCCGGCCTCGTCCAGGGTCAACGCCACGTCGCGCGTGACGAGGCGCGCCACATCGGCATCGGCGTCTCCTACGTCCGCCAGCGCATGGCGGAGGATCGAGAACGGACCACTGCGGTGATCGGCGAGATAGTCGAGGCGTTTGCCGAGTTCTCGACAAGCCTGCTCGAGACGGCCCTCACAGGTGGGATGGACTCTCAGGTGCTGGCGGGGTACGGCGTCGAGGCGGAGGGCTTCTACGCCGAGGCCATGCGGCTCTGGCAGATCAGGCTGCGGTCGATCGGCCTCGGGGACGACTAGAGCTCGCCCGAGCGCCGCATCTCCTCGAGCGCAGCGCGGCCTTCCTCGTACACCCGCTCCCGGGCGGCCTCGACCTCGAGCGCGGGCGCCGGCGTCTCCTCGCCGGGCGATCCCACGTCCGCGCGACGGCTGTCGGCGAGCTTCTCCGCCAGCGCCTGGGCGCGCGGGTCGGGCGCCGTCTCGGCAGGAGCACGAGGGGCGCGCCGGAGCAGGAGGCGAACGAGCGCGACCACGGCGGCGAGACCGAGCAGGAGCGCGATCTTTCTCCTCACACTCGTCACTCTTCCACGCGCATGTGCTCGAAGGCAAGGGAGGTGCTGCCGCTATACTCGCATGACTTCCTGCTCCGCCCGGCGCCGACGTTCCCGAACGGCGCGCGTGACGGCGGGGCCGCCTGAGACCGAAGGAAGGAGGAATTCGGGAACGTGAATCCGTACGAGGTGTTGCTCATGCTCGACCCCGAGCTGGCCGAAGAGCGCCAGAACGAGATCGTCGCCCGCGCGCAGGAGATCGTCGCGAAGGGCGGCGGGGCCTGGCACGGGAACGAGCCGTGGGGCCGGCGCAAGCTGGCCTACGAGATCGACCACAAGACCGACGGGGTGTATCACCTCATGACCTTCGACTGCGAGCCCGCGACCCTGGACGAGCTGACCCGCGTCCTGCGGATCACCGACGGGGCCATGCGGCACATGGCAACACGTCGGCCGAAAGCGGGGGCCACCCAGCGGGCGGCCGCCGACAGCCCCGGCGAGTAGAATCGAACAGGCGTTCGAATCAGCAAGGAGGCGGTCAACGTGGCAAACATCAACCGCGTCGTGCTCGTCGGCAACCTGACGAAGACCCGGAGCTGCGGCAGACGCCGAGCGGGACATCGGTCTGCAAGCTCCGCGTGGCGGTCAACACCCGCCAGAAGGATCAGGCGACCGGCGAGTGGGGCGACAAGCCGAACTACTTCGACGTGACTGTCTGGGGCAACCAGGCCGAGAGCTGCGCGCAGTATCTGAGCCGAGGGCGCCCGGTGGGCGTCGACGGCCGGCTCGACTGGCGCGAGTGGGAGGCCCAGGACGGCTCGAAGCGCCAGGCAGTCGAGATCATCGCCGAGTCGGTGCAGTTCCTCGGTAGCCGCGGCGATGCCGAGCAGCAGCCGCAGTACGTCCCCGCCGGGGGCGTGACGCCGGCCGCCGACGACTTCAGCCCCGCCGAAGACGACATCCCGTTCTGAGGCGTATCCCTTCATGGCGCATAAACGAGGACCCACCGTGGACAGAGACCGAGACAAGCAAGGCGGGCGCAAGCGCAAGCCGGGTGCGCCCGGGTCGGGGCAGGCGAAGCGCAAGAGCTGCTACTTCTGCCGCGAGAAGATCGAAGAGGTCGACTACAAGAACTACAACCAGCTGAGGCGGTTCGCCTCCGAGAAGGGCAAGATCCGGTCGCGCCGCATCACCGGCGCCTGCCGCCGGCACCAGGAGCAGATCGCGATCGCCGTCAAGCGGGCGCGCGAGATGGCGCTCCTGCCCTACGTGGGAGGCTAGCCCCGTGGACGTCGTCCTCCTGACCGACGTCGAGAAGGTCGGCCTCCGCGGCGAGGTCGTCTCGGTCTCGCGCGGCTTCATGCGCAACTACCTGCAGCCCCGGCGGCTCGCCGAGCCGGCGACGGCCGCGCTCGTCGCCGAGCTCGAGCGGCGCGAGGCGGAGCGCGCGAAGCACGAGGCCCGCAGCGTCGATCAGGCTCAGGCGATCGCCGAGACGCTCACGAAGACGGTGCTGCGCTTCGAGGTCAAGGCCGGCACCCAGGGCGTCCTCTTCGGCTCGATCACGCCGACCGACATCGCCGACGAGCTCTGGCGTGTCCGCAAGGTGCGCGTCGACCGTCGCAAGATCCAGCTCCCGGACCCGATCAAGCGAATCGGCCGGTACGAGGTGCCGGTCGAGGTCTTCCAGGACGTGACCGTCGACGTGAAGACGCTCGTCGTACCGGAAGGCGGAGAGCTTCCGCCCGAGGAGGAGCTCGCGGCGCTCACCGCGGAGGACGGCGCCGCGCTCCGACGCCCCCGACGCCGCGGCGGCCGAGGACGGGGACGCGATCGACGAGCCAGACACGGCGGCCGCCGAGACCGAACCGGCCGACGACGAGAACGAGCTCTAGAGCAAGGCGCGCGTCAGCGCGCCGCGCAGCGGCCGCGCCAAAGGCGCCAGGCCGCGGAGCTCCGCGAGGCCCGAAGGGCCTCGCACTAGAGCAAGGCGCGCGTCAGCGCGCCGCGCCAGCGGGCCGCAGGCCGACGGAGTCGCCGGACGCCAGCTCCGGCAGCGTTCCGCCGCCGGCGGGCGGGCTCATAGCCGCCTGCCCGCGTGGCCCAGCGCAACGACTACCCCGAGGCGGTCCACCCGAGCCCGCTGTGGACAGCCGGTCTCCACACACGTGTGGACGGCGGACAAACTTCCCGCTCTGAGCGGCCGAAGCCCCCACAGGGCCTGTTGCTAGTCAGTCGCTCCGTCCGCCGCTCCTGAGAACATTCGTTCCCTTTCCCCTGCTCAGGGGAAGCTGAGTTATCCAGGACGGTTGTGGGAGGCTGATTCTTGTACCCCGACAACGGAGGTGGTCTACTCGCCCGAGCCGACATGACCCAAGTAGTCCAGGCAGGTCCAGTTCCACCGCAGTCCATGGACGCCGAGGAGGCCGTCCTCGGAGGCATGCTGCTCTCCCCGGGCGCCATCGCGGCCGTCAGCGAGATCCTCGACCAGACGGACTTCTACCGGGAGAGCCACGGCCGGATCTACCGCGCGGCGCTCTCCCTCTACGCCAAGGGCGAGCCTGTCGACGCGATCACGGTCGTCGACGAGCTCGAGGAGCGCGGGGAGCTCGAGGAGGTCGGAGGGCGCGCCCGCCTTCACGAGCTCGCGGCGCTCGTCCCCGCAGCGACGAACGCCGCGCACTACGCACGCATCATCCGCGAGTCGGCGACGCTGCGCGGGCTGATCCGCTCCGGGGGCGAGATTGCGCAGCTCGGCTGGGACGGTGTCGGCGAGCCGACCGAGCTGGTGGACCGAGCGGAGCAGATCATCTTCGATCTCTCGCAGCAGCGCGTGTCGGGCGATTTCGCCCACATCGAGGAGCTGCTCCGCGAGAGCTTCGAGCGCATCACGGCCCTGTACGAGTCCGGTACCGACGTGACCGGCGTACCGTCCGGCTTTCGCGACATCGACCGGCTTACATCTGGTTTCCAGCCCGGAAACCTGATCATCGTCGCCGCCCGGCCGAGCATGGGGAAGTCGGCCTTCGGGCTCGGTATCGCCGCAAACCTCGCCGTACGACACGGAGTTCCGGTCGCAGTCTTCACCCTCGAGATGTCGAAGGCCGAGGTGACGCAGCGCCTCATGTGCAGCGAGGCGAAGGTCGAGTCGCAGCGTCTGCGCACCGGCCGCCTGGCGCCCGAGGACTGGCCGCGCCTGACGGCCGCCTGCGACAAGCTCGCCAAGGCGCCTCTGTTCGTGGACGACACCGGCTCGGTGACCATGATGGAGATCCGCTCCAAGGCACGGCGCCTGAAGTCCAAGCATCCGGAGCTCGGGCTGATCGTGGTCGACTACCTCCAGCTCATGACCTCCGGCACGACGGCCGAGAACCGCGTCCAGGAGGTGTCGCAGATCTCGCGGAACCTCAAGCTGCTCGCCCGTGACATCGATCTCCCGATCCTCGCCATGTCGCAGCTGTCCCGCGCCGTCGAGCAGCGCCACGACAAGCGCCCGATCCTCTCCGACCTGCGCGAGTCGGGCTCGATCGAGCAGGACGCGGACCTGGTCGCGTTCCTCTACCGGGACGACTACTACAACGGCGAGGAGTCCGAGCAGCAGGGCATCGCCGAGGTGATCGTCTCGAAGCACCGCAACGGCCCGACGGACACGGTCAAACTGGCGTTTCAGAAGCGCTACACCAAGTTCGCGGACCTCGCGGCGATGTAGCGACGGCCGATGAGACAGGTCGATGGAGTACGCTGAGAGCGAGAGGATGCGGATCGCCTCCGTCTCCGACATCGCTGCGGCGTTCGGCGGCCCGGCCGGCGCCGACGCAGCGGCCTGACCGCGGTCGGCCCGAGACTCCCGCATGCCTGCCACTGTCATCGTGGGCGCCCAGTGGGGCGACGAGGGGAAGGGCAAGATCGCCGACCTGCTCGCCCAGCACGCCGACGTCGTCTGCCGCTACCAGGGCGGGCCGAACGCGGGCCACACGATCGTCCGCGAAGGCGAGACATTTGCGCTGCACCAGATCCCGTCCGGGATCCTCCATCCGGGCACGAGCTGCGTGATCGGGGCGGGCTGCGTCGTCGACCCCGGGCAGCTGCTGCACGAGATCGACGAGCTCGAGGCCCGGGGCATCTCGACACGCGATCTCTCGCATCTCGGGCAATGCCCACCTGATCATGCCCTGGCACGTCGCGATCGACGCGGCCAGCGAGCGCCGGCTCGGCAAGCTCCAGATCGGCACGACTCGGCGCGGCATCGGGCCGGCGTATGCCGACAAGGCCGCACGGCTCGGAATCCGCGTGCAGGACCTGCTCGACGCGAAGATCCTGCGACAGAAGATCGAGACCGCGCTCGTCGAGAAGAACCTGCTGCTCGACCGAGTTCACGGGATGCCACAGATCGAGCTTCAGGAGCTCGCCGGGCGGATGGAGGAGCTGGCCGCCCGGCTGAGGCCGTACGTCGCCGACACCTCCCTGCTCGTCGACCGGGCCCTCCGGGACGGCAAGAGAGTGCTGCTCGAGGGCGCCCAGGGCACCTTGCTCGACCTCGATCACGGCACGTATCCGTTCGTCACCTCGTCCAACCCGATCGCCGGGGCCGCCGCGACCGGGATCGGTATCGGCCCTACCCGGATCGACGAGGTGGTGGGCGTGGCGAAGGCGTACGTCACGCGCGTCGGCGAAGGGCCGTTTCCCACTGAGATCGACGGGCCCGACCAGGCGCGGGTGCGCGAGCTCGGCCACGAGTACGGGACAACCACGGGTCGCGAGCGGCGCTGCGGCTGGCTCGATCTCGTCGGCCTTCGCTTTGCCGTGCGGGTCAACGGGATCACCTCGCTCGTCCTGACCAAGCTCGACGTGCTCTCGACCTTCGCCGAGCTTCCCGTCTGCGTTGCGTACCGCCTTCCCGACGGCACCGTGGTCGACGAATTCCCGGCCCACCAGAGCGACTTCCACCACGCGCGCCCCGTCTACGAGACGCTGCCGGGCTGGTCGGCGCCGCTCGACGCGGTCTCCGGGCCCGACGAGCTGCCGGCGGCCGCACGCGGGTACGTCGAGTTCGTCGAGGAGCGTCTCGAGGTACCGGTGAGCCTCGTCGGCACGGGCGCCGACCGCGCCCGGGTGCTCGCGCGCCACGCTCTTGCGGCGCTACCGCTCGTCGCGTAGCCGTGCCGCGCGGACCGCGCCGAATCGGAGCCGCAGCCGCCGTTCTCGCATCCTGGGCGATCCTTCGCGGTCGCCGCGTGTGGTGAAGAGGGGCCGCAGACGGCCGAGGGGTCGCCGAGCCCGCCGGTGACGACACAGCCCGCCGCGGCGCAACCTCCGCCCACGGAGCCCGCCGCGGCGACGGCGGCCACGGCGACCGACCCCGCAAGCGAAGCCGCGGCGAGCGAGCTCGAGGCCGTCGTACGAGCCTGGAGCGCGGCGCTCAACGCCGGCGACAACGAGGCCGCGGCCGATCTCTTCGCGCCCGGCGCGCTCATCGTCCAGGCCGGGGTGGCCGTCCCGCTCCCGGATCACGCCGCAGCGGTGCAATGGAACGCAAGCCTGCCGTGCTCCGGAACGATCGTCGACGTCGACACTCGACGTCGCACGGGGCATCGTCGTGGCCGTCTTCGCGCTGGGCGACCGCTCGACGGGACCGTGCAACGCGGCCCCGGGCACCCTCGCGGCGGCAGCCTTCCTGATCGAGAACGGCAAGATCGCCGTGTGGCAGCAGGTTGCGCCGCCCGAGGACGTCTCACCCGAGCGCACCGCCGCCGGGCTCAGCGGCCCCGCGACCGCCGACTGAGCCATTCGCAGGCCGGGCGACGCGTACAATCGAGAACGAGGCGGCCGTTCGTGCCGTCTCCACGGCAACACGACGTCGGAAGGATGGGATGAGCGCAGCGATGACAGGCCGCCTCACCACGCCGCTCGTGCGTGAGGAAGGCGGACTGCGCCCTGCCACCTGGGACGAGGCTCTCGATCGCGCCGCCGAGGGCCTCCGACGCGCGCGCCTTCAGGACGCGACGAAGTCCTTCGGGATCTTCTCGTGCTCGAAGGCGACGAACGAGATGAACTTTCTCGCTCAGAAGTTCGCGCGCCAGGTCATGGGCTCGAACAACATCGACAGCTGCAACCGCACCTGACACGCGCCCAGCGTCGTCGGTCTGGCGACGGTGTTCGGAGCGGGCGGCGGCACGTCGTCCTATAGGGAGATCGAGGAGACGGATGCCATCCTCCTGTGGGGCTCGAACGCCCGCGAGACGCATCCGATCTTCTTCCATCACCTGCTCAAGGGCGTGCACGCCGGCGCCCGCCTTTACGTCGTCGACCCCCGCCGGACGTCCTCGGCCGCGTGGGCGGATCTCTGGCTCGGAATCGACGTTGGCTCAGACATCGCGCTCGCACATGCGATGGCGCGCGAGATCATCCATTCCGGCCTTCACAACCGGTCGTTCATCGAGCGGGCCACGGAAGGCTTCGAGGAGTTCGCGGCGTGCGTCGAGCCGTTCACCCTCGAGGAGGGCGAGCGGATCACCGGCGTGCCGGCCGAGGTCATCCGGACGGTCGCCCACACCTACGCGCGTGCCGACCGGGCCCAGATCTGCTGGACGCTCGGGATCACCGAGCACCACAACGCCGTCGACAACGTGCTCGCGCTCATCAATCTCGGCCTCCTGACCGGGCACGTCGGCCGCTGGGGCTCGGGGCTCAACCCGCTACGGGGCCAGAACAACGTTCAGGGCGGCGGCGACATGGGCGCCATCCCGAACAAGCTGCCCGGGTTCCAGGACATCGAGCGCGACCCCGAGGCGCGAGCCCGCTTCGAGGCGGCGTGGAACGCGACCATCCCGCCCGACTACGGGTGGCACCTGACCCAGATGTTCCACGGCATGGAGCGCGGCGAGCTGCGCACGCTCTACGTGATCGGCGAGAACCCCGCCCAGTCGGAGGCGGACGTGCCGCACGCGCGCAAGCTCCTCTCCGGGCTCGACTTCCTCATCGTCCAGGACATCGTGATGACGAAGACGGCCGAGCTCGCGGACGTCGTCCTGCCCGGAACCGCCTCCTGGTGCGAAGCTGACGGCACCGTCACGAACTCCGAGCGGCGGGTGCAGCGGGTGCGGAAAGCGCTCGAGCCGCCCGGCGAGGCGCGCGAGGACACGTGGATCCTCGCCGAGCTTGCGCGCCGGCTCGGCTTCGACTGGGCCGGGCCGACGGCCGAGCAAGCCTGGAACGAGCTCCGCTCGCTCTCCCCGATGCACCGCGGCATGAGCTACGAGCGGCTCGAGGAGCACGGCGGCTTGCAGTGGCCCTGCTACGACGAAAGTCACCCCGGCTCGCAATTCCTGCACGGCCGGCTCTGGCAGGAGCCGCGGGAAGGCCCCGCGGCACCCTTCAGCGCCGTTCCGTACGCGCCGCCGTTCGAGGCCCTCGACGCCGATTACCCGATCCGGCTCACCACGGGCCGGCGGCTCGAGTCCTACAACACGGGCGTCCAGTCGAACCGCTACCGCTCGCCGCTCCACCGCAAGGAGACGATCGACATCTCGCCCGAGGATGCGGAGCGCCTGCTCCTCGACGACGGCGAGCTGGTCAAGGTGTCCTCGCGGCGGGGATCGCTCGAGGTGCCCGTACGGCTCGACCCGTCGTTACGGCCCGGGCTCGCCTTCATGACGCTCCACACCCCGGACGAGATCGACACGAACCTGCTCACGATCGACGCCACCGACCCGAAATCGGGAACCGCCGAGTTCAAGGCCGCCGCGATCCGCGTGGAGAAGCTCCACCCGGGTGTGGCGACCGAGCGCGAGCGCGTCGAGCAGCCGGTCGTGCAAGGCGCGCGATAGCGCGCCGCGCAGCGGACGCGCCGCAGGCGCCAGGCCGCGAAGCTTCACCGGCCCGGCGGCAGCCGGGCCGGTACAAGCGCGCGCGATAGCGCGCCGCGCAGCGGACGCGCCGCAGGCGCCAGGCCGCGAAGCCTTGCACCGGCCCGGCGGCAGCCGGGCCGGCTACAACGCGCGCGATAGCGCGCCGCGCAGGGGCTAAGCGGGCTTAGCAGTCCGTGCGCGCTTCGCGCACGAGCGGCCGGCTCTTTGGGCGCTTGCAACATCTGCTACTGCGTTCTAGTCTGCGGCATGAACGGGTCCGTATCCGCGGATCCACGCATCGGTTCCGAGCTTGCGGGCTACCGGATCGAGCGGCTGCTCGGCCGGGGCGGGATGTCGGTCGTGTACCTGGCCCATCACGAGCGGCTCGACCGTCCCGTCGCCCTGAAGCTGATGGCGCCGGAGCTCTCAGCAGATGAGGGCTTTCGGGAGCGGTTCCTGCGCGAGTCGCGGCTTGCCGCCTCGTTGGATCATCCGAACGTGCTTCCGGTCTACGACGCCGACGAGGCCGACGGGGTGATGTTCATCGCCATGCGCTACGTGCGGGGGACGGATTTCGGCCGGGTGTTGAAGGCCGGTGAGCCGGTGCCGCTGAGCCGGTCGCTTGCGATCCTCGATCGGGTCGCCGGGGCCCTTGATGCGGCGCATGCACGTGGGCTCGTGCACCGGGATGTGAAGCCCGAGAACGTGCTTCTCGCTGAGGGTGCGGAGGAGCATGTCTACCTGAGCGATTTCGGGTTGACGATGCGGCTGGGCGACGAGCACGAGCTCGACGGCGACGGAAGCCAGCTTCTGGGCTCGATGGATTATCTGGCGCCGGAGCTGATCGAGGACTGGTCCGGTGTCGGCACAGACGGATGTGTACTCGCTCGGGTGTGTGCTGTTCCGGTGCTTGACAGGAGAGGCGCCGTTTCGGGCGGGGCGGAACAGGTTGGCGGCCTTGTGGGCGCATCTGGAGGAGCCGCCGCCGAAGCCGACTGAGCGGGCGACAGAGCTGCCGGAAGGCGATCGATGCCGTGATCGCCCGTGCGCTTGCGAAGGATCCCGCTGAGCGCCACGAGTCCTGCACGGCGCTGCTCACGGACGCACGCTCGGCCCTGGGTCTGCCGCACGAGACGGGGGCGGCGGCCCCGAGACGCCGCCGTCGCCGGCTGCTGCCCGCTGTCGTCCTCGCCCTCGCCGCAGCCGCCGCGGTTGCCTCCGTGCTGCTGCTCACCGGTGACGAGCAGCCCGTGGTCGGGGACGACTGGACCAGGATTGCCCATAACGAGAGCGTCTTCGGTGGAGGGCGGGTCGTGGCGACCGGGCTCGCTTCGAACGACGAGGGCCTAGTCGCCGTCGGTGTGGACGGCGACGTCGGTGCCGTCGACGCGGAGGCCGGGGTCTGGGTCTCCCGGGACGGTCTGAGCTGGGAGCGAATCCGAAACGCGGGTCTGACCAGAGCGAATGGTGACGGTGTCCAGGGCATGTTGTCCGTCGCGTTTGGTTCTTCGCGCTTCGTGGCGGTCGGTGCCTCCGGGCTGGAGACGCAACGATCCGCAGATCCCTCCGCAGACCCCTCGGCAGGTTCCTCCTTCGACAAGAACGGCCACCTCCTGGCCGAGGCCGCGTTTCCGCGAGTCGACTTCGACGCGGCCGTCTGGACCTCAGCGGACGGGAGGGTGTGGACGCCTGTCCCCCATGACGAAGCGATCTTCGGCGACGAGTACGCCAACCCGGACGGGGACGGGAGCATGGACGGCGACCTTCTCCCCAGCCAGTGGATGTCGGATGTCACGAGCGGCGGCCCCGGGTACGTTGCGGTCGGTCTTGACGTCCAGCGTGCGGCCGTGTGGACCTCGCCGGACGGAATTCGGTGGAGCCGCGTTCCGCGGGAGTCGGAGGTGTTCGAATCGCGGGCCGAGGCAGGCTTGAGGTTCGCGTCGATGTGGGGCGTCGACGGCGCCTGCCGGCGGCCGGCCGCTGATCGCCGTCGGCGCCGATCAGTCGTCGGGAGGCTCGGCAGCGGTGGTGTGGCTGTCGCCCGACGGGCTGGCCTGGAAGCGGGTTGGCCACGACGATGAGGTGTTCGGTGACCAGTCGAGCTACGTGTACATGATGGATGTCGTCTCGGGCGGCCCGGGCTTCGTCGCCGTGGGCTTCGAGTCCAACGTCAACCCGGGGGGCCAGCTTCTCCCCACCGACGTGCTTGACAACCCGGCCCTTCCATACAGCAGCGTGGCCGAGTTCCGGGGGGCGGTCTGGACGTCCCCGGACGGCCGGCGCTGGACGCGCCTCTCCGACCGGCAGCTGCCCGAGGCAGGCGGGGAGAAGGTCTTTCTGCGGGCGGTCGCGACCGGCGGGCCGGGTCTCATCGCTGTGGGGTGGCGGGCACGGGACTCCGACGTCGACTCGGTCGTGTGGACCTCCACGGATGGCCAGACCTGGAAGCTCGCGAACGACGAGCAGGCGAGCCTGCACGCTGAGGGCGGCCAGTTTATGGTCGCCGTGATCGCCGGCGGGCCCGGCCTCGTCGCCGTCGGGGCCGACGGCTCCGCCCAGAGCACTGCCGCCGCCGTCTGGACCTCGCCGTGACGGGCGGAGGCGTGCACCCGCTCGAAAATCCGTAGCTCGAGCTCAAGCCACAGACGCCGCCACGTCCCGTGCCGCAGGGCTCGGAAGCCAGGCGCTCCCGGCGCGTGACGCAAACGTGATCTCGTCGTGATCGGCCCTCCGCTGAGATGACGGCCGATGGCTGGCACCAAGCCACACAAGGAGGTCGGGATCATGAAGCGGTTGCTCATGCTCTCCTTGCTTGCTGCCGTCGGAGCTCTCGCCCCCGCCGCGAGCGGCGGTCAGGGTGACGACACGGTGGTTCCGGCAACTCTCAGTCCTGCGGCGCAGGCACCCACCCAGGCGCTCGGGCCGCTGGGCTACCCGTCACTGACGCCTGAGCAGCTCACCGCTGCTCACGCCTCCGGCGTTCTCGCGGACCCGGTGTCAGAGCCGATCGGGCCGCTCGGCTACCCGTCGGTGACGCTGGAGCAGCTCGCAGCCGCCTACGCGACGGGTGTTCTCGAGCGCCCGGCGCGCCAGCGCGGCGCCGGTACGGCCAGCTGGAGCTTCTTCTTCCCTCCAGAGCGCGGAGGATGAGCCGGCCCGAGCGGTACCGGGCAGAATCCGATTGCTGGGACTTTGCGGCCGCGTGCTGAGAGCCCACGGGTCGCGAGTAGGGCCCCAGGCCATGCGGACAGGCACAGTCGACGTCGGGTAGCTTCCGACTTCGAGGCGATGGAGTTCGGTGTTCTTGGTCCGCTCGAGGTGCGCCGCGGCCACCATGTCGTCCGGCTCCGAGGGTCGAAGCAACGGGCGCTGCTTGCGACGCTCCTGCTCAACGCCAACCGCGTGGTCCCCGCCGAGCGGCTGATCGACGACCTCTGGGGCGAAGAGCCGCCCGAGAGCGGGGAGCACGCGCTGCGTGTCCGTGTGTCGGAGCTCCGCAAAGTGCTGGCAATCGAGGGTGAGCAGAGCCCGATCTCGACTCGTCCCCTCGGCTACGTCATGCTCCTGCGCCGCGACCAGCTCGACCTCTTCCGCTTCGAGGATCAACTCGAGCGTGGTAGTGATGCGCTCGCCGATGGAGAGCTCTCCACCGCGTCGGAGGAGCTGCGCGCCGCGCTCGAGCTCTGGCGCGGACCGGCTCTCGCGGACGTCAGGCAGGGGGACTTCGGGCGCTCCGCCGCCATGCGGCTCGAGGAGCTTCGGCTCCATGCCTTCGAGCTGCGCCTCGAGGCGGAGCTCGCCCTCGGTCACCACGAGCAGCTCGTGAGCGAGCTCCAGTCTCTCGTCGAGGACCACCCGCTGAACGAGCGCCTGCGTGCCCAGCTGATGCGTGCCCTGTACGGGACGGGCCGGCAGTCCGAGGCGCTCGATGCCTTCCGAGCCGGCCGGGAGCGACTCGTCAGCGAGCTGGGAATCGAGCCGAGCCCCGCGCTACAGGCGCTCCAACGGAAGATCCTTCGGCACGACCAGTCGCTCGAGGCGCCGGCTCCGGCCACGAGGAGCTCGCCGGACGCCGCGGCCTCGCCGCCGGAGCGCTCGCTGCTGGTGCTGGCGAGCGAAGAGGTCGCCATCGACGTGCTGCTGTCGCTGGCGGAGCCGATGGCACGGAGACCTCCGCACGAGCTCATCCTCATGAGGCTCGTCGACGAGGAGAATGAGCTCCTGCCCGTGGTGGCGAGCCTGCACGAGCGCCGTTCAGACCTCGCGGAGCGAAGAGTTGCGGCGCGGGCCGCCGCCTTCGCCTCGACGGACAGGGGTGCCGATGCTGCCCTCGTGGCCCGAGAGCAGGGGGTCGACCTGGTTCTCGCCGACCTGGCGGCGTCGCCCGAGCGGCTCGGACAGTTGTCACGGGACACGCTGGCTCTGCTCGAGGGAGCGCCGTGCGACGTCGCGCTGCTTCGGGTAGAGGCCGGAGCGTCGAGCTAGGCGCCGAACACTCTGTGATCGTCCCGTTCGGTGCGGCGGATCACGACTGGACCGCGGTCGAGGTCGCTGCGTGGATATGCAAGGCGCACGAGTCGCGACTGCAGCTCGCCGGCGTCGCGCAGCGGTCGAACGGGCCAGGTCGCGATCTGAGCCGGATGCTCGCGCGTGCCTCCTTGCTCCTCCAGAAAACGGTCGGCATTGCGGCCGACCCGCTGCTCGTCGCGGAGGGCGCGGACGCGTTCGTCGAGGCTGTCGCCGACGCGGCCCTGGTCGTGGCTGGGCTGTCCAGCAGCGAAGGGCGACATGAGCTCGGCTCGGTCCGGCTCGCGCTGCTCGAGGACGCGACTCCGCCGGTGCTTCTCGTTCGAGAGGGACTCCGACCCGGCGGCCTCGCGCCCAGACATACGCTGACGCGCTTCACCTGGTCGATGACGATCGGCGAAGCCACTGAAGTATCTTCGTAGTCTGGATCAGTGGACAGTCGCAGGCCCCGGCTCGGGGCGTCCCCTCCCGCAGCCGAACTCGTGCACGCCGTAGGTCAGGACCAGCGCCTGGCGCACCACCCAGCCTCCGTCGCGGACGCCCGCAAAGCCGCCTGCGGACCTGCCGGGCACCGGTAAGCGGTTACGATCGGCTCGTGGATCTGCACCTTCTCGAGGCCCAGCCCTCCGAGGCTGAGCGGCGCGCCGTCGACCACCTGCTGGGAGCACCGGCGTCCGGCTGGGAGGGCGGAGTACGCGACACCGCCGTCGACACGCGCGTCGCAGCCGACCGCGGAGCGCACGGAGCGAAAGCGCGCCGCGACCTCCTGCTCCCGGCGCTCCACGCCGTCCACGAGCACATCGGCTGGATCAGCCCGGGCGCGCTGAACTACGTCTGCAGCCGGCTGACGGTGCCGCCCGCGGACGCGTACGGGGTCGCGACGTTCTACGCCTTGTTCTCGCTCGACTGGCGCCCGCCGCAGGTCGTCCACGTTTGCGACGACATCGCCTGCCGCTGCCACGGCTCCGACGAGCTGATCGAGGAGCTCGAGCGGGACCTGGGCCCCGAGGGAGCGGTGGGAGCGGACGGATCGACGACCTGGCTCCGAAGCCCCTGTCTCGGCCAGTGCGACCGGGCTCCGGCCGCGCTGCTCACCGTGGCCGGCGAGCATCCGCGCGAGCACGTGCTCGCGCCGATTGCGGCCCGCGGCGTGATCGACGCGCTGGCGGGAGAGCTCGCCGGCGCCGATCCGGCCGCGTCCGTGCCCCAGCGAGGCAGCCCGGAGCTCCGCCTGCTGCGACGGGTCGGGCTTGTCGATCCGCGGAGCCTCGACGACTACCGGGCCCACGGCGGCTACGCGGCCCTGCGGCAGGCTCTCGCGCTCGGCCCGGAAGGCGTCATCCGCGAGGTCACCGACTCGAACCTCGTCGGCCGCGGCGGCGCCGCGTTCCCGACGGGCCGCAAATGGGCCGCAGTCGCCGGCCAGCCCAACCGGCCGCACTATCTCGTCTGCAACGCCGACGAGTCCGAGCCGGGCACGTTCAAGGATCGGGTCATCATGGAAGGCGACCCGTACGCCCTGGTCGAGGCGATGACGATCGCCGCCTACGCGACGCAGTGCGAGCGGGGCTACGTGTACCTGCGCGGGGAATACCCGCAGGCGCTCGCCATCCTCGAGCACGCCCTCGCGGAGGCGCGTGTGCGCGGCTTCCTCGGCGAGCGCATTCTCGGCCAGGAGTTCTCGTTCGACATCGAGATCCGGAAGGGTGCCGGCGCCTACATCTGCGGCGAGGAGACCGCGATCTTCAACTCCATCGAGGGTTTCCGCGGCGAGCCGCGCAACAAGCCGCCGTTCCCGGTGACGCACGGCCTCTTCGGCAAGCCGACGGTCGTCAACAACGTCGAGACGCTCGTCAACGTCCTCGACATCGTGCTCCAGGGCGGCCCGGCCTACGCGCAGATCGGCACGGAGGGGTCGACCGGCCCGAAGCTCTTCTGCGTGTGCGGTCACGTCCAGGCGCCGGGCGTCTACGAGGTCGAGTTCGGCGCCACCCTGGCCGACCTGCTCGACCTCGCGGGCGGCGTCCCCGCCGGCCGCAGCCTGCAGGCCGTCCTGCTCGGCGGCGCCGCGGGAGGCTTCGTGCGGCCCGACGAGCTCGACATTCCGCTCACGATCGAGGGTGCCCGTGCCGCCGGCTCGACGCTGGGCTCCGGGGTCGTCATGGCCTTCGACGAGACGGTCGACCTCCCGAGAACGCTCATGCGCATCGCCGCGTTCTTCCGTGACGAGTCGTGCGGGCAGTGTGTGCCCTGCCGCGTCGGCACCGTTCGCCAGCAGGAGGCGCTCGCCCGGCTGCGGTCGGGCTCGACGAGGGGGACGGTGGACGACGAGCTGGCGTTGATCACCGAGATCGGGCAGTGCATGCGGGACGCGTCGATCTGCGGGCTCGGCCAGACTGCCTCGAGCGCCGTCGAGTCGGCAATCGCGCGGCTCGGTATCTTCCGGAACGGGAACTGACGTGAGCGCCGCGACGCTGCAGATGCCCAAGCGCATGGTCGAGCTCGAGATCGACGGCCGGCCGGTACGCGTGTTCGAAGGCTCGACGATCCTCGACGCCTGCTCCCAGCTCGGCATCGACACGCCGACCCTCTGCTTCGGCGAGACGCTGCGGCCCGCGAACGTCTGCCGGGTCTGCGTGGTCGAGGTCGAGGGCTCGCGCGTGCTCCCTCCGGCGTGCTCGCGGAAGGTCGAGGACGGGATGGTGGTGACGACGGACTCCGACCGCGTGCGGCTGTCACGCCGCATGGTGCTCGAGTTCCTCGCCTCCTCCGTGGACGTGTCGATCGCGCCGCGCTTCCCCGGCTACCTCGAGCGCTACGCGGCGCGACCCGAACGCTACGGGCCGCCGGCGCCGCCGGACGCCGACCGCGACCGGCGCCGGGCCGGGCACCACGTCGAGCCCGACGGACAGACAGCGGCGACCGTGTTCTCGCCGGTGAAGGAAGACAACGAGCTCTACGTCCGCGACTACTCGAAATGCATCCTCTGCTACAAGTGCGTCGACGCCTGCGGCGAGCAGTACCAGAACACGTTCGCGATCGCCGTCGCCGGCCGAGGCTTCGACGCGCGTATCTCGACCGAGTACGTGGCGCCGCTGCCCGAGTCGGCGTGCGTCTACTGCGGCAACTGCATCGCCGTCTGCCCGACGGGCGCGCTGATCTTCAAGAGCGAGTACGACCTGCGCGCCGAAGGAGCCTGGGACGAGTCGAGGCAGACGGAGACCGAGACGATCTGCCCGTACTGCGGCGTCGGCTGCAACCTCACGCTGCACGTCCAGGACAACGAGATCGTGAAGGTCACCTCCCCCGACGACCACGACATCACCCGCGGCAATCTCTGCATCAAGGGACGGTTCGGGTTCCAGCACGTCCAGGCTCGCGGCAGCTAACCTCGATTCATGGCTGCCACCGAGCGCCCGGTCCGCCGTAAGGTTGCCCGCGCGCCCATCACGATCGTCGAGCAGGGCCGCGCCACACGGCGCCGTGACCGGCTGGCGACCGAGGAGCCGCTCGAGATTCGCGTCGGCGGCCCCGGGCAGGAGCCGGCGAGCGTCGCGGTGACGATGAGGACGCCCGGCGACGACTGGGAGCTGACGGCCGGCTTCCTGTTCACCGAGGGACTGCTGTCGTCGCGGGACGAGATCGACGCGATCCGCTACTGCGAGCTCGAGGAGCCCGCCGAGCAGCAGTACAACGTCGTGACCGTGAGCCTGAGGCGCCCTTTCGACGCCGAGGCGCTCCGACGGAACTTCTACGTCAGCTCGAGCTGCGGCGTCTGCGGCAAGGCGTCCATCGACCAGATCGAGGTGCGCTGTGCGCCGCTGTCGCCGGGGCCTCTGCTCGCTCCCGAAGTGGCCGCCGCGCTGCCGGACACGTTGCGCGGGGCGCAGAGGATCTTCGACGAGACGGGCGGACTGCACGCGGCCGGGCTCTTCGATCCGGACGGGGGGCTCGTCGAGCTGCGCGAGGACGTCGGCCGGCACAACGCGATGGACAAGGTGATCGGGCACGAGCTGCTCGAGGGCCGGCTGCCCGCCGCCGATCGAGTCGTGCTCGTCTCCGGCCGCGCGAGCTTCGAGCTCGTTCAGAAGGCCGCCGTCGCGGGGATCCCGATCCTCTGTGCGGTTTCCGCTCCCTCGACGCTGGCGGTCTCCGCCGCGAACCGGCTCGGCATGACGCTCATCGGCTTCGTCCGCGGCGGGCGCTTCAACATCTACACCCATCCCGAGCGCGTGCCGCTCGCCTGACGAGCTACTGGCGGCCGCGCGAGGCGGCGTCTTCGTAGTCCTGCGGCGTGTTGAGGTTGACGAGCGAGTCGAGCTGCGGGTCGACGGCGCGCAGTCGCGGATAGCCGAGCAGATCGGCCTCCTCGAGCCGGCGCACGCGGAGGTCGTCGAGCAGCCCGCGAACGCTGAGATCGGTCCCTGCCAGCCGCCGCTCGACCGCCTGGAGGGTCGGCGAGACACGGTACGCGGCCGCGAGCGGATGCGGCTTTCCGTCGTGAACCGGGACCGCCGCGTCCACGTTCCCCTCGATCGCAGACACGACGCAGGTGACGAAGGCGGGCGCGAGGAACGGAGCGTCGACCGCGGAGACGAACGCGCGCTCGGTCGCCGTGGGAATCGCCCGGAGCCCCGCGGCAAGAGCCTCGAGCGGCCCACGGCCCGGTCTCGCGTCCTCGACGATCTCGACGCTCGCGGGCAGCGCGGGCAGGCTCTGACCCGCCGCGCGCACGACGACGACCGGCGCGGCGCCGGCCGTCTCGAGCGTCCGGCAGACGACCTCCGCGAGCGAGTCGCCGTGCCAGTCGAGCCCGGCCTTCGGCCTGCCCATGCGCTCGGAGCGCCCACCGACGAGCACGATCCCCGCGAACGGCTCCATGGAGAGGATGCTAGGGCCGGAGCCGGCGCCTCGGTAACCGCGGCCTGACGGCCGCTTTCCCGTCACGGCTGCGGCCCTGTCGGGCCGCGTTGCGTGACCGCGGCCTTCGGCCGCTCTTAGGCGGGTCGCGGCCGGCCGAGCCGGCCGCTCAGCCGCCTGGCGTTACTATCCGCGAATGGCTTCGTCTGCGGCGGAGACCGAGACCCGGGTCCTGGCCGAGATCATCTCCACGGTCGCGTCGTCGCTCGAGCTCGAGGAGGTGCTCGCGGCCGCGGTCCGCCTGCTCTCGGAGGCGAGCGCGGTCCACGCCTGCTTCGTCTACCTCGTCGAGGACGACGGCAAGCGTCTCGTGATGCGCGCGGCCTCCGAGCCGTACGACCACCTGGTCGGCCGCATCGTGCTCGAGCGCGGCGAGGGACTGGCCTGGTGGGCGGCGGAGCGCAGGGAGCCCGCGTTCATCCGGGACAACGCGCTCTCCGACCCCCGCTTCAAGTACGTGCCGGAGCTCGCGGAGGAGAAGTTCCAGTCGCTCGTGTCGGTGCCGATCCTGGGGCGGGACGGGGCCGCGATCGGCGTCGTCTCGCTGCACACCGAGGCCCCGCGCGAGTTCGTCTCCTCGGAGGTCGAGTTCCTCGTCTCGAGCGCCACGCTCATGGCGGGCGCCGTCGAGAACGCCCGCCTCTACGAGGAGGCCCGCCGCCGGGTCGGCGAGCTCGAGCAGCTCAGCCGCCTCGGAGAGACGATCGCCCGCGCCGAGACGCTCGACGAGCTCCTGCCGGAAGTCGTCGCGTCGTCCGTGGAGCTCCTGGGCGCATCCGCCTGCCATCTCTACCTCCTCGATCCTGCGAGCGAGGAGCTGCAGCTGCGCGCGTCCGCCCCGGCCGAGGCCGAGGCGCGCGCAACGCTCACCCTCGCCGGTCTCGGGCCCGAGATCGCCCGCCGCGGCAAGCGCACCTCGGTCGCCACGCCGCTCGTCGCCGGCGACGAGCTTCTCGGGCTGCTCCTCGGCGAAGGCACGACCGAGACCGACCTCGCCCACGCGGTGGCCAATCAGACCGCCGTCGCGATCAAGAAGATCGAGCTGATCGAGCGGCTGACGGAGAAGAACCTGATCAAGGACTTCTTCGAGCAGCTCGCCGGAGGCTCCACGCTCGGCGACGTCGAGGGCAGGGCCACGCGGCTCGGCTGCGATCTCGAGCGACCTCATCTCGTGCTCGCAGCCGCCCCGCCGCACGACGGCCTCGAGAGGGCGCTCGCATCGCTCGCCCCGGGCTCGCTGTTCGACCGTCGCGACGATTCGGTCCGTGCGCTGCTTCGAGTCCCCGCCGCCGGAACCGACCACCTTCTCGACGGGATCAGGCGCGTCCAGGCCGAGCTCGAGCCGCCGATCGCGATCGGCGTGTCGAGCGCCTGCCAGGGCATCGCGAGCTTCGCCGCCGGCTTCGAGGAGGCACGCCATGCGCTCCTCGGCACGAGCGTGCTGCAGTCACGGCCGGGCGTCATGGTCTACGACGAGCTGGGGCCGTACAAGTACCTCCTGCGCATGTCGCTCGACTCGTCCGTGCGCGACTCGCATCGCGACGCGGTCGCGCGGCTGGCCCAATACGACCGCCAGCGCTCGACGTCGCTGCTGCCGACGCTCGAGGAGTTCCTCCGCCGGCGCGGCAACATCTCCGCGACGGCCGAGGCGCTGTACGTCCATCCGAACACGCTGCGCCAGCGGTTGCGCCGGATCATGGAGATCTCGGGCATCGATTTGCGCCGTGACGACTGGCTGATGGTCGAGATCGCGCTCAAGCTGGTCAAGCTCGAGCGCCTCTCCGGACCGCCTCGGATCACATAGCGAGCCCGGCCGGGCTGTAGACAGCTGCCATCGCCGCAGCGCCCGGCGGCCGTTATCGTCGGCGTGCATCCGGACAGGAGGACGACGCATGTCCACACTCGACGAGATCCGCGCGCAGTCGGAGAAGCTCGGGATCGAGTTCTACTTCGCCCAGTTCGTCGACATGTACGCGCGGCCGAGCGCGAAGCTGATCCCGGCCTGGAACCTCGACGACTTCGTCGAGAACGGCGCGGGGTTCGCCGGCTTCGCCGCCGGCGAGATCGGGCAGGTCCCGAGCGACCCGGACATCGCCGCAATCCCCGACCTCGACGAGCTTCACGCCCGTCCCGTGGCAGCCGAATCTCGCCCGCTTCGCCTGCGACATCACCGTCGAGGGCGAGCCCTGGCCGTACGACCCGCGAACGATTCTGCGCAACGTGCTCGCCAGGGCGGCCGAGCAGGGCTACGAGTTCAAGATCGGCCTCGAGCTCGAGTACTTCCTCGTGCGGCAGGCGCGAGGACGGCTCGATCGAGGTGGCCGACCCGCTCGACACGCTCGAGAAGCCCTGCTACGACCTGACCGGCCTGACGCGCAACTACGACTTCCTCACGACGGTCTCGAGGTACGTCAACGACCTCGGCTGGGGCAACTACGCGAACGACCACGAGGACGCGAACGGGCAGTTCGAGCAGAACTTCACCTACGCGGACGCGCTCGTGAGCTGCGACCGGGCGATCTTCTTCCGCTACATGGTGCACACGCTGGCCGAGCAGGACGGCGTGATCGCCACGTTCATGCCGAAGCCGTTCACGAACCTGACCGGCAACGGCTGCCACTTCCACATGTCGCTCTGGAAGGAGGGCGAGAACGTCTTCCTCGACGAGGCCGACCCGCGCGGCCTCGGTCTCTCCGAGCTCGCCTACCACTTCATCGGCGGCCTCAAGCAGCACGCCCGCGCCTACAGCGGCATCACGGCGCCCACGGTCAACTCGTACAAGCGGCTCAAGGTCGGTACGACCGCCAGCGGCGCCACCTGGTCGCCGGTCTGGATCAGCTACGGCTACAACAACCGGACGCAGATGCTCCGCATCCCCGGTCCCGGCCGCATCGAGGACCGCACGATCGACGGCTCCTGCAACCCGTACCTCGCGGCGGCCGCGGTTCTCGCCGCCGGCCTCGACGGCGTCGACCGCAAGCTCGATCCCGGCGAGCCGAACTCCGAGAACCTCTACGCGATTCCCTACGCGGAGCTTCGGGAGCGCGGCCTCGAGACGCTGCCCGCAAACCTGCTGGAGGCGACCGCCGAGCTCGAGCAGGACGACGTGCTGCGGGCAGCGCTCGGGCGCGGCCGCGACGAGGACTACGTCGACTACTTCATCCGCGTCAAGCGAGACGAGTTCAGCCGCTACCACGAGCAGGTCAGCGGCTGGGAGATCAAGGAGTACCTGACCCGCTTCTAGACGTCGACGGCAGGCCGGTCTGGCGCGACTCGACGGATCGGTGCGAGTTGCGGCCCGTGACGAGATACGGTAGAAATTTGGCAATAGCATTGCCCTAGCGGCGATAAACCCCGGATGTCGTTCCTTCTGCCCTGCCCCACCTGCGGCCCCCGCGACGTGGAGGAATTCCGCTGCGCGGGCGAGGTCACGCGCCGGCCGAAGCAGAAGCCGTCGCTGCGTGAGCTGACGACCTACATCTACTTCCGCGACAACGTCGCCGGGGTCCACCGCGAGTGGTGGTACCACCGTGCCGGCTGCGGGCAATGGTTCCTCGCGGAGCGCGACACTCGCACCAACGAGGTGGTCAGCACTTCCCTTCCGGGAAGCGCCGACTGAGCCGGGCATGAGACTGCCGCCGCAGCCGGGCGAGCGAATCGACCGCTCCAGCACGATCGAGTTCGAGTACGAGGGACGCCGCGTCAGCGGCTTCGCCGGCGACACGATCGCCTCTGCGCTCTTCGCCGCCGGCCGCCGCGTCTTCTCGCGCAGCTTCAAGTACCACCGCCCGCGTGGGCTCCTGTGCTGCTCCGGGCACTGCCCGAACTGCATGATGACCGTCGACGGCGTGCCGAACGTCCGTGTCTGCGCCGAGCCCGTCCGGCCGGGAGCGGTCGTGAAGGGCGCAGAACGCGCTCGGCTCGATCGACCGCGACTGGATGAGCGCCGTCGACAAGCTCGGCGGCCCGTTCACGCCGCCGGGCTTCTACTACAAGACGTTCATCCGCCCTCGGCGGTTCTGGCCCCTCTACGAGAAGCTCCTGCGCAATGCCGCCGGTCTCGGCGTCGTCGACCCGAGCAGCACGCGGGAGGACCGCGTCGACGTCGAGCACCGCCACGCGGACGTGCTCGTGGTCGGAGGAGGCCGGGCAGGGCTGGAAGCCGCCCTCGCGGCGGCGGAGCGAGGAGAGCAGGTCGCTCTCGTCGACGAGGGCCCCGAGCCGGGCGGCGGCCTGCTCTGCGAGCGTGACGGTGCGGCCAAGGCGCGCGCGCTCGCCGAGCGCGCCCGCGCGGCCGGTGTCGAGCTGCTCGCGCCGGCCCGGGCAGTCGGCATCTACGAGGGCAATCTCGTCCCCGTGGACTGCGGCGATCTTCTGCTTCGGTACAGGGCGCACCGGGTGATCGTCGCCAGCGGCGTCATCGAGCAGCCCCTCGTGTTCCCCGGGAACGACCTGGTCGGGGTCATGCTCCCCGGAGGCGTCCGGCGCCTCGTCAACTACTGGTCGCTGCGACCCGCCGAGCGAGCCGTCGTCCTGACCACCGACGATCGCGGGCTCGCGGCGGCCGAGGATCTGCGCGAGGCAGGAACCGTGGTCGCGGAGATCGTCGACTTCCGCGAGCGGCGCCCGGAGTCGATCGCCGCCAAGGGGCGCAAGGGCAGAGTCGGCTCGGTGGTCGTCGACGGCAAGCAGATCGACTGCGACCTGGTCGTGATGTCCGGCAGTCCCCAGCCCGCCTACCAGCTGCTCGCCCACGCGGGCGCGACGGTCGAGTACGACTCGTCGCGCGGGATCTTCGTTCCGACCGTCGCTCCCCGACGGCATCGAGGCCGTCGGTGAAGTGCACAGGCGACGTCGGCGCACCGGCTGTTCCGCCGCCGTCGCTGGACGGCGGCGGCAAGAAGAGAAGTGCTTCGTGTGCATCTGCGAGGACCAGACGGTGAAGGACCTGCAGTACGCACACCGCGAGGGCTTCGACTCGATCGAGCTGTCCAAGCGCTACACGACGGTGACGATGGGGCCGTGCCAGGGCCGCTTCTGCCATCTCAACTCGATCCGCGTCTACGCGCGCGAGAGCCGCATGGACGAGCGCACGGTGGGCACCACGACCGCGCGCCCCCCGTGGTCGCCGGTGTCGCTGTCGCTGCTCGCCGGCCGGCCGCACGAGCCGGCCAAGCGTACGTCGATTCACCACCGCCACAAGGACCTCGGTGCGCGCATCTTCTGGACAGGCGCCTGGAAGCGCCCCCACTCCTATACCTCCGACCCCACGGCGGAGGCGCAGGCCGTTCACGACTCCGTCGGGCTGATCGACGTGTCCACGCTCGGCAAGCTGCTCGTGAAGGGCCCTGACGCCGGGGCCTTCCTCGACCGCCTCTACCCGAATCGCTTCTCCGACCTGAAGGTCGGCCGCATCCGCTACGGCGTTCTCTGCAGCGACGCCGGCCGGATCATGGACGACGGCACGATCGCGCGGCTCTCCGACGACGAGTTCTACGTCACGACCACCTCCACCGGCGCGGAGAGCGTCTTCGAGTGGTTCCTCTGGTGGAACGCCGTCTGGCACATGGACGTCGAAGTGGCCAACGTCACCGGTGCCGTGACCGCCGTGAACGTCGCCGGGCCGAAGGCCCGCAAGCTGATGGAGAAGGTGTGCGACATCGACGTCGGCAGCGAGGCGTTCACCTACCTCGACGCGAAGCACGGCCACGTCGCCGGGGCGCCGGCGCTCATGCTCCGGATCGGCTTCGTCGGAGAGCTCGGCTACGAGATCCACTACCCGAGCCCGCTCGGCGAGCACGTCTGGGACGCGCTCCTCGAGGCCGGCAGCGAATGGAGCGCCGTGCCGTTCGGCCTCGAGCCGCAGCGCATCCTGCGCCTCGAGAAGATGCACATCCTGGTCGGCCAGGACACCGACTCGGAGTCGAATCCGCTCGAGGCGGCGATGCCCTGGATCGTCAAGCTCGACAAGGACGACTTCGTGGGCAAGTGGTCGATCGAGGAGGTTCAGGGGCGCGGTCTCAAGTGGATGCTCGTCGGCTTCGAGATGGAGAACGGCCGCGTTCCGCTCGAGGGCGGGCAGGTCGTGGTGGACGGCAAGTCGGCCGGACGGGTGACCAGCGTTCGCTGGAGCGAGCAGCTGCAGAAGGTGATCGGGATGGCGGTCGTGCCCACCGGCCTCGCCGAGGACGGGCACGTGCTCGACATCAAGATCGACGGCACGCTCGAGCAGGCGATCGTGACGACGAAGCCCTTCTTCGATCCCGAGGGAAAGAACCTCAGGTCATGACCGCGATAAATCGCACAACCCTCGGCACCGCAAACGCGGCCCTCCGGGCCGCTTCCCGGCCGATAACGGGCTGCGCCCGTTTCGGCCTAGATCGGGCATGAGCGCCCTCGACTTCCTCAGCCCCGACCGCGCGAAGGCAGAGCTCGGCTTCACGCCCGTGCTCAAGTCCTCGATGGAGCGCCGCCAGCGTGACGCGGGCGCCCGCTTCGAAGAGCGCGACGGCTGGCTCGTCCCGATCAGCGTCCCGGGGGAAGCCGAACGGCTCGGACGGGTCGGCGTCGGCGATCTCTCGCATCTCGGCAAGCTCGAGGTCTTCGGCGAGGGTGCTCCGGAGGAGCGCCGCGACGTCGTCTGGTACGGCTACCGGCCGGGACGCGCGATCGTCCTGTGCCCGTATCCAGACTGCTTCGAGCTGCGCTCGGAGCTCGCCCGGCGCTTCGACTGGGTGCTCGACCAGACCGGCGCGTTCGGCGTCCTGGCGCTCGTGGGGCCGGAAGCGCCGACGGTGCTGCGCCGGCTGACGCACCTTCACGAGCTTCCCGCCAGCGGGGATGTCGCGCATGTCGGCGCTCATGTCCTCGAGCGGGACGGAGGCTTCTGGATCGTGTTCCCGCAGGAGTACGGCCACTACCTCTGGGAGGTCGCGGTGGACGCAGCCGAGCCGTTCGGCGGCGGCCCGGTGGGGGTCGACGCAATCGTCGGGAGCGCGCGGTGAAGGACATCTTCTTCCCGAAGCGCCTCTGGCGCCGCCACGAGCTGGGGAAGCACTACGACGTCGTGATCATCGGCGGCGGCGCCCACGGGCTGGCGACGGCCTACTACCTCACGAGAAACCACGGGGTGAAGAGCGTGGCCGTGCTCGAGAAGAGCTACATCGGCGCGGGAGGCTCCGGGCGCAACACGACGATCATCCGCTCGAACTACCGCACCGCGGAGGGCGCCGAGTTCTACCGCGACAGCGTCAAGCTCTACGAGGGCCTATCCCAGGAGCTCGGCTTCAACGTCATGCTCTCCCAGCACGGGCACCTCACGCTGGCCCATTCCGATCGCGGGATGATCACGTCCGCCGAGCGCGCCGAGGTGAACCAGCTGCTCGGCATCGACAGCCGAGTCGTCACGGCCGAGGAGGTCAAGGAGCTCTGCCCGCCGATCGACATCTCGTCCGAGGCGACGTGGCCGATCGTGCGGCGCCCTGTACCACCCGCCCGGAGGCATCATCCGCCACGACGCCGTCGTCTGGGGCTACGCGAAGGGGGCCGACCGGCACGGCGCGGAGATCCATCAGGACACCGAGGTGACCGGGATCGACGTCGAGAACGGCCGTGTCGTCGGCGTGGTTACCAACCGGGGCCGGATCTCCTGCGACACCGTGATCGCCTGCACGGCCGGCTGGTCGACTCAGGTCGCCGACCTGGCCGGCGTCAGGCTCCCCATCTGGACGAGCATCCTGCAGGCCTGCGTCACGGAGCCGGTCAAGCCGTTCCTCGACGTCGTGATCGTGTCCTCGCAGATGCACATCTACATCTCGCAGACCGACCGCGGCGAGTTCCTCATGGGCTCGGAGATCGAGCCGTACCCGACGTTCTCGAGCAAGGGGACGTTCCCGTTCATCGAGTCGCTCGCCAAGCACGTGCTCGAGCTCTTCCCCCAGCTGGCAGGCACGAAGATCCTCCGTCAATGGACCGGCCTGTCCGACATGACGCCCGACTACAGCCCGATCCTCGGCCTCACGGAGGTCGACGGCTTCATCGTCGACTGCGGCTGGGGCACGTACGGCTTCAAGGCCTCACCGATCGTCGGCACGACGCTGGCGGAGCTGGTCGCCACGAAGCGGACGCCCGCGCTCATCGAGCCGTTCAAGCTCGAGCGCTTCTATACCGACACGCTCGTCTCGGAGCTCGCCGCCGCCGCGGTCAGCCACTGACACCCGGCCCGTTCGTTCACAGGAGGCGCTGAATGGCATCGACGAAGGTCCCCTCGAATCTGGAGATCGCCCAGGCGCACGTCCTGGAGCCGATCGCAGAGCTCGCCGCACGATACGGCCTCGAAGAGGACGAGTTCGACCTCTACGGCCGCTACAAGGCCAAGGTCGACCTGTCGGTCGTGGAACGGCTGGCCGGAACGCAGGACGCGAAGCTCGTCTGCGTCTCGGCGATCACGCCGACGAAGGCGGGCGAGGGCAAGACCACGACGTCGGTGTCGCTGACCCAGGGGCTCGGCAAGATCGGCCGGAGCCCGGTGCTGTGCCTGCGCGAGCCGTCGCTCGGGCCGGTCTTCGGCATCAAAGGGCGGCGCGGCCGGCGGCGGCTACGCCCAGGTCGTGCCCATGGAGGACCTCAACCTCCACTTCACCGGCGACATCCACGCGATCGGCGCCGCCAACAACCTCCTCGCGGCCGCGCTCGAGGCGCACCTGCTCCACGGCAACAAGCTCGGCATCGACCCGCTGACGATCGGCTGGCGACGGTGCATCGACATGAACGACCGCGCGCTGCGGCAGATGGTGGTCGGGCTCGGCGGGCGCGCGAACGGCTACCCGCGCGAGACCGGCGTCGACATCACCGCGGCCTCCGAGGTGATGGCCATCGTGGCCGTCGCCGCCGATCTCCACGATCTCCGGCGCCGGCTCGGAGCCATCACCGTCGGCTACACGTACGAGGGCGCGCCGGTCACCGCCGACGATCTCCAGGCCGCCGGAGCGATGACGGTGATCCTCAAGGAGACGCTGAAGCCGAACCTCATCCAGACGCTCGAGGGCCAGGCCTGCTTCATGCACTGTGGGCCCTTCGCAAACATCGCGCACGGCAACAACTCGCTGGTCGCCGACAAGGTCGGGCTCAAGCTCGGGGACATCGTGATCACCGAGAGCGGCTTCGGCTCCGACATGGGCATGGAGAAGTTCCTCGACATCGTCTGCCGGCTCGGCGGGCTCGCGCCGAGCGCCGTCGTCGTCGTCGCGACCGTGCGGGCGCTCAAGCACCACGGAGGCGACTTGGACGGTGGCCTCGAGGAGCTCGAGCGTGGCTCGACCAACCTGCAGCGCCACATCGGCATCGTCAAGGAGTTCGGCCTCGAGCCCGTCGTGGCGGTCAACCGGCGCCCGGAGGACACGGACGAGGAGTGCGAGGTGACGCGCAAGCTCGCGCTCGACTACGGCGCCTACGCCGCCGAGCTCAACGAGGCCTTCGCCAAGGGAGGCGACGGCGCGACCGCGCTGGCCGAGGCAGTCGTGGGCGCCTGCGAGCAGCCGAACAGCTACGCGCCCATCTACGAGCTCGACGACCCGATCGCTGAGAAGATCCGCAAGATCGCGACCAGGGTCTACGGGGCCGCAGACGTGAACCTGCTGCCCGCCGCGCTCGAGAAGGCGGAGCGCTACGCGAAGGACGGGCTCGACACGGTGCCGATCTGCATGGCGAAGACGCACCTCTCGCTCTCGCACGACCCGAACCTCGTGAACGCGCCCACGGACTTCGTCCTGCCTGTGCGCGACCTGCGCTCCTACACGGGCGCCGGCTGGATCGTGGCCCTCTGCGGCGACATGCAGACGATGCCCGGGCTCGGCGTCACGCCCGCGCTCCAGAGCGTCGACATCGACGAGAACGGCCGGACGGTCGGGCTGTTCTAGCCGGAAACAGCCGCAGGCTGGTTTCCGGCGGAAAGCGGCCGAAGGCCGCGGTCACCGTAGCCGGCGTCGACCCGCCCGAAACCAGCCGGACGGCTGTTTCGGGCGAGAGCGGCGACCGCGGCCTACGGCCGCTCCCCGCCCGAAACCAGCCTGACGGCTGTTTCGGGCTAGAGCGGTGACCGCGGCCACTCCGGGCGCTCCCCGCCCGAAACCAGCCTGACGGCTGTTTCGGGCTAGTGCGGCGGGTAGACGGAATCCGGCGGCTGCGGGTCGGGCGGCAGGTCGAGCAGCTCGGTGACGAACCCCAGCTCGCGCTCGGTCCCGAAGTACGCGAAGCGTCCGCCCTTGTAGACGCCACCCTGGATCATGCGGTGGCCCTTGCCGCGCAGCTGCGCCACGCCGTCCTCGAAATCCGCGGGCTTGAGGGCGACGTGGTGGACGCCCTCGCCGCGGGCCTTCAGGAAATCCGCGTAGTCGCTGCGATCGTCGAGCGGCTCGATCAGCTCGACGAAACTGTTCCCGAGCGGCGCAAGCGCGACCCGCATCGCGAACGCCGCAGGCTGGTCGTCGCGCGTCATGTTCTCGACGGTCTCGGGGCCGAACTCGTAGATCGACCACGGCCCGATCCCGTACTCGTCGTTGTACCGCCGCATGGCCGCTTCCAGGTCGGCGACGACGACCGCGACGTGCAGCACGTCGGTGAACAGCGGACCCGCCACTCCGTGCCTCCCTCCTGCCCTTGGGTCGAATTCGGAACGGCGCGATGCTAGCGGTCGGTACGCGTCGATAGGGTGCCAATCGTGACCCTCGCCGAGCTCGCCATCACCGTCGCGATCCTCGGCGCGCTCGGCCTCGTTGCCGAGCCGCGTCGGCCTCTCGGCCATCCCGGCCTATCTGCTCGCCGGCCTGCTGCTCGGCCCGAACGAGCCGACCGCGCTCAGCATCATCGAGCCGTCCGAGGTGACGGACTTCGTCGCCGAGCTGGGGCTGATCTTCCTCCTCTTCTTCCTCGGCCTCGAGTTCAGCCTCGAGCGCCTGGCGCGGAGCGGAAGGCACGCCGGGGTCGGCGGAACGATCGACCTGGTGCTCAACGCCGGCCTCGGCCTCGTGGTCGGGGTCGCAGCCTTCGGCTTCTCGTTCGGGGCGCTGGTCGTCGCGGCCGCCGTCTACGTGTCGTCGAGCGCGGTCATCGTCAAGGGACTGATCGACTTCCGACGGCTGGCGGACGACGAGACCGACCTCATCCTGGCCATCCTCATCTTCGAGGACCTCGTCCTGGCGCTCGTCCTCGGATTCGTAGGAGGCGGCGGCGGCGAGGTCTCGGACACGCTGTGGGCACTCCTCAAGGCACTCCTCTTCGTGACGCTCTCGATCGCCGCCTCGCGCTTCCTTTCCCGGCCGCTCGACCGCGTGCTTCCGCGGCTCCCGACCGAGTTCTTCCTGCTCTTCGTCGTCGCGCTCGTCGTCGGCATGGCCGCGATCGCCGAAGAGCTCGGCCTTTCCGAGGCGATCGGCGCGCTCATGGCCGGGATCGTGCTCGCGGAGACGACGTCGCGCGGCGAGATCGAGGAACGCTTCCTCTCGTTCCGGGACCTCTTCGCCGCGCTCTTCTTCTTCGTCTTCGGGCTGACGATCGATGTCGGCGCGCTCGACACGGTCGGCTGGCTCGTCGCGCTCGCGGTCGTGCTCACGTTGATCGGAAAGCTGGCGTCCGGCTACCTGGGCGGCGTCGTCGGCGGCTTCACGCGCCGCCAGAGCCTCAACGTCGGCGCCGCCCTCGTCGCGCACGGCGAGTTCACCATCATCCTCGCCCAGCTCGCCGCCGGCAACGCGGCGCTGAGCGTCGCCGATCGGGGCGAGCTGTCGGCCTTCGCCGGGATCTACGTGCTCGCGACCGCCACGATCGGCGATCGTGCTCATGAAGGAGTCCAAGCGCTTCGGCCGAGCCCTGTTCCGCCCGCCTAGACTGGCCGAGGAGGAGGCTGCATGACCATCGAGCTCCGCCAGACCCGCCTGCCCGGCGTCGGCGTCAAGTACTCGTTCAATCCGGCCCACGGCGGCCGCGCGGCGGTGATCCTGCACAACGACGGGATGCGCGAGATCTACTTCTTCCGCTCCCGCGACGACGAGGATCCGTGCGCCGTCATCACGCTCGACGACGAGGAAGCACGCCAGCTCGGAGCGGTCCTCGGCGGCGCCTACGATCGGCCGAAGATCGTCGAGGAGCTCGAGATGGCACTCGGGGAGCTCACGATCGAGTGGATACCGGTTCCTGAGGGAAGCCCCGCCATCGGCCGCACGCTCGCCGACTGTGCGTTCAGGGCGCGGACGGGGATCACGATCATCGCCATCCTGCGCGAGCCGGAGTCCGTGGCCGGAGCCCAGCCGACCGACGTCATCGAGAAGGGCGACACGCTGGTCACCGTCGGCAAGCTCGGGCAGTACCCGGCGTTTCGCAAGCTGCTCGCCGAGGGCCCGTTCTAGGCCGAAACAGCTACAGGCTGGTTTCGGCCGGAGCGGCCGAAGGGCCGCGGTCACCGGTTCTCGGCCGTGCCAGCGGCCGCAAGGCCGCGTCTCTCAGGCGCGACGCTTCAGCGCGCCGGCCGTTGCCCCGCAGAAATGACCGGAGCCGGCTTGCGCCGGCTCCGGTCATGCCGCAGAAGCTTCCGGCCGTCTAGGCGTAGGCGCCCTGGCTGTAGGCGGACGCTCCACCGTTGGATGCCGCCGACAACGAGCTTGTTCTCCCAGTCGGAGTGCGACTCCTTGCACGTCGGGCACGCCTGGAGCTGCCCGTGCTGACTGTCGGCCATATGGCCCCAGGCGTTACGGGACAGGAGCCCGTCCGCCTGCTTTCGGCCGCACAGCCCGCACGTCAAATACAAGCCCTGCCATGACTCCTAACTGTACCTCCCGGCTCTGCCTGTTACCAGGGGCCGATGAACGGCCCGTCGACTGTAAGGACGAGGATGATCACGACCACGATGCAGACTACCGAGAAGACGAGCAGGAACGGCGTCAGCCAGCTGACGTGCGTCTGCTCGGGCGGGAATTCGATCTGCTTCTCGCGAGGCATTCTGTCCGTCCTCCCTTAGAGACCGCCGGAGCGTAGCCGCTCCGCCTGCGCGTCGAGCTTCTTCTTCTCGAGCACGACCCAGTAGACGATGGCGACGACCATCAGGAGCATGCCGAGCGCCGTGAGGATGTACGTCCCCGTGAGATCGCCGCCGCCGGCATGCCCGTCGACGGGGCCCCAGGTCCAGAACGTCGCCCTGAACGGCTCTGTCGTGATCTGATCCCAGGCTTCGTAGGGAAAGCTGTCGATCATGGCTTCACCCCTTTCACTCGTCGCCGCCGACTCTCGTGCCGGTCTTGTGGCCGTTGCCGCCGTTGAGGTGCTGGAAGTCGTCGAGCAGGATCGGGCCGGCATCGACCTCCTCGCCGGTCGGGAGGACGATGACCTCCGGCTGCCGCTCGAACTCCGGGTAGAAGTCCTGCTGGAACTCGGCGAGGTCGAGGCCCTCGAGCTCCACCTCCGGCGGCACCCGCAGGAGATTCATCTTCTTGAGCACCCAGGAGCCGACGAAGGCCGGCAGGAAGCCGAGTGGGAAGAACGTCAGGATCCCGATCAGCTGGCCGCCGAACGAGACCGGGACGTTGTTGACGCCCGGTGGGAAGCCTCCGGCGAATATCCCCACCAGGAACACGCCGTAGAAGCCGCAGAACCCGTGCACCGCAACCGCGCCGACCGCATCGTCGATACGAAGCCTCTTCTCGATGTAGTTCCCGACGTAGACGGCCAGGATGGCGCCCGACGTCGCGAGTATGTAGGCGAGCGACGGATGGTAGACGTCGGCGCCCGCCGAGACGCTGATCACGCCGGCGAGACCACCGGACAGCGTCCAGAAGGGGATCGCCCTTGCTGGCGAACCACCCCCCGGTGAAGCCGCCGGCAAAGCCGAAGGTGATCACCATCGCGATCGACCCGAGCGTCGTCGGCGAGAGGTAGATGTTGAGCCAGCCGGGGAAGATCGTCGACTGTATGACGAGGCACGCGGCGTAGAAGCCGTAGAACCCCGTGAATATCAGCATCAGCCCCATCAACGTGAGATGGGTCTTGATGGGGTCTGAAGGCTCTCGCCCTCCCCTGACGGTCGTATTTGCCTATTCGCGGCCCGAGGTTGAGCAGCACCCCGAGCGTGAACGCCCCCGCGACGCCGTGCACGACGGCCGACGCGATCGAGTCGTGGAAGCCGAACTTCGTCGTCAGCCAGCCTCCCGCGCTCCAGCCCCAGGCGGCGTCCATGATCCAGACGGCCGACCCGAGCAGGACGGCGAACAGGAGATACGCGGAGATCCGCGCCCGCTCGATGATGGCGCCCGACAGGATCGACGCCGTCGTCCACGAGAACAGCAGGAAGGCGAGGAAGAAGACGAGGTCGATGTGATCCGTGAGGTTCGGCCCCATCTGGTCGGCCCAGGGCGACGTGGCGCCGCAGAAGCCGGGGAACTCGGGAATCGGCCCCGCATGACCCTGGGCCGGCCCGCCGTGCTCGAAGCAGCCGTAGATGTACCAGCCGAAGTAGTAGAACGTCGGCGTGACGACGGCGATCGTGAGGATGTTCTTCATCGCCGTCGACATGACGTTCTTGCGGCGAGAGACGCCGGCCTCGTACGACATGAAGCCGACGTGGATCAGCCACATGATCACGACCGTGAAGAAGTAGAACTGCTCGCCGAGGATCTGCGAGTCGAGGTCGACCCTCGAGTCCACCTCTTCAGCCGTCTGTGCGATCAGGCTGACGGACCGACGCCAGCACGTCCATACGCTCCCCCCTCTACCGCACGGTCCGCAGCGACGCTAACACCGAGTTGGCGCAAGGCTAAGGCGGAAGCCGGACGGCATCCAAGGTAGGGCGGCCCCACGGTTTGACCGCCCGAGGTGTCAGGAAGCTACATATCGCCGGAGGCGCGGATCGGGCTCAGCCGCCGGGGACAGGCCGAATCTCGAGGACCTCTCCTGTGTCGGCATCCACCAGCACGTTCGTGGCGACGATGTAGGACCCGTCTGGCCCTCCGCTGCCCGAGCCCGACGAGCCAGACCTCCTTTTGCCTCAAGCCCTGCTTCACGAGCCGAATGTTGACGCGGTCGGGCTCGAACGAGACCTGCTGCTCGGCGATGGCGATCGCCTCGTCCTGGCTGATCTCCGCCTCGGTCTTCCCGCAGCTCTTCGAGACCAGGAGCGCCGCGAGCGAGAATGCCGGCGACGATCAGCGACCCTGCCCAGGCGACGGTCTCTAAACCCGCGCGTCGTCTCGTCGACGGACCCAGGCACCGTATCCCCGCAGGGCGATGTACCCCACGAAGTGGAGGAGGAACACGAGCGAGAGCCACCAGGCCCACCACTTCCGGGTCGGGCGCAGCTCCCGGAGCTCGATCACCGCCAGATACATGGCCACGAGGAGCGTGAGGCCCATGATCGGGACCGAGCCCGGCGCATCCCTGAGCAGGAACAGGAAGAGCATGTGCCCGGGATGCTGAGCCAAGTCGGCGCCGGATGCAAGCCCGTAGCGTCGCGGTCGCGTCGTCGGCCGCACTGAGGGTCAGAATCACCCTGCCGTGGACGCGAGCGATGTCATCCTCACGGTCGGTGTGATGCTGGCGGCCGGCCTCGTCGCTCAGCCGATCGCCGACTTCCTCCGCCTCCCCCGCATGCTGCTCCTGCTGGCCGCGGGCGCGATCGTCGGTCCCTCGGTTGCCGATCTGATCGACGTCCCGCTCGGCTCCACCGGCATCGACGTCCTGTTGACGCTCGGCGTGTCGTTCATCCTCTTCCACGGCGGCCTGCAGCTCTCGGCGCGCGTGCTCAGCCGGGTCGCGATCGGGCTGGGGATGCTCGTCATCCCCGGCGTGATCATCACCGCCTTCATCGTCGGCACCGTTGCCTACGCCGTCTTCGACGTCCCGTACTCCATGGGCCTGCTGATCGGCGCGGCGGTGGCGGCGACCGACCCGGCGATCCTCATTCCGCTCTTCGAGCGAATCCGGATCCGGCCGAAGATCTCGCAGACGATCATCGCCGAGTCCGCTCTCAACGACCCCACGGGCGCGGTGCTCACGCTCACCTTCCTCGGCGTGGTGATGAGCGGCGGGAGCTCGGGCGCCGAACCGGTCGTGGACTTCGTGAAGGAGCTCGGCATCTCGACCGGGCTCGGCATCGGCTTCGGGTTGCTGCTCGCGCTCGCCGTTTCGAGCCATCGCCTCGGGCTCTGGGGCGAGTCCGCCGCGATCGCCGTGTTCGCCGTCGTGTCGCTCGGCTTCTTCTCCGTCGACTCGGCCGGCGGCAGCGGCTACCTCGGCGCGTTCATCGCGGGGCTGATCGTCGGCAACATGGACGTTCTCCGGCTCGGCATGCACCCGAACCACGAGCGAAACATGCGCTCGCTCGTGGCGAACCTCTCCGACGTCATGGTGATCCTCGTCTTCGTCACTCTCGGCGCCAACCTGCCCTTCGATACCATCGCCGACGAGTGGGCGCCTGCGCTCGCCGTCATCGCCGCGCTGCTCTTCGTCGCCCGCCCGCTGGCGGTTCTGGCCTGCCTGCTGCCGGACCGGCGCGGCCGCTGGACCCGCGAGGAGATCATCTTCCTCTGCTGGACGCGCGAGACCGGCGTCGTCCCGGCCGCGCTCGCCGGGATCATCGTGGCCGAAGGCGTGAAGGACGCCGACCTCGTCGTGGTGACCGTGGCGCTGGCGATCATCGTGACGCTGACGCTGCAGGCCTCGACGAAACGCTGGCTGGCCGAGCGCCTCGGCCTGAGCGAGCAGCCGGAACGGCTCGTCGAGCGATCCCGGGGCTCGCCGGGCGTGTAGGGGCCTGGCGGCTGAGCGGCCGGCTCGGCCGGCCGCGACCCGCCTGGAAGCGGCCGTCAGGCCGCGGTCTCATTCCGCGGAGACCCTAGCTCCAGGGGTACGGCGAGTTGGAGACCGGGTGCAGGTCTCCGGTCTCGAAGCGCTCGAAGCGGAACGGATAGAGCAGGCTCGAGTGCTCGCCCGCGAGCACCTTCGCCACCTCGCGGCCGACGCCGATCATCTTGTACCCGTGGTTCGAGTCGAGGATGCAGTAGACGTTCGGCTTCATGTAGTCGAAGACCGGGAAGTTGTCGACCGTGAACGCGCCGACCCCGCCCGAGCGCGCCTTCTTGTACAGCGGCCGACAGCCCTCGAACCGGCTCATCGCGTGCGAGAGGGCCGCGCACCACATGTCCGGGAACTCCGGATCGACATCGGTCGTCGACGGGTAGGGATCGAGCTCGAAGTCGTAGTCGACGACGAGCGGCGAAGCGCCGCCCTGCACGCCGTGCCGGTCGCGCTTGTAGTAGATGCCCCAGAGCTCGTCCGTGACGAGCTTGCCGTCGTCCGTGTAGAGCGGAGCGTCCGTGTCGAGGTGGATCACCGGCGGCGCGGAGCCGTCGGCCGTGGCGAACATCGTCGGGTCGACCTGGATCTCGCCCTCCTGGAGGTTCCAGTAGGTCCACATCGGCCGGTCTCGCACGACCTCTCCCGAGGGCGTGCGGACGTCGATCGTCGGCGGCAGCTCGAGCATCTGCCAGAAATGCCTGGCCCACGGCCCCGGCGCCAGCACGACCTGCTCCCCCACCTCCACGCGTCCCTCGCTCGTGATCACGGCGGTCACGGACTCGTCGGGGCCGAGCTCGAACGCCTTCACCTCGACGCCGGAGAGAATGCGAACACCCTTCGACTCGCACTTGCCGGCCAGGCCCATGACGGAGTCCTTGTTGAAGGCGAAGCCGCCCTGCAGCTCGTGCAGGCACGCGGTGACGCCCTTTGCCCGCCAGTCGGGGAACAACGCCTTCATGTATTCGTCGACCTCTGCCTCGCCCACGACGAGACGCGAGCGGTAGCCGATCTTCTCCTGACGCTCGTAGGTCGCAACGAGATCCGATTCCTGGCGCGCCGCGCCCAGCGCCATGTAGCCGACGCCGTTGTAGGCGTACGCGGCCGGGTCGGATTCCCAGACCTCGACGCAGGCTTGCATGAGCTCGCTCATCGCGGGCTGGAAGTAGTTGTTGCGCACGACGCCGCAGGCGATGCCCGACGCTCCCGCGCCCGGCTCCGACTTGTCGAGCACGATGATGTCCGCGCCGGACCCGAGCCCTCGTGCCTCGAGCTCCTTGGCGAGGTGGTAGCCCGTCGAGAGCCCGTGGATGCCGGCACCGACGATGACGTAGGGCGAGGATCCTGGCAGCGACATGGTTATTGCCTCCTGGGCAATGGCGTGTCAAAATTGACCAACCCGAGCGTACCATGCCCCGAACCGGCCAACCAGCAATCCGCCACGTCGCCGCGGTGCAGCGCGCCGTCGCCGTGCTGGACGCGCTCGCGGTCGGCGACACGGACGGAGGCAATCCGGCACACGGTCACGCGCTCGAGCTCGGCACCAACGAGATCGCGCGGCGCACCGGGATCAACGCGAGCACCGTCTCGCGGCTGCTCGCGACGCTCGCCGACGCCGGTCTCGTCGAGCACGTGGCCGGGAGCGGACGCTACCGCCTCGGCCTGCGTCTGCTGCAGCTCGGGAACGCCGTCCTGGCGCGCCTGGACCTGCGTGAGCTCGCGCGACCCCACCTCGTGGCGCTGACCGAGGCCACCGGGGAGACCGCGACCCTCTCGTCGCCGGGCGAGCACGAGGCCGTCACCGTCGACTACGTGCAGAGCCCGTCGTTCGTCCAGAGCGTGGCGCAGGTCGGGCGCCCGAGCGCTGCGCACGCGACCGCGGTCGGCAAGGTCTTCCTCGCCCACGGCGGCCGGCTGCCGGACGGCGACCTGCCGGCCTTTACGGCGCGAACGATCGTCGACCGCGCGGCGCTCGAGGCCGAGGTCGAACAGGTGCGCCGTCAGGGCTTTGCCACCGCACTCGGCGAGCGAGAGCAGGAGCTGCACGCGGTCGCGGCCCCGGTGCTCGACGGGCGCGGCGAGCTCGTGGCGATCCTGGGCGTCCAGGGCCCCGCCTCCCGCTTCGACGCAGGTAGGATGCGCGCCGCCGCCGAGCCGCTGCGCGAGCACGCGAACGCGATCTCCACGGCTCTCGGGCACGATACGACTGCGCCGCCGACTACGGAGGAGATGCCGTGAGCGACGAAATCATCCGCACCGCCTTCGACCGCGTCCAGCGCGCCATGGGCGGAGAGCTCATGGACTGGGAAGGCTGGTACTGGCCGAACCACTTCGGCGACCCGATCGCCGAGCACCACGCCGTGCGCAACGACGTCGGCGTCTGGGACGCCTCCCCGCTGCGCAAGTGGGGCTTCAATGGTCCGGATGCGCTCGCGGCGGCCGATCGCATCTTCACGAACGACATGCTCTCGCTCGAGGTCGGGCAGGTCAGGTATGCGCCGTTCTGCAACGAGAACGGGAAGATGCTGGGCGACGGCACGGTCTTCAACTCCGGCGACGGCTCGTGCATCGTCGTCACGGCGCTCGACAGCGACCTCGAGCACTTCAGAGCAGTCGTCGACGGCCTCGACGTCGAGATCGAGCCGCGCACGAAGGCGACGCCCCAGCTCGGGATCAACGGGCCCCGCTCGCGCGAGCTCCTCCAGAGCATCGCCGAGGCCGACGTCTCGAGCCTTCCCTACTTCCGCTTCCTGCCCGAGCAGGTCAAGGTGGGCGGCGTCCCGTGCTGGGTCTCGCGGACGGGCTACTCGGGCGAGCTCGGCTACGAGCTCTTCTGCTCGCCCGACGGGGCCGAGCAGCTCTGGGAAGCCGCGACGGGCGCCGGCGCGAAGCCGTACGGGCTCGCCGCCGTCGAGACACTGCGGATCGAGTCGGGGCTCGTGTTCATCGGCTACGACTACTTCCAGGGCGAGACGAGCCCGTTCGACGTGGGCCTCGACAAGGTCGTGCGGCTCGACACCGGCGACTTCTGCGGCAAGGCGGCGCTCGCCGCGCAGGCCGCGGATCCGCCGAACCGCTTCGTCACGCTCGTCGTCGAGGATCCCGTGCCGGAGTACGGCGCAGCCGTGACGAAGGACGGCGAGCAGGTCGGCACGTTGACGAGCCCGTGCGAGAGCCCGACGCTCGGCCAGGTGATCGGCATGACCGTCCTCCGCGCCGACCTCGCCACGCCGGGCACGAAGGTCGACGTCGCGGTCGAGGGTGGGACGACCCCGGCGACGGTTGCCCCGATGCCGATCTACGACACGGACAAGGAGAGGCCGCGGGCGTAGTCAGCGCCGGACCAGATCGGCCTCGCGAACGCCCGGCGGCAAGGCTCCACACGGGTACCATTCGTCTCGGCGTGCCGGGAAGGCTGGTCGGCGTTATTCATGGACGCCTTCGCCGACTTCTTTTCTGACCTCCTCGTCGTCGCGGGGCTGCTCGCCCTGGCGCTTGCGCTTGCGCCGTTCGCACACCGCATCGGCCTCCCCGGGCCGGCGGCGTTTCTGGCCGTCGGGATCGTCGCCGGGCTCGTCGGCGGCATCCCGACCGATGGGCTCGACGCGCTGCCGCTGGAGGAGATCGGCGCGCTGGCGCTCTATGCGATCCTGTTCCAGGGCGGGCTCTCGACCGGCTACCAGGCCTGGCGCTCGGTCGCTCGGCCCGTCGTCACTCTCGGGCTGCCAGGCACCGCTGCTACTGCGGCCGGTCTGGCCGTGCTCGGCCATTACGTCCTCGGCCTCGACTGGTCGCTCGCCGTGCTCTGCGGCATCGCCCTCAGCCCGACAGATCCCGCGGCGGTCTATGCGACGCTGAGGGCCGCCGGCTCACGGACAAAGGCACGAATCGTGCTGGAGGGCGAGTCAGGCTTCAACGACCCGGTCGGTATTTCGCTGATGGTGGTCGCGGTCGCGATGATCGCGAGTGACGACACGGGCGTGGGCGACGGCGTCGTGCGCTTCATCGAGGAGCTGCTCATCGGCCTTGCCGGGGGCGTCGTGGGCGCCGTCGCGCTCGTCGCGTTGCTCGTCGCGACCCCGCGGCTCGAGCAAGGGCTGCAGGCGGTCGCGATCCTGCTCGGCGCCGTCCTGATCGGCGCGGCGACCGCGACCCTCCACGGAAGCGGGTTCCTCGCCGTGTACGTGGCAGGGCTGCTGCTCGCCGACCGGTGGGCCAAGCAGGACGGCCGGCACCACGCGGTGCCGGAAGGGGTGGCTGCGGCGGCCGAGCCGCTGTTGTTCGGCCTGCTCGGTGCGGTGTTCGCGCCTCTCGTCGTCGGCGGAGACATCTGGAAAGGAATCTGTCTGACGCTCGCAACCGTGTTCCTCGTCCGACCACTCGTCTCAGCGGCCTGCCTCGCGCGCTCGCAGCTGACCCGCGCCGAGCGCGTGCTCGTCTCCTGGGGCGGGCTGAAGGGCGCCGTGCCGCTTCTGCTCGCCGCCTACGCAGGGCTCGAAGCGCTTCCGGAGACCGAACGCACCGAGGCGATCGTCCTCGTCGCGACGGCGGCCTCGATCCTCGTCCAGGGCGCGACGCTCCGGCGCGTCGCGTCGCGGGTGCCCAGCCAGGAGTAGGCTGCGCGCTACCGGCCACCGCGCCGGCGCGCCGGGCTTCCAACGACGGAGGTGACGACGTGAGCGTGCAGACGGCGGCGACCCTGGACGCTTCGCAGCGAGAGATCCTCTACGCGCTCGGCGACGTGCTCATCCCGGCAAGCGGCGAGCTGCCCTCCGCAAGCGCGGCCGACCCCAAGCACAAGTGGCTCGACAAGGCGCTCGCGGCGCGCCCCGACCTCTTGCCGACGCTCGCCGAGCTTCTCGACCGGGCCCGCGGCAGGGACCCGGGCGCCGAGGCCCGACGCCTCCACGAGGAGGAGCCGGACGCCTTCTCGGCGCTCTCGCAGATCGTGTCCGGCGCGTACTACATGAACCTGAAGGTGCGCAAGCGCATCGGCTACCCAGGCCAAGGCAATCGCAAGCCGTTCGAGGACGAGGCGGACTACGACCTGCGGGACGACATCCTCGATCCGGTCATCGATCGCGGCCCGATCCACAAGCAGCCGCCGGGCGAGCCGGCGCGGAACGGCAAGGTCGAGCCACTCTCGTTCAACCTCTCGCGCAACGGCGACCGGCCCAACGTGCTGGTGATCGGCGCCGGCGCCGGGGGCTCCGTCGCGTCGCGGTACCTGGCCGAGGCCGGGTTCAGCGTCGTCTGCCTCGAACAAGGCCCCTGGCCGAATCCGTCCGAGTTTCCCGGAGACAAGCTCGAGTGGGAGCTCGTCTCCGACGCGCAATGGAGCCCGAACCCCAACACGCGGCGCCAACCCGCCGACTACCCGCTCGAGATCTCCGAATCCCCGATCACGCCTGTCATGTACAACGCGGTCGGCGGCTCCACCGTCCACTTCTGCGCACAGTGGGTGCGCATGCGGCCGCAGGACTACCGGGTACGCACCGTCGACGGGCTCGCCGACGACTGGCCCATCTCCTACGAGGAGATGAAGCCGTACTACGAGCGGATCGACCAGGCAATGCAGATCTCCGGCATGACCGGCGACCCGACGTATCCGGCCGGGCCCGCGCCCGCCTTGCCGCCGCTGCCGATCGGCCCGCTCGGCCGCAAGGCGGCCATCGGGATGAACGCCCTCGGCTGGCACTGGTGGCCGGCCGCGCACGCGATCCGCTCTCGCGACGTGGGCAACCTCGCGGGCTGTGAGCGCACCGGGACGTGCATGTGGGGCTGCCCCAAGGGAGCCAAGTCCTCGACCGACACGACCATGTGGCCGTCCGCGATGCAGCACGGCGCCGCCGTGATCACAGGGGCGCGCGTGCGGGAGATCACCGTCGACGGGCATGGGCTCGCCACGGGCGCGGTCTACGTCGACCGCCAGGGTCGAGAGCAGCACCAGGCAGCGGACATCGTCATCGTCGCGGGCAACGGCGTCGGAACGGCGCGGCTCCTGCTCCTGTCGGCCTCGAACCGGTTTCCCGACGGGCTCGCGAACTCCTCGGGCCTCGTCGGCAAGCGTCTCATGCTCCACCCGTACATGAGCGTGCTCGGCGTCTACGAGGACGAGCTGGAGGGCTGGCTCGGGCCCTGGGGCACGCAGCTGCTCTCGCTGCAGTTCGCCGATCACGACGAGTCACGCGGGTTCCCGCGCGGCGCGCAGTGGGACGTCATGCCGCTCGGCGGCCCGCTGTTCACCCTCTTCCGCTACGACGACCGACCCTTCGACGAGCGCTGGGGCCCGGCGATCCACGGCCTGATCGACCGCACGCTCGGGCACGCCTTCGACTGGGGCGTCGGTATCGAGGACCTGCCGCACGAGCACAACACCGTGACCCTCGATCCCGTGCTCACGGACTCCGACGGCATTCCGGCGCCGAAGATCCGGTTCGAGATCGACGCCGACATGCGGGCGAACCTGGAGTGGCAGCTCGAGCGCGCGAAGGAGGCCCACGAGGCCGCAGGCGCCGTCGACACGATCGTGGCCGACTGGTCGCACTGGGGCTGGCACCTGCTCGGCACCGCCCGCATGGGAGACGACCCGGCCACCTCCGTCGTCGACCGCTACGGCCAGGCGCACGACGTGCCGAACCTCTATGTCATGGACGGGAGCGTCTTCGTCACCTCCGGCCCGATGGCGCCGACGTCGACGATCTGCGCGAACGCCCTGCGCTGCACCGACAGGCTCATAGAGCGGGCGAATCTCCAGCGCGTGCCGGCGTAGGGCCCGGATCTCAGTCCGGCCCGAACCGGCACAACTGCACACCTCAAAACCGGTGTAGGGGCCGGATCTCATCCGGCCCAAACCGTTGCACTTTCGTGACCTTTGGACGGCACCGCTGGCGCACTAATCGGAACGCGTGGAAGTGGCGGCAACGCCTCCGGCTGAAGGGCTTCGACTACGCAACGCCCGGCGGCTACTTCGTCACGGTCTGCGCTCGCGACCGGCGATGTGCCTTCGGACACATCGAGGCCAAGAGGATGACCCTCAACCGGCTGGGTCGGCTGGTGGTAGACGCGCTTGACGGCATCTCTGGCTTCCACCCAGGTGTGGATCTCGACACATCGGTGGTGATGCCGAACCACGTTCACGCAATCGTCCTCCTCGACCGGTCTCGGTTCCGTCCACCGCCGGTACCGGCCGTGATCGGTGCGTTCAAGGCACGCGCCAGTCGGCGTGCCGGCTGCGCCCTCTGGCAACGGGGCTACTTCGATCGGGTCATTCGAAGCGAGCTCGAGCTGTCGGCATTTCGTGAGTACATCGCGACGAATCCGCTCCGCTGGGCCCTCGACCGCGAGAACCCGGAGCGAGAGCCCAACCGAGTCGATCGACCGGGCCGGATGGGATCCGGCCCCTACGCCTTTCGAGGCGAAAGGTTCAACGCCACCGGGAGCACCGGATTCCCGGCGAGAATGCGACCGTGAAACCCGTCAGGGCGATCGTGTACGGGGTCGGCGCGATGGGCACGATCATGGCCAGGCTGATGCTCGACAAGGGCGTCGAGATCGTCGGCGCCGTGGGGCGCAGCCCCGAGAAGGTCGGCCGCGACCTCGGCGAGGTGGCGGGGCTCGGACGGCCCACCGGCGTCACTGTCGAGGCCGACGCACGCCGCGCCCTCGAGGCAGGTGTGGACATCGCGGTCGTCTCGGTGACGAGCTACCTGAGCACCATGTTCGACCATTTCAGGCTGTGCCTCGAGCACGGCGCCAACGTCGTCACGATCGAGGAGGAGACGGTCTACCCGTGGAGGACCGCGCCGGAGCTCGCACGCGAGCTCGACGCCATCGCGAAGGCGAACGGCGTGACGCTGGCGGCTTCCGGGGCGCAGGACGTCTTCTGGCTGCATCTCGTCGGCACGCTGCTCGGGGCCGCGCATCGCGTCGAGCGTGTGACCGGCCACTGCAGGTGGAACGCGGACGACTACGGGCCCGAGGTCGCGGCACACGTCCACGTCGGCGAGCGGGCCGAGGACTTCGACCGCTACGTGTCGGAGCACGGCTGGCCCGATTTCGTGGCCCGTGCCACGCTCGAGGCCCTCGTGTCCGAGCTCGAGCTCACGCCGGCCGAGGTGTCTTCGAGCGTCACTCCGGTGATCGCGCGCACGTCCACGCCCTCGCGGAGCCTCGGCCGGGCGGTCGAGCCCGGTGAGCTGCTCGGCGTGCAGGACTCGACGACCGTCGAGACCGACGAGGGCCCGCAGTTCACGTTCTCGATGGAAGGCCGGGTCTACGAGCCCGGCGAGACGGACGTCAACGAGTGGCTCGTGCGGGGAGAGCCCGATCTCCACCTCCGCAATGACGACGTGCCGACCCGCCTGATCACGTGCACCTCGGTCGTCAACCGCATCCCTGACGTCATCCTCGCCGAGCCGGGGCTCGTGACCCTCGATCGGCTGGGCAAGCCCCGGTACAAGCACTTCCCGCTCGGGCGCTACCTCCTGTAGGGGCCGGATCTCATCCGGCCCTTCGGTTGTCAGGCCTGTGCCGGCCGCGGCGAGGAGATCGACCGACCTGCGACGCGGCTCGGGCGCCGGTCTCGACGGCCCCGTCGATCCAGCCCGCCCAGCCGAGCGCGAGGTCGGAGCCGGCGAAGGCGAGACGTCCCTCTGTCTGCTGGAACGCCGAGTGGTAGCGCATCAGCTGCCCCGGTCGATACGCCATCCACGTCCCACGCGAGAACTCGTCCGCATTCCAGTCGTGCGCGTCGGTCACCGGCACGCGGGCGCCCGGGACGAACCGGTCGATGGCCCGGCGGATGTCGTCCGAGCTCGTCACGTCGAGCAACTCGGGCCCCGTCCCGAAACCGACGACCAGGCTTCCCTCGGGAAGCGTGAACTCGGTCGAGACCCAGTTGAGACCGCCGCCCCAGCCGACGCCGACGAGCCCCTCCGGTGCGTTCTCGACCAGCGCGAAGACCTTCGCCGAGTGGCCCGTGTGGCCCTCCTGGGCCGCCTGCCGCTTGAGCTCGGAGAGCTCGGGCACGAACGTGATGTCACGCCACGTGTTCAGAGGCACCGCCACGACCGCCACGGCCGCGGAAAAGACCTCCTGCGACCGCGTCGTGACGCTGACCCCTTGCTCGTCCTGCTGAACCCGGCTGACCGGCGACGACAGCCGGACGTCCACCCCGGCATCCGAGACGAGCGCGTCGACGAGACTGCGCGTGCCCTTGCCGAACTTGTCCGTGATCGCCGCGTACCAGGCCCAGGCGCTGCAGTCGAAGCCGGCCACCCAGGCCAGGACGTGGAGTGCGGAGACCTCGGCCGGGTGGCATCCGAAGAAGAAGCCGGCCCAGGCGGAGAGATACTCGTGCGTGGCCGGGGGAAGGCCGAGCGGCGCCAGGAAGTCCTCGAACGACACGTCCAGATCGGCGAGCGGCTGGGTGTCGAGCGGCTTGCCGAACTCGATCCGCCGCGCCGCGGCGATGATCTCGAACAACCCGCGCTCGAAGTCGAACGCCTCCTCGAACGGCACCGGCGCGGCGCCGCTGAGCAACTGCCCGCCCACGGACGAGCGGAACGACGCGCCGGGCGGGCTCTGCGTCACGGGGAGGCCGTAGCGCGCGATCTCGGCGGCGACATGCGGCTGCCAGCGCTCGACGAACCAGGTGCCGCCCATCTCGACCTGCTGCTCCGTGTCCGCGAAGGCGCGGTACCACGTGCGCCCGCCGAGCCGGTCCCGTGCCTCCAGGACGAGCACCGACTTTCCCGCGAGGCTCAGGTCGCGAGCGGCGGTGAGGCCGGCGATCCCGCCGCCGATGACGATCGCGTCATGCCTGGTCTCGTTCATGAAAGACACTCGTCCTTCCACGTCACCTGCACGGCGTTTCGGCCCGCAAGCTCGGCGAGGAACTCCTCGGGATCGTAGTACTGCTCGGGATCGACGAAGCCGGGCTGCGTGCGGCCGTGACGGCCCAGCAGCTGGACGCCCACCGCCGCGCAGATGCCGGTCATCCTCCCCGTGCCTTCCTGGCCCCAGTCCGGATGGGAGGCGTCGTAGACGCGTCGCCAGGCTTCCCCGCCACGGGTGCCGACGACCTCGACGTTGACGAACAGCCGCCAGGGGTTGTCGTCCCGGAGGCCGCCCTTGCGCGCCCAGATCCGGCTCTTCGTCGCCTCGATCGCCTCCGCGTCCAGCAAGCCGTATTCGTTGAGAACGCGGACGTGCTCCATCAGCTCCGGCCGCCAGGTGCCGCGCACGGCGCAGAAGCGCAGCGACGGGAAGTTCCTCGGGAGCGTCGCCACCTCGGGATGCGGGACGTAGTAGACGCGCTGCCGCCCGAGCGGCGCGGCGAAATCGACGAGCCGCGATCCCTCCATGAAGCCTGCGCGCACGTAGCGGCCGTTGGAGAAGTACCGGCGCGTAGGACAGTCGTCGGAGAGCTCCCAGAGAATCGTGTCGAGCAGGCCCTGGCTCGGCGCGATCGTCCGGAAGCTCGCCCAGGAGAGGTGCGCCTCCTCGAGGTCGTCGAGCCAGTCAGCCGCGTGGCGGACGAGCACGTTGGTGAGGCCCGGAGAGGCTCCGAGCCCCGAGATGGCCGTGATACCCGCGTCCGCCACGGCCCGCCGCTGAGCGTCGCTCGGCTCCGAGATGAGGTCCGCGTAGTCGACCTCCGCCGCGACGGCCAGCTCGATCACCGAGTCGAACAGCGTGAAGCTCGTGCAGTTCACGAGCACGTCGGCGCCCTCGAGCACGTCGAGCGCCGCGCCCCGATCCGCCGCGTCGAGGCCGACCGCCCGGGCCGTCGCCGTCTCCAGGCCGGCGACGAGCGACTCCGCCTTGCCCGTATCGACGTCCGCGACGACGAGCTCCGTGACCTCCGGGCAGGCAGCGAGATCGGCCGAGACGGCGCCTCCCATCTCTCCCGCTCCGCCGAGCACGACGATGCGCATGACGAGCGGCCGAGAATATCGGGTTCGAAAGCGCCGGGTTTCCAGCCGAATCCCTGTTGAAAGCATCCGGCCGGAGTGGTACGGTCGCGCATCCGGCGAATTCGTGCGGCACCGGAGGTGCGAAAGCGGTCTAGCAACAGACGGCGCTAACTGGAAGCAGGTCGGCGCCGTCCAAGTACGTGACCTAGCGGCGAGACGGGCTCGGAGGAGGGAATATGGCTGAGGTAGCGGTAGACGAACGACGTCTACTGAAGACGCTCCGCTGGTGGGACGGAGTCGTGATCGGAATGGCGAACCCGGGCTTCCTGCTCGTCGGCCTGGCGTTCTCGATCCTCGCCATGGGCGGCATCCCCGCGACGATCGTCTGGGCGGTTTCCGCGATCATCGGCGCGCTGCAGGCCTACGTGTACGCCGAGCCGGCGGCGATGTTCCCCGACAAGCCGGGCGGCCTCTCGGTGTACGCGCGCGAGGGCTGGCGCAAGTACTTCTCCCTCGCCGGCCCGATCGCCGTCTTCGGCTACTGGTTCGCCTGGTCGAGCGTGCTCGCGATCTACGGCGTCTTCGTCGGGCTCCTGCTGGTGACGGAGTTCGGCGGCGAGGGCTACTTCGCGACGACGCAGTTCGACGCTCCGGTCGTCACTCAGCCGATCACCTGGCCGGTGCTGATCGGCGTCATGTGCATCCTGCTCTGCTACCTCTTCAACGTCCGAGGCATGCGCCCGGCGGTGTGGTTCTCCTACGTCGTCGGGGCGCTGATGATCCTGCCCGTCGGCGCCATCGCGATCGGCGCCTTCCTGACCGGCGACTTCTCGAACCATCAGATCAACTCGAACCTCCTCGGCGACACGCCCCCGGTGTACGGAGACCTCGGCAACGGCTTCCACCAGTTCGCGCTGGTCATGGTCTGGCTCTACATCATCGGCTGGTCGACGTACGGGCCGGAGGCGGCGGCCACGTTCGCGCCCGAGTACAAGGACACGACGAACGACACCCGGAAGGCGCTCGCCGTCACCGGCGCCATCAACGTCGTGTGCGCCATACTCCTGCCGATCGCGGTCCTCGGGACGATCGGCTACGACGGCATCCTCGCCGACGCGATTCGGCGTCCCGTACCTCGTCGGCGTGCTGCATGACATCGCCGGGAACGGCTTCGGCGGGTTCCTCGTCGTCTGCCTCTGCGGGGGCCTGCTCCTGTCGATGAACACGGCCACCATGGACGGCTCGCGGGCGCTCTACGCCCTGTCCGAGGAGAAGATGACGATCAAGCAGCTCGGCGTGCTCAACCGGCACCACGTCCCGGCCCGTGCGATGACCGTGGACATGCTGCTCAACATCTTCCTCGTCCTCTACTTCGGGAACATCTTCTTCATCCTCGCAGCGGGCAACGCGGGCTACATGTTCTCGCACGTGCTCGCGCTCTCGGGCGTCCTGCTCTTGCGCAAGGACCGTCCGAACTGGCCGAGGCCGATCAGGCTCGCGAAGCCCTGGATGGTGGGGGCGGGCGTCTTCTGCATCGCGAACCTGCTCTTCATCATCTTCGGCCTCATATGGCATGGACTACACGGGCTACCTCTGGAATGCCGACTTCACCGACGCCTGGGCCAAGCTGCCCGAGATGATCGGCGTCGCGGTCGGCTCCATCCTGGCCGGCGTCCTCGGCTACGTCATCGCCCAGCGCCAGCACGGGCGGCCGTTCCGCTGGCGTGAGCCGAGCGACGAGCAGCCCTCGCAGGAGGCCATCGAGGCGGCGGCGACGGCAGCCGCGGCGAGAGCCCGCTAGGCGATCTTCGAACGCTCGCGACGGAGGGGCGGGGCAACCCGCCCCTCCACTTTGCGGGGGCCGGACCGAGACCTCGCATCGGAAACGCGGCCCTGCGGGCCGCTTCACGGCCGATAACGGGCTGCGCCCGTTTCGGCCTCGGTCGGCCCCTACAATGACGCACTGCGCCGTGGCGATTCCGATCACCGTCCGCTGCGAGTGCGGGGAGACCCACTCGGTCGACCTCGGCGACACGATCGACTGCGCCTGCGGGCGCCACTACGACACGTCCACGATCCCGGCCGAGCGTTTCGCCCACGTCCGCGCGCGGCAAGCCCGCGGACGGCTGTACCTCCAGATCGGCCTCATCTTCCTGGCCAGCGTCGCGGTGATCACCGGTGTCGTGTGGGGCCTCAAGGGCCTCGCCGTCGGCATACCTCTGGCGTGCCTCATCTGGTTCCTCTTCCTCGGGAAGTGGTATCGGAAGCGCTGGCTCCTGGACGTCGGTGAGCCCACCACCCTGCAGCTCGAGGCGACGGAGCGATGACGACCGGCACCCTCGACCGCGCGAGCACGCCGACCGCCGCGCTCGACTCCGCGGTCCGCCCCGTCATGCTCCTGACGCTCAACGTCCCGTTCGACGAGGCGGCGGTCACATTCGCCATCGAGACTGCCGCGTCGACGGGATCCGATCTCTGGATCTGCGACGCGATCCCGCTCGGCTTCGAGAACTACGTGGGGCACGCCGCGCGGCAATACGCCGAGAGCCTCAACCGCAAGCACATGCGGGCGGTCGCCGAGCGGTCGCTCAGCTCGGCGTCCGGACGGAGCAGCTCGTCTTCCACAACCGCAGGCCGGTCGCGGCGGCGATCGAGGTGGCGCACGAGGAGCGCGTCGGCCTGCTCGTGTTCGGCGCCAGACCGGAAGCGGCTCGGCCGGTTCACCTTCCGCCGCGCCGTCGGACGCCTGCAGCGCGACGCGAACTGCCTCGTCTGGATCAACGACTAGACGACGTAGCGGCGGAGCGGCCCCCGCCGCTAGGACAGGTCGAACGAGATCTGCTTCGTCTCGGTGAGCGCGTCGATGATCCAGCCGGCGAGCTCGCGGCCCGCGCCCGACTTCTTCGCGCCGCCGAACGGCGCGAGCTGGTCCCAGTAGTTCGTCGTCTCGTTGATGTGCACGGTGCCGTGCCGCAGCTCCTCGGCGGCGCGCCAGGCGTCGTGCAGCGAGCGGGTGAAGACGGCCGCGGTCAGCCCGTACTCCGTCTCGTTGGCGATCTCGATCGCCTCGTCGAGCGTCCCGAAGGTCATGATCGGCGCGACCGGGCCGAACGTCTCCTCCTTCGCGATCCGCATCTCGCTCGTGACGCCGTCGATCACCGTCGGCTCGTGGAACTGGCCGTCGTGGCCGCCGCCGTGGAGGACCGTCGCGCCCTGGTCCGACCGCGTCGCGGATGTGCTCCTGCGTCCGCTCGAGCACCTCCGGCCGTGCACATCGGCCCCATGTCGGTCGCCTCGTCGAGCGGGATCGCCGACCTTCAGGGCCTTCGTCCGCTCGAGCAGCGCCGCGACGAACCGTCCTTGACGACTCGTGGACGAGGATGCGCTCGGCGGCGGTGCAGCACTGGCCGGCGAGGTAGAAGCAGCCGACGATCGCCGCGTCGGCGGCCTTCTCGACGTCGGCGTCGGCGAGCACGATCTGCGGGCCGTTGCCGCCGAGCTCGAGCACGCGGTTCTTGAGGCCGGCGTCGCGCGCGACCTGCTCGCCCGTCCTCGACCGAGCCGGTGAAGACGACCGAGGCGACGCCGGGTGGCGCACGAGCGCGAGCCGATCTCGCCGCGCCCGTGGACGACGTTGAACGTGCCCGGCGGGAAGCCGGCGTCGTGGAGGACCTCGGCGAACATGTTCGCGCAGAGCGGCGCGTGCTCGGACGGCTTCCAGACCACCGTGCAGCCGACCGCGAGCCCGTACACGACCGGGATCCCCGCGATGTCGACCGGGAAGTTCCACGGGCGACACGGCCGCGACGACGCCGACCGGCTCCTGGACGACCACGATCCGCTTCGCGTTCGAGCGCTCCTGCGTCGACGGCAGCACCTGCCCGCCGTGGCGCAGCATGTCCTCGGAGGCGCGGCGGAAGTGGTCGGCGGTGAACTCGACCATCTCCTCGCGCGACTCGCGGATCGTCTTGCCGACCTCGCGCGTGATCATCTGCGCGATCTCCTCGGAGCGCTCCATGCAGATGTCGAAGCGCTCGGCGGCAGAGCTCGACCCGCTCGAGCACCGACGTCCTGCGCCAGGCGATCGAACGCCTCCGCCGCCGCCTCGACCGCCCGATCGACCTGCGCGGCGTCGAGCCGACGACCGTGCCGAGCAGCTCGCCGCTCGCCGGGGCTGCGGACCTCGATCTCCTCGCCGTCGCCCGCCACCCACTCGCCGCCGATGAAGGCGCCGCTTCCGTCGTCGTGACCGCCATGGGTTCCTCCTCGTCGTCTCGCCGTCGATGGTAGTCGCCGGATTGCCGCGACGCGTTCGCCGCCGGCCCGGTTACGAAGCGCGTGAGGAGCGGGGCGTCCGACGCCTTGAAGCGGGACCTGAGTCCTAGCCGCCCGTGCCTCGCCACGCCAGGACGCGGGCGGAGTGCGGGCGACGTAGCTCGGAGGCACTCTCTTGACACGGCCGGGCAGAACAGCGGATCGTCAGCCGATCCGTGTCAGACCCACGCGTTGCCCCCTCCGGCCCCGTCCTCGAGGAAGGCGCGCAGCTCGGCGGCCGTCTCTTCGGGTTGCTCCTCGGCCAGGAAGTGACCCGCGGAGAGCGGGTGGCCGCGCACGTCGTCCGCCCACTCGAGCCAGGGCGGCACGCAGGTCTCCGGCGATCCATTTCGAGCCCCACAGGACGAGCAGGGGCAGGCGATCCGTCGCCGTCCCCGGTCCGCCGCGTCGTCCTCGGCGTCGATCGAGACGAGCGCCCGGAGGTCGTCGCCGTTGGCGCGGATCGCCTCGGGATCGGCCAGACAGCGTTCGTACTCGGCCAGCGCCTCGGGCGCGAAGAACGAGTCGTCTCCGCCGCTCCAGTGGCGCAGGTGCCAGCGCAGGAAGAAGCTCGGGTCGGCGGCGATCAGCCGCTCCGGGAGGCCGTCCGGCTGGACGAGGAAGAACCAGTGGTAGATTCTCGCCGCCACGTCCTTGTCGACAGAGGCGAGCACCGTCAGGGTCGGCGCGATGTCGAGGAGGGCGAGACGTGCCACCCGCTCGGGGTGGTCGAGGGCGAGCCGGAAGCCGACGCGGGCCCCGCGATCGTGGCCCACGAGCCGCGAAGCGCGCAAAGCCGAGCGCCTCCATCGCCTCGACCTGGTCGAGCGCCATGGCCCGCTTGGAGTACCGCTGCTCGGTCCGCCGTCGGGCTTGGAGCTGTCACCGTGGCCGCGGAGATCGGCGCAGACCACCGTGAAGCGCTCGGCCAGCTTCGGAGCGACGAGGTGCCACTGGGCGAGCGTCTGCGGCCAGCCGTGGAGCAACAGCACGGGCGGCCCCTCACCACCGCGCACGAGGTTGATCTCCGCACCGGACGTCCTGACCCGCAGCCGGTCGAAGCCGTCGAACACGAGATCTGACCCTAGCGGCGGTCCGGGGCGGCCGCGGCCTCGACGAAGTGTGGGGACGAGCTTTCGTCGCCATGTGGAGGACATACGCCGATCCGCCGCAGGTGGCGACCGCGCATCGTAGAATCGCGGTCTCGAAGCTGGCAAAGGAGGCGAACGCCGGATGGCCCGCGACCCGAAGCACGACGTCCTCTTCACCCCGATCCAGATCGGGCCGAAGACGCTCAAGAACCGCTTCTACCAGATCCCGCACTGCAACGGTTTCGGCTCGGAGAAGCCGATGAACCAGGCCTACTTCCGCGCCATGAAGGCGGAAGGCGGCTACGCAGCCTGCTGCACCGAGTATTGCTCGATCTCGCCCGAGTCCGACGACACCCACCGGGTCTCGGCGCGCCTCTGGGACGACGACGACATCAAGAACCTCTCGGTCATGTGCGACATGCTCCACGAGCACGGCGCGCTGGCCGCCTGCGAGCTCTGGTACGGCGGGCCGCACGCTCCCTGCATGGAGACGCGCTGCGTCCCGAAAGGGCCGTCGCAGATCCCGAGCGACTTCGAGTACCTGACCTACTGCATCGAGGCCGACAAGGACGACATCCGGTACCTCCAGCAGCTCTACGTCGACGCCGCCAAGCGGGCGCGGACGGCCGGCTTCGACATCGTCTACGTGTACGGCTCGCACTCCTACCTCCCGCAGCAGTTCCTGACGCCGTACTACAACAAGCGCACCGACGAGTACGGCGGATCGTTCGAGAACCGCGCCCGCTTCTGGCGCGAGACGATCGAGCAGGTGAAGGAGGCGGTCGGCGACGACACCGCGATCTGCGTGCGGCTGTCCTGCGACATGTTCCTCGGCGAGGCCGGCACGCAGCTCGAGCGCGACGCCGTCCCGTTCGTCCAGCATGTCGACCACCTCGTCGACGTCTGGGACATCAACCTCTCCGGGATCTCGGAGTGGGGCGAGGACGCGACGCCCTCGCGCTTCTACCCGCAGGGCCGCGCGATCCCCTGGCAGAAGCGCATCAAGGAGGTCACGAAGAAGCCCGTCCTCGGCGTCGGTCGCTGGACGAACCCCGACGCGATGGTCGAGGCGATCGAGAACAACTGGCTCGACATCATCGCCACCTGCCGCCCCTCGATCTCCGACCCGTTCCTCCCCCAGAAGATCGACGAGGGCCGCCTCGACGACATCCGCGAGTGCATCGGATGCAACGTCTGCATCTCCCGCTGGGAGATCGGCGGGCCGCCCCTCATCTGCACCCAGAACGCGACCGCGGGCGAGGAGTACCGGCGCGGCTGGCATCCGGAGAAGTTCGAGAAGGCCGCGAACGCCGACAACGACGTGCTCGTCGTCGGCGCCGGCCCGGCCGGCATGGAAGCAGCGGTCGTGCTCGGCAAGCGCGGCATGAAGCGTGTGCACCTCGTCGAGGCCCAGGACGACATGGGCGGGATCATGCGCTGGATCCCCCAGCTGCCCGGCCTCGGCGAATGGGGCCGCGTCGTCAACTACCGGCGCATCCAGATCGACAAGCTCAAGAACGTCGAGTTCATCCCGAACACGAAGCTCGACGCGCAGGGCGTCGCCGAGTACGGCGCCGAGATCGTGGTCGTCGCGACCGGCTCCTACTGGGCGACCGACGGGCTCAACGGCTGCACGCACGACACGATCCCCGGCGCCGACGCGTCGAAGCCGTTCGTGCTGACGCCCGACCAGCTCATGGGCGAGGGCAAGGAGGTGCCGGGCGACAAGGTGATCGTCGTCGACAACGACGGCTACTTCATGGGCGTCTCGATCGCAGAGAAGCTCGCCACGGAGGGCAAGCAGGTCACGCTGATGACGCACCTCGGGCACATCTGCCCGTACATGCACTTCACGCTGGAGGCGCCGAACCAGCACCGCAAGCTGCACAAGCTCGGCGTCGAGATCGTCACGTACCACATCCCGACGCAGATCGACGAGGGCAAGCTCACGTCGGCGCACGTCTACGACGAGGACGCGCACGAGCACGCCTGGGACGCGGACGCCGTCGTGCTCGTCACCCAGCGCCGGTCGGACGAGAAGCTCTTCCGGTCGCTGAAGGACGACATCGGTCTCGAGGCGCTCGAGGGCGAGGGGATCAAGGGCCTCTACCGGATCGGCGACTGCGAGGCCCCGCGCCTGATCGCCGACGCGGTCTTCTCCGGGCACCGGCTCGCCCGCGAGATCGACTCCGAGAACCCGGCGATCCCGCTTCCGTTCAAGCGCGAGCGCAAGGTGATCGAGCGGGAGCTCGCCGCCCTCTAGGGCGGCGAGCTGTCTCCGCAGAGGAGCCGGGCACAAGCCCGGCTCCTCGAGGAAAGGTAGGGCCGGATCTCATCCGGCCCGGGAAGTACGCAGGGACAATCCAGTTCAGCGGGGCGAGGTGGAGTTAGGCACATGACGGCGACAGAGCCCGTGAAGACCGAGGCGACGCCCTTTCGCTTCTACGACAACCGCCAGAAGTACCTGGCGTTCGTCAACACGTGCAACGAGAAATCGGTGATCGCGACGAGGGCCGCGCAGGAGCTGAGCCGTCTGCAGCCCCGCCCGCCGGCCTTGCGGATCTTCGACGCCGGCATGGGCGACGCCACGGTGCTGTCTCGCCTCATCCGCACCGTGCACCGGTACTTCCCGACCGTGCCGCTCGTGGCGGTGGCGAAGGAGATCAGCCTCGAGGACGTGCGGCTCGGCCTCGAGAAGATGCCCGATCGCTTCTACGAGCATCCGCACACCGTCCTTGTCGTCACGAACATGACGTACGCCGACGCGCCGCATCTGATGCCGAGCGACCCGCGAGCAGGCCGCGGAGCTGAACTGGCAGGAGATCCGACTGACCGGCACGTCGGCCTACGACTACGACGAGCAGATCGAGGCGCTCGGCCCGGTGCTGTCGCACGGCTGGCAGACGAAGCCGAGCCCGAAGACGGGCAACCCGACCTACGTGCGCCCGTCGGTCCTCGTCGTCTACCGGGACGACCACGAGTTCCTGCTCGACGACGTGATCCCGCGGCCGGGGCAATTCGAGGACAGCTACGACTTCATACTCGCCTCGCAGCCCTGGCGTGCCCGGACGGGTGCGGAGTTCAAGGCGCAGAAGATCCTGGCGCCGCTCGCCCGCAGCCTGGCGCCCGGAGGCTGCCTGCTGACGATCCAGTCGTACGGACGCGACCCAGGGCTCGAGATCGTGCAGCGGCTGTGGCCCGACGAACAGCCCTTCCAGGTCGATCGGTACCAGCTGCTCAAGGCGCTTCGCGCCGAGCTCGGAGCGGAGGCGAGCGACTTCGACCTGACGGCCCCCTCGGACGAGGAGGCGCTCTTCCGCTACCAGATGCATACGCTCCCTTCGGAGATCGGCGACCGGATCGGGACCTCGACCCTCTTCGCGGCGTGGAACGCCGCCATCTACGTGAACCAGATCGAGGACGAGCGCCTCGATCCCGTCGTGCACGACGGCAGCTACATCGATTCCACGCAGGCCGTCCTCCAGAAGCACGGCGGTCTCTGGTTCAACGACGAGGCCTTCGTCGTCCGCCGCCTCCGGCCACGGGCTGAGCAATAGCGGCCGGAGCCCACCCTCGGCCGCCGCAGAAGCTCGGGTCCCGCCGGCAGCGTTCGTATTAGGCTCCTCGCCATGAAGATCGTCGTGTGCGTCAAGCAGGTCGCCATGCTCGGAGACGAGGTCGAGTTCACCGACGACGAGCGTGACGTCGACCCGGACTTCCTCGAGTTCGCGATCAACGAGTGGGACACGTACGCAACCGAGGAAGCGCTGCGCATGAAGGAGGCGGCCGGAGACGGCGAGGTCGTCGTCGTCACGGTCGGTGACGAGGACGCCGAGGACGCCATGCGGCGCGCCCTGGCCATGGGTGCCGATCGGGGAATCCGCATCGACGGCGAGGAGATTCCTCCGGGGGATCCGATCACGACCGCCGGAGCGCTGGCCCAGGTGGTCCGCGGCGAGAGCCCGGATCTCGTGCTCTGCGGCGTGCAGTCCTCGGATGCGGTGCAGGGCGCGACCGGAGCCGCGCTGGCCGAGCTCCTCGCGCTCCCGCGCGTTGCCGTCGCGAAGAAGGTCGAGCTGCAGGGCGGCAAGGCGCTCGTCCATCGCGAGCTCGAGGGCGGCCTGATCGACGTGACCGAGGTCGACCTCCCGGCAGTCCTGACGATCCAGACGGGGATCAACGAGCCTCGCTACGCGACGTTGCGAGCCATCAAGCAGGCCGAGCAGCAGGAGATCGAGGTCGTCGAGCCCGGCGACCTCGGCGCGCCCGCCGCACGCGTGCGCCGCATGTTCGTGCCGCCGAAGGGCGAGGGCGCGGAGCCGCTCGGAAGCGACCCGTCCGAGATCGCCGGCCGGATCAAGACCCTCGTCGAGGAGAAGCTGCGATGAGCGTCCTCGTGGTCGCGGAGCACATCAACGGGGGCGTCCGGGACGTGACCCGGGAGCTCGTGACGGCTGCGGCCGAGCTCGGCGGACCCGTCGCCGTCGCGGTCATCGCCGGCGACCCCGCTCCGCTCGTCGACCAGGTGAACGTCGCGGGTGTCGACGAGATCGTCACGGTCGCGGCCGGAGGCGCCGAGTTCGAGAGCGACGTGTACTTCGCCGCCGTCGAGGCGCTGATCCAGGAGCGCCGCCCCCGTGCCGTGCTCGTCGGCTTCACGGTCAACTCCATGGGCTATGCGCCGGCGCTCGCGGCCAAGCTCGGCACGGGCTTCGCCTCCGACGTGTTCGCCCTCCGCGACGAAGGCGGCAACCTCGTCGCCGAGAGGGCGTTCTACGGCGGCAAGGTCTACGCCGAGATCGACTTTCCGGAGAAGGAGACCGTGCTGCTCATGCTGCGCCCGGCTACCTGGGCCCCGGCCGAGGGAGCGGGTTCAGCGTCGGTGACGGAGCTCGCGGTCGCCGCCCCCGAGTCCCGGGCGCGCCACCTCGAGTTCGTCGAGGCGCCCGTCGCCGACGTGGACATCACGACCGCGGACTTCCTGCTCTCGATCGGGCGCGGCGTCGGTGAGAAGGACAACATCCCCGTCTTCGAGGAGCTCGCCGAGAAGATGGGCGCCACCCTGTCCGTCTCGCGGCCGATCGTGGACGCAGGCTGGATGCCGGCCGCCCGCCAGGTCGGGCAGTCCGGCAAGACGGTCAAGCCGAAGGTCTACCTCGCGTTCGGCATCTCGGGCGCGGTCCAGCACCTCGCGGGGATGAAGACCTCGGGGACGATCATCGCGGTGAACACGGACCCCGAGGCGGCGATCTTCAATGTCGCCCACTACGGCGCGGTCGCCGACCTCTTCGACGTCGCCGAGGCGCTCGAGAAGCTGTACTGAAGAACGGCGGCCTTCGGGCGGCTCAGCGGTGTACCCGCGGCCGCGGCCGCTTCTGGGCGGGTCGCGGCCGGCCGAGCCGGCCGCTCAGCCGCCGGGGTCCCGGCCATCCGGTCCGGACCCCCTACGCCCTCGCGGCCCGTTCCCGCTCGGCGAGCACGCGGCGCAGGATCTTGCCGGACGGCGACTTCGGGATGGCGTCTATGACCTCGAGCTCCCGAATTCGCTTGTGCGGCGCCACCCGGGCCGCGTGTACTCGAGAGCTCCTCCGAGCGACGCTGCTCGGACAGCACGACGAAGCCCTTGGGGGCCTCGCCTGCCCGCTCGTCCGGAACGCCGATGACGCACGCGTCCGCCACCGCGGGATGGGTCAGCAGCATGCCTCCAGCTCGGCAGGGGCCACCGGAAAGCCGCTTGACCTTGATCAGCTCCTTGATGCGATCGACGATCGCGAACCAGCCGTCGCTGTCGACGGTCGCGACGTCCCCCGTACGCAGCCAGCCGTCCGCGACCGCCGCAGAGGTGGCAACCTCGTTGCCCAGATAGCCCTTCATCACCTGCGGGCCACGGACGAGCAGCTCGCCCGGCTCGCCGTCCTCGACGTCCTCGCCGGTCGCGAGGTCGACGATGCGCGCCTCCGTGGCCGGCACGAGGGGGCCGATGCTCCCCGGATGCAGTGGGGCGCCGAACGGCGTCATGTGCGTGACGGGGCTCGCCTCGGTCATCCCGTAACCCTGGACGACCTCGCAGCCGAGGCGCTCAGAGCACACGCCCGCCAGCTCGGCGTCGAGGGGCGCTGCGCCCGAGAGGATGGACCTGAGGCTCGAGAGGTCGTAGTCCTGGACGCTCGGGTGCTTCGCCAGGGCGAGAACGACGGGTGGCGCCAGGTAGGCGAGCGTCGCGCCCTGCTTCTGCGAGAGCGTCAGGTACTGCTCGAGATCGAAGCGCGGCATCGTGACAACCGTCGCTCCGGCGCGCAGGCTCGCGTTCATGAGCACGGTCTGCCCGTAGGTGTGGAAGAACGGGAGGATGCCGACGACGACGTCGTCCTCTCGATACGGCCGTGCCGCCAGTACCTGAAGCGCGTTGGCGACGAGGTTGCGGTGCGTGAGCATCACGCCCTTGGGGAACCCGGTCGTCCCGCTCGAATAGGGCAGCGATGCCACGTGCTCCGCCGGGTCGATATCCACGACGGGGACATCGTCGCCCTGCTCCAGGAGGTCACCGAACGGCGTCGCGCCCTCGGCCTCTCCGAAGACGAAGACCTCCTCGACGCCGCTGTCGCGCGCCGCCGGCAGCGCGCGATCGAGGAGCGCCGGCAGCGTCACGAGGAAGCGCGCGCGGGCGTCGCGCAGCTGGAACGCGAGCTCGTCGGCCGTGTAGAGGGCGTTTGCCGTCGTGCTCGCGCCCCCGGCGAGGGCCACCCCGAGGTACGCGACGGCGTACTCGGGAACGTTGGGGCTGCAGATCCCCACGACGTCGCCGGGCCGGAGGCCGCGGCGCGCCAGTCCCGCCGCACAGCGGCGGACGAGCTCCTCCAGCTCCGCATAGCCGATGGTCCTCCCGGTGACCCCGTCGACGAGCGCAGGGTGGTCGCCGAGCTGCCGGGCGCGCTCGAGCACGAACGGCGTCAGCGCGACGTCCGGGATCTCGAGATCCGACAACGGGCTCCGGATGACCATTCAGCTCCTCCCCTGGAGGGCCAAGCGTAAGCGGCCTCGGGAGCGCGGCGCGTCCGGCGGACCTCGCTTGACGCGCCAGACGGCGCAGTACAGTGGGCCTCCATGCTCGCCGAGGTCGCAACGCGCGAGACGTTCGACGGTCTCGCCACCTGGCAGGTCGCCCTCTGGTACTTCCTGATCTTCCTCTCGACCGCGATCTTCTTCTACGGCGTCTACCGGCTGGTCCGCAAGTACCGGTCGAGCCGTGAGCGGGTCAGGTTCGACCGCTCTTCGACGAAGCCCGCGGCGCGGAGGGTCGCGCGGACCGCGCGGATCGTCCTCACCCACTCGTGGATTCGGCGGCGCGACACGATGGCCGGGGTCGGCCACCTCTTCATCTTCTACGGCTTCCTCGTCCTCTTCATCGGGACGGCCATCCTGGCGTTTCAGGACGACCTGGCCGGGCCGCTCGGCTTCGACTTCTGGAAGGGCTGGTTCTACAAGGGCTACTCCCTCTTCCTGGACGTGTTCGGCGCGGCGCTCGTCGTCGGAATCGCCGTCATGGCCGTCAAACGAGGCGTGCTGAAGCCGTTCCGGCTGAACTACTGGCGTCCCGACCGGCCCGAGGGAGAGTACGACCGGCGCAGGTACGTGATCGGCGACTGGACCTTCCTCGGCATCCTCTTCTTCCTCGCGCTTTCGGGCTTCCTGCTCGAGGCCTTCCGGATCGCCGCAGACCGGCCGGACTTCGAGGTGTGGTCACCGATCGGCTGGCTCGTCGGAAACGGCCTGCGGACGATCGGTCTCGCCGACGCCGAGGCCTCCAGCGCGCGCATCGTCGACTGGTGGGTGCACGGTGTCGTCGCGCTCTTCTTCGTGGCCTCGATTCCCTTCACGAAGGCCGTCCACATGCTCGCGGGCCCGGCCGGCGTCGCACTGCGGGACGAGAAGCCCGGCCAGCGCCTGGCGCCGCTCCCGGCCGACGCGAAGCCCGAGGAGGTCGGCTACGCAACCATCACGGCGCTGTCGCCGCGCCACCTCGTCGACCTCGACGCCTGCACGAAGTGCGGCAAGTGCCACGCAGCGTGCCCCGCGACCGCGTCCGGGTACCCGCTCTCGCCTCGCGACCTGATTCTCGATCTTCGCGAGGTGGCCGAGGGCTCGCTCGGGCTACGCGCGACGCTCGGCGTGGGGCCGCTGTTCGATGTGAAGCAGCCGATCGCGGGCGACCCGATCCGGCCGGACACGCTCTGGTCCTGCATGCAGTGCATGGCCTGCGTCGAGATCTGCCCCGTAGGGATCGAACACGTGCCGATCATCAACCAGATGCGCCGGGCGCTCGTCGAGCGGGGTGAGATGGACAGCCTGCTGCAATCGACCCTCGAGACGATCTACACGTCGGGCAACTCGTTCGGCGAGGCCAGGCGCAAGCGCGCACGCTGGACGAGGGGGCTCGGGTTCGAGATCAAGGACGCTCGCAAGGAGCCGGTCGACGTCCTCTGGTTCGTCGGCGACTACGCGTCGTTCGATCCTCGCAACCAGCGCAACACGCAGGCGCTCGCGCGCATCCTCCACCACGCGGGCGTCGACTTCGGAATCCTCTACGACGCCGAGAAGACCGCGGGCAACGACGTGCGCCGCGCGGGCGAGGAGGGCCTCTTCTCCTCGCTTGCGGAGGAGAACATCGAGGCGATCGGCAAGTGCGAGTTCACCGCGCATCCTGTCGAGCGACCCGCACACCTACAACACGCTCAGGAACGAGTACCCGGAGCTGGGCGCGCCGTGGTCGGCCGCCCAGGTCGTGCACCACTCCGAGCTCCTGCTCGAGCTGATCGAGGACGGCGCCGTCAACCCGGGCAAGCAGCTCGGCTACCGGATCACGTACCACGACCCGTGCACGCTCGGGCGCTACAACGGCGTCTACGAACCGCCGCGTGAGGTGCTGCGGCGCCTCGGGTGCGAGCTCGTCGAGATGCCGCGCAACCGCGACCAGAGCTTCTGCTGCGGTGCCGGCGGCGGACGCATCTGGATGAAGGAGCTGAAGCGGGAGGACGCCCAGCGCCCGAGCGAGAATCGCATCGACGAGGCGGTCGCGCTCGGCAGGATCGACCTTTTCACCGTAGCCTGCCCGAAGGACGTGACGATGTACGAGGATGCGATCAAGACGTCCGGGCACGCGGCGGACATCGAGCTTCGCGAGCTCTCCGAGCTCGTGCTCGAGTCGCTGGCCCTCGAGCCCGTGGCCGTCGCGACGACAGAGGAAGGAGAAACTGATGGCAACGACTGAGCAAACGATGACGAGCGAGCGCCTCGACGCCTTCATGGATGCGTGGAACGCCCACGACGTGGAGGGAATCGTCAGCTTCTTCGCCGACGATTGCGAGTTCCACGCCTCCGTCGGCCCCGAGCTGATGGGAGCGTCGTACGCCGGCCGGGACGAGATCCGCAAAGGCGTGACCGCGTTCTTCGAGCGCTTCCCGGACGGACGGTTCGAGGACGCGTCGGCCTGGGTGGCCGGTGAGCGCGGCGCCTCCGAGTGGACGTTCGTGTCCGGCGGCGCGGCCGTGCGCGGCTGCGACCTGTTCGAGTTCGAGGGCGACCGGATCCGCGTCAAGAACGCGTTCCGCAAGATCAAGTCCTAGGGCCGAAAGGGAGCCCGGCGGCTGAGCGGCCGGCTCGGCAGACCGAAGGAAACGCAGGCGGCCGAGCGGCCGGCTCGGCCGGCCGCGACCCGCCTCAGAAGCGGCCGAAGGCCGCGGTCACGGCCTCTGAACGCTCAGCCCCTGAGCCGGTCGGCGACGAGGGCGATCAGCTCGAACATGACGGCCGCGGCGACCATGGCCGTGATGCCGTTCGGCGAGTCCTTCGTCGGCATCAGGCAGACGACGTCCCCGCCGATCACGTTCTTGCCGCGAACCGCGTGGAGCAGCTGCCGCGCCTCGTCCATGCTGAACCCGGTGAACGCCGGCTCGAGGTTCGAGACCGCCGGCGCGACGCTCGCGTCGAGGCAGTCGAGGTCGAAGGTGATGTAGAGCGGCGCATCGCCGATGCGTTCCTCGATGAGCTCGATGCAGCGCTCGGCGCCGAGCTCCCGGTAGCGCTGGATCGGGATCACCTCGTAGCCGAGGTCGTAGCTCGGCTGCAGCCAGTCGGGCGTGCGCGGGTTGCCGCGGATGCCGATCTGGACGCTGCGTGCCGGATCGACCTGGCCCTGCCGGACGAGGTAGCTCGCCCAGTGAGCCGCCGACTTCTTCGCGCCGAGCCAGTGGGGAATGGACTCGTAGGCGTCGATGTGCGCGTCGAGGTGAAGCAGCGCCACCGGGCCCGGGGCCAGCTTCGAGTGCGGGCCGACGAGCCCCTGGACGATCCCGCCGGTGACGCTGTGGTCGCCGCCGACCGCCACGGCACGCGTTCCCGCCGCGGCGATCTGCGAGAAGAACGCGGTGATGCGCTCGATACAGCGCTCGTTGTCGTTCGCCTCCGGGAACGGGACGTCCCCGAGGTCGTTGATCCGGCAGGCGTCCCAGGGGGAGATGCCGAACGCGGCGTGGTAGCGGCGCTGGAGCGCCGACACGTGGCGCACGGCGCGCGGTCCGAGGTGCTGGTCGCGCTCCGTGGATGCGTTCCCGGAGGCGTGCGGGACACCCACGAGCGCGACGTCGCAGCTCGCGGGATCGGGGTCGACGGGACACCGGAAGAGCGTCGCGGGGCCCCACCAGTAGAGGCCCTCGACCATCATGCGGTCGCCGGGCTCGAGCTCGTCGAGGCTCATTCTCGGGCCGACGGGTCTCCCGCGAGGGCACGGGCCACCTTGCGGGCGGTCGTGAGCCCGCTCTCGATGGCGCCGTCGATGAACCCGTTCCAGCCGTCTGCGACGTCGGCCGTCGCCAGGTAGACGCGACCCTCCGGCTCCTGGAGCTCGGCCAGGTGCCTCGTGAGCTGGTTCGGCCGGAACATGCACCACGTCCCTTGCGCGAACTCGTCACCAGTCCAATCGTGTGCGTGCGAGTCGACGATCTCGGCGCCGGCGAAGAGCTCGCCGGCCGCGCTCGCGACCGCGTCCTTGTCCGCCGGGTCCAGCGCAGACGCATCGGGGCCGAAGCAGACGAAGAGCGTGTCGCCGTCGATCTTGTACTCCGACTGGAGAAACGTGATCCCGTAGGTGCTCGGCGCCACCGCGAGGTAGTCGTGGTCCCCGCGCACGCGAACCCAGATCTTGACGCCGTGTGAGGACTGCTTCTCGGCCGCGACGGTCCGCTTCCCTTCCGAGAGCGCCGGGACGAAGTCGATCGCACCGAGCGCATTGACCGGCACGGCGACCACTGCGGCTCGCGCCTCGATCGTGTCGCCCTCGCGAGTGCGAACGACGACGGTGTCTGCGCTCTGCTCGACCGCCGCGACCGGAGTCTCGTAGCGGATCTCGAAGCCGCCGTCGGCCGCGATCGCCTCGACCAAGCTCCGCGTCCCGGTGACGATCTTGTAGCGGGCGATGCAGTCCATCATCAACTGGAAGCTGTAGCCCGAGAGCGCGTACCAGCGAAGCGGTGCTACGAGGCCGGTCTCGTGGAGATAGGCGCTCGAGCACGTCGACCAGACGCCGTCGTTGACGTCGTGCAGCTCGCGGTCGAAGCCGAGCTCGTCGACTCGGTCCTGGATCGACAGCCGGTCAACGTCGGCAAGATCGCCGTACAGCGGATCGTGCGGACGCTCGAGCCGCTCGCGTGCGTCGTGGCACAGGCGATCCGTGCTGTCCGTCATCAGCCCCCAGAGCTCCTCCGGCGGGCCCTGCTTGAGCTCCTGCCCGACGAGCCAGCCGGTGAGCGTCGGGGGCGGGCTCTCCGTCACCTCGAGCCCGTAGCGACGGATTTCCGCCCAGACGTGGGGCTGGTGCCAGTGCACCCACGTGCCGCCCAGCTCGACCTTCTGCCCGCCGAACTCGAACGTCCAGGTACGACCTCCGACACGGTCCCGGCCCTCGAGCAACACCGTTCGATGGCCGGTGTGCGACAACTCTCGCGCGGCGGTGACTCCGGCGAAGCCGCCCCCGACAACGACGATGTCGTATTCGGCTTTCGTCAACCGCTGATGACGAAGAACTTCTTGAAGGGCTGCGTGATGTGCCAGGTGGACGACTGCCCCTTGCTGAACGAGGCGATGTCGCCCGGCTTCAGCGTCACGGAGTCGCCGCCCTCGACGTCGATCGTGACCTCGCCCTCGAGCACGTGGAAGGTCTCGTCGCCCGGGAAGACGTACGGGAGGTCGGCAGGGTCGTGAGTCCAGAGACCCGTGTAGAGCACGCCGTCGCCGCCGCTTCCCACGCGCAACCAGTGGACGTCGCCGAAGGCCTCGCCCTCGTTCAGGAAGGGCTCGTACTCGTCCGTAGCGATATTCGAGACCGGGACGCTCTTGACGGTGGCCATGCGTTCTCCCTTCGTCGATTCCGGCTGCGCGGCTGCGATCGCGCGCACCCGGAGGGTACTACCGTTGAGGCGGAGGCGGGCGACGAGTCGAGTACGGTAGCGGTCATGGCTTCCACCTCTTGCTCGACGGTCTCGATGGCCCTCGAGGAGCCGCTTTTCGCCACGGCTTCGGAAGCCGCCGCGTGGCTGCTCGTCGAGCAGGCCGGCCCGTGGGGCCACTCGGCGCTCGTCGAGTCGCGTCTCGATCCCCAGGTGGGCGCCGAGCTTCAGGCTCGGACGAAGGAGTTGGGGATCAAGGCGCTGCTCGTGAAGCCTGCCGGCAGGGATGCAGGCGGCAGGCGCTGCTTCCTCGGGCGCTCCGATCAGCCGGCGCCGTTCCTCGACGAGCATCACATCGAGGACGATCGCGACCTGTTGGCGCTGGACCTCGAGGCGCTGGCACGCGGTGAGCGGCCTGCCGGGGGGCGACCGGTCGACGGCCCGCTGTACCTCGTCTGCACGAACAGCCGCCGAGACGCATGCTGTGCACGGCTCGGCCGGCCCGTCGCGGCCGCGCTCGACGAGGCAAGACCCGGACGAGTGTGGGAGTGCTCGCACCTGGGCGGGCATCGCTTCGCCGCGAATCTCGTCTGCCTTCCCGACGGCCTCTGGTTGGGCCGCCTTTCGCCGGAGGATGCTCTCGTCTCGACCGCCGAGTACGAAGCCGGCCGCATCGATCTTCCCCATCTGCGCGGCAGGTCGTCGCTCGCCGCCGGCCGCGCAGGCGGCGGACTACTTCGTCCGCCGGCAGGCGGACCTGCTCGGGATCAACGATCTGATTCTCGAGAGCCTCGAAGCCGACGGAGCCGAGGCTGCGGCGACGCTTCGCAACGGCGACACACGCTTCCACGTGCGCGTCCGCGGCACGGACGCCGACCCGCCGCGGGCCGTCTCGTGCCGCGAGGACAAGCTGGAGCGCCCGGTCGTCTGGTCGCTCGTCGCCCTCGAGGGCGAGCCGGCCGTCTGATCAAAGCGCCTCGATTAGGCTTGCGATTCGCACGAAAGGAGGCGCGTTGACCAAGGAGAGCGCGTTCTACGGGAAGCTCGCGGCCGTGACGGACCAGTGGATGGACCTGTTCGGGTACTGGGCGCCGACGGTCGTCACCGACACGCTCGAGGAGTACCGCGCCTGCCGCGAGGCGGCTGCGCTCATGGACTTCTCGATGCTTCGCAAGGTCTCCCTCGAGGGGCCCGGCGCGCTCGCGCTCGTCAACGGGATCGTCACGCGCGACGTCTCGAAGCTCTCCCAGGGCCGCATCGGGTACGGAGCCCTCTGTGACGAGAGCGGCAAGATGGTGGACGACTGCACGACGATGATGCGCTCGCCGGACTCGGTGCGCTTCTGCGGAGCGAACGACCGTGATTTCGAGTACTTCTCGGCGGCGGCAGAGGGGACGGGCATCGAGGTGCGGGAGCACACCGACGCGACTCCTCACCTCTGCGTGCAAGGCCCGCGGAGCCGGGAGATCCTCCAGCCGCTCACGTCGAGCGATCTCTCCAACGCCGCCTTCCCGTACTACACGTTCCGAGAGGACGTCGAGATCGCGGGCATCCCGGTCTTCATGACGCGGCTCGGGTACACGGCGGAGCTGGGCTACGAGCTCTGGGTCGAGCGCGATCGCTCGCTCGAGCTGTGGGACGCCCTCGTCGAGGCGGGCACGCCGAACGGCATGAAGGTGATCGGCATGGTCGCGCTCGACCTGTTCCGCATCGAGGGCGGCTTCATCATCGGAGGGGTCGAGTACGACCCCACGGTCTCCCCCTTCGAGTGCGGGCTCGGCTGGTCGGTCGCGTTCGACAAGGGTGACTTCCAGGGGCGCGAAGGCTGCGAGCGGGACCGCGACGCGACGACCCAGCGTCTGACGAGCGTCGTGCTCGAGTCCGGCGGGGACGCCGCGACCGGCGCGTCACTTTCGGCCGACGGCCGCGAGATCGGGCTCGTCACGCAGTCGGTCGAGTCCCCCTACCTGGGTGGGAAGACGCTCGGCCTCGCCAAGGTCCACAAGGACGTGCGCGAGCCCGGCACCAAGGTCACCGCAAGCGTCGGGGGCGACGACGTGGACGGCGAGATCGTCCACCACCCCGTGTACGACCCGGAACGCAAGCGGGCCAAGGAGTCCTAGCGTGGGGGAACCCAGGTTCCCCGACGAGCCCCCCTTGAGCTGACGCGTTCCTCGCGATGTAGCGCAGCCGGGCAAAGCCCGGCTGCGCGAGAACGAGCCCAACAGCTATTTCCGGCCGCCGCGCCTACTCGTATTGGAGCGCCTCGAGGACGTTCAGCCGCGCCGCGCGCCGGGCCGGGAAGATCGCCGCGAGCATGCCGGCCACGATGGCGACGATCACGAACACGATGAGGCTGATGACCGGCACCGAGAAGACGAGGCCCTCGCTCGAGAGCGCCGCGGTCACGAGCGCGGCCAGGGCGATGCCGAGACCGATCCCGAGGGCGGCTCCGATCAGCGCCGTCACGATGCCCTCGTGCCGGATCATCCGCCGTACCTGACGCCGGGTCATGCCGATCGCGCGCAGCATGCCGAGCTCTCGCGTGCGCTCGAAGACGGAGAGCACGAGCGTGTTGACGATCCCGAACAGGCTCACGAGCACCGACAGCGCGAGCAGGACGTAGAACATGTAGAGGAACGGGCTTCACCGAGTCCTGCTGGGCCTGCGAGAACCCGTCGCGCGTATCGACCTTGACGCCCGGGAAGTCCGCGACGGCGGCCTCGAGCGCCTGCTCGGTCTCCGGCGAAGTGCCGCCCGGCGTGGTGATGAAGGTGTACAGATTCTTCGGATCGTTGAAGGTCGCGTCGAATGTGTCCACCGGGATGCTCACCGAGCCGAGCATCTGCCAGAACGCGGGCGCGTCGTAGATCCCCTTGACCCCGAGATCCAGCGTCTTGCCGTTCGGCGACAGCATCTGGAACCGATCGCCGACGGTGAGATTCGTTGTCCTCCGCGAACTGCTTGTCGAGAATGGCGCCGTCTTGCCCGAGCGTCGAGAGCACCGCGTCGGAGCCGTTCGTCCAGTCGAATGTGTAGACGCTCGCGATCGTGCTCGGATCGACGCCGGTGACGTTCTCCTCGCTGTCGAGCACCTTCCCGCGGCCACCCCGTACGCCCACGACCTCAGCCCCGGGGACGGACGCAAGCGCCTGATCCACCGACGGGTCGAACGGCGTGAAGTTGTCGTCCGAGACGACCACGTACGAGGCGTTGACCTGTTTGTCGACCGCATCCGAGATCGAGTTCTGAAGCCCCGAGGCGAAGATCGCGATGAACGAGATCAGGGCCAGGCCGATCATCAGCGCCGCCGCCGTCCGGGCGGTCCGGACCGGATTCCGCATGGAGTTCTCGCGCGCGAGCCGTCCGGCGGCGCCGCCGATCTTGACCCCCGGCCAGCCGAGCGCTCGCGCCAGCGGCTTCACGATGTAACGGGAAACCATGGCGAAGCCGATGAACAGCACCAGGACGCCGACGCCGAGCGAGACCAGACGCTGTCTTACACCCAGGTCGTCGACGAGCGTCCCGTAGACGAGCAGGGCGATTCCGATCGCGGTGATGACGGCCCCGACCCAGGGCGTGAAGCGCGCCCAGCGCGACTGCGGCAATGTCGCGCCTTCGCGTACCGCAGCAATCGGCGCTACGCGCGTCGCGCGAATCGCGGGGAACACTCCCGCGATCAGGGTGATGAGGATGCCCGCGAGCAGGCTGACGGCGATCGTCCTGCCGGCGAACACGAGGCCTGTCTTCGGCAGGTCGAAGCCGATCGAGTCGAAGAGCGCGGTCAGGCCCTTCGCCAGGCCAAGCCCGAGAAACAGGCCGATGACCGAGGCGATCGTCCCGATGACGAGCGCCTCCAGGATCACCGAGGTGAGGATCTGCCGCCGGGACGCGCCGATCGTCCGTAGGGTTGCGAACTCGCGCACCCGCTGGGCGACGGTGATCGACAGCGTGTTCGAGATGACGAACGCGCCGACGAAGAGGGCGATGAACCCGAAGGCGAGCAGGATGTAGCCGATGATGCTCGTGAACTGCTCGATGTCCTTCTGCGCTTGCTCGGTCTCCTGGACGCCCGTGCGGACCTGAGTGTTCGGGGGGAGGAGTCGGCTTGATCTCCTGGACCAGCTGCTCGGGCGTGGCGCCCTCCTTCGCCCCGATGGAGATGGCGTCTAGCTGTCCTTCCTTGTCGAACAGCCGCTGGGCCTCCGCGAGCGTGAAGACGGCGAATGTGGCGCCGCCCAGTGATTCCTGACCGGGGAACTGCGCTATTCCCGAGATCGTGAACTCCTCCACGGGCCCCTTCGCGACGACGCCGATCTTGTCGCCTACCGCGTACCCCTCCTCCTTCGCGGTGGCGGCGTCGATCACGACCTCGCCGTCGGTTTCTGCCCAAGACCCGGCCGTGAGCTCCGTCGGGATGAACGGATCGTCGGGCTCGACTCCGAAGGCCAGCGTCGGTGGCCCGCCTCCTCCGACGATGTCGCCCTGCTTGTCCGTCAGCTGGGCGGAGTCGTCGATGCTGCCGGACGCCTGCGCGACGCCCGGAAGGTCTCGGACCTGGCCGAGCAGCGACTCGTCGAAGGACGGCGGTGTGACGCCGTCGTCCTCGCTCCCGAAGACCGACTTGCCGGTGATCACGGCGTCGGTGTCGGCGTAGACCGCCGTGAAGATGTTCGAGAACGCCTTGTCGATCGTGTCGGTCAGGACGTACGTGCCGCTGATCATCGCGACGCCGAGGATGATCGCGAGCGCGGTCAATATCGCTCGCAGCTTGCGGCCGGCGAGCCCCTTGAGCGCGACGGAAACCATTACTTCGCGAGCACGTTCATCGCGTCCAGGATCTCGCTCGCGCTCGCGCGGCCCATGTCTTTCACGATGAGACCGTCGGCGAGGAAAAGGACGCGATCGGCCATCGCCGCCGCGCGGGGCTCATGGGTGACCATGAGCGTCGTCTGGCCGTACGCGTCAACGGAGTCGCGCAACAGGGTAAGGATTTCCTCGCCCGTCTTCGAGTCGAGGTTGCCCGTGGGCTCGTCCGCAAACAGGATGGTGGGCTTCGAGACGAGCGCGCGGGCGATTGCGACTCGCTGCTGCTGACCGCCCGACAGCTCGGAGGGGCGATGGCGTCGCCGGTCGTCCAGGCCGACCTTGCCGATCAGCTCGTCGAGCCAGCCCTTCTCAGCCTTTTCGCCCGCGAGCTCCAGCGGGAGCGTGATGTTCTCCTCGGCCGAGAGCATGGGGAGCAGGTTGAAGAACTGGAAGATGAATCCGACGTGCTCGCGCCGGAGCAGCGTCAGATGGCGGTCGTCGAGCGACGTGATGTCCGTGCCGTCGATCGAGACGGCCCCGGAGGTAGGCCGATCGAGCCCGGCGAGGATGTGCATCAACGTCGACTTGCCTGAGCCCGACGGTCCCATGACCGCCGTGAACTGACCCTTCGGGATCTCGAGCGACACGCCCCGGAGAGCGTCGACCGCGGTCTCCCCCTCTCCGTACCGTCTCGTGACGTCGCTCGCCGAGACAACTCCCGTTCCGTCGACCTGTGCCTGCTCCTGGTTCTCCGGCTCGATCACCGTCTTCATCAGCCCTCCGTCGGTCCGTTCAGCGACGGACTGTTACACGGGCCCATCTTCCAAACCACGGAGACAACCCGCCTCATCGCGTTCGGTTAACCCCACCGTTCCCGGGCGCATGAAGCGCGTAAACACGCACGCGCCGGCTCGGGGCACGATCCACTCTACGCGGGACGGGACTCCGAGGCGTCGAAGATGCGCATGGGCACAGTCGAGAGGGGCTCGCCGCCGTCCGTCGTCACGAGCCAGGTCTCCTGCATGTAGAGACATGAAAGCCCGTCGTCCGAGATCACGTGGGGGTGAACCGAGAGCACCATGTTCTGCTCCAACGGGGTGTCTACCCCCTCCCCGACCTTCGGGAACTCGATCATCGTCATGCCGATCGAGTGGCCGGTGACGTGGCCGAGCTTGTACCCGCGGTCCGTGAATCCCTTCGAGACCGCACGGTGGAGCTCGTGGGCCGTCGTGCCGGCGCGCATGGCGCCCTTGGTCGCCTCGAAGGAGGCCTCGTAGGCCTCCGCCATGCGCTTGGTCTCCTCGTTCGGCTCCCCGCCTGCCTTGATCGCACGCGACACCTCGACCCAGTGCCCGCCGGGCCCGGCGACCTCGAGCGAGGGCAGGACGACGTCGCCCTGGCCGATCCGTCGCCTCGAGCTGGCGATCCGGAACTCCGGCTGGGCGCGCCCGGCCTCGTCGCCGACGAGCACCATGTCCATCGTGAGCCGGCCGCAACCGCTCTCGACGAAGAGCTTCTCGCACGGGGCGAGGATCTCGGCCTCCGTCCTCCCAACGTCGAACGTCTCGAGGAACGTCCAGAAGCCCTCCTCGTTGATGCGCACGCTCTCCCGCACCGACTCGAGCTCGGCATCGCTCTTGACCGCGCGTGCGTGGTCGAACTCGACGTCCCAGGGCACAAGCTCGGCTGCGTCCTCCACTGCCCGGTAGTCCCGCACGGTCATGATGTAGTCGAGGCCGAAGACGCCGACCCGCTTCCACGCCCGGTCGCGGATGCGGTCGCGGAGCCACTCGCCCGGCCGGTCGACGAAGACCTGCTCTTCGATCCAGGTCGTGCCGTGCTCTCCGACATAGCGTGCCTCGCTGGGGAAGACGATCGCCGGCTCGCCGTCCAGCGGCAGGAGGACGTAGGCGTAGCGGTGGACGATCACGAAGCCGGACAGGTACGTCACGGCGCCCTCGAAGCCCGTGTACTCGTTGCCCGACACGATCGCCGCGTCGAGCCCGTCGCGGGCGAGCGCCTCCCGGATCCTCCCGTACCGCCGCTCGACCTCCGCTTGATCCGTCACCTGTCCTCCTCCTGCTCGGGGGCCGGATGAGATCCGGCCCCTACGACAACACGCCTGGGGCCCTGTCGCGGAGCGCCCTATGCGGCGCCCGCCCCGTGTAGGGGCCGGGTCTCATCCGGCCCTCATCCGCCTGGCGACCAGGATCGCTCGAGCCCTTTGACGAGAGCCCAGATCGCCTCGTTCGCCGGCGTTGCCAGGCCTAGCTCACGGCCGAAGCGAACGATGCCGCCGTTCAGGTAGTCGATCTCGGTCTCGCGCCTCGCCTCGACGTCCTGGAGCATGCTCGCCTTGTGGTCGTAGGCCACCTCCGGCCGGGCCGCGTAGTCGATCAGCTCCTCGGGGTCGGCGTCCAGCTCGATCTCCTGCGCCGATGCGACCGCCTTGCCCTCGTCGACGAGCACGCTCACGAGCCGGCGCAGCGGCGGATCCTCGCAGACCCGCCCGTGTGTCAGGCCGGTCAGCGCCCCGACGGGGTTCGTCGCCGAGTTGAAGATCACCTTGCGCCACTGGGGCCCGCGCGCGTCGGCCACGGCCTTTGTCGGCAAGCCCGCCCGCGTGCACGCGCCCGCGAGCTGCTCGACCTCGGCAAGCCGCGCCGGCTGCGGCTCGAACGGCCCGAGCGTCGTGTCGCCCTTGACATCCCACTGCACGTGGCCGGGAGCGAGGATCTTCCCGGCGGGGAACGTCGTCCCGCGAATGACCCGCGGCACGTGCTCCGCGATCGCCTCCTCGTTGCCGATCCCGTTCTGGACCGACGCGACGGCGCCGTCAACAAGCGCGCCCGACGCCGCCGCCACGGCGGCGCTCGTGTGCATTGCCTTCGTCGCCACGATCCCGAAATCGCACGGCGGCAGCTCCGCGGGGTCGGTGGTCGCCCGCAGCCGGCCGAGCACATCGCCGGCGCCGGAGAGGCGCAGGCCATTCTCGTTGATCGCGTCGACATGCGGCTGCGAGACGTCGAAAGCCCACACCTCGACGTCGTCGAGCTGCGCCAGATTGGCGGCGAACAGCGAGCCGACCGCACCGCAGCCGACCACGACGACCCTCACGCGTCGGGCCTCCTCCGCAGCAGCTGGCGCAGCGTTGCATGGACCTCGCCGATCGAGCCCGTCGACTCGCCCACGCGGGCCCCCGCGGGCCGCCGGAAGGGCCACGACAGCTCGCGACCGCCCGTGACGCCGCGCGGCAGCAGGATCAGGACGAGGAACATCAGCACGCCCAGCGTGAGCAGCCGGGTGCCCGACGGGACGGTGACGTCGCCGATGCCCTTCTCGGCCTCGGCCAGGAGGGAGTCGAGGCCGGAGACGAGCAATGCTCCCAGCACGGCGCCCCAGAGGCTACCGGCCCCTCCGATCACGAGCATCGCGAGCGTGATGAAGGTCAGATCGAGAAAGACCTGGGTCGTGTTGATGAAGCCGAGCAGGTGCACGAGCAGCCCACCGGCAAACCCGGCCAGGGCGCCGCTCAGCGTGAAAGCCAGCAGACGCTGGCGGTGGATGTTGACCCCGCTCGCGCGGGCAGCCGGCGGATCGTCCCGCGCGGCGCGCAGCATCCTGCCCTGCCGGCTCTTCTGGTAGGCGAACGCGATCGCCATCACTGCGAGCAGCCCGATCGTCGCCTGGAGCAGCCTCGTGGTCTCCGGGATAAGCGAGAGGGTCTTGGCGCCGGGACCGATCCTCTCCCAGTTCCTGAAGACGTTGTTCGTGATCGCGAGCACCGCGAACGTCGCGATCCCTGCGGCGAGGCCGGAGAGGCGCATGATCGGGATACCGACGAGAAACGCGAACACCCCGCCCACGGCGGCGGCAATGGCGAGCGAGGCGGCGCTGCCGACATGGACGTCCTGGAGGAACCCGAACAACTCGGGGAACGTCGTGGGCTTCACCTCGGCCGGGGCCGTCGTGATACCCGCGGCAAATGCGCCCACGGCGACGAAGCTCACGTGGCCGAACGAGATGACGCCGGAATTCCCGACGAAGGTGTAGAGGGCCACCACGATCGCCGCGCTCACGAGCACCGACCGAAACTGGAACTCGAGCGACGACGAGGTCAGCGTGCCGACCGCGGCTACGGCGACGACCACGAGCGACGGCCCCAGTAGCTCCCAGGCCGGTCGCGCGACGGACCGGCTCACAGCCGCTCCACTCCGCGCCGGCGCCCGAACAGCCCGTTCGGTCGCACGAGGAGGACGACGATCACGAAGCCGAAGATGTAGGACGTCAGGAACGCGCGGCTGTCAGGCGGGATGCGGTCGGCGACGAACGAGGTCGCGAACCCGACGACGAAACCGCCGAGCGTCGCGGCGACCAGCCGGTCCATCCCGCCGACGACGACACCCACGAGCCCGGGAATGACGAAGAAGAAGCCGTAGTTCGGCGTGGCCAGCGGGTTCTGGACCGCGACGAGCAGCGTCACGCACGCCGCCAGAATCCCGGCGAGCACGAACGCGAGCACGATCACCCGCCTCGCGCGCACGCCGAGCACCCGCGCGGTCTGGAAGTCGACGGCCGCGGCACGCATGCTGAGGCCGAGATCCGTGCGGGAGAGGAACAGCGCCATCGCCGTAAGCAACAGCGCGCCGACGCCGATCGTCGCGATCGTGACCCAGCGGATCCGGAGGTCTCCGATCTCGACGGCCTGATTGAGCTTCGGCAGGAAGTTGATGGCCTCGCCCTGCGAGCCGAACACGAGCAACGCGATGCTCTGCAGCGTGAAGCTGACGGCGAACGTCGCGACGAGCGCCGCGGCCGGTGTCACACGCCGCAGCGGCCGGTATGCGAACTCCATCGCGAGCGAGAACGCGATCACGACGACGAAACAGGCCACGATGCTCACGGCGACAGGCAGATCGTTCGTCAGCAGGAGCGCGTAGGCGCCCGCCGTGATCAGCTCGCCCTGAGCGAAGTTGATGATCCGCAGGACGCCGAACACGAGCCCGATTCCCATCGCCACGAGAGCCAGCTGGGAGCCCAGCGAAAGCGCGTCGATGATCGACTGGAGCCAGCTCATTGCCCGAAGTAGGCGGCCGTGATCCGTTCGACGTCGTCGGCGTCACCCGGGGCAAGCGTCGCGACGAGCTCACCGTTGCGCATGACGTGTGTCTGGTCCGCGAAGGCCACCGTGAGCTGCGCCCGCTGCTCGACGAGCAGGATCGTGACGCCGCGCGAGCGGATCTCCGCGAGAGTCTCGAAGAGCGACGCCACCACGCTGGGAGCCAGGCCGAGGGTCGGCTCGTCGAGCAGCAGGACAGCCGGGCCGGCGACCAGGGCCCGTGCGATCGCGAGCTGCTGCTGCTGGCCCCCGGAGAGGTCGCCCGCTGGCCGGTCGGCGAACTCGCGGACGACCGGGAAGAGGTCCGAAACCCACGCCACCGCCTCCTCGGCGCCGCCGCGCGACGGCCGTGCGAACAGGCCCAGCCGCAGGTTCTCGTTCACGGTGAACTCGCCGTAGATGCGGCGTCCTTCGGGAACGAGCGCGATCCCGAGCCGGGCGATCTGCTCGCTCGGCGCTCCGACAATCGACCGGCCGCCAAGGCGCACGTCGCCTCGGCGGGGCGTCACGATCCCCATGATCGCATGGCAGCGTCGTCGACTTGCCGGCGCCGTTTGGGCCGATCAACCCGACGACCGATCCGCGCTCGGCCCGGAGGCTGAGCCCTCGAACCGCGCGGACCGACCCGTAACGGACCTCGAGGTCCTCGACCTCGAGGGCGGCGACCGGCGCCGGTTCAGGCGTCGCCATCGCCCGCCTCGACGTCGACGTGTCCCAGGTACGCGGTCGCGACTTTCGGGTCGCGGCGGATCTCCTCCGGCGTGCCCGCCGCGAGGGTACGGCCCTGGTCCAGCACGTGGACGCGGTCGCACACCGCCATGATCAGAGCGAAGTTGTGGTCGATGAGCAGGACACCGGCCGCGTGATCGTCGCGGACGGAACGCACGACCTCGGCGAACTCGGGCACCTCCGCCTCGGGTAACCCGGCCGCCGGCTCGTCCATGAGCACGAACTGCGGATCCACGGCCAGCGCGCGCGCAACTCCCAGCTTGCGCTCGTGCCCGTGCGGCAGCACCGCCGCCGGTGCGTGGGCGTAGCCGTCGAGCCGCAGGATCTCGAGCAGCTCGTCCGCGCGCCGACGGGCCTCCTTCGCGCCGGCCCCCGACCCGAGCGCGCTCACCTCGACGTTCTCGCGCACGGAGAGCGACGCGAAGGCGTGCGTGTGCTGGAACGTTCGTGCCAGGCCCGTGCGTCCACGGCGATCGGGAGACCAGGTCGTGATGTCGCGGTCGTCGAGCTCGACGGCCCCCCTGTCCGGCCGGTCGAAACCTGTGACGATGTTGACGAGGGTCGTTTTCCCGGCGCCGTTCGGGCCGATCAGCCCGACGACCTCGTGCCGGTGAAGGTCGATTGAGACTCCCTCGAGCGCGTGCACGCCCGCATAGGAGCGGGAAACGGCGGTGGCCCGCAGGGTCTCTGCGGGCCACCGCTCGGTTCGAAAAGGCCGCCGCCGGCCGGCCAACCTAGGTCAGCGGATCTCGGCGGGCGACGATGCCGCTCGGCTCTCGAGGTAGCTGAGCTTGCCGTCCTGTACCTGCATCACCCGGTACTCCCGTCCGAACACGCCGTGCAGCTCGGGCGAGAAGGAGACGTTGCCCGAGATCGTCGGAACGCCCTGGAAGCCCTCGAAGACATCCGCGATCGCGGTGGCGTCGGTCCCCCCTGTCTCCTGGATCGCACTCGCGAGCGCGTCGATGAGCGCCGCCCCTCCGACGAAGCTGCTCGCGCCTGGCTGCGTTCCAGCGTCGGTCATCTCCTGGATCAGGGCGTTGACGTCCGGATTCGGGTCGTCCCCGACCAGCGATGCATACGACACGGTGTAGAAGTTCGAGAGCCCCTCGGGGTTCCAGTACGTGCCGTCACAGGCCCAGGAGCAGATGATCGGCGTCTCCACGCCGAGGCTGCGCAGGCCGCCGACGAGCGCCGGCAGGTCGTCGTATGCCGTGGAGATCGCGATGACGTCGGCGTCGGTGTCGGCGATCGCGGAGATGACGTTCTGCACCGTCCCTCCGGTCTCCGCGCCGGCGATGGAGTTCAGGTACTCCTCGGTCTGGACGACCTCTCCGCCGTTCTCCGTGAAGCGCTGCGCAAAGGCGTCGACGACGTCCTGGAAGTAGACGATCAGGTTGTCCTTGACGACGATCGCCTTCGTCCAGCCCTGGTCGAGCGAGAACTCGGCCATCGCGGCACCCTCGTCCTGGGCGACGTTGCCGAACGTGAAGGCGAGCTTCCCCTGCTCGCCGAAGCGCTGCGGGCCCATCTGGTCGGTGCCGATGCACGGCGAGAGGGCGAGCACGCCACGGTTCAGCGCTTCCTGGATCGCCGGAGTGGCGAAGTCGACGTCGCAGGTCACGAGCAGGACTTCGGCACCCTGGTTGTCGATCAGGTCGATCGCCGCCGACTTCGTCTGGTCCGGATCGAGCTGCGTGTCGATCACGTTGATCTCGATCGGGCGTCCGTCGACGCCGCCCGCTGCGTTCAGCGTGTCGGCCTCGAGCTGTGCCGCGGCGAGAGCCGGACCGTCGAACGGCGCCATGCCGCCGGTGAGGTCCATGGCGGCGCCGATCACGATCGGCTCACCCGTGGGCTCGGCGGCCCCGCCCGTGTCGGCCGGCGGTTCCGCCGTCTCGGCCGGCGGCTCCGCAGGGGCCGACTCGGCCGGCGGCGGCGCGGGCTCGGCGGGCGCGGGCTCGGCCGGGGGCGCAGCCTCCTCGTCCCCGCCGCCGCACGCGGCCGCTGCGAGGCCGAGCGCCAGCACGAGGACGCCGAAAACGATCCACCTTCTCCCTCTCATCCCCTCTCCTCCTCTTCAGGCAGCGCCCAAGCGGGCGGGCTAGCTTACCACCGGGTCTTATCGTTGATCAAAGACGCCCACAAGGGTTGCCGGTTAGCTCCGGCTGCCGCCGACGTGCGAAGCGCCACCGGCGGCTGAGCGGCCGGCTCGGCCGGCTCACCACGACGCCTCCATCCCCTTCACGAGCCGGTACATCGCCGTATGCAGCGGCACCGGGACTCCGAGCCGCGTCGCCTCGCGCACGAGCGCCCCGGTGATGAAGTCGACCTCGGTCGGACGCCGCGCCAGCACGTCCTCGAGCATCGACGGCACGTGCGCGTATTCGCTCTTCAGCGTCTCGCCGCGCCGCACCGCCAGCACGTTCATCTCCCATGGATCCTCGTGGAGGGCAATCCCGGCGGCCGCGGCGACGCGCTTCCCCTCGTCCATGAGCTCATGGACGAGATGCCCGAGATCGGTCGGCTCCTCCTCGCGTGCGAAGAGGCCGACGTGGGCAAGCCCTGTGAGCGCGGCGACCGTGTTCACCGTCGCGTTGAAGATGAGCTTCGACCACTGGGCCGGTAGGAGGTCCGGGAACGCTTCGGCCTTGAGCCCGGATTCGACGAGCATGCCGCTGTACCTCCTCGACCCGTTCGACGGGCGTGTCGGTGCCCGCATACGGGCCCATCCAGGTGGCGGTGTCGAGCTCGTACTCGACGTGGGTGTCCGAGCGCCGCACGCCGCTCATGAAGGTGACGGCGGAGACGAGCTGCCAGGTGCCGTGGCGGCGGAGGATCTCCTCGGCGCCGAGGCCGTTCTGGATCGTCATCAACGTCGCGCAGGGGAAGCGGCCCGCGAGCCGCGCGGCAGCCTCCTCGAGCTGGGTCGCCTTGGTGGCGACGATCGCCAGGTCGACATCGCCGAGCTCGGCCGGATCAGCTACTCGCCCGCACGCGCGCAGTGAACTCGTGCTTGCCCGAGATCTGCAGGCCGACCTCGTTCAGCGCTCGAGCGTGCTCTTCGCGGCGCGTCAGAACGCAGACGTCGGCGACGCGCGCGAGGTGACCGGCGTAGAGGCTGCCGATGACTCCGGCGCCGACGATGCAGACACGCTCGATCATCCAACGTGGGGGAACCCATGGTTCCCCCACGGACCCCCTCCTTGACGGTTGACGCGTTTCTCGCGCTGTCGCGCAGCAGGGCTAAGCCCGGCTGCGCGACACGAGCAAGCCCGCGGTGCGGAAGATTTCACAACTTCACGAGTTTGCGCCACGCGAAAAGCATCTAGTAAGCCCACTCGCCGTCAGGCCAGGCTCGGCTCGGCCTCCTCGACCGCGGCCGTGCGGAAGTGCGGGATGACCCGGTCGGCGAACAGCTCCTGCGCCTTGATCGCCTGCCAGTGGGCGAAGCCGCCGGGGTTGACCGTGATCGAGACCTCGGTGAGCCCCTCGCAGACGTCGCGAACGGCTTCGATGCGCTCGATCACGTCCGCCGGGGTCCCGACCCAGACGATGTCGCCGTCGATCATCTCGTCGTACGGCGTGGCGGCGAGCTGCTCGAGGATGCCGGCGAGATAGAAGCCGTAGCCGGCCGCGTTCATCTCCTCTTCCGGCGGCAGCTTGTCGTCTCCCGTGAGCGGGGAGGCGTTGCCCGCCAGGAAGTTCTTCATGCCTTCCTCGGCCTCGCGGCGGGCCGTGTCGCGATCGTCGTCCAGATAGCAGGCGTGGATCCAGACGATGTCCGGCGTCGTGCCGTGCTCGGCGCACTTCGACCGGTAGAGATCGAGCTGATCCTTCAGCGCCGCGTACGGCAGCAGCGGCGGCACGACGATCGCCCAGCCGCGCTCGGCTGCGAGCTCGTACGTCCTGTCGCTCGTGCCGCCGGCGAACACCCGGAAGGCGCTCGTCGGCCTCGGCACGATGTGGGAGTCGTCGATCTTGTAGAACTGTCCCGTCGTAGGAGAACCGCTCCTCCTCGAGGGCCTTGAAGAGGATGTCGAGCGACTCCTCGTAGCGGTCGCGGCTCTCGAGGACCGAGATGCCCGCCTTCGCCGGAATCCAGCCGTGACCGCGAAGCGCGCCGAACTCGTAGCGCCCCGGGTACATCTGCGAGAACTGGGCGATCTGGGACGCGAGAATCGTGGGGTTGTGGTACGGGAGCACATGGCCGAGCGTGCGGAACGTGATGCGTTTCGTCAGCTGGGCGCACGCCGACCAGAGCGCGAATGGGTTCGCCGAGATCGAGAACTTCGGGAAGAAGAAGTGCTCGATGGCCGAGTAGGCGTCGAAGCCGACCCGATCGGCGTGAACCACCTGCTCGATCACCTCGCGGTACTGGCGCGCAGGCGATTTGCCCGGGAAGTTCTGGACCTCGGAGTAGATGCTGAACTTCATCGCGACTCTCCTTTCAGAAGCGCGCCACGTCGCGAACGCGACGAACGAGGCTCGGGCGCAAGATGTCCTTGGCCACGAGCGTCCCCGAGCCGGCGCCGAGACCGGGGCCGGGGTGAGTGCTCGCGCCGACGTGGTAGAGGGCGACGATCGGGGTGCGGTGCCCGGGCAGGCTCGGCAGCGGCCGCCAGACGAGGTTCTGGTCGAGCGCGCAGGAGCCCGAGTAGATGTCGCCGCCTACGAGATTGATGTTCGCGCTCTCGAGATCGGCTGGAGACAGCACGACGCGCTTGCGCAGCGCCGACTCGAGATTCGGGATGTGGGCGCGGAGCCGCGCCTGGATGCGATCGGCGTAGCGTTCGCGCAGCTCGGGCGTCCACGTGCCGTCGCCGACGTCGATCTCGCCGGCTGCGTCGCCCTTGACGTGCGACGGCAGCTCCTGCATCTGGAGCCAGAGGATCCAGGAGCCCTCGGGAGCCCGTGACGGGTCGACGGCCATCGGCTGGCCGCAGGCGATCGTCCCCTCGACCGGAAGCAGCCCGCGGTCTGCCTCGTTGACGGCGCGCGAGACGCCGTCGAGGCCGGGTGTGAGATGGAGGAGCGCCGTTTGGCCGAGGCGCTCGTCCCCCTCCCAGCGGGGACGCTCGGCGAGCGCCATGTGGATGTGCATCTCCGCCCGTCCGTAGCGGAACCGGCGCGGCGCCGCGCTCGCGGCATTCGGCAGCGGCGCGTTCGCAAGCAGCCGCCCGTAGAGCTGCGTCGGAGTGACGTTCGCGACGACGGCCTCTCGCGCCATGACGGTCTCGCCGTCGGCAGTGAGCACGCCCACCGCGCGGCCTGCGGAGACGACGATCTCGGCGACGTCCTTGCCCGTCTCGCAGGAACCGCCGGGATCCTCGACCACCGAGACCAGGGCGTCGACGAGCCTGACGCCGCCGCCGCGAGGCACCGGCATGCCCCCGAGCTCGATCGCGACGGCGATGACCTGCGTCATGAAGCCGGACATGGCCTGATCGGGGCCGAGGCCGGTGTGGAGCACCCAGGGTGCGAGCAGTCCGTGCACGCGGGGCGACTCGAACGTGGCCGAGAGCCAGTCACGGCAGGTCGAGAGGACGTTGCCCGTGAACTCGAGCAGGCCCTGGCGGCCCAGGCGCCGATAGGCCCTGGCCGCGAGCTTCATCCCATCCTGCGACCAGAGCTCGGTGCCGAGGACGCCGAAGGCGAGATCGGCATTCGGCATGAACTCGTTGACGACACGGCGCCAGGCATCGCCGTCGCCCGCGGCGTGCCGGTCGAGCTCGTCGACGTTCCCCTCGGGCGAGGTCGTGAGGAAGCACGACGAGCCGTCCGGGAACAGCGTGCCCGTGGGGAGCTCCGTGTTGAGGTACTCCAGGCCGCGCGTGTGCAGGTCGTCCTTGAGCTCCGCGTAGGCGGCCGAGCCGACGAACAGCGGGTGCCACCCGGCGAACACCTCGTGAACGAACCCGGGCTCGGTGATCTCGGCGGTCTTGATCGCACCGCCGAGGTAGTCGTTGCGCTCGAGCACGAGGACGCGCTTTCCGGCCTTGGCCAGCAGCGCGGCGCCGGCGAGCGAGTTGATGCCGCTGCCGACGAAGACGACGTCGTAGGTCCGGCTCACCGACCGACCTCGAGCAGGCGGAAATCGTCCGCCACGGAGCAGAGCTTCTCGTTCTCTGCCCCGGTGACGAGGAAGTTGTCCTCGAGCCTCAGGCCTCCCCCGCCTGGCCAGAAGATCGCCGGTTCGAGCGCGAGCACCATGCCGCTGCGAATCGATCCCGTGCCCGCCCGGTGAGCGTAGGGCGGCTCGTGCGCGCGGGCGCCGACCCCGTGGCAGACCGGGTGCGTGGGCTGGCCCGGATAGCCGGCCTCGGCGATGCGATCCCGGATGACGCGATCGATCTCGGGGAGCGGTGCGCCGTCGACGGCGATGGATCGAGCCTCCTCGAAGACGGCGAGCAGGATCTCGAGCAGCTCGACGTACTCCGCCCGCAGCTCGCCGGGGCAGAGATTCTTCGTGTGGTCGCACCAGTAGCCGTCCGCGCAGACCCAGATCTCGAACAGCGTCGGCTCGTGGGCCTGCACGGGCCGGTGTCCCGTCGCGGTGAACGTCCGGATGCCGGGCCCGGACCAGACGAGCGAGTACCCGCGGGCCATCCCGACCTTGCCCTTGTAGCCGACCCCGACGGCGTGGACATGTCCCTCCCAGAGCGCCGCGGCCTCGGCCTCGGTCATTCCCGGCCGCAGGTGCTCCCGGACGTGCTCCATCGCGAGCGCGGCGAGCTCGTTCGCGAGGCGCATGCGCTCGATCTCCTGCTCGGTCTTGATCGTGCGAGCCTCGACGAGCAGAGGCGTGGCGTCGACAGCCCCCTCGAACGCGTCGAAGAAGGCCTTCGTCGGTGTCGTCGGCTCGCCCACCATGAGATCGGCGGACTGCGTGCCGAGCGAGAGCTCGAGACCGATGCGCTCGAGATCTCGCTCGCGCAGCACCGCCAGGGCGAGCTCGAGCGCGCGGGCGGTCGGCGGCCGCGCATCGTCCGGGTCGTAGCCGGCGAAGAGGCGGATGTCGCTCGTCCAGGCGGTGCGGTGCGCGTCCTCCTCCTGGGGCTCGAGCACGATGAGCGTCGGGTCGCCGGCGCGCGGGAAGACGACGAGGTCGTAGCCCTTCATGCACAGGTAGTTCGAGAGGTAGAGGACGTTGTCCGGCGCGCGGACGACGAGGGCGTCGAGGTCCTGCTCGACCATCAGGGCTCGGACGCGATCCAGCTTCGCATCGTCGCGGGGCCAGGCTCCGGGCGAGGAAGGGCCTGTCCCTGCCGGATCGTCGGGCGCGCGGCTCATTTGGCAGGTGCGCGACGAATGCCGGCGCGAACGCCACACTCCGGCGCGCCGCCCGCGGCTAGGCTCGGGGGGTCTGGGTGGGGTGGCCCCCCAGGGAGGGTGGGGCGTGGAGCGTTGGGGCGCCGTGGCGGGGCTCACCAGCGCACCCGGGGCGGCGCGGGCACACCGTAGGCCTCCTGCCAGGAGATCACCGGGTTGCGGAGCACGCCCACGCGCTCGATCTCTGCCTCCATGACGTCGCCGGGCCTGAGGTAGAGCGACTCGGCGTCCTCGCTGAACCCGGCAACCCCGGAGACCGTGCCCGTCGACACGACGTCACCGGCGGAGTACCCGAGCGGCGAGTAGTGGGCGACGATCTCCGGGATCGTCACCGACATGTTCCCGGAGTGGGACACCTGCCGCGGCTTCCCGTTCACGCGTAGCTCCATCCGCAGATCCTGCGGGTCGGGAACCTCGTCGGGGGTCACGATCCACGGCCCGAGCGGACAGAACGTGTCGATCGCCTTGCAGAAGGAGAAGACGCCGGAGACCATCTCGCGGCGCTGGATGTCGCGCGCGGTGATGTCGTTGAAGATCACATAGCCGCCGACGTAGTCCATCGCCTCGTCGGCGCCGAAGTGCTTCCCGGCCTTCGAGATCACGACCGCGAGCTCGAGCTCGTAGTCGAGCTCCTCGGTCAGATGCTCCGGGTAGATCACCGGCTCGTCGGGGCCGACGATCGCGTCCACGTTCTGGAAGAAGACGATCCACGGCGCGATCTGATGCGACCAGCCGACGTTCTTCGACTCCTCCTCGTGCTCGCGGAAGTTGCCCGCCGTATGGATGAACTTCCGGGGACGGATCGGCGCCTCGAGATCCGCAGACGCGAGAGACACCCGTTCGCCGGTCTCGGCGGCGCCCGACCGCTCGAAGTACTCGCGCATCGTCGGTACGTCGAGAACCACGATCTCGTCGCCGTCGACGCGGCCGACACGTCCCTGATCGAACGTCACAAGCTTCACGCTCTCACTCTCTCCCTTGTAGCCAGGTCACGACCTCCTGTGCGTTCCGGTCCGACGGAAACACCGGATAGAACACGCGCACGATCCGCCCGGACTCGAAGACGAGCGTGACGCGCCGGTAGAGCGTGGCCCCGTCGAACTCGAACGTCGGCAGGCGGAGCGCTGACCCGAGGCGAAGCTCCGGATCGGCGATCACCGGGTACGGCAGGCCAAGCCGCTCCGCCACCTCGACCTGGTCCTCGAGCGGCTGCGCCGAGAGGCCCGCGACGCGGGCCCCGAGCCCGGCGAGCTCGGCCGCGTGGTCACGGAACGCGCAGGACTGCGGCGTGCAGCCGCGCGCGCCCGGAATCGCATCCCAGCCGTCGGGTACGGGGACGCCCGGTTTCCCCGTCCTCGGGTAGATGTAGAGGACGGCGAGGCCCGCACCGAGCTCGGCCAGGTCCACCGACCCCCGGGAAGAGTCGAGGACGAGTTGCGGCACAGGCTCGCCGGTCAGGTGGTCGCACGCACCGTCGTCCTCCGGCGCGGGCAGATCGGGCGGCAGGGCGTAGATGCTCACCCGGCGACCCCGCAGAAGCGAGCCGCCGCGAGCGCATAGACGCCGGCCGTCTTCACGAGCCCGTCGATGTCGAGGTTCTCGCCGAGCTTTGGATCCGGCAGCCCGCTCGAGGTCCCGTAGTTCACGGAAGCGATCCCGTACCGCGCCAACACGCTGGCGTCGGAGAACCAGCGCGTCACGTCCCGCGGCGGCGGCGTCCCGAACACCGCGTCGTGGCTCTCGTCGATCGCCGCAATCAGAGGATGGTCCTCCGCGATCTCCGAGCCGGGAGCGGTCACGTAGACCTCTGCCTCGACGCCGTAGTCGGGGAAGCGCTCGCGGAGGCGCCGCCCCAGCTCGAGCACCTGTCCGCGCGCCGCCGCCATCGGCTTCGTCGGCGGGACGCGGACGTCGAGGAAGAGATCCGTGCGGTGCGGCGTGCGCGAGACGCGCCAGCCGAAGCCGCCGTCGATCGCGCCCACGTTCACGATCGCCCTCGCTCCGCGGTAGGCGTTCTCCGGGTCGTCCTCCCAGGTCGGGATCCACTCGAGCACGGCGTCGATGACCTCACGCATCCGGAGGATCGAGTTCTCGCCGCGCCTTCCCTCGCTGAACGCCGTGTGAATGAAGTTGCCGCGCGTGGAGATGCGAAGCCAGAGCGAGCCGAAGTGGCCGAGCACGATCTTCCCCTCGGTCGGCTCGCCGAGGATGCACGCCTCCGCGACACCGCCGTGCGAGACGAGGTACCGGGAGCCGGAGGCGTAGCCTCGGTATTCGGCGCCCTGCGCCTCGCCCCACTGAGCCTTCTCGATCTCTCCGCAGACGGCCGCGAGCAAGAGATCCCCTCGGAGCCTCACGCCTGCGTCCTGCAAGAGCGCGCAGCGCTTCCACGTAGCAGGCCAGCGCACCCTTCATGTTCGAGATCCCGAGGCCGTAGACACGCCTGTCCTCGACGAACCCCTGCGGCTGAAACCCGGGGATGCCGGCCAGCCACGGCTCGCGTCCGGAGTACGAGGTGTCCATGTGGCCGTTGAGCATGAGGCTCGAGCCGCCGCCTGTTCCCTCCCAGGTCGCAAGAACGTTGGGCCGTCCGTCCTCGACCTGCTGCCAGTGCACCTGGAGACCGAGCTCCCGGCAGGTCTCCGCGAAGAGCTCTCCCATCGCCTGCTCGTCGCCGGTGAAGCTCGGTACCGACACGGCCTCGAGGGCCCACTCGACCAGCCGGCCCTCGTCGACCGAGGCCAGGATTCGATCGTCGAGCGCGCTCACGCGAACCGGGGAAGCACCTTCTGGCCGAAGAGCTCGATCTGCCGATGACGGTCGGCGCCCCAGAGCTCGAGCATGACGTGGGTGCAGCCTGCGTCCCTGTACTCCTCGATCGCCTCGATGCAATCGGCGGGAGTTCCGGCGATCGGCTTGCACTTGTCGAGGATGGCGTCTGAGACCTTCTCCTTGGCCGCCAGGCGCCCGCCCGCTTCCATCGCGTCGGCGACCGGGCGGATCTCCTCCTGGTCGAGCCCTGCCAGGTCGAGCAGCGTGTCGGCGCTGCCCCGGATGTTCTGGACCTTGTTGGCGAGGTACATGCCGGCGATCTCACGCGCGCCGTCGCGACCCTCGTCGCGATCCTCGGCGATCGAGGCGACGATCGTACAGCCGAGATCGAGCTCGTCGCCCTCGCGCCCGGCCGACGACGCCCCGGCCAGCATGTTCTCGCGCGCGTAGCGCACGAAGGCCGGGGTCGTGATCGACGGAGTCAGCAGCCCGTCGCCGACCTCGCCCGAGAGCTGCTGCATCTTCGGCATCGTCGCCGCCACGTACACCGGCGGCACCTCGCGCGGCGTCTCCGCCTCGTCGCGCAAGCCCGGAATGCTGGCGCTGAAGACGGTTCCGTCGTACTCGAACGGAGCGCCGCCCAGGACGCCGCGGACGATCGACACGGAATCACGTGTGGCGGCAAGCGGCTTTGCGCCCTCGGTCTTCGCGTTGTTGAGGAAGATCTTCGAGGTGCCGAAGCCGAGGATGAAGCGGCCGGGCCCCGCCGCCTCCTGCACCACGCGCGCGTCCATCGCCGCCTGCACGGGGTGACGCGTGAACGGCGAGATGATCCCCCAGGCGATCGTCAGCCGCTCGGTCTCGCGCGCCATCAGCGCGGAGACCACGGTGGAGGAGCGCGCCTCCATGCCGTGCTTGCGCCACCACGGATAGGCCTCGGCGAGCCACACGGTGTGGATGCCTGCCCGATCCATCACGCGCGCGGAGGCGAGCATCTCGTCGAGCGGCTCCATCGTGAGCTGCATGACGCCGATCCGGAACGGCGCGGCCAGCGGGTCCTCCTTTACGTCCTGGGCGGGGGCATTCTAAGGACCGGATTTGATCAAACCGCAAGAGCCGGCCGCTGAAGACACGGATCGACGGGAGGGGTGGACGTGCTCCACCCCTCCCGTCAGGGTTACGTCGACGCTCGGAGCTACCCGCGGCGGTAGCTCAGGAGATCGGCGCGGTCGCTCCCTCCCGAGATTCCAAGCTCCAGCACGGGCCCGACGCCGCGGGCATAGAACTTGTACTCGAGAACTCTCGGTTGCAGCGCCGTTGTGTCCTTGGTCATCACGATGTCTCCGAAGTGGCCGGCGGGCACCTGGACCTGCTCGTCGCGACTGAAGACCTCGCCCGCGTCCTCGGCGTGGCCGGCGTAGTACTCCTGCCGGTAGGTCATCCCGACCTGTGGACGTGCAGGAAGGGCGATGCCCGGCTGTGCGCCGTCGACGCCCGCCTCCCACGATCCCTCCCGCGAGACGACCTTGCCGTCCTCGTACTCCGCGGTCGCCTCTCCGAGGTACCAGATGTTGCCCGCGCAGTCCTGCGCGTACCAGTCCTTCGTGACCTCGACCGGCTTGCCGTCCTCGGTGACGACGTCGCTGACGACCCTGGCCCTGATGCCGTTCGCGATCAGCTTCGTCTTCGTGGTGACCTTGACGACCACCCGCGCCCGTGACCCCTGGGGTGTGGTCTCGCGGTAGACCCAGCGACTGCCAGGCTTCATCGGCCAGTAGAGGTTGTCGATCTCGGTCGTGAAGTTCGCCGGATCGAGGTTGACCGGCTCGCTGCCCTGCGGGAGCGGGATCTCCGGACACGCGCCGAGCGTCGGCCCGCTGCCGCCCCAGGCGGCAACCGGGAACGCCGTTGCGAGAACACCCAGGGCAATCGCGATCGTCTGCTTCGTGCCCATCTGGACTCCTTTCGTCGGCTCGAGATCGCCTGCTTCGGTGGAGCCCCAGTGTGCGAGGAGCGAATGAAACGCGCGTGAGAAACGAATGAAATGCGAATGAGATGGCTTCGTACCGCGTTCCTCGTCGCCCGGCACATCGCGCCGGGCCGAGCGCGGTCAGGTCGCGGCCGCCGCCTGCACGCGCTCGTCGAGCGCCGTGAGCACGTTGCCGACCTGCTGGTTCACGATCGGCTGCAGCACGCGCTGGCCCATGCTGCCCACCTGGCCGGCCACGTGGAAGTCCGCCTCCCAGCGCATCTGCGTCTCGGCACCCTCGCTCGGCCAGCTCGAAGCGCGTGGCAATCGAGAGCAGGGCGCCCACGCCCGTGCCCTTCGCGTGCAGCGCGGCAAGCTCGGGCTCGCGCTCCTCGGTCTTCTCGAAGTTGATCTTCATCTTGAGGCCGCCGAGGCCGAGCGGGATCTTCACGTGCGCCGTCCAGTGCCGGTCGTCGGCGACCTCGAAGCGCTCGACGCCGGGCATGAGGTTCGCCATCTCGGCCGGGTCGTTCAGGACCCGCCAGACGACCGTCCGCGGCGCGGCGAACGTGCGCTCCCCGCTGATCTTCATCGGCTCTCGACCGACACGAGCGCGCGGCTCGCGGCCGGATCCCGAAGCAGCTCCCAGACCCTGTGCCCCGGGTTGTGGCTGTCGGTGACGATTGCCCGGCCGGCGGAGCGCAGCGCGTCCTGGATCGCCGCGCAGACGGCGTGGATCCCGGCGCCTCCGCCCTCCCCCATGCCCTTGGCGCCGAGCGGCGAGAAGGGAGAGGCCGACTCGATGTAGCCGGTCCGCAGCGGCGGCATGTCCAGCGCGTGAGGCACGTGGTAGTCGTAGAAGTTGGCGGTGAGGAGGTTGCCGTCCTCGTCGTAGGGCAGCGTCTCCCACAAGGCGGCGCCGAGCGCATGGGCGGTCGCCCCGTGCACCTGCCCTTCCACGATCTGCGGGTGGATGCGGGTGCCGCAGTCGTCCACCGCCGCGTAGTCGACGACCTCGATCTCGCCCGTCTCCGGGTCGACCTCGACGAGGCAGGCGTGGATCTGGGTCGCGTACGTCGAGCGTCAGGTTTCCGTACTTGAGCTCGGTGTCCGGCTTCTCGAACGGCGGCCGGTAGACGTAGCGGCAGTTGAGCGTCACGTCGTCGAGCTCGGGCGGCAGGCCGGCGTTGTTCGCGTTGATGATCGCTCCGCAGGCCATGAAGGGCAGCGCGGCCTCCGGGTTGGCCCGCAGCCGCGCGAAGCCCTCTGCGAGCTCGATCTCGTCGGGGCCGCCGGCGCCGAGAACGACCGCCGCCAGGCGGCGAATCTGGGAGGCGAGCATCTCCGCGGCGCCCTTGACGGCACCCAGCCCGGTGACCGCGAACTGGCTCGCGTACGTGCCGGAAAAGCCGGCGTGGGAGTTCCAGTAGGAGTCGTGTCCCGGCCGTACGTGCACGTCGTCGGGCGAGCAGCCGAGGATGTCGGCCACGACCTGGGCGGCGACCGTCTCGTGGCTTTGCCCCTGGGGCACGGTGCCGAGCGTCACGACCAGCTCGCCGAAGATGTCGAGCTTGACCGTGGCCACCTCGTTGTTGCCCGAGAACTGCAGCTCGGGATTGAGGATCATCGACTGCCCGAAGTTGTTCGTCCCGGAGTCGAGCGTCGAGCCGATGCCGAAGCCGAGCAGCTTGCCGCGCCTCTCGGCGTCCCCTCGGCGCTCCTCGAGCCTCTCGTGACCGATCAGCTCGAGCGCGATGTCGAGGCAGCGGGCGTAGTCGCCGGAGTCGTAGACGCAGCCGTTCGGCGTCGTGTAGGGCATGTCCTCGGTGCGGACGTAGTTCTTCTTGCGCACCTCGACGGGATCGAGGTCGAGCTCGTGCGCCACGATGTCCACGATCCGCTCGGTGAGCCAGAGCTGCTGCATGCGCGAGTAGCCCCGGTTCGGCGAGACGGCCGACTTGTTCGTGCAGACCTGGGTGAAGTCGACCCGGATGTTCCGCCAGCGGTAGCACCCCGGCGTGACCTGCGCCCAGATGATGCAGCCGAGCGGCTCGTAGCGCGGAAACGCCCCGCAGTCGTCGATCGCCTTCACCGAGAAGCCGAGCAGCGTGCCGTCCTTCTTCACCGGCACCTCGACGTCGAGGAACGTGCGCTCGTTGCCGTGCGCGTTCGCCATGTGCTGATCGGTGCGCCATTCCGTCCACTGCACCGGGCGTCCGAGCTTGCGCGCGAGGAGACAGCAGGCGACGAACTGCGGATGCAGGCAGATCTTGTTGCCGAAGCCGCCGCCGATGTCGTGGGTGACGAAGCGCAGCTTGTCGATGCCGACCCGCAGGGCGGGCCCCATCCAGATCGCGCCGACGCCGGGCATCTGGTGGTTGCAGAAGATCGTCCACTGGCCGGTCGCGCGCTCGTACTCGACGAGGCAGCCGGCGCACTCGAGCGGCGTCGATGAGAAGCGGTCGAAGTGCAGACGCTCGATACGAACGACCTGGTCGGCCTCCGCCAGGGCGGCGTCGTAGTCGCCCCATTCGAACTTCCCTGACCAGACGACGTTCGTGCCTGCGTCCTCGTGCAGGATCGGCGCGTCCGGCTCGAGGGCCCGCTCGCCGTCGACGATCGCCTCGAGTGGCTCGTATTCGACCTCGACGAGCTCGGCGGCGTCGCGCGCGAGCTCCCGGGTGGCGGCGACGACCGCGGCGACCGGCTCACCGGCGTGCCGCACCCTCCCGACCGCGAGGGCGTAGTCCTTGATCTGGTTCCCGGGCGGGGTCGTGAGCTCGAAGAACGGGTCGGTGAGGATCGAGACCTCATCGCCCGTGAGCGTCCCGTAGACGCCCTCGATCTCGAGGGCCGCCGAGACGTCGACGGAGACGATCTTCGCGTGCGCGTAGGGCGAGCGGACGAAATGGACGTAGCCCATGCCGTGCCGGCGCAGATCGTCGAAGAAGACACCCTCGCCCTGGACGAGCCGCTTGTCCTCCTTGCGGGGAACCGAGACGCCGGCATAGCCCTTCTGCGGCGCCTCGACCCGCTCGTGCGTCGTCGTCGTCATCGAGCCGCCGCCTTCTATCACGGGGAAACCATGTCCCCGTGAGCCCCCTTCACTGCTTCACCGCGTCCTCCGCTGCGAACGGCCTCGACGATGTTCCAGTAGCCCGTGCAGCGGCAGATGTTGCCCTGGATGGCCTTGCGGATCTCCTGCTCGGTCGGCTCGGGGTTGTGGCGCAGCAGATACGTGGCGCTCATCAGCATCCCGGGCGTGCAGTAGCCGCACTGGAGCGCGTGATGGTCGGAGAACGCCTGCTGGAGCGCGGTGAGCTCGCCTTCGGCGGCCAGGCCCTCGACCGTCGATATCGACGCCCCGTCCGCCTGGACGGCGAGCAGCATGCACGACTTGACGGCGTGGCCGTCGAGCAGCACCGTGCAGGCCCCGCAGTTGCCCGTGTCGCAGCCGACATGCGTTCCGGTGAGCTCGGCGTCGTCGCGGATGAAGTGGACGAGCAGGCGGCGCGCCTCGACGTCGCGCTCGTAAACCGTGCCGTTGATCTCGATCGCGACGCTCGCGCTTGCCGCAGGCTCCACGTCAGCCTCCAGCCCGCTCGGCGGCCTGGAGCACCGCACGCGCCGCCAGCACCTCGGCGAGGTGACGGCGGTACTCGGCGGAACCGTGCACGTCGGAGGGCGGGTCGAGCGAGGCGCCGAGCCCCTGCGCCGCGGCCCGCGCGGTCGCCTCGTCGAGGGCCGCGCCCTTCAGTCGCGACTCCATCTCGGGCGCCCGCTCGGGCACGGCCGACACGCAGCCGACCGCGACGCGGGCATCCTCGACCGTTCCGTTGGCCCGCACGCTTGCCGCGACGTTGACGATCCCCGTCCCCTCCTTGCCTATCGTGACCGACGTGAAGGCGTCGCCGGCCCCGTTCGCGGGCGGGACGGTCACCTTCGTGAGCAGCTCGCCGGGCTCGACTGCGGTCACGTAGACGCCGAGGAAGAAATCCTCCGCAGGCACCACGCGCTCCCCGGCTTCGCCGGCGATCGTCATGGCCGCGCCGAGAGCCACCATCAAAGGGGGGAAGTGGTTCGTCGGGTCGTTCGCGCAGAGGTTGCCCCCGATCGTGCCGCGATTTCGCACCTGCACATCGGCGATCTGGGCCGCGACCTCGGCGAGGATGGGCCGTGCGGCGCCGATTTCGGCCGACGCCATCAGCGCCGAATAGGTGACCATCGCCCCGAGCTCGAGCCCGCCGTCGGCCGTCTGGGCGATCGTCCGCAGCTCCTCGAGAGCGCCGAGATCGACGAGCACGTCCGGTGCCGCCATGCGCGTCTTCATCACGTTCACGAGCGTCTGCCCGCCGGCCAGCGGCCGCGCGCCGTCGTGCTGTGAGAGGACTCGTACCGCGTCCGCGACCGACGTGGCGCGCACGTACTCGACCGGGCTCAGCAGCATGGGGCCGCGATTGTACGTTTGATCAAACTGCCGGGCAACCACCGGTTGCCCGGCATCCGGTGGGCGTCCAGCGTTACGCCGGGCCGGCGGCAGGCTCCCGGATGGCAAACAGCTCCTCGCCGCCCATCTTGCGCGACTGGACGTTCGCGGTCAGGGCGAGGTGGTTGTGGAGCTCGAACGCGGCCAGCTCCGGCTCACGCCGGACACAGGCCTCGAGGATGCGCTCGTGCTCGCGCCGGCGCTGGTCGAGGCTGCGGTGGACGGCCCCGACCGCAAGGCGGTAGCGCTCGCTCGACTCCCAGAGCGGGGTGATCAGACGGATGAGCCAGCGCGAGCGGGCCGCGTTGTAGAGGGCGAAGTGGAAGTCGGTGTGCGCAACCCAGGCGGCAGCCACGTCACCTGCGCGGTACGCCTCCACGTGTCGCGCGAGGCTCTCGGAGGCATGCTCTGCGTCCTCGTCCGTGAACCGCGCCGCCGCGTGGCGGACGGCCAGCGGCTCGAGCGCGAGCCTGGCCTCGTACACCTCGGCGAGATCCTCGACCGAGAGCTCCGCGACGCGAGCTCCGCGGTGCGTAAGGCGCGCGCAGCGCGCCGCACAGCGGCCGCGGGCCGAAGGCCCGCCAGGCCGCGAAGCGTTTCCGAGCCCGAAGGGCTCGGTACAGGCGCGCTACACCATGCCGAGCTGGCTCGGCGACGCGGCTCCGCCGGTCGAGCCGGCCGCTCAGCCCAGCCGCGGCCGAAGGCCGCCACCGCGAAGCGTTCAGAGCCCGAAGGCTCGGTACAGGCGCGCAACACCATGCCGAGCCCTCGGCTCGGCGATCGCGGGTCGCGGCCGGCCGAGCCGGCCGCTAGCAGCCGCGGCCGAGCCCGCCAGGCCGCGAAGCGTCGCCGAGCCTGACGGGCTCGGTACGGGCGCGCAGCCATGCCGAGCCCTCGGGCTCGGCGATCGCGGCTCGCGCCCGCCGAGCCGGCCGCTAGCCGCAGCCCAGCCCGCGGCTGTAGAGCTCTCGGCCGGACAGCTCCGCGCCTGCGCCCCCGGGCGCGGCGCTGCGCGCGGCGCCTCCGGCCGCTTGCTAGTCCTCCTCCTTCGCGAGCGCCGTCAGCTCGTCCCTGACCTTCCAGAGCTCGGGGTAGAAGCGCTGCTGCACCAGCCTGCCGAGCACCTCGACCGGCGTCCCCTGCGTACCCACGACGCTGCCGCCGATCACGCGCTCGACCAGCTTGAAGTGATGGACGCGCCAGAGGATGACGCGCTCGTCCCACTCGATCAGCAGCTCGGCGAGCTGATAGAGATCCTCGTGCTCGCGGCCGTGCCGGTAGAGCTCGACGAGCGTCAGCCCGCGGTCGTCGAGCAAGCCCGTGAACGCGTCCCAGAGCTCCGGTGAGAGCGCCCGCACGGCGATGAAGCCCGGCGAGTCGAAGCCGCTGCCGTGGCCGAGCACCCGCCGGATCTCCTGGTACTCCCACGGAGACATCTGCTCGAGCATGTGGATCTGCTCGGTGACGAGCACGACGCAGCGCACGGCTCGTCCCAGCAGGCGTCTCGCCGCCGCGAGCTCGCCGGCACGCAGCAGGCGAACGGCCTCCTCGAGCTCGAACGCGGCCAGCTTCAGCCAGAGCTCGGACGACTGGTGGGTCGTCTGGAAGAGCAGCTCGTCCCGGTGGACCATCTCCCCGGGCGTCTTCTGGAGCGAGAGCAGATCGTCCGTTCGCAGGTAGCGCTCGTAGTCGCTTGCGCCCTTGCCCGGGAGGATCGGCTGGTTGAAATCCTCGGCGGCGGCCTCGGCCATGACGGCTCGTTGACGAGCATACCCACTGACCCGCTTCTGGAATCGGCGGGCGGGCCGACCGGCGGCCGGCCCGCCTCTCCCGCTAGCGCCGCTTCAGATAGAGATCCCAGGCCTCGGCGAGCGTCTCGCCGAGAATCGCCCACGATCTCGTCGAACTGCTCCTGCCCGGCGACGAGCGGCGGCGCGATCTGGACGACCGGGTCGCCCCGGTCGTCCGCGCGGCAGATGAGCCCTCGCTCGAACAGCCGCGGCGAGAGGAAGTCGTGCAGCAGCCACTGACACTCGTCCTGCGTGAACGTCTCCTTCGTCTCCTTGTCCTTGACGAGCTCGAGCGCGAAGAAGTAGCCGACGCCGCGCAGGTCGCCCGCGATCGGAAGGTCGAGCAGCTGCGACAGCGTCCGGCGGAACGGCTCCTCGTTGTCCCGCACGTTCTCGACGATGCGGTCGCGCTTCATGATCTCGATGTTCTTGAGCGCGATCGCGCACTGCACCGGATGGCCGCCGAACGTGATGCCGTGCAGGTACTTGTTCGCGCCCTCGAGGAACGGCTGCATCACGCTGTCTCTCGCGATCACGGCGCCGGCCGCCGCGTAGGACGAGGAGAGGCCCTTGGCGGACGTGATCAGGTCGGGCCTGATGTCGTAGCGCTCCGATCCGAACCAGGCGCCCAGGCGCCCGAAGCCGCAGATGACCTCGTCGGCGCAGAGCAGGATCCCGTAGCGGTCGCACAGCTCGCGCACGCCCTGGAAGTACCCGGCGGGCGGCGTGAACGAGCCACCCGAGTTCTGTACCGGCTCCATGAGCACCATCGCGACCGTGACCGGATCCGCCTGCTCGATTGCCCCCTCGAGCTCCTCGAGCAGCAGCGCGGTGAACTCCTCCTCCGTCTCCTCCGCGGGCCGCCGGTAGCGATTCGTGTTGCGGACGTGGATCACGTCGGGCACGAGTGGCTCGAACGGCGTCCGGAGCTGCGGGATGCCGTTGAGCGACAGCGCCCCGAGCGTCGTGCCGTGGTAGGCGATCCGGCGCGCGATCGCTTTCCAGCGCCGATCACCGCGGACGGTGTGGTACTGGCGCGCCAGCTTCCAGGCCGCCTCGACGGCCTCCGAGCCGCCCGAGACGAAGAACACCCTGTTGAGGTCGCCGGGGGCCAGGCCGGCCACCTCGGCGGCGAGCTCGATCGCGCGCGGGTGCGCGGAGCTCCAGTTCGTGTAGTAGGGGAGCTCGCGCATCTGCGCGGCGGCGACCTCGCCGATCTCCTCCCCGTAGCCGTAGCCGATGTTGACGCAGAAGAGCCCGCTGAGCCCGTCCAGGTAGCGCTTCCCGTTCGCGTCCTCGAGGTAACAGCCGTCGCCGCGGACGATCACCGGAAGCTCGCTCTCGGCGTAGGCCCCCATGCGCGTCATGTGGAGCCACAGGTGATCCTTCGCGGACTCCTGCAGCTCGGTGGGCGTCATCCCTACCTGCGTTGTGCTCATGACCCTCCGATCAACGCGGTCGCCGTTCCAGGAACGGTCACAACTTTGCCATCACGTGCTTCACGATCGTGTAGTCCTCGAGCGAGTACATCGAGAGGTCCTTGCCGTAGCCGGACTGCTTGAAGCCGCCGTGCGGCATCTCCGAGACGAGCGGGATGTGGTCGTTGATCCAGACCGTCCCGAACTGCAGCTTCCGCGCGGCCGTGAGCGCCCTCCCGACGTCGCGGGTGAACACGGACGCGGCCAGGCCGTAGTCGACGTCGTTGGCCCAGGCGATGGCCTGCTCGTCGTCCGCGAACTTCTGCACCGTGACCACCGGGCCGAACACCTCCCGCTGCACGATCTCGTCCGTCTGCTCCGGGCCCGCCACCACGGTCGGCTTGACGAAGAAGCCGCGGTCGCCGTCGGTCTCGCCGCCCGTGAGCACCTCCGCCTTGGTGCCCTCGAGCCGCTCGAGAAAGCCGAGCACGCGGCCCTGCTGCTCCTTCGAGATCACCGGCCCCATCTCGACGTCGTCTCCCTCGGCCGGATCCGCCGTCTTCAGCGACTCGACGGCCGGGACGAGCTCGTCGATCAGCCTGTCGTAGATCTTCGGCCCGGCGACCACGCGGGACGCGGCGGTGCAGTCCTGACCCGAGTTCCAGTAGCCGGCGATCCTGACGGCCTGGGCAACCTCGGCGGGGTCGGCGTCGTCGAAGACGATCATCGGCGCCTTGCCGCCCAGCTCGAGATGCACGCGCTTGAGCGTCGCAGCCGCAGTCCGGGCGACCTCCTTGCCCGTCTCGGTCTCACCGGTCAGCGACACGATGCCGATGCCCGGGTGCTGGACGATCCCCTCGCCCACCGGCACGCCCTCCCCCGTGATGACGTTGAAGACGCCGGCCGGGAAGAGATCCTTCGCCAGCTCGGCCAGACGGAGCGTCGTGAGCGGCGTCTGCTCGGCGGGCTTGAGGATCACGGCGTTCCCGGTCGCGAGCGCAGGGCCGACCTTCCAGATCCCCATCATCAGCGGGTAGTTCCAGGGTGCGATGAGCCCGGCGATCCCGATCGGCTCGCGCCTCACCATCGACGTGTAGCCGCGCATGTACTCATCCGTCGCCTTGCCCTCGAGGCAGCGTGCGGCGCCGGCGAAGAAGCGCAGGTTGTCGACCATGACGGGCGGCTCCGCGCGCGCGACCTCGATCGGCTTGCCGGTGTTCAGCGACTCGAGCTGGGCAAGCTCCTCGGCGTACTCCTCGATGAGGCCGGCGAGCGCTCAGCAGCAGCTCCGAGCGCTCGCCCGGCGTCGTCTCGAGCCATTCGGGCAGAGCGGCCCTGGCCGCCTCGCACCGCTCTGCTCGACGTCCTCGGCCGACCCGCTCGGCACCTCGGCGATGACGTCACCGGTTGCGGGGTTGTGCACCTCCATCGTGCCGCCCTCGACGGCATCGAGCCATTCGCCACCGACGAAGTTCTTCGTCTGGGTGATCGCAATTGCCACGAATTCCTCCTCTTCCGGCACGCGCCGGCCGTCAGCGCTGTTCGTCAGAGGTTGAAGTGTGACCCATGTCGACGGGCCTCGCTGGGCATGTGCGGCGAGGCTCTAGCGCGTGCCGATCTTCATGCCTGTCAGCCGGGGCAGCGCGGCCCCGGCGCGCGCGTAGAGCGGCGCGCGACGGCCGTCCTCCTCGTGCTCCTCCCGCGTGAGAATGGCAGCGCGCACGAGCCCCCCGCCGAGCCGCTTGATCGGCTCGGGCGGCAGCCCCGGCACCCTTCTCGAGGCGAGCGCGAGGCTGGTCCACTCGTCCGAGCGGCCCGTCACGAGCGAGGCCAGGATCTGGCCGCCGAGCCAGCTTGCCCCGACGCCGCTGCCCGAGTAGCCGACCCCGTAGTGGATCCGACGACCCGCCACGGTGCCGAAGAAGGGCAGATGATCCGGGGACACGTCGATCGGCCCGCCCCAGGCGTGGGTGACTTTCGCGTCGGCCAGGCCGGGCAGGAGCTTGCGAAGCCCGAGCTCGGCACGCGCCGCGGTGGCCGCGTCCCCGAAGAAGCGCCGATCGACCCTTCCTCCGTGTCCGATCGGCCCCGAGCCGCTCCCCATGACCACCCGCCCGTCGTTCGTCGTGCGGAAGTAGTGCAGGAACATGCGGCCGTCCGAGATCGACTCCCCGCCCGTCCACCCGATCTGATCGAGCAGCTCCGGCACCGGCTCGGTGAGGACGACGTAGCTGCCGAAGTTCGTCAACTTGCCCTTCAGCAGCGGCAGGCCGGCCGCCCAGGCGTTCGTCGCCAGCACGACCTCCGCAGCGCGCAGCCGGCCGTGCGGCGTCTCCAGCACGTTGGGGCTTCCGGCCCGTAACGCGGTAAGACGTGTGCGCTCGTGGAGAGCGATTCCGTCCGCGAGCACAGCGCGACGCAGTGCGCGGGCGAGTCGCGCGGGCTGCACGGTGGCGCCGTCCCGAAAGAACGCAGCCTTGCGAAAACGGGGCGAGCGCACCCGCTCCGCGAGCTCGCCACCCGAGAGCGGCACGCATTCCTCCGGCACGCCGAGCCGTGCCGCAGCCGCGACCGCCCGATCGACGGCCGCGTCCTCGAAGGGCGCCGCTGAGACCTTGAGGTAGCCGCCCTCCCGCAGCCACACGTCCTCACCGCGCGCCTCGCAGAACGCCCGCACCGCGGGGACGATCCGGTCCGAGAGGCGGCAGAGCTCGAGCGCCGGCGCGTCGCCGATGAGCGGGCAAAGCCGCGCGAGGTGCGTCCAGTAGCCGTGCAGGAAGCCGCCGTTGCGCCCGCTCGGCCCCCAGCCGACGATCTCCTTCTCGAGGACGGCGATGCTGAGCGACGGGTCACGCTCACGGAGCGCGAGCGCCGTCCAGAGCCCGGTATAGCCCCCGCCCACGATCGCCACGTCGACTTCGGCATCGCCTGACAGCGGCTGGGCTCCTGGGGCCGGATCAGATCCGGCCCCTACACCGGCCTCGGCTTCTGCCGCGATCGCCTCCTGAAGCCACCAGGGAGGCTCGAGGCCGGGCATCACGGACAGGGGGTTCACGGCGGCGACCGCCCGCATCCTAGGCGGCTGGCGGCCCTGTCGGCGCTCGCCGGGCCCGGTGGCGCGCGCGGGCGGAGCTACGATCCGGGCATGCAGGTGATCGCATCCACCGAGGCCCTCGATTTCGTCCGCTCGAACGGGGGCCAGCTCTTCGTCTGGCTCCACAAGGGCGGCTGAGCGAGCTGCGGCGTCACGCTGCGGGCCGCGACGGAGCCGCAGCGGCGACGCGAGTTCAGCCGCGTGTCGGCTGACGGCTTCGAGCTCTACGTCTCCTCCGGGCTCCAGCGCCACCTGCCCGAGGAGCTGCACCTGGTCCTGCGCGGTCTCCTGCGCAAGCAGGTGACCGCCTACTGGAACGGCCTCCCCTGGGTGAGAATGTAAGCGGCTCGGGCATAGCCCGACGGCCCGCGGCGCACAGCGTCCGCGCCGAAGGCGCCAGGCACGCGACGCATCGCCGAGCCCGCAAGGGCTCGGCACGGTCTTCGCCGATCGAGCCCAGGCGGCTGAGCGGCCGGCTCGGCCGGCCGCGACCCGCCTAAGAGCGGCCGAAGGCCGCGGTCTCAACCGCCTAGCCCCTCGCCTTGCGCATCGTCTCCTTTACCGCATCCGTGTCGAGAGCGAGCTCGAGCAGCCCGACCTGCTCCTCGTACACGGAGGGGTCGACCTGCTCCTTCACCTCGTCCTCGAAGATGTGCACGACTGGGAGTCCCAACGAGACCCCTGCCAATGGGCCCACGTAGCTCGGATCGCCGGCGGTGACCGTTTCGGCCGCCACCTCGAGCGCCTCCGGGTCGGCCGCGCCGAGGACGACGACGAGGTCGTCGGCGCCGATGCGGTCGACGAGCGCCTTGATGCGATCCTGATTCTCCGGGTCCATCGCTCCGGCCGCCGTTCAGACGAAGCACTCGGTCTCGGCGAGGACAACCTCGGCCCCGGCCGAGCGCACGCAGTCGGCGATTGCGTTGCCGGGCACGCCGTCGCGCTCGCCGAGCGCGATCACCTTCTTGCCCTGGAGCTCCACTCAGTCACCTCCTTCACTCATCCATCGACGAGCTTCTTGACGGCGGCTTCGATGTCCGCCTTGGACGGGTCGCCGGTCAGGCGCTCGACCTCGGCGCCCTCGCGGTAGAGAACGTACGTCGGTAGCCCGAGCACCTTGAGGTCTCGGCAGACTTGCCGGTTTTCCGGCGCGTTGACCTTCACGAGCTTGAGGCGGTCACCGTAGGTCTCCTCGAGCGCCTCGACGGCGGGCATCAGCGCCAGGCACGGCTGGCAGCGGGGCCCCCAGAAATCGACGAGCACGTTTCCCTCGGCGACGAGACCGTCGAAGGTGTCAGGGGTTGCGTCTAGCGGCATCGGACTCCTCCTAGGGGGCATCGAGTGTGATCGAGGCGCCGTCCCAGAGCTGCGTCATGCGGCCGAGGAACAGGCTGCCCTTCGCCATGAGCAGGGTCGAGTGAAGCTCGCCGCTCGCGAGCCGGTCCAGCGCGTGCGGAAGCCAGGGTACGGCGGATGCGATGTGGCCCTGGGTCGGCGCGAATCCGGGCAGCCCGTACTCTCGGGCGAAGCCGGGAATCGCTTCGCGCTCGAGCTCCCCACGGAGCACGGCCAGCCCGGCGAGCATGCGGTAGTTGCGGTCCGGGACGTCGCCGCCGCCGGCGGGCTCGGTGATCTCCGGGTCGTGAAGCTCGGTCGAGTAGCGCTTGATGTCAGTGATTCGGCGGCCGAGCTCCTCGAGGGGCCGCACGACGATGTCGGTCAGCAGCGCCTGCTGGGACGAGCCCGAGCCGATGCGATGGCGGCCGACCGCGTCGAGGCGCAGCACGGGTGCCGCGCCCTCGGCCGGCCCGACGAGCACCGCCATGCCCGCGAGCACGTCCTCGAGGATCGGCACGCCGTGGTCGATCGCGCCCTGGAACTTCATCCCGAGCTTGGCCAGCGACCCGCCGGCGACCACGACGACTCGCTCGTAGGCACCCGCCTCGACGAGCGCGGCCGCCACGATCAGCGCATGCACGGGCGCGGCACAGAACGCCTTGACGTCCGAGCCGCTGGCATGTGTGAGGCCGCCGGCCTCGGCGATCGCCTTGCCGAGCGCCCCGCCGCCGCGCTGGTAGCGGTCGCCCACCGCCTCCTCGCCGCAGCCGATCGCGTACTCGATCTGCTCCGGGTCGACGTCCGAGGAGTCGAGCAGGAAGCGAAGAGCATGAACACCGCTCGCCTTGCAGCAGAGGTTCTCCAGGAGAACCTGAGCCTGGAGAGACTCGTCGCGCTCGTGGGCGGGGGCAAATGCGCCGACGACGCGGCCGGCGTCGCGAAGCGGAAGCTCCCCTGCTCCTTCGTCGGGCTCCGACCCGAGCCTCACCAGGCCGAACTGGTCGAGCTCGGCGAGCAGCTCGTAGTACTCGCTCTGCGGCATGAGCTCACCGAAGCTGCCGCGACGCGCGCCGCTGCCGTTGCCCTTCCACCACGGTCGCTCCTGCTCCCAGAGCTGCTTCCGGTCGGGCGTTGCCGATGAACACCTGGTGCGGCGGGTAGGCCAGCGCCTGCTCGTAGGTTCGCAGCGACCGCTCGAGCTCGGGCAACCGGTCGAGCTCACGCGACGGCTTCGACCCGTACCGGACGAGATCCGGCACGTGCTCGAGCACGAGAGCGGCGCCCAGGATCCCGGCGCGGCGGACGCTCACGAGGGGCTCACTCGGCACCGTCCCAGACGGTGCCCGGCTCGACCTCGGTCTCCAGCATCGTCAGCGCCCGCTCCACGATCGCGCGGCGCAGCGCCAGCTCGCCGGCCGGGCTGCGCTCCGGGTCGCCGAACGGGTTCGTGATCGCAATCCCACGGATCACGCGGTTCGCGCCGATCATCGTCGCGATCGTCGGCAGCGCGGTCACGAACGCCGTCGGTATGCCGGCTCGTTCTATCTCCCTCGCGAGCGTTGCCCCGCAACGCGTGCCGGTCCCTCAGGTCCCCGAGAGGACGACGGCCTCGACCCCCGCCTCCTTCAGTTCGTCCGCGATCTCCTGCCCGAACTTCACGGAGGTGGCGACGGGAGTGCCGTTGCCCGTGGTCGTGTAGAACCAGTCGTGCAGCGCTCCGATCCTGCCTTCCTCCTGAAGGAGTCGAACGACATCCAGGGGAACGAGGCGGTTCGGGTCGGCGTTCGCGGCGGCGACGTCGAAACCGCCGTGCACGGATTCGTAGCGGCCCTGCGCCAGCGTCGCCTCGTCGGCGAGGGGATACCGGAGCCACGATCGTGCCCGGATCGTCGGCAGGCCGTCCGGATTCCCTTGCGGGACGCAGCCGGCCTCCGTGACGAGTGCCAGCTTCGCACGGCGGAGATCGGCAACCGGCGGGGGCGGCGGTACGCGATCGAAGGACGCCGCGACCTCGGTGTGGGTGTCGCCGGCGAGCTTGGCGAGCAGGAGATCGATCGCGCGGCCGGCGCCGCTTGCCGCGGCGTGCTCGTTCCGGCGCAGGCCACGCGGGAGGTAGCCCTCCTCCTCCGGCGGCCCGAGCTCCTCCCCGGCCGCGAGGCGGGCCGCGAGCCCCGCCATCCTCGGAAGCGCCTCGCGCATCCCCGCCACGTTCGAGGACGTCGGAACGATGTACGCGGCACCCTCGGCAGCGGCGACACCGGGGCTTTCGGGATCCATCCCGCAGACGCGACGGGATGCCGCGGCGGGCTGCCTCGCGCGCCAGCACTCCGCACGCATAGCCGTAGCGGCCGGACCCGAACGACGGGCCGCAGACGAGGACGTCGGGATGCTCCTCGTCGAGGAACCGGCCGAGCTCGGTGAGCGCTCGGTCTTCGTGCTCGCCGAAGTAGTCGTCGCCGCAGGCGAGGGTGACACCGACGTCGATCCCGAGGCCGCGGCCGGGGCCGACCGCACCCTCGATCCGTTGCGGCGGCGTGCCGGCGGCCTCCTCACCGCCCAGGCCCGCGAAGAACTGGTTCAGGTAGTGGACGACCTTCATGCGCTGCCGCGCTCCGGCCCCTCGAACGCCCTCACCACGTGATCGCCCTCAGATCGAGGTCGCCCATCTGACACGTGGCGCCGAGGTAGTTCCGCACGGGCACCGGCCCGCAGTCGGCGGCCGAGCGGCCGTCGAGCAGCGTCTCGCCGCCGAGGACGCGTTCCGGCCGCCACTCCGGCACGTACTCCTCGGCGTTGCCGGTCGAGACGATCGCGTCCGCCTCGGGCACGTGGTCGGTGAGACCGCCCATCTCGGCCAGCAGCGCCACTGTCCGGATACCCGCCTGCTCGCAGGCGCGCACGGTGAGCATCGTGTCCGTATGCGAGTTGCCGCCCGCATCGGTCGTGACGATCGCGCCGTCGGCGCCGAGCTCCCCGGCGAGCTTCGCAGCGAGCAGGGCGGCCCGCTCCTTGTCTTTCGCGCTCTGGTTGTAGCCTCGGCAGGCGACCACGCCGGCGAAGCGAAGCCGGTCGCCGTCGGCCGAGAGGAGCTCGCGGACGAGCGCCGAGTTCTGGAAGTGGTAGGTCGGGTTGCGCAGAGCGGCCCAGTGGTACTCGCCGGAGGTCAGGGCGCCGTCGATCACCTCGAGCGGGTTCAGCGGGGCAGGCTGGAACCCGTCCAGCGTTGTGCCGTAGAGGTAGATCTCGTACAGCGGGCCGAGCGAGGAGAGTTGCAGGAGCAACGCGACGGCCGGCGTCCCGTCTCCGCCGGCGCCGCCGAGCTCGTGCTCGAGCAGCTCGACCGAGGCGGGCTCTCGGCCCAACGTGTCGGCGGCGAGGTCGCGGGCGGCCCTCAGCTTCGCCTCGCGCACGGCGGCTTCGAAGTCCTCGTTGCCGACACCGTCCGCGGCGTGGAACGTCAGCACGACGTTCACCGTTCCGGAGACCAGCGAGTGGCCGGCTCCCGGGCCGGCCATGTCGACCAGCGCCTCCTGCTCGTGCAACGGGCGCTCCTCGGCGGGGAACTCGGCACAGGCCACGACCGCGGCGCCGGCGATGCGATGCGTGCGCCCCTGACCGGCCGCGACCAGCCTGCCGAGCGCTCCCGGGAACGTGGCCTCGGGATCATCCGCCTTCACGCGCGGCTCGACGGCGTCGAGGACGTGCGTCAGCCGTACGGGCTCCCCGGGTCGAACGACGTCGACATCCACCGACGCGATTCGCGGGTCGTCGAGCGAGAGCCGGCCGGCAGCCGCTTCGAGGTCGATGCTCTCGACGGGATAGGAGGCAAGCTCAAGCTGCACGGGCGCTCCCGGCCAGCAGGCCTCCGATCTCCTCGGCCGCATCGCAGCACCGCTCGCCCAACCCCGGCAGGGAGCCCTCCGGCATCCGATAGGACGGCCCCGAGACGCTGATCGCGGCCCGGCAGGCTCCGGCGGCGTCGAACACCGGAGCGGCTACCGCGTGCAGGCCCTCCTCGAGCTCTCCGACGTTCGTCGCGTAGCCCAGCTCGCGGACCGCGGCGAGCTCGCGCTCGAGCCGGCCCGGCGACGTGATCGTCCGCGGCGTGAAGGCCTCGAGCCGGCGCGGCAGCGTGACGGTCGGCCCGAAGGCGAGCAGCACCTTGCCGTTGGCGGTGCAGTGCAGTGCGGTGCGCCGGCCTGCCCAGCTGCCGACTCCGACGATGTGCCGCCCGTCGGACTGCGCCACGTTCACCGCTTCCTCGCCGTCGAGCACCGCCAGGTTGACCGTCTCGCCGGTCTCGCCGGCAAGCCGGTCGAGCGCCGGCCCGGCGAGCTCGACCAGGTCGCGGCCCGCGAGCGCGAGCAGGCCGAGCCGGCCCAGCTCGGGGCCGAGCCGGAACGATTCGCTCCCGCGCGGCCGCTCGAGAAAACCCCTCGCAGCCAGCGTGGCCGCCAGGCGCGACGCCGTGCTCTTGTGGACGCCGAGCGCACCGGCGAGCTCGGTCACGCCGAGCTCCTGCTCAGGGCTCTCGAAGGCCTGAAGCAGCTGGAGGGCGCGGTCGACGGTCTGCACTCCGTTGCGCATGGTGCAACGGGTTGACAATAACGCAACTGGCTGGCAGATGCAATGCCGGCGCGACCGCGGTCAGCGCTTGCGGATCTCGACCCGGTAGACCCGCGGGTGCTCGCCCTCGCCGACGGTGACGTAGGCGCGCCCGCCGGTCCGCAGCGCGATCGCCTCGCCCTGCAGCTCGGGCGGTGCGATGCCGGAACACGGTTGCGTCTTGAACGCCGCCCACAGCGGCTTGCGCGCCGGCCGGGCGTAGAGGAGCACCGAGCCGTAGGTGCGCAGCGCCACCAGGCTCCCCGACCGCGCGACGTCGCCGCCCGTGACCAGGGTGCCGAAGCCGAGCGGAAGCGTCGCGACACGCCGGAGCGTGGTCTCCGAGCCGTCGGCCAGCCGGCCCGGCGCACGGAAGACCCCGGCCCGCCCGTCCAGCTCCTTGGTCACGATCACGAGATCGCCGGAGCGCGGGTCCACCATCAGAGCCTCCGCGTTGTGGGGGCCGTCCGGGTAGCGAAGGACGAGCTCGTCCACGGCATCGACCGTTCCGGTCGCCGGCGAGGCCGCGCTCGGGTCCACGACGGGCTCCCGCAGCCGCAGGACCGTGACGGTCGCACGCTCCTGATCGTTGTCGCCGATGTCGCCGACGAACAGATAGCGCCGCCCTGCGACGGGGCCCGGCCCGGCGGCGATGTCCTCCCAGTCTCGCGCCTGAATGCCGGCAAGCCCGAACGTCCCGAGCGTGCGCCCGTCGAGGCCGATCGCAAAGATGCGTGCGGTATCTCCGGAGTCGTTGTGCACCCAGAGGACGCCGGTGCGCGTCCGGCTCTCGACGACGCCCGAGATCTCGTTCAGCTCGTCGGAGGCGACGGTCTTACCCTGCCGCAGGACGAGCCGCCCGTCGCATGCGGCGTCGAGCAGCGGCGGCTGCGGGGCGGCACCCGAGAGCCCGACGGCGGCGGCAAGCGTGGCGGCCAGCGCGTGAAAGACTCCGGCGGCAGCGTTTAGGAGACCGGCGAACACAGATCGTTACTCAGGAGGATCGATGTACTACGTCGAGTTCTACTCGCGCAAGCCCGGCGTCTCACCGGAGCAGTTCCGCGACACCGTGAAGCGTACCGACGCCTGGTGGGCGGCCAACAACCCCGAGGACCGTCCGGTCCTCGCCATCGGACGGACCTGGAGGCTCGGGGGCCCGCACTACATCGTCGTCTGGGAGATCGACTCCGCGGCTCGGATCGACGAGTGGAACGAGCGGCGGCGGCGCGATCCGGAGGCCCGGCGGGCGATCGAGGACTGGCTCGAGGTCGTCGACTGCGACGCGGGGTTGTACGAGGACCTCGGCCTCGAGCAGCTGTAGGGGCCGGATCTCATCCGGCCCGACCCATCGATCACAGGCGCCAGTGGCGGATCGCGTTGCCGCCCAGGTACAAGCGTTTCGCCTCCTCGGACGGGAACGAGCCGTGGTCGGCGACCGCCTGCAGCAGCTGCGGATACTTCAGCGTTCCCTCGAACCAGGGCCAGTCCGTCGCCCAGGCGAGCTGCTCGGGCGATACGGCGTCCGCGTAGCGGGCGAGCTTGCCGAGGTAGCCGGGGAAGGGGTAGCGCCATTCGTCCTCCCACTCCATGAGGGGACCGCCGAGCACCGACGTCGACACCAGCACGTTCGGGCTCGCGGCGACTGCTCGGACGAGCACCGGGAACTCGATTCCGTCGGGCGAGGCATTCGCGCCGTGGTTCAGCTGGATCGGGACGTCGGGATAGTCGGCCGCGAGGCGGCCGACCGCCTCGTAGTACTCCGACAGGCTCGGCGTCTCGGGCGGCGCCGTGTCCTCGAAGCCGAACACCGCGCTGCGATGCCGCTCGCGCAACAGGTCGAACACGGTCCGGATCTCGGGTGCGTCCGGGTCGAGTCGCAGGTAGGCGGGGAAGATCTTCACGGCGAGCGCGCCCGCTTCGAGCTCGGCGGCCAGGATCTCCAGCCATCCGGGGGTGCGAGGGTGGAACAGCGTGGTCACGTAGTGCAGCCGGCCCGGATAACGCTCGGCCCAGCCGCGCGTGTAGGCCCGGCCGCCCATGAAATCGGCGGGAGCCGACGCGAACCTCGCCATGAACTGCGGGAAGTCGTACCCGTCGTAGCCGATCAGGATCGCCGCGTCGACGCCCGCCCGGTCCAGCTCCGCCACGAGCAGCTCACCCGAGTGCTCCGCCCGGGTGAACGGGTCGACCGCCGACATGTGCGGATTCGTCTCGATCGGCCACGAGCGCACGAACACGTGCGTCTCGGTGTCGACGACAGGGAAGTCGACGACAGGCCGGCGAGCCACCTCCATCAGAAGATCGCCGTCGCCTCGATCTCGACCTTCAGCTCGGGCGCCACCAGCGCGGAGATCGCGACGAGCGTCGCGGCCGGGCGGTGATCGCCGAAGTACTCCACCCGGGCCTTCGCGACGGCGGGCCGATCGGCGATGTCCGTCAGGAAGATTCCGACCCGAACGACGTCCGTCTTCGACGCACCCGCCGCGCGAAGCAGCTCGTCCAGCTTCCGCAGGCACTCGCGCGCCTGCTCGTAGGGGTCCTCCCCGCCGACGACCGAGCCGTCCGCGTCGGCGGCGATCTGGCCGCTGATGTTGAGCACCCGCGATCCGGTCGCGAGCGTCGCAGGCGAGTAGGGCCCGGCTGGGGCAGGCGCCCCTCCGGCGGTCACGACCTCGTTCGGCATGGCTCCTCCCTTCGTCGGTTCCGCCGCTGAGCTTACGTCTGCTCGTCGAGCGGACGGGTGTGGTCGTGGACGTGCTGCAGGTCGCCCGGGAGCTCGAGGGTGAGGTCGAGCGCCGGGAAGCTCGACTCCACCACCACGGCGCGCCGCTCGCGGACGGCCGCGCGCGCGGCATCCACGACGTCCAGCACATGGAGATCCTGCTGCGGCTCCTGGAGCGGCTTCCGCCCCTCGCGCAGCGCCGCGACGCACTCGCGCAGCCCGTCTGCCCAGAGCCAGGTCCCGTCGATCGCGTCGTGCTCCTCCCAGCGCCCCAGCTCGTTCCGCCAGATCTCGAAGCCGCGGGGATCCCAGTCGTCCCCCAACAGGTTCGCCGTGCCCTCCGTGCCGTAGAGCTCGAGCGCCGGCCGACGGTAGCGCTGGATCGCCTGCGAGGAGACGAGGGAGGAGAGCGCCCCGGAGCCATGGCGCAGCACGGCGTGCGCGACGTCCGGATCGGAAGGATCGATGACGCGGCCGCCGGCCTCGCGCACGGGCACTGCCGTCGCCTCGGCTGCGATCACCTCCGTGACCGGTCCGAGGACGGCCGTGAGGCTCTCGAGGTTGTAGATGCCGTTCTCGGCCAGCGGCCCGACCCCGGCCGAGTGGTACCAGGCCGCCCAGGGCGAGCCGGCGTTCCCGTACAGGCCGCGCGCCGAATGGACGCGGCCGATCGCGCCACGCTGGATCTGCGTCCAGAGCGCCCGGAACGTGGGTGCGAGCTGGACGAACGGCGCCGCGAGCAACAGCAGGCCGCGCTCCGCGGCAAGCTCGAAGACGGGCTCCGCCTCGGCTCGCGACAGGGCGACCGGCTTCTCGCAGACCACGTGCTTGCCGTGCTCGAGGGCGAGCCGCGTCAGCTCGGCGTGACTCTCCGGCGGCGTCAGGACGACGACGACGTCCACGTCCGCGGCCAGCACTTCCTCCACGGAGAGCACGGGCCGTGCGCCCGGACGGCGGCGCAACAGGTCCGGCCAGGCCTCGCGTGCGGCGCGCACAGATCGGCCCTTCGACGGCGAGGCCACGCGGGATCATGCGGTCGAGGAGCTGCAGATACGCCCACAGGACGCTGCCGGCGCCGACGAACCCGACGGAGATCGGCCCCGGTAGCGGCGCGCGCTCAGACAAGGCCGAGCCCGCGGAATCCCGGCTTGCGGGCCGGCTCGTCGGCCTCTACTCGCCTGACGTCTCCGCCGGAGGCCCGGCTCGATCGCAGGATCAGAGCGTCTCCTGCCCCAGGTCCCGATAGAGGCCGGCCGACACGAGGCGGACCGGCGACTCGATGCCGTCGAGCTCACGCGCCAGCGCATCCACGCGATCCCACGACGCCGCGTTCCAGACGGCGAGCGCCCGCGGATCGGGCCCGAGCTTGCCGATCCGATCGCAGAGCAGGTTCAGCTCGATGCCCGAGGCGGCGCGCCGCGCTTCGTAGAACGCCCGCACGTCGTCCCGCGTCGCGCCGGACGCGAAGTCGACGAACTCGCCGACGTAGAGGCCGCCGCGACGGTGGACGGGGTCGAGCAGCGGCTCGTAGCAACCCGCGTCGTCGATGCGCGCCCCGAGCTTGAACGTCTCCTCCAGACGGTCGGCGGCACCCGACGCGAAGACGGCTTCCCACTCGCCGATGCGCTCGAGGCCGGCGGACGCTGTGTGCCAGACGGCGAGGTACGACGGCTCGGGGCCTGTCCGGAACGTCCGCCCCAGGTTGAGGACGAGCACGTCGTCGGCGTAGTCATCGGACCACGAATCCTGCAGGCCCGCGGCGAAGTGGAACTGCTCCACGGAGACACCGGGCATCCGGCTGATGTACTCGATGTAGACGAGGCTCACTCGTCCTCCTCGGTCGACCGTGCCGTCGGCTCGGCCGCGACCCGTGGAAGCAGGACACACGCGTCGGCATCGAAACGAAGCCCGACCCGGCTGCCCAGCTCGTGCGGGGCTCCGGCGTCGGCGGGCATCTCGGCCTTGAGCGACTCCGCCAGGCCCGGAACCTCGACCCGGTAGGTGAAGCCGGAGCCCCGGAACGCGAGGTCGCGCACGGTCCCGCTCAGGCCCGCGCCGTCGACCTCGGTGAGGCGCACGATCTCCGGGCGCAGCACGAGCCAGGCCTCTCCCGTCGGAAGACCGGGCGTCGCACGGCACGGACAGGGACTGTCCGGCCAGGGTCACCGCAGCCCGCCCGCCGCCGTGCGCGACCACCTCGACCGGAAGCACGTTCGCGTCGCCCACGAAGCGGGCGGCGAACGGCGAGGCCGGCGCGCTGTAGATCTCGCCCGGCGCACCGAGCTGCTCGATCCGGCCCTCGTCGAACACGACGATGCGGTCGGAGAGCGAGAGCGCCTCACGCTGGTCGTGCGTGACGTAGACGAACGTGGCGCCCGTCTCGCGGTGGACGCGGCGCAGCTCTTCCTCCATCTCGAGCCGGATCTTCAGGTCGAGAGCCGAGAGCGGCTCGTCGAGCAGGAGCACGCGAGGCCGGTTGACGAGCGCTCGGGCCAGGGCGACCCGCTGCATCTGACCGCCCGAGAGCTCGTGCGCCATGCGACGCTCGTAGCCCGGAAGCCGGACGAGCGCGAGCGCCTGGGCGACCCGCGCCTCCACGTCCTCCTTCGGCACCTTGGCAACCCGCAGGCCGAACGCCACGTTCCCGAAGACATCGAGATGCGGGAACAGGGTCGCGCGCTGGAAGACCATGTTGACGGGACGCTTGTGCGGCGGCACCCGGGTGATGTCCCGACCGCCGAGCACGACCCGGCCCTCGGTCGGGCGGATAAAGCCGCCGACGATCCGCAGAAGCGTGGTCTTGCCGCAGCCTGACGGCCCGAGCAGCGTGATCAGCTCGCGCGACCGGATGTCGAGCGAGACGTCGTCGAGGGCCGTCACGTCGCCGTAGCGATGGCTGACGCCCTGCAGCTCGAGCGTGACGTCGTCCGCCGCCGACATCACGCCTCCCCGAGCAGCGGCGCCGTCGCCCGCCGCCGCGAGCGGGCGCCGCGCACGGTGAACGCGAAGGCAATGATCCAGACCAGCAACGTGATCGCCATGAGCAGGGTGGAGATCGTATTGATGGACGGATCGACGGTCCGGCGCAGGCTCGACCAGATGAACATCGGGAGGGTCGAGTCCGACCCGATCACGAAGAACGTGATGATGAACTCGTCGAAGGAGAGCGCGAAGGCGAGCGCGGTCGCACCGACGAGCAGCGGCCAGATCTGCGGCAGCGTCACCCGCCGGAACACGACCCAGGGCGAGGCACCGAGGTCCGAGGCCGACTCCTCGAGGGCGGGGTCGAGTCGGTCGAGCGCCGCCACCGCGATGAGGAGGAAGTACGGGAAGACGTAGACGAGGTGCGCGAGCACCACGGTGAAGAGCGAGAGCTTCAGGTCCATCCGGGCGAAGAACACGAGCATCGAGATGCCGAGGAACAGCCCGGGCAGCGTGAGCGGCAGGAAGAAGAGCAGCGCCATCGGAGCCCGCAGCCGGGCTCTCATCCTGCTCAGCCCGTACGCGGCCGCCGTGGCGAGCAGCAGGGTGACTGCCGGCGACCACGGTGGCGACGATCGCCGAGTTCTTGAGCGCCTGACGGAACTCGAACGAGGAGAAGACCTCCCTGTACCAGCGCAGGGAGAACCCCTGGAAGGGAAACGAGAGCGCCCCGGTCTTGTGGAACGAGAAGAGCACGACGACGATCAGCGGCACGAAGAGAAACACCAGCGCGAGGACGAGGACCGTCAGGGAGAACGGGCTCCGCTGGGTCGCGGGCGCCGGAGCCACCTCGACGAACCGGATGCGGTTGAGCTTCAGGATCCTGAGGCCCGCGGCCGTGAGCAGGAAACAGAGCACGAACGCCGCGAGCATCAGGAAGGCCATCGCGGCCCCGAGCGGAAAGTTGCCGAGACCGGTGAGCGACTCCTGGATGCGCCGGCCCAGCATCGCGCCGCTCGTGCCGCCGAGAAACTGCGGCGTCACATAGTCGGAGGCCGAGAGGATGAAGACGAAGAGGAACGACGTGACCGCCGGCGCGGCGATCAGCGGCAGCACGACCTTGCGCCAGCGCGTGACCACGCCCGCCGCCGAGGTCCTGCGCGCCCTCGAGCAGCGCGGGCGAGATCGGGCGGAAGCCCGCGTAGAGGACGAGGACGACGTACGGCAGGAAGATGTGGACGAGGGCAACGGTGACGGCGAAGCGGTTGAAGAGCAGGAACCCGAGCGAGTCGTCGATGAGGCCGAGCCCTCGCAAGCCCGAGTTCAGCAGGCCGTTCTCGCCCAGGATCGTGCGCCAGGCGTAGATGCGAACGAGGTAGCTCGCGAAGAGCGTCGCCGTGATCAGGAAGAGCACGGTCGTTTGCGAGCGGCCCGCGCAGTAGCGCAGCCAGTAGGCAATCGGCAGCGCGACGAGAACGGTGACGGCCGCCGTGGCGAGGCCGACGTAGAACGAGTTCAGCGCAAGCGTGCCGTTGACGCCCGAGGTGACGACATCCCGGTAGTTCTCGAGCGTGACGGGGCCGCCGACCGCGAAGAGCCCGGCGGTCAGGAAGCTGTAGACGAAGAAGGTCGCGAGCGGCGCAACGAAGAGAACGAACAGGCCGAGCGCGGCCGGCAAGCTCAGGGCGATGGGGCCCGCCCTGAGCTCGCGGTCCCGCCAAGCCGCCCGCTGGGCCCCTTCGTGCGCGACCGCAGTCACGTCGAGTCAGCTACCGCGGCTCGTTCGCCGGCTGTCTCTAGGCCCCCGCCTTGAGCTCCTGCCAGGCCTCCTGCCACTGCGGGAACGTCAAGTACTCGTCCGACTCCGTCGGCGGATTGTTGTAGAGCGGCGCCTTGGCGAAGAAGCTCTCGACGTCCGAGTAGTCGTAGAGCGACGCGGTCGCTTCGTCCAGCAGCGGCACCGCCGCCTCGACCGTGACCCCGGCAACGAGGTACTCGGCATTCTCCGCGTTCACCTGCGGGTCGAGCGCGAGGTTGACCCAGGCATGCGCCGTGTCGAGGTTGTCCACGGTGGACGGGATCGCGTAGGCGTCGCAGTACGTCCAGCCGCCCTCCTTCGGGATGATCGTCTTCACCGTGTCCTTACCGGCGTCTTTCGCGAAGTTGTTCATGGCCGACCAACCTTGCCAGCACGCGACCGCGTCACCGGACACGAGCAGGGTCGTCATGTCGCCGAACGACGGGGACACGCCCTTCGACTGGGCGATGATCTTGCTGAGCAGGTCCTCGATCTCGACGAGCTGCTCCGGCGTCACGGTGGCCGGGTCGTAGCCGAGCGCGTGCGCCGCGGTCGCGAGGCTCCCCGTTGGGTCGTCGGGGAGCGCTACCTTGCCCTTCAGCGACGGGTCGAGCAGGTCGAACCAGGAGTCGAGCCCGCCGGGCAGCGCGGCGTCGTCCCAGGTGATGCCGATCGCGCCCGAACGTCCAGGGGATGCCCGTGCGGGTGCCGTCCGCGTCGACGAAGAACTGCTTGCCCTCCGACGTCCGTCAGCCAGAACGGGAACAGGCCGGCCAGGTTCGGGACCTTCGACTCGTCGATCGGCGTGCAGGATCCCGAGCTCCTTGTAGAGCGGCTTGTAGCCCTGGTAGTACGTGATCAGGTCGGCGCCCTCGGCGCCTCCGGAGGCGATCTTCGCCTGGATGTCGTCGTGGTTGCCGATGTAGGTCGCCCGGATCTCGACCCCGTTCTCCTTCTTCCAGGCCTCGACCGACTCGACCGGCATGTCGTAGCCCTCCCACGACAGGAAGTCGAGCGGGCCGCTCGCAGCCGGGGCCTCGGCGGGCGGAGCCTCTGCCGGCGGTGCGGGCTCGGCCGGAGGCGGTGCCGGCTCGGCGGGCGCCGGCTCGGCCGGAGCCTCGGCCGGCGGCGGGAGCGGCCGCCTCCTCCCCGCCGCCGCACGCGGCGAGCAGCGACGGAACCGCGCCGACGGTCACGACGCCGAGCCCCATGCGCTTCAGGAACTGGCGGCGGCTCACGATTGCGCGGTCGATCCGTGCCGCGACCTCGAGTCGCTTGCGTTCTTCCGGGGTCTCCATGTCTCCTCCTCCTCGTCTCGGCAGCATCTGACGCGACCACCCAGCCGCTACCCAATACGACGCGGCCCAGGCGCCGCAGTCAGTGGCGAGTGCGCGCGACCGTACCACGATGCGGTGAGGTTTTCCATAATCCAGACGCCGTGACCGCGGAATGCAGACGCGCAGCGCACGTGCGCGGCCGGACGACGCCCGGCCGTGACCCGGGGGGAGCTCCGAGCTGATGGCGATCCAGCTCGGCGTCGACACGCTCTGCTGGCACCTGCGTCTCGAGCAGAGCGACATCACGATCGAGGAGGTGTTGGACGACGCGGCTGCGCTCGGTGCCGACTGCGTCCAGGTGAACCTCCATCACGTGCGCTCGCGCGACCTGAGAGGCCTGCACGCGCTCGCCGAGCGTGCACGCGCCCACGGCCTCGCGCTGCTCGCCTCGGGAGACTTCCTCGGCGAGGCGCGCAACGGCGACGAGCCCGCTCTCGGCGTGTCGCGTACGGCCGCGTGGCTCGAGCGCGCGGCCGCGCTCGGCAGCCCGTTGCTGCGGGTCGTCTCGGGCTTCTACCGCGCCGAGCTCTTCGGCCGACCGGAGCTGATCGAGAAGGAACGGCGCTACGTCGCCGCCGTGCTCGCGGAAGCGGCTCCCGCGGCTGCCGCGGCGGGCGTGACGCTGCTGCTCGAGAACCACTCGGACTTCACGGCGGCCGAGTACCGCTCGATCGTCGAAGAAGTCGGTGCCGACCGCGTCGGAGTCTTCCTCGATCTCATCAACCCCGTCGCCGCCCTCGACGACCCGCTCCCGGTGATCGAGTCCCTGGCGCCGCTTGCGCGAGCCGGGCACGTCAAGGACTACGTCTTCGAGTCGATCCCGACGGACGACGGCTACCACCGTCGCGGGTTCAAGGTGCTGTACCGCTACCCGGGCGAGGGCGTCGCCGATCTGCCGGCGCTCATGGCCGCGCTGCGCGCAGGCATCGGCGGTCGTGACTTCTACCTGACGATCGAGGGTCTCGACAACCGGGCGGACGTCGACGACCAGCGATCGCGACTCGAGCAGAGCCTCGCCCTGCTGCGTTCGCTCGCATGACGCTGCCGCTCCCCCCGTTCGCCGGCCGTGCGCCCGACCAGATCGGGATCGTGGTGTCCGACCTCGAGGCTGCGTTCTCGCGCTACGACCGCGAGTGGGGGCTGACGTCCTGGCGCGGCTTCGTCTACGGGCACGACACGATCCCTCACATGACGTTCCACGGCGAGCCGGGCCGCTACCGCGTACGAATCGGGATCTCGGCCACGACGCCGCAGATCGAGCTCGTCGAGCTGCTCGAGGGGCCCTCGATCTACGACGACTGGGTCGCGCAGCACGGCGAGGGGCTCCACCACCTCGGCTTCTGGGTCGACTCCCTCGACGAGGGCGTGGCCGCCATGCAGGCCGAGGGGCACACGCCCACGCAGACCGGCGGCGGCTACGGCCTCGACGGCGACGGCGGCTACGCCTACTTCGATACGGTCGCCTCGTTCGGAGTCATCCTGGAGCTGATCGAGGTGCCGAAACGCCGTCGCGAGCCGGACTTCGTCTGGCCTCGGTGAGCGCCCCTCGGGGGCGCCGGCCGGCAGTCATCGTCGCTGCTGGTCGCCGGTCTCGTCGCCGCCGGCTGCGGCGAGGACCAGGATGCAAGCGAACCACCGGTTTCTCCTCCACCGGCCGCGACCACCACGTCCCCGCTCGCCGCCGCACGCCTGGCGCCCGGGGACGAGTCGCTGTTCTCGCCGACCTACTACCCGGACGTGGCCGTGCTCGAGCCGGCGGCGGGCCCGGAGTGGACGGAGGAGCGTGCCCTCGGGCGGGCGGTCGAGCTGGTGGAGGCCCGCGACCCGGCACGCGCTGAAGAAGCCCGGGAGCTCTTCGCCGACCCGGACCTGAAGGCGGTGGTGCCGGATCCGGTCCTGCGCGCCGCGGCCGTCTCACTGCTCGGCACGATCGCCGAGCCGGCGATCGCCTGGCTGGCCACCGGAGGCCACTTCAGACAATCGAGCTCGGGGATCCGGGCAGCGGGGCCGTCGCGCGGTCGCTCGCCGATCCGGACGGGACGCAGCGGATCGTCGTGGACGAGCGCCTTCGATTCGAGGACCCGGGCTGCTCTCCGCCGTGCTCGCCCACGAGGCCCTGCACTCCGACGGCGAGGTCTCGGACCTCGAGGAGCTGATCGCGCTCTCGTTCCAGGCCCTCGTCCACATGCAGCAGCTCGTTGCGGATCCGGCGCTCGGTTCCGAGCGAACGCTCCTCGCCCAGCATCTCAACCCCTGGGTGCTCGCCCGGCTGAACACGCGGGAGCCCGGCTCGACCGATCTACGGCTGGTGCTGCCCGACAGCTCTCCGACGATCTTCCCGGGAGGCATCGACCGCCCCTACTTCGCGGCTCTGTTCGATCCCGCGGCGCAACCGACGCCGGGCAACGCGCTGCTGTCGGACCTCGCCAAGGCCGTCGTGGAACCGGATGCCCCGCTGCCCGATCCGCTCGACTTCTCGGTGGAGACGGTCGAGCTTCTCGACGCCGGGCAAACGGCGCTCAGCCCCGAAGAGCTCGCTCGGGCTGCAGAAGCGCTCGGGCTCGAGCCGGCCGGGGCCGGCGCGTAGCGGCCTGGTTCACACGGGACGCAGCCCGGAGAGGAACGGCGACTCGTGCAGCCGGCCGTGATTGCACGGCGACGCGGAGAACGGGATCGTGAGCTTCCCGTGCCCGTTGCCGAGGAAGATCACGAGGCTCGTCGCGTGGGCGCACGAGGTCTCGGCCCCCGTGGGCACCGTCGAATAGGTGACCAGGAGGCTCGCCCTCTCGCCCGGGGAGAGCGTCACCGTCGTGACCGGCTCGTTCAGGATGGCGAGGCCGCCGGCGCGGACGAGCGTCGGCAGCGGGCCGCTCCCATTGTGGAGCTTCAGCCTCGGGAAGCCACGCAGCGTGCACGTGTGGTCGGAGACGTTCCGGATCGGCGATGCTGACGGCGGCGGTACCAGCGGCGCCGCTGGAGAGACGCACCTTGCCCGAGAGCTGCGCGGCGGAGCAACGGGCCGTCGATTGGGCGCCGCCGGTCGGGGCGAGAAGAGCGAGCGCTGCGAGCGCGGCAACCGCGAGCAACGCCGGGAAACGGGTCTGCCGAGCAAGTCTCATCTCGTCTCCTTCGTGGGGGTCTCACGACGAACGTACCACTCGCGATGCTCGGTACAGAGGCCTTCTTCGTCGAAGTCGAGCACGAAGATCCCGTCCAGCTCGATCGCGGCGTCGTTCGAGTCGCGAAACGAGACGGCCCAGTGCGCGATCCCTCGGTTCCCGGTCACGGCGAGCGGCTCGTGCCGCCACGCGAAGTCCTCGCCGAGACCCCCCTCGACCCATTCCCGCACGATCGCCTCCCTGCCCCGGGTCTCCTCCCGGAACGGGCTGTACGAGTAGACCGCGTCCTCTGCGAAGAGCGCCGCGACCGCCACCGGCTCGTTCGACTCCCAGGCGGCGAAATAGCGATCGAGCCAGGCGCTCAGTTCCGCGAGCTCCACGGCTAGCCGACCACGGAGTCCGACTCGGCGCCGAAGCCCGCGCCCTCGCCGTGGGTGCCGAAGCCGCCGTCCACGAGCAGGGTCTCGCCGGTGATCCACGCGGCGCGCTCGCGGATCGAGCAGGAAGGCGACGGCTTCGGCGATGTCGGACGGGACGCCGAGGCGCCCGACCGGGCAGGCTTCGACCTGGACGCGCTCGGCGTCGGGATCCTGCAGCTCGCGCTCGGTCGCCGGCGTGCGCACGGTCCCGGGCGCGATCGCGTTGACGCGTATTCCGAGCGGGCCGAGCTCGAGGGCCATTCCCTTGACGAGCCCCACGAGCCCCGCCTTCGAAGCGCTGTAGTGGGCGCCGCCCTGCCAGGCGAGATAGCGCGGCGTTCGAGGCGATGCAGACGACCGCGCCGCGCTTGCGGGCAGCCATCCGTTCCGTGACCAGCCGGCAGACGTTGAACGAGCCCTCGAGATTGACGTCGAGGATTCGGTGCCAGCTCTCCGGAGTCAGCTCGAGGAAGGGCACGGACTCCCAGACCCCGACGACGGAGGCGAGCGCCTCGATGGGGCCCTGTTCGGCCTCCACGGCCTCGACGACGCCGGCGACCTCCTGCCAGGACCTCACGTCGGCGCGATAGGCGACGACCGAGCCTCCGGCCGCTTCGATCTCCCCGACGACGTCGTCGCAAGGCAGGACGTCGAGCGCGGCGATCGCGTAGCCGTCGCGTGCGAGGCGCCCGGCGATCTCGGCGCCCATGCCCTGCCGCGCTCCGGTGACGAACGCAACCCCGCGGCCACGGGCCCTCCCTTCACCCGACCCTGGCGATCGTGCCGCCGTCGGCGACGAGACTCGTGCCGGTCACGAAGGAGGCCTCGTCCGACGCGAGGAACAGGACGCAGTTCGCGATCTCGCGCGGTGTCCCCACGCGGTTCAGCGGCGCCGCGGCCGCGTACGAGTCGCGGAGCGCGTCCGGATCCTCGGCCGCATCGAGGAACACGTCGGTCAGCGGCGTGTCGATGACGCCCGGGTTGACGCAGTTGGCACGGATGCCCCTGGGCGCGACGTCGAGCGCGAGCGCCCTCGTGAACTGCATCAGCGCGCCCTTGGTGGCCGTGTAGGGCGCGTCGTTCTCCCAGGCGACGAAGGAGTTGATCGACGCCATGTTGACGATCGAGCCGCCTTCGGGCATGTGCGGAACGACGGCGCGACAGACCTGGAAGATCCCGGTCATGTTGACGCGGAAGACGCGCTCCCACTCCTCGTCGGTCACCTCCCAGGCCGCCGGCGTGTGCACGAGCTCGATGCCCGCGTTGTTCGAGAGGACGTCGATCCGGCCGTGCCGGCCGCGACCTCGGCGACGACGGCGTCGATCTGCTCGCGGTGCTCCATGTCGAGGACGTGCGCCGCCGGCACGCCGGCCGCATGCGGCCTCCACCTCCGCCGCGGTCTCCTCCACGTGCGCGGCCGTCCGCGAGGTGACGATCACCTCGGCGCCCTCCTCGGCCAGCCGTACGCACACGGCCCGGCCGATGCCCGTTCCGCGCACCGGTGACGAGCGCGATCTTGCCGTCCAGCCGATCTCCCACCCCGCCTCCTCAGCGCGGCGCTACCGGCCGCGGCACGGCATCCCAGTCCGCCGCGCGATAGCCCGCCGTCATGCCGCCGTCCGCCACGACCACGGCGCCCGTGACATACGACGCATCGTCCGAGAGCAGGAACGCGACCACCGCGGCGATCTCGGCCGGGTCGGCCGGACGATCGAGCGGGATGTGCGAGCGGTGCTTCGACCACTCGGCCTCGTCGGTGACGATCTCCTCGGTCGCGCGCGTCCGCACCCAGCCCGGCGCGACGGCGTTGACCCGGATTCGGCGGGCCGCCAGATCGACGGCGAGCGAGCGCGCGATCTGCGCCACCGCGCCCTTCGAGGCGTTGTAGGTGACCTGGTACTCCTCGCCGACGAACGAGGCGGTGGACGCGGTGCAGACGATCGCCCCGCCCGCCGCGCTCGGCCATTGCCCGCGCAGCCGTCGTCGTCATCAGGTACATCCCGCGGGCATTCACGTGCATCGTGCGGTCGAAGTGCTCGAGCGGCGCCTCCAGAGCGTCCTCGAAGTACGCCATGCCGGCGTTCGAGGCCAGGACGTCGAGGCGGCCGAAGCGCTCGACCGCCTCGGCGACGGCGCGCTGGGCGGTCTCGGGCTCGCCGATGTCGGCGGCAAATCCGGCGGCGCTCGGCCCCAGCTCGGCGAGCGTCGCCTCCAGATCGTCGCTGTCATCCGGCGCCGCGACGAGGACGAGCCGGGCGCCCTCGGAGACGAGCCGCTGGGCGATCGCGCGGCCGATCCCGCTCGATCCCCCGGTGACGATCCCGATCTTGCCCTCGAACCTCACGCCGCGGCCTCCCGGGCTTGCGTCAACGCGAGCTGCGCGTTGCCCGTGCGGATGCCGTAGACGGCGAAGTCGTCAGTGTCCGGCCGCGGCGGCTCGACCGCGTACGCGTGCAGCAGCGCCCACCCGGGAGCCAGCTGCCGGTCCGATGCCTCGCCGGCGGCGTCCCTCAACCGCTCGAGGTAGGCGAGGTCCGCCTCTCCGATCTCGCGCGCCTCCTCCGGGGTGAGCGCCCGTCCGTGGCCGGGGACGACCCAGCGCAGGTCATGGTCGTCCAGCGCCTCGAGCAGCGCCCGGTTCGCCCGGATCGCGGCCTCCAGCGAGCCGCCGATCAACGGGATCGTGATCGGCGAGAGGTGGTCGCCCGGGAAGAGCACACCCTGGTCGAGCAGCACGAAGCAGACGCCCTCCCGGCCGTGGCTCGGAGCATCCACGACAGCCAACCGGAAGGAGCCGAGCTGAACCTCGCCGGGGGTGACCGCGCGATCGACCCGAAGGCCGTCCAGCGGCCAGTCGATTCCCCATTCGGTCGCGGCAGAGGACAGCCCCGCCAGCGCGGCTCCGTCCTCGATTCGCGCCGTGGTCGCCTCGCCCGCGACGACTGTCGCCTCGGGAAAGGCTGCGAGCCCGCATACGTGGTCGTAGTCCGCATGCGTGACGAGCACGTGCACGCGTTCGACCTTCGCATCCCGCACCACGTCCTGCAGCTCCTCGAGCTCCTGCTGCGTGTAGGAGGGATCGCAGAGCAGCGCCTCGGCGCCCGCGACGACCAGCAGGCAATTCGTCTGCCACAGCGGGCTCTGGAACTGCCGGACGCCGTCGCCGAGATCGATCCCTGCACGCGCCATCGAGGTGCGGCACGGTACCACGGCGCGACCGACCTATTGACCTGACGCACGGCCCTCGGCCGGATAGGCTCCTGCCGTGCAGCCCGGCGAGCTCGTACCGATCTCGGGCCGCCCGGTCGTCCAGATCGGGATCGTCGTCGACGACCTCGAGCCGGCCCTCGAACGCTATGCGACAGGCTTCGGCGTTGGTCCGTGGCGCATCTACACGTACGGGCCGGGGACGCTCTCGAAGCTCGTCTATCGCGGCGAGCCCGGCCGGTTCTCCATGCTCCTCGCGCTCGGCAGGCCAGGGGCCCCAGATCGAGCTGATCCAGCCGCTCGAGGGCCCGAGCCTCTATCACGAGTGGCTCGATCGCCACGGCCCCGGCCTCCACCACGTGGCGGTTGAGGTCGACTCGCTGGACGAGACAACCGCGGCGATGGAGGCCGCCGGCTACCCGCTGCTCCAGCTCGGCCTCGGGTTCGGCCCCGACGGCGACGGCGGATTCGCTTACTTCGACACGCAGGAGGATCTCGGGGCTGATCGTCGAGGCGATCGAGGAAGCGAAGCGGGTCGCCGAGCCCGAGCGCGTCTATCCATAGCCATGCCGAAGAGCACCGTCTGCCTCTCGTTCGACTTCGACGCGCTTTCCGTGTGGTTCGGCCACGACCGTGTCACGCCGGCCATGCTTCACCGTGGCGAGTTCGGCGCCCGGGTCGGAGTCCCGCGCATCCTCAGGTTTCTCCGCGAGCGGGAGCTGCCCGCGACGTTCTTCGTGCCGGGCCACACCATCGAATCGTTTCCGGAGGAGACTGAAGCGATCCTCGAGGGCGGCCACGAGATCGCGCACCACTCCTACGCGCACGTCGACCCGAGCTACCAGTCTCGCGACGACGAGCGAGCGGATATGGAACGCGCCTGGAAGGCGCTCGAAGGGCTCGGCGTCCAGCCGCTGGGCTTCCGGTCTCCGTCGGCCGACTTCTCCGACTCGACGCTCGAGCTGATCGAGGAATTCGGCTTTCTCTACGACTCGAGCCTCACGAGCGACGACTACCGGCCTTTCCATCCGCGCATCGGCGACCGCGTGTCGGCGCAGGCTCCCGCTCGAGCGTGGCCGCGAAGCGCGCTTCTGGGAGCTCCCCTTCGCCTGGGAGCTCGACGACTGGCCGTACTTCCAGTTCAGCTTCGATCCGTACTGGAAGGGCGGAGCGCCGCCGAGCGAGGTGCTCGAGAACTGGCAGGGCGAGTTCGACTGGATGCACGAGCACGAGGACGGCGGGCTGCTCACGGTCTGCATGCACCCGCAGGTGATCGGCCGCGGACACCGGATGGCGATGCTGGGACGCTTCGTCGAGCACTGCCGGGAAGCCGGTGCCCGCTTCGAGCGAATGGGCGATTTTGCCCGCTCGCTCGACTAGCGGCTAATCATCCCCGGGTCCATCCTCGTCGCCCGCGCCGTCGTCGTCGGCCTCGTTGCCGATGACCTTGAAGTTCTCGTCCAGGCTGACCTCGACGACGCTTCCGTCGTCCAGCCGAACCTCGACCCCGTAAGCGGCGCCGTCGTCGCCGACCTCCGTCTCGACGACCGTGCCGCCGCCCGTGTGCTGGAGAGCGGCCGCCGTGGCTCGGTCGAGAGCGGAGCCCGTGATCGGAGCGTCGTCGCCCCCGCCGGCGCCGGCTGCGACGGCGATTCCTGCCGAGAGCCCCCCGAGGGCGATGATCAGGCCGATGATGAGCAGCAGCTTGCGATTCATTCGGTGACCTCCTCTGCAGTCTGCCGACGACGCTAACGGCGGCAGATGAAACGGCCGTGAGAGCAGCCGCGGGGAGGTTCTCATCCAACTCTCATCTTCGCGCGACAATGTGGGAGAGATGCGCTTGCTCGTGGTCGAGGACGAGCTGAAGATGGCGAGCCTGCTTCGGCGTGGGCTGATCGAGGAGGGCTACGCGGTCGACGTGGCCCGAACGGGCGACGATGCCCTATGGATGGCCGAGGCGGCCGAGTACGACGCCGTGGTGCTCGATCTCATGCTGCCGGGCATCGACGGTATCGAGGTTTGCCGCCGGCTTCGCGAGGACGGCTTCTGGGCGCCGATCCTGATGCTCACTGCCCGCGACGCCGTCGAGGACCGGGTGGCGGGATTGGATGCGGGCGCCGACGACTATCTCCCGAAGCCGTTCTCGTTCGCCGAGCTGCTCGCGCGGCTGCGCGCGCTCGTGCGGCGCGGTGCGGCGGAGCGGCCGGCGGTGCTCGAGGTCGGGGAGCTCCGGCTCGATCCTGCGACGCGGCGGGTCTGGCGCGGTGATGCCGAGATCCGGCTCTCGGGGAAGGAGTTCGCGATCCTCGAGACGTTCATGCGCCGGCCGGGTCAGGTTCTCTCCCGCTACCACCTCCTCGAGCACGCCTGGGATTACGGTTACGAGAACCGCTCGAACGTCGTCGACGTCTACGTGCGCTACCTGCGCGACAAGATCGACCGCCCGTTCGGCCGGGACTCGATCGAGACCGTTCGCGGAGTGGGCTACCGCCTCCGCGAGGATCGTGCGACGTGAGCCGCATCCCGATCCGGCTGCGGCTCACGCTCGTCTTCACGCTCGTGATGGCGCTCGTGCTCGCAGGCTTCGGCGCCTTCGTCTACCTGCGCCTGAAGTCCTCGCTCGACGAGCAGCTCGACGAACGCCTCATGCTGCGCGCGGACGCGCTCGCCTCGCTGGTGCGGTCGGGCACGGCTCCTTCGGATTCCCTCGGCCCGGTCGGCGAAGACGAGTTCGCGCAGGTACTCGGCCCGGACGGGACGCTTCTGGGAGCAACCCCGAGCTTCTCGAGCCCCTTGCTGGCGCCCGACACACTCGCGCGTGCCCGCGCCGGGCCGGTCGTCGTCGGCCGGATCCCCGTGGCGGGCATCGACGGCGGCGAGGCTCGCATCCGCGCGATTCCCGTCGAATCGGGCGGCGAGACCCGGGTGGCGCTCGTCGGAGCCTCGCTCGAGGATCGGGACGACGCGCTCGACGGGCTGCTCACACAGCTTCTGATCGGCGGCCCGATCGCTCTCCTGCTGGCATCCCTGGCGGGCTACGCGCTGGCGGCGGCAGCGTTGCGCCCGGTCGAGCGAATGCGCGAACGCGCCGCAGCGATCTCTGCCGAGACTCCCGGCGAGCGGCTGCCCCTACCTCCCGCCCGAGACGAGCTCTATCGGCTGGGAGAGACGCTGAACGCGATGCTGGAACGGCTCGAGGCCGGCGTCGCCCGCGAGCGGCGCTTCGTCGCCGAGGCGAGCCACGAGCTGCGCACGCCCCTCGCGCTGCTCAAGGCCGAGCTCGAGCTGGCGCTGCGGCGCCCCCGCCCGGCTCCCGAGCTCGAGGGCGCGCTCCGTTCGGCCGCCGACGAAGCCGACCGGCTTGCGCTGCTGGCCGAGGACCTGCTCGTGCTGGCGCGCGCCGACGAGGGCGAGCTGGCGCTGCGCCGTTCCGAGATCCATGCGCGTGACCTGCTGGAAACGGTGGCTCGACGCTTCTCCCCGCGCGCAGAACCGAGCGGGCGAACGCTCAGCGTCTCGACCCCGCAGGATCCGCTGGTGAGCGGCGACAGGTTGCGACTCGAGCAAGCGCTCGGAAACCTGGTCGACAACGCGCTCCGCCACGGCGGGGGCACCATCCGGCTCGAAGCGGAAGCAGAGAACGGAACCGTGGCCCTCCGCGTGAGCGACGAAGGCACCGGCTTCCCACCCCAGCTTCTCCCCGTTGCCTTCGAGCGCTTCAGCCGCACGGACGAGGCTCGCGCCCTTGGGTCGACCGGGCTCGGGCTCGCAATCGTGGACGCCATCGCGCGCGCCCACGGCGGGCATGCGTCGGCCGCCAACCGACCCGGCGGCGGCGCGGAGATCACGATCTCGCTACCGCACTAGGCCGAAACGGGCGCAGCCCGTTATCGGCCGGGAAGGGGCCCGGAGGGCCCCGATCTCAGCGGGCCGAAACGGCGAAGCCGGTTTCGGCCGGCGAGGGGCCCGCCAGGGCCCCGTTTTCGGGCTAGAACGCCGACACCGGGGCCCTTACGGGCCCCCTCCACGGCCGATAACAGGGCTGCGCCGCCGTTTCGGCCTAGGGCGAGACCGGGGCCCTAACGGGCCCCTCCACGGCCGATAACAGCGGCTCCGCCGCCGTTTCGGCCTAGGGCTAGGGCGTGCCCGGCTGCGGGAAGGGCCGCGGTTGCGGCGTCGGCGCCGGCCGGGTCGTCCCCGGGCGGTCGGGCTCGGCGTCGTCGTCGGCGCCGGTGCGCGGACGGGGCGCCGGGAAGATCCGGTCCGGCGGCTCGCCCGCCAGCAGCCGCTCGAACTGGTCCTTGTCGAGCGTCTCGTGCTCGATCAGCAGCCGCGACAGCTCGTGGAGCTCGTCGATGTGCTCGGTGAGGACCGCGTGCGCGCGCTCGTGCGCCTCCTCGATCAGCCGCCGGATCTCGCCGTCGATCTCCTTGGCGAGCTCCTCCGAGTAATCGGGCGCCGCGCCGAAATCGCGCCCCAGGAAGGGCATGCTGCTGTCACGGCCGAGCACCCGCGGGCCGAGCTTCTCGCTCATCCCGAAGCGCATGATCATCTGCTTCGCGGTGTCGGTGACCCGCTCGATGTCGTTCGCCGCCCCCGTGGTGATCTCGCTGAACACGAGCTCCTCGGCGACCCTGCCGCCCAGCGTCATCGCCATCGCGTCGAGCAGAGCAGCCTTCGTCTGCAGGAACCGATCTTCTCGAGGCAGCGAGATCGTCAATCCGAGCGCCCGGCCACGGCCGATGATGGAAATCTTGTGGATCGGATCGGAGTTGGGCAGATAGTGGCCGACGAGCGCGTGGCCCATCTCGTGATAAGCGGTGATCTTCTGCTCCTGCTCCGAGAGGAGGCGAGTCTTCTTCTCCGGTCCCGCGACGACGCGGATCACGGATTCGTCGAGCTCGCTCGGCCCGATGGCCTTGCGGCCGCGGCGGGCGGCGAGCAGTGCGGCCTCGTTGACGAGGTTCGCGAGATCGGCGCCCGTGAACCCCGGGGTGCCTGCGGCGAGCGCGTCGAGGTCGACGGCCGGCACGAGCGGCTTCGACTTGGTGTGGACCTCGAGGATGGCGCGGCGCCCCGCCCGGTCGGGCCTGTCGACGATGACGGTGCGGTCGAAGCGGCCCGGGCGCAGCAGCGCGGGGTCGAGCACGTCCGGGCGGTTCGTGGCCGCGATGACGATGACCGTGTCCTTCGCCTCGAAGCCGTCCATCTCGACGAGCAGCTGGTTGAGCGTCTGCTCCCGCTCGTCGTGACCGCCGCCCAGCCCGGCGCCACGGTGGCGCCCGACGGCGTCGATCTCGTCGATGAAGACGATCGCCGGCGCGACGGCCTTCGCCTGGTTGAAGAGGTCCCGAACGCGCGAGGCGCCGACGCCCACGAACATCTCGACGAAGTCCGAGCCGGAGATGGAGAAGAAGGGGGCACCCGCTTCGCCTGCGACGGCTCGCGCGAGGAGCGTCTTGCCTGTGCCGGGAGGCCCGGCCAGCAGCACGCCCTTCGGGATGCGGGCGCCGAGAGCGCGGAACTTCGCGGGTTGGGCCAGAAACTCCTTGATCTCCTCGAGCTCCTCGACCGCCTCGTCGGCGCCGGCGACGTCCTTGAAGCTCACCTTGGGCGCGTCCGGGGACACCCGCTTGGCGCGGCTCTTGCCGAAGCTGAAGGCACCCTGTCCGGCCCCGCCCTGCGCGCGGCGGAACAGGAAGAGGAAGAGCACGACGATGATGAGCAGCGGGAGGAGGAATGCGAGCAGCTGCCCGAAGATCGACGAGCCCGTCCCCTCCGAGTCGAACTCGATGTTTGCCCGCTCGAGCTGCTGCTGGACCTGGAACTGCGATTCCGGGCTCGGATAGTTGACCTGGGCCTCGACCCCGCTCGCGAACTCGACGCTGATCTCCTGGTCACGCGGGTGGAACACCACGTGCTCGATCGACGCGGGCTGCGTCTCGATACGGTCGATGAACTCGCTGTAGGTCAGGTTGTCCGAGGGCGAGTTGCGAAATGCGTTCAGCGCAAAGCCGGCGATCAGGACGACGCCGAGAACGGCGAGCAGGATGCGCGTGTGTTGCAAGCTTTCGGTACCCCTCTATCCGATAGAACGCCGAACTGGCTCGTTTGTTTCCCGGCGGTGTCCTGAAGCGGCCTTGCCGAGGCGACTGCCGCCCTGGTCACGGTGGCAACGCTCGCCGAAACGAGACGGCGCTTTGAATTGTACCGGTGCCTCTGCGAACGACTCGATACGAGCCCTGAGAGCTCGGGGAAGTTGGGACGGCAGGCCTCGGGGCATGACCGGCCGGCTCACGCCGGCCTCCCCGTCACGGCTGAGCCGGCTACGCCGGCTCGTGGCCGTGAGCGCGGCGCTCACGCGCCGCTTGCGGTGTCCCCTGCAACGGCGAGCGTGATGCCGGCCTCGGGCACCGGGCGGATCTCGGCCGCCGGCGTGAACAGGCCCTCCTTCGAGAGCAGGAAGAGCTCGGGCACGATCTCGGCCCTGACCTGCCCGCGGGCGAAGATTCGAACGATGGAGCTCTGCGAGACCACCACGGCGATCGCGCCCGTCGACCGCGAGATCGACGCACCCGCGGCATGCCGCGTGCCCAGCCCCGACAGGAAGTTCGCCGAGTCCGTCAGATCGACGTCGATGTAGCGACCGGCCGAGACGAAGGTTCCGTCGTCTCCGACGATGAAGGCGCCGTCGAGCTGCGCCAGCTCCTTGATGGTCTCGCGGAGGTCCGGGCGATCGATGTGGAGCAGCTCCGGCGAGTGCCCGAAGAGAGGATCGAGCAGCAGAGGCCGCGAGCTCGCGATCACCTCGTCGACGCTGCCGACCACGAACAGCGTGCCGATCTTCCGGCCTTCCCGGCCTTCGCGTGCGATCTCGACCGCGAGCTGAATGACCTCCTCGAGCGTCCGTCTCCGTTCGAGCGAGCAGACGACGCTGTCGCAGACCAGGCCGTAGGTCTGTTCGATGTTGTCGAGGCGTGTCGCGCCCATACCCGTTACAACGAACGGAGGGGGCGGTCTAATCCGTACGTGTCGGCCCCTTACGCTTAGCGGCATGCGAGCGATGCTCCTCGAGGAGCCGAGGCAGCCGCTGCGCGCGGCCGAGCTGACGCGACCGCGGGCCGGCCGCGGCGAGGTGGTCGTCCGCGTGACTGCCTGCGGCGTGTGCCGGACGGATCTCCACATCGTCGACGGAGAGCTCGAGGAGCCGAAGCTGCCGCTCGTCCTCGGTCATCAGATCGTCGGCCACGTGGAGGAGGTCGGGGAAGCCGTCGAGCGGCCTGCCGAGGGTGAGCGCGTGGGCGTGCCGTGGGTCGGCTGGACGTGCGGCGAGTGCCGTTTCTGCCGCTCCGGTCGCGAGAACCTCTGCGACCGGGCCCGCTTCACCGGCTACCAGCTCGACGGCGGCTACGCCGCCTACGCGGCGGCGGACGCCCGCTTCTGCCTCGCCGTCCCGGACGGATACGCAGACCTGCAGGCGGCGCCGCTGCTGTGCGCAGGCGCGATCGGCTACCGCTCCTTGCGCATGGCCGGCGAGGCCGAGCGGCTCGGGCTCTACGGTTTCGGCGCGGCCGCGCACATCGTGATCCAGATCGCCCGGTTCGAGGGACGCCGCACCTTCGCGTTCACGCGCGAAGGAGACGACGACGCGCAGCGGTTTGCGCTCGAGCTCGGCGCCGAGTGGGCCGGTGGCGCGCTCGAGCGCCCGCCGGAGGAGCTCGACGCGGCGATCATCTTCGCCCCGGCCGGTGAGCTCGTTCCGGCGGCGCTGCGCGCTCTCGCCAAGGGCGGCACCGTCGTCTGTGCCGGCATCCACATGTCGGACATCCCGTCGTTCCCGTACGAGCTGCTGTGGGGCGAGCGCGTCGTTCGGTCGGTCGCGAACCTGACAAGGCGCGACGGCGAGGAGCTCATGGCGCTGGCGCCGCGGATCCCGATCCACACCGAGGTGCAGGCGTATCCGCTCGAGCAGGCGAACGAGGCGCTCGCGCAGCTCCGCGAGGGAAACGTGCGCGGCGCCGCGGTTCTGGTGATCGATGAAGCTGCGGCCGCCTGACCCTCCGCTCACCGACGGCGTCGTCCTCTTGCGGCTGCTCCTAGACGACGACCTCGCCCCGATGGTCGACGCCTGCCGGGATCCCGAGATGCAGCGCTGGACGATGGTGCCCGCATCCGTACGGCGAGGCGGAAGCCCGCCGGTGGCTCTCGGAGAGCGCCGAGGCCTGGGAAGCCGGGGAGGCTGCGTCGTTCGTGATCGCCGACGCGGCGGACGAGGCGTATCTCGGCGGCATCGGGCTTCGCAGCGCGCCCGTGGCCCGTCGGCGAGGTCGGCTACGGCGTCGCCCCGTGGGCCAGAGGCCGCGGAGTCGCGACACGTGCGCTGAGGCTCCTGAGCGGTTGGGCGATGGACGAGCTCGGGCTGCCGCGCATCTCACTGCTCGCCGAGCCCGGGAATCTGCCCTCCCAGCGGGTGGCCGAGAAAGCCGGCTACCGCCGCGAAGGGTTGCTGCGCTCCTACCGGGAGCTGAAGGGCGTCCGGCGCGACTACGTCATGTACTCGCTGCTCGCCGAGGACCGTCCCGGGTAGGTGCCGGCCGTGCCCGATCTCTGCTACCTGCCGGCCGTCGAGCAGGCCCGGCTGCTGCGCGACGGCAAGGTCTCGGCGGTCGAGCTGCTCGAGGCGCATCTGACACAGATCGAGCGGTTCAATCCCGCGGTCAATGCCATCGTCACGCTTGTGCCCGAGCTCGCCCGGGAGCGTGCAGCGGCCGCCGATCGAGCACTCGCCGCGAGGGAGGACATCGGGATTCTCCACGGCCTGCCGATCGCCCACAAGGACCTCGCGCTGACGGCGGGCATTCGAACGACGCAAGGCTCCCCGATCTTCGCGGACTGGGTGCCCGAGGAGTCGTCGCTGTTCGTCGAACGCGTTCGGGCGGCCGGCGCGGTCACGCTCGGCAAGACGAACACGCCCGAGTTCGGCGCCGGCTCGCAGACCTTCAATGCGGTGTTCGGTGCCACCCGGAACCCCTACGACCTGACGAAGACCTGCGGCGGCTCGAGCGGCGGCGCCGCCGTGGCGCTCGCGTGCGGGATGCTCCCGCTCGCGGACGGGAGCGACACGGGCGGCTCGCTCCGCAACCCTGCCTCGTTCTGCAACGTCGTCGGCTTTCGGCCGTCTCCCGGGCGGGTGCCGACCTGGCCGTCGCTGGATCCCTGGTCGCCGCTCAGCGTCGAGGGCCCTCTGGCCGCACCGTCGCCGACGTGGCGTTGCTGCTCGCCGCCATGGCAGGGCCCGACGCCCGCTGTCCGCTGTCGCTGCCGGAGCCGGGCCTGACCTTCGCGCGGCCGCTCGAGCGCGACGTACGCGGGATCCGCGTGGCATGGAGCGCGGACGCGGGCGGGCTTCCGGTCGAGCCGGCCGTGAAGACGGCGCTGGCGCCCGCGCGCGCCGTGCTCGAGGAGCTCGGCTGCGAGGTCACCGACGACTACCCCGATCTCTCCGGCGCGCGCGAGATCTTCCAGGTGCTACGAGCCGTCGCGTTCGAGACGGCCTCGGCCCGCTGTACGACGATCACCGCGACGAGCTCAAGGAGACGATCCGCTGGAACGTCGAGCTCGCCCGGCGGCTTTCGGTCTCGGACGTGGCGAACGCGACCCGGGACTCGACCGAGCTTCGCGAGCGCGTGCGTCTCTTCTTCGATCACTACGACTTCCTCGCCCTGCCGACCGTCCAGGTACCGCCGTTCGAGCTCGAGACGGAATGGCCGCGCGAGGTCGCAGGCATTCAGATGGAGACCTACATCGACTGGATGCGCAGCTGCTCCGATATCACCGTCACCGGCTGCCCCGCGATCTCTGTTCCCGCGGGCTTCACGCCGGAAGGCCTGCCCGTCGGGGTCCAGCTCGTCGGTCGGTTCCGTGACGACCTGGGCGTCCTCGAGCTCGGGTACGCGTTCGAGCAGGCGACACGCCTGGGCGAGCGGCGCCCGGTGATCCAGAGCGAGCAGTAGGCTGGCGCGGTGGGCCGAAGGCCTATCGGGGGCGTCGCCCTCGGTCTGCTCGCGGCCGCCCTGGCCGGGACCGCCGTGCTGCCCGCCGACGCCGCGGCGGGATCCGACGGGCTGATCGCGTTCGAGGCCACCCGTGGCGGAGGGCGCTCGCAGATCTCCGTGATGAGCCCGGACGGGAGCAACCAGCGGCCCCTGACGCAGGCTGCGGCGAACGACTTCGACCCGCACTGGTCGCCGGACGGAACCATGCTGGTCTTCTCGAGCGATCGCGACGGCAATCCCGAGATCTACGTGATGGCGGCCGACGGCTCGGAGCAGCGACGACTGACGACGAATCCCGCGGTCGATGTGGATCCGAGCTGGTCGCCGGACGGCAGGCGGATCCTGTTCACGAGCGACCGGGACGGCAACGCGGAGATCTATGTCATGAGCGCCGACGGGACAACGCCGGTGAACCTGACCGACAGTCCGGGCTCGAACGACGGCGAGGCGTCCTGGTCACCCGACGGGACGTCGATCGTCTTCGTGCGAGGCGACGCGGGCAGCCGGGATCTCTTCGTCATGCACCGCGACGGAAGCGGACAGGCGCCGATCACGTCGAGCCCGGGCGACGACGTCGCTCCTCGGTGGTCGCCGGACGGTGCGCGAATCGTCTTCAGCAGTGAGCGGGACGGGAACGCGGAGATCTACTCGATCGACCCGGACGGGAGCCGGCCCACCAGGCTGACGACGAACGCCGCCGAGGACCGGAAGCCCGGCGTGGGCCCCCGGCGGGTCGCGGATCGCGTTCGAGACCAACCGTGACGGGAACGACGAGATCTACGTGATGAACGCCGACGGCTCGAGTCAGCACGCCATCTCGAACGATCCCGGTGCCGATCGAGACCCGGACTGGCAGGGGACCGTCGCCGGCTTCCAGCCCGACCTGTCGATCGGCCTCGAGGGAGCTCGTCCTTCGTCGGCGCCGGCATCCACGGATCGCCGGTGAAGCAGACGCTGAGGCTGCCGGCGGCACCGGGCTCGACGAAGACATTCGTCCTGCGGGTGAGGAACGGCGGCGACTCGAAGGACTCGTTCGCCCTTCGCGGCCCCCATGCGGGGCGCGGCTACACCGTCCGCTACCGCGCGGGCGGAAAGGACGTGACCGGCGCCGTTGCGGCCGGGTCGTATGTCGTCGGCGAGCTCGGGCCGGGCCGTCGCGCGACGCTTCAAGTCGACATCACGCCGGGCGCGAAGGCGCGTGGAGGGACCACCATCTCCGTCGATCTGCGCGCAGAGTCCGTGGGCGACGCCTCCAAACGCGACGCTGTTCGCGTCGTCCTCCGAGTGCTCGCGGCGGGCCCGTTCGCGTACGGCTGGCCGGTCAAGCCGTTCTTCGCCCCGCACCCGGTGCGGGGCAATTTCGGCGATCCCCGGATAGGGCCCGCGGAGGGCGTCGGGCGCACCGTGTACTCGTTCCACTTCGGCGCCGACGTCTCGGCGCCGGACGGGACGCCGGTCTACGCGACCGGGTCCGGGTTCGTGCTGGCCAACCCTCGGCACGCCGACGTCGTCGTGATCCAGCGGACCGACGGCATCGTGCTCGAGTACTGGCACGTGGTGCCGTCGGTGCGGCCGGGCGGCATCGCGGTCGCATACCGAACGATGATCGGACGGGTCGAGAGGAGCTGGGGGCACGTGCACGTGTCGGAGCGGAGGGCCGGCGCGTACGTCAACCCACTCCGCCCGGGCGCGATGGGCCCCTACTTCGACGACACGCTTCCCGCGGTTGATCGGATTCTCGCCGAGCGCAACGGCAACGCGATCGAGGGCTCGGTCCGGGGGGTCGTCGACCTCGTCGTCGAGACCGACGACATGCCCGCGATTCGGCCACCGCCGCCCTGGGACAAAGCCCGCGTGACGCCTGCGCTCGTTCGCTGGAGCCTCGACGACGGCCCCTGGCATACGGCCTTCGACGTGCGTCAACGCCTCCCGGCGGCGGGCTTCTTCGACGTCTTCGCGTCAGGGACGCGCCAGAATCGGCGTCACCGTGCCGGCCTGTATCGCGTGTTCCTCGCGCACGGCTGGGACAGCAAGAGCGTCCGGAACGGGAAGCACTCGATCCAGGTGCGGGTCGTGGACACGCGCGGCAACGTGGCCAACGGCCGGCAGGCCTTCCTCATCGACAACGCCGCGTCCTGACGGTGCCTCGCTACGTCGAGCGCGCCCAGAGCTCCGCTGCGATGAGCTCGACCGCGGAAGTCTCGACGAGCAGATCGACGACCGGGTCGCCGGCACTCGGGTACGCAACGGTGAGCGCGGCCCGGGCCGTCCGGCGGCCGACCGCGACCACGGCACACTCGCGCTGCTCGATCCAGCCGAAGAAGTCGTCGTCGTAGCGCGAGCCCGGGAAGAGAATCGCCCGGTAGCCGGGCGGCCTGGTCAAGTAGACGTCGACGTGGAGCCAGTCTCCGGTCTCGCAGGCGGCCGCGCGGATGCGCGGCGCCTCGCGCAGCATGAGAGCCGATTGCTCGGCCGAGGAGAAACGCTCCGCCGGCGCCACGACGTCCACGGGGCCGCCCTGAATGATGCCGACCACGTCGGGGAGCCACTCGGCCCGCGACGAGTGGAGCCCCCGAAGGGCGTCGAGGGCGGGTCGGAGGCGCGCCGGAGCGAGGTCGGCGCGGCCGAGAATCCGGCCGCACAGCATGAGCAGCACGGCCACGGTCGACTGGTAGGTCCTGCAGGCGATTCCTCCCGCCTCTGCTCCGGCGAGCAGAGGGAGGACGACGTTCGCAGTGCCCGCGAGGCCCGAGCCGGGGTCGTTCGTGACGGCGACGACCCGGCCTGCTCCGCGATGGCGCTCTGCCGCCTCGACGGTCTCCGGCGTGTTGCCGGAGGCGGAGATCGCCACGACGAGCTGGTTCCGCGCCGGCGGCGTGCCGAGCTCGGCCGACGCCCACTCGACCGCCGCGTCGATGCCGGAGGCTCGGAGGAGCGAGCAGGCGGCAAGCGCCGCAAAGCGGGAGCTCCCCATGCCCGTGAAGAGCACGCGACGCTCGGTGATGGCGCCGATTGCTTCGAGCGGGCTGTCGCTGCTGCCGTAGGCGTCGAGGACGGCTGCGAGCGTCTCCGGCTCCGCCAGCACGTCCGCGAGGAACGCGTCGCTCGGATGGCTCATTCGTCCACCGCGCGGGAGAGCAGCATGTCGAGCCCGGCCTCCGCGACCGGTCTCCACTCGGGCAGGAACGCCTCCGCGTACCCGAACTCGTAGGCCGCCTTCTCGAGCTCGAGCGCCCGGAGCAGCGGACGGTCGAGCCGGCCTCCGTACCCCTCGAGAAACGCGGCTCGGCACGCAGAGCTCCAGGCGGCTCCGACCTCGTGGCGCTCCGGCTCCTCCCGGAGAGCCCAGAGCGGGACGTGATCGATCGAGCGGAGCATCGACGCCACGTCGCGCAGCGGCGAGTCGAGCGCCCGGCGCTCCTCGAGCGGCCGCGTCGGCTCGCCCTCGAAGTCGATCACGCTGTACCCGGCGCGCCGAGCGCAGCAGCTGTCCGACGTGGTAATCGCCGTGGACCCGGCCGAGCATCGTTTCTCTCGCGCCTGCGAGCCCGGCGAGACCTCCGCGCAGCTGCGCCTGCCGTTCGGCGGGAAGGAACCCCTCGACCGCGTCGACCTGCCGCACGGCGTGCTCTCGGCGGGCCGCGAGATCGCTCGGCGACGCAGGTCGCGTCCCGAGCGCGCCGAGCGCCTCGTGGAGCTCGGCCGTGAGCGCGCCGACCTCGGCGGCCCAGCGGTTGTCGATCGCGGCACCGGCCGCGGCATCCGCGACGAGGCGCTGGCACCACTCCCAGCCGTCCTCGGCCGCCGGGACGAGCTCCTGGAGCAGCGCAACCGCATACTCCTCCAAGCCGTCGGCGAAGTGCACTGCGCCGAGCGCCGGGGCACTCCCCGAAACCGGTCGCCGAGGAACGTAACGAGCTCGACCTCGGGATGCACGCCCGGCCAGAGACGCCGGTAGCACTTCACGAGAACACGGTCGTCCAGCACGTACGACGTGTTCGACTGGTCGACGGTGAGCTGCCGCTCGGTCGTCGCCGTCGGCGGCACAGGCCCTCGCCAGTGGAACCCGTCGCGCGGGCCGTCGGCGAGCAGGCGCAGCAGCGGGCCCCACAGCGGCTCGCCGGTGGGCATCGCGTAGCGCTCGGGCTCGCCGGCCGCGTAGGCAACCTCGACGATGCGCAGCGCGCCGTTGCCGGCCTCGAGCTCCGCGCAAACGGAGGCGGCGACCGGGTCGCGCGCCTTGCCCGCAAACCAGCGCTGCTCGCTGAGCCAGTCGAGCAGGGCAGAACCGGCAGCCACGTCAGCCCGTGATCGGGCCGCGCTCGCTCGCCAGGCGCTCGATGAGACCGGCCGCCTTGACCGTGCCCGGCTCCTGCTGGACGCGGGCCGACACGCGGCCGAGCCGCTCGTGCAGAGCGCCGTCGGCGAGCAGGCCGTCGATCGCGCCGCTGAGCTCCTCGGCGGTGCACGTATACGTCGCCAGGCGCTTGCCGAAGCCGAGCTCGTCGACGCGCTGCGCGTTGTCGTACTGATCCCAGAAGACCGGGAGCACCACCATCGGCTTGCCGAAGTAGAAGCACTCGGTGGTCGTGTTGTTGCCACCGTGCGTGACCACGAGATCGACCTGCGGCAGGATCGACGTCTGAGGGAGAAACTCCGCGCCCCACATGTTGTCGGCGAGCTCGAGCAGCTCGTGCTGCGGCCCCTTGGACACGACGAACCGGTGCGGACTGTCCGCGAGGATCGCGACCAGGCGCTGCATCAGCTCGAGGTCGGCGGCGGCGAGGCTGCCGAGGCTCAGGTAGACGAGCTTCCCTTCGCGGTCCGCGCAGCTCGCCGGGCAACCTCCCACGCGTCGTCCGTCGTGCGAACCGAGCATTCCAGACGGTGCCAGGTCGGCGCGAGCGGCCGGCGGCGCGCATAGTCGGCCTCGGCCGGATAGACGTAGAGGTTCAGATACGGCGACTCGTGCATGAACTCGAGCTCGCCCAGGCTCGGTGCTCCGTTCTCCTGCACGAAGGCGTCGAAGTCGTGCCACATGTCGTCGTGCGTGCGCAGATGCTCGGCCTCGAACTCGCTCCACCCATCGCGATCGGCCGTCGGGTAGCCGGAGAAGACGGGCGGCAGGTCGGGGTCGCGGAGCTCGAGCGGGTTGCACGAGACGATGCGCGCCCACGGGACCCCGGATGCCGCGATCGCGGGAAAGGCGACGACGTTGTCCTCGACGATGACGTCGGGCTGAAGCTCGTCGAAGATCTCGGCGAGGCGGCCGTTCACGTACTTCGAGCCGTCGATCAACGCCTGCCAGGTCGGCTGGAGGAAGCTGCCGAGCTGCTCGATCGTCGGTTGCCGGAGGAGCGGCGCCGTGTCGCGGATGAAGTCCTTCCAGAACTGGCCGGGAATCTCCGGCTCGTCCGGCGGCGGCCCGAGCCGCATCAGGCGCTCCTCGAACCCCTTCGCCTCGAGATTCCCGGCGAACGACTCCTCGACGATGAAGACGACGCGGGCACCCCGCCGGCGCAGCACGTCGCCGATGCCGACGCAGTTGTTCGTCGGGCCGAAGGCGCCCTCCGGGAAGAAGACGATCGTCGGAGCCTTCGCCGCCATGGCCGCGTAGTATCGCCCAGTGGCTCGGCAGACGGACCTGGAGACCGTCTTCGCCGTCGAGACCGCGCCGATCGTCTTCGGCGCCGGCGCCTCGAAGGAGACCGGCTTCCACCTGAGACGGCTCGGAGTGCGCCGCGCGCTGCTCGTCTCGGACCCCCACATCGTCGAGGTGGGCATCACCGAGCGCGTCCGCGCCGCGGTCGCGGAGCTCGGCATCGACACCGAGGTCTACGCGGCTGCCCGCGTCGAGCCCGACGAGCAGTCGCTCCTCGACGTCATCGCCGCCGCCCGCGAGGGAGGCTACGACGGCTTCGTCGGCGTCGGCGGCGGCTCCTCGATCGACACGGCGAAGGTCGCCGCACTCTTCGCGACGCACGAGGGTGAGCTGCTCGACTACGTCAACATGCCGGTCGGCCTCGGTCGGCCCGTGCCCGGGCCCTTGTTGCCGCTCGTCGCCGTTCCGACGACGGCCGGCACGGGCACCGAGGCGACCGCCGCCGCGGTGGTCGACCTCCCGCACGGCGGCAAGAACGGTATCTCCCACCGCTACCTCCGTCCACGCGTCGGCATCGTCGATCCGCTGCTGACGCTCGACCTGCCCCCGATGGTGACCGCCTCCTGCGGGCTCGACGTCGTCTGCCACGCGGTCGAGTCCTACACGGCGCGTCCGTTCACCTCCCGCGAGCGCACGTCGCCCGACGAGCGCCCCACCTACCAGGGCTCGAATCCGATCTCGGACGTGTGGTGCCGGCGCGCGATCGAGGCGGGTGGCCGCTTCCTGCGCCGCGCCGTCGCCGACGGACACGACGAAGAGGCGCGAACGGAGATGATGCTCGCCTCCACGATGGCCGGCATCGGGTTCGGCAACTCCGGCGTGCACATCCCGCACGCATGCGCCTATCCGATCGCGTCGCTGCGGCACGCCTGGACGCCGAGCCGGCTACCCGGACCCCTATCCGTTCGTCCCGCACGGGTTCTCGGTGGCGGTCACCGGGCCGGCCGCTTTCCGGTTCACGGAGGAGTCACACCCCGAGCGCCACCGTGAGGCCGCCCGCCTGCTCGGCGGTGAGGATCTGGCGAAGCGTTCGCGGCGCTGCTGCGCGACCTCGGCGCGCCGACGTCGCTGGCCGAGCTCGGCTACGGGGAGGCCGACCTGCCGGCGCTGGCCGCCGAGACGCTGCGCCAGGAGCGCCTGCTCGCCACGTCGCCGCGTGCCGTCACGCAGGCGGACGTCGAGGGCATCCTCCGGGCTTCGCTGTAGGAAGTCTCAGGCGACGCGGAGCGCGGATCGCTCGAGCAGCTCGATGACCGCGCTCTCGCCGGACGGGCGCCCGAAGTAGAAGCCCTGCGCGTAATCGCAGCGCAGCGCCCGCAGGCGCTGCACCTGGAGCTCGGTCTCGACACCCTCCGCGACGGCGCTCAGGCCGAGTGCGCTGCCGATGCCGATGATCGCCCGCGCGAGCCCGTCGTCGCCGGGCGCGTCCAGCGCGTCGACGAACGGCTTCGCGATCTTGATGATGTCGACGGGCAGCTCGTTGAGATAGCCGAGCGAGGAGTAGCCCGTCCCGAAATCGTCGATCGCCAGACGCACGCCGAGGCGGCCGAGGGCCTGCAGGCGCGGCACGATCTCCTCTCGCTCGATCATCAGAACGGTCTCGGTCACCTCGAGCACGAGCCGGCCCGGGTCGAGCCCCGACTTGGCGAGCGCGTCCTCGATCGCGGGCACCACATCCGGCTCCTGGAGCTCGCGCAGCGAGAGGTTGACGCTGATGAACGACCGCAGGCGCCGGCCGGCCGGGTCGACCCAGCCGGCGGCGCTGCGGCAGGCGCGCTCGAGCACGAAGCGTCCGAGCGGAACGATCAGCCCTGTCTCCTCTGCGAGCGCGATGAACTCCGACGAGCTGATCAGGCCGCGCTCCGGGTGACGCCACCGGACGAGCGCTTCGGCCCCGGCCAGCCCACCGGTGGCCACCGCGACGATCGGCTGGTATTCGAGCTCGAGCTCGCCGCGCTGCATGGCTCTCTGGAGCTCGGTCGTGAGCTGCAGGCGCTCGAGCGCGCGCTCCCGCATCGACGGCTCGTAGATCTCGATGCGCCCCTTGCCGCGCGCCTTCGCCCGGTACATGGCGACGTCCGCGTTGCGGAGCAGCTCGTCGGCAGTCTCCCCGTCCAGGCGGAACGCGACGCCGAGGCTGACGCTGACGAAAGCCTCGCGCTCGCCGACGACGAAGGGCTCCTTGAACGCCGCGGCAATACGGCGCCCCACCGCGGCCGCCGCGTCCGGGTCGGCACACTCGTCCACGAGCACGGCGAACTCGTCTCCTCCCAGCCGCGCCGCCGTATCGCCGGGCCGCAGGCAGCCCCGAACGCGCGCGCCCGCCTGGGCGAGCACCTCGTCGCCGCCCGAATGTCCGAGGCTGTCGTTGACGGTCTTGAAATCGTCGAGATCGAGGAAGAGGACGGCGAGCCCCGTCCCGCTGCGATGGTGCCGCGCGACGGCGTTCAGGACGCGGTCCGAGAAGAGCGCGCGGTTGGGTAGTCCCGTGATCGAGTCGTGGAAGGCCGTTGCCAGCCGCAGCTCGAGCGTCTTGCGCTCGGTGATGTCCTGCATGTAGCCGCGGCTGAAGAGCGGGGTCCCGTCGGCGCCGCGCTCGAGCACCGCCTCGTCCAGGAACCACACCTCGCGCCCGTCCTTGGCGAACAGCCGGTACTCCATCCTGAACGGCTCGGCCGTGGCGTTGTGCCGGATGTTCTCGGCGAGCACCCGATCGCGGTCGTCGGGGTGCAGGAGATTGACCCAGAGGTCGGGGTCCGAGACCCAGTCCTCGACCGAATAGCCGAGCAGCCGCTCGATCTGCGGGCTGATGAAGAGCGTGGTGCCCCGGTCGTCGACCGCGTCGACGTAGGTGACGATCGGCAGCTCCTCGACGAGCCGGCGGTACCGCTCCTCGGCTTCCGCAAGACGCTCGCCGCGCTCGGCCATCGCCTCCTCGAGCAGGCGGCGCGCGTTCGCGAGCGCCAGCGTCCCCCCCACGACGAACAGGCCGCCCGTCGCGACGAGCACGAGGCCGTTCAGCTTCGCGTCCGCGGCGAGCGCGAAGGAGAGCACCGTCAGCAGAACGCCGAGCAGGAGCAGCGCGACGGCCGAGCGGGCTCTGAGCATGTGCTCAGGCGAACGAAGGCCCACGAGGCTCACTATCGCCCAGACGAGCGCGGCCCGTTCTCCCCCTGAGGGGGGATACGAAAGCGTGGGGGAACCCGTGGTTCCCCCACGAGCCCCCTCCTTTACTAGTGACGCGTTGCTCGCGCTGTGGCGCAGCCGGGCAAGGCCCGGCTGCGCCGAAAGAGCAAGACAAGAGCGCGATCGGTCCCGGTTGACCCGTGCGCGCCCGCGCGCGGAGGATGTGGCCATGCCCGACCCGAGACAGGCGGCGACGCCGCTCGCGGACGCCGTCGACGCGTTCCTCGCCGACCCCGGCATCGCGCCGTTCACGACGCCGGGGCACAAGCGCGCGCCCGAGCTCGCGGATCCGCTGCTGGCGCTCGACCTGCCGCTGTCGGCCGGTGCCGACGACCTGCACCTCAGTCTCGGCGTGCTGGCGCGCGCCGAGGAGCTGGCCGCCGAGCTCTGGGGCGCCGACCTCTGCCGGTTCTGCGTGAACGGCTCGACGCAGGGCAACCAGGCGCTGTGCCTCGCCGCCGGACGGCCGGGAGATGCCGTCGTCGTGTCGCGCGAACCTCCACAAGTCGCTGTTCGCCGGCCTCGTGCTCGCAGGCCTCGAGCCGGTCTGGGTGCGACCCGACGTGGATCCCGAGACGGGTCTCGCGCTCGGGGTTCCATCGGAGCGGATTGCGGCGGTGATGCGCGAGCGAGACGACGTCAGGGCGGTGCTGCTCGTCGAGCCGAACTTCGTCGGGGTCATGAGCGACGTTGCGCGGATCTCCGCGGCGGCGCACGCGGCGGGGCGGCCGTGATCGCAGACCAGGCCTGGGGCGCCTACCTCGGCTTCCATCCCGGCCTGCCGGCGCACACCCTCGGCCTCGGCGCCGACGCGATGGTCACGTCGGCGCACAAGACGCTGACCGGCTTCACGCAGAGCGCCTACCTCTTCTCCCGCGGCGGGTTGCTCGACGGCGCCCGCGTCGTCGAGGCATTCGACGCTCTCAACACGACCAGCGTCTCCGCAGCGATCCTGGCGAGCCTCGACCGCACCCGCGCCCTGCTCGCGCAGCGCGGCGAGGAATTGCTCGGTCGCACGATCGCGCTCGCGGCCACGGCGAGGGCGCGGCTGCGGCGGATCGAAGGTCTGATCGTGCCGGGACCGGAGCTCGAGTCACGGGAGGCGAGCGTCGCGCGTTACGACCCGACGAAGCTCGTGCTGTCCCTGCCGGGGACAGGAGCCGACGGCCTCGCCGTGGAAGCCGATCTCTGGTCGGAGGGCGTCCGGGTCGAGCTCGCCAACCGTGACACGCTGATCCCGCTCGTCACGATCGGCGATACCGAGGAGAGCATCGAGCGGCTCTGCGTCGCCGTCGAGCGGTCGCTCGAGCGGCGGCGCAACGAGCCGCGACCGGTGGCCGGCGTCAGCTCGATCTGGGCGATCGAGCCCGAGACGGCCCTGAGCCCGCGCGATGCCTTCTTCGCGCCCCGCGAGACGGTGAGCGCGGAGGCGGCGGTCGGACGGGTCGCCGCCGAGACGGTCGCTCCCTACCCGCCCGGCATCCCGGCGATCGCCCCGGGAGAGGTCATCGGGCGCGAGCTGCTCGCGGCTCTGCGCGAGGCGGCCGCGGACGGAACTCGGATCGCCTACTGCGCCGACCCCAGCCTCGAGACGCTGCAGGTGGTTGCGCGGGCCTCCGGCCCCGTTGCGTGACCGCGGCCTGCGGCCGCTCTTAGGCGGGTCGCGGCCGGCCGAGCCGGCCGCTCAGCCGCCAGGCTGGGGCTTCGGCCCCTTTGCGTGACCGCGGCCCTGCGGGCCGCTCCCCTTCACGGCTGGGGCCTTCGGCCCCGTTGCGTGCGCTAGGATCGGCGCGATGCGTGTCCGCGCCGCCGTGCTCGAGGAATTCGGCAAGCCGCTCGCCGTCCAGGAGGTCGAGCTCGCCGAGCCGAAGGCCGGCGAGGCGCTCGTTCGTCTCGTCGGGTGCGGCGTCTGCCACACGGATCTCTACACGGCCTCCGGCGCCGACCCGACGGGGTACGCCCCGTGCGTGCTCGGGCACGAGGGCGCGGGCGTGGTCGAGCGGATCGGCGAGGGCGTCACGCTCGTCGAGCCCGGCGACCACGTCGTGACGCTGTTCGCGCCGGAGTGCGGGAAGTGCGTCCACTGCCTGAGCCCGCGCACGAACCGCTGCGTCGCGATCCGCGACCAGCAGGGCCTCGGGTACCTCCCCGACGGAACCGTTCGCTTCTCCCGCAACGGTGAGGAGTTACGCCACTTCATGGGCACGTCGACGTTCGCGGAGTACACGGTGATGCCCGAGATCGCACTGGCAAAGGTCAACCGTGAAGCGCCTCTGCACGGATGCGCGCCGTTCGCCTGCGGGCTCTCGACCGGCATCGGCGCCGCGCTCTACACGGCCAAGGTCGAGCCAGGCTCGACCTGCGTCGTGTTCGGCTGCGGGCTCGTCGGGCTCGGTGCCGTGATCGGCTGCCGCCTCGCCGGCGCCGAGCGCATCATCGCGATCGACCTTGCGGAGAGCCGCCTCGACGAGGCCCGCCGGCACGGCGCCACCGACGTCCGCGTCGCGGCCGACGACACGGTCGACTGGATCCGTTCCGAGACCGGCGGCTTCGGCGCCGACTACACGTTCGAGGCGACGGGCAACGTCCAGGTCATGCGCCAGGCAGTGGAGGCCGCCCGCGAGGCCTGGGGGCTCGCGACGATGATCGGCGTCGCAGGCAAGGGCGAGACGCCTCGACATCATCCCCCGCTTCCTGATCACCGGGCGTCGCGTCACGGGCTCCTCGTTCGGTGGCGTCAAGGGCCGTTCGCAGGTTCCGCTGCTCGTCGACCGCTGGCTGGCCGGCGAGATCGACGTCGACGCTCTCGTGACCGGCCGCGTCGCCCTCGACGAGGTCAACGATGCCTTCGAGGCGATGGAGCGCCAGGAAGGCATCCGGACCGTGATCGCGTTCGACTGACGCCGAACCGATCGAGACTGCAGGCGAATCGAGGAGGACTTCTTGATCATCGAGCGCACCGAGCATCCGTCCTGGCTCTCCAATGCCTTCCTCGTGGCGGACGGCCCAGGCGGCCACGGCGTCCTCGTCGACGGCAACGGCATCGTCGACCCGCTGTACGAGGCGATCGAGCGCGAGGGAATCACGATCACGCACGTCCTGCTGACGCACGAGCACCACGACCACGTCGTGGACACGGCCGAGTTCAAGGCGCGGTTCGGCGTCCCCGTCGTCGCGCACGCACTGACCGCGAGCGCGGTCGGAGGGGTCGACGAGATCGTTGCCGACGGCGACGTCGTCCAGTCGGGCGCGCTCGAGATCCGCACGATCGAGACCCCCGGGCACTCGGCCGGCCACGTCGCGTTTCTCGTCAACGGGACGGACTGCCTCACGGCGGACTGCCTCTTCAAGGGCACCGTGGGCGGCTGCTCGGCGCGAGGCGAGACCTACGAGATTCACCGCCGCTCGATCATGGACCGCCTCATGACGCTCCCGCCCGAGACGCGGATCCACCCGGGGCACAAGGAGCCCTCGACGATCGGCGAGGAATGGGAGAGCAACCCGTTCGTGCGCGTCTGGCGCGGGGTCGACCCGGAAGGCGACGAGCCGTGCCGGGTGCAGGGCGAAGACGCGACGCTGGTGCTCTGGGGGCCCGACTACGACGGCACCCACAAGGCCTGGGTGCGCTTCGCCGACGGCGACCAGATCGTCGGCGGCTCGAGGGTCGAACGACGGTAAACGCGGCCCTCCGGGCCGCTCCTTGGCGGGTCGCGGCCGGCCGAGCCGGCCGCTCAGCCGCCCTGTCGCGTGGCGACCGGGTGTGACCGCGGCCCTCCGGGCCGCTCCTTGGCGGGTCGCGGCCGGCCGAGCCGGCCGCTCAGCCGCCCTTTCGCGTGGCGACCGGGTGTGACCGCGGCCCTCCGGGCCGCTCTTGGCGGGTCGCGGCCGGCCGAGCCGGCCGCTCAGCCGCCCTGGCCGCGTTGCGTGACGGTCATCGGCATCCCGCCGCGCGGGCGCAGCGTGATGCGCGGACGCAGCTCGGCACGGTGGCCGGGGACGAGCCGCAGGCGCCAGCGGCCCGCGATGGTCGCCAGCACCAGCTTCGCCTCCATGCGTGCGAAGGCCTCCCCGATGCAGATCCGCGTGCCGCCGCCGAACGGGAAGAACGAGTACTGCGGCCGCTTCGCCGCCTCCGCCGGAGCCCAGCGTTCCGGATCGAACCGCCACGGGTCGGGAAACCAGCGCGGGTCGTGGTGGGTGACCCACTGGCTGAGCACGATCATCGAGCGCCGCGGGATCGCGTAGCCGCCGAGCTCGTAGTCGACGAGCGCCCGGCGGCCGAACAGCCAGACCGGCGGGTACAGCCGCAAGGCCTCGTCGATCACCCGCTCGGCGTACTCGAGCGCGGGCAGATCGTCCACGACCGGCAGCCGGTTGCCGATCACTCGGTCGAGCTCCTCGTGCAGGCGGGATTCGACCTCGGGGTCCTGCGAGAGCAGGTACCAGATCCAGGTCAGGAGATTCGCGGTCGTCTCGTGGCCGGCGAGGAAGATCGTCATCGCCTCGTCGCGCACCTGGCGATCGGACATGCCCTCGCCCCCGGTCTCGTCACGCGCCCGTAGGAGCAGGGAGAGGAGGTCCTCGCCCGTGAGGCCGCCCGCGCGCCGCTCGGCGATCAGGCGGTAGATCGTCTCGTCGAGCCTGGCGGACGCCTGCCGGAAGCGTCGCGGTCCCGGTAGCGGAAGGCGCTCCCAGACGTGCCCGAACGGGAAGGTCAGCGTGTTGACGGCTTCGAGCGCGACGTTCAGGGCCTCGCCGATCTCCCTCGCCTCGCCCTCGACGTCGGCATCGAAGAGCGTGCGGCCCACGATGGCGAGGGTCAAGCGCGTCATGTCCTCGTGCACGTCGCGTCGCTCGCCGTCGCTCCAGCGGGCCTGAAGCCGGTCCGCGAGCTCCGTCATCGTCCCGCCGTACGCGCCGATGCGCCGGTGGTGGAAGATCGGCTGGATCAACCGGCGCTGGCGCAGATGCTGCTCGCCCTCGCTCGTGAGGAGACCGTCCCCCAGCACCCGCTTCGCCTCCTGGAGCGCCTGCCCCTTCATGAACGAGCGCTGGTCGGTGACGAGCACGCTCCGGATTCCCTCCGGGTCGTTCACGAGCACCTCGAGCTCCGGGCCGAACCTGAACGAGGCAACGTCGCCGTGCTCACGGGCGATCCGGAGGATCTGCCCGGTCGGATCACGCCAGAACGCCAGCACGAGCGAGCCTGGGATGGAGGGGCGCGGGCCGGGTGGAAGAACGCGAGACGTACCGTCGATCGTAGCCCTGTGTCCAGGGGCGGACGGCTTTCGCCGACGTAGACTGCCGGTCGGCATGCGCCGCTGGGACGGCCCGTGGTGACCGCCCCGGAGCGGGGCCTGAGACGGCTGGTCGCCGTCTGCTGCCTCGTCCTGATCGCCGATCTCGCGCTCGTCCAGGTCCTGGCGCCTCTCCTGCCGTACTACGCGGACAAGCTTGGTTTCGGCCCAGCCGAGTCCGGGCGGCTCGTGGCCGCGTTCGCGGTCGGCTCCCTCGTCGCGGCGATTCCCGCCGGGATGCTCTGCAGCCGGATCGGGGTCAAGGCGACAGTCGTCGTGGGTCTCCTCCTGATGGCCGGGGCGAGCGTCGCGTTCGGCGTCGCCGACTCGACGCTCGGGCTCCAGGCGGCCCGCTTCGGTCAGGGCGTGGCGAACTCGCTGGCCTGGACGGGCGCCATCGCGTGGATCGCCGGCGCCGCGCCGGCCGGCCGGCGCGGACGGGTGCTCGGGATCGTCTTCGGAGTGGCTGTCGCGGGCACGTTCATCGGGCCCGGCCTGGGCGTCCTCGCCGCCCGCCACGGAACGAAGGAGGTATTCGCAGCGGTCGCGGCCGCCCTCCTCGTCCTCGCAGCGGTGGCCGCGCTGCTCCCCGGTGTCCCCGCCGCTCGCCAATCGGTCCGGGCGATGCTCGCCGTGCTGCGCCACCGCGCCCTCGCGTTCGGCATCTGGCTCTTCCTGCTGCCGGCCTTCCTGCTCGGCGCACAGAACTCGGTCGCCCCGCTCGAGCTGAACGAGCTCGGCTGGAGCGTGGCCGGCATCGGCGTCGTCTACCTCTGCACGGCAGGCGTTCAGGCAGTGGGGAGCCCGCTGCTCGGCCGCTGGCTCGACCGCACGTCGCGTGCGACGCCCGTCGCCGCGGCGCTCGCCGCCGCCGTCGTCCTCACCTGTCTGCTGGCGCTCCCCTGGACCCGTCAGTACTGGCTGTTCGCCGTTCTCGTCGCGGCAGCCAACGTCGCGTTCGTCACGCTGTACCTTCCGGGGGCGGCGATCGTGGCCGACGGTGCCGAGGCGGTGGGGCTCGATCACGCGTTCGGCTTCTCACTTGCCAACCTGGCGTGGGCGCCGGGGACGATCGCCGGCTCCGTGATCGGCGGCGAGCTCGCCGAGGGAGCCGGAGACTCGGCGACCTACGTCATGCTCGCCGCCGTCTGCTTCGCCACGCTGATCGTCGTACGCCGCGTCGCGTTTCGTCCGGCCGCGGCTCAGTCCAGCGCTAGCGCTTGACGACGTTGTGGACCTCGAACACCTCGGGCTCGCCCGGGTCGATCCCCATTTCGGCGAGCATGGGCATGAGCCGCTCGCCGAATGCCTCGAACTGCTCACGCGAGTCCCAGATCTCGCTGACGCGGACGTTCCCGTGCACCAGGAAGCACACGTGGTAGTCCAGGCCGTCGGGGGGATAGTCGCCCTGAGCCTCGAGACGGCGGACACGCCTCGTCGTACTGCTCGGCGGTTGCAAACGGGGGAGCGAAGCGAACGACGATGCTCATGACCAACCTCCTCAGTCGCGGGGGGCCATACTACGCCCTCGAATCCGAGGGCACCTTTCGGCCGTTTCGTCCGCGGCGGCTCAGTCCGGCGCCCGAGGGCCCGGTTGCGCCTCCAATCCGGTCTTCTCCCACGTGAGCAGGTCGTCGTCGACCTCGAGCGGGCCGGTGCGAAGGACGATCGTGCCCCGCACTCGCTGCGGCGGGATGCCGACATCCGAGTACCCGCAGGCCCTGAACAACGCTTGCGCCGGCCCGTTGTCGGCGCTCACCTGGAGCCTGATGCGGCCGAAGCCGCGCCCGCGCGCCTCCCCTTCGACGGCTGCGAGGAGCGCCGAGGCAACTCCGCGGCGTCGCTGTTCCGGACGAACCGACAGGTCCTGCAGCTCCGGAGGCTCGGTGAACGCGAGACGCGCGTGCCCCGCCGGCTCGCCGCCCTCCCAGGCGACCAGGTAGACGCCGTCGTCCTGATCGAGTCGGGCGAGCCCGAGCACGGCTGCGACACGCTCGACCTCGTCGGGAGCGAGCGGGCGAATCTCTCCGGTCCAGCCGCCGCTCACGCCGCAGAGCGTCACCCAACTCCCACGCGAGCGCAAGGCCTACGGCTCTCCGGCGGCTAAGGTCCAGACGGCGGCCCGCCGTGACCGAGATTCGAATCGACCACTGCGTCATCCACGTCTCCGACTGGGAGCGCTCGAACGCGTTCTATCGCGATGTCGTCGGCGCGACGATCGTCGAGTACCCGAACGGCCGCTACGCGTACCGCTTCGGAGACCAGCAGCTCAACGTCCACGGCCCCGGCTTCGATGCCGGCACTCTCGTCGCGTTGCACCCGGTCGCGCCCGGGAACAGCGATCTCTGCTTCGTCTGGCCCGGGCCCATCGAGGAAGCCGCGGAGCACCTCCGCCGCTGCGGCGTGGAGATCGAAGCGCAGCCGAGCCGGCGCAACGGCGGCCGCGGCGAAGGGACGAGCGTGTACTTCCGCGACCCGGACGGCAGCCTGCTCGAGTTCATCTCGTACGACTGACGCGGGTGAAGGCGACGTTCTTCGCGACACCGGACGAGCTCCGCGCCTGGCTCGAGCGGAATCACGACACCGCGCAGGAGCTGTTCGTCGGCTTCTACAAGAAGGGCTCGGGCAAGCCCAGTCTTACCTGGTCGGAATCGGTCGACGAGGCGCTGTGCTTCGGCTGGATCGACGGCGTGCGCCGGAGCCATCGACGACGAGAGCTACGCGATCCGCTTCACGCCGCGCAAGCCGCGGAGCACGTGGAGCGCCGTGAACGTCCGGAAGGTCGGAGAGCTGACGCGGCAGGGACGAATGACGCCGGCGGGTATCGCCGCCTTCGAGGCCCGCTCCGAGGCGAGGACCGGCATCTACTCGCACGAGCAGGCCGAGACTCCCGTGCTCGAGCCCGACCAGGAGCGGCGCTTCCGTGCCGACAAGAAGGCCTGGGCGTTCTTCCAGGCTCAGCCGCCCTCCTACCGGAAGACTGCCGTCTGGCTGGTGGTCAGCGCGAAGAAGCCCGAGACGCGTGAGAAACGCCTCGCCGCCCTCATTGCGGACTCCGCCGCCGGCCGCAGGCTCGCACAGCTCGAGCGGCGACCGGCGAAGTAGCGGCGGCCCTCAGCCGGCGATCAATGCCCGGCGGGGCGTTCCCAGCCTTCGAGCACGGGCGGCTGCCAGTCGGTGCCGACCGTTCTCGAGCCCTCGACCCACGAGCCGAGCTCGGGCTGGGGGAACTTGCAGTGGACGTCCTTCAGCTGGATCCCGTAGGAGTTGCCCGAGACGAGGTGCTTCATCAGCACCTTGCGGGCGATCTCGTCCTCCTGCCCCTCGGGGATCGGGAAGTAGATCTTGATGAACGAGTTCGAGTACCGGTCGAAGACGGCGGGGACGCCGTCCTCCTCGAGGAGCGCCACGTCCTCGAGCCAGTTGATGTCCTCCCCGGGCGTCAGCGCGAGCAGGTCGACGTCGTCGAGAAGCGAGATGTCCTCCTGGTACGGGAACCGCTTGCCCGAGAGGAACTCGGCGTCGATCGACTTGATCTTCTCGGGCTCGGCGTAGTGCGATCTCGTGGTGGTGCTCGGACACCTCGGCTCACCTCTCCGCCACCCGGAGCTGCTCGACGTCTGCGGCGCCGGCCGGTGGGCCTCCAGATCGTCCTCGGCCTTGATCGCGAGCAGCCTGCGCACCTCGGCGAGGATCTCGTTCTCGGTCACGCCCGGGATGTAGCTCGTCCCCGCGAGCGGCACCTTGGCCATCGCGGCCGCCTCGACCGTCAGCGCCGCCAGGTCCTCCGGCTCGAGCGAGTGCACGTTCGTCTTCCCGCACGCGCGCGCGAGCATCTGCAGCTCCATCGTGAGCGTGGTCAGGAAGTTGTAGACGCGCATCGCGGCGTCCTCGACGACCAGCCGCTTGCGGAGCTCCGGATCCTGGGTCGTGATCCCGACCGGGCAGCGCCGGTGTGGCAGTGGTAGCACTGGCCGGCCGGCACGCCGACCGTGCCCTCGTAGTCGGTGACGCCCGGGATCTCCTTGTTGCAGTTGAGCGCCATCAGCGACGCGTGGCCGATCGCCACCGCCTTCGCGCCGAGCGCCAGCGCCTTGGCCACGTCCGCGCCGTTGCGGATGCCGCCGGCCACGACGAGATCGATCTCGTCCGCCAGGCCGACGTCCTCGAGGGCGCGCCGCGCCTCGGGAATCGCGGCCATGAGCGGGATGCCGGTCTCCTCGGTCGCGATGTGCGGGCCCGGCTCCGGTGCCGCCCTCGGCGCCGTCCAGGTAGATGATGTCCGGGCCCGCACTTCGCCGCCATGCGCACGTCGTCGTACACGCGCGAAGCGCCGAGCTTGAGCTGGATCGGGATCTGGTAGTCGGTCGCCTCGCGGATCTCCTGCACCTTCAGCGAGAGGTCGTCAGGGCCGAGCCAGTCGGGGATGTCGCGCCGGCGAGCGCTGATCGATCCCGGCCGGGAGCGAGCGCATCTCGGCGACCTGCTCGGTCACCTTCTGCCCCATCAGATGGCCGCCGAGGCCGACCTTGCAGCCCTGGCCGATGAAGAACTCGACACGCGTCCGCGAGCATCAGGTGGTGCGGGTTGAACCCGTACCGGCTCTGGATGCACTGGTAGTACCACTTCGTCGAGTAGTCGCGCTCCGGCGGGATCATCCCGCCCTCGCCCGAGCAGGTCGCCGTGCCCGCCATCGAGGCGCCCTTGGCGAGCGCCATCTTCGCCTCGAGCGACAGCGCGCCGAAGCTCATGCCCGTGATGTAGATCGGGATGTCGAGCTCGATCGGCTTCTTCGCGAAGCGCGCGCCGAGCACGGTCTTCGTCTCGCACTTCTCGCGATAGCCCTCGATCACGAAGCGCGTCAGCGTCCCGGGCAGGAAGACGAGCTCGTCCCAGTGCGGCATCTTCTTGAAGATCGAGAAGCCGCGCATCCGGTAGCGGCCGAGCTCGGCCTTGATGTGGATGTCGTTGATGACCTCGGGCGTGAAGATCCGGCTCCGCCCGAGGACGTCCTTCCTGCCGGGTGCGTCGTCCGCCATGCCGTCCCCTCATCAGAGCACGAGCTTGCGCTCGGAGGGCTCGAGCGAGTCGTAGTTGTAGAGCACCTTGCCGCAGACGAACTTCTGGAACTCGGGCGGCGAGCCGAGCCCGTAGATCCGGAACTTCCGCTCGATCAGCTCCGTGTCCGCATCCGTCCACTCGCCGGGCACGCAGTCGATCCCGAGGGACTTGACCTTGCCGCGCGACGTAGATCGTTCCGTCGTACATCGAGTCGCCGAGGCCCGGGCCGACGTCGCCGCAGATGATCTCCGCCCGCGCTGCATCATGAAGCCGGTCATCGAGCCGGCCGAGCCGCAGATCGAGGATCGTGCCGCCCTTCTGGTCGATCCCGCTGCGCGCGCCGACGCGGCCCTTGACCACCAGGTCGCCGCCGCGCAGCGCCGCGCCCGTGAGCGAGCCGGCGTTGACCTCGACGACGACGACGCCGGACATCATGTTCTCGCAGGCCGACCAGCCGACGCGCCCGTCGATCTGGATCTCCGGGCCGTCGATCAGACCGCAGCCGAAGTAGCCGAGCGAGCCCTTGAAATGGATCTTGCAGCGCGTCAGGATGCCGACCCCCAGCGAGTGCTGCGCGCCCGGGTTCTCGACCGTGACCTCCCTGATGCCCTCCTCGTAGACGAGCCAGCGCAGCTCGAGGTTGATCTGGCGGGTCGTCAGGTCCCTTGGCGTCGAACGCGCGCCCTGTCGCCCTCGATCTCGGAGACCTGCGGCGGCCTCGGCGTGCGGCTCCGCGAGCCCGCGCGCGTCGTAGCTGATCCCCCGCTCGCCTACCGCTGCCATACCAGCACCTCGCGCTCGTAGGGGTCGTACGTCTCGATCTCGTGGTCGACGAGCTGGCGGATCGCGATCTCCTCCGAGGCGAGCGCGACGATGTCGTCGCTCTCGTAGAGGACGAGCGGCTTTGCGGCGAGCTCGTCCTTGGCGACGCCGAGCGCGTCCTGCGTGACCGCGATGTAGGTGAACACGCCGTCGAGCTCGTCGAGGCTCTCGCGCATCGCGTCCTCGAGGCTCGAGCCCTCGCTCATCTTCTCGGCGAGGTAGACGGCGATCACCTCGGAGTCGCACTCGGACATGAAGCGGTGGCCGGAGCGCTCGAGCCGGCGGCGCCACATGAAGTAGTTCGTCAGCTGGCCGTTGTGCACGACCGCGACGTCGCTGAACGGATACGCCCAGTACGGATGGGCGCCGGCGATGTCGACCTCGGACTCGGTCGCCATGCGCACGTGCCCGATCGCATGGGTGCCGACGAAATCGTCGAGGCCGTACTGGCCGCCGACGGTCTCGGCGTCGCCGAGATCCTTGACGATCTCGAGCGAGCGGCCGAGCGAGAGCACCTCGGCATCCGGGATGTCCTCGACCAGGTCGGCCAGCAGCTTCAGGTCGCCGTCGTAGTGGAAGCCGACCCGGAACGCGTAGTCGGTCTCCTCCTCGACCTCGTCGAGACGGGCGCCGAGCGCAGCGAGTCGCGCCTCGACCTCGCGCGCGATGACGGCGCAGACGGTCCTCGTACTCGAAGTCCCTCGGCGTGTTGGCGTCCGCGAGCTTGTAGCGCATGACGAGGCCGCCGTTCGCCGGCTGCCCGTAGAGCGCGTAGCCCGTCGAGTCGGGGCCGCGGTGCTTCATCGACTGGAGCATGCGGGTCATCTCGCGCCCGATCGGGTGCGCACCCGTCCCGGTAGATGATCCCAGCGATTCCGCACATGGCCGCCGTCCTCCCTCGTCCCGCGCCTACGGCAAGACGTCCAGGTACTCCTTCACGTCCCAGTCCGTGACCTCGGCGCAGTGACGCTCCCACTCGTCCCGCTTGTAGTGCATGAAGACACGGTACATGTCCTCCGGAAGCGCCTTCTTGACCACCTCGTCGCCCTCGAGAGCGTCGAGCGCGTCGCCGAACGTCATCGGGATTCGCTTGACGAGCTTCCCCGCCTCCATCGCCTCGTAGATGTTGCGCTCCTCGGGCTCGCCGGGGTCGAGCTTCCGCTCGATGCCGTCCCACATCGCCATGATCAGGGCCGCCATCGACAGGTACGGGTTGACGGCCGAGTCGACCGAGCGGTACTCGAACCGGCCGGGCGCCGAGACCCGCAGCGCGGTTGTGCGGTTCTGAAAGCCCCAGTCGGCGAACACGGGCGCCCAGAACCCCGTGTCCCAGAGCCGGCGGTAGGAGTTGACGGTGGAGGCGGTGACGCAGGTCAGCGCCGGCAGGTGCTCGATGATCCCGCCGATCGCCCAGAGCCCGAGCTGGCTCGGCTTCTGGACGTCGTCCGTGTCCGGCATGAAGACGTTCTCGTTTCCCTTCCAGAGGGAGATGTTGTGGTGGCAGCCGTTCGCCGAGACACCCATGAACGGCTTGGGCATGAAGCACGGGAAGGCGCCGAGCTCGCGCCCGACGGCCTTGCAGATCTGGCGGAAGGTCGAGAGGTTGTCGGCGGTCTTCTCGGCCCGGTCGAAGCCGAAATTGAGCTCGAGCTGGCCCGGAGCGTCCTCGTGATCGCCCCAGATCATGTCGAGCCCCATCGCCTGGCCGTACTCGACCACGCGGTGGATGAGCGGCTGGAGCTCGGCGAACTGGTCGATGTGGTAGCAGTAGGGCTTGGTCATGCCCTCGACGGAGGGCGTGCCGTCGTCGTTGAGCTTGAGCCACATCATCTCGGGCTCGGTGCCGGCGCGCAGGTGGAAGCCGGTCTGCTGCTCGAAGTCGGCCTGGATCCGCTTGAGGTTGCCGCGGCAGTCGGAGGTCAGAAAGGCGCCCGGGTTCTCGCGCTCCTCCCGGTTGCGGAAGCAGGTACACCAGACCCGAGCCGTCTTCGAGTCCCAGGGCAGCGGCATGAACGTGTCGGGCTCCGGCACGCCGACGAGCTCCGGGGCCTCGGGGCCGTAGCCGATGTAGTTTCCGTGGCGGTCGGTGAAGAGGTTGGCCGTCGCGCCGTAGACGAGCTGGAAGCCTTTCTCGCAGAGGGTCTCCCAGTGGTCGGCCGGGACGCCCTTGCCCATGATCCGTCCGGTGACCGAAGGGAACTGGTAGTAGATGTACGTGATTCCCTCGGCGTCGATGCGCGCGCGGACATCCTGGACGAGCTTGCCGCGTCCCCTGGCTTTGACGAAGCCTTCGAGATCGGTCGCCACCTCTCGCCTCCTTTGCTCCCTGTCCCGTGTTGCCGCCTGATCCTGCGTCGCCGCGGAGGATAGTGTCAAATCGGCACTTGCCGTGACGGCAACGGTATTGCCGAACGGGCGACAGGCCGGGCGGACGGGTAAAATTGGGCTCGATGGCGATCGTCTGCGGCGACGAAGAGCTGGCGCGCGTCGCCGCGGACCTCGACCGCGGCTACACGCTCCCGGCCCACTGGTACTCGGACCCGGCCTTCCTGCAGGTCGAGCGGGAGCGGGTCTTCGCGCGCACGTGGCAGTACGTCGGCCGCGTCGCCCAGGTCGCCGAGCCGGGCGATTACTTCGTGGGTCGTGCCGGGCACATCCCGGTCGTCGTCGTCCGCGACGAACAGCAAGAGCTACGCGGCTTCGTCAACGTCTGCCGCCATCGCGGTCACGAGGTTGCCTCCGGCGAAGGCAACCGCAGGACGCTGCAGTGCCCCTACCACGCCTGGACGTACGGGCTCGACGGCTGCCTGCGGCGGGCGCCGCGCTCCGAGGGCGCGCCCGGCTTCGAGCCGAACGCGCTCGGGCTGGCGCCGGTGCAGGTGGACACCTGGGGCCCCTTCGTCTTCGTCAACCCCGATCTCGACGCGCCGCCGCTTGCGGGCACGCTCGGCGAGCTGCCCGAGATCGTCGCCGGCAGCGGGCTCGACCTCGGCGTGCTTCGGTTCCGGGAGCGCCGTGAGTGGACGCTGAAGGCGAACTGGAAGATCGGGATCGAGAACTACCTCGAGTGCTACCACTGCCAGGTCGCGCATCCGGGCTTCAGCGCGTTGCTCGACGTGGCCGAGGACGCCTACCGGATCTCGGCCCGCGGCAAGTTCTCGAGCCAGATCGCTCAGGTGCGGCCCACGATGCTGAACGGGAACGGGAAAGCGGCCTACGACCCGCAGGGAGAGGTCAAGGAAGCGCAGTACCACTTCGTGTGGCCCAACGCGACGATCAACATCGAGGCCGGACGGCCGAATCTCTCGATCGACACGTGGATCCCCGACGGGCCCGACAGCGCGATCGGCGTCTACCGACCACTTCTTTGCCCCGGACGTCCCGGTCGAGCTGCAGGACGAGATGATGGCGTTCGCCCGCCAGGTCGGCGCGGAGGACGACGCGCTCGTCGAGTCGGTGCACCGCGGGCTCTCTTCGGGCATGGTCGAAAAGGGCCGACTGCTGCTTCCGAGCGAGAACCTCATCGCCCATTTCCAGCGCCTCGTGCTCGAGGCGGTCTCGGGCTAGCGCCGGACGCTCCCGGCGCTCTGACCGCCTGACCACGTCGTAGACTCGCGCCGTGCGAGTCCTCGTCGTCGGATCCGGCGGTCGCGAGCACGCGATCGCGCGGGCGCTCGTTCGCAGCCCGCGCCTCTCGCAGCTGCATGCAGCGCCGGGTAACCCAGGCATCGCCCGGCTCGGACGCTGCCACCCGGTGCGCGCCGACGACGTCGAGGGTCTCGCCGAGCTGTGCACCGCGCTCCGCATCGACCTCGCCGTCGTAGGGCCGGAGGCGCCGCTCGTCGCCGGCGCCGCAGACGCGTTGCGGCACGCCGGGGTCGCAGTCTTCGGTCCCGGCGCTGCAGGCGGCTCGGATCGAGGGCTCGAAGGCCTACGCGAAAGAGGTGATGCAGGCGGCAGGCGTACCGACGGCCGCGGCGCTCGAGGAGGCACGCGCACCCTGCGTGATCAAGGCCGACGGGCTCGCGGCGGGCAAGGGCGTCTTCGTCTGCCAGACGCAGGAGCAGGTCGCGGAGGCGCTGCCTCGGGCCCGGGCGTTCGGGGACGCGATCGTGATCGAGGAGCTGCTCGAGGGCGAGGAGGCGTCCGTCCTCGTCGTGTCCGACGGCGCCGGCACGGCGGCGCTCCCCGCGGCCCAGGATTTCAAACGGCTCGGAGACGACGACACGGGACCGAACACCGGAGGCATGGGCGCCTACTCGCCCGTGCCGCAGCTCACGCCGGAGGTGATCGACGAGATCGTCGAGACCGTGCACCGGCCCGTGCTCGACGGAGCTCGCCGCCCGAGGCGCGCCGTTCGTCGGCTGTCTCTACGCCGGCCTCATGCTCACCGAGCAGGGCCCGCGGGTGCTGGAGTTCAACTGCCGCCTCGGCGATCCCGAGACCCAGGTCGTCCTTCCGCGGCTCGAGAGCGACGCGCTGGAGCTGTTCTGGGCCGCCGCCACCGGGCGTCTCGACCGCGTGGAGGTCGCCGTGTCGGCCTCCTGCGCCGTCAGCGTCGTGCTGGCTTCGGCCGGCTATCCCGAGTCGAGCGAGCTCGGCGTCCTGCTCGGCGGGCTCGACGAGGCCGAGGCGGCCGGCGCGATCGTCTTCCATGCAGGCACAGCGCTCCGCGAAGGCACGCTGCTCAGCGCAGGCGGTCGCGTCCTGAACGTGACCGCGCTCGGCGACACCGTGAGCGCGGCGCGAGAGCGTGTTTATCGTGCCATCGAGCTCATAGACTTCCCCGGCATGCAGTACCGACGCGACATTGCGCTGCGAGCGGCCCGTGTCTCAGCCTGAAGCCACTCCCGAGACGTTCGCGATCTTCGGCGAGTTCGCCGACGCGGGTCCCCTCGTGGGCATCCTCATCGGCTCCGAGTCGGATCGAGAGACGATCGAAGCGGCCGTCGAGGAGCTGAACGCGCGAGGCATCTCGAACGAGCTTCGTGTTCTCTCCGCCCACCGAGATCCGCGTGGTGTCGCCGAGTACGCGTCGACGGCGGCCCTGCGCGGAGTACGGGTGATCATCGCCGGCGCGGGAATGGCCGCGGCGCTGCCGGGCGTGGTGGCCGCCTATACGGAGCTCCCGGTGATCGGCGTGCCGCTGACATCGTCGAAGAGCGTGATGGGCGGCCTCGACGCCCTGCTCTCGATCGCCCAGATGCCGCCCGGCGTCCCGGTCGCCTGCGTCTCGGTCAACGGCGCCAAGAACGCGGCGATCCTGGCGGCCAAGATTCTCGCTCAGGGGGGCGCCTACAGCCCCCCGGCGCCTCCTTCGCTCGAGCTCTAGGCGGCCGTCGTCGGAGTCGACCGAGGCCTTGCGGGCTCGGTGGTGATGCGCGGCCGCGCCGCTTCCGCGGCGCGCCGCTCGGCGTTCGCTGGCGATTTCGTACCGAGCCCTTCGGGCTCGGAGATGCTTCGCGGCCTGGCGGCCTCCGGGCGCGGCCGCTGCGCGCGGCGCTTCGCGCCGCTTGCCCCGGGGGCGGCTGACGCCGCCCGTAGAATGGACTGGTGATCCCTCGCTACTCCCGTCCGGCCATGCAAGCCGTCTGGTCGGAGGAGTCGAAGCTCGCACACTGGCTCGAGGTGGAGTTGGCGGCCACGGACGCGTGGGCCCAGCTCGGGATCGTGCCGAGTGACGCCGCGTCGGAGCTGCGCGCACGTGCGGTCGCGCCGACTCCCGAACGCGTCGCGGAGATCGAGCAGCAGACGCAGCACGACGTGGCGGCGTTCGTCGACGCGGTGGCCGAGCAGGTCGGGCCGGCCGGTCGCTGGCTGCACTACGGACTGACGTCGTCGGACATCCTCGACACGGCGCTCGCGCTGCAGGTGCGCGAAGCGGGGGGCCTCTTGCTCGAGGGGCTCGACCGAGCGCTGGCGGCGGTGGTCCGCCGCGCGGAGGAGCATCGCGAGACGGTCATGGTGGGACGAACGCACGGCGTGCACGCGGAGCCCATCACCTTCGGCGCGAAGCTCGCCGGGTGGGCGTTCGAGCTCGACCGCGACCGCAAGCGGCTCACCAGGGCCCTCGAAGGCATGCGGGTGGCCAAGCTCTCCGGCACTGTCGGGACGTACGCCGGCCAGGATCCCGAGGTGGAACGGCTTGTCTGCGAGCGGCTCGGGCTCGAATGCGAGCCCGCCGCGACTCAGGTGGTGCCACGGGACCGGCTGGCCGACCTGATGTCCACGCTGGCGGTTGTCGCGGCCTCCCTCGAGCGCTTCGCAACGGAGATCCGCCACCTCGCGCGGACCGAGGTGCGGGAGGTCACGGAGCCGTTCGGGCGCGGTCAGAAGGGCTCGTCCGCGATGCCCCACAAGCGCAACCCGGTCGTGGCGGAGCGACTGTGCGGGCTCGCGCGGATCGTGCGCGCGGCGGCGCTCGTGGCGCTGGAGAACGTGGCTCTCTGGCACGAGCGTGACATCTCGCACTCGAGCGCCGAACGCGTCGTAATTCCCGACGCCTTCCTGGCGCTCGACTACATGCTCGACCGGTTCGTGTGGCTCGCGGAGGGTCTCGTCGTCGACGTCGAGCGCATGCGACGCAACCTCGAGTCCTCGCACGGCCTGGTCTTCAGCCAGCGTGTGCTGCTCGCGCTCGTCGAGTCCGGCCTGCCGCGCGCCGAGGCCTACGCGCTGGTGCAGCGCCATGCGCTGCGGGCCTGGGAGGAGGAGATCGACTTCAGGTCGCTCGTGGCCGCCGATCCGGAGATCGCGGATCGGCTTGGCGACGATGGGATCGAGCGAGCGTTCGACCTGAACGAGTTGCTGCGACACGTCGACACCATCTTCGAGCGCCTGGGTGCGCTCGCGGGGAGGCAGATTCGAGAGGAGGAGGCGCTTCATGCCTGAGGCGGTCCATGTAGGAAGCGGCAAGGTACGGGAGATCTTCGCCCTGGACGACGAGCGCTTGCTGCTCGTCGCAAGCGACAGGATCTCGGTATTCGACGTCGTGCTGCCGACCGAGGTCCCGGACAAGGGTCGCGTGCTCACCGGCCTCTCGGGATTCTGGTTCGCACGTACGCGCCACATCTGTCCGAACCACCTGCTCGCGCTGCGACCTGACGGCCGATCGACCGAGGTGCAGCGTCTGGAGATGCTCCCGATCGAGTGCGTCGTACGCGGATACCTGGCCGGCTCGGGCTGGAAGGACTACCAGCGGACGGGCGCGACCTCGGGTCACGTGCTCCCCGAAGGGTTGCGTGAGTCGGAACGGCTGCCCGAGCCGATCTTCACTCCGGCAACGAAGGCGACGGAGGGCCACGACGAGAACATCACGCGCGAGCAGGCTGCCGAGCTCGTGGGCCCCGACGTCCTCGCCGAGCTCGAGCGGCTGAGCGTCGCTCTCTACCGTTTCGGCGCCGACCACGCCGCCGCACGGGGCATCATCCTCGCGGACACGAAGTTCGAGCTCGGATTCGACGACCAGCGCCGGCTCGTGCTCGCGGACGAGGTCATGACGCCGGACTCGTCCCGCTTCTGGCCGGTCGACGGCTACGAGCCCGGGCGATCTCAGCCGTCCTTCGACAAGCAACCGGTTCGCGACTACACCGAGGCGCTCGGCTGGGACAAGGCGTACCCGGGCCCGGAGCTGCCGCCGGATGTCGTGGACGGAACGAGAGCCAGCTACATCGACGCGTTCGAGCGCATCACAGGTGTCGGCTTCGACCGCTACGTCGAGGACCCGGCGGTGCTGCTGCGATGAGGGCGACCGTGCTCGTGAGGCCGAAGGACGGGATTCTCGACCCTCAGGGCGAAGCCGTCCGCGGTGGGCTCGGCCACCTCGGCTTTCACGTGCGCGAGGCCCGCGTCGGGCGGGTGATCGATCTCGACGTCGAGGCGCAGTCGGCAGCGGACGCGCGAGCGGCCGTCGAGCGGATGTGCGAGCGACTGCTCGCCAACCCACTGATCGAGAGCTATGAGATCCAGATCGACGAACGGGAGGCCGCTTGACCGGCGACGACGATCGCCCCGGCGTCGCCGTCATCGTCTTCCCCGGCTCGAACGACCACGAGGACGCAGCCCTGGCCCTCGACGGGCTTGGTGCCGACGCCGTGCTCGTCTGGCATGCGTCGGCGACGCTTCCCGACGTCCACGCCGTCGTCCTGCCCGGCGGCTTCTCGTACGGCGACTACCTTCGCTGCGGGGCCATAGCCCGCTTCGCGCCCGTGATGGCCGCGGTCGGCGAGTTCGCTGCAACCGGTGGGCCCGTCCTCGGCATCTGCAACGGCTTCCAGATCCTCTGCGAGGCGGGCCTGCTGCCCGGAGCGCTTCAGGCCAACGCGTCGCTGCGCTTCGTCGCCAGGGATGTCACCGTCCGCGTCGAGCGCGCCGATCTTCCGTTCACCACCAGGTGCGAGGTCGGCGAGCGACTCGTGCTGCCGGTGAAGCACGGTGAAGGCCGCTACGTGGCTCCCCCCGGGCTGCTGGCGGAGCTCAATCGGCAGCGGCAGATCGTGCTTCGCTACGAGGCCGGCGAGAACCCCAACGGCGCCGACGACGACATTGCGGGTGTCGTGAACGCCCAGGGCAACGTGATGGGGCTCATGCCCCATCCCGAGCATGCCGTGGACAGCCTGCTCGGCTCGGCGGACGGCGCCCGCATCCTCGGGTCGCTCGTGGACGCCGCGCGTGAACACGCGGGCCTCGCCGGCATCGGCGCGCGCGTCTGATGGGCTCGCGGCGTTCCGGCGTCGCGGTGTCGCCCGCGATGCCTCACGGGCGCTCCCGCAGCTGAGCCCGGCTGTGGGCAGGCGCGCTCAGACGGCTGTCCGCCTCCTGGCCGCGGCGCTCCTCGCGGCCGCGCTCCTCACCGAGTTGCGCAAGCCCAAGCACGAGCGCACCTGGCACGGAAGCATTGCCGGCCTCGTCCCGTACGAGTTCCGCCCGCCCACGCTCGCGCGGGTCCGCGAGCGCTGGTGGAACCCGCAGGACGATCGGGTCCTGACCGAGCATGTCTTCGGCGTGGGCTGGAGCATCAACCTCGCCCGCGTCGCGCAGTTCCTTCGCAGCTTGATGCCCTGAGGCCTCCGCATCACCTCCTTCGCCGCTCGGTCGGCGTTCCGAGCGCGTCGACAGCCTTCATCGCGACCGCATCCCGAGAGCGCGCGCCAGTTCCCGCCGGTCGCGCAATCCGGCTCGCAATGCCTCGAGATCGACCGGCCGCATCGTGACCGGGCCCCGCCTTGCCACGCCCCCGGTCGTGTACGCAAAGCGGACGAGGCGCTCGCCGGCGTCGCTTTCGAGCACCTGCACCAGTGAGGCGAATACCCGGTCGCCCGCCTGCTGCGGGATCTCGAGCTCCTCGACGAGGAGGGCGCGCCCCCAGGGCGTTGCGATCGCGGCCATGCCGACACCGTACGGAGGAAATCCGCGCGGATGTGTGACGAGGCGTGCCGTCTTCGTCACGGGCTCGTGACAGATCGCAGCCGGCTGTCGCGCTCAGCTCGCCTGCACGAACCAGAGACGCCCGACTGCGGGCACAGCCTCACGAGGCAACGCCGACGAGTGACATGAGCACTTCAGACCGGGCAAAGCCGCACGCCCCAGAACGCCACCGGCTCTCCGCGGCTGCTGCCGACACCGTGCGGCAAGCCGTCGCCGCGCACGCAACCCACTCGCCCGGGGACCGCGCGGCGAACAGCCCGGACGATGAGGTCAGACGTCGCCGCCGGGCTTGCGCTCGATCAGCTCGATCCGGTACTGATCGGGATCTCTGACGAAGCAGAGCCGCGAGCCGCCCTCGCGCACCGTGTACGGCGGGCGTTCCGGCTCGATTCCGAGGTCTCCGAGACGCTCGAGCGTGGCATCGAGATCGTCCACCGTGAGCGCGATGTGGCCGTAGCCGGTGCCGAGCTCGTACGAGTCGACGCCGAAGTTGTAGGTCAGCTCGAGGCGGTCGGCATCGCCGGGGAGGCCCATGAAGATGTTGATGGCCTCGTCGCGGATCGGCAGCTCCCGGCGCTTCTCGAATCCGAGCGCCTCGTAGAAGGCCACCGACTTCTCGGGATCCGTGATCCGGTAACACGTGTGTACGAGTTCCATGCGTGCAGCCTACCCAGCGAGACGGCCTCGAGTGTCGCCGCCCGGAAGCACGCCGTCGAGCGCCGGGCGGTCGCGCACCCTCGTAGTCCGGCGGTCGTCGAGGCAGCATCGAGAACGGCCGGGCTACGCCCGCGCCGGCTTCCGCTCGAGATCGCGCATGCCGGGGAGAAAGAGGAACGCGAGCGTGACCACGGAGCCGATCACGCCGGCAGCCACGAGCGTCTCCTGGACGCCGACGGCGCCCGCGATCGGCCCGACGAGGGCGAAAGAGATCGGGGTGAGGCTGATCGAGATGAGCCAGTCCAGGCTGGTCACCCGCCCGAGCAGATGTCCGGGGACCCGGCGCTGGAGCAGCGTCATCCAGACCACGTTCGCGCTGGCAATGCACACGCCGGCGATGAAAGCGGCGATCAGCATGTGCCAGATGACCCCCGCGACGCCGTAGACGATGAGCATGGCCACCTCGAGGGTGAAGCCGACGTACATGAAGGTGATCGGACGCCGCGGTAGCCGGCGCTGCGCCATGACGACCGCCGCGAGCACCGCGCCGAGCCCGCTCGCCGCGTAGACGAAACCGAGATCGCGCGCAGTGGCGCCGAGCTCGTTCTTGACGACGTAGGGCAGGAGCACATCCCAGGGGCCGATGTACACGAGCAGGAACAGAGACGCGCATACGAGCGTCCCCCAGACCCACGTCTCCGATCGCACGAAGCGGAACCCTTCTCGGATCTCGGCCAGCATCCCCACCTCGGCGGGCCCCAGCTTCGCTGCGCCGGCCGTGAGCGCATGAGCGCGAGCGCCAACGTCGAGACGGCGAACGTGCCGGCGTCGACGAGGAACGCCGTGCCGGCCCCGGCCGGCGCGACGACGACGCCGCCCACGGCGGGCCCGATCATCAGCAGCATGAGCGGGCGCACGAGCTGGTCGACCGAGTTCGCCTGGACGAGTTGCTCAGTCGGCACGAGCTGAGGCACGAGCGCGTTGAAGGCACCGGGGAAGAGCGCGTCCCCGGCCCCGTAGGCCGCGACGAGCACGACGAGATGCCAGAGCTCGATGCGGCCCGTTACGGCCAAGAGCCCGAGGACGGTCACGGCGCAGGCGCGGATCACGTCCGACACGATCATCACGAGACGTCGGTCGAAGCGGTCGCTGATCACGCCCCCGACCAGGAGCAGTGCGACCATCGGGCCCGTCCAGGCGAGCCCGATGAGGGCGACCTTTCCCGGGCTCTCCGTGAGCTCGTAGGCCTGCCATACGAGCGCGACGTAGAAGACGCCGTCGCCGAACAGCGACACGCTCATCCCGAACCACAGCAGGCGAAAATCGCGAATCGCGAACGGCCGCAAGACGCCGACGCGCCGCCAGCCCACCTCCGGCGCGACGGGGTCGCTCACAGGTCCTCCTCGACGAGCCCGTAGTGAATTCCGTCCTGCCAGGCGCCGTGCCGCCAGTACGCCCTGCGGCGCACGCCCTCGCGAACGAAGCCCGCCCGCTCGAAGAGTCGCTGGCCGCGCTCGTTGAAGCCGTACACCTCGAGCTGAACGCGGTGGTAGCCCTGCTCGCGGATCAGGTGTCGTGACAGCAGCCTCGTAGCTCGCTCTGCGATCCCGTGCCCCCGCTCCTCCGGTGCGATCATGACCCCGAAGAGGTGAGCGATCCGGGCGCGGGAGTTGGCGGTCGCGCAGGCGAGCGCGCCCGCCGGCCGCCACGCGGCGCCGTCCTCGACGTCGACGACAAAGCGCCTTTCTCGCGCCGGGTCGCCTTCCTCGGCGTTGATCGAGACGCGAACCTGCTCCTCGGTCCAGGGCGACACCGGGGACAGATAGTCGGCGACCTCCGGTCGAGCGGCGAGCTCCACCAGGAAAGCGATGTCCTCCTCGCCCGGCGGCCGGAGGCGGAAGCCGTCCCCCTCGATCACCGTCGGCGGCGCGAGGCTCAGCTCCTCTTACCCCGATCCTCAGCGTCGAAGATTGCGCGGAGAACGACGTTCACGGCCCAGATGATCAGCGTCGCCCAGATCGCATCCAAGAAGCTGCCGAGCTCGAACGGGCCCACGATCCAGCTCGTGATGTAGAGCATGAGGAGGTTGACGCCGAACAGCACGAGCCCGAGCGTCACGGCGACGAGCGGGAGCGCGAGCAGCTTGACGATCGGCTTGAGGAACAGGTTCACGATCCCGAACACGAGACCGGCCAGGATCAGCACCCAGAACTTGCTGCCGTAGTCGATGCCGTCGATGAAGATCGAGGCAACGAAGATCGCGGCAACGTTGCAGGCCGTGCTCAGCGCGAGGCGGCGCAGCATCGAGTCGCAACGATAACCGGATGCGCGCGATACGGCCGCCCGCGGGGCGGCGCTACTGGCGGTTGCCGAGGAAGATCAGCAGGTAGTACAGGAGCTGCGAGAGCGCCGCGAGCGCACCCGCGACGTAGGTCATCGCGGCTGCCGTCAGCACCTTCTTCGCTCCCGCGCGCTCTGCCTCGGTCACGAGCCCGAGCTCTCTGAGCTGGGCGAGTCCGCGCTTGGACGCATCGAACTCGACCGGAAGGGTGACGAAGTGGAAGAGAACGACGATGCTGTAGAGGACGAGAGCGACGATGATCAAGCCGGTCGCGCTGAAGAGAGCCCCGGCCAGCAAGAGCCAGATCCAGACGCTGGACGCGATGGCCACCGTCGGGAAGATCGCCGAGCGGAAACGCATGAACGCGTCCCCCGTTGCGTGCTGGATCGCATGGCCTACCTCGTGGGCGGCCACTGCCGAGGCGGCGATCGAGCTCTGCCCGTAGACGGCCTGTGAGAGGAAGACGGCGCGCCTGCGCGGATCGTAGTGGTCCAAGAGCGGGCCACCCGGGGCCTGGCCCACGGGGACCGCTTCGAGGCCGTTGCGGGAGAGGATCTGCTGGGCTACCTGCGCTCCGCTGAGGCCCGAGGCAACCTGCTTGGCCGCGTTCTGCGCGAACGACTTCTTCAGCCACGCCTGCACGGCAAGGCCGAGCACGAGCGGCGGGATCAGAAAGGCTAGATAGAGACCGAAGCCTTCCACGAGGCGCGGATGATAACCGTGGGTCCTCCGGGCACCCCGGCGGCTGAGCGACCAGCGGCCTCGCGCCTTCAGCGCGGCCGCTGCACGGCGCGCTCTCGCCCGCCGTGCGTGACCGCGGCCTTCGGCCGCTCCCAGGCGGGTCGCGGCCGGCCGAGCCGGCCGCTCAGCCGCCCGCGGCCTTCGGCCGCTCCTAGCCGACGAGCCCGCGGACCTGTCGGAGCGCCACGGTGAGCGCCGCCAGGCTGGACTCGCCTTGCGCCGAGAGCGAGTTGACGAGGCGGTTGAGACGCTCGTAGGGCTCCGATCGCCGCTCCAGGTAATCCTCCATCGCGCGCGGGATCGGCCGGCCGTCGGCCGAGTCGAGCACGCGCAGGGCGATGTCGCGTCGCAGGGTCATCAGGTCGTCGCCCACGGCCTGGGTCGCCCAGCGGTCGAACCGGGATCCGTCGGGCAGCTCCACGAGGCGATGCTCGAGCCAGTCGAGGTGGAAGCGTTCGCCGGCGAGGTAGAAGGCGCTCGCCACCTCGTCGAGCGTCCGGCCGGTCGCCTTTGTGACCGCGATGATGTCGGGCCCGTGCGCCAGCTCGGGCTGATAGGCGTGGCGGCGGGCCAGCTCTTCCGGCACCCCCTCGGCAACCAGTTGGCGGACGATCGCCTCACGTGCCTCGCGCCAGGCGTCGGAGCCTGCCGACTCGATCGCGGCCGAGAGCGTGCTGAAGATGGGCGCCGCCTCCTCGATCGTCTCACCGAGAGGGGCGCCGGGCGCGCTCAGCAGATACCAGCGGGCGACGTCCTCGACGAGCGTGTCCACGCCGACCATCAGAACGTTCTGGGTGACGGGATCGATCTTTCCGTCGAGCGCCTCGACGTCCGCCCAGCGCCGCTCGGCTCCGGTGACGTAGCGGGCAATCCAGTACGCGCGCGCGACCTCGGCGGGCTCGGCGCCCGGTTTCCGCGCCCAGCCGCGAGGCCCAGGTGACGCCGAGGTCGTTGACGATCGCGTTGGCGGTGAGCATCGCCGCCAGATCTCGACGCAGCGGATGTTGCGCGATCAGGTGGCCGAACCGCTCGACGACAGGGGCCGGGAAGTAGCGGCGCACCTCGTTGTCGAGGAACGGATCGTCCGGGAGCGTGGAGCTGCCGATCGCGTGCTGGAGGCTGCGCTTTGCGTAGGCGAGCAGGACACAGAGCTCGGGCCGTGCCATCGCCCGGCCCGACCGGGCACGCTCGGCCATCTCCTCCGCCGACGGGAGGGCCTCGATCTCGCGTTCCAGCTCCCCGTCCGCCTCGAGACGTTGCATGAGATCCTCGTATGCCTCGATGCGCTCGGCCGAGACCACCACCTCCTGCGAGAGGATCTGTGCCTGGAGGTAGTTGTCGTAGAGGACGTGCGAGGCCACGTCCTGCTCCACCGCGTCGAGGAGCTCGTTGCGCTGCTTCTGCGTGAGATCCCCGGCGGCGACGGCGATCCCGAGCAGGATCTTCAGGTTGACCTCGTGGTCGGAGAGATCGACGCCGGCGGAGTTGTCGATGAAGTCGGCGTTGACGCGCCCACCGGCATCCGCGTACTCGATGCGACCGCGCTGTGTCAGCCCGAGATTGCCCCCCTCGGCGACGACCCGCGCCCGGAGGTCCGCGCCGTTGACCCGGATCGCGTCGTTCGCGCGGTCGCCGACCTCGGCGTGGCTCTCGTCCGTCCCCTTCACGAAGGTGCCGATGCCGCCGTTCCACAGGAGGTCGACCGGAGCCCTGAGGATCGCCGAGAGCACCTCGTTCGGCGTCGCGGCGTCCATGCTCACGCCCGAGCGCTTCCTTCGCCTCCGGCGACAGCGGGATCGACTTCTCCTGGCGCGACCAGACGCCGCCGCCCGGGCGAGATCTTCGAGCGGTCGTAGTCGTCCCACGACGACCCGGGCAGCTCGAAGAGGCGCTTGCGCTCGGCGAACGACTCGCCGGGTCCGGCTTCGGGTCGATGAACACGTGCCGGTGGTCGAACGCGGCAACGAGCCGGATCTGCTCGGAGAGCAGCATGCCGTTGCCGAAGACGTCGCCGGACATGTCACCGATGCCCGACGACCGTGAACGGCTCGCGTCGTCACGTCGTGGCCGAGCTCGCGGAAGTGGCGCTTCACCGACTCCCAGGCGCCGCTTGCGCGGTGATCCCGAGCTGCTTGTGGTCGTAGCCGTGCGACCCGCCGGAGGCGAAGGCGTCGCCGAGCCAGAAGCCGTACTCGGCGGCGATGGCGTTGGCCACGTCCGAGAAGGTCGCCGTGCCCTTGTCGGCGGCCACGACGAGGTACGGGTCGGTCTCGTCGAGCACGCGCACGCCCGCGGGATGAACGACCTCGCCGGCGACGCGGTTGTCGGTCAGGTCGAGCATGCCGCGGACGAGCGTCGAGTACTGCGGCGACCACGTCGCGTTCGAGCTCCTCCTTCTCGGCCGGCGGGCGGCGCAGCACGAAGCCGCCCTTGGAGCCGACCGGGACGATGACCGCGTTCTTCACCATCTGCGCCTTCATCAGGCCGAGGATCTCGGTGCGGTAGTCCTCCCGCCGGTCCGACCAGCGAATCCCGCCGCGCGCCACCTTGCCGCCGCGCAGGTGAATGCCTTCCATCTCCGGCGAGTACACGAAGATCTCGTAGAGCGGAAACGGCTTCGGCATGTCCGGGACGTCGGCCGAGCGGAGCTTGAACGAGAGGTGCCGCTGCAGCGGGCGGAACGCGTTCGTGCGCACGGTGGCGTTCGACGAGGCCGAGCTGGGCGCGGAGGATGCGATCCTCGTCGAGCGACTTGACCTGCGTCGAGGTCGGCCAGGATCCGAAGCGCGCACGGCCTGCTCGGCCGTCGAGATTGCGCTCGCCGGATGGGTCGAAACGCACCTCGAAAAGCTCGACGAGCGCGCGGGCGATGTGCGGGTTGTGCGCGAACGCGTCGTTCTGGTACTCCTCGGTGAAGGCCGAGGTCACGCGCTGCCGGTACCTCCGGTACGCACGCAGGACGGCGACCTGGCGCCAGGTCAGCCCGGCGTTGATGACGAGCCGGTTGAGCGAGTCCGACTCGGCCTCGCCGCGCCACACGGCCGAGATCGCCTCCGCCACGCGCTCGCCGCAGTCCGGCGAGATCGAGCGTCCGCCCGTGCTCGTCGAGCACGCCGAAGTCGTGCAGGTAGACGTCCCCGTCGCGGTTCAGACGGGTCGGAACCTCCTCGACGACCGCGAGCCCGAGGTGCTCGAGGATGGGCAGGAAGTCCGACAGCCTGACCTTCCCCGCCGTCTTGTAGAGCCCGATGCGGGTCAGGTTCTGCTCCTGGCCGCGCTCGTTCTGCAGACCGACGGCGAACGGCTCGCCCGCGTCGAGCCGCTCGAACTGCTCGATGTCGAGCAGCGCGAGGTAGACGTCGGTCGAGGCCTTGTAGTAGTCGGGGAAGTCGCGCTCGTACTTGTCGGCGAGCGCGTTGCCGCGCTCCTCCCCGTGGAGCGCGACGAGTCGCTCGCGCAGGCGGTCGTCCCAGGTGCGGGTGAGCGACACGACCTCCTGCTCGAGCTCGGCGAACGAGACCTCGGGGATCGGGCCGTCGACGTGGACGGTGAAGTGGATCCGCGCCTGCTGCTCGTCGCCGAGCGAGAGGTGGTAGTCGACCGACGAGCCGTTGAAGCGCTCGAGGAACAGCTTCTGGAGCCGCTGGCGCAGCTCGGCGTTGAAGCGGTCGCGCGGCAGGGCCACGAGCACCGAGACCCGCTCCTCGTCGAGGTCGCGGCGGATGAAGAGCTGGATGCCTCGCCGCTCCTGGAGATCGATCAGCCGGACGAGCGTCTGCCGCAGCTCTTCGGGGCTGGCGGAGAACAGCTCGTCCTTGGGGAAGGACTCGTAGAGCTCGACGAGCGTCTTGTAGTCGTGCGAGCCCTCGAGGAAGTCCTCGGCGACGGCGATCTGGCGCAGCTTGCGGGCGAGGATCGGCGTCTTGCTCGCCGGCTCGACGTAGGCCTTGCGCGTGAAGAGACCGAGCAGCCGGTGCAGCGCGACGGTGTTGCCTTGCGCGTCGACGCGCTTGACCGTGATGTCGTCCATCTTGGCGCGCCGGTGGACGGTTGCGAATCGATTCGTCTTGGAGACGACGAGGAGGTTGCCGCCTTGCAGGCGCTCGCGCAGCGACGGCTCGATGGCGTCGACGGGGACGGGCGTCGAGTAGCGCGAGCGGGTGTCGTCCCGGAGGATCCCGAGCGCGACTCCCGGCACGAGCGACAGCTTCTCGTCCACGAACGCGTACTCGCGGTAGCCGAGGAAGACGAAGTTGCCGTCGAGCAGCCATTCGAGGAACGCGCGCGCCTCCTCGATCTCGTCCACCGCGTAGCGGGCGGTGCCGGTCCGGGCCGCCTCGATCATCGTCGGTACCCGTGCCTGCAGGGCATCGAAGTCCCGTACCGCGGCCTGGACGTCGCCCAGCACGAGCCGGATGCGGCCTTCGAGCTCCTTCAGCTGCTCCGGCGCCAGGTGGCGGCCGACCTCGAAGTGCATGACCGATTCGCGGGTCGGCGCCTCGCGCGCGTGCAGCACGCGGCGGATGCGGCCCTCGGCGTCCCGCTCGGTGCCGATCACCGGGTGGATGACGAGCCTGATCTCGAGGCCCTGCGCGGCAAGCTCCTCCGCGACCGAGTCGACGAGGAACGGCGAGTCCTCGCAGTTCGTCTCCACGACCGACCCGACCGTCGCGTAGCCGTCGCTCGCCAGTGTCGGGTTGAAGGCCCGGACGGTGAACGGCTCCGTCCCGCGCCTGTCCGCCAGCTCGAACAGGCCCATGATCTGGCCGAACAGCTCCTCGGCGACGAGATCGGGAACGAGCTCCGGCGAGATGCGCCGGACGTACGCGCGCGCGAACTCGCGGACGGCCGGCAAGCGCGCGGCCGGGACGCGCTCGGCGATCCGGGCCAGCAGCTCCTGCACGAGCGGGCTCGTGCCGGTCGAATCCTTCGGATCCCCGGCCCCGCTCATGCGGTCACCCGGTCAGGTCGCGCGCCATCTCCTCGAAGACCTCCACGTAGCGGTCGCAGTCCTCGAACGTATGCGTGATGGACAGCGTCCACTCCTCCTCGCGGCCGGGCGTCATGAAGATTCCCCTGTTCATGTTGTACAGCCACGAGAGCTCGGACAGCTCGGCGTCCTGGTTCTCCTTGAAGGTCTCGTAGTCGACGACCTTTTTCGGCGAGAACGTGACGCAACCCTTCGAGCCCACTCCCACCGCGTAGCCCGGCAGGTTGTACTTCTCGACGACGCCCTGGCAGCCGTTGAGGATGTGCTCGTTCAGCGCGTCGAGGTGAGCGTAGGCCTCGGGCGTGAGCACCTCGAGGAGGCTCGCCCGTGCAGCCGCCATGACGAGCGGGTTCCCGTTGTACGTGCCCACCTGGTAGACGTCGCCGTTCTCGACGACCTCGAACACCTCTTCGGTGCCGCCGATCGCGCCCGAGGGCAATCCCCCGCCGAGCGCCTTCGCGAGGGTCACCATGTCCGGCTGCACGCCGAAGCGCTCGGTGGCGCCCCCGGCCGCGATGCAGAGGCCGGTCTTGACCTCGTCGAAGATCAGGATGATGTCGTGGCGGCGCGTCACCTCGCGCACCGCTTCCAGATAGCCCGGCTGGGGCAGGATGACCCCCAGGTTCATCATGGCCGCCTCCATGATCACGCAGGCGGGCTTGCGCCCCTCGTCGATCAGGCGCTCGATACGCCGCTCCATGGCAGGGGCATCGTTGAACGGCACGGGGATCGTCATGTCCGAGACGACCTTCGGAATCCCGGCGCCGTACGGCAGGGACGCGAGGTCGTCGCGGTCGCCGATCTGGTCGTAGGCCACGCCGATCGAGACCATCACGTAGTCGTGGTGGCCGTGGTACGAGCCGAAGATCTTCATGATCGTGTCGCGGCCGGTCGCAGCACGGGCGATGCGGATCGCGTCCATCGTCGCCTCGGAGCCCGAGTTGACGTAGCGCCACTTCGGCAGCTTCCAGCGCCGCGCCAGCTCCTCGGCCACGACGACAGCGTCCTCCGTCGGCGCCGCGAAGTGGGTGCCCAGCTCGATGCGTTCCTGTACCGCCTTGGAGATCACCGGGTGCGCGTGGCCCTGCACCATCGAGCCGAAGCCGTTGTGGAAGTCGAGGAGCACGCTTCCGTCGACGTCCCAGACCCGCGCCCCCTTGCCGTGCGAGAGGTAGATCGGCCACGGCTCGCGCACCTGGTAGGTGGAGGCGACCCCGCCGGACAGCGTCTCCTTCGCGCGCTCGTACATGTGCGCCGAGCCCGGCGTGGAGTCGTTGAGGCGCGCGAGCTCGCGCGCGGAAAGCTCGTCGATCCGCTCGCGGTCGATCTCTACCGGTGTTGTCGTCGCCATCCTTCTCCTCCTACTCGAGCACGGCCGGGTCACCCACGCGGACGGTGCCCGGCCGCTCGACCGTCCCGTAGACGCCGAAATCGATCTTCTTGCCCTCGCGCAGGCCCCGGTACGCCTTGATCGCGCGGAGCGTGTCGAAGTCGCGGACGCCGGTGTCCGGGCTGCGCGTGGTCGTCGCGCAGCGAGGCACCGGGCCGCCGACACGGACGAGGGCCTCACCGAGGCCAAGCAGACGACCGTCCCACGTGTCTTCCTCGTGGGGCTCGCAGCCTTCGAGGTGGATCAGCATGCGAAAGCGGCGCCCGTCGAGCGGCTCGTCTCGGCCGGCGCGGCGGCGCAGCTCCTCGACGGAGGCGTCGGACAGGAGCGTGACCGGCTGCAGGTCGCAGCCGTCGCCCAGGCGCTCGGGACGCACGAGCCGCAGCTCCTTGCCGGCGTAGCGCGACAGCGCCTCGGCGAACGGGCCCTCGACGACCCGGCTGCGTACGATGCGGTCTCCGTAGAAGTCCGTCTCGACGATGTCGCCCCCGGCGACGCCGCTCCCCTCGACGACCTTGCCGTCGGGAAACTCGAGGCTCAGCGAGTCCGCGCTCGGCGTCGTACTCGGCCCGCACGAGACAGAGCGGGCCGTGATTGATCCCCGAGAAGAGAAAGCCGACCGAGTCGACGAGGAAGAAGCGGCGGTTCTCGGCAACGCCCTGCTCGCGCGAGGCGCACCTCGTCGGGCTCGTGCAGCGCGAGGCCCTTGACCGGAGTCACGCAGAGGCGCGAGACGGTGGGCACACAGGGAGCGTACACTCGCGGACTGCATGGGCGGGCTGGTCGACGCGCGGCTCGAGGGCACGGTCTGCGTGCGTCACGCTGCGCCGCGGAGAGAAGCTGAACGCGCTCTCCGCCGAGCTCGAGCGCGAGCTCCTGCAGGCCCTGGAGCGCCAGGAAGCCCGCGAGAGCCGCGCAGTCGTGCTGACGGGCGACGGGCGCGCGTTCTCGGCGGGCGCCGACGTCACCGAGTTTCGCGGCAACGACCCGGCCGCGATCCTGGCGTACTACCGGGAGTCCGGTGCCGTCTACGAGCGCGTCGCGGCGCTGCCGCAGCCGACGGTCGCTGCGATTCACGGCTACTGCCTCGGCGGCGGGCTCGAGCTCGCGCTCGCGTGCGACTTCCGCGTGGCCGACGAGGGAGCCGTGTTCGGCTTCCCGGAGATCGGCCTGGGCATCCTCCCCAGCTCGGGTGGCACCTTCCGGCTCGTGCGGATGCTGGGTCCGGCCCGAGCGAAGGAGCTGATCCTGCTACGCGAGCGCTTTTCGGCGCACGAAGCGCTCGCCTTCGGCGTCGTGACCGAGGTCGTCGAGGAGGGGCAGGCTCCGGCGCGGGCGCTCGCGCTGGCCGAGCGGCTCGCCGGCCTGCCCGCGCAGGCGGTGGCGATGAACAAGCGCGTCATCGATCTTCTGCCGGATGCCTCCGCCCAGACCGCGCTGTCGCTCGAGGCGCTCGCCTGGGGCATGCTCGCCCAGACCGAGGACGCGGACGACGCCGCGCGGGCGTTCGAGAGAAGACGCGAGCCGCGCTTCACGCGGCGGTAGCTACTCGGGCGGTGGCAGGGGCGGCCGAGGCCCATCGCGTCGATACCGCCGTCGACGAGGATGGTCGTCCCGCTGACGTAGGCGCCGCCCGGCGAGGCGAGGAACGCGATCACCGACGCGATCTCCTCCGGGCTGCCGAGGCGGCCGAGCGGCACCTCGCGCTCCCACTCGGCCACCGCCTCCTCGCCGTAGCCGTCGAGGCCCTCGGTGCGGATGACGCCGGGCGTGACCGTCACCGTGCGGATCCGGTGCGCGGCCCCATTCGATCGCAAGCGTGCGGCCCAGGTTCTCGACCGCGGCGCGCGCCGCCGAGGCGTGCGCCATCCCGGGGAGCGCCCGGCGCGGGCTCAGCCCGATGAAGACGACGAGCCCCGAGCCGTTCGGAATCATCGAGCGGGTGGCGACGAGGCGTGTCAGGTACCAGACAGCGTCCACGTTGAGCCGGTGGACGGCGCGCCAGCCGTTCGGCGAGATCTCCTCGGCCGGGGCGATGAACTGGCCGCCGGCGTTGTTGACGAGCACGTCGATCCGCCCGAAGCGCTCGAGCACGGCGTCGACGAGCGAGTCGACCTGCTCGGGCTCGCGGACGTCCGCCGGCGCGGCGAGGCATTGCCCGCCGGCCGCCTCGATCGCGCGCCCGCGTCTCCTCGAGCGGCTCGGGCCGCCGCCCGCAGATCGCCACGCGCGCGCCGGTGCGGGCCAGCTCGAGCGCTGTGGCGCGACCGATTCCGGTGCCTCCGCCGGTGACGAGCGCGACGAGCCCGGCGTTGGCATCCGCGGTGAGCGGCGAGCGGAACTCGCTCACGTCGCCACCGCCTCGGGCAGCGGCCGCTCGCGCCTGTAGGGCAGCGGAGTCGCCGGGTCGTCCTGGTCGATCTCGCGCGCCAGGCGATGGCCGTCGAAGATCGCGTCGGCGATCAGCTGCGGCGCGACGCAGTCGCCGATCCGGTAGACCGCCTCGATACCCGCCTCGGCCAGCAGCTCGTCGTCGGCTTTCAGCTCCAGGTAGAGCTGCTCCTGTGAGAGCCGCTGCGTGACGAGCACGACCGCGTCCGCCTCGAGCTCGACCGGCTCGTCGAACTCGTCGGTCGCCTCGACGTGGCCGGGCGCGATCGAGGTGATCAGTGATTCCGGTGCGCTCCCGGATTCCGCTCGCGTGCATGCGGCGCCGCAGCAGATCCTGCTCCAGCGTCTCGTAGAGGAACGGGCCGATCTCGTGGAGACAGGTCGCGAGCTCGACCTCGTAGCCGTCGGCGGCGAGCTTCTCGGCCAGCCCAACCGCCGTGTAATACCCCTCGCCGTCGTAGACGAGTACCCGCCGGCCGGGCACCGGCTTCTCCTCGAGCATGACCTGCTCGGGCGTCAGCACGTGCGGGAGTGCGGCGTCGGCGCCGGAGATGGGCTCGTGGGTGATCCGGTTGAGCCCGTCGCCGGCCCAGCGGGCGCCGGTGGCGACGACGACGAGCTCGGCGCCGTACTCGCGGACCTCTGCGGCCGAGAGACGCAGGCCGGTGAGAACCTCGACGTTCCTGAGCTTCGAGAGCTGGATCTGGCGCCAGTTCAGCAGCCGCGCCCACTCGCCGCGTCCGGGAAGCCTGGGCACCCAGCGCAGGAGTCCGCCGATCTCCGGCTCGGCGTCGACGAGGTGGATGCGGCGAAAGCCCCGCTTGCCGAGCACGACGGCGCATTCGAGCCCGGCCGGGCCGGCGCCGACGATGAGCACGTCCTTGTCTCGGTTGGCCGCCGGCTCGAAGCGCTCCGGGTGCCAGCCCCTCCGGAACTCCTCGCCCGCGGTCGCGTTCTGGGTGCAGCCGATGTTGCCGCCCGGATCGGCCTTCGGAATGCAGACGTTGCAGCCGATGCACTCACGGATCTCGTCGTAGCGGCCCTCTTCCACCTTCCTGGGCAGGAACGGGTCGGCGATCGAGGGCCGCGCGGCACCGATCACGTCCCAGACGCCGCTCGAGACGATCTCCGCCATCTGGTCGGGATTCGTGAGCCGCCCCACGCCGACGATCGGCTTCGCCGTCACCTCGCGCACCCGGCCGGTCCACTCGAGCTGCCAGCCGGCCTCGAACAGGCTCGACGCGCCCGAGTCCTTCGACCATTCCGTCGCCGAGCCGACGCACACGTCCCAGAGGTCGACGAGGTGGTCGGCGAGCCGTACGAACTCGAGACCCTCTTCGAGCTCGACACCGTAGGGGCCGAGCGTCTCGACGCTCAGCCGCGAGACGATCGCGCAGTCGTCGCCGACAGCCTCGCGCACGAGCTCCAGGGTCTCGATCCAGAAGCGGGCACGGTTCGCGAGCGAGCCGCCGTACTCGTCGCTGCGCTTGTTGTAGTAGGAGGAGAGGAACTGGATGGGCAGGTAGCTGTGCGCCCCGTAGACGTAGACGAGGTCGAAGCCGGCGCTGCGGGCGCGGCGGGCGGCAGCGACCCAGTCATCCTGCACGCGCCGGATGTCGGCTTTCTCCATGGCCTTGGGGACGACCAGGAGGTAGTCGCTGGCGAGCTGGGACGGGGCGACCGCGGGGAGCCGGTACTGGCGGCGGGGGCAGTGGGCGCCGGAGTGGTGGAGCTCGCAGCCGGCGAGCGCCCCGTGCTCGTGCGCCAGGTCGCAGGTGCGCGCGAGCGCACGGAGGTCGTCGTCGTCCCAGAGCCGCGCGGAGATGAAGGGGGTCTCGTCCGAGTCGGGGCTCACCGCGCAGTACTCGGTGCAGACGGCTCCCCAGCCACCCTCGGCCTTCATCCCGCGAAAGTGCGCCTGGTGCAGCGGCTTCTCGCTCCCGAAGCCGCAGCAGTGCGGCACCTGGTAGAAGCGGTTCCTGAGCGTTGCCGGACCGATCCGGATCGGCTCGAAGAGGCAATCGTGGCGGGGGTCGCGGGCCACCGTCAGAGCTCCCCGTAGCGCGAGTCCCGCCAGGCGAGCGCCGCCTTGAGGCCCTGCGAGCGCGCGATCTCGTTGAACTCGCGCGTCTCGGGCGCGTCGACGGCGTTCACGATCGCCGAGAGGTCGAGGTTCGAGGCGACGGCGCGCTGCAGGCCCATCGCCTCGTAGGCACGGATGAGAGCGAGCTTCGTGAAGCGGAGAACGGCCAGCGGCGTCGGCGCGATCTTCCGGACGAGCTCCGTCACCGCCGCGTCGAGCTCGTCGCCCGGGACGACGCGGTTGACGAGGCCCAGCCGCTCGGCCTCGGCCGCTTCCACCGCGTCCCCGGTGAAGAGCAGCTCGTTCGTCTTCTTCTCGCCGAGCACGAAGGGCATCAGCAGCGTGACCGGCCCCGAGCCGAAGCGAATCTCCGGCTCGCCGAAGCGGGCGTCCTCGGCGGCGACGATCAGGTCGCAGGCCATGGCGAGCTCGCAGGCGCCGCCGAGACACCATCCGCTGACGGCGGCGATCGTCGGCTTCGGGAAGGTGCGCAGCCGCATCGTCACGGCCACGTCGGGCTCGAGCACGCCCCACCAGCCTTCTGCGTCCGAGACGCCGAAGTCCGTGTCGATGTCGAAGCCGGCCGAGAACGCACGGCCCGCGCCGGTCAGAACGAGCACCTTCACCTCGTCGTCGGCGCCGGCCTGCTCCATGCCTTCGTGGAGCCCGGCCACGATGGCATCGTTGAGAGCGTTCAGCTTGTCCGGCCGGTTCAGCGTGAGCCAGGCGGCCGGCCCGCGACGCTCGTAGAGGACGGCGTTATCGGCCATGGCCGGTCTCCCGGGTCTGGGCGGTCGCTGCGAGGGGAGCCCTGGGGGTGGTGCGGTGGCCCGACACGGCGCCGGGTCGCACGTCGTTCGGGAGGTCCCGAGCTCGCGGTGCAGAAATCGGCGCAGATCCGGCGCTCGTCTGGCGCGAACGGGCACAGCTGCGCGCGAAGTTGCGCACTACTGTGTGGCCGGGTGGTGGGCTGTCCCCCCACCCAGGGTGGGGCATTCGGGCAACACGACGGACGGGGTTCGCCGGTGCTGCCCCGGACGCATACAGCCGCGCACGCACGAGGCCGGCGGTCGCCCACGACGGGCACCGGCCGGCGCGCCTCATTGCCGGCTCCTGTCGACCACGACCAGCGCGTCCACGGCGATCGCGCCGTCCGCGCCGATGACGAGCGGGTTCACGTCCACCTCAACCACCTCCGGATGGTCCATTGCGAGCCGCCCGAGGGCGACGAGCGCTCCTGCCAGCGATTCCACCGCTCCCTCGGCCAGGCCCGAGAGCCCCGGCGCCTCGCGCACCACCTCCCTGGCCTCAGCGTCGGTGGCCGGGGCCAGCGTCACGGCGGCCAGGCCGAGGGCCTCCACCGCCAGCCCACCGACCCCCACGGCGAGCACCGGCCCGTAGTCGGCATCGCGCGTCATCCCGCAGAACGCTTCCGGCCCCGGCGGGACCTGCCGCGCGACCAGCACCCGCCCGCCCAGACGCTCCGCAGCCGCGGCCGCCGCCTCGGCGCTCTCGATCCCGAGGACGACGCCGCCCGCCGCCGTCTTGTGCGCCGGCCCGTCCACCTTGACGACCACCGGGAACCCGAGCTCGGCGGCGGCGGCAGCAGCCTCGGCGGCGGACGGCGCCCTCCGGCAGGGCGCGGACCGGACGCCGTAGCGCTCCAGTACGAGTGCGGACTCGAACTCGGGCAGGGGGCCGGCTGCACCGTCGAGCAGATCGCCGGCATCGATCGGATCCACACCTGCGTCCGGATGAACGATCGGCCGCCATCGCGCCGCCGCCGCGACGGCGCGCATCGCGTGTCCCGGGCCGCGCAGCAACGCGACGTCGTGCTCACGCGCCAGCGCTGCGATGCCGGACGGCGGATCCGAGGTGTGGACCGACGTCACGGCCGGGAACAGCTCCGTTCCCGCCGTCAACTCGCCGAGCGAGCGGACGATCAGCTCGCACCACTCGGTCTCGCTCTCGCCGCGAAACTGGCTCAGATCGATCTGCGCGAGCAGCACGTCGTACGCGCCCGAGGCAGCCATCAGCTCGAGCGCCCGTGGATACACGATCCGCTCGTCCGCGATTGCCCAGCAATCGAGCGGATTCTCGGGAGAGACGAAGTTCGGAAACTCGTCCGTGAGCTTCTCTGCAAGCGAGTCGGGCAGCGGCTCGAAGGGCATGCCGGCGGCTTCCGCATGGTCGGCGAGCAGCGCGCACTCCCCGCCCGACTCCGACACGGCCGCAACCCGGGTCCCACGAGGCCGCCGGCGCCGGCCCAGCACCTCCAGGGTCTCGAGAAAGTCGTGGAAGTCGTCGACCGCGATCGCTCCGTGATGCCGCAGGAGGGCCGCGAACGCGCGGTCGGACCCGACGAGCGCCCCCGTGTGGGCCAGTGCCGCCCGAGCCGCGGCGGCGGACCGCCCCACCTTGAGGCAGACGACGGGCTTCCCGGCCTCTGCGCATCGTGCAAGCGCCTCTGCGAGCACGGCGGGTCGTCGCACCGCTTCGAGAAAGACGCCCACCGCTTTCGTTGCCTCATCGGCGGCGAAGAAGCCCAGGAAATCGGCTGCGTCGCGGCACATCTCTCCGCCGCACGAGACGACCGCACGGAATCCGACACGCGGCCCGCAGGCCAGCAGCGCCTCCGCAACCGACCCCGACTGGGCGACCACGGAGACGTCCCCCGGCAGGAACGTCGGCGGCACGGTGCCGAGCCAGAGCGAGGAGCGCTCCGGTACGGCGGCGCCCATGCAGTTCGGTCCGAGGATCGCAGCGCCGATGTCGTCGGCGCGCGCCGCGATGCGCGCCGCGATCGGTGGGCCGTCCGCGCCGGCCTCCGCGCCCAGGCCGGGAAGAACGAATGCCCGGATGCCCTCTGCCGCACACTCCGCGAAGGCAGCCTCGACACGCGTGTGACCCACGAGCAGCAGCGCCGTCTCGGCAGCCTCCGGCAGGTCGGCAACGGCCGGCACGCAGGTCAGGCCTCCCGCCTCGACGCGGCTCGGATGGATGCCGAAGGCCCGGATGGCTCCTCTCGAGACGTTGGCCAGCGCCTCGGCCTTCGTCGGCGACGCTCCGACCACGGCGACGGACCGCGGGAAGAGGAGCGGCTCGATGCCGCCTCGAATCATCGTGTCGGTCTCCGCCAGAGGCACCGCGGCATCATCACGCAGACGGCGCATCCCGGTCGTCGCGAAGCAACGACGCCAGTAGTATCGGCGCGCCCGGCCGCCCCGGCCTCCGCGACCGGGCCCGCAGCATGCACGAGACTCGCATCGAGATCCGTTGGCGCGACATGGACGCCTTCGGCCACGTCAACAACTCGGTCTACCTGACGTACCTCGAAGACGCACGCGACGCGTGGCTCGGGAGCGTGCTGGGCGGCGCAGGCTCGCTCCTGGACTTCGTGCTCGCCCGGGTCGCGATCGACTTCCGGCGCGAGCTACATCAGGACGACGTGGCCGTAATCGTGCGCTGCCGCCTGGCGCGGATCGGGAACTCGAGCATCGGAACCCGCGAGGAGATCTTCAAGCAAGACGGCACGCTGGCGGCAGAGGCCGAAGCCGTGCTCGTCGCCCGCAACCTGAGCGAAGGCGGTTCGCGGCCGCTGACCGCCGCCGAGCGTGGCGCATTCGAGCTGGCGCTCGCGGCCGACACGGCTCTCGAGTCGGGTTAGCGTTCCCGGCCCGGGTCCTCTCGCTGCTCCTCGACCTCACGCCGGAGCTTGTCCCGGGCTCGCTTCTCCGACTCCTCGGCATGCGGTCCGCCGCCCGGACGGATCGCGAGATTACGCCCGGGCCCAGGAGGGGTGAGCACCCGCCGCTTGCGCTTCCTCTTCATCTGCCTGAGCGTAGCCGCCGGCCAGGAGCGCCTCGACCGCCCGCTGGAACACCGGCACCCCGCCCAGGCTGTACTCGTCCGTGAAGTCGACGGCGCCGTTCACCTCCAGCACGACGAAGCCGCCCGAGCCGTCCGGTAGGAGATCGACGCCCGCGAGATCGGCACCGACCGAATGCGCCGCCGCCACGGCCAGGAGACGAGCGTCCAGCGGTGGATCGACCGCCTGCCGCCTTCCTCCCAGCGCCACGTTCGTCCGCCACTCGCCGGCCGCGGCCACGCGCTCGACGGCGCCCACCACCTCGCCGCCGGCGACGATGATCCGCAGATCGCGCCCGCCGGCGGGAATCAGCTCCTGGACGAGCGCGCCCTGACGCCGAAACCAGGCACGGCTCCGGAACCGGCGCAGGCAGCGACTCAGCCCGAGTCGGCTGCGGCAGGCTACGACGTCCCGGCCCCAGCTGCCGAAGCGCGGCTTCACGACGACAGGCAGCGCAAGCTGCGGCCGACGCGCCTCGGCGACGTGAACCGTTCGCGGGTGAGGAAGGCCCGGCCAGCCCGAGCTGCACCGCCGTCGTGAGCTTGTCATGGGCGGCAAGGAGCGCAGCGGGACCGTTGAGCACTCGGATTCCCGCCCGTTCGAGCCGGCGCAGGGCATACAGACCGGGCTCGACACCGTCGAGCGACGGCAGGACGTCGAGTCGCCCGAGCGCAACGTCGCCGGGCCGTAGCCAGGCGGCGGCATTGGCGGGCTGAACCAGGCTCGCGGAGACGCCGAGCCCGCGCGCAGCCTCGAGCAGTCGGCGGTTGGTCGGCGTGACGCGGGAGGCGACGACGGCGAAGCGCCGCACGGTTCCGGAGACGTTGGCGTGGCCGGAAGGGCGATGACCGAGCACGGGGGCAACTCCTCTGCGGTCGGAGCCGGCTGGTGTAATCCAGGATCGCGGCAGGACGGGTTTGCTTGCGTTCCGGTCCGGTTACGAACTGGTGTCGGAACGGTGACCCGCCGAATGTGCCCGGAACCGGCTAGAAGACGATGACGCTGCGCGCGGTCGAGCCGGCCTCGATCTGCCGGAACGCCTCGTTGACGTCCTCGAGCGAGCAGCGCGTGATCAGGGGATCGAGCCGAAGCCGGCCCGACCGGTAGAGGTCGACCAGGATCGGGAAGTCCCGGAGCGGCACGCAGGAGCCGTACCAGCAGCCGCGAACGGCGCGCTCCTCCACCGTGAGGGTGAGCGCGTCGACTGGAATGCGGGCGTCGGGCGGGGCCATCCCGACGAGAATCGCCTGGCCGCCGCGCCCGGTGAGCTGGAGCGCGAGCTCGATGGTCTGCGGGCTCCCGAGCGCCTCGAACGCGTAGTCGGCACCGCCGCCGGTGAGATCGCGCACCGACTCGATCGGATCTTCGACACCGGCATCGACGGCGTGCGTCGCGCCGAGCTCCCGCGCGAGCTCGAGCTTCGACTGCACGATGTCCACCGCGACGATCGTCGTCGCACCGCCGATCGCACAGCCCTGGACGACGTTCAGTCCCACGCCGCCGCACCCGACGACGACGGCCGTGTCGCCCGGCCTCACTCCCGCCGTGTTCAGCGCCGCGCCCACTCCCGTCATGACGGCGCAGCCCATGAGCGCGAGCTCGGTCAGCGGCAGGTCGGGATCGACCGGAATCGCGGTCTGCGCGGGCACGACGGAGCGTTCGGCGAACGACGACGTGTTGTAGTGGTGAATCCGTTGTCCGTCCTTGTGGAGGCGGCAGGTTCCGTCGGCGAGCGTCGTGTCGTACCACGCAACCTCCTCGCAGCGGTTCGGTCTACCGCGCCTGCACTGGCGGCAGCGGCCGCAGTAGGGAAGCCAGGTGAGCATCACGTGATCGCCCGGCTCGACGTGCGTTACCCCGGGCCCGACCTCCTCGACGACTCCCGCGCCCTCGTGCCCGAGCACGGTCGGCACCGCAGTCGGGTGAATGCCTCGCGCCGTGTGCAGATCGGAGTGGCAGACACCGCTCGCAGCCATGCGGACGAGGAGCTCCCCCTCCCGCGGCGGATCGAGCTCCAGCTCCTCGATCACGAGAGGAGCGCCGTACTCGTAGAGGACGGCCGCCTTCACGGAGCGCCAATGCTAGGGGAGGCCGCGTGGACGCGGTCCGGCGCGCGGCCCGACGGCGAGCCTCTAGATTGCCGCGCATGGCCCTGAGCGAGCTGGAACAGCAGATCGTCGCCGCGATCGCGGCCCGCGAGAGCGAGCTCGTCGAGCTCACCTCCGCGCTGATCGGCTTCGACACGACGGCCCGGACGCCCGACGATCCGCCCCGCCAGGAGCGCGGCCTGCAGGAGCATCTCGGGGAGCGGCTGGGCCGCGCCGGCGCAGAGGTCGAGCTCTTCGAGGCCGACCCGGCGCAGTTCGAGGGCAAGCCTCTCTACCCGCCGGGGATGGGCTTCGAGGGCAGGCCCCAGCTCGTCGCTCGCTTCGCCGGCAGAGGATCCGGGAGGAGCCTGCTCTTCAACGGCCACATCGACGCGGTCTCGGCCGAGCCGGTCGACCAGTGGACGAGCGACCCGTTCAAGGCCGAGGTCAGAGACGGGAACGTCTACGGCCGCGGCTCCTGCGACATGAAGGGCGGGGTCGCCTCGATGGTGGTCGCCGCGGAGACGCTCGCCGAGCTGGAGGTCCCGCTCGCCGGCGACCTCGCTCGTGACGACGAACACGGACGAGGAGTCGTCGGGAGCCGGCGGCCTCGCGCTCGTCCTGCACGGCGTGGCCGCCGACGCCGCCATCGTCACCGAGCCGACGAACTTCGACGTCTGGATCTCGTGCCGCGGCACGAGCTACGCCGAGATCAAGGTGCCCGGCCGTCCCGGGCACGCCGAGGTGTACCAGCCTCACTGGCGAGAGGGCGGCGCCGTCAACGCGATCGAGAAGGCGCAGGTGATCATCGAGGCGCTCCGCCGGCTCCGGGAAGACTGGCGAAACCGGTCCGACCTGCGCCACCCGCTCCTGTCGATGCCCGACGTCGTCCCCACGCTGATCTCCGCGGGCGAGTGGGCCGTGACGTACCCGGCCGAGTGCACGATCACGATCGCGGTTCTCTGCGTTCCCCAGCAGACCGATGCCGACGGCTGGACGTTCGAGGTCGAGCGCGAGGTGGACGAGTGGATCGCCCGGGCCGCCGCCGCGGATCCCTGGCTCGCGGAGCACCCTCCGACCGATGGACTGGTGGCCGAACCGGGTCATGTCGCTCGAGATCCCCCCCGACGAGCCGATCGTCCCGGTCATGGCCGAGGCGACGGCGGACATCGGCCGGCCCGGCCGCCTCTCAGGCCTCGACTCCTGGTACGACGGCGCGACGTTCACGCGCCTGGGAGGCACTCCCGCAATCGCCTACGGGCCGCCCGGATTCGCTCCCGACGGGCGGAGCGTCGCCCACACCATCGACGAGCACGTCCCCGTCGACGGGCTCGTCGCCTGCGCGCAGGGCCTCGCGCTCGCGGCCGTGCGCTTCTGCGGGCTCGCCTGAGGAGCCGCCGTGGTCGTTCCCGAGCTCACCGACGACATCCTGGATCTCAAGGAGCGCGCCGCCCGCTTCGTCGAGGAGGAGGTGTATCCGCTCGAGCAGCGCATCGCCGAGCGGGGAACGATCGAGCCGGACGAGATCGCCGAGCTGCGGCGCAAGGCCCGCGCCGCGGGCTTCTCTCACCTGAACATGCCGAAGGACGCGGGCGGCCAGGACTTGTCGATGGTCGGCCAGGTCGCGCTCGAGGAGGAGTCGGGCAAAGCGACGAACGGCCTCGGCTTCGTCGTCGCCGACCGCGGCCCGGCCGAGTTCTACGAGCTTGCCACGCCCGACCAGCGTGAGCGATTCGTCCTGCCGGCGATGCGCGGCGAGTTCCACGGCGCCTGGGCGATCACGGAGCCCGGCGCGGGCTCCGACGTCAGCTCGGTCGCCGCGACCGCCGTCCGGGAAGGCGATGACTGGGTGCTGAACGGGGAGAAGTGGTTCGTGACGAGCCAGGGCGATCCCGGCTACTACCTCGTGCTCGCGGTCGCCGACGGCGAGCAGACCCTCTTCGTGGTCGAGCCTGGGACGGCCGGGCTCGAGATCGAGCGGGTACCCGGGTTCCTGCACGATCCCTACCTCGATCACCACCCGGAGATCGTCCTGCGCGACTGCCGCGTGCCCGAGGCGAACCGGGTCCCGGCAGGCGGAAACGAGGGCGCGAAGGAGTGGTTCATGGTCGAGCGGCTCTTCATCGCGGCCCGCTGCTGCGGCGCGGCGCTGCGTTGCCTCGACCTCGCGCGCGACCACGCGGTCGAACGGCAGCAGTTCGGGAGCCCGATCATGGAGTTCCAGGGCGTTTCCTTCCAGCTCGCCGACTCCCTCACGGAGCTCATGGCGGCGCGGCTGCTCACCTACCACGCGGCGCACGCGTTCGACAGCTACCCGGACCGCAAGATCGTCCACGGCAAGGTGGCCATCGCGAAGCTGTACGCGTCCGAGATGGCCGGCCGGGTGGTCGACCGCGCGCTCCAGGTGCTCGGAGGCCGCGGCTACATGACGGAGAGCCCGGTCGCGCGCTTCTACCGGGAGGTGCGGGTCGACCGCATCTGGGAGGGCACGAGCGAGATCCAGCGGCTGATCCTGGCGCGCGGCCTCGCCAAACGCGGTGCCGCTCCGTATCTCGCCTGAGCGTCCTCGGGGCCGCCACGGCGTCAGAGGCCGGGCCGGGCGGCGGTTGCCGTCACTCCCAGGATCTGGAACTGAACGCCGCCCGGCCCGCCCACACGGGACGCCAGGGAAGCCTTTTTTTAGCACGTTCTGACGGCGGAGTCACTCCCCAACTGCGCGCTTTTCCGGTACGCGAAACGACCGTCATCCCGTACGCCAGATGCGAATCTAGGCAACGCGTAGGCGCCGCATGCAACAGGCTCGATGCCCCAACTGTGAGGGCTCGCGGGGGCTGCGCGCTCAGTCGCGCGGCGGCTCGCGGAGCGCCCCCATGTAGCCCTCCTGCTCGAGCCAGTGACCGCCGTCGATCGTCAGCACCTCGCCCGTGATCCAGTCTGCATACCGCGAGCAGAGCGCCGTTGCCCACCAGGCAACCTCCTCGACGCCGCCGAGGCGGCCGAGCGGCACGGTTGTTGCGACACGGGCGCGGTCCTGCTCCGTCGGCCACAGCGCCGCTCCGGCCCCCTCGGTCTCGGTCGGCCCGGGGCAGATGCAGTTGACGCGGATGCCGTGGACGGCCCATTCGACCGCCAGCGTCCGCGTCATGGCGAGCAGGCCGGCCTTTGCCGAGGCCGAATGGACGGTGCCCGGCCCGCCGGTCCACGCGTAGCTCGCGAGCACGGACAGGATCGCGCCGCCGTCGCCCTGCTCGATCATGCGGCGGCCGGCTGCGCGCGCGCAAAGGAAACCACCGTCGAGAACGATCCCGACCACCGCGCGCCAACCGTTCGGCGAGAGATCCTCGGCCTTGACGACGAAGTTCCCCGCGGCGTTGTTGACGAGCACGTCCACCCGTCCGAACCTCTTGACCGCGTCTTCGACGAGCGCATCCACCTGGTCGGGATCGCGAACGTCGGTGGGCTTCGCATGGCCTGCACCGCCCTCGTCCTCGATCTGCGCCACTGTCTCGTCCAGCGGCTCGGCTCTCCGGCCGCCGACCACCACGGCGGCCCCGAGCCGCGCGAGCTCGAGGGCGACCCCCCGGCCGAGACCGCTTCCGCCGCCCGTCACGATCGCGACCTTTCCCTCGAACGTCCCCTCAGCGAGCATCGCTTCCCCCTTCTGTCTCGAGCACGACCCGGGCATCGAGCGCCAACGCGCCGTCCACGGTCACGAGCAACGGATTGATCTCGATCTCCGCGATCTCCGGATGCTCCGCCGCCACGCGAGAGATGGCCGCGAGGGCTCGTGCCGCGCCGAGGAGATCCAGCGCAGGCCGGCCCCGGGCGCCGAGCAGCAGCGGCGCGGCTCGCAGGGCACGCAGCATCCGCTCCGCCTCGTACGGCTCGACCGGCGCAAGCGCGACGGCGATGTCCTCGAGCACCTCCGCGTAGAGGCCTCCCAGCCCGGCAAGGGCGGTCGGGCCGAAGCGCGGGTCGCGCCGTGCTCCGACGATCAGCTCCACCCCGGCCTCCAGCGGTGCCGTCCGCTCGACCGAGTACTCTGCCGCTGACAGTCGTGTTGCCATTTTCGAAAACACCTGCGCGAGCTCCTCCGGCCCCGGGATTCCGAGAGCGACGCCGCCTGCATCCGACTTGTGCAGCAGGCCGAGGGCCTTCAGGACGACGGGGTACCCCAGCTCGGTCGCGGCCGAGAGCGTCTCGTCGAGCGAAGCGACGCGACGGGCCTCGACGAACGGGATGCCCGCCGCGGCGAGGAGGTCACGTGCCTCGAAATAGCCGGCGCTCTCGATCGGCGGGCGCGCGGGCTCCGGGAGCACGGGCACGCCCGTCGAGTGCCTCTCTGCCCGCGCCGCAAGCCGGACGAGCACGCGGATCGCGGCATCCACCTCGCCGTAGACAGGGACGCCTTCGTTCCTGAGCGCCCGGGCGGCCGGGCTGCGTGGGTACATCGTCTGCGCGACGAGTGGACGACCGCTTGCCGCCGCGGCGCGGCCCATCGAGCGGGCCACGCGCCGTCTCGCGGTCCTCGTAGTCGGGGCCGTACTCGGCGTACCCGCCGAAATAGCCGGTCAGGAGAACGGCGTCGATCTCTTCCGAGGCGAGGAGAAGCTCGGCCCCGCGCTCGAACCTCGCGAAGTCCTGCTCTCCGCCTCCCGCCAGATCGACCGGGTTCCCGGTGACCGCCATCGGCCCGAGCGCGACCCGAAGCTCGGCAACGAGCTGCTCGCCGAGCTTGGGCACGACGAGACCGGTCGCCGCTGCAAGGTCGGCGGCGACGATCCCGTGCCCACCTCCATCGCCGAAGACGGCGAGCCGCCGGCCGCGGGGCAGGCGAGGCGCGAGCAGAGCCTGTGCCGTGTCGATCAGCTCCTTCGGCGTGCGAACGAGCTCGACGCCCGCCGCCCGGCACGCGGCCTCGACCGCCGAGAGACCGCTGGTGAGCGCGCCCGTGTGGGACCGCGCGGCCCGGACGCCGGCCTCGCTGGTTCCCGCGGCGAGGAGCACGATCGGAGTCCCGGCTTCAACCGCGGCGTGACACGCGGCTGCAAACGCTCGCCCATCGCGGAAGTCCTCCACGTAGAGCGCGATCAACCGCGTCGGCTCGTGATCGGCAAGCGTCGGCAAGAGATCGGCGGCGTCGAGATCCGCCTGGTTGCCCATGGACGCAAACCGTGAGAAACCGAGCCCGCAATCCGCGGCCAGGAGCGCCAGCTCGAGCGCGAGGTTGCCGCTCTGCGAGACGAGCCCGATCGCGCCGGCGGGAAGCGCGTCCCAGCCGACGTCCAGCTCGGCGCCTGCATCGAACACACCGAGGCAGTTCGGCCCGAGCAGCACGGCGCCCGCGGCCCTCACGCGTTGGACAACCGCCTGCTCGCGTTCGAGCCCGTCGCGGCTCAGCTCACCGAGACCGGCCGTGATTCCCACGATCGCGCGGGCACCGACGGCGAGCGCGGTGTCGACCGTCTCCTCGAACGCCGGCTCGGGCACGGCGACGACGACGAGCTCCGGCGGCTTCGGCACGTCCTCCAGGGAACGAAAGGCCTGCTGACCGAGAATCTCGCCGCCGTTGCGATTGACGAGATAGACCGGTCGCCGCGAGCGCGCCGCGTAACGCTCCCCTGGCGAGGCCGTACCCCCATTTCACCGGGTCGTTCGAGGCGCCGACGATCGCGACGGAGCGCGGGTCGAAGAGCGCCTGGAGGTCGCGGGCCGCCAAGCCGCTAACGGATGGGCCGAGAAACCCGGCGCCGTGTTCGGCCGGCCTGGCGCCCTTCGGTCTGCGTCCCGTCGATCATCACTCGTCAGCCGAGCAAGCGGCGGGAGATGATGAGGCGCTGGATGTCCGAGGTGCCCTCTTCGATCTCCTCGAGCTTGGCGTCGCGCATCCATTTCTCGACCGGATACTCGCGCGAGTAGCCCCAGCCTCCCAGCGTCTGCACCGCCGCCCAGGTGCACCACATCGCCGTCTCGGACGCGAAGAGCTTCGCCATCGCGGCTTCTTTCGCCGCGTTCTGGCCCGCATCGATCGCTCTGGCGGCGCGCCACACGAGCAACCGTGCGGCATCGACGCGCGTCGCCATGTCGGCGAGACGGAATGCGACGGCCTGGTGCTCGGCGATCGGCTTGCCGAACTGGACACGCGTGCGTGCGTACTCGGTGGCATATTCGAGCGCGGCACGGGCGAGCCCGGTCGCCGCGGCGGCGAGAACGATCCGGGAGCGGTCGAAGGTCCTCATCAGGCCGTAGAAGCCCTGGCCCTCGTCCCCGAGCCTTCGGTCCTCCTGAATCAGGGCTCCCTCGAGAAACATCTCGGCGTTCACGATCGCCCGCTGGCCCATCTTCCGCATCGGCGCTCCGAAGGAAACGCCCGGATCGTCTCTCTCGACGAGAAACGCCGTGATGCCTTTCGAGCGGGTTCCGGGCGCGACGGTTGCGAACACGACGTAGTACTCGGCGAGGCCGCCGTTCGAGATCCAGGTCTTCTGCCCCTGCAAGGAGTAGCTGCCCCCGGCGCGCGTCGCGGTCGTCTGCAATGGAGGCGGCGTCGGAGCCCGAGCCGGGCTCGGTCGTGGCGAGGGCGGCCAGAGGCGGACGGCGGCCGCACAGAGGCTCGATCCAGCGCCGCTTCTGCTCCTCCGTGCCGAGCTCGAGCACCGGCTCGGCGAAGAACCCACCCGAGGTGAGCAGGTTGCCGATCCCCGAGCAGCCCCAGCACAGCTCCTCCTGGACGAGGCACTGCGTCGCGATGTCGGTCATGCCACCGCCGCCGTACTCCTCGGGGAGCATGTACGACGTGATGCCGAGCTCGGCAGCCTTGTGCCAGATCTCCCACGGCATCTCCGTGTCGGCCTCGTCGACGGCCAGCGAGATGGGGCGTATCTCCTTCTCCGCGAACTCGCGACAGAGCGCCTGGATGTCGCGTTGCTCGCGGGTGAGGTCGAGGAGCTCGGCCTGAAGCACGGCTCCATCCTTCCAGAACGAGGTCAACGGTTTATCCGTGCCCCGCCTGCGGGCCCGTGACCGCCGGCCGGCGAAGCGCTCCCTGCAACCCGATGAGCGTGCCGAGGCAGAGCGCGGCGAGCAGGCCGTAGGCGACCGCGTCGCTGGCGGCTTCCGCCAGCCCGCCGCCGAGCGCCGAGCCGATCGGCGGCTCCCGGAGCCCAGGCGAAGTTCATGAGGGCGAACCCGAGGCCGTGACCGACCCCGGCGGCCTCCCAGCCGTCGGTCAGCATCGCCATCGCCGGCGCCCAGAACGTGCCGAACGCCATGCCGGCGAGGATGACGAAGACGGACAGCGTCCAGCGGTTCTCCAGCCACGGGATCACGAGTGCCACCCCGATGCTCGCGATCAGCCCGATCCGCATCGGCGCCAGCCGGCCGCGCCGGTCCGACCAGCGGCCGATCGCCGGGTTCAGCGTCGCCTCGATCGCAGCCGAGACGACGAACGTCAGCGCCACCCCGAGCGCTCCCCAGCCGAGCGCGTCGAGCTGGAGAGGGCCCAGCACCGAGAGCGTCCCGAAGAGCAACGCCGGCAGCGTGAGCAGCCACATGCCGACGAGCACGTCCCGCTCTTTCAGAGCATCGAGCAGGATGCGCAGCGGCTGACGTTCCTCCCGTGGCGGCGCCGTGGTGCGAAGCGCGACAACCGCGAGCAAGAGGGCGAATACCGCGATTCCCGCGAACGTGCCCGTACGGCCGAAATGCGCGGCCGCCCCGCCCACGAGCGGCCCGAGCAGCGCGCCGACGATGGCGGCCGACATGGCGATGCCGATCGTCTCCCCGCGGCGGTCTCGCGGCGTGGCATCGACGAGCCAGGCGAGCGCGCCGGTCCAGCAGAGCGCGCCGGCAACGCCCTGGGCGAGCCGCGTGAGGTCGAGCGCCCAGTAGCTCGACACGAGACCGAACGCGACGCTCGTCAGGGTGAGCAGCAAGAGCCCGCTGACCATGGTCGCCTTGACGCCGAACCGCGTTGAGACGAGCGCGCTCGGGATGGCGCCCAGCACTCCGCCGATGGCGTACGTGGCGACGAGCAGGCCCGATTCCGCCTTGGAGAGATCGAGCTCGTCGGCGAAGCGCGGCAGCAGCGGCGACAGAGCGGCGAAAAAGGTGGTCTCGACGAGAACGACCGAGCAGCTCAGAGCGGTGAGGCGGCGCACGCAGCGATGCTAGCCGCCGCCATCAGCTGCCCGGCTGCCTCGATACTTCCGGACGCAGGGATCAATCTCGTCAGGAGGCACCATGCGGAAGGTCAGAGTCGAGCGCGGGCAAGCGCAGCCGCCGGCAAACCCCGAGTGGTTTCCGGGAACGGTCTATCAGCAGCGGGTGAACGAGCCCGAGGACGAGAAGGGCATCGAGCTGATCGGGGTCTGGTTCGAGCCGGGCTCCCGCACGAGACCGCACGTGCACCCGGTCGACCAGGTCCTGCATGTCCTCGAGGGCGAAGGGGTCGTGGCAACCGAGACGGAGAAGTGGTTCATCCGACCGGGCGACTGGGTCGTGGTTCCCGCCGGGGTGTGGCACTGGCACGGGGCAACGCCCGACGCCGCGATGTGCCATGTCTCGATCAAGCAGCCGGGAGACACCGACTGGACCGCTCCCTGGGGCGACTTCGACGCCTACGCGGAAGGTGCCACCGAAGGGCCCGCATGAGAACCGTGACGAGACTGCATCACCCTCGGCACAGCCCGCGCGCCACCCGCGCGCCCGCCCGCAGTACGCTTGAAGCGGGAGGAGGCAAGCGGGAGGCCCCGGGGGCGAGCACGTGACGGCGGCCCGCGATTCGCTCGACGACCCGGGGGCGAACCCCATCGGGACGGCCCTCGTGTTCGAGGACGAGGTCGTCCGGATCTGGCGTATCGACCTCCAGCCGGGAGCCGACGCGCCCTGGCACACGCACGTGCTCGACTACACGACGGTCGTCGTGCAGGGCGGCGTCGTCGAGCGGGAAAACGACGACGGCTCGGTCGACCGCTTCGAGCTCGAGCCCGGCGACGTCATGCACGGCAAGGACGGAACGATCCGCCACATGGTTCGCAACGTTGGTGACACGACGTTCGCCAACGTGATCGTCGAGGTCAAGGGAACGCAGCTGCGCGTCGGCGGCTGACGCCGCCGGCGCCATCGCGATCCTCAGGGCAGGTCGACGGCCCGCGGCCGCGGCAGCGCGGGTGTCTGCCCGCCGACGGCCGCAGCCATCCGCTCCAACCGGCGGTCGAGCTCCCGCCTCGCGCGCGCGTGATATCTCCGCAGGTTCCGCTCGACCCAGGGCCCGAACGGCCTGGCACCGGGCTCGCCCCGCAACGAGGCGAGCTCGTTCCAGAGGTTCGGGCCCGGATCGAGTCTCCCCTGCCGCGCCCAGCACGCGCGCGGGGCATTGCCGCCCGAGCGCTCGAGCTCGAGCGCGAACGCCTCGGCCGACAGATCGGCGCAGAGCCGGTTGAGACCGACGCGGGCCGCGTGGCGCGCCGCGGCGGCTCTCCGGCCTGCACGGAGCGCCGCAACCGCGTGCTCGAGCGCCGCGACGTCGTTGAGAGCCTGCACGTGCGGATACGCCGCGCTTCCCGAGGCGTCGAGGCCGTGAAGGCCCCGTCCGATGGCGGTGAAGGCCTCCCTGCCGCGCACCCGCCGCAGGCGGGCGAGCGACCGCTCGAGCTGAGCACGCGGACGGCCCTGCGGCGTGCCCGCGAGCTGCCGCCGCAGATGTCGCTCGCGCGCCTCGTAGGCGAGGATGCCGTCGGGATCGGCGTCGGCCGCGAGCAGGATGCGCGCGAAGACTCGGGTCAGCCCGGCCAGGTAGGCGAAGTCGAGGCGCTCGATCGTGTCGTACTGGGTGTGGTAGTCGGCGCGGTACCAGGGCTCGGCGAACGACGAGACGTTGATGCCCGGCACTCCGGCCGCGAGGAACGTCCAGACCTCGGTGAACGTGTTCGGCTCGGCGAGCCTGAATCCGTGCGGCAGAAGCCCGTCGCGCGCGGCCCGTCCGAGGATCCCCCGGACGAAGCCGGCAAGCTCGGGAGGGGCATCGGCGCGCAGCGCGTACGGCAGGCCTGACCCCTCGACGTTCAGATAGAAGGGCGCGCGCGACGACCACGAGCGCCGGGTCTCCGTGATCTGGTACCAGGCGCCGTAACACCAGTCGAAGCGCGACCAGGCGACCCCGTACTCCTCGGCCGTGTGCGAGACAAACGCGATCGGGTGCCGGGGCCGGAGCTTTGCCTCGACGAAGGCGCGCGCGAGAGCGAGCGTGACCGCGACACCCGTCGCGTCGTCGAAGGCCGCGTCGAACCAGCCGTCGTGATGGCCGCCCACGATGAGCGGCGAGCCCCTGCCGCGCCCCGGCAGGAACCCGACGACGTTGGCGGCAGTACCCGGACGTAGGTGTGCGCGGATGACCACCCGGACCCGCTTTCCCTCGTGCCGCTCGAGGCGCGCCGCGTCTTCCTTGCGCACGACCGCGAGCGGCGGTGCCTGCCGGTGCCACATCGCGTCGAAGGTCCCGAGCGCGTGCTTCGCCTGGAACCACGGGCCGCCCGGCCCGCAGAACACGACGACCGCCGCCGCGCCGCGGAGGCCGAGCTCGAGCCCGAAGTGGTAGGGCCACAGCTTCTCGTCGCTCCAGTCGACGAGCACGACCTTGCCGGCCACGTCGAGCGAGGCCAGCTCCCGGCGCCCGCCGCGACGGACGCGGACGAGCTCCCCCGCGACGCCCCGGGCCGAGGTCCCGGGCACCCCTCCCATCGAGACCGCGTCGTAGCGCGTTCCGCCCGCCTCGACCCATCCTCCGCGGAACCGCCAGGCGTCGACCGGCACCGGCTCCTCGAGGACATCCGCCAGCCCCAGGTCTCGCAGTTCCCGCGCGACGAAGGCCGAGGCGCGGCGCTCCTCCGGCGTGCCCGCGACCCTGAATCCGAGCGGGCTCGAGCCGATCGACGCAAGACGCTCGACGACGTACCGCAGGTACTCGGGCGAGATGCGCTCCTCGACGGCGGCGAGCATCGACGAGACCTTAGAGCCGACCCGTCACGCTAGGAGAAGAGCCCGAGCATCACGAGGCCCACGAGCACGGCGGCGACGCCGATCCATTGCGTGACGGCCGGCCGCTCGTGGAGAAAGATGACGCCGGCGGCGATCGGCACGATCGCGTAAGGCGCGGCGGCAGTCGCGACGACCGAGGTCTCGGCGCGCTGGACGCCGACGTTGAACGCGGCGTACCCGACCGTGTCGAGCGTGGCGATCGCGACCACCATCCCGGCCAACAGGCGAGTACGCGGCACGAGCCCTTCGAATCCACCACGCGCGGCCAGGATCAGCAGGAACAGCGTCGAGAAGATGCGCCCGAGGAAGATCGGCGTCAGCCAGCCGAGCTCGTCGGCGTAGTACGCGACCCAGAAGAGAAAGACGCCGATGAAGATCATGGCGAGTATCGCGAGGCCGATTCCCCCCAGCTCGCGCCGGTCGATCCTGTGGAGGTTCGTGACGTCCGTCGAGGCGAGCACGACGCCGCCGAACGCGATGATCACCGCCGCGATCTGGCCGCCCACGAGCCGCTCGCCGAGAATCAGCACCGCGAGGAGGACGGTCACCGCGGCGTACCCCGAGACGATCGGAGTCACGATCGAGATCGGGCCGACGCTGAGCGCACGGTAGAACAGCAGGTAGGCGCCGGCCCCCAGGACGCCGGCGCCGAGAAAGGCGAGCACGTGCTCGAGCCGCAGGTCGGCGAAGCCACCGGTCGCGGCGACCGCGACCGCCAGCACCACGGTCGACAGCACGTGGAAGGCGAGAACGGTCTGGAGGACGCTCCCCCGACGCGCGGCAACCGTGGCGCAACAGTCGGAGAGCCCCCAGCAGAGCGCCGCCGCGAGCCCGAGCGCGATCCCCATCGCCCGCTCCTACGACGTCAGCCCGAGCAGGACGACCCCCACGATCACGGCCGTGACTCCCAACCACTGGACCGGCGGCGGCCGCTCACGGAAGAGGAGCACGCCGGCAACGATCGGAATCACGGCGTAGGGGGCCGACGCGGCGCTCACGATGGAGGTGTCCGCGCGCTCGGCACCGAGGTTGAAGGCGATGTAGCCGCCCGTGTCCAGAACGGCCAGAAGCACCACAGGCAGCCAGGCCGACGCCGTCGATCCGCCAGCTGCGCGCAGGGACAGCAGAAAGACGGTGGCGAACCCGCGCGAGAGGAAGATGGGCAGGAGCCAACCGTACTCGGCAGCGTAGTAGGCGTTCCCGAGAGACAAAGCCGCGATCGCGAGGAAGGCGACGACCATCGCGCAGCGCCCCGGTCTGGCGCGAGGCGACGCGGCGTTGTAATCGGCGAGCCCCCAGAGGAGGCCCGCCGCGAGGCCCCACGCCATGCCCAAGCGCGGCTCTGCGGCTAGCGGCTGTCGGAGGCGGCCTGCACGAACTGCCGGAAGATATCCAGGAACCGCGGGTCGACGCGCCACTCCTCCTGCAGCTCGAACTGCGCCCCGAGCACGTAGCCGTCCGAGTCCCGCTCGACCACCTCGATCACCCCGTCGGGCGCGACGCCGGTCGCGCGCAAGCCGTCGCCGAGGCGGTCGATCGCCTGGTGGTGGAAGCTGTCGACGTCGATCTCGTCCACTCCGAGCGCCTCGTGGAGCCGCGAGCCGGGCTCGACGCTCATCGCGTGCCGAGGATGCTCGGGCACGTCGGCCCGGTCTTCGACGGACGCGCGCTCGACCTCCTTCCACCGCTGCCAGCCCCGGTCGGTCGGGTGCTCCTGCCACTCCGCGCGCAGGCTGACGTCCTGGACGAGCGTGCCGCCGAGCCCGACGTTGATCACCTGGATCCCACGGCACATGCCGAGCAGCGGCAGGCCGCGGTCGAGGGAGCGCTCGACGAGCTCCAGCTCGAACGCATCGCGCCTCGGGTCGAGCTGACCGAGGAGGTCGTGAGGCTCCTGGCCGTAGCGGACGGGATCGATGTCCCGGCCGCCGCCGATGACCACGCCGTCGACCACGTCGAGCATCTCGTCGATGGTGCCCTCGACCCGGGAGAGGATGAGCGGAATGCCGCCGGCCATCGAGATGGGCCGCTGGAAGCCGACGCCCTGGTAGTCGCCGAAGTCGTGGTAGCCGACCGAGCAGCCGATCACCGGCTTACCGCTGCGCACCTGTGCTCCTCGATCGCTCCATCGTCAGTCGACACATATAGCCGAGCGCTCTACAGTCTCGGAACCGAGCAGGTACCTCCCCGAGAACGGAGGCCGGATGGCTACGAAGCACGAACGCACGGCCGGGGCGGCGACGAACGGGAGCGCCAACGGTTCGCAGGCGGCGCTGCTCGAGGAATGGCGCAGCGCCGCGTACAACTGCTTCAGCTCGGGGCACAAGTTCTGCCGCGAGGTGTGCCCTGTGATGCAGGTAACCCGCGACGAGCGGCACTCCCCGACCGCATTCCACGCAAACGTCGTGGCGATGGACCGCGGCCATCTCGGCATCGAGGACGTGGCCGAGGACTACGTGCACTGCACCCAGTGCGGCGCCTGCGAGCTGCGCTGCCCGAACACGCTCTTCACGGGTGACTTCTACCGCTTCCGCCAGCGCACGGTCGACGTCGTCAAGGCCATGCGAGGGCTCGCGGTCGATGCAGGCATCGAGCAGCCCGGCTGGAAGCGGTGGAACGAGCTCACGGACGAGCGGCGCAACGAGCCCGTGCTCGACGGGACGCCCGTCTCCCAGGAGCACGTCGCCGACTGGGCCCAGGGTCTCGGGCTGCCGGTCGGCGGGGAGACCGTCCTCTTCTGCGACTGCGAGGCCGCCTTCCACCGCACGAGCCTGCCGCGCGCCGTCGCGCGGATCCTCCAGGCCGCCGGCGTCGAGTTCGGGCTGATGCGCGAGCAGTGGTGCTGCGGCGGCCCCGCCGCCGAGATGGGCTACCGGGACCAGGCCCGTCGCTTCGCCGAGCACAACGTCGCGGACTGGCGGGCGGTCGGCGCGAAGCGGATTCTCGTGCTCGACCCCCACGACTACATCGCGTTCACCGAGGACTACCCGAGCTACTTCGGCGACTCGTACGACTTCGAGATCGTGCTCGTCGTCGAGCTCGTCGCGGAGCTGCTGCGCGAGGGGAAGCTCGAGCTCTCCGTGCCGGTCGAGAAGACGGTCACGTATCACGACGCCTGCCGGCTGAACAAGCGCAAGGGGATTCACCGGGAGCCGCGCGAGATCCTGCGCGCGATCCCCGGCCTCACGTTCCACGACGTCGATCACGTGACGCAGTGGTCGTACTGCTCCGGCGCAGGCGCGGGGCTCCCGATCGAGCGACCCGACCTCACGGCCGCGATCAGCCGCAATCGCGTCGAGCGCGCCAAGGCCCTCGAGGTGGACACGCTCGTCTCGGCCTGCGTCTGGTCGGAGCGCCCCCTGGGAGAGCAGGGCGAGGCGCACCAGATCGAGGTAGTCGACCTGATGGAGCTCGTCGCGCAGGCGGCGGGCCTGGAGGCGTAACGATGGCCGTCGCATCGCTCCCCGGCACGCTGGTCGACGAGCTCGTCGCCATCTGCGGTGAGGACCACGTCTTCACCGGCAAGTCCGCGCTGTTCAACCGCGCACGGGTGCCCGCTCCGTTCCCCGTGCACAGGTGGGACGACTACATCCCTCAGGCCGTCGTGTTGCCGACCAGCGCCGAGCAGATATCGGAGGTCGTCAAGCTCGCAAATCGACACGGCGTCCCCGTCGTCCCGCGGGCGGGCGGCACCGGGCTGACGGACGGCGCCGTCCCGCTGCGGGGCGGGATCCTCGTCGACGTGAAGCTGATGAACAAGATCCACGAGATCGACCATGTCGATCGCACCGTCACGGTCGGGCCCGGCATCAACATGCTGAAGCTGAACGAGGAGCTGCGCAAGCACGGCTACATCTATCCGGACAACCCCGCCTCGTACCCGTGCTCGCTCGTGGGCGGCCGCATAGGCACGAGCGGGTGGAGCCTCATCGGCGCGCGCTACGGCCACACCCGGGACCTCGTCATCTCCTTCGAGATGGTCCTGCCGACCGGGGAGATCATCCGCGTCGGCGACGGCGGCGGCAAGAGCACCCGGAAGTCGTCCTCCGGCTACCAGCTCAAGCACCTCTTCATGGGGCACCAGGGGACGCTCGGCATCGTCACCGAGGCGACGCTCGAGCTGGTACCTCGCCCGGAGGCGGAGTTCTCCGCCTTCTACTCGCTGCGAAGCTACGAGGAGGGCTACGCGCTGATGGGCGATCTCGCGCGTGCCGGCGTCGCCACGCTCGCCGGCGTCGTGCTCTTCGACGAGTGGAAGCTCGACTACCTGCGCCGTGACGACGAGTCGTTCATCCCGCAGCCCGACTGGGTCAAGTCCGTGGTCGCGTGCGCCTCCTACGGCAACGAGGACGAGGTGCGAGCGGGCGCCAAGCGCCTGCTGCGGATCGCGCGCGACGCCGGTGCGCACTACCTCGGCGACGAGATCTCCCAGGGCGACTGGGCGTCGCGGCACGACCGGTATGCGACGCCGCTCCACGGGCGCCTGAGCGGCGGCCAGGTCGTGCCCATGTCGTGGCATTGCGAGGACGCCGCGATGCCCTACAGCACGCTGCCCGTGATCCGGGAGCGCTGGCACGCCATCGTCGCCGACCTGCGCAAGCGGCACGACATCTTCGACGACTGGGGGATGTTCTGCTACACGAACGGCGCGTTCAAGGCCTGGGGGGACTTCCTCGTCGAGATCGACGTCGGCATCCTCGAGACGGCGCTCGACGAGGAGACCTGGGCGGCCTGGGTGGATGCAAAACGTGAGATCGGGCGCGTCGCGGTCGAGCTCGGCGGCTCGTTGACCGCCTGTCACGGCTCGTGCCGCGAGGGCGAGGTCGACATGGTGCCGGTCGAGCTCGGCGGCGGGTTCGAGGTCATGAAGACGATCAAGCGGGCGCTCGACCCGAACAACGTCATGAACCCCGGCAAGTACCTGCTCGACCAGGCCTACGAGGACGAGGAGGAGTGATGCTCGGCTTTCGACTGTCTGCGCAGAAGCCGCCCGAGGCGAAGCGGGTCACCGATCAGGTGGTGATGCGGTTCGACCACGTCTACGAGGTCGACCCGGCGCTCATGACCGAGCACACCCTCCAGCAGAACCTGCCGGCCTGGGATACGCAGCGGATCGTCGAGTCGCGGTGGGAGCATCTCGCGTGGATGCAGGACCACTTCGCCGACTCCGTGCTCTCGGGCCAGGAGCTCCTGGACGAGCTGGAGGAAGAGCGGGCCGGATGAGATCCGGCCCCTACGCACGCAGGCCGAGCCGGCTCACGCCCACCGAGATCCTGTAGGGGCCGGATCTCATCCGGCCCTGCGTGAGAGGAGATTTGCATGCGCATCAGCTATGCATCGCTGCCCGATCACCCCGTGGCGGAGATCGTCGACACGATCGTGCTCGCCGACGAGCTCGGCTTTCACGGCGCCTACATGGCCGACGAGACCTACCACAAGGACGGCTGGCTGATCGCCGCGGTGGCGGCGACGCGGACGAAGAACATCCGGCTCTCCCCGTGCGTGACGCACGTGATCCTCAAGGAGCCGACGATCCTCGCGCACACGATCGCGACGCTCGACGAGCTCTCCGGCGGCCGCGCCGAAGCCGTCTACTCGATCGGCAACATCGCGATGCTCGACCAGTACCACGTCGACTGGAAGTCGGGTGGACAGATCGAGCGGCTGCGAGAGGCCCACGAGGTCATGCGGACGCTGCTCGACACGGGCAAGATCGACGACTTCGAGGGGCGGTTCTACCGCTACACGGGCCTCTTCACGTCGGCCCGCCCCGTCCAGGAGCGGGTGCCGCTCAAGATCGGCGCCATGCGCGGCCCGAAATCGTTCGAGCTCGCGGGCGAGATCTCGGACGGCATGCATCAGGCGCTCGCCTACTCACGTGAGGCGATGCAATACGCCGCCGACCACGTCCGGGCCGGCGCCGAGCGGGCGGGCCGGAACTGGGAGGAGCTCGACATCGGCGCCTGGATGGTCACGTCGATCTCCGAGGACGGCGCGGCCGCGCGAGAAGCCGCCCGCGTGTGCGTCGCCTTCTACATCCCGGCCATGCCGCGCGAGCAGATCGAGCGCCACGACATCGACCCCGACAGCCTCCAGCCGATCTTCGACGCGTTCGGGCGGGGCGACGTGGAGGGCGCCATCGAGGCCACCACGCTCGAGCTGACCGAGAAGCTGTCGCTCTCCGGAACCCCCGAGGAATGGGTCGAGCGGATCCGGCGCGACGTGATCCCGACCGGCTTCAACCATCTCATCTGCTCGCCGATCGACCCGTTCCTCGTCGAGGCCTGGTCGGGCCTCGAGGTCGCGAACGTGCCCGACCAGCAGGGTCAGCTGCGCCTGATCCACGACCGCGTCATGCCGGAGCTCGCTTGATGAAGATCAGCTACGTCACGATCCCGGACTACCCGCTTGCGGACTCGATCGACATGGTCCGGACGGCCGACGAGCTCGGCTTCCACGCCGTCTACTCCGTCGACGAGACCTGGCACAAGGACATGTGGCTGCTGTTCGCGGCATGCGCGGACAAGACGACGCGCATCCGCTTCGGCCCGAACCTGACTCCGATCGGGCTGCGCGAACCGACGCTCGTCTGCCAGGCGCTGGCCACGCTCGACGAGCTCACGGGCGGGCGCACCGAATGCGTCTACTCGATCGGGAACTTCGGGCTCCTGCACCAGTACGGAATGGACTGGTCGAAGATGAAGCCGCTCTCGCGCGTCAGGGAGGCGCACCACGTGATGCGCACGTTCCTCGACGAGGGCGCCATCACGTACGACGGCGACTTCTACCGGTACGCCGGCCTCTTCACGTTCGCGAGGCCGGTCCAGGAGCGAATCCCCCTCAAGATCGGCGCGATGCGCGGCCCCAAGTCCTTCCAGCTGGCCGGTGAGGTCGCCGACGGAATGCACCAGGCCCTCGCCTACTCGCGCGAGGCGATGGAGTTCGCCACCGAGCAGGTCCGGATCGGAGCGGAGCGGGCGGGCCGGGACTGGCGAGAGCTCGATCTCGGCGCCTGGATGGTGTCGTCGATCTCCGAGGACGGCGAGGCCGCGCGTGAGGCTGCCCGCGTCTTCGCCGCCTTCTACCTCCCGGCCATGCCGCGCGAGCAGATCGAGCGCCACGGCATCGACCCCGACAGCCTCCAGCCCATCCTCGAGGCGTTCGGCCGGGGAGACGTCGCCGCGGCGCTCGCGGCCTTTCCGCCCGAGCTCGCCGAGCGGCTGTCGCTGTCCGGGACGCCCGAGGAATGGATCGAGCGCATCGAGCGGGAGATCGTCCCGAGCGGCTTCAACCACCTGGTCTGTGCGCTGATCGACCCGTTTCTCGTCCGCGCGTGGTCTGGCCTCGACGTCGCACGCGTTCCGGATCAGCAGGGCCAGTTGCGGCTCATCCACGACCGCGTGATGCCGGCGTTCGCCTGAGGCGGCGGCCCGGCGGGCGGCCTGCGCCGCTTGCCCGTGCGGCAGCGGGGGCGTACGCTCCCCTGACTTCGAGACGATGAAAGGAGAACGCCGTTGAAGCCCGCGTCGTTCAAGTACGTTGCGGCCGAGACCGTCGAGGAGGCGGTCGCCGCGCTCGCCGAGCACGGCGACGAGGCGAAGGTGCTGGCCGGCGGTCAGAGCCTCGTGCCGCTCATGAACCTCCGGCTCGCGACGCCCGGTGTGCTCGTTGACGTCAACCGGATCGCCGAGCTCGCGGGCATCCGGGCCAACGGCAATCTCGAGGTCGGCGCGGTGACCCGCCAGGCGGCCGTCGAGCGCGCCGCCGAGGCCCGGGCCGCGGCACCGCTCCTCGTCGAGGCGCTGCGGCACGTCGCGCACCCCCCCATCCGCAGCCGTGGGACGATCGGCGGCACGGTGGCCCACGCCGATCCGGCCGCGGAAATCCCGGCCGTGCTGCTCGCGCTCGGCGGAGAGGTCGTCGCGAAGGGGCCCGGCGGTGAGCGGACGATCCCCGCCGACGAGCTCTTCCAGGGCTATTTCACGACGGCGCTCCAACCCGACGAGCTGCTCACGGCGGTTCGCTTCCCGAGTCAGGGGCCCGGCACTCGCACGGCGCTGCAGGAGGTTGCCCGCAAGCAGGCCGACTTCGCGCTGGCCGGCGCCGTCGTCGCGGCCGACGTCGGCGACGACGGCGTCTGCGACTCGGCGCGCATCGTGCTCTTCGGCGTCGCGGACCGCCCGGTCCGTGCCACGGGCGCGGAGGAGGCGGTCGCCTCGAAGCCGCTCACCGACGCGGCCGTGCTCGCAGAGGCTGCGCAGGCGGCGGCCGCGGGCATCGACCCGAGCGGCGACGCTCACGCGTCGGCCGAGTATCGGAAAGAGGTCGCCGGAGTGCTCGTCCGGCGCGCGCTCGCGATCGTGGCCCAGGGAGGTGTGCAGGCATGAGCGTCGTCGAGGGCGAGGTCGTCGTCAGGCTGACGGTGAACGGCGAAGAGCGCCGGGGCATTGCCGAGCCCCGGCTGCTGCTCGCCGACTTCCTGCGCCACGAGCTCGGGCTCACCGGCACGCACGTCGGCTGCGAGCAGGGCGTCTGCGGCGCCTGCTCGATCCGCCTGGACGGGGAGCTCGTTCGCTCGTGCACCCTCTTCGCGATCCAGGCGGAGGGCGCGTCGATCGAGACCGTCGAAGGCCTGGCGCCGGGAGAGGATCTGCACCCGGTGCAGCAGGCCTACCACGAGCAGCACGGCCTCCAGTGCGGCTTCTGCACTCCGGGGCTCCTGCTCGCCACCGTCGACCTGCTCGAGCGCAACCCGAGCCCGAGCGAGGCCGAGATCCGCGACTACCTGGCCGGCAACATCTGCCGTTGCACGGGCTACGTCGGCGTGGTCGCGGCTGTGCAGGAAGCGGCACGCAAGCTCGAGGCGGGAGGCTCCTGATGGCGGCGACCGAGACCAACGCCCCCTACGTCGGACGCCCGATCCCACGCGTGGAGGATGCCCGGCTCCTGCGCGGCCTCGGCACGTTCGTCGACGACATCCAGCGACCCGGCCTGCTGCACGCGGCGTTCGTCCGCAGCCCGCACGGCCACGCCAGGATCACGCGGATCGACGCCTCGCCCGCGCGGGAGCTCGACGGCGTCGCGCTCGTCCTGACGGCCGAGGACATCGAGGACCTGGCGCCGATTGCGACGGGCCTGCCCCGCGAGGAGGTGGTGGCGAACAACAGGCCGGTGCTGCCCTCGGAGACGGTTCGCTTCGTCGGCGAGCCGGTCGCCTGCGTGATCGCGTCGTCGCGCTACGTGGCCGAGGACGCGGCGCAGCTGGTCGACGTCGACTACGAGCCGCTGCCGGCCGTCGTCGACGCGGAGCGGTCGCTCGCGGAGGGCACGCCGCTGCTCCACGACGGGACCGAGTCCAACAACTTCGCGCACATCGAGTACGAGCAGGGAGACGTGGAGGCGGCGTTCGCCGCGGCCGACCACGTCTTCAGGAAGCGCTTCCATCACGGACGCTTCCATGCCGCGCCGCTCGAGGGCCGCGGGCTCGTGGCCGAATGGGATGCCGGCTCGAAGGACATGACGATCTGGATGTCGACACAGATCCCTCACCTCGTGCGCACGCTGCTCTGCCATGCGATCGGGCTCACCGAGAAGCAGCTGCGCGTGATCGCGCCGGACGTCGGCGGCGGCTTCGGCCTCAAGCTCCACCTCTGGCCCGAGGACTACCTCGTGTCCGCCGCGTCGAAGCGGCTCAACCGGCCCGTCAAGTGGGTGGAGGACCGCTCGGAGTCGCTCGCGGCCAGCCTCCACGCGAAGGAGATCATCTGCGATCTCGAGCTGGCGACGAAGGCCGACGGCACGTTCCTCGCGATGCGGGGACGCTACGTCGGCGACGCCGGCGCGTACGCCGCGTATCCCTTCACGCCCCTCGTCGACGCCCTCTGCGCAGCCGTCATGCTGCCGAACCTCTACGACGTGCAGGCCGTTCGCTTCGAGGTCGACGCGGCGTTCACGAACAAGTGCCCGGCGGGCGCCTACCGGGGCGTCGGCTGGACGAGCGGGCAGACGGCGAGGGAGCTCCTCGTCGACGAGGCGGCCCGGGAGCTCGGCATCGATCCGATCGAGCTGCGGCTTCAGAACACGATCCCCGACGGCGAGCCCTACGTCTCCGGAACGGGCTGCAAGTACGACGGCGGCAGCTACGCCGAAGCACAGCGCAAGGCGATGGAGCTCGTCGACTACGCCGGGTTCCGCGAGCGCCAGACCGAGGCGCGGACGCAAGGCCGCTACCTCGGCGTCGGCTTCAGCCCCTTCCTCGAGCCGGGCGGCTGGTCCGGAGAGCTGGCGAAGCGCATGGGGTTCCCGTTCGACTACATGGACTCGGCCCGCGTCACGATCGAGCCCGACGGGTCGGTGGTGGTCGCGCTCGGCCTCCATTCGCACGGCCAGGCTCACCAGACGACGATGGCCCAGGTCGTCGCGGACAAGCTCTCCGTGCCGATCGAGAGCGTGAAGATCGTCCAGGGCGACACGTCGCAGACCGCCTACGGGGCCGGCACGTTCGGCAGCCGCGGCGCCGTGATCGGCTACGGCTCGATCTCGCGTGCCGCGGAGGAAGTGGCCGAGAAGGTGAAGCAGATCGCCGGCCTGGCGCTCGAGGCTGCGCCCGAGGACATCGAGCTCAAGGACGGCAACGCGATCGTGCGCGGAGCGCCGGAGAAGGCGATGCCGATGATGATGGTCGGCTTCACCGCCTACTTCGGCGCGTTCGTGGGCGGCAAGCGCCCGCCGGGCATCGATCCTGTGCTCACCTCCACGCGCTCGTACGATCCTCCCGAGACGTACGCGAACGGCTGCGTCGCCGCCGTCGTCGAGGTCGACGTCGAGACCGGCGCCGTCACCGTCGAGAAGGTCGTGATCGTCGACGACTGCGGCACGATCCTCAACCCGATGGTGGTCGACGGCCAACTCGTGGGCGCCGCGGCTCAGGGCGTCGGCGGCGCGCTGTACGAGGAGCTCCGCTACGACGAGGACGGCAACTTCCTGTCGGGCAACCTCCTCGACTACCTCTACCCGTCCACGCTCGAGATCCCCCCGATCGAGGTCGGCCACCTGCAGACCCCGTCTCCCGTGACGGACGGCGGCGTCAAGGGTTGCGGCGAGGGCGGCACGATCGCGACGCCCGCCGCGGTCGTGAATGCGGTCGCCGATGCGCTGACCCCGTTCGGCGTGACCATCGGCCGCACGCCGCTCGACCCGAGCCACGTGCTCTCGCTGATCCGCGAGGCGCGGGACTGATGAACGAAGCCGAGGCGCGCCGGCGGGCCGGGACGGCCCGGGTGGCGCGCCTCGGCTCCCTGACCCCGGACGGCCGGCTCCACCTGGTCCCCATCTGCTTCGCGCTGGACGGTGGCACGCTGTACACGGCGATCGACGAGAAGCCGAAACGCTCGGTGCGTCCACAGCGTCTCGAGAACGTCGCCGCTTTCCCTGACGTCTGCGTACTCGTCGACGGCTGGGACGAGGACTGGTCGCGGCTCTGGTGGGTGCGCTTCCGGGGCCGGGCGCGCATTCTCGAGAACGGCGCCGAGCGAGAGCAGGCGCTCACGCTGCTGCGCGGGAAATACGCGCAGTACGAGAGCCACGAGCTGGGAGCCGTGATCGCCGTCGAGCTCGACGAGCTGCGCGGCTGGGCGGCGTCCACTAAGCTCGCGCCGTCGTGAAGATCGCCGTCCTCTCCGACGTCCACGACCATGTATGGAACCTGCAGGCGGCGCTGGCCTCGCTCGACGATACGGAGGCGCTTCTGTACTGCGGCGACCTGTGCTCGCCCTTCGTCGTCGGCCTGCTCGCCGAAGGCTTCCAGAATCGCCCGATCGAGATCGTCTTCGGCAACAACGACGGCGATCTCTTTCGCATCGCCCAGAACGCGGCCAAGCACGAGCACGTCCGGCTGCACGGCGAGGTCTACAAGAACCAGCTGGGCGGCAGGGACATCGCGATGAACCACTTTCCCGCGATCGCCGCGGAGTTCCGTCGGCGCGGGCTCGTTCGATCTCGTCTGCTTCGGGCACGATCACACCTTCCGGATCGAGCGAACCGGCCGCACGCTGGCGGTCAACCCGGGAACGCTGCTCGGGTACGACCCGGTCCACGGACGAGACGTGCCTGCGACGTTCGCCGTCTACGACAGCGACGCCGGCGAGGCTCGTCGGCTACCAGATCGCGGCGGACGGAACCGCGGCGCGCGTCGTCCCCTATCCCTGATCGGAGGTCGCAGTGGTCCCCGAAGCGAAGCTCGTCGAGGCCGAAGGCGGCCTCGTGCCCGAGGGCGAGGGCTGGTTCGTCGTCAACGCACGCGAGGCACGCTGGGAGCGCAACGAGGCCTTCGGCCGCTGGTGCCGCTTCGAGGGAGACGCGCACTTCCCGCACTACGGGATCAATCTGAGCGTGGTCGAGCCCGGCAAGCCGAGCTGCATGTACCACGGCGAGGACGAGCAGGAGGACTTCCTCGTGCTCTCCGGTGAGTGCCTCCTGATCGTCGAGGGCGAGGAGCGCCGCCTCCGGGCCTGGGACTTCGTGCACTGCCCGCCCTGGACGGAGCACGTCTTCGTCGGCGTCGAGAGCGGCCCGTGCGTGATCCTCATGGCCGGCTCGCGCCATCCGGATACCGGCCTGCTGTATCCGGTCTCCGAGCCGGCGCTGCGGCACCACGCCGGCGTCGAGCGCGAGACGACCACGGGAAAAGAGGCGTACGCGTCCTTCCCGGATACGAGCGACGAGCCGTATCAGGGCGTGCTCGACTGAGCCGCCCGGCGCGTCCCTCGTCCTAGATTCCGAAGCTCAGCGTCGTCGAGGCGAAGAAGAGCGCGAGCGCGATCATGCCCACGGCGAGCGGCGCCACCAGCGAGAGACAGACGGCGCCGATGGCCTGACGACGGACGCCGCGCCCGAACACGAGCGCGAGGAAGCCGCAACCGGCTCCGACGAGACCGAGGCAGACCGCGCCGGCGAGCACGAGCGGCCACGGGCCGCGGCCGTCGACGCCTTCCGCCAGCTGCTTGCCCACGATCGCCCAGCCGGCCAGCCCACCCACCACGAGCAGGATGGCCGAGAGCCCGAGCACCGAGCCGAGCCGCGCCAGTCGCCCTGGAGCGTCCAGGACCCTGGCCTTCTCGCGCAGGACGGGAAGGTAGTCCTCCTGGCGAACGGCTGGCAGATAATCACCCATCACTACCTCCTGTCTTCTCCTTCGGAAGGAGCCGCGGGCGGCTGAAGCCACCTTTTGGGGGAGGCAGACCCTGGGTCAGTCCGCGAGCGTCACGCGGATCGGGAGGTGCTTGAGGCCGTTCGTGAAGTTGGAGCGCAGCCGCCTGGGCTCGCCTGCGAGCTCGATCCGCCGGACGCGCGGCACCAGCTCCTCGAGGAGCACGGTCAGCTCGAAGCGCGCCAGATGGGCCCCGAGGCAGAAATGCGGGCCTGTGCGACCGAACGTGGCGTGCTCGTTCGGGGCACGCCGAATGTCGAACCGATGCGGGTCGGGGAACGCGTCGGGGTCGCGATTCGCCGCGCCGAACCAGACGACGACCTTGTCCTCTGCGGCGATCGGAACGTCGCGTATCTCCGTGTCGCAGGTCGCCGTCCGCCGGAAGTGCCACACGGGGTGGCTGTAGCGCAAGACCTCCTCGACGGCGCTCGGGACGAGCTCCGGCTCGCCTCGGAGGAGATCCCACTGGTCGGGATGGCGCGCGAACGCCAGGAGCCCCGCCGCGATCGATTGACGCGTCGTCTCGTTCCCGGCCACCACGAGGATCGCGAACGTGTTGTCGAGATCGCGGCCCGAGAGCGGGCAACCGTCCAGCTCGGCGTTCGCGATCAGCGAGAGAACGTCGTCGGTCGGGATTTCTCGTCGCGTCTCGTAGTACTGGCGGCCGAGCGCGCACAGCTCCTCAGCCCAGGGGCTCCCGAACGGGAGGTAGCGGTCCTCGGGACGCTCGCCACGGAACGCGAGCTCGCCGACGTAGTCGGGCTCCGTGTCGACGAGCAAACGGTCGCCGAGCTCGACGAGCCTCGGCAGGTGCTCGTCCTCGAGCCCCAGGATCCGGGCCAGCACGCGGATCGGGATCGGCGCCGCGATTTCGTGCACGGCCTCGAACTCGCCGAGCGGCAGCGTGCGGTCGAGCACCTCGCGCACGATTTCGCGTAGCCAGTCCTCGTAGCGCCGGACGGCCCGCGGCGTGAAGTCGGCGGCGAAGATCCGGCGGAACTTCGTGTGCCGGGGCGGATCGGTCTCCATGAAGTTGCGGCGCGCCTCCAGCACGTCTTCCGGCTGGTCGTCGATCGTCGCGGCGCCTCCGGTCTCGGACGAGAACGTCGCGGTGTCGCGCAGGACGGCAAGCACGTCGTCGTACTTCGTCACGCACCAGAAGCCGCGGCCGGGCGGCGGCTCGCGATGCCAGAAGACCGGCGCCTCTCGCTGCAGGAGCTCGAACATCTCCCACGGCTCCTGCTCGACGAAGCGGTCATGATCGAGCAGGTCGACGTCGTCGAGCGTGAGCGGGACGGTCGCCACGGATGGAGCGTAGCGCCTCGCGAAAAGTCCGCCGGGCAGGGCCGGCGCTACGTGATGGTCAGGCGGCGGCCGGGACTGCAAGCTCGAACGTCGACCCGCCCGCCGGGGACGGGCGGACGCTCACGCGGCCGCCGTGGGAATCGGCCACCTGCTTGACGACGGCGAGGCCCAGACCGCTGCCGGGGCGAGAGTGGTCGCCGTGCCAGAAGCGGTCGAACACGTGCGGCTGGTCCTCGGGGTCGATCCCAGGGCCCTCGTCCGTCACCGTGATGAAGACCCAGCCGTTCGCCTGCCTGCCGGCCAGCTCGATGCGAGAGCTCTCCGGCGCGAGCCGCACGGCGTTGTCGAGCAGGTTCGCGACCGCGCGCTTGAGCGCTTCCCGGTTGCCGGCGACGCGCAGCCCGGGCGCGAAACGGCGCTCGATCGACAGCCCGCGGAGCGCCGCGAGCGCGTCCAGCTCGTCGCCGACCTCCGTCGCGATCTCGGCGAGGTCGAGCTCCCGCGCGCGAGAGCCGGGCGCCTCGAGCCGGGCCACGGCGAGCAGGTCGCCGATCACGCCGGCCATCCGATCGCTCGCCCGCAGTGCGATCCCCGCGTGGCTGCGCAGGACGTCCGCCGAGGCGTCGGGCTCCGCCAGCGCGACGTCGAGATTCGTGCGGATGACCGCGAGCGGGTTGCGGAGCTCGTGCGAGGCCTCCGCGACGTAGCGCCGCTGCGTCGCGAATGCCGAGTCGAGTCGCGCGAGCATGCCGTCGAACGCGTCCCCGAGCTGCTTGAGCTCGTGATCCGGGCCGTCGAGCGCCAACCGGCGCGACAGGCTCGAGGCATCGATCCCCTGGGCGGCGGCCGTCATCGTGTCGACCGGGCGCAGCACGCGACCGGCGACGACCCAGGCAACCCCGAGGCTCACGATGAACAGCCCACCGAGCGCCGCGAGCGAGATGTCTCGGATCTTGCGCAGCGTCTCGGCGTTCGTCGCGCGCTCGAGCTCCGCGGCCTCCGCGACGACAAGTGTGTCCGTCCGAAGCAGCTGACCGTCCTCCGTCGCGAGGAGGCCCGGCTGCGAAAACCTGGCGAGGCCCTGCTCGTCGTCGAGCGTCGCGGAGATGCCGAGATGAAGCGCGCCGACGAGGATGCCCGCGATCACGACCAGAGCTCCGGCGGTGAGAATCGCGATCCGGAAGCGGATCGAGCCGAGGCCCGGCGGGATTCGTGAGCCGAGAATGGCCAGCCGGCTCATGCGTCCTCCCGAAGCCGGTATCCGCGTCCGGCAATCGTCTCGATCGGCTGCGGGCCGAGCGGCTCGAGCTTGCGCCGCAGGTTCATGACGGTGACCCGCACCGTGCGCGTGGCGGGGTTCGCGTTCTCGTCCCAGACGTGCTCGAGCAGATGCCCCTCGGAGAGGGCCTCGCCCGGACGCGTCATGAAGTAGCGCAGGAGGGCGAACTCCTTCGGTGTGAGCTCGAGCGGGGCCCCCCGCCTCGTGGCGGTGTGTCGCGCGGCGTCGAGCTCGAGGCTGCCAACGCGGAGAGCCGCGCCGGAACGCCCTCCGTCCCGGCGCAGCAGCGCCCGGATACGCGCGGTGAGCTCCTCGAACCGAAACGGCTTGACGAGGTAGTCGTCGGCGCCGCTGTCGAGGCCGGCGACCCGATCCTCCACGCCGTCGCAGGCGGTGAGCATCAGGATCCGCGCGCTCCGGGTTTCGTCTCCCTCGCGGAGGCGCCGGCACAGCTCGCGCCCGTCCATGCCGGGCAGGTTGACGTCGAGGCAGACGACGTCGTACGGATGGACGCGGGCCTTCACGTAGCCGTCGAGCCCGTCGTAGGCGGGGTCGACGGCGTAGCCCTCGCGGCGCAGGCCGAGGACGATTGCATCGGCGAGCTCCCGCTCGTCTTCCACGACCAGCACACGCATGGCTCCCGCCGAACGCTACCCACCCGCGTGTTGACTTCCGGTGGGCAACGTTGAGCATTTTGTTAGCCACGATTGAGGCCGTGTTAAGGGCGCCGTAAGCCCGGCGCTTTTACCTCCCCTTGACCCCCTCTCCGGTTCACTGCTCCGAGTCCAGGTGGAGGAGGAGACCTCATGACCGAACCCGACGGTCCGGCACCCGCTGCCGGAAACCAGCCGCAGGCGCCTGCGCCGGCAGCCCCGATTCAGCCCGAGGCGCCGACGCTCGCGGCGCCGAGCCAGACCGAAACGCAGCCGCTTGCACCCCCGAGCCAGCCGGAACCGCCGACGCTCGCAGCCCCCGCCCAACCGGAGCCGCAGCCGCTTACACCCCCGAGCCAGCCCGAACCGCCGACGCTCGCCGCCGGCGACTTCACGGGCGTGCGCGGGAAGCTCGAAACCACGCTCTTCGAGATCAAGCGCGTGATCGTCGGACAGGAGCGGATGCTCGAGCGCGTCCTCGTGGCGCTGCTCTCCGGCGGACACGTCCTGATCGAGGGCGTGCCCGGCCTCGCCAAGACCCTGACCGTGAAGACGCTCGCCGAGGTCCTCGGCGGGACGTTCCGGCGCATCCAGTTCACGCCCGACCTCGTCCCTTCCGACCTCGTGGGCACCCGTGTCTATCGCGCCGGCGACGGCTTCGACACTGAGCTCGGCCCGGTGTTCTGCAACTTCCTCCTCGCCGACGAGATCAACCGTGCGCCCGCGAAGGTGCAGTCGGCCCTGCTCGAGGTCATGCAGGAGCACCAGGTGACGATCGGTGGCGAGACGCACCGCGTCCCCGAGCCGTTCCTCGTCCTTGCCACACAGAACCCGATCGAGTCGGAGGGCACCTACCCGCTGCCGGAGGCCCAGGTCGACCGGTTCCTGATGAAGGTGCTCGTCGACTATCCCGGCTTCACCGACGAGCTCACCGTCGTGCAGCGCTCGCTCGCGCGAGAAGCCGCCGCTCCATCCGGTCGTCAACATCGAGGAGCTCGCCGCGATGCAGCAGACGGCGGCCGGCGTCTACGTCGACCCGCATGTGGCGACCTACGCGGTCTCCCTCACCCTGGCTACACGCCGGCCGGACGAGCACGGCCTTGCCGATCTCACGCAGTACATCGCCTACGGCGCGAGCCCGCGAGGGTCGATCTCGCTCGTGCACGGCGCCCGGGCGCTCGCTCTCATTCGCGGACGCTCGTACGCCCTTCCGCAGGACGTGCGCGACCTCGCCAAGGACGTTCTCCGTCACCGGCTCGTGCTCAGCTACGAGGCGCTGGCCGAGGGCGTCAGCGCGGACGCAGTGCTCGATGCCGTCCTCGCCGCCGTTCCTCTGCCCCAGATCGATCTCGGACAAGAGGCGGCATGACCGTCGCCGCCGTCCGCACCGCGTCCCGGCCCGGGCCGGGGCCGATGCCGGAGGAGCTTCTTCGTACCCTCGACCTCAGGCTGCGTCGCCGGATCGACGGCCTGCTCACCGGTGAGCACCGGGCAACGACGCTCGGGCTGGGCAGCGAGCTCGCGCAGATCCGGCCCTACGTGCCGGGTGACGACGTCCGCCTCATCGACTGGAACGTGACCGCCCGTACGGGCGAGCCCCACGTGCGCGTGCAGGTCGCCGAGCGGGCCCTCACGACCTGGCTCGTGCTCGATACCTCCCTCTCGATGTCGTTCGGCACCGCCGACCGGCGCAAGGCCGACGTCGCCGAAGGCGTCGCCCACGCGATTGCCTTTGCGGCCACGCGTAACGGCAACCGCCTCGGCGTCATCACCTTCGGCGACTCGCAGCCCAAGACCCTGCCGCCCCGCCAGGGCCGCCCGGCCCTGCTCGGCCTGCTGCACACCGTCCGCAACGAGCCGGACGAGCAGCGGATCGGCGCGACGTCTTTCGCGGACGCGCTCGGACGCGTCTCGAGGCTCGCGCGCCGCCGAGCGCTCGTCGTCGTGGTCTCCGACTTCCGCGGCCCGCTCGACTGGCGGCGCGAGCTCGTCGGCCTGGCCGGCCGGAGCCACGTCCTCGCGGTCGAGATCCGTGACCGCCGCGAGCAGGAGCTCGCCGACGTCGGCGATCTCTGGCTCGTCGACCCGGAGACGGGCCGGCTTCTTACGCGTCGACACCTCGAGCCGGAAGATCCGCGAGCGATTCGCCGCCGAGGCGGCGTCGGAGCGAGACGAGCTCGCCGCACTGCTTCGCTCCACGGGCGCCGACCACCTCGTCCTCTCTACCTCCGGCGACTGGCTTCGTGAGCTGGCCGCGTTCCTGCGCAGGTTGGAGGCGCGGCGATGAGCTTCCTGTCGCCGAATCTGCTCTGGGGGCTCCTGCTCATCCCGGTCCTGCTCGCCGGCTACCTGCTGCTGCAGCGCCGGCGCATGCGCTACGCCCTTCGCTTCACGAACGTCGACCTGCTCGCGAACATCGTCGACAAGTCGCCGCGCTGGCGGCGTCACGTCCCACCGGCCATCTTCCTGCTGGCTCTCGCCGCCCTCCTCGTCGCGATGGCGCGACCGCAGATCGAGACGAAGGTCCCGCGGGAGCAGGCCTCTGTCGTCCTCGCCATGGACGTCTCGGGGTCGATGCAGGCCACGGACGTCACGCCGACACGCCTGCAGGCCGCTCAGCAGGCCGCCAACCGCTTCCTCGACCGCGTGCCCGAGAAGCTCAAGGTCGGCCTCGTCACCTTCGCGTCGGCGGCCCAGGTGGTCACGCCGCCGAGCGCCGACCACGAGCTCGTCCGGGACTCGCTCCGGCGGCTCGAGGCCAACGGCGGGACGGCGATCGGCGACGCGGTCTCGCTCGCCACGGACCTGGATCCCCGCAAGAACGGGGACCAGCAGCTCACATCAGACGAGAAATCAACGGAGGACGGGCCGGCGCTCGTCGTGCTTCTGCTTTCCGACGGAGCGCCGTCCCCCGAGACGCTCGACCCGATGGAAGCGGCTCAGAAGGCGAAGGCCGCCGGCGTCCCGGTCTACACGATCGCGCTCGGTACCGACGCGGGCACGGTCGAGGTCACCGACGAGCTCGGCATGACGCAGACCGTCGCCGTTCCACCCGACCGCGAGACGCTGGCGGAGATCGCCCGCGTCACCGGCGCATCCGCCTTCTCCGCTCCCACCCAGCAGGCGCTCGACGCGGTCTACGACCGCCTCAGCTCGAGCATCGGCTACGAGGAAGAGCTGCGCGAGGTGACGTACGCCTTCGCAGCCGGTGGGTTCGTCCTGCTCGTCGTCGCCGGAGCGCTTTCCGCTCTCTGGTTCAACCGTCTTCCCTAGGAGTAGCCCATGCGTTCGATCGTCGTCGTGCTCGTCTCGCTCACCCTGCTCGCCTTCGTCGTCACAGGCTGCGGAGGCCAGCCCGCGGCGAGCTCGACGCCGCCGACGGAGGTCACCTCCAACAACTCCTCGACGAACGGCTCTTCGTCCGCCTCGACGACGCCCGCCGCCTCACCGGGAGCCTCGTCAGGGGGAACCGCGTCCGGAACCTCAGCCGGGACGATCGCGGACATGGTCCAGCGCGTGCTTCCCTCGCTCGTGAACGTCCGAGTGCAGCTCGGCGGAGGAGGCGGCTTCCTCGAGGACCTCATCGGCGGCGGAGGTGAGGGCGAGGGCTCCGGTGTCGTTATCGACAGCAACGGCACGATCCTCACCAACAACCACGTCGTCCAGGACGCCGAGAGCGTGTCGATCGTCTTCGCGGACGGACAGCACGCAGAGCTCCCCGGACGGGTGCTCGGCACCGCGCCCGAGCGTGACCTCGCGGTGGTCTGCGTCGATGCGACCGATCTGAAGGCGATCGAGATCGGCAGCTCCTCGTCGCTGCGCCTCGGCGACGACGCCGTCGCCCTGGGCTACCCGCTCGGGCTCGGCGGCCCGACCGTGACGCGCGGCATCGTGTCCGGCCTCGGCCGCGAGCTCGCGCCGCTCGGCGGCGTGCCGCTCCGGAACCTCATCCAGACCGACGCCGCCATCAACCCCGGGAACTCGGGGGGCCCGCTCGTGGACGCCGACGGCAAGCTGATCGGCATCAACACGGCCGGCGCGCTCGCCGCGTTCGCCGAGAACGTCGGCTTCGCGATCGCGATCGACGGAGCGATGCCCGTCGTCGAGGACATCCTTCAGGGCCACTCCGGCTGCGGTGCCGGTGGCGGCGGTGCCGTCCAGGAGCCGGGCGCCGAGGGCGAGCCCCAGCCGTCCCAGCCGCCGAGCGAGCAGCAGCCCGGTCAGGAGCAGCCTCCCACCGAGGAGCAGCCGCCGGCGGGTGAGCAGCCTCCGGCCGAGGCGGGCGGGCAGGCCTGGCTCGGAGCCGGCGTCGCCGACTCCGGCGACGGCGCCCTCCTCGCGGAGATCCTGCCCGGCGGTCCCGCCGACGAGGCCGGCCTCGTGGCAGGAGACGTCGTCGTCGGCGTCGACGGACAACCTGTGAGCTCCGGCGAGGACCTCGTGAACGCGATCTCCGGCCACCAGCCGGGCGACCACGTGACGCTCGAGCTCGCCGACGGTCGCACCGTCGACGTCGAGCTCGGCGAACGGCCCACGTCCTCCTAGAGCCCGGCACGTTCCTCGCGGGCCTCGCCGCGGTCGCCTCGGGCGATCGCGGCGGGGCCCTTTCTGGCTCGGCGGTCTACCGCGACGCGTGGACGACGTCGCGCTCGAACCGGAGCTTGGCGAGCTGCTCCTCGTGCGGAACCCGCGTGGGGTAGTCGCGCGTGAGGCAGGCGCGGCAGAACTCCCGTGCCGGCCGCTGCGTCGCGAGCTGAAGGCCCTCGAGCGAGAGGTAGGCGAGCGAGGTGGCGCCCAGACGGGCGCAGATCTCCTCGACCGTGCGGCTCGAGGCGATCAGCTCCTCCTCCGTGGCCATATCGACGCCGTAGAAGCAGGGCGAGACGATCGGCGGCGAGGAGATCCGGACGTGCACCTCGGCGGCGCCCGCCTCGAAGAGCATGCCGACGATCTTCCGGGTGGTCGTGCCGCGGACGATCGAGTCATCGACCACGACGACCCGCTTCCCGGCGACCTCGTCGAGCGCGTTGAACTTCGTCCTGATCCCGTGTTCCCGCATTGCCTGGTCGGGCTGGATGAAGGTGCGGCCGACGTAGCGGCTCTTGATGAGACCTTCGCCGTAGGGGATCCCACTGCGGCGGGCGAAGCCGATCGCGGCAGGCGTTCCCGAGTCGGGAATCGGGACGACGAGGTCGGCGTCGACCGGCGACTCGTCCGCAAGCTGCTCGCCCATCCGCACGCGCGCGCCGTACAGCTCCACCCCGGAGAGAACCGAGTCCGGCCGCGCGAAATAGATGAACTCGAAGATGCAGCCCGCACCGTCGCCCTTGGGCTCGAGCGCCTGGATCGAACGCAGGCCGTCGCCGTCGACGATGACGACCTCGCCCGGCTTGATCTCACGCACGAGCTCGGCACCGAGCAGGTCGAAGGCGCACGACTCGGAGGCCATCAGCCAGTCGCCGTCGAGGCGCCCGAGCGCGAGGGGGCGGATGCCGTCGGCGTCCCGGAAGCCCACAAGCTTGCCGTCGGCCAGCAGCACGATCGAGTAGGCGCCCTCGCTGCGCTCCATCGCGTGGGCCACGGCGTCCTCGAGCGGCTCCTCGGCACGAGCGATCAGTGCGGCGAGCACCTCGGTGTCCGAGGTGGACGTGAGCCGTGCACCGGCGGCGACGAGCTCGCCGCGCAGCTCGGCCGCGTTCGTGAGGTTGCCGTTATGGGCGATCGCGACGGCCCGCCCGGCGCCGTGCTGGACGCTCGGCTGTGCGTTCGTCCACATCGTGGCGCCGGTCGTGGAGTACCGCGTGTGCCCGATGGCGGCCTGACCGCCCAGGCCGCGGAGCTTCTCCTCCGTGAACGCCTGCGCCACGAGCCCCATCTCGCGCAGCACCATCAGCTGGTCGTCGTCGGAGACTGCGATTCCCGCCGATTCCTGACCCCGATGCTGGAGGGCGACAAGGCCGAAGTGGGCGATCCGGGCCACGTCCCGCTCGGGTGCATAGATGCCGAAGATCCCGCACATCGCTAGCGATCCAGCCTCCTGGGAAGAGCAGCGGCGTACGCCTCGCGCAGCGCGTCGAGCGGAATGTCGAGCAGCCGGTCGCCGCCTACCTCGCCCACGCTGCTCAGCGGGACCCCGAGCTCCGCGGCCAGCTCCTCGACGCGGCCGCGGTCGCTGCCGCCACACGCGACGACCGCCTGGCCGCCGCCCTCTCCGTAGCGCGTGACGGCATCTGCAGGCAGGTCGAGCTCCGCGCCGGCTCCGACGTCGACGGCGCACTCGGCGAGCGCCACCGCGATGCCGCCCTCGGCGGCGTCGTGCACGCAGCTCGCATGCGGCGCGGCCCGGTGGAGGAACGCGATGAGAGCCGCCTCGGCGGCAAGGCTCGGCAGCGGCGGCCGTCCGGCGGCGGCGCCGAGCAGAACCGCCTGGTACTCGGAGCCGTCCAGGCGCAGCTCGGGCGCTCCCGCAACCAGCACCGCGTCGCCCGGCCGCCAGGCGCCCGGAAGGGCTCGTACGTCGTCCACGAGCCCGAGGCAGCCGACCACCGGAGTCGGGTAGATGGCGCTGCCGTCGGTCTCGTTGTAGAGGGAGACGTTGCCGGAGACGACGGGAATGCCGAGCGCCTCGCACGCGAGCGACATGCCCTCGATCGCCTCGGCCAGCTCCCAGGCGATCTCCGGCTTCTCCGGGTTGCCGAAGTTGAGGCAGTCGGTGACGGCGAGCGGGCGGCCTGCCGCGCAGGCGACGTTGCGGGCCGCCTCGAGGACGGCGAGCATCCCCCCGGCGCGCGGGTCGAGCGATGCCGTCCGGCCGGCCCCGTCGAGCGACACCGCAAGGCCCCGGTAGGACGGCCGCAGGCGGAGCACTGCAGCGTCCAGCCCGGGGCGGCGCACGGTCCGCGAGCCGACGAGCTGGTCGTACTGGCCGTAGACCCACTCGCGGCTGCCCACTCCAGGCGAGGCGAGCAGCTCGAGCAGGGCGTCCGCCGGCGGGTCGGGAGTGGGCTGCGTCGGCTCCGCCGCTGCGCGGGGGCGTGTCTCGACGCGGTAGCGCGGACACTCGTCGGTCAGGAGCCGGGCCGGGATGTCGCCGACCAGCTGGTCGCCGAACCAGCAGCGGAGGTGCCCGGAGTCCGTCACGGCGCCGATGACGGCGAGCTCGAGCTCCCACTTCCCGCAGACGGCCGAGACGGCCTCGAGCTGCTCGGGGGCGCAGACGCCGACCATCCGCTCCTGGCTCTCGGAGATCATGATCTCCCAGGGCTCCATCCCTGCCTCGCGCAGCGGCACCCGGTCGAGGTGGACGTCGACTCCGGCGCCTCCCTTCGAGGCCATCTCGGAGAGCGACGACGCGAGCCCCGCAGCGCCGCAGTCCTGCAGCGACTCGACGAGGCCCCCCTCGACGAGCTCGAGACTTGCCTCGATCAGCTTCTTGCCCGTGAACGGGTCGCCGATCTGGACCGAAGGCCGCTTGTCCTCACCCGCGTCCGAGAGCTCCTGGCTCGCGAGAACGCTGGCGCCGCCGATGCCGTCCCGGCCGGTTGTCGCGCCGTAGAGGACGACGAGGTTGCCGGGCCCGCTCATCTGCGCGCGGGTGACGCGATCCGCGGGCAAAAGCCCGACGCACATCGCGTTGACGAGGCAGTTGTCGGCGTAGCGCTCGTCGAAGACGACCTCGCCGCCGACGGTCGGGACGCCGACGCAGTTGCCGTAGTGACCGACGCCTGCGACCGCGCGACCGAACATCCAGCCGTTGTGCTCGTCGTCGAGCCCGCCGAAGCGCAGCCCGTCGAGCAGCGCGATCGGCCGCGCGCCCATGGCGACGATGTCGCGCAGGATGCCGCCGACGCCTGTCGCCGCGCCCTGGAACGGCTCGACGGCCGACGGGTGGTTGTGGCTCTCGACCTTGAACGCGACGGCAAGACCGTCGCCGACGTCCACGACGCCGGCGTTCTCGCCCGGGCCCTGGAGCACCGCCGGCCCCTCGGCCGGGAACCGCTTCAGCAGCAGGGCGGAGTGCTTGTAGCCACAGTGCTCGGACCACAGCAGCGAGAAGACGGCGAGCTCGAATCGGTTCGGCTGCCGACCGAGCAGCTCGCGGATGCGCTCGAGCTCCCCGTCCGTCAGACCGAGCGCACGGTGAAGCTCCTGGGCCTGACCCGGCTCCGCCGCCGGCGGCGGAGCTGCAGTGTCCGTGACCGAGGTCAAAGGGAGATCACCACTCTAACGACCAAGGAGGATCGCGGCCGGCGGCCCGGAGGGCGCCAACCACTCCTGAGAGCATAGCCGTCGCGGCCTGCCCCGCCGCAGGCCAACCGCGGTGCTACTCGGGCGTCGGAGTCATCGAGTACACGAAGAAGGCGGGCTCGTCGCCGACGTTCTTCAGGTGATACGTCCACCCGGGCGCGAGGAACACGGCGTCGTTCGGCGAGAGCTCGAGGACGCCCTCGTCCCAGGTCAGGCGCAGCCGCCCCTTGATGATGAAGTAGGTCTCCTCGACGGGGCCGTACCAGTGGTCGCCCGGGGCCGTGTCGTCGTCGGGCCTCGACGACCACGTGTTCGTCTCCTCGCCCGGGTCCATCCACGACGCACCGAGCAGGAGATTCGAGCCGCATCGCTTCTTCGTGACGAGGCGCGCGATACGCACCTTGGTCACGGCCTGGTCGGCGGGGACCGGCGGCACCGAGTCGAGCGGCACGACCATCGGTTTGGGCTTCTGACTCACCTCGCGCCTCCTTCGACCCCGAGCGGCGAGCGACCGCGATCGTCCACGGGCGTACGATGACCGATCGTGACCGCCACCGCGGAGCTGCCGTTCCCCGTCGAGGAGTACCGCGAGCGCGCCCGGCGGGTCCGGGCAGAGATGACGCGCCGGGGCGTCGACGTGCTCTACGTCATGAGCCCGCCCAACCTCTGTTACCTGACCGGGTTCGAGTCCATCTGGTATCCACCCCGCGCCCCGCTCGGCTGCGTCCTCACAGCGGATTCGGACGCGCTCGTCTTCGTCGACTACGAGCGGCACCTGCACCTCGTCGAGCAGACGGCCCATTTCGACGACGCGATCTTCTTCACGTACGAGACGGCCCTCGAGACCGTGGCCGACGCGTTCGTCGAGCGTGGCTGGACGACGGGCTCGGTCGGTATCGAATGGCATTCGAAGTCGCCGGCCGCGCCGCTGATCCACGAGACCGCCGAGCGCCTGCGCGCGAAGGGCGCGCAGATCGTGTCGGGCGACTGGATCGTCGACCGTGTGCGGCTCGTCAAGTCACCGCTCGAGCTCGAGTGCGTCCGCGCGGCGGCCGAGATCGTCGATGCGGCGTTCGTCGAGATCCAGGAGTACATCCGCCCGGGCCGGACCGAGCTGCAGATCGCGGCGCGGCTCGGGCAGTTGATGGCCGATCGCGGCGGCGAGGAGGCGGCAATCCGGACGATGGTCTCCGCGGGGCCGCTCGTCTGGTTCAAGACGCACGCGGCGCCGACGCGCCGGCCGGTCGAGCGCGGAGACGTCCTGTACCTGGACTCCTGCGGGGTCGTCAACCGCTACCACGTCGATCTCTGCCGGACGTTCGCGATCGGCGACGACCACCCGGGAGCGCGGGCGCTTCTCGAGCAGACGGTCGGGAGCATCGAGGCAGTGCAGGCAGGCGTGAAGCCCGGCGACCCGCTCGACGTCGCCCAGCGGATCGCCGAGGACTACGTCTTCTCGCGCGTCCCGCGCGAGCAGGTCTGGTGGGTGGGCGGCTATGCGCTCGGCATGGCGCTGCCGCCCGACTGGGTGGGGCACACGTACCTGTCGAACGACGCCTACGAGCAGTTCACCTGGGAGCCCGGCTACGTCACGAACTACGAGAACATCTGCTTCGACCGCGACGGCCGCTTCACGGCCAGCTACATGGAGACGCTGCTCATGACGGACGACGGGATCGAGGTCCTCTCGAAGGTCCCGCGGGAGCTGACGGTCATTCCTTAGGACGGCCCAGCAGCGCGACCGGCTTTCGTAACCGCGGCCTTCGGCCGCTCCTGGGCGGGTCGCGGCCGGCCGAGCCGGCCGCTCAGCCGCCTGGGGTGGCGTCCTTCGACCGCGTGCCCTCGGGGGTCGCCTGTCGATACCCGGCGAAGCCTGAGCTGATCGCGCGGGAACGCGCGCCTACCCACCGTCCGCGCGCACCGCGAAGAGGCGCCACTCGCCCGGGACGCCCTTGAGCTCGTGAGAGCCGCGATCGTCGAAGCCGATGCCGGAGCCGGCGACGAGATCCTTGACCGTGCTCGATACAAGTACCTCCGCCGGCTGCGCCCGGGCCATCACGCGTGCGGCGATGTGAACCGCGATGCCGCCCACCTTGCCGTCGACCACCTCGCACTCGCCGGTGTGAAGCCCGGCTCGGACTTCGACCCCGAGCTTCGCGACCGCCTCCACCACCGCGGTCGCGCACCGGATGGCCCGCGCGGGCCCGTCGAAGCTCGCGAAGAACCCGTCGCCGGCGACGTCGAGCTCGCGGCCGCGGAACCGGGCCAGGTTCGCGCGGACGACTTCGTGATGCTTCTCGAGCAGCTCGCGCCAGCGCCGGTCGCCCAGCTCGACGGCCCGGGCGGTCGAGTCGACGATGTCGGTCATGAGGATCGTGGCGAGCATCCGGTCCGGCGCTTCATCCTCCCAGTCGCCGGCCTCGCGAACGCCCTTGAGGAAACGCTCGATCTCGTCGGCGACGGACTCGGCCGGCTTTCCGAGCGCAAGGTGTCCGGCTCCGGGCATCTCGACGACCCGCGCCGCCGGTACCCGCTCGCCGATGTAGCGGGCGACGTCGACGGGAACGATGCGGTCCTCGGTTCCGTGCAGGACGAGGGTCGGGACGCGCACCGACGGGAGCACGTGCCTGACGTCGATCTCCTTGTTCATGCGGTGGAGGGCCTCGAGCGCCCCTGGGCTGGCGCCGTACCGGAGATAGTCGAGGAACGCCTCGACCTCGTGGTCCTCGAATACCCCGAGCGACCGCACGGCGTCCCTCCCGTCCTCGCGGGGCCCGTACACGCGTAGCGCCCGCTCGACATCGCGCTGGTATTCCAGCTCCGTACGCCCCCAGGGGTAGTCGGGAAGCCAGATCGTGCGAGGAAAGGCGCTACGGAGCACGAGAGCACCCATCCGCTCGGGGTACGTCGCGGCGAAGAGGATGCTCATCGCGGCGCCCTCCGAGAGGCCGTAGAACGCGGCGCGCTGCGAACCGACGGCGTCCATGACGGCGCGCACGTCGTCCATCCGGGTCTCGAGCGTGGGAGCGCCGCTCACCGGGTCGGACATGCCGGTCCCCCGCTTGTCGAAGCGGATGAGGCGACAGAACGACGAGAGGCGATCGAGGAACGGGGCGAACGACGGCAGCCCCCACGCGAGCTCCACGTGCGTGACGAAGCCCGGAACGAACACGAGATCGAAGGGCCCGTCTCCCGTGACCTGATAGGCGATGTTCACATCGCCGCTGCGCGCGTAGCGCGTCTCGGGAAGCTCAGGCACCGCGCCAATCATCTCAGCCCGTTGCCGCCCCGCGGTGAGACCGCGGCCCTTCGGGCCGCTCTTTGGCGGGTCGCGGCCGGCCGAGCCGTCCGCTCAGCCGCCCTGTCGCGTGGCGACCGCTTTGTGACCGCGGCCGACGGCCGCTCTCGGCGGGTCGCGGCCGGCCAGCCGGCCGCCCAGCCGCCGGGCTCAGCCCCTAGGCTGGGTCGCGCCTGAGTGCCTGGCACATGCAGTGCACACCGCCGCCGGCGCGGAGGAACATGCTCATGTCCGGGTCGTAGACGGTGAAGCCGAGCGCCCGCAGCCGCGCGTTGAGCTCGGTCGACGAGGCCACGGAGAGCACGCGGTCGTCGCCGAGCGCGACCACATTGCAGCCGAGGCCCATGGTGTCGCGGAAGCTGACCGGCACGATCTCGATCTTCCTGGCGCGCAGCCAGTCGACGATCTCCGGATCGGTGGTGTCGAGGCAGACCGCACAGAGCTTCTCGGCCAGCATGCAGACCATCAGGTCGATGTGGACGTAGTACTCGTCGATCGGCGCGTACTTGACCTCCAGGCCCTCGCGCTCCATCCAGCCGCCGACCTGCCTCGCCGCGATCTCCTCCCCGCGCAGCCCGGTGTAGCCGATCAGCACGCACCCCGGCTCGATCAGGTTGAAGTCGCCGCCCTCGAAGTTGCCGGCGCTGACGAGGTCGTAGACCGGCACGCCCTGCGAGAGGTAGAAGCGCAGCGTCGACGCGTACTCGCCCCGCCGTCTCGGACTGGCGAGCTGGCAGATGACGGCGCCGAACGGCGTCATGAAGCTCGAGTCGCGCGCGTAGACGCCGTAGGGCAGCTCGTCGCGCGCCTCGAGAAGGTGAACGCTGACCCCCGCATCCCGGTACGCGTCCGTCATTTCGGCGTGCTGTCGCAGCGCGAGCTCGCGGTCGAAGCGGTAGCCCTTTCGCAGCGACTCACGCACGAGCGCCGAGTACTGGGCGTTCTCCTCGCCGAGCCAGCGGAAACAGTCCGGCGAGCTGAGCAGCACGTCGCGCAAGACGCCGTATTCGGAGTTGATGCCCCAGTCCTCGAGCACCGGCGTGCCACCGTCCTCGTTCCGTGCCCTCAAGACGCCCTCTATGACGCTCATCGCTTCTCCAATCTCGAGCCCGGCGGCTGAGCGGCCGGCTCGGCCGGCCGCGACCCGCCAGAGCGGCCGGGCCGCGGTCACGTCACTCCCCGATCATGACGAACCACCCCGCTCGGCGCTACCCTGCGGACGAGCCGACGGCAGCCGACTGCTGACGGGAAGAAGCCGTGCCTGACGTCTACGCGACCATCACCGAGGCTGAGCGCTCGGTCCTCGACTCGCTCGCGGAGGTGATCGAGGTTCGGGCGGCAGACCCCCAGCAGCAGGCGATCCGCGACGGCGTACCTGTCCCAGATCGACTTCCCCACCGATGCGCGCGTGCTCGAGGTCGGCTGCGGGCCCGGGCCCGTCGCACGGGCGCTCGCCGTGTGGCCCGGCGTCGGCGAGGTCGTCGGCCTCGATCCTTCGCCGCGATTCCTGGAGCTGGCGAAAGAGCGGGTCGGCGACATCCGCAACCTCACCTTCGTCGAGGGCGACGCCCGTGCTCTGCCGCTCGACGACGCGACGTTCGACGTCCTCGTGTTCCACACCGCGCTCTGCCACATTCCGGGGCCCGAGGGCGCGCTCGCCGAGGCCTTCCGCGTCCTGCGCCCGAGCGGCTGGCTCGCGGTCTTCGACGGCGACTACGCGACGACGACCTGCGCCAACGGCGACTCCGACCCGCTCCAGTCGTGTATCGATGCGGCCGTGGCGTTCCTCGTCCACGACCGCTGGATCGTCCGCCGCCTCGTCAAGCTCGTCGAAGAAGCCGGGTTCGACGGGGTGACGCTGCGAAGCCACGGCTACGTGGAAGCACCCTCCCTCGGCTACATGCTCGCCCTCGTCGACCGGGGAGCCGACATCCTCAGCAGCTCCGGCCGGATCGGCGCCGACACGGCCGACGCCTTGAAGGCCGAGGCCCGCCGGCGCTCGGACGCCGGCGAGTTCTTCGGGCACATCGCGTACGGCAGCGCGATAGCCCGTAAGCCCGCCTGAACAGAGCAACGTGGCCGAGATCGACGTCTTCTACGACGAGCGTGTCCTTCTACACGACACGCGAGCCGGTCTGTTCGACACGGAGGAGGCCGACCTCCTTGCCGTGCCCGAGCTGCATCCGGAGAACGTCGAGCGAGTCCGGAACATGCACTCGGTGCTCGAGCGAGGCCCCCTTGCGCCGCGCCTGCGCTGGCACGCCGGACGGCTCGCAACCGTCGAGGAGCTCGAGGTCGTCCACGAGCCCGCGTACGTCAGCTCGCTCCGCGAAGCGTGCGAGCGCGGCGGCGGACGCTTCACGAAGACGACCTTCGTCGGCCCCGGCTCGTGGGAGGCGCTGCTCGCCGCTGCCGGAACCTGCCTCGAGGCCGCAGACGCGGTGCTCGACGGGGGCTCCCGGATCGCCTACGCGCTCGTTCGCCCGCCCGGCCACCACGCCCAGCCGGCCCAGGCCGACGGCTACTGCTTCCTCGCCCACGAGGCCCTCGTCGCCGAACGGGCGCGGGCACGCGGGGTCGAGCGCGTCGCGGTGATCGACTGGGACGTTCATCACGGGAACGGCACGCAGGAGTGCTTCTACCGCAGCGCCGACGTCCTCAGCGTCTCGCTGCACATGCAGCACGGCCGCTGGGGCCCGTCCCATCCCCAGTTCGGCACGGCGGAGGAGATCGGCGAGGGTGACGGGGCGGGCTTCAACGTCAACCTCGAGCTCGGGATCGGCGCCGGCGACGCGACGTACGCGGCCGCTTTCGAGGAAGTCGTCACGCCGATCGTCCGGCAATTTCGCCCGGAGCTCATCGTCGGGGCCTCGGGCCAGGATGCGAGCGGCTTCGACCCGAACGGCCGTCAGAACCTCTCGATGGCCGGCTTCCGCAGCATCGGAGCGACCGTTGCCGCGCTCGCCGATGAGCTCTGCGGCGGCCGGATGGTGCTCGTCCAGGAGGGCGGCTACGGCCGCACGTACTCCGCCTACTGCCTGCACGCCACGCTGGAGGGAGTGCTCGGCGTGGCTGAGCCGCTGCTCGGCGATCCGCTGGCCTACGTGCCGGACGACGCTGCGCGCGGCCGGGCCGGCATCGACGCCGCCCGCGCCGCCCTCGCCCGCTTCTGGGAGCTCTGAACGGGCCGCTCGCGGCCGGCGCGGTCGACGCCGAGATCGGCGGCGAGGCTGGAGATCAGAAGCTGCCGAGCGCGATCGAGACTCGCCCCAGGCGCATCCAGCAGCACCTGCAGCGCCAGCCCGTCGAAGAGCGCAACTGTTCTGTCGACCGCATCCTCGACTGACCATGCAGGCCGGAACTCCCCGGCGGCGACGCCCTCCTCGATCACGACCCGGAAGGGTTCCCGCCACTGCTCGTAGATCTCGCCCATCGCGTGACGTCGGCGCGGGTCGCGGGCGTACACCGCCCAGAACTGGAGCCAGCGGGTCCAGCGCTCCCGGAAGGTCGTCTCGTCGAGGACGATGTCGACGAGCGCGACGAGGCGCCGCCAGGGGCTCGTGTCACGATCGGCCGCCCGGAGCCAACGCTCGACTGCGCGATTGGTCTCGTACCGGAACGTCTCCATGAGCAGGCGCTCCCGGGTCTTGAAGTAGTGCTGAACCGTGCCGACGGAGACGCCCGCTTCCGTGGCGACATCGGCAAGCCGTAGGCCGGTGATCCCTCGCTTCGCGATCACTCTGGCCGACGCGGCCAAGATCTGCGGCCGCCTCTTGTACCCCATGGCTGGGCGCGGGCTCATCGTCGGAGAAAACCTCGAGATGCTCTTGCAATCGCTCGGCGAACGCCTAACAATAGGCGACTTGTTGCGTCAAAATCATACGTTCGTATGACTTCCGAAAACGGCGACGGCCACATCGTTCTCCAAGACGTCACGAAGAATTTCGGGGGCGTCAAGGCCGTCGACGACGTCAGCCTGACGATCGGCAAGGGAGAGTTCTTCTCGCTGCTCGGCCCGTCGGGCTGCGGCAAGACGACCACGCTGCGGATGATCGCCGGGTTCGAGGAGCCGACCGAGGGACGGATCCTCCTCGAGGGCCGCGACGTGACCTATGTGCCCGCCGCCAAGCGAAACGTCAACATGGTCTTCCAGGCTTACGCGCTCTTCCCGCACATGACCGTGTGGGAGAACGTCGCCTTCGGGCTCAAGATCAAGAAGGTCCCGCGTGCCGACGTCCAGGCGCGGGTGGCGGACGCGCTCTTCTCGGTCCGGCTGGAGGGCATGGACAAGCGCAAGCCGGGGCAGCTGTCGGGCGGCCAGCAGCAGCGCGTTGCGCTCGCGCGGGCGCTGGTCAACCGGCCGGCCGCCCTGCTGCTCGACGAGCCGCTCGGCGCACTCGACCTGAAGCTGCGCAAGGAGATGCAGCTCGAGCTGAAGCACATCCAGGAAGAGACGGAGACGACGTTCGTCTACGTGACGCACGACCAGGAAGAGGCGCTGACGATGTCCGACCGGATCGCGGTCATGGACCAGCGGCGTCGTCGAGCAGGTCGCGGGTCCGCGCGAGCTGTACGAGCGGCCTGCAACCGCGTTCGTCGCCGGCTTCATCGGCGTCTCGAACGTCCTCCACCTGGAAGCCACTCGCCGAGAGAACGGTTTCGCCGTGCAGGAGCTCGGCGAGGGCGAGCGGCTGATCGCGCCGGTCGGCAAGTCCGATCCGGAGAAGCTCGTGATCACCGTCCGGCCGGAGAAGATCAAGTTCACGGAGGTCGGCGATCCGTCATCCAGGGTGTCGGCGACGGTGGCCGACGTGGTCTACGTCGGATCGATGACCCAGTACATCGTTCGGCTGACGACCGGCGAGCAGCTGGTCGTGCACCGGCTGAACGACGAGGTTCGGGGCCGACCCATCGTCGTCGGCGACGAAGTCGTCCTTCACTGGGCGGCCGAGCACAGTTTCGTGATCGAAGAGGTGAGGGCGGAGGCGGGCGACCCTGCTCCCTCCGAGCCCGAGTACGAGCAGGGGATGGAGGCGGCTCCCTGAGCCGCCCGAGCGAGAGGGGACTCACATGGACGTGAACAGGAAGATGAGCCGCCGCGGATTCGTCGCGCTCACAGGAGCGGCGAGCCTCTCCGCGCTGCTTGCAGCCTGCGGCGGAGGCGAGGACACCGCGGCGCCGGCGGCGCCCGCCGAACCGGCCGAGCCGGCCGAGCCCGCTCCGGCCGAGCCGGCACCCGCGGAGCCTGCGCCCGCGGAGCCGCCCGCCGAGCCGGGGGCGGCGCCTGCCCTGGCCGCCGGTCCGACGTTCGACCCGGCCTCCGAGCCCGACGGCACGATCGAGCTCTTCGAGTGGGCCGGCTACGACGACACGTCACCGTGGATGTGGCAAACCTTCACGGACGGCGACTACGGGAAGACGAACCCGCTCAAGTTCACGTTCCTCGAGCAGGACATCCAGGCGCTCGCCAAGGTGGCATCCGGCTACAGCCCGGATCTCATTCATCCCTGCATCGCGTACTGGCCGGACTTCCAGGCTGCGGGCCTGATCCAGCCCTTCGACAAGGCGCTGCTGCCTGACTACGAGGGAATCCCGGAAGCGATCCGCGGGGCAGGCGTGAGCGAGGACGGCCTCATCTACCACGTCCCGTTCGACATCGGCTTCTCGACACTCGTCTACCGCGCCGACAAGGTCCCGATCACCCCCGAGGAGGAGTCCTGGAGCATCCTCCTCGACAGCGAGTACGCCGGGAAGATGAACACCTACGCCGACCCGGTGACGATGATCAAGATCGGCGCCATCATCAACGAGGGGGCGATCGACCCGAACGCGTTGACGACCGAGCAGATCCAGGCGGCGAAGGAGACGATGATCAAGGCCAAGCCCAACCTGCGCAACTTCTGGGACAACAACCAGGGAAACCAGGACGACTTCATCAACGGGAATACCTGGGTCAGCTACATGTGGCCCGACGGCTACTACAACGTGAAGAACTCGCCCAAGATGAAGGACGTCGACGTGCGCTACATGTGGCCGAAGGAAGGTCGCCTGGCGTGGGTCTGCGGCTTCGTCCTCCATGCAAATTCCGAGCGACCCGGTCGGAGCACGCTCGTGGTCGCTGCCGCCAACACCCCGGCCGCCGCCGCCGCCCTGACCGACAACTTCCAGTACGGGGGTGCGCAGCAGGACGGCGTCATACCGCTGATCAAGAATCAGGAGCTGATCTCGACCTTCAGCCTCGACGATCCCACCGCCTTCGCACCGCCGCGCACGTGGTTCGAGCGGACGCTGCCGAACCGGCAGGAGTACGCGGAAGCCGGGGAAGCGGTCAAGGCCTCCTAGAGACCACTAGGGCCCGCGCCGTTCGTGCGGCGCGGGCCCTAGTGGTCTGCGAAAGGGACGAGTGGCGACCAGGGCTAGCGCGGCAACTCCGGCCATCGAGATCGAGGGGCACGCCTCGTCACGACGGCTCGGCCAGCACGTCGGCACGTGGTCGCTGAACCTGCCCGCGATCGCGCTGCTGCTCGTGTTCTTCCTGCTGCCCGTGTACTTCATCGTCAAGTACAGCCTCGGGTTCTCGTACTTTGCTCCCACCGTGGCCGCCGCCGAGATCGTCGGCGAGTTCACGAGCTTCACGACGCAACTCTGGTCGGACTTCTTCGGTCCGGGCATCGACCTCGAGGTGCTCGGTTCCGCGACCGTGCACATGCCGGCCTGGGTCGCCGGGATCGTGTTCGTCGCGCTCGTCGCCGGCGCAGTCGCCGGAAAGCACATCTCGGCCCGCTACGGCGGCTGGATCGTCGGGATCTGCTTCGCGCTTCTGATCGCGCCCTTCCTGACCATCCCGGCGGGCAACAACCTGCTGCGCGTCGCCGAGCTGTCCTCGAGCGGCGACTTCCTGAGGCTGTTCTTCAAGTCGGTCACGATGGCGACCACCTCGTCCGTCTGGGCGGTGCTGATCGCATTCCCGATCGCCTACTTCCTCGCGTTCGGGATCAAGAAGTCGAAGTACATCTGGCTGCTCATCATCATCACGCCGTTCCTGACGAGCTACCTGCTGCGGATCTTTGCCTGGAAGATCATCCTCGGCGACCAGGGACTGATCAACAGCGCGCTCTTCTCCCTGGGGCGCGATCCCGACAATCCCCTCTCGTTCCTGATCTACAGCCAGTTCACGGTGATCCTCGTGCTGCTCTACGCGTGGGTTCCCTTCATCGTGCTGCCCATCTTCATCTCGCTCGAGAACATGGACCGGCGGCTGCTCGAGGCCGGCACGGATCTCGGCGCCAGCCGGCTGCAGACGTTCCGCCGCGTCACGCTGCCCGTAGCCGCGCCCGGAGTGGTGGCCGCGTTTCTCTTCGTCTTCATCCCGTCGATGGGCGAGTACATCACCCCCTCGCTGGTCGGCGGAACGGAGGGCTACATGTTCGGGCAGGCGATCGCGGCCCAGTTCGTCGGCGGCGCGCTGAACTGGCAGGTCGGCTCCGTGCTGTCGATCTTCCTGCTCGCCGTCGTGCTCTTCCTGACCTTCGCAACCTCGAGGTTCCTGAGGCAGGGAGGTGGGGCTGCGGCATGAGGCGCCGAGCCGGCGGGACGGAGGTGACGATGTCGAGGAACGGGCGGCGGGCGCTGCTTGCGTTCTTCGTCTTCTTTCTCGTCTTTCTCTACCTGCCGACCGTGATGCTGATCATCTTCTCGTTCAACGACTCGGCGAGCGTCTCTTTCCCGCTGAGCGGGTTTACGACGGGCTGGTACGAGGAGGCGTTCCACAACGACCAGGTGCGCAGCTCGTTCTGGGCGAGCATCCGGGTCGCCGCGGGCACGGCGGTCGTGGCAACGATCATCGCTTTGCTCGTTTCCTACGCGCTGGCCAGGCGCAGCTTTCGGATAAGGCGGCTCTCTCCGGCTTCGTGCTCCTGCCCCTGGTGGTACCGACGGTCGTTCTCGGGATCGCGCTCCTGATCCTCTTCCGGCCCGCCGATCCGGTGATACCGATTCCGCTCGGGCTCTGGGCCGTACTCATCGGCCACATCGTGCTCGCCCTTCCCTTCTGCGTGCTGCTGCTGCTGCCGCGGATCGCGTCGATCGACCGGCGACATCGAGGAGGCGGCGTTCGATCTCGGCGCGTCGTGGTTCACGACGTTCCGTCGCATCATCCTCCCGCTCATCATTCCGGCGCTCATCTCGGCGCTGCTGATCGCCTTCGTCGTCTCGATCGACGAGGTCGTGATCGCAAGCTTCCTCGTCCAGGATCAGGCGACGTATCCCGTCTACCTCTACTCCGGCCTTCGCATCTCCGGCCAGACGAGCATCCTCATGCCGATCGCCACCGTGATGATCGTCGCGAGCTTCCTCATCGTGATCGTGGCCGAGATCGTCCGCCGGGTCGGAGAGCGGCGCCTCGGGATCACACAGTGAGGCGCCTCGCGCTCCTCACACTCGTCGTGGGGCTCGCCGCTGCGGGCTGCGGGGGCGGGGCTTCGGAAGACCAGTCGGCACCTCCGACCACTCCGCCGGCGACGGCCCCGGCCGAGCAGGCGATCGGAAGCGACCCGACACCCGAGCAGATCGCAGCCCGCAAGCAGCTGCTGGCCGAGATCGCAGCCGGGACCTACAAGTGCGACTGCACCGCGGCGGCGCGCGCTCGCGACCGCATCCAGAGCGGCAAAGCGAAGCCGCCGGATCCGGACGAGCTCGTCTCCGCGCTTCCGTAGCTCAGCGCCGGGGCCGGGCCAGCGCGTACACCGGCTCGCCGCCGGTGAGCGCCAGTGCGAGATCGCGCGCCGGCAGCGAGTAGCAGAGCTTGAACGCCTCCGGCGAGTACCAGGACGCGTGCGGGTTGACGATCGTGCGCGGCCAGTGGAGCGCGGGCTCGTCTGGCTGTCGGCGGCTCCGAGGGGAAGACATCGAGCGCCGCTCCGGCCAGCTTCCCGGAGCGCAGCGCCTCGCCGAGCGCCTCGTGATCCGCGAGACGGGCGCGGGCACAGTTGACGAGGAAGGACCCGGGCTTCATGCGCCGGAACGCATCGGCGTCCAGCATGCCCTGGGTCGTGCCGTCGAGCGGCGCATGGAGCGTCACGACGTCCGCCCGCTCGAGAAGCGCGTCGAGAGCGACCGGCTCCACGCCCTCGGCGCGCATGTCGTCGGCGCCGACGACGGCATCGGCCGCCAGAACCTCGAGGCCGAGTGCCCGCGCCCGCCAGGCCACGGCACGGCCGATCCGCCCGAAACCGACGATGCCGAGGCAGGCGCCCTCCACCCGGCGCGGCAGCGTCGTGGCGTCGTACCAGCGGCCGGCCCTGACGTCGCGGTCGAGGTCGACGATGCCGCGCAACAGCGCGAGCGTCATGGCGATGACGTGCTCCGCAACCTCCTCCGTGCAGTAGCCGGCGATGTGCGAGCACCAGACGCCCGCATCCGCCAGCGCCTCGACGTCGAGATGATCGAAGCCGGTCGAGTTGGTGGCCACGGCCTCGAGCCGCGGCAGGCGCTCGAGCTCGGGACGCCCGACCGGGATATCGGGGCACACGAGCAAGCCGATGACGTCGTCGCCCTCCGGCCGGTCGGCCGCTTCGATCGAGACGTCGGCCGCGTGCAGCTCCGCCTCGGCCCACGCGAGCTCCCAGGTGGGGTCGATGACGAGGACGCGGCCGCGGGCCACCTAGAAGTCAGAAAAGCATCTCGGTAGCGCGTACGACCGGCGCCTTCGAGAGAAACGCGTCGTAGTCGAGCATCCGGTATTCGGCCGTGCAGGGTGTCCCGTCCGCGATCGAGATCCGCCGCCGGTCGAGCTCCATCACGACGGAGAGGATGGTGGCGCCCTGCTCGGGCTCGGGCGCGCGCACGTCTCGGTGGCTGCAGACGCCGAACGGGTGACCGGCGTGATCCGACAGAGCCGCTGTGAACGTCTCGACGGACAGCGGCACGCCGGCGCCTCGCACGAGCGAACGCAGGCGCTCGAGCCGGAACGGGCTGTCGGGCATGGCCCAGACGGACACGTCCTTGCCCGGGTACGCGGCCGACACGAAGTGATTCGTGTGCAGAAGGACGCCCTGCTCGGGAAAGACGAGATGAAGCTGGGTGAAGTCACCCGGCGCGCTCTCCACGTAGACGGCGAGCCCGTCGTCGTGGGCGATCAAGTACCCGGCCGACGATGAGCGCGGCTGGCGCTGGATCGCCGTCAGGGCATCCGTGATCGTCTCGGCGTCGAGGATCGCGCGCAGGACGACGTGATACGGGACGCCGGGCTCACCGCGGTCTGCGTCCGTGACGAGCGCGTTCGTACAGAGCCCGATGCCGGAGGAGTTGAGCCCTGTCTTCGCCAGGAGACCGGCCTCCACGATCGTCACGAAGTCGGGCCCTTCGTCCTGGATCGCCTCGAGCACGACGACCGTCTCGTAGGAGTGCGGCAACCAGTCCCAGTTCTGGCCCACGAGCGTCCCGCCCGACTCGGACGCCTCGGGCAGGACGGCGAACGCGCTGCACTCGCCCGGTGCGCCGGCGGCCTCGAGCCGCCTGCCGCGCCTTGGCCGAGAACATGACCTCCGTGCGGACGTTGATCGCCAGCACGTCCTCGAACGGCAGGCCGGCACCGTCGGCGATGCCTCGCAGCTCCTCGACGTACCTGGGCTCGAAGGCGGCGATCGGGGCCTCGTAGCGGCGTGCCTCGTCGGTCACCCGCGGCCAGGCCCAGCCCGCCCAGTGGCCGAACACCTCACCGTAGGCCTCGACCGAGGTGCGGACGCGCTCGCGCGCCTGCTCGCCGTACTGGCGACCGCGCTCGAGCGGGGCGCCTTCGACGCGAACGTGCGGATAGGTCGCGCTCATCTCGTCGGACCGTACCACCTCGGCAGCCTTGCGGCCGCGCATCCAAGCGACGCGACGCCCACCACAATTCGCTAACCGATCCCAACAATTCGCAACAGACACGCTTGTTGACAACCAACCCGTGCGCGCTATTCTGGCGTCCCTGCCGAGCAGGTTCGGGGTCGAGCAGAGAGGGGAATAGCGGCAGTGCAGGCCCAGGACAGCGATTGCGTCACGCAACGAGCCGGCGCAGCCGGCTCAGCCGTGACAGGGGAGGCCCGCGCCCAGCGGGCCGGTCACCCTGACGCACTTCGCCGAAGCGGAGCCGGCATCCCCCAATCTGAGCAGCGGCACCGACGTCTCATGGAGGTAGGAGTAGGACGATGAGACATCCGAAAGACCGATCCGGCGTTACGCGCAAGCAGCTCCTGCGCGGAGCCGCCGCCGCCGTAGCCGGCGCGAGCACGGTCGGCGCGCTCGCCGCCTGTCAGAACACGACCACCGCGATCGGCGCCTGCGAGGACGGCACCAGCGGCGACGGTACGGTCGCCGGCGGCGACGGGGGCGCGGGCGGGCTCGCCTCGAACCTCGTTGTCGCCAAGCCGGCCGGTCCGGGCGGCCTCCCGCTCCCGCGCAGCGACAACAGCGTCGAGTGGGCGATCACCGAGGACAACCCGATGCCGCCCGAGGGCCTGAAGACCGAGGGCGGAACGCTTCGCTTTTTCAACTACCCGGACTACATCGACCCGGGCACGCTCAAGAAGTTCGGCAAGCAGTTCGACTGCAAGGTCGCGCCGGGCACGTACAACTCCGAGGACGAGGCGGTCGCGAAGCTCAGGTCCGGCCAGGTCCCGTTCGACGTACTCGTCTTCAGCGCGACGCACATCGTCGATCTCATGGCCAGGCAGCTCCTGCTGCCGCTCAACCGCGCGTACCTCCCCAACCTCGAGAAGAACATCTGGCCCCAGCTGCAGGACCCGTTCTACGACCGGGGGTCGAACTACACCGTTCCGTACCTCACCTGGCAGGACGGGATCGGCTGGCGCAACGACAAGATCGACGCCGACATCGGCGCGATGGACGTCCCCTGGGACATCTTCTGGGAGTCCGAGGACTGGCGCGGCAAGGTCGGCCTCCTCGACGACAAGCGCGACGGGCTGAGCATGCCCATGCAGCGGGACGCGATGCGCGGCGGCTACGTCGCCGACCTCAACACGGAGGATCCCGAGCTGATCGCGAAGGCCGGAAGCGATCTCGAGGAGCTCAACGACATCTGCAACATCAAGGTGACCATCACGCAGTACCAGACGCTGCCCGAGGGCAAGTCGTGGCTCAACCACGCCTGGTCAGGGGATCTGCTGAACGCTGTGATCTTCTACCTCGAGGGCACGGACACGAAGCCGCAGGATCTCTCCTACTGGGGCCCGGACTCCGGCGGTGTGGTGCAGAACGATTTTCTGTGCATCCCGCGGACAACGGACAAGCCCGCTCTCGCTCACGCGTTCCTCAACTTCCTGCTCGACGAGAAGAACGCCTACGACAACATGATCAACTACGTCGGCTACCAGCCTCCCCAGAAGAACTTCGATCCGGAGACGCTGATCACGAGCGGGCTCATCCCGCGGACCCTGGAGAAGGCGATCGTCCGTCCCGAGCAGTTCGCGATCAACCAGGAGGTGCTCCAGCTCACCGTCGAAGGCGAGCGGGAGTGGGACCAGGCCTGGTCGAAGTTCAAGGCCGGGTAGGTCATGGGCGGGCGCTGGATCTGGCGCGTGCTCGCGCTGCCCGGCGTCGTCTGGCTGTCGCTCTTCTTCCTGGTCGCGTTCTACGCCGTTCTGTGCGTCGCGTTCGGGAACACGAACAGCTCAACGAGCTCGTCCCGTTCTGGAGCCCGACCCAGTGGAACGTGGGCTACGTCCTCGACGTGCTGCAGAACATCTGGGACGGCGGGCAGTTCCTGACCGTCTTCTTGCGGACGTTCGCGTACGTCGCCATCGCGCTCGCGGTCTCGCTCCTGATCGGCTATCCGGTCGCCTACTTCACGGCCCGCCACGCGGGTCGCTGGAAGGGCCTCCTGCTGCTCGCGATCGTGCTGCCCTTCTGGATCAACTACCTGATGCGGATGCTGGCCTGGATCAACCTGCTCTCGCCGGACGGCTGGGGCACGAAGGTCCTCCACGCGCTCGCGATCGACCAGCTCTTCATCACGCTCGGACTCCTGTCGAACGAAGGCGGGTGGCTCGAGGGCCAGGCCTCCACAGTCGTCATCGCCCTCATCTACGGCTACATCCCGTTTCTGATCATCCCGCTGTTCGTAGCCCTCGACCGTATCGACCAGCGCCAGATCGAGGCCGCACGTGACCTCGGCGGCAGCCCGTTCAGCGCCTTCCGACGCGTCACGCTGCCGCTCTCGATGCCCGGGATTCTCGCGGGGGTCGTCCTGATCGCACTGCCCATGTTCGGCGACTACTACACCGCGGACCTCGTGTCGGCCTCGACGAGGACGTCGATGATCGGCAACCAGATCGACCAGCTCACGCGGCAGGGCTCCGAGAAGGTCACCGGTGCGGTGCTCACGATCCTGCTCGCGCTCGTCCTGCTCCTGCTGATGCTGTACTACCTGCGCTACACGCGGCGTGCGAGCGCTGAGGCCGGAGCGACGTGAACTGGCTCCGCAACCCGTGGGGGCGACCCCGGTTCCTGCCGCTCGTCGTGGGCGTCTACCTGATCTGGACGCTCATCCCGGTCGCGATCGCGGTCCTGTTCGCGTTCAACGACGGGCGCTCGCGCACGACGCTCCAGGGGCTCTCGATGCGCTGGTTCACGGGCGACCCCACGGGAAGCGTGCTGCACGATCCGGCGTTGCAGTCGGCGCTCAAGCACACGCTCTTCCTCGCGGTCGTGTGCGTCGCGATCGCGGTGCCCCTCGGCGTCGCGCTCGCGCTCGGGCTGCAGCGCTGGCGCGGCCGCGGAAGCGGCGCCGTCAACACGCTGATGCTGCTCCCGCTCGTGACCCCGGAGATCGTCATGGGCGTGGCACTGCTCCTCCTGTTCCTCCAGATCTTCAGCTTCATCGACCTGGGGACGCCGGCCCAGATCATCGGCCAGGTGACGTTTGCGATCTCCTACGTCGTGGTCATCGTGCGTGGCCGGCTCGTCTCGATCGGGCCCGAGTACGAGGAGGCCGCGGCCGACCTGGGCGCGCCGGCACGCGACCGGCTGGGGCGCGTCCTGCTGCCGCTGCTCGCGCCCGCCATTCTGGCCAGCGCGGCCGTGTGCTTCGCCGTCTCGATCGACGACTTCGTCATCACCCAGTACCTCGCCGCAGGGGCCGACACGAACACGGTGTCGATGCTCCTCTATGCGACGGCCCGCGGCGCGCCGACTCCTGCGCTCAACGCGCTCGCCACGATCACGCTCGTCCTCACGCTGCTGACCCTGACACTCGCCTACCTCGTGTACCGCCGCTTCGCCGGCGGGGCCACGGCAACGGCGGTCGCGACGCTGGAGACATGATGGAAGGCGAGGTACGGCTCGAGGAGCTGGTCAAGCGCTTCGGCGACGACGTCGCCGTCGACGGGATCGACGTCCACATGCCTCCCGGCGAGTTCTTCACGCTCGTCGGCCCGTCGGGCTGCGGCAAGACGACGACGCTGCGCATGATCGCCGGCTTCGAGCGCCCGACGAGCGGGCGGATCCTGCTCGACGGGGTCGACGTCGCCCACACCCCGCCCCACCGCCGGAACGTCAACACGGTCTTCCAGAGCTACGCGCTCTTCCCGCATCTGACCGTTGTGGACAACGTCGCCTTCGGGCTCAAGTACAAGCGCATGACCAAGGACGAGCGGCGCCGCCTCGTCGCCGAGATGCTCGAGCGCGTGCGACTCACCGGCTTCGAGCAGCGCAAGCCGGACAAGCTGTCCGGCGGCCAGCAGCAGAGGGTGGCCCTGGCCCGCGCGCTGATCCTGCGTCCGCGCGTGCTCCTGCTCGACGAGCCGCTTGCAGCTCTCGACGCCCGGCTCCGCAAGGACCTCCAGGTGGAGCTCAAGGGGCTTCAGAACGACCTCGGCGTGACCTTCGTCTTCGTCACGCACGACCAGGAGGAAGCGCTCACCATGAGCGACCGGATCGCGGTCATGAACAACGGCCGCGTCGAGCAGGCGGGACCGCCCCAGGCCGTGTACGACGAGCCGGCCACGCTCTTCGTCGCGGACTTCCTCGGCGTTTCGAACCTCATCACGGCCGAAGCGACGGGAGCCGACGGGAACGGGTGCATGCTCGTCGTCGGCGAACGACGACTCCGCGCCGAGGCGGGCGCGACGTCGGCGCGCGGGGAAGTGAAGGCGATGGTGCGGCCCGAGCGCGTCCGGGTCGAGCCGCAGGGCACGGACGGAGGCAACCGCCTTCCCGGTCTCGTGGAGCACATCGTGTTCCTCGGCAGCTTCCGGGAGCTTCGCGTGCGAGTCGTCGGCGGCGCGCTCGTCAAGGTGGTCACCCCCAACGACGGCAGCGGGATGGCGTTGGAGCAGGGAACGCCGGTTACGCTGAACCTGCCGCCCGACGCGATTCGGGTTCTGGCGCCCGAGCTCTGAGCAGCTCCTCGCGGACGGCGGCCAGCTCGGCGGCCGCGCGCTCCATCAGCGGCGTCGGACCGACCGTGATGCGAACGGTTCCGTCGAGCCCGAACTCGCTGCCGGCCCGGATGAGGAGCCCCCGTCGACGGAGGCGCTCGGTGAGCTCGACGTCGTCGACCCCGACGCCGGCGAGCACGAAGTTGGCCTGCGACGGATGCGGCTCCGCGCCTGCCTCCGCGAGGCGGCGGGCCAGCAGCTCGCGCGCCTCTGCGGCCTGACGCCGGCGCTCCTCGGCCAGCCCGGGCACGGCGAGGCTCGCTTTACCTGCGGCAAGGGCGGCGCGGTTGACGTTGAACGGCTCCTGCACGACGTGCAGGTAGTGGGCGAGCTCCTCCGAGCAGACCGCGTAGCCGAGACGCAGGCCCGCGAGCCCCCAGAGCTTCGAGAACGTATGCAGAGTCAGCACGGGCCGCCCATCCTGGATGTCGTCCTCGCGTCGCAGCCGAAGATCGGAGTCGACGTACTCGCCGTAGGCCTCGTCGACGACGACGACGCAACCGTCGGGGACCGAGTCGAGGAACGCCTGCCACTCGTCCGCCGCGATCCAGGCGCCGGTCGGGTTGTTGGGGTCGCAGACGAGGACGAGCCGGGCGCCCACGCGCTGTGCCGTCGCAGCGAGCGCCTCCAGGTCGAGACCGAGATCGGCTCGAACCGGTACGCGCTCGAGCTTCGCACCGGCCGCGGTGAAGACCTGCGCGTAGAGGCCGTAGGTCGGCGTCGGCACCACAACGGGGGTGCCCGGGCCGATGAAGGCTGCGGCCACCGTCGCGACGAGCGCCTGGATGCCGTGCCCCGGAACGACCTGCCTGGGGCGCACGCCTCGCCACTCGGCAACCGCGTCGCGCAGATCCGCGTACGCCTGCTCCGGGTACATCCAGGCGTTCTGCAGCTCGGCGGCGGCCGCCTCGAGCACGCCCGGGCCGGGTCCGAAGAGGCCCTCGTTCCAGTTCAGCTTCACGACCTCGGAAAGGCCGTAGCGGGCCTTCAGCTCGCTCAGGCTCTCACCCGGGTCATACGGCTCGACGCCGCCCAACGACGGCTTCACCAGACGGCTCCAGTCCGTCATGCCGAGCGGGTGACGCCTACGGCGTCGGCGAGATCCATTCGAGGACGGCCGGCAGCACGACCACAGCGGGCTCGCCAAGCTCGAGCGCCCAGGCCAGGTCGTCTGCGAGCGTCTCCGGCGCCGTGCGTCGCGCGGGCACGCCGAAGGCCTCGGCCACGGCGACGAAGTCGGGCTGCACGAGATCGACGGCGAAGGTCTCGCCGTAGGCGTCCTGCTGGTACTCGCGCAGGATGCCGTAGCGCCCGTCGTCGACGATCAGGAGCGTCGCGGCGATCCCGTGCTGGCGCGCCGATGCGAGCTCGGTGAGGCCGTAGTGGATTCCGCCGTCGCCTGCGACCGCGAGCGCGGGCGTGTCCGGCAACGCGAGCCGGGCGCCGAGCGCCGCGGGCCATGCGTACCCGAGCGTTCCGGAGCCGAGCGGGTAGAGGAAGCGGCGAGGCGCCAGCGCTTGAAAGTGAGGGCCTGCGCAGTAGGCGAGGATCGTCATGTCCCAGGCATGGACGGCGTCGGCCGGCAGCGCCTCGCGAATCGTCCGCAGCAGGCGCAGCTCGAGCAGGTCGCCGCGCTCGGCGAGCCCACGCTCGATGCGCTCGCGCACGGCGGCGGCACGTGCCGCACCTGTCTCGGCGGTGCGGGCCGGGAGCAGCGGAAGCAGCGCGGCGAGCGTTTCCCGTGCATCGCCTACGAGACCGAGCGCGGGCCAGGTGGCGCCGATCCGCTCGGGCGCCGCGTCGATCTGGATCAGGCGGCCGGAGGGGCGGAACGCGTATTGCCGGGTGGTCTCGGCGCCGAGCTCGGTGCCGACGCACAGGACGACGTCGGCCGTCTCGAGGAGCTCCGCATACGCGGCCTCGTCGGCGCCGGAACCGACCGCGAGCGGATGGGTTTCGGGGAGTGCGCCCTTCCCCATGTAGGTCGTGGCCACCGGAGCGTCAAGCCGTTCGGCGAGCAGGCGGAGCTCTTCCCATGCGCCCGAGCGCAGAACGCCGCCTCCCGCCCAGATCACGGGGCTCACGGCGCCGCCGAGCAGGGCGGCAGCCTCGGCGAGCGCCTCGTGATCGACCGGCGACGGCGGCGGCTCGCCGTCGAGCTCCTTGACCGAGATGTCCGTCTCGGCGTTCAGGAAGTCGACCGGGATCTCGACGAATACCGGGCCGCTCGGCGGCGTGAGCGAACGGCGCCAGGCCTCGGCCAGCAGCTCCGGGATCGCCGCCGTCGACTCCGCACGCGCGGCCCACTTGACCACGGGCGCGAACGAGGCGATCTGATCGGGCAGCTCGTGGAGATAGCCGCGGCCCTTGCCGACGAGCTCGCTCGGTATCTGCGAGGCGACGGCGACCACCGGCACGTGTGCGCTGGCCGCCTCCATGAGCGCCGCGAGCGAGATCAGCGCGCCCGGGCCCGTCGAGAGCAGGAGCGGTGCAGGCCGCCCGGAGACACGCGCATAGCCGTCGGCGGCGAAGCCGGCGTTCAGCTCGCTGCGAAAGGCGAGCCCGCGAACGGTGCTCGTTCGCAGCGCTTCCCAGGTGGCAAGGGCATGAATGCCCGGCAGCCCGAACGCGACCTCTGCGCCCAGCGCCTCGAGGGACTCGACGACCAGGTGGCCGCCGATGCGGGTCTTGGTCGTCGCCACGGACATGAGCCTATCCCGTCGTACGGGCCGGATCTCGTCCGGCCCCGACCCGCTACTGCTCCGCCTTGCCGCCCTCGACCGGCTCCCAGTACAGATCGTTCGCGTACGCCTCCTCGAGGTACTCCTCGATCTCCTCGGTGGGCGTGGCGAGCACGGCGTGGTCCTTCCAGATCTGCGCGGGACGAGCGAGCCCGTCCAGGCTGCGCCAGCTCTCCGGCTCCCACAGGTCCGACCGGATGAACGCCTTGGCGCAGTGGAGAAACGTCTCCTCGACCTCGATGCCGATCGCGAGCCGGGGCGGCCGGCCCTCCTGGATCTCGTGGCGCCCGAGAATCTCCGGATCCCGCGTGAGCGAGGCACGGCCGTTGACGCGCAGAGTCTCGTCGAGACCGGGAATCAGGAAGAGCAGCCCGGCGCGCCCTGTCCTCACGATGTTGCGCAGCGAGTCGAGCAGCTTGTTGCCCTTGGCGTCGGCGAACACCAGGCGCTTGTCGTCCAGCACCTCCACGAAGCCCGGCGGGCCGCCGCGCGGCGATACCTCGCATCGGCCGTCGGGGTCAGCGGTTCCCATCAGGAAGAACGGCGAGCGCGAGATGAACTCGCGGCAGTGGACGTCGAGGTGGTCGATGATCTTGTTCTGCGCGATCTCGGACGGCACGCCGTACAGCTCGACCAGCGCGTCGAGGGACTCCACCGTGTGATCGAACGAGGTCTTCTCCGTTGCGCTCATGGGCTCATCATCGCACGAAGCGCGGAAGCGCGAAGCGCGCCGCCGGCATGTCCGCCTCGCCGTCGAGCGCGAGATCCGCGAGCAGGTCGCCGAGCAGTGGGCCGAACTTGAAGCCGTGGCCCGAGCACGCGGAGCCGACGACGATCGGGCCCGACCGGTCGAGCACGAAGTCCTGGTCGGGGGTCATCGTGTAGATGCAGGTCTCCGAGCGCAGCGGTGTCGGGGAGAACGTGGGCAGCCGGCGCCGGACCAGCTCGTTGACCCAGCCTTCCTCCTCCGGATCGACCTCGAAGGGGCCGTCCCGGGGATCGAGTGGTCGGCCCGGAGCGCCGTCGCCTGCCCGGATCTCGAGCAGGCCGTCGACGCTCGGGATCCAGTAGCCGCCGGCGCCGAGCCCGAGCGACTCGCGGCCCGAGGCTTCGATGAAGCTCGGGGGCAAGCCGCCCGCCAGGGCGGCGCGCAGCGGCCGCGCCGCAGGCGCCAGGCCGCGAAGCGTCTCCGGCTCGGCGGAAGCCGAGCCGGTACGGAGCGCGTCTTCCCCATCCGCCGGCCCGTAGTACGTGACCTGGGCGAACACCGGATCCAGTGGCAGCTCGATGCCGACCTGCTGCAGCAGCGGGCCGGCCCAGGCGCCCGCCGCGACCACGACCGCGGAAGCCTGCAGCACATCGCCCGACGCCGTCTCGAGCTCGGCGTGGTCGTCGTGAGCCGCGAGCCGGGTGACCTCCTCGCCCTCCCTCACCTCCGCGCCGCGCTCGAGGGCGACACGCGCCAACGCCTGCACGGCCGGTCCCGCCCGGCAGACCCCGCCGTCCTCCTGCCACAGCACCCGCTCGAGGCCGTCGAAGGCAAGGTCGGGAAAGCGCTCCGCCGCCTCGGCCGCGGAAAGCCAGTCGTGATCGACTCGCACGCGGCGAGCCCGTCGGCGCACCGGTCGGCCCACTCACCCGCGTACACGCCGCCGGTGGTGACGAGCAGCTCCTCGCCTGCGGCGTCCTCGAGCCGCCGCCAGCCGTCCAGGGCACGAACGGTCATGCGGACGTAGTCGGGCTGGGGATAGGCAAGGCGAAACACGCGCCCGGGGCCGTGGGAGGAGCCGCGCGTGTGGCCGAGCTCGAACTGCTCGAGCAGGACGCAGCTCGCGCCGCGCTCCGCGAGCGAGCGCGCGGTCGCGGCTCCGACGATCCCGGCACCGACGACGACCGCATCCACCCGTTCCACGTCCCGATCGTATTGAATGCGCAGGCATGGACGGGGAAGCCATCCTCCTCGACCCCACGTTCCGGACGCTCTGCCAGCTCTCCCACTGCGAGGGCATCGCCGCCGGGCCGGACGGCGCCCTCTGGACCGGTGACGAGCAGGGCCGCCTCTACCGGATCGATCCGGCGGACGGCTCGTTCACCCAGGTCGCGGAGGTCGGCGACTGGGTGCTCGGGCTCTGCCTCGACTCCGCGGGTCGCGTGTACGTCTGCGGCTTCGGCAGCGGCCGCGTCCTTCGTGTCGATCCGGCCACGGGAGAGATCGAGACGTACTGCGAAGGGCTGCACGGGCCCAACTGGGCGGTCTTCGCGCCCGACGGGACGTTGTACGTGTCCGCCTCCGGAACCGAGGACCTCGAGACGCTGGACAGCCGGGTCGTGGCGATTCCTCCGGGCGGCGGGCGAGCGGTGCCCCTCGAGGGTCCGCTCCTGAACTTCGCCAACGGGCTGGCGCTCGCGGCCGACGGCACGCTCTACGTGATCGAGAGCTACGGACGGCCGCGCGTCCAGACCTTCCGCGACGGGACTGGAGCGTCTACGTGGACCTGCCGGGCACGGTGCCGGACGGTCTCGCGCTCGACGACGAGGGTGGGCTGCTCGTCTCCGTCTACCAGCCCAACCGCGTCCTGCGCGTCCCGCCGGGCGGCGGGGAGCCCGAGCTGTTCCTGGACGACTGGACCGGCGCGCGGCTGATGACGCCGACCAACATCGCCTTCTACGGGCCCGAGCGAAGCAGCCTCGCGATCGCGTCGCTCTGCGGCTGGAGCATCTCGGCGGTCGAGACGCCCTGGCGCGGCCAGGCGTTGTTCTATCCGGAGTTATAGGCGGATGGGCCGGATGAGATCCGGCCCCTACGGATAACCGTCAGACCTCGGCGCGTAGCTCCTGCCACGCGGCGCGGGCCTCGTCGACCGAGCCCTCGTCCTCGATCGTGGCGATGTCGCCGGGATCCTGGTCGAGCACGACCGCCTTCAGCACGCGGCGCATGATCTTCCCCGAGCGCGTCTTCGGCAGCACCGCGACGAAGTTCAGGTCGCCGATGACGGCGACCGCCCCGAGCTCCCGCCGCACCGTCTGGAGCAGCTCGGTGCGGAGCTCCTCCGACGGCTCGTTGCCCTGCTTCAGGACGACGAACGCTGCGATCACCTCGCCCCGAACCTCGTCGGGCCGCCCGGTCACGCCCGCCTCGGCGACGGCCGAATGCTTCAGGAACGCGCTCTCGACCTCGATCGTGCCGATGCGATGGGCGGCGATCTTGATCACCTCGTCGGCGCGGCCCGCCACCCAGACGTAGCCGTCCTCGTCGATGGAGGCCGAGTCGCCCGTGTAGTAGACCGACTGCCCGGGGAAGCGGTCCCAGTAGTCGGCGGCGTACCGCTCGGGCTCGCCCCAGAGCGTCGCGGTCAGGCTCGGAAACGGCCGGCGCAGGACGAGGATCCCTTTCTCACCCGGGCCGCACTCCTCCCCGTCCTGGTTCAGCACCGCCGCGTCCATGCCGGGCAGCGGGATGCCGGCGGAGCCCGGCTTGATCGGGACCATGGCGAGCCCGAACGGGTTGCCGAGCACCGGGCCGCCGGTCTCCGTCTGCCACCAGTGGTCGATGACCGGAATGCGGTCGCCGAGCACCTCCTTCTGCAGCCACTCCCAGGCGGGCGGGTTCAGCACCTCGCCCGCGCAGACGACCCGCGTGAGCGCCGAGAGGTCCGCCGACGGCCGTCCGCCGCCGTACCGCATGAGCTGCCGCACCGCGGTCGGCGACGTGAAGATTCCGGTCACACCGAGCTCCTCGGCGGCGCGCCAGAGCCCGTCGGGCTCCGGATAGTCGAGCGCGCCCTCGTAGGCGACCGTCGTGCAGCCGATGAGCAGAGGCGCGTAGACGATGTACGAGTGGCCCACGACCCAGCCGATGTCCGAGGTGGACCACCACACGTCCTCCGGTCGCATCCCGAACACCCAGCGCGCCATGGCGTGGATGCCGACCGCGTAGCCCCCGTGGCGCTGCACGGTCAGCTTCGGTTTCGCAGTCGTCCCCGAGGTGGCGAGGATCCAGGCCGGCTCGTTCGCCTCCACGGGCTCGAAGTCGCGGGACTGACCCTTCGCCGGAGGCGAGCAGATCGGCCCAGTCGCTGCTCCCGCGCCGCAGCGTGATCGCGTGCTCCACGCCGCCCGCAAGCTCGACCGCCTCCGCGACGATCCCTGCCAGCGCCACATCCTGGCCCTTGCGGTACGTGACGTCCGTCGTGAACACCGCCTTCGAGCCGGAGGCCGCGATGCGATCGGAGAGCGCGCCGGCGCCGAAGCCGGCGAAGACGACCGAGTGAATCGCACCGACGCGCACGCAGGCGAGCATCAGCACGATCGCCTCCGGGCAGACCGGCATGTAGATCGTGATCCGGTCGCCGCGGCCGATTCCGAGGCCGCGCAGCGCCGCCGCCGCCCGGCCGACCTCGTGACGCAGCTGGGCGTAGGTGAGGACGCGGCGCTCGCCGCGCTCGTTGAGATACACGATCGCGGCGCGCCCGCCCTGGCCGCGCTCGACATGGACGTCGACGCACTGCCAGGAGAGGTTCGTCTGCGCTCCGGCGAACCAGCGGAAGCTCGGCGGCTCGGCGACGAAGGCCTCGTCCCAGCGCCGCAGCCACGGCAGCTCATCGGCGGCTCGGGCCCAGAACTCGGCGAAGTCGGCATCCGCGTCGGCGGAGTAGCGCCGCACGATGGCGTTGAGAACCTCCATCGCCGTCATTAGACACCCTCGGGTGAGCTCCTGCCGATGACGCGCTTCTGTGCGGCTGAGCGGCCGGCAAGGGCGAAGCCCGCGCAGCGGACGCCGAAGGCGGCCGCGGAGGTTCACGCGCGGAGCGCGCTGGCCGGCCGCGACCCGCGATCGCCGAGCCCGTCAGGGCTCGGCACGGTCTTCAGCCTCGGCGACGCGCCAACCTTAGACTCTTCCGATCGCCCGCGATCCGCGTCACGACGTCCTGTTCGAGCCCGTGCGGATCGGGCCGAAGACCCTGCGCAACCGCTTCTACCAGGTGCCGCACTGCACGGGCTTCGGCACGCGCAAGCCCGGGTCCCAGGCCGCGCACCGCGGGGTGAAGGCCGAAGGTGGGTGGGCCGGCATCTGCACGGAGTACTCGCCGGTCGGCCTCGACTCCGACGAGTCGCCCTACATCTCGGCGCAGCTCTGGGACGAGGACGACCTCGCGAATCTCGCGCTCATGGTGGACGCGGTCCACGAGCACGGCTCGCTCGCAGGCCTCGAGCTCACCCATTCGGGAGTCCACGCGCAGAACGCGGAGACGCGCTGGCCGGCCGTCGCGCCCTCCCAGCTCGCGGGCGACTACCACCCGATCATCGTCCCCAAGGCGATGGAGCAGTCCGACATCCGTCGTGTGCAGGGTGACTGGGTGCGGGCCGCGCAGCAGGCGCGCTCGGTCGGCTTCGACATCGTCTACGTCTACGGCGGCCACAGCTACCTGCTGACGCAGTTCCTGTCGCCGTTCTACAACAAGCGCACCGACGAGTACGGCGGCCCGCTGGAAAACCGCGCCCGCATGTGGCTCGAGACGCTCGAGCTCGTCCGGGAGGCGATCGGAGACGAATGTGCGATCGCCGTACGGGTCGGCGTCGACCTGACACCCGGAATCGAGATCGACGACGCGCTCGAGTTCGTCCGGCTCGCCGATCATCTCGTCGATCTCTGGGACGTGAACGTCGGCTCGATCCTCGAATGGTCGATCGACTCCGGAGTCTCGCGCTTCTACAAGGAGGGCTACCAGCTCGAGTGGACCGGCCGGGTGCGAGAGGCGACCGCGAAGCCCATCGTCGGCGTCTCGAGGCTGACGAACCCCGACCGGATGGCCGAGATCGTCCGCTCCGGCGCCTGGGATCTGATCGGCGCGGCGCGGCCGTCGATCGCCGATCCCTTTCTCCCGAAGAAGATCGAGGAGGGCCGCTACGGCGAGGTGCGCGAGTGCACGGGCTCGAACATGTGCATCGCGAAGGCCGACACGCAGATGCACCTCGGCTGCATCCAGAACGCGACCGCCGGCGAGGAGTTCCGCCGCGGCTGGCACCCGGAGCGGTTCGAGCCCGCCGCCAACCGCGACCGGGACGTCCTGATCGTCGGAGCCGGGCCGGCCGGAATGGAGTGCGCGATCGTGCTCGGCAAACGCGGCTTCCGGCGCGTGCACCTCGTCGAGGCGGAGGCGGAGCTCGGCGGCTGCATGCGGTGGATCCCGCAGCTCCCGGACCTCGGTGAGTGGGCCCGCGTGGTCAACTGGCGACGGGTGCAGCTCGACCGGCTGAAAAACGTCGAGGTGCTGACCGGGACACGGCTTTCGACAGACGACGCGCGCGCGTACGGCGCCGAGCTCGTCGTCGTCGCCACCGGCTCGCACTGGGCCCGCGACGGACTGAACGCCTTCACGCACGAGCCGATCCCCGGCGCCGACGCGGACCTCCCGCACGTGCTCACGCCCGAGCAGATCATGGTCGAGGGCAAGCGGCCGCCGGGTGACCGGGTGGTCGTGTACGACGGCGAGGGCTATGTCGTCGCGGCCGGATTGGCCGAGCTACTGGCGCTCGAAGGCCGTCGCGTCGAGCTCGTCACGCCGTTCGACGTCGTCGCCCCCTCGTGCGACGAGACGCTCGAAGGCCCCGCGCTCCGCCGCCGTCTCCACGAGGTCGGCGTGGCGATGCGCCGCAACCACACGGTCGTGGCCGTCCAGGAGGGTCGCGTCGACCTCGAGAGCGACTTCGGCGAGTCGGTCGAGCTCGACGCGGACGCGATCGTGCTCGTCACGCAGCGCCTCTCTGACGACACCCTGTACCGGGAGCTCGTCGCCGATCCGGACGCGCTGGCGGCCGAAGGCGTCGAGGCCGTCTACCGGATCGGCGACTGCGTCGCGCCGCGCCTCCTCGCCGACGCGGTCTTCGACGGGCACCGGCTCGGGCGCGAGATCGACTCGGAGAACCCCGCGATACCGCTGCCGCACAGGCGGGAGCTGCCGACCGCTCGCGCCGCGCGCCCCGCCGTCTAGATCTGCCAGCCGGAGAACCGGGCGAGATCGGTCATGTAGCGGTAGAGGTCGCCGGTGATCAGCAGCACGCCGAACGCGGCGAGCAGCGAGGCAGACACGAGCGACACCACACGCCAGTGGGCGCGAATCCAGCGGTTCAGGCCGAGCACCCGGGTGAAGAGAAGGCCGGAGAGAAGGAACGGCACCCCCAGGCCGAGTGAGTACGCCGTCAGGAGGATCGCGCCGTCGGCGGCTCCGCCGCCGGAGGCCAGCGAGAGCGTCAGGATGGCGCCGAGCGTCGGGCCGATGCAGGGTGACCACCCCACGGCGAAGACGACGCCGGCGAGCCCCGCAGCGGCGTAGCTCCCTCCGCTCCCCATGTGGAGGCGTCGCTCGGCGGCCAGGACCCTCGGGAGCGGGAGACCCGCGATCACGAGCGCCGCGAGGATCATGAAGGCGCCTCCGATGATCTCGAGCGTGCGCCGGTGCTCGAGCAGCCCGGTGCCGAACCAGGCCACACCGGCCGCCAGGAGCACGAACATCACCGTGAAGCCCAGGACGAACGCAGCCGTCGTGGTGGCCACACGGCGCGAGCGCGCGCCGAGCTCGTCGAAGCCGACGCCCGAGACGAACGACAGGTAGCCGGGGACGAGCGGCAGCACGCACGGCGAGATGAACGAGACGAACCCCGCGGCGAAGGCAACCACGAGGCCGAGCGGGCCGAGCTGGATGTCGGTCACTGCCCGTCTCCCGTGATGAGCTCGACCCCTTTCTCGAAGCCCGCCAGGTCGGCGCCGCCGACGATCACGCCGGCGACGCGATGGTCGGCGTCGAGGAAGTAGGTCGTCGGCATGCCCTGGAGCCCGAGCCGGTTGGCCAGCTCGCCGAACGGGTCGGCGATGCTCGGAAATGTCCAGCCGAGCTCGCGCTGGAGCTTGCGCGCGCCCGAGACGCCGTCCTGGTAGTTGACGCCGACAACGGCGACCTCCGGGTGCTTCTTGGCGAGCTGGTCGAGCGCGGGCAGCTCCTCGCGGCAAGGCGGGCACCACGAGGCCCAGAAGTTGAGGACGACGGGCTTCCCCTCGTAATCGGAAAGCGCCACCTGAGCGCCGGAAACGGGATCCTTTCCGCTCACCGCGACGACGTCCTGGCCCTCGACCGACGACGCATCACCGCGCCCGGTCGCAACGGGCACGGGCTCGTGACCTCCTTCGCCGCCGGCCAGCACGATGCCGGCCGCGACCACGCCGGCCACGGCAACGGCAGCCGCAGAGGCGGCTATGAGCCTCGTCCGCCTCGTCATCGTCCGCCCTCTCTCGCTTCCGGCTCCTCGGGTACCTCTGACGATGCTAGCGAGCGCCCTGCATCCAGACCGTGAACAGCCGTCCTCGGTGGGCTACGATTCTCTCTCCGTGGCGCCTGCCACGGCGCCCGCGAAGTTGACAAGGAGGCGAGAGGTTTGGCGACGGTCGAGGAGCCACGCGCTGCCGAAGAGCCGTTCATCCGGCCCGACGGCAAGGAGAAGGTCACAGGGCTCGGGCGCTATACGGCTGACCTGAACCTGACCGGTCAGCTCCACGCGAAGTTCAGGTACGCGGACCATCCGCACGCGCGCATCAAGAGCATCGACGTCTCGAAGGCGCGCGCGCTGCCCGGCGTGCTGGCCGTGCTCACGCACGAGGACGTCCCTGACGTCAAGTACGGCGGCATGGTCCAGGACCGCCGCCTGTTCGCCAAGGACAAGGTCCTGTGGGAAGGCGACGTCGTGGCCGGCGTCGCGGCGACGACTCCCGAGATCGCCGAGCAGGCCGCCGCTCTCGTCGAGATCGACTACGAGCCGCTGCCCGCCGTCGTCGACTACGAGGCCGCGACGACCGACGCCACGACCCTCGTCCACGACGACTGGGAGTCCGACAAGGGCAGCAAGTCGATGGGCCGCGACCGCAACCGGATCGGCTACTCGACGATCGTGAAGGGCGACGCCGACGCCGCGATGGCGGGCGCCGACGTCGTCGTCAAGGGCCGCTACGTCACCGACTGCTCGCAGGGCGTCCCCATCGAGCCCCGGGCGATCATCGCCGAGTGGCACGGCGACAAGGTCACGGTCTGGTCGTCGACCCAGGTGCCCTACGCCGCCCGCGGCGGTGTCGCCCACACGCTGCAGATCCCCGAGGCGAACGTCCGCATCATCGTTCCCCTGCTCGGCGGCGGCTTCGGCGCCAAGTGCAACTTCCACTTCGAGGGCCACATCGCCGCCCTGGCAAAGGCTGCCCGACGGCCCGTGAAGCTCGTGTTCTCGCGGCGGGAGGAGTTCGTCGCGGTCGAGCACCGGCGGGAGGGGATGGTCATCGAGCTCGAGACGGGCGCGCGCCGGGACGGAACGCTCGTCGCCCGGCGCGGCCGGCTCGTGCTCGACAAGGGCGCCTACTGCGGCGAGGGCGGCTTCTTCGCGCAGATGGCGGCGATGCACGCGTGCGGCCCCTACAAGATCGAGAACGTCAACGTCGAGTCCTCGCTGACGTACTCGAACAAGCAGCCCTCGAGCTCGATCCGCGCCCCGACGGCGCCGCAGGTCTGCTGGGCCGTCGAGCAGCACATGGACGAGCTTGCACGCGCGCTCGACCTCGATCCGGTCGAGCTGCGGCGGCGCACGCTGATCGAGGAGGGCGCGGAGGGCCCCACACGGCAGGTGTTCGAGAAGCTCGGCATGAAGGAGACGCTCGAGCGCGCCGTCGAGCTGATCGGCTACGGGCAGGAGCTGCCCGAGGACGAGGCGATCGGCGTGGCATGCGGCTGGTGGCCGTGCTTCGGCGCGGCATCGGGCGCGTACGTGAAGCTGAACGGCGACGGCACGGGCACGATCATCACCGGGGCCCAGGAGAACGGCACGGGCGCAGTCATGGCACTGCCGGTATTCGTCGCGCAGGAGCTCGGGATGAAGCCCGAGGACTTCTCGCTCATGTACCAGGACACCGACGCCGCCCCGTGGGACATGGGCTCGTGCGGTTCCCAGACGACGCTCAACAGCGGCCGCGCGGTCATCGAGGCGGCGCAGGACCTGCGCGAGCAGCTGCTCGACGCGGCCGCCGAGGAGCTCGAGGCCGACCGCGAGCGATCTCGAGCTCGCCGACGGCGAGATCCACGTCAAGGGCGCGCCGGAGAAGTCGGTTTCGATCGCAGACCTGGCAGGGTCCGGAGCGACCTTCCACGGCAAGGGCTCCGGCGAGGTGCCGGAGGCTCCGCCGGTCGAGGCGGAAGGCTGCGTGGGACGGCTCGGGCTGGAATCGTTCCTCGCTCCGCAGCTGATCACGCACGCCGTGCACGTGAAGGTCGATCGCGAGACCGGCGTCACGCACGTGCTGAAGGTCGCCGCAGCGCACGACTCGGGCGTGATCCTCAACCCGATCGGCGCGAACGGCCAGGTCTACGGCGGTGTCGTGATGGGCATCGGCCAGGCGCTGACCGAGGGCACGCAGTTCGACGAGGACGGACGGGCGCTCAATCCCCACCTGCTCGACTACAAGCTCGTGACGACCGCGGACGCCCCGGAGATCGAGATCGCCTGGGTCGAGACGCCCACGGAGAACGCCGGCCCGCGAGGGAGCAAGGGCGTCGGCGAGCCGCCCTGCGTGGCGACGGCGGGCGCGATCGCGAACGCCATCACCAAGGTGATCGGCTCGTCCGTCAAGGAGCTGCCGATGACGCCCGAACGGATCTGGGCGGCATCGCAGGACGGTGACCGGTGAGCACCTACGTCAGCGCGTCGACCGTCGAGGAGGCGCTCGAAGCGATGAGCGGCGGCGCCCGCCCGGTTGCGGGCGGTACCGATCTCGTCGTCGGCGCCCGCCAGGGCAAGGCCCCGCTCCCGGACAGCATCGTCGCGATCCACGCCATCGACGGGCTGCGCGGTATCAGCGGGTCAGGCGGCGGCCTTCGACTCGGCGCGCTCGCGACCCACGAGGAGCTGGTGACCCATCCGGTCGTTCGCGAGCGTTTCACCGCGCTCGCGGACGCCGCGGCGATCGTGGGCTCGCACGCGACGAGGGCCCACGGGACGATCGGCGGCAACCTCATGAACGCGTCGCCGGCCATGGAGACGGGAGGCCCCCTCGTCTGCTTCGACGCGACCGTCACGCTCCAGTCCGGCGGCGGCTCCCGTGAGCTGCCGGTCGCCGAGCTGTTCGCCGGTCCCGGGCAGACGACCGCGGACGCAGGCGAGCTGCTTACCGCCGTCGATATACCGGAGCCGGCCGCGGGCACTGGGTCGTGTTACGTGCGGCTCGAGTACCGAAGGCAGATGGAGATCGCGGTCGTGGGCGCGACCGCAGTCGTCGTCCTGGACGGCGGCAAGATCAGCGATGCGCGCATCGCCATCACGGCGCTCGCCCCGACCATCCATCGTGTTTCCGAAGCCGAGTCGGCGCTCGTCGGAACCGACGGCACCCGCGTCCCGGCCGAGGAGGCAGCGACCGCGGCCGCTGCCGCCGCCGCCCCGATCTCCGACGTCCGCGCCTCGGAGGACTACCGGCGCGCGATGGCCGCCGTGATCACCCGCCGCGCGATCGAGGCCGCCGTCGCCCGTGCGAGCGGCGAGGTCGTTCCCATTCCCGCCAGCCCGGCGCTGCACGGCGCCGTCTGAGGTCAAAGCCATGAGACACAGCGCAACGCTCAGCGTCAACGGAGTTCCGTACCCGGTCGAAGTCGAGGCGGGCGCGAGCCTGCTGGACGTGGTCCGCGACGTGATCGGCCTCACCGGATCGAAGGAAGGGTGCGACGACTCCGAATGCGGCGCCTGCATGATGTTGCTCGACGGCAGGCCCGTGAACTCGTGCTCCTACCTCGCACTGCAGGCCGACGGCCGCGAGGTCACGACCGTCGAAGGCCTGAGCGACGGTGACGAGCTCTCGCCGTTGCAACGGTCGTTTCTCGCCGAGGGTGGGGTCCAGTGCGGCTTCTGCACGCCCGGCATGCTCGTTTCCGCCACGGCGTTGCTGGCCGAGAACCCCGACCCGAGCGACGAGGAGATTCGCGTGGCGCTCGGCGGGAACCTCTGCCGCTGCACCGGGTACGCGAACATCCTGAGAGCCGTCAGGCGGGCCGCGCCGGCGGCTGAGCGGCCGGCTCGGCCGGCCGCGACCCGCCGAAGAGCGGCCGAAGGCCGCGGTCACGGCGCCAGGCCGCGACAGCGTCACCGGAGCCCGCGAAGGGGCTCGGTACCGAAGGTAGGGGCCGGGCAGCGACCCGCCCCTTACGCTGTGGAGGCGGAGACGCCGATACAGCGAACTGACTCTCGTGAACTGGGTTGATCCTCTTGTCCTGCTCTGGGTGGCGCTCGCCGCGGTGGTGGGTTACGGGCGCGGGCTCGTCGCCCAGGGGCTCTCGCTCTTGGGGCTCGCAGTCGGCGGGCTGGTCGGCTCGAGGGTCGCGCCGCTCTTCTTGCCCGAGGGCAAGAGCTCGGCCTGGGTCCCGCTCGCCAGCCTCGTCGGAGCCGTGGTCGGCGCCGTGCTCGTCCAGCTGGGCGCCAGCCTGCTCGGACAGGCGATTCGGGCCACGCTCGCCCACGGCCCGCTGCGCGTCGCGGATGCCGCCGGGGGCGTGGTCCTCGGAGCGGCGATCGGCCTGGCCGTCGCCTGGCTGGCGGCGGTCGCCGCAATGCAGGTTGACCGCACGGGCGCGAGACGCACTGTCCAGGATTCGGCGATCCTCTCGAGCCTCGTCGCCGCCGTTCCACCGTCGGGAGTCCTCCAGGCGCTCGCCCGCTTCGACCCCCTGCCCGTCGTGGGCAGCCGCCCTGACCTCGGCCTGCCGCCGCCCGATCCGAGCGTTGCACGATCGCGCACGACGAGACGCGCCGCCACGAGTGTCGTCAAGGTCGTCGGATTCGCGTGCGGCATCGGCGTACAGGGCTCGGGCTGGGTCGTGCAGCGCGGCCTCGTCGCGACGAACGCCCATGTCGTCGCCGGCCAGGAATCGCCCCGCATCGCCGCGCCGAACGGCCGCATCGTCGAAGCCACGCCCGTGTACTACGACGCCGGGACGGACGTCGCGCTCCTCTCCGTCCGAGGCCTCGGTGCCGGCCCGCTGCAGATCGCGGAGGAGGAGCCGTCCGCAGACCACGTCGTCCTCCTCGGCTACCCGAACGACGGGCCGCTGACGGGAACCGCGGCGACCGCCGGCCGGGCCCGCAAGGTGCTCACGCCGGATGCGTACAGCCGGCGGCTGCGGCTTCGCACCGTCGTGCCTCTCCGCGGCCGCGTCGAGCACGGGGAGTCGGGAGGCCCGGTCATCGACGAGCACGGTGACGTCGTCGCGATGATCTTCGCAGCGGCAAGACAGGGTGAGGGAGGGTTCGGCGTCCCGGTCTCGGATGTCGAAGCCGCGCTCGAGGCGCGGCACGACCGAGCGGTCGACACCGGGCCTGTGCCTGATAGGCGATATCCCGGCTGCGGAGTGTGTGCGCCTGACGTGCCGGTACCCCTGCGACGGAGAGTGACGCGCCGGACCCGCGCCGTTACGCGGTTTGCAGGGTTTGCGCTGACGGAGTGCCGCCTCCGGCTTCGCTGGCTCGGCTGGCGTGTCCGGAGGCGTTTCTCGGCAGACGACGCCGAGCCCGCGCGCGGCTTCCGGTTCACGCCGAGTTGGTGTCAGCGCGCCGCCGCGGCGAACGGCGCCCTCGAGGAGGCCTGGTGCTCGCTCGTCCATCCGCGCTTTCCTGCGCTGCCCGCGAAGGTGAACGGCCTCGACGAGGACACGACCGCAACCCTCCACTTTCACCTGCACGACCTGGCCCCACAGGCGTTCGTCGCGTGCATCCCTCGAGGACGGGTGGTCGGTGACTGTGGCGACGTCATTTCGCCCGACGGCTTCTGGCTCGCCGATCTCACGGTGCCAGACCCTCGCTACGTTCACGGCACCCATGTCTTCGTCGAGCGCCCCGTTCCGCCAGCCGGCGAGCCCCTGCGAGGGACGGCCGTCGTGCTCGCACAGCGATGGGCCCTCCGGAACTACTTCCACTGGATGTTCAACTGCCTGACCCGGATACAGCTCTGCCGGCTTGCGGATATCGAACTCGATTCCGTCGAGCACGTGATCCTCAACAACCGCGCCGCGTATCGCGATGAGACGCTCGAGCGCACCGGTATTCCGCTCGCGCGACTCGTCGAGTGCGACGAGGCCTTCCACGCTGAGATCGACCGTGTCGTCGCGACCTCGAACCTCTGGAACGCACACATGCTGCCGTGGGCCCACGAGTTCCTGCGCGAGACCTTCCTACCAGCGACAGCGCCGACCGCCGGGCCCGAACGCATCTACATCGAGCGCGGAGCCACCACGTGGCGGCCCCTGGTCAACGAGCTCGAGTGTGTCGAGCTCCTCCGCCGTCACGGCTTCACGCCCGTGCGTCTGACCGGCATGACCGTAGCCGACCAGGCCACGCTGTTCTCGGGAGCCGTTTGCGTCGTTGCGCCCCACGACGCCGGCCTCACGAATCTCGTCTTCTGCGGTCCCGGGACGACCGTCCTCGAGCTCTTCTCGCCCGAGCATCTGCGCGCCTACTTCGCCGAGCTCTCCGCGGTCCGTGAGCTGAGGTACTTCTGCCAGATGGGCGAATCCGTGCCCGCCGCCGCCGTGAGCAAGCCGTACCGGATCCCGATCGATTCGCTCGCCCGGCTGCTCGAGGCTGCGGGTCTCTGATCTCGACGATGGGCCCGTCGCTGCAGACGAGAATGCACCGCCGCCTGGTGGAGTCGACGGGATGGCTCGGCCACGGGTTGGCCCGCACGATCCTCCGGCTGCACTGGCTTCGCTGGCGCCGGCAGCGAACCGGGGGCGAGCCCGCTCGCGACTTCGCATGGACGCGGGACTGGCTGGAACGCTATCGCTGCTCGGCAGCCGGAAACTCGAACGCCGAAGCCTGGTGCACCCAGATCCACCCGGGTTCCGCACTGCGCCACCCGATATCAACGCCCTCGGCAGGGAAACCGCCGATGCGATCCGCCTTCCGTGCACACGCACACTTCCCGGAACCTACGTCGCCCAGGTGCCCCGCGGACGGATCGTTGCGGACCGAGGCGATGTGATCTCGCCGGATGGCAGCTGGTTGGCCGACCTGTCGGTAGGTAACCCGCGTTGGGTATCCCGAACGCACCCGTTCGTCAACGGCTCGATCCCGTCCTCAATGCTCGAGCTACACGGGACGGCGCTAGTCATCGCCCATCACTACGCAGACGTCAACTACTTCCACTGGCTGTTCAACTGCATCCCTCGCGTTCAGCTCTTTCGCGCCGCGGGCGTCGACCTGGCCGCGGTCGACCACGTCGTCGTCAACGCGAACGGTTCCGCGTACCGGACCGAGACGCTCGAGCGTGTCGGCGTGCCGCTCCACCGGCTGGTCGAGTGCCACGAAGCATTCCACGCTCGTGCTGAGCGCGTGCTTGCAACGACGAACATTTATTACGCGTACCTGCGTCCATGGGCGCACGAGTTCCTCCGCGATGCGTTCCTTCCGGCCGTTCCGCCTTCGAGCGGACCGCAGCGGATCTTCATCAGTCGTGACCCGGCACACGGCCGCCCCATCGTCAACGAGCTCGAGTGCTTCGGGCTGCTCGAGCGCTACGGCTTCGTCAAGGTTCGGCTGACCGGCATGACGGTCGCCGAGCAGGCTGCTCTGTTCTCGGGGGTGAGCTGCGTCGTGAGCCCCCATGAGGCGGGCCTCGGGAATCTGGTCTTCTGTAAGCCCGGCACGACCGTGCTCGAATTGTTCGCTCCCAGGTTGCTGCACGCCCACTACGCGGAGCTGTCCGCGGTTCGTGAGCTCGAGTACTTCTGCCTCATCGGCGAGGATGAGCCAAGCGCCGGCAGGCGGGCGTACCGCGTCCCCATTGCGATGCTCGCCCGGCTGCTCGAGGCAGCGGGTCTCTGAGGCTCAGCCGCGCGGCGCTGCGGCCGCGACCACATCCGTGACCCAGCCCTGAAGCTCGGCCAGGAAGCGCGGGTCGATGGAATGGCCCATCGGGCTCTCGCGGTAGGTGACGTCGAGACCGGCGGCCTCGAGCTGCTCGCGCGCCCGGCGTCCCCACTCGACGCCGATCACCGGATCCTGAGTGCCGTGCCCGATCGCCACCCGCAGGCCCGGGCGCTCGAGGTCGAGCTCGAACCCCTCGACGGTCGGCACGAAACCGGAGAGGGCGATGATGCCCGCCGGCGACGGGCGCCCGCGACCGAGCCCGAGCGCATACGACATGACGCTGCCCTGCGAGAAGCCGCCGACCACCGTGCGCTCGATCGGCACGCCGGTCGCCTGCGGCAGCGCATCGAGCCAGGCGGAGGCCCGCTCGTAGGTCGGGCCGAAGGTGACCGGGTCGGGGTAGCCGATCTCGCGTACCGCGTACCAGTGCGCGCCCCCGGGCGGCAGCGACAGCGGCCCCCTGGGACAGACCCCGGCCAGCCGGCGTTCTGGATCCAGCACGTCGAGCAGCGGAAAGAGGTCGTGCTCGTCGGCGCCCCTGCCGTGCAGGAGGACGAGCACGCCGGCCGGATCGCCGTCCGCCGGCCGCAGCCGGGAGGTCAGGAGATCGAAGCTCACCGCGGGGCGCGCTCGCGAGGCTTGGGAAGCGGCGTGAGCACGGGCTCGATGCGCTCCCGCAGATGCTCGAAGGCAGGCGGGAGGACGAGCGACTCGCCGAGGTGCTCGAGCGGCTCGTCGGTCGTGAAACCCGGCCCCATCGTCGCGATCTCGAACAGGACGCCGCTCGGCTCGCGGAAGTAGATCGAGCGGAACCAGAACCGGTCGATGATCGGCGTCGGGCTCGCACCGGCGGCGGCGACTCGATCGCGCCAGGCCGCGTGATCGTCCATCGTCGAGCTCCAGGCGACGTGATGCACGGTGCCTGCGCCGCCATGCCCGGAGGCCTCCGGCGGCTCGTCATAGGCGTACCACGAGCCCCTCTGCTCGCCGCGAATCTCCCACCCTCGCCGCTGGGCTCGAACAGAAGCGCCTCCTCGAGCAGGCGACGGCTCGTCTCCGGATCACGGCTGTAGGCACGGACGCCGTCGAACCCCTGGAGCGCGTGCTCGGCCGGGACCTCCGGATGATCGGCGACCAGCGGCTCGTCGCTCGTCTCCACCACGGCGAGCTCGAGGCCGAGGCCTTCGGGATCGTCGAACCGCAATCGGCCGGGCTCGCGGTCGGACACCATGCCTTCGCCCGCGAGGCGCTCCTCCCAGAAGGCGATCGCATCCTCCGAGGCGACCCGCCACACGATGCGATGCACCATGCCGGCGCCGGCGCGGCCCGGATGGGCCCCCGGATACTCGAAGAACGTCAGGTCGGCGCCGGGGCTTCCGCGCTCATCCGCGTAGAAGAGGTGGTACACGGTGGGGTCGTCCTGGTTGACGGTCTTCTTCACGAGGCGCAGGCCCAGGACGCGCGTGTAGAAGTCGACGTTACGCGGCGCGTCACCGGTGATGCAGGTGACGTGATGGATACCTTCGAGCTTCATCCGGCTCCTTTCGTTGCTTCACCCTACCCGTAGGCCTCCCACTCGGAAGCGTTCTCTAAGGTTCCATCGTGAAGCCGATCCTGGCGATCGAGAACGACGAGCTACTGCCCGGTCTCGGGCTGCTTGGGAAGCGGCTCGACGCACGCGACCGCCCGGTGCACCGCGTCCTGGCCTGGCGCGACGGCCTAGCCGGCCTGCGCGCCTCCGACTACGCGGGCATCGCAACCCTCGGCGGCGACGCGCACGCCTGGGCAGAGGAAGATTTTCCGTTCCTGCGAGACGAGCGAGAGCTGCTTGCCGACGCCGTCGAGCAGGACGTGCCGGTGCTCGGCATCTGCCTGGGCGCGCAGCTGCTTGCCCGCGCCCTCGGCGCCGAGGTCCGAACGGCGGCGGCCCACGAGGCGGGCTGGCTCGAGATCACGCCGCTGGAGGCCGCCGCGGACGATCCGCTCCTCGGCCATCTCGACGGGCCCGCGGGTGTCTTCCAGTGGCATTCGGACACGTTCGAGCTCCCGGACGGTGCGACGCGCCTGGCAGAGAGCGAGCTGATCGAGAATCAGGCGTTCCGGCTGGGGCGGGCCTGGGGTCTCCAACCGCATCCCGAGGTCGATTACACGACGTTCGCGTCGTGGATCGCGAACCACCCTGGCGGCGCCGAGGAGTACGGCCTGGACGAGGCCGCGCTCCACCGTGAGGTGCGTAAGGGTGACCAGGCGACACTCGAGTGGCGGACGGCCATGTTCGACGCCTTTCTCGGGCTCGTGGACGGCGACCGCTCGACGTCCTGACACCGTCTCGGGGGCGCGCATTGGCGTTCTGCGTTCACATGCCCGATACTTGCCGCGAGCCGACACTCTCGACAAGAAGGAGCCCAGATGGGATTTCTCGACAAGTTGCTCGGCCGCACCAAGGAGGTCGGAGGCGACGCCGTGGACAAGACGGGCGACGTCGTCGACAAGGGCATGGATGCGGCAGGCGACGCCGTCGACAAGGGCAAGGACATGCTCGACGGGGACAAGGACAAGGCGGAGACGCCCGCCGAGACGCCCAGCGAGACGCCCGGCGAGGCGCCCGGCGGAACTGCGCCGCCGCCCGCGTAAGAGGAGATCCCCGCCCGCCCCGGTCGATGGCGGAAGGGACGGACCGCGTCTCCGACGAGGCGGTCGCCCGGCGCACCGGGCGGCCCTGGAACGAATGGTTCGCGATTCTCGACCGCTGGGGAGCGACCGGCCGCTCGCACGCCGAGATCGCCCGCTACCTCAACGAGGAGCAGGACGTCCCGGGCTGGTGGGCGCAGACGGTGACCGTGGGCTACGAGCAAGCCCGGGGGCTGCGCGAGAAGTACGAGCACGCCGACGGGTACGCAGTCGGGGCGTCGAAGACGATCGGGATCGGCGTCGACGAGCTGAGCAAGGCGTTCCTCGACGAGACGGAGCGCGAGCGTTGGCTGCCCGGCTCTCCTCTGCGGCTGCGCACGGCTACACCGGCTCGCTCGGCCCGCTTCGACTGGGAGGACGGCAGCTCCAGGGTGAACGTGTACTTCAGCTCGAAAGGCGACTCGAGGAGCACGGTCTCCGTTCAGCACGAGCGGCTCGCCGATGCCGACGAAGCCGAGCGGATGAAGCGCTTCTGGCGAGAGCGACTGGCGGCTCTTGCCGCCCTCTCCTCCTCCTAGCTCCAACGCGCGGCGAATGCGCCGGCGGCGCGCGCCGTTTTCACGTGTGAGGAGCTCGTGACGGAGCAGGCTGGAACCCGTCGACCGGTTGCCGACCCGGAGGCGCACGCGCGCCGGTTGACGCTCGGGGCGACGGTCATCGGCTCGTCGCTCGCCTTCATCGACGCGAGCGTCGTGCTCGTAGGCCTGCCGGCGATCGGCGAGGACCTGGAGCTCGGGCTCGCCGGGCAGCAGTGGGTGGTGCTGAGCTACTCGCTCGGCCTCGCCGCGCTCTACCTCGTCGGAGGAGCGATCGGCGACCGCGTCGGCCGGCGCGAGGTCTTCATCGCAGGCATCGTCGGTTTCGCAGCCGCCTCCGCGCTTGCCGGAGCGGCGCCGAACGGAAGCATCCTGATCCTCGCGCGCGCCCTCCAGGGCGTCTGCGGCGCCTTCGTGACGACGAACTCGCTGGCGCTGCTGCGGGCCGTGTACGGGGCGAAGTCCGGCCATGCGATCGGTCTCTGGACGTCGTTCACCGGAGTCGCCACGATCGCCGGGCCGCCGGTCGGCGGCGCGCTCGTCGAGTTTGCGTCCTGGCGGTGGGTGTTCTTCATCAACCTCCCGCTCGCGCTGGTGGCGGTCGTCCTCGCCCGTGCAGGCCGCTGCGGGGAGCGGGAGCAGCCGGTGAGCCGCGGCCTGGACGTGCCCGGCGCCGCGCTCGTTGCCGTCGGGCTCGGCTTCCTGACCTACGGCCTGGTGCAGGGGCAGGAGCACGGCTTCGCCGAGGTCTGGTGGGCCTTCGCGGTCGGTGCGGGATCCCTGGCCGCGTTCGCGGTGGTCGAGAAGCGCGTCGACACGCCCGTGCTACCGCTGGGCCTCTTTCGCAATCGGGAGTTCGCCGCAGTCAACGTGGCCACGTTCTTCGTCTACGCAGGGCTCGGTGCGCACTTCGTCTTCTTCAATCTGTACCTGCAGTTCCTCGGGTTCTCGCCGTTCGAGGCCGGCCTCGTTTCCCTCCCGACGAGCGTCGTGATGATCCTGCTGGCATCTCGCTTCGGCGCCCTCGCCGATCGATTCGGCCCGCGGCCGTTCCTCGTCGCCGGGCCGATTGCCATGGCAGGCGGGCTGCTCTGCTTCATTCCCTTCGTCGACACCGGTGACCTGTGGACGGCGGGAGTCGCCGGCCTCGTGTTGTTCTCGCTCGGGCTCAGCGCGCTCGTGGCGCCGATTACCGCCGCAGCGCTCAAAGCCGCGCCGCAGGAGCTCGCGGGCGTGGCCTCCGGCGTGAATCAGACGATGTCCCGCGTCGGCGGGCTCGTGGCGACGGCGGTCGTCGGAATCGTGGTGTCGGCAGTGTTCGCCGCGAGCGCCGGAGAGACGAGTGCCGTCCCGTTCATGATCGGTGAGACGGATCCCGAGCTACGCCAAGCCTCGACCGATGCCTTCAGAGCCGCGCTCATCGTCTCGGCCGGCTTGATGCTCGCGGGCGCGGTCACGTCAGCACTGGGACTACCGAAGCGCGAGGTCTCGCCTGCCGAGGTGGAGCAGGCCCCGATCACGACGACCCCACGGGCGAGCGAAGCGCTGGCCCCCACGTGGTGCGACGTCGACCGCTGCGACCGCCTCGAGGGCGCGCGGGAATCGCCGAAGATCCCCGCCTGAAGTGACGCGGCGTCAGGCGCCGAGCCGGCGCAGCACAGCCGCGGCTTCCGTCGCCAGCTGCTCGACGAGCTCGCCGGCAGGCAGCGGGCGAGCGAGGCCTGCCGCCTGTCCGGCGAGCAGGAAGAGCAGCTCGGACAGGCCGCGCTCAGTGCCGGCGTCGCGCAGGTCCCACAGCAGCATCGCCTGCGCCGGAAAGGGTGCGGGCTCGACGCCCGAGGCCTCGAGATCTGCGATCAGCCCGGTCCGCATCGCTCGAGCGGCCTGCCGCTATAGATGCGGGTGAGCACGGTCGCGGATGCCGAGGCGCCGAGAATCGCCTCCCTGTAGGCATCGACGATGCCCGATTCGGGGCAGACCAGGAAGGCCGTACCGAGCTGAGCGCCTGACGCTCCCAGCGCGAGCGCAGCCGCGATGCCACGCCCGTCGGCGATTCCGCCGGCCGCCACGACGGGCACGCTGACTCGGTCGACGACCTGCGGGACGAGCGCGAGCGTTCCAACGAGCGCTTCCTCGAACGGCCCGGCGAACGTCCCCCGGTGCCCCCCGGCCTCGCTACCCTGCGCGACGACGGCGTCGACGCCGGCCGCCTCGAGCTGCTCGGCCTCCTCAGGCGTCGTCACGGTCCCGAGCACGACGGTGCCCGCCTCCTTGAGCGCCGCAAGGGGCGGCAGCCCGAACGTGAAGCTGAACACCGGAACGCTCTCCTCGAGGACCACGGCGACCTGCGCGTCGTAGTGATCCGGCGGAACGAGCGAGCCGGTCCGCTCCGGATTCGGGAGCCCGAGCTCCGCGCGCCAAGGGGCCAGGACGCCGTCGACCGCGGCCACGGTCTCCGCGCTCGGCTCAGGACGGTCGTGGGGCGCAAACAGGTTGACTGCAAAGGGCTTGTCGGTCAGCTCACGAACGCGTCGGATCGCCCCGCGAAGCGTCTCGGGCTCGAGTGTCGCGCCCCCGAGACCGCCGAGACCGCCGGCGTTGGACACCGCGGCGACGAGCTCCGGCGTCGTGCGCTCCGGCCATCGGCGCCTGCACGATCGGATACCGGATACCGAGGAGATCAGTAAGCGGTGTGGAAGGCCAGCCCACGAGCCGAATATAGCCGCCCCGGGCTGTACCTTGGGCGGCAGCGGCAGCCGAGGTTCTCCCATCGAGAAAGGGGAAGCAGGATGAGCGAGTACGAACCGGAGCGGGACCCGGAGCCGAGCGGTTGGGCGATCGCCGGAGTGAGCTTTGCCGCCGTGATGCTCATGACGATCGGCATCTTCCAGGCGCTCTCAGGCCTCGCGGCGATCATCAACGACGAGTTCTTCGTGGTCGGGTCGAAGTACGCCTTCAACCTCGACGTCAGCGGGTGGGGCTGGATCCACCTCATCCTCGGCATCGTGCTCGTCTTCGGGGGCTGGGCGCTTTTCGCCGGCAAGACCTGGGCGCGCGTCCTCGGAATCATCCTCGCGGTCCTGAGCGCGATCGCAAACTTCTTCTACATCCCCTACTACCCCTTCTGGGCCGTCCTGATCATCGCGCTCGACGTCTGGGTGATCTGGGCGCTGACGCGCCCGGGACTGCGCCAGAGGACCTGAGAGCACGACAGACGACCGGGCGGGGCGCGAGGGGGGTCGCGTTCCGCCCGGCCGACCCGGCCCGTCAATCGACGACCGGTGCGATCACGGTGGCCGGCGCCATCGGAATCGTTCGTCTGTCCATCGTGCGGCCGACGACGTAGCCGGAGGCGAGCAGAGCCGCGCAGACGAGGCAAGCAAGGCAGATCCGGACTACGGGAGCCCGAAAGGGCTGCGTCCAGCGAGTGCGCGACAGCGATGTGACGATGGCGGTAGCGAGCATGCCTCCAACGTAGAAGGCGCACGAGTCGCCGTCATCGATGATCACCCTGCGCTCGCGTGGGCGGTTCTCGCCGAAACGAAGAGCGTCGAGTCAGGGGTGCCCATCGAGGACGCGTTCCTCGACGGTCTTGCGGGCGCTTCGTTCACGGTTGCCGGAACGGTCGCGCTACTGCGTCGGCCGGGGAACCGGATCGGACCGCTGATGCTCGCCGTCGGGTTCACATGGTTCTTCGGTAACTTCGCGGGCGTCTCAGACAAGGTGACGATCGAGGCCACGTGCCCGCCCGACGGCCGATTGAACGTCACCGTGGCGGACGACGGCGAGGGCGGGGCAACGATCGAGCTCGGTGGAGGCCTCGCAGGCCTGCGCGACCGCGTTGAGGCGCTCGGCGGACAGCTCGTCGTCGTCAGCTCACCGGACAGGGGAACCATCGTGCACGCGGCGATCCCGTGCGAGTGATCCTGGCGGACGACGCCGTGCTCATCCGTCACGGCCTCGCCCGGCTGCTCGAGGACGTCGACGTCGAAGTCGTGGCGGAGGTATCGAACGCCGAGGAACTGCTGGCTGCCGTCGCCGACGACCGGCCGGACGTCGCCGTCGTCGATATTCGGATGCCGCCGACCAACACGGACGAGGGGCTGCGGGCGGCCCGCGAGATACGGTCGCGCTGGCCGGCGGTCGCAGTGCTCGTGCTGTCGCAGCATGTCGAGATTGCGTACGCGCTTCGGTTGCTGACCGGGCAGGAGGCGGGCGTCGGCTACCTGCTGAAGGATCGCGTGGCGGACGTCGACACCTTCGTGACAGCCCTCCGGCGAGTCCATACCGGCAGCACGGTGGTCGATCCCACGCTCGTGTCGGAGCTCGTGGGCCGTCCGCGAGTCGATCACCCGCTCTCGCAGCTCTCAGCGCGCGAGCTCGAAGTTCTCGCTCTCGTCGCCGAAGGGTTGACCGATCGTGGGATCGCCGAACGTCTCTTCCTGAGCGGCAAGACCGTGGAGGCCCACGTTCGCAGCATCTTCCGGAAGCTCGAGCTTCCCACGGACGCAACCGAGAACCGGCGCGTGCACGCGGTGCTCGCGTACCTGAAGGCGTAGTCGGCTGACTGCGCTAGCTGTCTGGCTTCCGGTCGAGCTTCCCCTCGATCACTTCCAGGCGATGATCGAGCCGACGCAGCAATTCCCTCGTCTCCTCCTCCTCGGCGACCCGGAGCTTGCGCTCCTCGAGGGTCGCTCGCTCCTGCAGGTTCGAGATGAAGTACGAGGTGACGACCGCTGTCAGAAACGAGATGAAGGTGACTCCGAAGACGATGACCACGCTGCCGACGACGCGGCCCCAGGCGGTGTGCGGCACGACGTCGCCGTAGCCGACGGTCGCGAGCGTCACGATCGCCCACCACACGCCGGTCCCGAACGTCGGGAAGTCCTCGCGGTCGATCAGGGTGACGATGAACCCGGCGAGCAGTGACACGGCGGCGGTTGCCCCCGCCAGGTAGGGAATGACCCGCCCTGTTTCAACGGCGCGTTGCGCCCAGCGCTCCGAGCCGCCGAGCACGTGAGGAGTCCGGCGGAACGGGTTGGTCGCTCACAGCACCGGAGCCTCGTCGGGCGAGACGGCGGCGGCTACCCACCGCCGGCGTCCGCGCGTACGACCGCCTCAGCAGCGTGCGCTCGCCGGCCCTCGCGTACCGCGTCGACGACGTACTGAATGCCTTTGGTCACCGGTATCGCGATGAGCGCCCCGACGATGCCGAACAGCGCCGTGAAGACGATCACGGTGACGACCGAGAGGAAGGGATGGATCTCGACCGTCCGCTTGAAGACCTTCGGCGTGATCAGGTTGTTCTCGATCTGCTGGTAGGCAATGAGGATTGCTCCGATCGCGACGCCCTTCCACGGCTCCTCGAGCAGGCCGACGATGACGACCGGAATCGTGCCGATGGTGGCGCCGATGTTCGGGATCAGATCGGTGATGCCGACGAAGAGCGCCAGCGGCGCCGCATACGGAAGCCCGAGCAGCCTCATCGAGACATAGGTCGTGAGGCCGGCGATGACCCCGATCAGGAACTTGCCGTACCAGTAGCCCTTGTTCATCCCGTAGATCTGGTCGGCCGCGTGCTTCACGGGCTTCCGGTAGCCCGTTGGCAGCAGAGTCGGCGCCGCGGGCGATCAGTTCCCGGCCGTAGACGAGGAAGTAGAGCGTGAACGTGAAGATCATGAAGACGGCGAAGCCGGCGCTGACGAGGCCGCCGACCAGGTCGGTGACCTTGTTCGAGTTCGCAAAGAACGCGGCCGCGCCCTCTGCCGCGTCACCGGCCGTCTGGACAGCATCGTCGGCGTTGAGCGAGTCCGAGGCGCCCGTGTTCTGGAGCTGCTCGACATACTCCGGAATCTTCTCCTTGAGCGCGCGTGCGCCGTCCGCGATCTGCGGGATGATCGCGTACGCGAAGAAGAGCAGGATCGCGCCGATCAGGAGGAACGCACAGGCCGTCGATTTTCCACGGCCCATGCCCCGGCGCTGGAAGATCCGCACGAGCGGCTCGATCGAGAACGCCAGAAAGCCCGCCGCGACGAGCCAGACGATCGTCTCGCGAACGAGCCAGAGCCCGATGAGCAGGGCGATGACCGCGAGGATCACGGCGAACACGATCAGAGCCGTGGAGGCGAAGAAGCGCCGGTTCGGCCGCCCTTTCGGGACAGTTGGCTCAGAAGGAGATGGAGAGACGGCAGGCGAACTCATGCGCGGCTCCAATTCCCCGTCGGAAGTCGAATTCCTTGCGAGGTCACGCGATGCGCGGACCTTCGGATCGCCCGGTGCGAAGATGTCTCGGAGTGCCGAGGATGGCCGAGTACGTTCTCTCGAGTGATCGGGCAGCAGTTCGTGGACGAGCTGTCTCCCGATAAGCCGCCGGTGGCGGAGCCGGTGCACAGCGCCGGATTGACTGCTGACGGGAACGACGCGCCAGAGCAGGCGGAGCCGTCGACGGTCCGAGGCTGGGGCGAGGCCCTGACTGCGCGGAGCCAGCGGTTCCTCGCGAAGCTCGAGGCAGGACGTCCGAAGCATGCGTCGATCGAGGTCGGCTTTCGATGGCTTCTCCGGGACAGGCAGATCGCCGGCGGCGTGCTCGGAGGAGGCCTTGCCTATCGCTTCTTCTTCTGGGTACTGGCGCTGTCCGTGTTCGCGGTCGGCGGGCTCGGCTTCGCCGCACGATCGAACGCCAATGTGGCCGACGCGGCGGAGGAGGCCGGCCTGGGCGAAGCCGTCGCCGACACTGTCGCCTCGGCGGCTCACCAAGCCGAGAGCTCTCGCTGGTGGTTGATCATCGTCGGGGGCTTCCTCGTCCTGTGGTTCAGCTGGGGCTTGCTCCGCGCCCTGTGGCTCACGCATGCGGCTGCCTGGCGGATTCATCCGCCGACGATCACGAACGGCCCCAAGGCGTTCGCACTCGTCGTTGCGACGCCCTTCCTGCTTGCGGCGGTCTCGGCAGGAGCCGGCTGGATACGCGACAACGTCGATCCAGCAGTCGGAGTCGCGGCGACCATCGCCCTCAGCGTCGCGTTCGCGACCGGCTGGCTCTGGGTCTCGATGAGATTGCCCTCGCGGGACGTACGCTGGACGGCGTTCCTGCCCGGCGCCATCCTCCTCGGAGTCGGCCTGAATGCGCTGCACATCTTCACGGTCTATTACCTCTCGGAGAAGCTCGCCCACTCGGCACAGCTCTACGGAGTCATGGGCCTGGCAGCGACGGCTCTCTTCTACCTCTTCCTGATCGGCCGCGGCGTCATCTGGGCGGCCGAGCTGAACGCGATCGTCTGGGAGGTCCGCCACCCGGCTTCGACACCGGACGACGAGCCTGCCCCGGCAACGGACCCGCCGCTGCCGACTCATTCACCCGGGTGATTCGCCGCGCGTGCGTTTGCGCCTTACCCACCTGCGTGCGTAGCATGCAGACGCCCGGCGAGAATGCTCGCCGCGGGTGAGCACGGGCCGGAACGAGCCAGGAGGTGTCAGGTATGTCGCTTGGGCCGATCGAGCTGCTCGTCGTCAAGTTCCCAGGCAATCAGTTCAAGGGTGAGATCGCGCCGGCGCTCGCGGAGCTCGTCGAGAACGGCACCATTCGCGTCATCGACCTCCTCTTCGCCATCAAGGACGAGAACGGCGAGCTGGCCATCGTCGAGCTGAGCGAGGCCGGAGACGAGGAGAACGAGGCCTGGGGCCCGGTCGCCGGAGACATCGACGGGCTTGCTGACCGAAGACGACGCGCAGCGGCTGTCGAATGCGCTCGAGAACAACTCGTCGGCGGCGCTGCTCTTGTTCGAGAACGTCTGGGCAACGAAGTTCCGCGACGCCGTCCTCAACGCGAACGGCGAGCTCGTGCTGAACGAGCGCATCCCGAAGCATGTCGTCGACGAGGTGCTGGCGGCGGCTGAAGAAGCCTCGTAGGTTGCTGCGGCACGTCTACAGGAAGGAGCGAGAATGAGGAGAAGAGTCGGTCGCCCTGGTCTCGTCGGGACCATGGCGCGCACAGCTGTCGTGGCCGGGACTGCCACGGCCGTCGCCGGCGGAGTGTCGAGGCACCAGGCGGCGAAAGCGGATGCAGGCGGAGGCAGAAGCCTACGAGCAGCAGCAGCAGATGGCCGCTCAGCAGGCGGCAGCGGCTCCGGCCGCAGCGGCTCCCGCGGCAGGCGGCGCATTGGATCCGGCGGCGCTCGCCCAGATCGAGCAGCTCGCCCAGCTGAAGGAATCAGGGGCGCTCACCGAGGAGGAGTTCGCGGCCGCCAAGGCCAAGATCCTCGGCAGCTGAGAGCTTTCGACTAGACCCTCCCAACGGATCGGGCGCGGGCCTCGACGTGCCGCGCCCAACTCCGGACGTGGTACAAGGCCCGCTCGACCGTAGCGTCCCGGCGTGACCAGCGCGCGGCGTAATATGCACCTGACCGACTGGCGCACCTTGGCCAGGCACGACGACGTGTTCGTTTGCAAGGCGCCGGAAGGAAGGTTCTCGATGGGATGCGCGGCCAGGCTCAGTTAGTCGAGGTGCGCGGTCTCTAGCGAACCCCTCGTTGCGGCTCAGCTCTCGAGCCCCCTCCCGCTCACGACTCGCCCTCAACGAGGCCTCGCCTACCTCGTGGTCTTCGCGTCCGCGGCGATCGGCGCAGGGCTCGTTCGTACCGTCGCGACCACCTATCTGCCCGTGCTGCTCGCCGAGATCAGGGACGCGCCCGGCCTGATCGGCGCCGTGATGCTGGTGAACTCGGTGGGGGGCTTCGCCGTACCGTTGCTCGTCGGACGCTGGAGCGACCGGCGCCACACGCCCACACACGGCCGCCGGCCGTTCATCGCGGCGGGAGCGCTACTCGCGGCCTGCGGCATGGGCGCGGTCGCGCTGGGCCACGGCACGTCGTATCTCGTGCTCACGCTCGCCGGCGCGGTTGCCTATATCGGCGTCAACGTCGTCTCGACCGCCCACCGGGCACTCATCCACGACTCCTTCGACGGAAAACAGTACGCGCGGGCGAACGGCGCGTCGGAGGTCGCGATGCTCGTGGGCGGGCTCATCGGTCTCGCCGTCGGCGGGCTGCTCGCCACCCAGGCCCTGTGGGCGCCCTTCCTGCTCGCGGCGATCGGAATGCCGCTGCTCGCGTGGCCCACGCTGCGCTGGCTCCCGGTCGCAGACCCGGGCCAGGCGGGACGCGCCGATCACCGCCCTCTGCGCTACTACACGCACGCCATGATCCGGCCCGGCGTTCGCTCCATGCTCGCCGCCGAGATTCTCTGGGTGATCGGCTATGCGGCGCTGCCGGTGTTCTTCATTCTCTATGCGAAGGACGTCCTCGACATCGAGGCCGGTATCGCCTCGCTCTGGCTCGCCGCCTTCGCGGTGGGAGCCGGCCTGACGATGCTCGCAGCCGGCCGCCTCCGCAATCCGCGGCTCCACAAGCCCCTCTTGGCGCTCGGGGTCGTTCTCACGGGCCTCGGTCTCCTCGCCACGGCAGCTTCGGCCGACAAGGGCTTGGTGGCGGGCGGTATCGCGGCCGTCGCCATCGGCTACGGGCTCATCGCCACGCTGGGCTATGCGCTCTTCCTCTCGCTGATTCCCCGCGGAGAGGCCGGTGGTTACACAGCCCTGTACTACTCGCTGAGAGCCGTCGCGTCGGGGATCGCCTTGCCGATGGCCGGCCTGACGATCGCCCTCACGGATAGCTACCGCTCGTTGTTCGTCTTCAGTGGCGTCGCGACGCTCGCCGCGCTGCTGCCGCTTGCCTTTGCGCCGAGCCCGGGCCGCGGAGCGGCCCTCACCGAGCGCTGGAACTAGGTTTTTCGGGCCAGCACCAGGACGTAGCCGTAGCGGTACTCGGCAGGCCCGCCGGGGGCGCCCCGGTTCTCGCGTGTTGCGAACTCCCGGAAGTCCGCGTCGAGCGCAGCGACGCGGTCGGGCTGATCGGCGAGCAGACCGTACAGACCGATCACCGGCCCGAAGGTCGTCTTGAAGAGCTCGACGTAGGCGCGGGGACCGGCCGCGCGCTCCACGTACTCCTTGCGGGTCAGGTCGAGCGAAGCCACGCGATCGCCGAACAGCTCCCGCACGTGCTCCTCGCTGCCCCAGAGAAGCGGCGAGCTCGCTCCCGGTGGAGGTGGCGGCGCGTAGCGCGCCAGGGTCTCGAAGAAGGCGGCAGCCGTCCCGTCGGGCGTGAAATTGATCATGCCGATCGTGCCGCCGGGACGGCAGACGCGCAGCAGCTCGTCGGCCACCTGCTGATGATCGGGCGCGAACATCGCGCCGAACGACGAGGTGACGGCGTCGAACTCGCCGTCGGCAAACGGGAGCGCTTCTGCGTCGGCCTCGACCCATTCGAGCTCCACGCCTTGCGCGCGGGCCTCGCGCGCGGCCTGCCTCGAAGTTCTCGGGCGTGAGATCCGATGCGACCACGTCGGCGCCCGGCGGCGGCAGCGCGAATCGCCACGTTCCCGGTGCCCGCAGCCACGTCCAGGACGCGCTGGCCCTCGGTGATCCCGCACGCCTCGACGAGCACCGGGCCGAGCTCCCAGACCGTCTCCTTCGCGAATGCGTGGTAGTCGCCGAGCGCCCACATCGCCCGCGCGGCGGCCCTGTGCTCTTCCGCTGCAGATACCTGACCGGCAGTCATCTGACCTCCTAGCTCCTCGATCCTGGCGAGTGCCGCGACGGCCATGAGTCCCGTCGACCGGCTGTTCATGCGACCACCGTACGCCGGTCAGGCGGTGGCGACTTCGCCAGGATCGGCCATCTTCGCAGTGGCCCGCCGATGGTCAGAGTCGGCTAGGCAGGCAGCCCCGCCCGCACCGCATATGCAGCTGCGGCCGTTCGGGAGTGGAGATCGAGCTTGCGCAGGATGTTCGTGACATGCCGGTGCACCGTGTGCTCGCTGAGCACGAGCCTCTCCGCGATCTGCCGGTTCGTGAGCCCCTCGGCAAGCAGGCCCAGCACCTCTCGCTCGCGCCCGGTGAGCTCGGGGAGAACGGCCGCGCCTTGCTCTGTCGCGGCGAGAACGCTCCTTGCCCGCTCCGCTTCCGCCGCCGCGCCGAGCTCGACGAGAGAGCTCAGCGCCGCGGTCGCCTCGCGCGCGGCGGCATCGAGGCGACCGAGCGCAACGAGGCTCGTCGCGAGCTCGATCCTGGCCTGGCCGGTCTCGAACGGCGCGCCGCTCGCCTCGAAACGATCGATCGCGTCCTCGAGCTGCGTCCGGGCTCCGTCATGGTCGCCGCGCGCCGCAGCCAGCATGCCGTCGGCCCGATCGACATACGCGCGCAGCGGGGTCGTGCCGACCGCTTCCTCGATCGACCGCAACGCCTCGAGCGACGCGGCTGCCTCCTCGAGCTCGCCTCGGGCAATCCGCGCGCGAACGAGCAGCTCGAGGATGGGGGCACGGTCGAGCTTGCGGTGAGCCGGCACCTGGCGCAGCAGGCGCTGAAGGAGCTCGACGGCCCGCAAAGCCTCTCCCGCGTCGAGCGCCAGCCGAGCACGGCAGAGCTGCGCCCGCGGACGAGGCACCCGCCCGGTCGAGCAGGGCGGCGGCCTCGTCCGGTCGTCCCTGGCGCTGCCTCAGCTCGGCCAGCGCGACGAGAGGAGCGCCCGCCCAGGGCGGCCGTGAGCGCGAAAAATCCTCGACCGAAGCCTCGAGCAGCGTCTCCGCTTCGGCCCACTGTCCCCGCCAGAGATGCACCGCGCCGTACTCCGCCCTGCAGAAGGCGAGCATGTAGCGGCTCCCGTAGCGCTCCGCGAACTCGGCGATCCGGTCGCACCATTCGAAGGCACGCTCGTAGTCGAGCACGGTCGTGCAGGCGGAGACCAGGAAGCAGCAGGCCCAGGCGCTCGAGATCGGGATCTCTGCCTCGCCTTCGAGCGCGGTCGCCGTCGCCTCGTCCAGATACCGCATGCCTTCGTCGACCTGCGCAACGGCGACGAGCGTGGCTCCCTCGAGCGCGAGCCCGAGCATCTCGAGATCGGCGACGCCGAACCGGCGCCCGAGCTCGGCGGCGAGCGCGCCGTCCTTGCGGGCAGTCGTCAGATCGCCGCCCTGGTACGCGAGGTAGCCGTCATGGAAGGCGAGCCAGCCGTGCTCGGGCCCGGGCTCGAGCGGATCGAGCAGCCGGTGAGCGCGCGCGAGCCAACCTTGCGCAACAGCGACGGCGCCGTGGAAGTCGAGCTGGTCGACCGCGAGCCAGGTCGCCATGCGAGCGGCGCCCGCCGCGTCCTGTTTCGCCTTGTAGAGGCGGTAGGCGCGCTCGCGGGCCGACAGCACCGTCGCGGCGTCGTCGAGCCACCACGCGGCCCAGCTCAGCCCCTCGAAGGCCTCGGGCGTCTCCTCACGCGCGAGGGTCTTCTCGAAGGCTCGTCCGCGCCGCGTCCCAGCGAGCTTCGCGAAGCTCGGCCCAGCCCGGTCGAGCCCGGCCGGCGGCACCCTGCTTCGATGCCCTTGCCACCGACACCCATTCTCGCGCTTCGCTCAGAATCGGGCCGGTGGGCGTCGAAGTCCTCAGCAGGCGGGCTCTGAACCGTGCGACGCTCGCGCGCCAGCTGCTGCTCCGCCGCGCGGATCTGACGCCGCTCGATGCGGTCGAGCACCTCGTCGGCCTGCAGGCGCAGGTGCCGCTGAACCCGTACACGGCACTGTGGTCGCGCCTCGAGCGGTTTCGGCCGAACGACCTGGCTCGGCTGCTCCTCGAGCGGCAGGCGGTACGCATCGTCGTCATGCGGGCCACCATTCACCTCGTCACCGCCGACGACTGCCTGGTGCTGCGGCCGCTCATGCAGCCCGTGCTCGACGGTGAGCTCGCGCGGCATGCCGAGTACGCACCGGCGCTGCGCCGCATCGACCTGGAGCCCGTCCTGGCCTTCGCCCGCGTGCTGCTCGCCGAGCGGCCGCGAGCCGGCAACGAGCTGCGCGCCGCCCTCGGCGGAGCGCTTTCCCCGCCACGATGCGGCCGCTCTCGCCTACGCGTGCCGAAACCTGCTGGCACTCGTCCAGGTGCCGCCGCGAGGCGTCTGGGGTCGCACCGCGCAGGTCACGTCGACGACCGCCGAGTCGTGGCTCGGTCGTCCCCTCGCGGCCGAGCCGTCGATCGACGACGTCGTCCTGCGCTACCTCGGGGCGTTCGGGCCTGCCACGGCCGCCGACGTCGCCGCCTGGTCTCGCTTGACCGGGATGCGCGAGGTCCTCGACAGGCTGCGGCGCCGACTGCGCGCATTTCGCGACGAGCGCGGCCGCGAGCTGCTCGACCTGCCCGACGCTCCGAGACCCGACCCCGACACTCCGGCCCCGCCCCGGTTCTTGCCCGAGTACGACAACCTGTTGCTCTCGCACGCTGACCGCAGCCGCCTCGTCGAGGACCGTACCGCGCCCGGCTGGGCTGCCGCCACGGGAGCCATCCACGGCTCCGTGCTGCACGACGGCTTTCTCCGTGGCGTCTGGCGGCTCGACCGCGATCGTGCGACAGGCTCCGCAACGCTCGTCGTGAGCCACGCACGCCCGCTGACGAAGCGGGCGCAAGCCTCGCTCGCCGCCGAGGGCCGGCGCCTGCTGCGCTTCGTCGCCGCGGATGCCGACGACCACGACGTGCGCTTCGTCGCAGTCGACTGACGCTGTTACGGATCGATCCGGCCGGCGAAATGCGCGTCCATGCCGGGACGGACCAGCTCGTAGACGGCGAACCGTTGGTTCCCGCCGAGGCGGAAGCTGGCGCACGGCCCGTGCGGAATCTCGAGCTCGCGGAGGTCCGTCGCACCGACCTTCCGTAGTTGCGCGACCGTCGCCTTGTAGTCCGCAACGCGGTACACGAGAATCGGCGCCTCACCCTCGAGGTGGCCGGACAGCAGCAGCGCGGGCCCGGCCTCGGTTACCCGCAGGCACGCGACCGTCGTCCCCATTGCCCGTATCTTCCAGACGAGCTCCGCGCCGAGCACCTCGACGGCGCTGTCGACTGCCAGGTCGACATCCGCCGTCGGAACGTAGAGGAAGTCGAGCGACATGAACATCGCGCGCCGTTTGAAGTGTCCACTACTCGAGCCGGTATGACCACCGCTATCGAGGCACGGGAGGCGGACGTCGTCGTCATCGGCGGCGGTCTCTCGGGCGCCTCGATCGCCTACCACCTCGCGCTGCGCGGCCGGCACGTGGTGCTGGTCGAGCGCGGTGAGCTCGCATCGGCAGCTTCGGGCGCCTCGACCGGCTGGGCGACCGTGCACTTCGCCAGCTACATGACCGAGTATCCCGACGGCCACATGCGGCTGATGGCGCGCGGGCTCGAGCTGTTCCGCGAGCTGGCCGAGCAGCTCGGCGACGAGATCGAGTACGAGCAGACGGGCGGGCTGAGCCTGATCTACGACGAGCAGGAGCTGGCCGCGAAGGAAGACCTCGCCGGTCGGCTGAACGCGGCAGGCATCCCCGTGACGATCCTCACACGTGAGGAGGTGCTGCGGCTCGAGCCTCACCTCGGAGGCCCCTTCGTGGCCGGGCTGCACAGCCCGGGCGAGGCACTCGTGACCGCCCCGCTGCTGGTACGGGCGCTCGTAAGCCGCGCGGTCGAGCACGACACCGAGATCCTGACCGGCACAACGGTGGCTGCCATCGAGGTCAGCGACGGCGCCGTCACCGCGGTCGAGACGACCGCTGGAAGCATCCGCACGCCGGCGGTGGTCAACGCGGCCGGGCTCGACGCCCCCGGAATCGGGGCGCTCGTCGGCGTCGACATTCCCATCTATCCGAGCCGCGGCCAGCAGCTCGTCGTCTCCGCGCCGCAAGGCCTGATCCGCGGGGCTGTCTACAACCCCGGCCTGGTGCGCCCCACCCGCGACGGCTACATCGTCGGCGGCCTGCGCGAGCAATCGACCGACGTGAACGAGATCACGCTGTCGGGGGCGAGCCGGCTTGCCGACCAGGCGATAGCCATGGTTCCCGGCCTGAGCGAGGCCCGGATCACGGGCACGCTTCCGGGAATCCGCCCGGTGCCGGCGGACGGCATGCCGATCTACGGCCCCGTGCCGGGCCTACGCGGCTTCTACCTCGCCAATCTCCATTTCGGCCTGACGCTCGTCGCTCTCACGGGACGCGTGCTCACGAGCTACGTTCTCGGCGACGAGCCGGAGGTCGACGTCCGCGCCTACGGGCTACGAACGGTTCGGCTGAACCTCACCGCGCCTCACGCCGATCAGTCCGCGAACACCTTCGCCCAGTCGTTCTTGACGCTGACCACGGTCCAGCCGGCTTGCGCGGCCTGCTTCAGCGAGTCCTCCGCACCGCCGCGGTAGGCGAACTCGCGCTCGCCGTCGTCGTGGTCGACGAGCATGCTCAGCGAAGGACGCGAGGGATGCGACGCGAAGCGCGAGCATCTGGACGTCGCCGTTCGAGTTGCCGCCGGCCATGACGGGCCGCCGACCGATCCGGCTCCAGATGCGCACCGGCTTTACCGGGCCGTCGTCGAACACGTCCGGCTCCGCCAGGTAGACGACCGAGCCGCCGTTCTCGCCCTCCTCGTACCGCAGGGCGTTCGAGCTGCCGATCACCCGCTCCGGCGGAATCCCGTAGATCGCCTCGGTGACCGGCCGCATGAAGTCCCGATCCCCGCCCGAGGCGATGTAGCACATGAACCCGTTCGCCTCCAGGTAACGCAATAGCTCGATCATGGGCAGGTAGCTGCAGTCACGCAGCGCACGATCGAGCGTCGGATGCTGCGCTTCGTGGAGAAATGCGGCGACTTCGACCTGATAGTCGTCCACCGACATCCCCGCAAAAGCACGGAGGATGCCGCCCAACAGCACCTTCACGTCACTGTCGTCCCCCGCGTAGTGCTTCGTAATGACGCCGCCGAGCCAGCCGTGGTCCTGCTCGTGGGCCGCCTTCCACGGCTGGTGATTGCGCAGCGACGCATCCTCCTCGGCCATTCCGGCCAGCCGCCGCAGGATGAAGCCGAGCTCGATCGGCATCGGCTTCTCACACCAGAGCGTGCCGTCGTTGTCGAACACCGCGACCCGTTCCTCGGGCGGGACGTCCTTCGCCACGGACTCGACGAAGTCGACGATCGCCTGCTTCGTCGGCGTGTCGTTCCAGGATGCGAGCAGCTCACCCACGCTCAGCCTCGAGTTGCGGCCGTTGCAACTCCTCCTCGTGCGCCCGCGCCTTCTCGAGCGCCTGGTCGATGCTGAAGCTCGCCGGCCGCTGCCGGGGCGGGAACTCCTCGAACGTCTTGAGGTACTCGCCGACCAGCCCCACGGCCGGCAGGATGAGGAAGAGCCGGTCGGCCTTCTCCTTGTTGAAGAACAGGTTGGCGTCCTCGGCGTCGACCTCGAACGGGTTGTTGCGCAGGTTGAACATGCTTCGGGACCCGCATGTGGACGAACGGCTCCTCCCAGGCGTGGAGGCCGTGGGCGCGCTGCTCCATGAAATGGAACTTCCAGTTGCCGTAGCGCAACGCCATCAATTCGCCGTCGTCGCTCCAGTAGAGAAGACCGGGACGCGGATTCTCGTCGACCTCGCCTTCGAGGAACGGCAGCAGGTTGAAGCCGTCGAGGTGCACCTTGAACGTCTTGTCCCCGACCTTGTGGCCCTTCTTCGACCTTCTCGACGATGTCCGGCTCACCGGCGGCGGCGAGCAGGGTCGGGAGCATGTCCTGGTGCGAGAAGACCTCGTTCGAGACCGTGCCCGGCTCGATGTGCCCGGGCCAGCGGATCAGGCACGGCACGCGCCACCCGCCCTCCCAGTTCGTGTCCTTCTCGCCGCGGAACGGGGTCGTGCCGCCGTCGGGCCAGGTGATGACCTCGGCGCCGTTGTCGGTCGAGTACATGACGATCGTGTCCTCGGCGATGCCGAGCTCGTCGAGCTTGTCGAGCAGCCGGCCGACGTGCCCGTCGTGCTCGACCATGCCGTCGGGATAGACGCCGAGCCCGGTCACGCCCTGCGACTCCGCCTTGAGTGCGTCCAGACGTGCATGCGGGTCGAGTTCCACCAGCAGAAGAACGGCTTGCCCGGCCTTGTGCTGACGCTCGATGAAGTCGAGCGCGCGCGTCGAGGAACTCCTCGTCGACCGTCTCCATGCGCTTCCGGGTCAGCGGGCCGGTGTCCTCGATCCGCTGGTTGCCGGTCCGCGGTTGGCCTCGAGCTCTTCAGGCACGCCCGCGCGGGCCGAACCTCTCCTTGAACGCCGGGATCCTTCGGGTAGTCCGGGTGCTCCGGCTCCTCCTCGGCGTTCAGGTGGTAGAGGTTGCCGAAGAACTCGTCGAAGCCGTGCACGGTCGGGAGGTGCTCGTCCCGGTCGCCGAGGTGGTTCTTGCCGAACTGCCCGCAGACGTAGCCGTGCGGCTTCAGGAGCTCGGCGATCGTCGGGTCCTCCGGCTGCAGGCCGAGCGGCGCGCCCGGGCAGGCCGACCTTGGTCAGACCCGGTGCGGATCGGCGACTGGCCGGTGATGAACGCGGCGCGCCCGGCGGTGCAGCTCTGCTGCGCCGTACCAGTCGGTGAACATCGCCCCTTCGCGCCCGATCCGGTCGATGTTCGGCGTGCGGTAGCCCATCACGCCGTGGTTGTAGGCGCTGACGTTGTACCAGCCGATGTCGTCGCCCCAGATGATGAGGATGTTCGGCTTGTCGGGCATCAGACGGTCTCTCCTTTCCGTGCTCTCGGTTGGGTCGGCCGCACGACGCAGCGGAACCCGAGGTGCGCCATCGACGTGTCGATCATCTGCGGTTGCCGGGCGGCGGGGCGGTAGCGCAGGCAGTAGTTGGGCGCGCAGAGATGCGAGCCGCCCTTGATCACCCTGCGCGGAATGTGCTCACCCGGCTGGCCCGGGTTGTAGCTCTCGTCCGGCGACGTCACGCGCGGGTTGCGTCGGGACGCAGCACGGGCTCGCGACCTCGTCGGGATGCCGGGGGACGTACCAGTCGCACGTCCACTCCCAGACGTTCCCCGTCATGTCGTAGAGGCCGTAGCCGTTCGGCGGGAAGCTCCCGACCGGGGACGTGCCCTCGAACCCGTCGAGCTTCAGGTTCTGCCACGGGAACTCGCCCTGCCAGGAGTTCGCCATCGCCTTCCCGTCCGGGAAGTGCTCGTCGCCCCAGGCGAACGCGGCGCCGTCGATGCCGCCGCGGGCGGCGAACTCCCACTCGGCCTCGGTCGGCAGCTCCTTGCCGGCCCACGTCGCGTAGGCCTCGGCGTCCTCGTAGGCGATGTGGACGACAGGGTGATGGTCTCGGCCGTTGATCGTCGTGCCCTTGCCTCCCGGGCGCTTCCAGTACGCCCCGGGAAGGTACTCCCACCAGTTGCGGTAGTCGTCGAGGTTGACCGGGCCCGCGGGTCTTGCGGAAGACGAGCGAGCCCGGCACGAGCAGCTCCGGGATCGCGTCCGGGTACTGCTCGGGGTCGAGCGGCCGCTCGGCCACCGTCACGTACTTCGTCTCGCGCACGAAGCGGCGGAACTCCGCCGCCGTGACCGGATGCTCGTCCATCCAGAAGCCGTCAACGGAGACCTGGTGGACAGGCCGCTCCTCGGGATAGAAGTCCTCCGAGCCCATGCGGAAGGTCCCACCCGGGATCCACCGCATGCCCTCGCCGTTTCGCGACGGCGGCTCGGTCCGATCGGTCGCAGGCGTCCCCATCGTCTACCTCGGGGATCTCGCGCTCGCCGTCAACGAACGTCTCCTCGAGGCCGGAGAAGTTGTAACAGAACTTCGGCTTGTCTCCCGCCTCACGCGCGGCCGAGGCGGGCTGGACACGTCACCCGCGGTCATCCGAGGGAGACTTCGGCAGCCAGCTCCGGGACGGCCGGCTCCTCGAGCTTCTCGCGGGCGAGGGTGTCGAAGTACACGTACGTCGTGACGATGCCGACGAAAGGCATCGCCACGGCGTAGACGAGCGCAGCGATGAAATTGATGAGCTCGAAAGGCGCATCTGCAAGGCCGATCAGGAGCACCACGCCGATGAGCGGCCCGGCGAGGATCGCGAGGAGACTGGCCACGACGACGAGCGTGCCGACCTTCAGCCATTGCCGTCTGACAAGGGTCGCGCTCCTGCGCAGCGCCCCGAGCGCGGAGTGCCGCTCGAGCTCGACCGCCTGGGCCAGGAGCGACCAGCGGACGACGAGCCAGATCGCAACCGGGATGAGGAAGACCGACAGCGTGAGCAGGGTCACGGCCCCGACCGCGACCGCGTTCGCGGCGAGCAACGGCTTCGCGCTGTCGAGAACAAGCCTGTAGGTCCGCCGCACGCCGACCGGACGCCCGGCATCGATTTCCGCCATCGCGCGCGCGCTCGCGGCCTGGACGAAGGTCAGGGTGAAGATCGTCAACACCGCGCCGACGTAGACGGCGAACGCGACCTGCCAGCCGCCGCCCTCGCCGCCGAGCTCGGGCCCGATCCCGAACGCCCGAACGATGCCCGTCTGCAGAAACGCGATCAGGATGGCGGCCGGCAGGGCGACGAGGCCGAGCCCGAGGAAGAGACGCCGGCGTGACCCGTACATCCGCCACGAGGCGGTCAGGGTCTGCCCCCACGCGCGCCGATGCCCTACTCGCAGAGGCGTCGTCGGGCGCCACCTCGTACGGGTTGCCAGGAAGACCAGAACCGCGAGGAGCACCGCGATCCCGGCGACGACTCCGCCGGGGTTGTCGGCCGTCTTGCGCGCCAGATTCGAGCCCCATTCGACCGCGCCGCAGAAGAAGCCGGTCGCGCCGCTGCCCAGCGCCCCGCCGGCGGGGATGGCGTAGCTCCGCTCCCGCCAGGCCTCTGACCAGGAAATGGGCATCGTCCACTGTGGCTTCAGGTTCGGCCCGGTCGGGCCGTTGAAGAACGCCTGCTGCCGCTCTCCCCACCGGCCCTCGAACGAGATCCAGGGAAACGCCGCCTGCGCCGCCGTGGGGTCGCTTGGAATCGTGCGGACGATGGGCCGCTCCTCGATATGGGGCCCGGTCGTGTCGTCGCAGCCGACACCCTGCTCGGCGCTGCGGCCGATGTGGAGCTCGTCGTCGAAGAAGTTCGCGTGCGAGCCCGCGGCCGGATACACGACCGGATGCGTCCCGGCGACGACGTCGAGCTTCTCGTCCCCCCACGCTGCCTGCTCGGCTCCCTCATGCTGGCTGTAGCCGATCTCGAGCGGTTGGCCGGCCAGCGCGTCGGCGGCGTTCGACGCCTCGAAGACGAGCTGGATCATCTCCCAGTCGCCCTCGTGCTTGTTGTTCCAGTCGTTGAACGGGTAGTAGAACCAGTACTGCAGCGCAAGCCGGTCGGGCTATGCAGGCTCGGTGACGACGTGTGCGTAGACGGTCGGTTCCGTGCCCGCGGTGACCCGCCGCGCCCACAGCTCGTAGTCGCAGCCCGGATCGAGGGCGTTGCCCGGAAAGTCGAGGTTGTACTCGTAGAGGCCCCGGCCCAGGTCACTCGCGACCGGCGCGATCTTGACGAGGTCGTTGGAGCGCCACGGACCGCGCAGCGAGACCGTGTCCTCGTCGAGGAACGAGCCGATGTCGCTCGGCTGGTAGGGCTCGCCGTGCCCGCACTCTTCGTCCTGCTCCACCAGGCGCACGGCCGGCGCATATCGCTCTGCCAGCTCCTCCTCGGGGCCGGCGAGCGCGACGCCGGCAGCCGTCAGAGCGAACACCGCGGCAACAGCCGCCGTCAGAATCCGTCGGAGCAAGCTTCCGTGGCCCGGGTATCCGGCGACTGCGCGCAAACTCCCCAGAGCCTATGCGCTTGCCTGCGGGCTAGCCGTTCTCCCGGAGCCACTCGCCAAAGCCGGCGCCCGGCGCGTGGATATTGAGCAGCCGGCTGCGCCCCGGGCCACTCGTGAACGTGTGCACGACTCCGGGCGGTGCGGCGACGAAGGAGCCGGCGCCGGCCAGGCGCTTCTCGTCGCCGAGCCGGAACTCGACCTCGCCCTCGAGGACGTAGAACGCGTCCACGTGATCGTCGTGGGTGTGCGGGTCGGGGCCTTCGAAGCTCGGCTCGAGCTCGAACTCGATCAACGTGAGCTCGTCGCGGCCGATCTTGATCGTCGCGATGCGTGTCTCACCCTCGAGCCGCTCGCCCTCGCCGGCGGCAAGGACTGTCGCGCCTGACGCGGGCAGACCGCTTCCGATCGGGACGTCGAAGCTGTCGAAGCCGCCCGCCTCGCCGCGGTCGAGCGCCCGGAGATTGGCCGCGAAGCCTCCGTCCGGCGTATGGAAGTTGAGGAACCGGGCCGCCGAGGTGCTCCTGAACCCGTGGACGACGCCCTCCGGCAGGCAGGCGCATGCCCCGGGGCGCAGCGGGTGCTCTTCGTCGTGCACGAGGAGCGCGAGCTCGCCCTCCAGGACGTAGAAGGAGTCTGTGTGGCGCCGGTGAACGTGCGGGCCTGCGCCGGGACGCGCGCGTGCGAACTCCGATTCCGTGAGGCAGAGCTCCTCGAACGCGGCCTTGATCACGATCCGGCCGCCGAAGAGCGCCTGCCCCTCGCCGGCTCGGTGGAAGACGCCTCCCACGGTCAGCTCGTCGCCGAACGCTCCGGCTCGGCGGCAAACTCTCGTTCGACCTCGTCGACGAGCTCGAGATGAAGGTCGAGATACTTGCGCAGGAAGTCGATCACGAGCATCAGGTACTTGCGCCTGTGCGGCAGCAGCTCGGCGGTCGCCTCGCCGTCGTCGAGTCTCGCGGCGAGGTCGGCGATGTCGTCGCGGAGCGTGGCCATGCTCTCGCGTGTCACCGCCTCTCCGACGAGATCGGTGATCAGGAGCCGCAGCAGCGGCTCGCTCTTCAGCGGCGTGAAGCTCACCGGCGTGCGCGCGTACTCCCGCAGCGCTTCCAGACCCTTGTCCGTGAGCGTGTAGATCGTCCGCTCGGTCGTCTTGCCCGGCGCCTTCTGCGCCTCCAGGTAGCCCAGCTTGGCGAGCCGTTTCGGCTCGGTGTAGTACTGGCTCTCGCCCGCCCAGTCGAGCATGCGGCCGCGGCGCGCCAGCCGCAGGAGATCGTGCGCTCCCGCCCCGGTCCGGCCGACCAGGCCGAGAATCTCGTACGAGAAGAGGGTCAGCTGATTCCTTGACATGACTATGCCTCGTAGTCTAAAACTACGAAACGTAGTTTAGCGAAGGGAGCGGACGGTGCCGTCTACCACGACAACGGGTAGCGCCGAGCGCCTGGCGCCGTACCGGACGCCGGAGGGCGGCTACCGGCTCGAGAACGAGTGGCACTACGTGGTCGCTCGCGCCTGACGATCGACCTGTCGCCGACACAGCGCGGGCACCTGCGCGCCGGCTGCTCAGGCCGGATGAGATCCGGCCCCTACATCCAAATCGTCGCCGTGCCCGCAATCGGCCCACCGTTCCTCTTGACACCCTATGTTTCGTAGTTTATAACTACGACTCATAGTCTTATTCGAGAGGAGCCACACGATGTACGACGCAATCGTCGTCGGCGCCCGCACCGCGGGATCTCCGACCGCAATGCTGCTCGCCCGCCGGGGCTACCGGGTTCTCGTCGTAGACCGGGCCGGCTTTCCGAGCGACACGCTCTCGACGCACTACATCCATCAGGCCGGGGTGGCGCACCTGAACCGCTGGGGTCTCCTCGAGCAGCTGACCGCGACGAACGTTCCGCCCGCGCGCCGGCTGACATTCGACCTCGGGCCGTTCGCCCTGACGGGAACGCCTCCGCCCGCGGACGGCGCCGAGGTCGCGTACGCGCCGCGCCGCCGTGTGCTCGACAAGATCCTGCTCGACGCTGCCGCCACCGCGGGCGCCGAGGTCCGTGAGCGATTCTCGGTCGACGAGCTCGTCCGCGACGGCGACCGCGTCGTCGGCATTCGTGGCCGGGCGGCCGGCGGCGCAACGGTCACGGAGAAGGCCCGTATCGTCGTCGGGGCCGACGGCATGCGCTCGTTCGTCGCGCGGACTGTGCAGGCGCCCGCGTATGACGCGCGGCCGGGCCTCACGTGCGCGTACTACACGTACTGGAGCGGCGTTCCGCTCGAAGGCGCAGAGCTCTACCCGCGCGACGGGCGCATGATCGGCACGGGCCCGACGAACGACGGGCTGGCGCTCGTGATCGCGTTCTGGCCGAAAGCCGAGTTTCGCCGCGTCCGAGCCGACGTCGAGCGCAACTTCCTCGAAGTGGCCGAGCTGGCGCCGTCGCTGGCGGCGAGGCTTCGCGCCGGCGAGCGCGCCGAGCGCTTCTACGGCACCGCCGACCTGCCGTTCTTCTTCCGCAAGCCGTACGGGCCGGGTTGGGCGCTCGTGGGCGACGCGGGCTATCACAAGGACCCGCTCACGGCGGAGGGCATCACGGACGCGTTCCGCGACGCCGAGCTGCTCGCGGACGCGATCGACGCCGGGTTGAGCGGCCGCCGGCCTCTCGAGGAAGCGCTCGCCGGTTACGAGCGACAGCGCAACGAGGACGCGCTGCCGGTCTACGACTTCACGTACCAGCTCGCATCGCTCGCGCCGCCGGCTCCGGAGATGCTGGCGCTCTTCGGCGCCCTCCGCGAGAACCAGGAGGAGACGAACCGCTTCTTCGGCTTGATGGCGAGAACGGTGCCGGTCGCCGACTTCTTCGCGCCGGAGAACATCGCGCGAATCGTCGGAGGCGGAGCGGAGTCATCGGTCGACCGCGAGGCGGTTGCAGCGTAGAGCCATGCCGAGCACCGAGTTCCTGGCGTACCGAGAACAGAACGCAGCGAACGCCCGGGCCCCGGCGTGGGACGACGTCCGCGCGTGGAGGTCACGTATTGACTCCGCCATGGGCCAACTGCCGACGGCCGAGGGAACGACTGCCACGGCGGTGTCCGCGAACGGCGTCGAAGCGTTCCTGCAACAGCGCGAGAACGGCAGCGACGACCCGCTCCTCGTCTATTTCCACGGCGGCGGGTACGGCATCGCCTCCGCGCTCGCGTACCGCGCCTACTGCTCTCATCTCGTGCAGCGCGCCGGTGTTCGCGTTCTGAACGTGGACTATCGACTTGCGCCGGAGGATCCGTTTCCCGCGGCCGTCGAGGACGCCCTGTCGGCATACGAGTGGGTGCTATCCCAGGGAACGCCGCCCTCGCGGGTCGTGATCGGCGGTGACTCGGCCGGGGCCGGCCTCACGGTTGCCGGGCTCGTCGTCATGCGTGATCGCAGCCTCCCGCTTCCGGCAGGCGGAGTGTGCCTGTCACCGTGGGTCGATCTCACGAACACCGCGACCACGTATGCGACGCGCGCCGAGACGGACACGATGTTCTCCCTTGCCTCGGCGAGAGCGGCGGCCGCCCTCTATCTGCAGGGCCACGACGCGAGAGACCCCCTGGCGTCGCCGGTCTTCGCCGACCTCACGGGCCTGCCGCCGCTCCTGATCCTGGCCGGCGATGCCGAGGTCCTGCTCGACGATGCGCACCAGCTCGCAAGGGCTGCAACCGGCGCGGGCATCCGTGCGGAGCTCTTCGTCTACCCCGACATGCCACACGTCTGGATGCTCGACTACCCCGCCTACCCGGAAGCTGCGATGGCCTTCGATCAGATCGCCGCGTTCGTCGCCCGCGTCACGCGCTGACGGCCGGCGGCTGAATGACAGCCGAGGTCGTGCAGCAGTCGTCTCCTTCGCAGCAGTCGGCTCCGCACGGTCAATCGATCTAGCCCGCCGACAAGTGGTGCGGGTAGGCAAGACACGCCGACAGTACGCGCCCTGGTCGATGAGCTCCTTCCGGCGCCGCGCTAGCTTCCGCGCGGCCGCTCGAGCACGAGGTTGCGGAACGGGTCGAGCCGCGCCTCGTAGCCGGACGCGACGACGACGGTCGTAATCGGCGTCCAGACGAGAGCCGGTCCGAGCAGCCGGTTGCCGGGACGCAGCCGTTCGAAGCTGAATCCCGGAACCTCTTCGACCCGGGCGGTCTCGTCCACCCAGGCGCGCACGGTGGCCACCCTGGCGTCGGCTGCGTCCGGGCTCTCCAGCGGCAGCTCCTCGAGCAGGGGCTTGCGGACGAGTCCCGAGCCGCGCACGCGGAAAGAGACGAGCTCGATACCCGCCTCTCGGTACGCGGCCTCTGCGCCGTACTTCTCGCGGTAGAGCGACTCGAACCGGGCCGTGGCCTCCTCGAGCCGCGCCTCATCGACCGGCCCTTCGCCAACGGGCGCGGTGACGACGTGGACCTGACGGCGGTAGCGCATGTCCACCGAACGCTCGAGGCGCATGGCGGATTGCTCGAAGCCCGCAGCCTCGAGCTGCGAGACGACCCGCTCCTCGAGGCCCGCGAACACCTGCCGGGCCGCAGCGACGTCGAACGGCTCTCTGAGCAGATGCGTCGTCTGGTCCTCGTGCGTGACATCCGAGCCGGCGAGGCCGAAGGCGCCGTGGACGGCGGCCGAGTGGGGAACGACGATACGGGCCACGCCGAGCGCGGCTCCGTAGGCACAGACGTGCATCCCGGCCGTGCCGCCGAACGAGAAGAGGGTGAAGCGGCGCGGGTCGAGCCCCCGCTGCACGGTCGTTCGATGCAGCAGGTCGGTAAAGCGGGAGTTCGCGAGCCGGTACATCGCTGCGGCCGCCTCGATCACGTCCATCCCGAGGGGCCGCGCGGCATGCTCCTCGAACGCCGCCCGCGCCGCGTCGACGTCGAGGCGCTCGCGGCCTCCGAGGAAGAACTCCGGGTTGAGGTACCCGAGGATCGCGTCGACGTCCGTGATCGTCGGCTCCAATCCTCCGTGCCCGTAGCAGACGGGGCCGGGGTACGAGCCCGCGCTGCGCGGGCCGATGCGCGGCGCGCCCGTCCTGCGGTCGAGCGAAACGATGCTCCCGCCGGCGAGACCGAGCGAGACGACGTCGAGCTTCGGCAGCGCGTAGTGGTACCGAAGCACCATCGACTCCCGCTGGTACTCGATCAGGCCCTGCCGGATCACCCCGACCTTGAACGTCGTCCCGCCCATGTCGGCGGCGATCAGGTCCGGCGCGCCGATCAGCTCGCCGAGGCGCTTCGAGCCGACGAGGCCCGCCGCCGGACCCGACTCGATCATTCCCACGGGCCGCCGCGCGGCCTCGGCGACCGGCAGCAGCCCACCGTAGGCCTGCGCGACGAGCAACGTTCCGCCGAAGCCCTGCTCGGCAAGCCCTCGGGCGAGCGCCTCGAGGTAGCGCCCGACGACGGGGCCGAGCCGCGCGTTCAGCGCGACGGTCGACGTGCGCTCGTACTCCCCGGCCACCGGCGCAACCTCGTGTGAGAGCGTCAGGAACACGTCGGGCCGCAGCCGTCGGACGACCTCCGCGACGGCACGCTCGGCCGACGGGTCGGCGAACGACCACAGCAGGCAGACGCCGATCGCCTCGACCCCCGCTTCGAGCAGGCGAACCACAGCCGCTTCGATCTCCGCACCGTCCGGCTCGACGTGTCGGCGGCCGCGCGCATCGGTACGCTCGCGGATTCCCTGGATCAACCTGCGGTCGACGAGCGGCGGCAGCTTGTCCTGCTCGATCGGGTTGCGCTTCTCCTCTTCCGTGAGGCCCGACCAGCGTCCGTAGCCGCCGCGAGTGGCAAGGAGATTGTCCTCGAAGCCGCGGTTCGTGATGATCCCCGCGGGCGCAAGCGTGCCGTCCACGACCGCGTTCTCCGCGACCGTCGTCGAGTGCAGGAACAGGCTCGCGCCGGCGAGCAGCTCCGGCGTCGTACGGCCGAGCTCGGCGGCGGCGACTCCCACAGCGTCGAAAATCCCCTTCGAGAAGTCCGGCGGAGTCGAGAACGCCTTGCCGAGCGTCACGCGCCCCGCGTCGTCGACCACCACGCAGTCCGTGCACGTGCCGCCGACGTCGATGCCGACGACGAGCTCGCCCGAGTCCGTCATGGGGCGGTCAGGCTCTCGCTGAGCGCCTTGCGGTCGACCTTGCCGTTCGCGGTCTTCGGGAGCGCCTCCAGGAAGCGCACCTCGCGCGGCGCCTTGTGCGGGGATAGCTCGCCGCGTACGTGGCGGACGAGCTCGGGGGCGAGCCTTTCGGGATCCTCGTCCCCCGCGGCGACCACGAACGCCAGGGGGAACACGAGCCCGTTCTCGTCGTGACCCACGACCGCGCATTCGCGGACCCGGGGATGGGCGAGCAGACAATGCTCGATCTCGAGCGGGGCGACCCAGATTCCACCGACCTTGAGCAGGTCGTCGACCCTGCCGCGGTACCAGAGATATCCGTCGGCATCCCGCTCGAACAGATCGCCCGTGCGCACCCAGCCGCTCCCGAACGTCCGCGACGAGCGCTCCTCGTCTCCCTCGTAGCGCAACGCCATGCTCGCTCCCCGCACCTGCAACTCGCCCGGAGCGCCGTCTCCGAGCTCGTCGCCCTCCTGATCGACGATGCGAGCCTCGTACCCCGGCACGAGCTGTCCGGCGCTGCCGACGCGGGCCCGCCCGGGCCGGTTCGAGACGTAGATGTGGTAGAGCTCGGACGAGCCGATCCCCTCGAGCACCTCGACGCCGAATCGTTCGACGAAGCGGCGGTGCACCTCGGGAGGAAGGGCCTCCCCGGACGAGACGACGCAGCGGAGGCATGACAGGTCGGCCCGCTCCGCCCCGGGGTGGGCGAGCATCTGGGCCATCATCGTCGGGACGTTGACGAGAATCGTGGGCCTGCGGCGCTCGATCAGCTCGAAGATGCGCTCCGGGGTCGTTCGCTCGGGAAAGACGATCCCGGCCGCCCCGACTCCGAACGTGAACAGCGCGGTCATGTCGCGGGCGTAGCCGAAGAAGAGCTTCGGCACCGGCAGCACGCGGTCGGACTCGTCGTATCCGAGCACCTCCCCCGCGTAGCTCTCGAACGAGACGACCGGGTCGTACGCCCGATGCACGGCCGCCTTCGGCGACCCCGTGCTGCCGGTCGTGAACTTCCACAGCGCCGCGTCGTCCGGCGACGTCGGCGCGGGCTCGAGGTCTGCGGGCATCCGGGCAGCGGCCGCCGCGAAGTCGGTCTCGCCGGGGAGCAGCTGCGCCTCGCCGACGACGAGCAGCCTCGGCGCCTCCGCAAGGCCCGCGACGGCTTCGCGCATCGGCGCGAGCGTGCCGGTATCGACGACGACGACCCGCGCCTCCGTGTACTGCGCGTAGTAGCGATAGTCCTTGACCGGCAGGAACGTGTACGCCTCCGCGACGACGGCACCGACCTTGACGGCGCCGAACCAGCACGCGACGAACTCCGCGGAGTCCGACAGGGCGAGCAGCACGCGATCGCCCATGCCGACCCCGAGATCGCGGAGCACGTGGCCGGCCCGGTTCGTAAGAGCGCACAGCTCCGCGTAGGTCACCTCCGCCTCGCCGCAGTAGAGCGCCACGCGCTCGCCGCGACCCTCGTCCACGTTGCGGTCGAGGAAGTGCGTCGCGAGGTTGAACGACGCCTTGGGCTTCATCCCGGCCAGCGCTCGATACGGTCGTCGAGCGGTGGGTCGTCGCCGAGCACGACGTCGGTGTCGAGCAGGGCCGCGCAGCCGGGGCAGCAGGCCTCGACCAGGAAGAACTCCCCGGCCGGCGTCCGCAGCGGGCCCGCGCGCTCGATCGGCAGCCGCCGTAGCACGCAGTGCTCTTTCCAGTCCGACTGCGGAGGAGCGACGGCCGTCCCGCACCGCGTGCACTGCGTCGAGCCGTCGCTCGCCCGCTGGAGCCACTCGGAGATTCGCGCGTCGGTGCGGCTGATCTCGGCGGGCGGGAGCGCGTCCCTGCCGCCGAGCCGTTCTCGCCTGATCTCGAGCCGCCTCGCGGCCGTTGCCTGTGCGTCCCCCGGCACGACACCGTAGATCTCCCGTGCCGGCATCGACCGTGACGAGCCCGCCGGCGATGTCGCGCTCCACGAGTGCGGGGTCTCGGTCGATCGGGTCGCCGTAGCCGCCGCCGCCCATGAAGCGGACGTACTGGACGTCGCCCTCGTTCAGCTCGACGTGGCCCCAGAAGACGTCCTCCCTGGCCGTGCCCTGAAGCTCGTCGAGCGCGCCGGGCAGCTCGTCCACGTTCGCCGAGCGGAACGTGGAGTAGCCCACGTTGCAGCCTGGATAGCCGCCGAAGAGCCCGAGGCTCATCGGGGCGCGCGTGCCCTTGCCGAAGAGGACGAGGCCCATCGGGCCGCGGCCGCCGCTCGGCGTGAAGGCGTACTCGTGGCAGACGCCGCCGCGATGCTTGCCGGGCCCGCCGGAATCGGGCACGGCGCGGCGAAACAGGTAACGCAGCGGCGTCCCGAGCTCCTGGCTCTCGACGTTCGCCCACCGCGAGACGACGTTCGGGATCTCCCCGCCGAGGTCGACTCCGTCCCGGAGGGCCCGCGCGCCGCCGGCGCCGCAGAACGTGTCCGTGAGCGGAGCGACGAAGAACTGTCCCTCGGCGTCGAGGCCGTGCGTCTCGAGGTGGGCGTGGCTGCCGTGCCACACCGCGGTCGCCCGGTCGGCGTAGCTCGGGCTGGCGCCGAACATCTTCCCGAGCACGATCGTCGAGAGGTTGTTGACGATCTGGATCGTGCCCACGGTGGCGATCGAGATCGGCGCCGGGCGCACGCAGTTCACGACCGTTCCCTCGGGCGCGACGAGGGCGATCGGCCTGGTCGACGCCCTCGTTCCAGGTCACGTCCCAGGCGAGCAGCGGGAAGATCGGCGCGAACATCGCCCCCCAGGTCGCCCAGTAGCAGCAGTTGATGCCGAGCTCGACCTGAGGGCTCGAGCCGGTGAAGTCGTACTCGAGCGACTCGCCGCGCTTCGTCGCCGTCAGCTCCACCCGACAGCTCCCACCCGGCATGTCGACGTACGAGCGCGCGCGCCACCGCCCGTCCGGCAGCTCGGCAAGCCGCGCGCGGACGAGCTCCTCCGACTGGCGAATCAGCTCGTCCGAAACGGCGTCCACCGTCTCGAGCCCGTAGTCCCGGTAGAGGTCGTGCATGCGCTGCTTTGCGACATGGTTGGCGGCGAGCTGGGACTTCAGGTCGAGCTGTGTCATGCCCGGGTCGCGCACCATGTTCAGGAACGTGTCGATCACGTCGCGCCGCGGCCGGCCGCGCTCGACGATCTTCAGGCCCTTCGTCTGGAAGCCCTCCTGGTAGTTGTCGCGGGCGCTCGGCGAGAAGCCGCCGGGGTCGATGGCGCCGATGTCGGTGACATGGACGAAGTTGGCGACGAAGCCGGTCAGCCGCCCGTCGAAGTGGATCGGGGAGATCAGGTAGACGTCGGGCGGATGCAGCGCCGCGGTGTAGGAGTCGTTGAAGAAGTAGACGTCGTCCTCGTCGATCCCGGGGTCGTCCCCGTAGGCCGCGATCACGTGCTTCACCGCCTGGGCGGCGCTCGTCAGGTGATGCAGGAAGCCGACGCCGCCGACCATGAGCGCGCCGTCGGCCCGGTAGAGCGCAGCCATCAGATCGTGCCCCTCGTTCGTGATCGGGGAGCCGGAGACGTTCTCGAGCGCGATGATCGTCTCCTCCATCACCGACAGGAGCCGGTGGCGGACGATCTCGAACGTGAACGGGTCGACGGCGGCGCTCGTAGTCAACGCTCGCCTTCGGCGACCCTCGTGAACATGCCCGGCGCGTCCCGGCCTCCCGTACCGGCGACCAGCGCCAGCGCGAGCTCGGCGACCATCTCGGCCAGCACGGCGTAGCTCTGCTCGCCTTCCTCGGCGCTTGCCTCGGCCGGCGCGCCGCAGTACGCCTGCACGAGCCCCATCGCCTTGAACTCGCTCACCCCCTCCGCGATCGCGCCGGCCATGTTCACCGGACGTAGGGCAGCTCCCCGGCAGCCGCCTCGTCGACGAGCTCGGGCCGGTCGGCGAGGACGAGTGAGGTCTCGTAGCGGCCGGCGTGGCACTCGCCGGCGCGGAACTCGTCGGTCAGCCGGCGAGCCCGCTCACGCCGTGTCAGGTCGAGGAAGCCGGTGCGGACGCCCGCCTCGGCGAGGACGTCGAGGGCTCGGTGCAGCGTGCCGACGTGCTCCGGCTCGAAGTGGCTGTTGACGATCAGCACGTGCGGGAGCCCCTGGCGCGCGAGCGAGGTGCACACGTCGACGACGACACCCTGAAGCGTTGCCTCGCTCACGCTTATCGCGCCGTCGAACTCCCGCGCGTAACGGGTGACGCCGAACGGAAGCGTCGGCAGCACGAGCGGCTCGACCTCCCCACCCCCGGCGAGCAGCTCGGCCGCCCGGCGGCACACACCCTCGGAGATCAGGCAGTCCGTGGCCAGGGGAGCGTGCGGGCCGTGCGGCTCGGTCGCCCCGACCGGCCAGAGCAGGACGACCGGCCGGCCGCCGGCGCGAGCCCGCTCGAGCGCTGTGGTCGTGAGGTGGGCGAGCCGGTGCTCCAACGCAGGGATGCGGTCGCGGAACGGGGCGCCAGCCTATCCAGCCACCACGGCGGGTGCCGTTCAGCCCGTCGCGAGCTCCGTTTGCCCCTATCGTCTGTCGCACGGGTCCGACCAGAAGGAGGCTGAGTCGTGCGCCTTGTCGTGAGCAACGGCCTGATCGTCACGCCGTCCGGGATCGTTCGCGGCGGCTTGATCGCCGAGGACGGCGTCATCTCCCATATCGGCAGCGACTCCAGCCTGCCGACGGACGGTGAATCGATCGACGCCGGCGGGAAGCTCGTCATTCCGGGCCTCATCGATCCGCACGTGCACGTCGGCGTGGGCCCGGCGACCGCGACCATGGACCGCATCAGAAGCTGCTGGGAGTCGGAGAGCCGCGGCGCCGCTCACAAGGGCATCACGACGATCCTCAGCTTCCAGGGAGGCTCGCCGATACCGATGCGCGATCCGCACGTTCCGATGCTCGCGCAGCAGATCGCGTGGGCGGAGGAGGTCTCCTACACGGATTTCATGCTCCACACGATCATGCAGACCGAGGAGCATCTCGACGAGCAGGCCGAGCTCGCGGCCCAGGGCGTGGTCGGGTTCAAGCACTTCTACACGGCGTACAAGCCCGGCAAGGACGCGACCGCAGACCAGATCACGATCGGGTACGCCGACGACGGCATGCTGTACGAGAGCTTCAGCCGGCTCGCCGAGCTTCAGCGCGACGGAGCCCGCGTGCTCGGAATGATCCACGCCGAGGACGCCGACATCTGCGCGACGCTGGAAGCGAGGCTGAAGGCGGCGGGCCGCGCCGATCTGGCGGCCTGGGCCGAGGGCAGGCCGAACGTTGCGTGCCTGGTACGAAGCCAGTCGGCGGCCGAGATCGCGCGTGCCACGGGATGTCCGCTGTACATCGTCCACGTCACCACGGCCGAAGAGGTCGAGCTGATCCGCCGGCTGCGGGCGGAGGGCGTCGCGATCTACGGCGAGACCGTGGTGCACTACCTGACGCACACCATGGACATGGAGGAGCGGCACGGCTGCTACCCGAAGGTCATCCCGTCGATCAAGAGCGCCGCCGACCGCGACGCGCTGTGGCGGGGACTGGCGGACGGCACGCTCACGACTCTGGGCACGGATCACTGCACGTGGACGAAGGCCGAGAAGGAGGGCCCGACCGGGCGCCAGTTCGAGAACATCTGGGACGCGCTGCCGGGCATGCCGGGCATGGAGTGCCTGCTCCCGGCGCTGCTGACCTTCGGCGTGCGGACCGGCCGCCTCTCGATCGAGCAGCTCGTCAGGATCTGCTCCGAGAACCCGGCCAGGCGGTTCGGCCTGTATCCGCGCAAAGGCGTGCTGCAGGTCGGGTCCGACGCGGACCTCGTCATCGTCGACGTCGACAGGCGAGCCGTGGTCGACGACGAGTACTACGAGGGTTGGATCAAGGACTGGAGCATCTACCACGGCTGGGAGTTCGTCGGCATGCCGGAGACGACGGTCGTCCGCGGCGAGGTCGTCGTGGAGCGCGGCGAGGTGGTCGGCCGTCCCGGCCACGGGCGCTACGCGGCGAACGTACGGCCGCTCGCGCCCGCAGGCGCCCTTGACGGCGGCGGAAAGGAAGACGCATGAGCTGGCGAGAGGAAGCGGCGCTGCTCCCGAACTTCTCGCCGCGAGACTTCGACCTTCAGCCCGCCACGACGGGCTTGCTGCTGATCGACATGCAGTACGTCGACGCGCATCGGGAGTACGGCCTCGGCAAGAGCCTCAAGGAATCGCATCCGGCCGTCTGGGACTACTACTTCACGAGGGTCGAGGAGATCGTGGTCCCCGGCTGCAAGCGGCTGCTCGAGGCGTTTCGGGACGCGGGGATGCGGGTCGTGCACGTGACCATCGGTCCCGAGCTGCCGGACGGCGCCGACATGGTGCCGCTCCGCCGGCCCGCCGTCGCTCCGGGGCTCGAGTCGATGCTGCACGGACGCGGGACCTTCGAGCACCGGATTCTCGAGCAGCTCGAGCCGCGCCCCGGCGAGCTCGTCGTCAACAAGACCTCGCGCGGCGCGTTCAACTCGACCGCGATCGAGCGGCTGCTGCTCAACCTCGGGCTCGAGGGGCTCGTGGTGGCCGGTGTCTCGACAAGCTCCTGTGTCGAGACGACGGCCCGCGACGCGGCCGACCGAGGCTGGAAGGTCGTGATCGTCGAGGACGCGACGGCCGAGCTCGACGAGCCCTCGCACGACGCCACGCTACGCCAGTTCGCCGTTCGCTTCGGACGAGTCTGGACGGTCGAGGAGACGCTCTCCGTGCTCGGGCTGAGCGGCGCCGCGCCCGCGATGTCTCCGGGCTCGCTCCGAGCGTAGCGGAGCGATGGAGGAGAACCGGGACGACGGGCTCGAGGGCGCGCTGCGGCCCGTTCGGTCGGCGCTCTTCGTGCCGGCCAACCGCGAGCCCTGGATCGCAAAGAGCCCGGCCTACGGCGCCGACGTCGTCGTGCTCGATCTCGAGGACGCGACGCCGCCGGCCGAGAAGCAGGCGGCGCAAGAGATCGCCGAGCGAGTGATTCCCGACCTGCGCGAGCGAGGCCAGGGCGTCTGGGTGCGGATCAACGAGATCGACGGGCCCTTCGTCGCCGGGGATCTCCAGGCGATCGTGCAGCCCGGGCTCGAAGCGGTCTGTCTGCCGAAGGTCACGGGCCCGGAGGCCGTGCGCGAGCTCGACTCGATGCTCACCGATGCCGAGGCCCGCAAGGGGGTGCCGAGGGGCACGGTCCGCATCGTGCCGCTGCTCGAGACGGCGCCCGCCATCCTGGGCGCCGCCGACGTCTTCCGGTCGTCTTCCCGCGTCGCCTACGGAGGCGGGATCGTCGCACCGTCGGGTGACGTCGCCCTCGCGATCGGCTTCCGTTGGAGTGACACGTTCGAGGAGACGTTCGTCCTGCGCTCGCAGGTGCTGATCGCGGCCCGCGCATGTGGAATCGAGAATCCGATCACCGGCCTGGTCACGTCGGTCGACCCGGAGCCCGTCCGCCGCTTCGCCGCGCAGAGCCGGGCGCTCGGGTACGACGGAATGTTCGTGATCCACCCGTCGCACGTCGCGATCGCCAACGACGCGTTCCGTCCGTCTCCGGAGGAGCTGAGCTGGTGTACCGAGATCCTCGCGGGCGCGGAGGCGGCGGCGCAGGACGGCCGCGGGACGTTCGTCGACTCGCAGGGACGCATGATCGACGCGGCCATGCTGCGCGTCGCGCGCCGCCTCCTCGAGCGCGATCGCGCCTTCCGTGAGCGGGAGCCTCAACCCTGATGGCGCCCGACCGGTCCGGGCCTCTGTCGGACATTCGCGTCCTCGACCTCGGCCACGTGGTGGCCGGGCCGTTCGCCGGCACGCTGCTGGGCGACCTCGGAGCCGACGTGATCAAGATCGAGGACCCGCGACGCGGCGACACCATTCGCACGCTGAGCCCCCGGCACGAGGGCGTCCCGCTCTGGTGGAAGGTCGCCGGCCGCAACAAGCGCTCCCTCGCGCTCGATCTCCGTGAGGCTCGTGGCCGGGAGATCCTGCTCCGGCTCGTCGCGCTTGCCGACGTCCTGATCGAGAACTTCCGGCCCGGCACGCTCGAGCGCTGGGAGCTGGGAGTCGACAGGCTCCAGGAGGCACAGCCGAACCTGATCGTGCTTCGCATTTCCGGGTTCGGGCAGCAGTCGACGTACGCGGAGCGTCCCGGATACGGACGGATCGGCGAGGCGATGAGCGGAGCCGTCAACTTGACCGGCGAGCCCGACGGACGCCCGTATCACGTCGGCTTCTCGCTCGGCGACGCGACCACGGGGCTGATGGGAGCGCTCGGCGTGCTCGCCGCGCTGCACGGCCGTCAGCGCCGAGACGGAGGCGAGGTGGTGGATCGTCGCCCTCTACGAGAGCCTGTTTCGGATGATCGAATGGCAGCTGCCCATGGCCGAGAAGCGCGGCGAGGCGATTCGCCGGCAGGGAAACCGGTTCCCGATCGGATATGCGGTCGCCGGCTCGTGGCAGGCCTCGGACGGGCGTTGGCTCAGCATCTCGGCGGCGACCGAGCGCAGCATCCAGCGGCTGCTGGGCGCGGTCAGGGGCGAGGATGCTCCACCGGACCCGAGGTTCGCCGACTTCGAGGCACGCTCGCGTCCGGGGCACATGGAGCTGATCGACGAGGCGATCGGCGCCTGGGTGGCATCACTGCCTGCCGAGGCCGTCATCGAAGCTTTCGCCGACTCCGACGTCGCGGTCGGGCTCGTGTACGACGCCGAGATGATGCTCGCCGACCCGTTCTACCGGGAACGCGGCAGCGTGATCGAGGTCGACGATCCGGAGCTCGGCACGATGTCGATGCCGGGCGTGATCCCCAAGCTCCGCGAGGACCCCGGCAGCGTCCGCTGGGCAGGACCGAGGCTCGGCGAGCACACCGATGAAGTCCTCGCCGAGCTGCTCGGCTACGACGACGGCGAGATCGACGAGCTTCGCCGCGAAGGCGTCGTGGCGTAGCGCGGATTACCCGGCGTTCGTCTGGGCAAGACGCCGGCGCCATTCCCTGGAACGAGGCGGCGAGGTCGTTCTCACCGATTGCATCGAGGCGCTCGACGTGGTCGTCGATGTAATGGAGGTACAGCGGCAGCAGCTGTTCGCGCAGGAGCTCTGCGGCATGTGAGTCGTCCGCCGGCGGGGCCGTTCGCCATTCCAGCGCGGCGGCCACCAGCTCGCGGCTCGGCGCGTGGTCGTCTTGGAGGTAATAGGCGACGGCGGCGTGGTTCGTGCCTACGCGGCCGGTCGCGGCCGTGTAGAGAAAGCGCACCGGGAAGAGCACGAGCCTCGTGACGCGGCGGACACCGCGGCTCAGCAGCAGGTCCGGCGAGAGGATCTCCTCCGTCGCATCCTCGCCCCGCGCGTCGTTCGGGGGGCCGAGCCCGGCCAGGGAGGCCAGGGCGAACTCCGCGCCGGTGACGAGCAAGTCTCGTGTGCTGGGCGTGGGCAGGCCTCGGCGGGCATCGTCGTTGCCGACGAGCAGGCGGCCGTTCTCGAGCAGGTCCAACCGATCGAGCGCGGGAAAGCGGCCGCCCTCCTGGTCGCCCGCGGAGCGTGGCAGGCGTCCCCCAGAACACCGACAGCCTCTCGTGCAAGACCGACCCCTTGCTCTTCTCCATCTCCGCGATCGTCCGGATCGCGTCGCCGTCGGCCGGCTGCAGCGGATCGGCCGAGGATCAGGCCGAGGTCGACGTCGCTGACCAGCGCGCTGAAGCCGCCGTGCGCCAGGCTCCCCAGCGCATAGGCCGCCAGCAGCCGGTCACCCAGCGCGATTCGGTAGGCCTCCGCGGCTTCGGCCAGCACCCGCTCGCCGTCCATGACACTCGAGCCGCTCGTTGCTATTCGGCAGCGCCCGGCTCGACGAGACCGGACTCGTAGGCGAGCACGACGGCCTGCACACGGTCGCGCAGCTCGAGCTTCATGAGGATGTGCGCGACGTGCGTCTTGACCGTCGTCTCGCTGACGAACAGCGTGCCGGCGATTTCCGTGTTGGAGAGCCCGCGGGCGATCAGTCGCAGCACCTCGAGCTCGCGCGGCGTCAGCTGCTCGAGCGCAGCCTGGTCGCCTGGGCGGGCGCGCGGCTTCCGCGCGAATTCCTCGACCACGCGGCGGGTGATGGAGGGGGCGAGCAGAGCCTCGCCGCGGGCGATGACGGCGATGCCGGCGATGAGCTGCTCGGGTGGGGTGTCCTTGAGCAGAAAGCCGCTCGCGCCGGCGCGCAGCGCCTCGTAGACGTACTCGTCGAGGTCGAAGGTCGTCAGGATGAGCACCCGAGCGGTTGTCCCGGGCGTCTCGAGCAGCAGCCGCGTGGCGGCGAGCCCATCCAGCTCGGGCATGCGAATGTCCATGAGCACAACGTCGGGGTGGAAGAGGCGTGCCTGCTCGACCGCCTCGCGCCCGTTCTTCGCCTCGGCGACGACGTCGATCGTGTCCTCGGCGTCGAGGATCATGCGAAGCCCGGCGCGAACGAGATCCTGGTCGTCCGCGATCAGCACCCGGGTGGCCATCACTCGCCCACCGGAATCGGGAGGCGCGCCCGGACGACGAAGCCGCCCCCGTCCCGGGCGCCGGCGCTCAACTCGCCGCCGAAGAGCGTTGCGCGCTCGTGCATGCCGACGAGGCCGTGCCCGTCGCCGTTGCTGTCCAGCGGCCCACGGCCGTCGTCGGCGACCTCGATGTCGATGGCGTCGGCCCGGTAGCGGATCGCCACCTCGGCGTGAGCGGGACCGGCGTGCTTGAGCGTGTTGGTCAGCGCCTCCTGCACGATGCGGTAGGCGGACAGATCTACACCGAGTGGCAGCGGCCCTGGCTCGCCCTCGACCCGGAGGACAACGGGCAGACCCGCCGCCTCCGTGCGCGCGACAAGAGAGGGCAGCTCGGACAGGCCCGGCTGCGGCGCCAGCTCGGCCCCTTCGTCCGGCGCGCGTAGGACGCCGAGCAGGCGGCGCATCTCGACCAGCGCCTCGCGGCCCGTCCGCTCGACGTCGCCGAGCGCCTCCCGCTCGCGCTCCTGCTGATCGCCGAGGAGCCGGCGGACGGCACTGGTCTGGAGCACCATGACGCTGACGGAGTGAGCGACAACGTCGTGGAGCTCGCGCGCGATGCGAGCCCGTTCCTCGGCAACTGCAACTCGAGCCGCCGTTTCGCGCTCGCGCTCCGCCCGCTCTGCACGCTCTTGGAGAGCGGCCGCATACGCCGAGCGGCGATACCACCCCAGTCCGACGACCCAGCAGGCCGATGCGACCAGAACGGCGGCCAGCGACCCGGCGAAGCTTTCCTGCGGATCCTGAGCGGCCACGAGCGCGACCACTCCCCAGACCAGCACCAGCCCGGCGGCGGCCACACGCGGCTCGTTGTAGGCGGACAGCACCCCGGCCACGAGCGCCAGCCCGACGACCGAAGTGGCGACGGATGCGAGGTACTCATCGGCGACGAACGTCATCGCACCGGCCGCCACGAGCGAGGCCACCGGGGCGGCGAACGGCAGCTGCCGGCGAGCCAGCGGCGCAAGCGTCCAGACGAGCGACAAGACCACCAGCAGCGGCTGATTCTCGGCCTCGGGCTTGACCCAGATCTCGACCTGCGCCAGCACGGCCAGCACCACGAAGGCGACGTCGAGCAGCCGATCGGCCCAGCCGCCGCCGACAGTTGCCGCACGTCCATGCGACGGACGGTACCCGCGCGCCATTGCAGCCGCCTCCGTCGCACAGACGAGGCGGTCTCATCCTCGAGAACGAGGCCGACGACGGAAGCGCGGCCGCGAGGATGACCCCGAATCATGAGCACGGCCGAGGGCAAGCGGACGGCTGCTTTCTAGGCTCGATCCACACAGCAAACAGGAACACCGAGCCGAGAAAGGACACCCGAAATGAAGGCAGGAAGGATCGCACTGATCGTCACCGGAAGCCTCGCCGCCCTCCTCGCGGCCGGGTCTCTGGCCGGCGCCGTCTGGGTCAACAACGCCAACACCGACTCCGCCGGCTACGTCGTCACCGACGACCACCGTGTCCAGACCGTAACCCACGCTCTCGCATCGGACAGCCTGGACGTCGACACCGACTTCGACTGGTTCATCAACGGCGGCCCGAAGCTCCGCGTCAGCGCCGAGAGCGACAGGCCGCTCTTCATCGGCATCGCCCGCACGGACGACGTCGAGCGCTACCTCACTGGCGTCGAATACGACGAAGTCACCGACTTCGAGGTCGATCCCTTCAAGCTCGCCACCGAGCGCCACGCCGGCACCGACAATCCGGCCGTCCCCGGCAGCGAGACGATCTGGGCGGCGAGCGTTCACGGAGCCGGCCCTCAGACCCTCGAGTGGGACGAGCAGGGCGACTGGTCGGTCGTCGTCATGAACGCAGACGGCAGCGCCGGCGTCGACGCGCAGCTCTCCTTCGGCGCCCACGTCCCTCACTTCACCTGGATCGGTATCGGCGCGGCCATCGCGGGAGCGGTCTTCCTCCTCCTCGCCGCCGGCCTCGTCTACCTCGGCGTCCGCCCCGCACGACGCGACCCGCTCGCACCCACCCCCGCAGTACCCGCCGCCTAGCGGCAACCGAGCTCGTGAACGACAGAGGCCGGGCATTGCCCGGCCTCTCCTCGTCGTCGGCTCGAGGATGGGTCAGTCGGCAGCCATGCCCAACCGACCTGCTAGCGGCCGACCGGCGGCGGGGCAAGGCGATGCGCGATCGCGGCGGCCTCGCGCCTGTTCGACACGCCGAGCTTCCGCAGGATGTTGGAGACGTGGACACTCGCGGTCTTCGCGCTGATGACGATGGGTCAGCGGGCTCCCCGGAGCGGGTTCCTGCCACTAGGCGGCGGCCGCGAAGATGCGCCCCACGTTTTCCTCCGAGAAGAACTCGGCCGGTGACGTCACGCCGGCGATGACGCGTGCGAACCCGTCCATCGCCTCCTGCGTTGCCGTAGACCGCCGCCGAGCAGCTGCTGCAGCTCGGGCGGCGGAGGCTCGAGCGACGCGAAGTCGCAGGTGAACTCGTACATCGCCTGCGACGTGCGCGTCGCGCGTCGACTGGTACTCGCCCATCGCCTCGTCGAACGGGCGAGCGCCGGAGAACGCCTCGTCGAGCGCGCTCGCACAGAGCTCGGCGTCGCGGAACGCGTCGCTGATGCCCTGCGCGGTGATGAAGTCCTTGTTGTAGCCCGCGTCGCCGACGAGCGCCCAGCCCGGACCGTACGGCTTGCGGAAGTAGTCCGGGCACGGCCGCGCCGACGAAACGCTCCTCGCGCTTCGCCGCGCGAACGCGCTCGGCGAACGCGGGCGCCAGCTCGAGCGTCTCGATGAAGTTGCGCTCGATGTCGTTCTTGTTCGCCTCGAACTCCGCGTACGGCCAGCCGGCGATGACGAGCGTCAGGTCGTCGTTCGTCGGCCAGGCGGCGAAGCCGCGATGCGGCGCGGACCTACGTCTCGAAGCGGCCGTCCATCGGCAGGCCGCTCCAGTAGCTGTAGTAGCCGGCCAGCAGCTTCGGCTTCGTCGTTGTACTGCTCGGGCGTCGACGGCGTCGGCGACGAGCGAGTAGCGGCCGTCGGCGCCGACGACCACGCGCGCGCGCTCGGTGACGGTCTTGCCGCCCTTGCCGTGGCCGCGAATGCCGGTGACGCGGCCGTCCTCGAACGACGAGCTCCTCGACCGTGAACCCTTCGCGGACCTCGGCGCCCGCCTCGGAGGCGGCGTCCACGAGCAGCTTGTCGAGCACGGTGCGCCGGGGCGCGTAGCGACCGGCTCGCCGGGCCGGGTGCCCGGTGATCGTGAACGGACCGAAGTCGAACGCGTACGTGTCGATCGGCGGGCAGCCCGTCGCGACCACACGGTCGAGCAGCCCCCACGCTCGCAGCGCCGCCACGCCCGGGCGGATGGATGAGGTGGGTCGAGATCGTGTCGCTCGGGAACGTCGCCCGGTCGACGACGAGCACCCGGTAGCCCTTGCGGGCGAGCAGCATCGCGGTCGGCGAGCCGGCGCAGCGCGCTCCGACCACGATCGCGTCGTATTCGCGTTCGACATGAGAGCCTCCTCGCTCGGTCGAATGCGTTCTCACCGAAGCTAGGACGCGCGACCGCGCAGGCGCTTCGGAGAAACCACCCAACTGGTCCGGCCGCCGGAATGGGTACTTCAGACCAGATGCTGCTCGTACGCGTAGGCGGTCGCGGCTGCGCGCGAGGAGACGCCGAGCTTGGCGTAGATGTTGCTGACGTGGCGATCGACCGTCCTCTCGCTGAGCACGAGCGCGGCCGCGATCGCCCTGTTGGTCTCGCCGGAGGCGACGAGGCGCAGCACCTCCAGCTCTCGAGGGCTCAGCCCGTGCGTGTCTCGCGGAGCCGCGCGTCAGCAACGAGTCCACCCGGGCGAGTCGGGACGCGCACCGAGCTCCTCGAACACGCCCGCGCGGCCTCGAGCTCCAGCGTTGCGCCGTCGTGGTCACCGAGCGCCGCGCAGGCGAGCCCGACGAGAACGCGTGCCCTCGCCGCCTCGTACGGCGCCTCGAGCTCCTGCCACAGCTGCAACGAGTCGCGCAGCGCCGGTCAGAGCATCGGAGGTCTCGCCTCGAGCCAGCGCGACGGCCCCGCGGGCGTGCGCCGACATCGCGCCCAGCGCGTCGCTGCCCTGGACGTCCGAGATCGCCGCGAGCTCGGCGCTGCGCGCTCGGCCTCCTCGACCTCGCCGCCGCGAGCGCGATCTCGACGTACGCAGGAAGGAGCGCCGCACGCTTCAGCGACTGGCCGCGTCTCGCCGACGACGCGGCGGATCGCAGCCAAGCGCGGCGTCGCCCTTGCCCTGCGCGAGCCGCAGCAGCGCCAAGCCCGGGCTGGGGCTCGCCGCCCTGTCTGGTTGCGAGGCGATAGGCCTTCTCCGCAGCGTCGAAGTCCCCCCGCAGCCGATGCAGCTCACCCTGGACATAGAGCCCTCCGCGCGGAGGCTCGCCGAAACTGACTCGGCGCCCCGAGCTCGCCGACCCGTCGGGCCTCCTCGAGCGCGGTCTCCCACGCACCCTGCAACTGCATGATCTCGGCGCGATGTACGAGGCAAATGCCCTTGTGCGCCACCATCTCCGGCTGGCCCTCGCACCAGGGGTCAGCGCCGTGGTCCACTCGCGGGCGCGGCGCAGCTCGTACGCGCTGTGACAGACCGCGATCGTGTGGCAGTAGAGGATTCCGGCGACGATCGGGGAGAGCTCCCCGGTCGTGACCGCGACCATGCTCTCGTCCACGAGGCGTAGACCCTCGCCGGCTCTTCCCAGCTCGAGGAGTGCATGGCCCTGCTCCATCACACCGAGTGCGACCATGTCTCGGTCGCCGAAGCGCTCGCCGATCTCGATGGCCTCGGCTGCCACACGGTGTGCCGCTTCGAAGTCACGTCCGCGAAGTGCTGGCGGCATACGCGCGAGTCGGACGTAGCCGTGCTCGACGCAATCGTGCTCCCGATCGAGCAGCCGCTCCCCGCGTGCGAACCAGCCGGTCGCCGGTGCGCCCTCGCCGCGTAGCAGCAGGCTGAGCCCGATCCACCACGCGCAGCGGGCAGCGCGCGGCTGTTCCCTGCGTCCAGATGGCCGTAGTGCGCCCGCTCGAGCCCGCGTTGGTAGTCATCGTCCCGGCCGAGCATGTACGCGGCTGTGCCAGGAGTTCGAGGTCCTCCGGCTCGAGTTCCGCGGCCGCGTCGGCGCGCGAGAGCCACTCGAGGCTCGCGCCATGCGCGTCGCGGCATACGACGCGCGGCCGCGCTCGAGTGCGACTCGAAGCGGGCGAGTTCCGACGCTCACACCGAGACATTGTGAGGCATCACACCGAGCTCGAGGCGCGACATCGCCAACCGGCTCGCGGGTCGGTCTTGACCTGCTACCGACCGACCGGCGGTGGGGCAAGGCGGTGCGCGATCGACGGCGGCCTCGCGCCTGTTCGACACGCCGAGCTTCCGCAGGATGTTGGAGACGTGGACACTCGCGGTCTTGCCGAGCTGACGCGGCGCTGGGCACGCGCGACCTGACGTCGAGCGACGCCGTGCGCTGCACCGCAAGCGGAGATCGAGCCATGACCCCGAGCCGCTTGAGCCGGAGCTGCGGCTCGCAGGTCGATCGATCGTCTAGGGACGCGGCGCAGGCCGGAGGCGAACCGGGCCTGACCGTGGGCCAAGCGTCGCTCCACTCGGCTCGAACACCGTCCCGGCGGCGGCCGAGGCCACGCGCGCGCGGCGCGGCTGCGCCGTCCGTCCGGGCGTCGCCCACGGTCGCGTCGCGAGGTTTCGTCGCTCGACCGGCGCTGCCAGCGCCGCCAACGCTCGCGCAGGAGCCGGATCCGGGGCGGGCAGGCTCCACGGTCGGGTGCGGAAGCCGATGCGGTAGCGGCCGGGCGGCGCGAGACTCCGCGTCTGCCACCAGAGCTTCAGGTAGAAGAGGAGGCCGAGCGGCGGTAGCACGAGCACCTGGAAGATCGAGTAGTAGGGGAAGGCGATCATCCATCGCGACCGCACCTGCCAGCTCGAGGCCGCGCAGAGCCCCGTGTAGATGAGCAGGATGAAGGGCAGCGTGTACACGACGTGCGCCGGCTTCTGGAACTCGCCCCACTTCGCGAGGCAGAGCAGCCATACGAGGCCCGAGGTGTAGAAGAACGTGACGGGGTAGCGGATCGTCTGGTCGACGTTCACGAACGCCATTCGGAAGCTGCCGGACCACCACATGCGCCGCTGGTTCAACCAATCCCTGAACGTCTCCGGGACGTCCGTGTACACGGCGAAGTCGACGTGCCGTACGCGCATCCGGAAGTGGTTCGCGATGACTCCCGTCTCGATGTCCTCTCCGGGGAACCAGTTCGAGTGGCGGGAGAGGATCTGCCGGAGCGCAGCCGCCCTGCCGATCATGCAGGCGCCGCTCGTCATCCAGGGCCGCAGGTGGCGTCCGAGCATGGCCATGTCGTACTCGACGGCCTGCAGCTTCTCCATCACGGTGCGGCGCCGAGATGCTCGTACCTTGACGCTGGCCAGATCGGCTTGACCTTGCCGGACGGCGGCGATTGCCTCGCCGGGGTGCTCCGCCGGACGGGTATCGCCGTCCATCCGGATGACGTACGTCGTCGTCACGGCATCGAGCGCGGCGAGGACGAGCCTCGGCACCGAGACGCGGCCGGCCATCGCGACCCGGTGGACACGCCAGCCGTCGGCCTCCGCCTCGTCGGCGAAGCCGGCCATCGCGTCGTTGCAGAGGTTGACGGCGAGCAGAACGTTGGCCCGATAGGGCTCGAGGGAGCGCGCATTGCGGAAGTAGCGCGGATGGCCCCAGAGCGGGACGACGATGGTGAAATCGTCGTCGAGCGAGTCGCCGGCGAACTGGAGGGGCCGACGGAATCGCGAGCCGAGGTTCTGCGCGTCGAGCAGCAGGAAAAGGAGGACGAGCGCGACCGCCGACCAGCCCATGGGCCGCTCAGCGATCCGGCCGGCGCTTCGCGCGCAGCTCCGCGGCGACGAGTACGCCGAGGAGGACGCCGAGCGCCACGACGACGACCAACCACATCGCTCGGCCGCCGAACGGAAGCACGCCGAGGGCGGCCATCGTCACGAGCCCGAGTCGGAGGCCCATGGCGGTGCCGCGCGCACGACGCCGCGTCGCAGAGGACAAGGGTGCCGCATCCCGCGTATCCCATCGTCCCCGCTCGCCCGTCCCGCCTCCCCCGTTCGGGGGGTTCGGGGCGTGACTCGTGGCGGCGGCCGGTCCCGGCCACGGTCGCGCCCGTGTCACATCTCGATGCCCCGCTCAAGGTGCCGTCGGCGTCCGCCGATAGGGGGAGCGGGGTATCCCCCGGACGGCGTATCGGATCTGTGGTCGGAGGAGGAACGGTGGGCAAGAGAGCGGCTTGGCTCCTTGGTGGGGCGATCGTGCTCGCGCTGGCGGCCACGTTCTTCGCGCCCTACTTCCCCGCGGCGCTCGGCGGTCCGGCGTCGTATGCGCTCGTCGAGGGCGACGGGATGGAGCCGAAGCTCGCGGCCGGTGACCTGGCGGTGTTCCGCACCTCGGATTCGTACGAGGTCGGGGATGTCGTCGCCTACGAGGCCACGCAGGGTCGGGCGATCGCGAGGGTGGTTGCCCGACGCAAGGCCGGCTACGTGGTGGCGCAGGACGTGGGCGACGGGCCGCTCCGTGTGTCGACCGGACAGATCACGGGCTCGCTCGAGGCGGTCCTGCCTCGGGCCGGCTCGGCGCTTTCCTGGTTGCGGGAGCCGCTGCACATGCTCGCTGTTCCCGCCGCCGCCGCCCTCCTGGGCGTGGCCTTGCTACTCGCCGGAGGGCTCCGGCCGCGGCTCGCGGGCCGGCGCAACCCCGGCGCGACGGGTCGGCTTCCCCGGCGCTGGCGCCGGTTCGTCGTGCCCGTCAGCGGGCGACTCGACGTGGGAGGCGACGTGATCGACGTGACGTCGCTCGCCGGTCTGGTCGCTCTCGCCCGCCAGAGCGGGCGGATCGTCCTCGAGGTGCCCGAGATCGGAGGCCGCACCTGGCTCGTGAACGGCGACGACGCCGTATACCGCTTCCGTTCGGCCGGCCCGGCGTTCGCCGAGGCCGGTCTCGCGACCGCCTCCCAGGTCGAACCGCTCGCAGCGACGCTCGACCTTGCCGAGACGGGTGTGCTCACCGCCCGGTGAGCGGGCCTAGGAGACGGGAGCGACGGGACTCGAACCCGCGACCTCCGGCGTGACAGGCCGGCGTTCTAACCAACTGAACTACGCCCCCGGGCGGGACGCATTGTAGCCTCCCACCTATGGCACGGAAACAGAAGACCGCGAACGGCTCGCCTGGCTGCCCGTTCCGGGCGAGGCCGACGTCCCCGAGGAGGTCGCGACGCTCTGGCAACGGGCCGAGGAGAAGCTCGGCTTCGTGCCGAACGTCCTGCGCACGTGGGCCCTGCGTCCCGAGCACCTCCTACGCTGGCGCAAGTACATGGACGAGCTGCTCAAGGGCGAGTCCGGGCTCTCGGAGGCCCAGCGCGAGATGATCGGAACGGTCGTCTCGGCCGACGAACCGCTGCTACTACTGCGTCACGTCCCACAGCGCCCAGGTGCGGCTGCTCACCGGCGACGCGATCCTGGCCGACCAGCTCGCGGTCAACCACCGTCACGCCCATCTGGAGGCGAAGGAACGGACAATGCTCGACTTCGCCGTCAAGGTCACGGAGGAGTCGCACCGCTGCACCGAGCAGGACCTCGACGTGCTCCGCGAGGCCGGCTGGAGCGACGAGGACATCATGGACATCGCCGAGGTGACGGCGATGTTCAACCTGACGAACCGGATGGCCAGCGCGCTCGGCTGGGTGCCGAACGAGGAGTACCACCGAGCGGGTAGGTAGACGCTAGGCCGAAACGCCAGGGGCGCGCCAGCCCGTTATCGGCCGTGAAGCGGCCCGGAGGGCCGCGCCTACGAGCATCGGGCCGGATGAGGTCCGGCCCCTACATCGACAGCCGCAGGTGAGCTAAGCCGAGCGATCGGGGTATGCCGATAGACAGACCGATGACTTGGCTGCTCGTGATCCTCGTAGTTGCCTGCGCCGCGGGCGTGCTGCTCGCGATCCTCGGCGAAGGCACGAACGCCCGGCGCCGCTCGCGCGACCTCTAGCTCTCGGACCACAGGACCGCACCGCTCTCTAGACTCCGACCCTCGGTCTGACCGCGCGTCGGGGGGAGCATGGAGAGCGGAAGCCGGGCCGGCTCGGAGAGGAACGACGAACAGGGCCTGAAGGCGAACGCGATCGGGTTCGTCGACGGGCTCTCGATCGGGCTGGCCTCGACCGCGCCTGCGTACTCGCTCGCGGCGGTGATCGGGTCGGTCGTCGTCATCGTCGGAGTCCAGGCGCCCGCTGCGCTCCTCACCGCGTTCGTCCCGATGTTCCTGATCGCGGCCGCGTTCTTCTACATGAACAGAGCGGACCCCGACGCGGGCACGACGTTCTCCTGGGTGACCCGCGCGATGGGACCGTACGCCGGCTGGATCGGCGGCTGGGCGGTGACCACGACCGGCATCCTCGTCGTGGGCTCGCTCGCCGACGTTGGCGCCCGCTACTTCTTCCTGCTGATCGGCGCCGACGGCGCGGCCGGCTCGAAAATCGCGGTTACTGCCCTCGCGTGTCGCGGTCATCGTCGTGATGACGGCGATCTGCGTGATCGGGACGGAACTGTCGGCCCGCCTCCAGAACGTCCTCACGCTGTGTCAGGTCGCAGCGCTTCTCATCTTCGCGGCGGCCGCGCTCATCAAGGTCTACACGGACAACGCCACGCCGGACTCGATCACACCCGGAGGCGTCGTGGTTCTCGCCGTTCGCCGTCGACAACTTCAGCGCGCTCGTCGCGTCACTGCTGATCGGCGTCTTCATCTACTGGGGCTGGGAGAGCGCCGTGAACCTCACGGAGGAGACGACCGACTCGACGCGGGCCCCGGGCCTCGCCGCGATCGCCAGCACCCTCGTCCTCCTCGTCACCTACGTGGCGGTGACGACAGCGGTCGTCGCCTTCGCCGGCGTCGGGGAGCTCGAGAGTTTCGCCGACGACGAGAGCATCTTCGCCGTGCTCGGCGCGGGCGTGCTCGGGACGCCGTGGGACAAGATCGTCGTGCTCGCGATCGTCATCTCGGCGATCTCCTCGACGCAGACGACGATCATCCCCGCCTCGCGAACGACGTTCTCGATGGGGCGGGCGGACGCCTTGCCTCGCCGCTTCGCGGCGATCCACCCCCGCTTCCGCACGCCTGCGTTCTCCACGATCGTCGTCGCCCTGGCGGCGCTCGCCTGGTACGTGCCGGCGAACTTCATCTCCGAGAACTTCCTGTTCGACACGCTGTCGGCCCTGTCGCTGATGATCGCCTTCTACTACGCGCTCTCCGGCCTGGCGTGCGCGGTCTTCTACCGACGCGAGCTGCTTCGCTCGGCGAAGAACTTCGTCTTCATCGGCGTCGCCCCGCTCGTCGGAGCCGGGATCCTCTTCTACCTCTTCGCGAAGGCCGTGCATCGATCTCTCCGACCCCGAGAACTCGTACACGGGCCAGACCTGGCTCGGCGTCGGGCCACCGCTCGTGATCGGCGTCGGCTTCCTTCTACTCGGCGTCGTGCTGCTCGTGCTCTGGCGGCTCACCGGCCACGAGCGCTACTTCTCGCGGAAGCCGTTCGAGGCGGTCGACCCGGACGTGGCCGCCGGCCGCATCAAGGTCGCCGCAGAGGAGATCTAGATGGACATCGTCCTCGGCTACGACGACTCCGACTGCGCGAAGGCGGCGCTCGATGTCGCCGTCGACGTTGCGGGCGCGTTCGGCGACCGGATCGTCGTCGTCTACGCGTACGCGCCGCCGGAGCGAGTGGTGGGCGTCGAATACCGGGAGCACGAGCACGCGCTGCACGAGCTGGGCGAGCAGGCAACGGCCCACGCGGCCACACGCGCTGCGCGACGCCGGTGTCGACTTCGAGATCGAGCTGGTTCCCGAGAAGCCCGCGAGAGCCCTGCTGGCCGTTGCCGAGTCGCGGGCTGCACGTCTGATCGTCGTCGGCACCCACGGCGAGGGGCCGCTCGCGGGCGCCCTGCTCGGGTCGGTGCCTCAGAAGCTCGTGCACCGCTCGGCGATACCGGTGCTCGTCGTCCCCGCGCGCTGAGCCCTCGCATCGCTTGTAGGCGCGGTCGGCCGCTCTTGTAGCTATCTTGTTTCCCTTGATCTCCTGACGCTCGTCTTCCTGCGCCGTTCGCGGGCGCACGTGAGCCGTGAAGAGGATCGCCCTACTCGCAACAGTCGTCGCCTTTCTCGGAGTGGCGCCGCAACAGGCGCAAGCCTTGTCTCTGCCGTGCGGCCTGCCGTCTACCCAGCCGCTTTGGGTCGATTTCGCCGACACGTCGGTCGGCTTCCGCATGACGGTCTTCGGCAGATCCGGGCTCGTCCTGGCCTCTGCCGGCCTCACCGGACCCGCCCAGCTGCGCTCCCTCGGAGCGCAGACCGTCTACTGGCACATGAAGCTCGGGCGCCTGGTGGGAACACCGACGGCTCCGGCGGATTCCACGACGATCGCTGCCGCGGCAGACGGTCTTTTCCAGAAGGCTGTCGCTTCCTCGGGCTGCGCGACGCCGGTCATCGCGCTGAACGAGCTCAACGGCGCCTCCCGGCCGACGCCCTGGTCGTACGAGACGACGACCTACCGGCAGAACATCCTCGCGCTCGTGAAGGCGCTCGCGGACAAGGGAGCCGTCCCGTTCCTGCTCATTCCCGGGCCGCCGCGTGGGTCCCGCTCGCCGTTCCTCGGCAACGAGGCGCGCACCTGGTGGCTCGAGGTGTCGAAGTACGCGTACCTCGTGCGCCAGATGCACTTCAACGCGCCGTTCATCTACGGGATGGGCCCGATCGTCGGCGCCCGCACCCGACGCGTTGCCATGCGCCATGCCGTGGAGGGCTTCATCGCGAACGGGGTGCCGGCCGAGCGGATGGGACTGCTGCTCGGCTTCCAGTCGGGCCCCGGCAAGGGCGGACGCGAGGGTCTCGAGCCGCGGGCCTCCTGGTTCGAGATCATCAAGCAGGATGCGCTGGCCGCCCGTCAGGTGACCGGCGAGCTCGGGCTCAGCTCGGTCTGGTCGTGGGGCTGGGGCACATTCGACGAGGCGGGCGCGGACGCCGACAAGCCCGCCGCGGCCTGTGTCTACCTCTGGACGCGGGACCCGACTCTGTGCGACGGCCTCAGAGCGGCGGGGCCGCGCTTCAACTCGTCGCTCACGCTCGGGCAGATCATCCTGCCCGCGGGCGTCCAGTGCAAGACCGGCGTCGGCAGGATCACCGAGGCTGCTGTCGAGCAACTCGAGACGGTCACCGGAAACCGGCAGTCGGCGCTGACCGCCTTGCTCAACCGTCTCATCTACGCGCATGAGCGCGTCACCGTCAGCTCCGACGAGATCGACCACGTTCTGACCTCGCTCATCGAACGCGGCTTCGCAGGCGATTCGGTCGCCTATCAAGCCGCCCTCACCCAGGCCGGAGTCACGCCGCCCCTCGCACGAACGCTCGTGGCAGACCAGCTGCGCCGTCAGGAGTTCGAGGCGATCGTCCAGGTGCGATACGGGACGTCGTCCCCCGGAGGCTTCAGGGATCAGCGCCAGCGTGAGCAGCTGCGCAAGACGATCTGCCTGCGGGACGAGCTGCCGGGGCCGGGTGTGATCGACTGGGCCCAGGAAGTGCCGTTCCTGGCGGTGCGTCCGGGCTCCGTCTCGATCCGGGCGACGCGGTATCAGGTCCGGAAGGGGACGCCGGTGGTGCTGTCCGGCCGGGTCGAGAGCGAGCTGCCCGCAGAAGTCGTCACCGTCTACGGACGCAAGGCAGGCGCCGGCGCCTTCACGACCCTCGGCACCGCGCGGCCCGACGCCGGCGGACGCTGGAACCTCCGCGTGAAGCCGTCGGTCGGCACGACGCACTACAAGGCCGTTTCGAAGAGCGCCGCGAGCTTCGCCATCGTGGTTCGGGCTCGCGGGCCGCGCTAGGCCCGCAAGGGCGAAGCCGCGCAGCGGACGCCGCAGGCGGCCGCGAAGTTGAAGCGGCCGTAGGCCGCGGTCTCATTTGCCAGGCCGGTTTGACGGCGTTGCACGCCGAGCCCGTGACCGCGGCCTTCGGCCGCTCTTGGGCGGGTCGCGGCCGGCCGAGCCGGCCGCTCAGCCGCCGCGGCGCCTATCCTCGGCGTGGTGAGAATCCGGCCGGTTCCGCCGACGCTCGACCGTGCTGCCGGCTGGGCGTGGCGGCTTCTGATCTGCGTGGTTGCGGTCTCCGCCCTGCTCGCGTTGCTCTGGTACCTCAGGGTGATCGTCCTCCCGGCCCTGGTCGCGCTGACGATTTCCCCGGCACTGACCCCGGTGGCTGCCCAGTTCCGGCGCCTGAGGCTCCATCGGCCGGCGGCGGCAATCGCACTCGGCCTCGGCATCGTCGTCGTCCTCGGGCTCATCGCGCTCGTGACGACGGCGGTCGCGAGGGATTGGGACGAGCTCCGCACCGCCGTCGAGCAGGGCGTCGACGACCTGACCGGGTGGCTCGAGGGCGACCCGTTCAACATCTCGTTCGACAGGCTCCAGGATCTGAACAGCTCGCTGGGCGACGCCTGGGGCCAGGCCTCCTCATACCTCGTCTCGGGGCTCAACACGGGCGTTGCGTTGATCACGGGGCTGATCCTCGCCGTCGCGATGCTGTATTTCGTGCTGCGCGACGGGGCGCTGTTCTGGCGCTGGGTCGTCAGGCGATTCTCCCCGGAGAACGCAGCCGAGGTCGACCGGGCAGGCCGACGCGCATGGGACGTGCTCGGCGGTTACATCCGGGGCACGGCGCTGATCGCGGCAATCGACGCGACGCTGATCGGGATCGGCCTCTGGATTCTGGGCGTCCCGCTCGCCTTCCCGCTGGCGATTCTCATCTTTCTGGGAGCCTTCATCCCCTTCGTCGGCGCGACGATCTCCGGCCTCGTCGCCGTCCTCGTGGCCTTTGCGGACGACGGCTGGAAGACGGCCCTGATCGCGCTCGGGATCGTGATCGGCGTTCAGCTCATCGAGGGCAACTTCCTCCAGCCGATCATCCAGAGCCGCACGGTCGATCTGCATCCGGCCGTGATCCTGCTCGCAGTGGCTGCGGGCGGCTCGCTGTTCGGAATCATCGGCGCGTACCTCGCCGTGCCGGTGACGGCGGTCGTTTTCGCCGTCGTCGCCTCGCTGCACGCCGAAGCCCACGCAGCGCCGCCGCCGGCCGTCGGGCAGGCGCAGGCAGGCGGTTCCGCCTGACCTGCCGAGGTTTCGACCTAGCCCAGCGACACGCAGAACGCGACCGCGTCCACGCTCCAGGCGGCCTCGCTCGGGGCGATCTCCTGCGCGGCCACCGTCCAGCCGTTGCCGTCGGCCGAGCTTCGCACGAGCGCGACGCCAGTCGAATCGCCTCCGATGCCGCCGCCGCCTCCCACGAGCGTCGTGCCGTCGGGGCAGGCCGCGCTCGCGGACTTGGCGTCGTCCGAGCTCGAGTCGCTCGCCCCCTGCGCGAGCTCGATCGAGGGGACGAGATTTCCGAGATCCAGCCCCTCGACGCTCTGGGCCACCTCCGCGGTGTCGGCCTGCTCGGCCGACGGAACCTTGCCGAGGGTGGACTCGTCGATGTCGTCGCCGGTGAGAGAGTCGTCCTTTACCTTCCCGCCGTTGACGGCCTGATCGGCGATCCGTTGTGTCCCGACGGCGCCCGAGGCGATCCTGTTGTTCGACACGGCCGCGTTCGCGAGCTTCGCGTTCACGACAGCCTGGTCGCCGAGCTTGCCGGTCGCCACGGCGCCGTCCGCGAGCTTCACCTCGACCACGGCGCCGTCCGCGAGCTTGTCCGCGGTGATCGCGCCGTCCGCGATGTCCGTGCTCTGGATCGGTCCCGCAGCTTCCTCCGGGGCAGGTTCCTCGTCGTTGAACAGGCTCGTGACGGCGAGCGCAATCGCTCCCAGGGCGAGCGCGGTCGCGATCGCGGCGAGAATGAGCGGCAGCCGGCTCGGCTCGCTCGGCGGCGGCTCCTCCCACTGGCCTGCCGGGTCCCCGGGGTAGGCCGGCGGCGGATAGCCGGGCTCCGGCGGCGTTCCCGGCGGCGGCCCGGACGGAGGCACTGCGCCGCCCGGATCCTGCCCCTGCCTCGGATCACGAGGGTCGAGCGGCTGGGTCGGGTCGTTTCGCTCGTCGTCGGCCATGAGGACCTCCTCCGGGAAGTCGGCGCGCAGAACACTGCGTCACCGTGCGATTACCCGTTGCTTGTGTTTTTCCTCTGATCGGCTCATTCGCCGGGACGACTGCCGCGCCCGAAAACCGGCGAAATCTCACCCGGGTGAACGCGGCGTCGGCAGCAGTCTGGCACCCTTCCGCCCCGTAGCATGCTCCGCTGACTGCCCCAGCTAGGAGGAACCCGTGAGCCTCGAGGAATACCCGCCCGGCACTGCCTTTCCCGGCGTCGTCGGCCGCACTTTCGACGTGTCAACGCCGGCATGGCCGGAGCCGTTGCGCGCCCGCGAGGGCGCACCGAACGTCCTCTTCATCGTGCTCGACGACACCGGCTTCGGACAGATCGGCTGCTACGGAAGCCCGATCTCGACGCCGAACATCGACCGCCTGGCCGAGGGCGGGCTGCGCTACTCGAACATGCACACGACCGCCCTGTGCTCACCGACCCGGTCGTGCATCCTCAACGGGCGCAACCACCACTCGAACGCGATGTCGTGCATCACCGAGGCGTCGACCGGCTACCCGGGCGCCAACGGCTACATCCCGTTCGAGAACGGCTTCCTCTCCGAGATCCTGCACGAGCAGGGCTACAACACCTACGCGGTCGGCAAGTGGCACCTGACGCCCGCCGACCAGGTCTCCGCTGCCGGCCCGTACGACCGCTGGCCGCTCGGTCGCGGCTTCGAGCGCTACTACGGCTTCATGGGCGGCGACACGCACCAGTACTACCCGGAGCTGACCTACGACAACCATCGCGTCGAGCCGGAGAAGACGCCCGCGGAGGGCTATCACCTCACCGAGGACCTCGCGGACAAGGCGATTGCATTCATCGCCGACGCCAAGCAGGTCGCGCCGAACAAGCCGTTCTTCCTCTACTTCGCCACGGGCGCCATGCACGCACCGCACCATGTGCCGAAGGAGTGGGCAGACAAGTACAAGGGCGTTTTCGACGACGGCTGGGATGCGTACCGCGAGAAGGTCTTCGCCAAGCAGAAGAAGCTCGGCCTCGTGCCGAAGAACGCCGAGCTCTCACGGCACGATCCGGACGTCCAGGACTGGAAGAAGCTCTCGAAGGACGAGCGCAAGCTTTACGCCAGGATGATGGAGGTCTTCGCGGGCTTCCTCGAGCACACCGACCACCACATCGGGCGGCTGCTCGACTTCCTCGAGGAGATCGGCGAGCTCGACAACACGCTGATCATGTTCATCTCCGACAACGGCGCGAGTGCCGAAGGCGGCCCCACCGGCTCGATCAACGAGAACAAGTTCTTCAACTTCGTGCCCGACTCGCTCGAGCAGAACCTCGCCGCGATCGACGACATCGGCGGCCCGAAGTACTTCAACCACTACCCGTGGGGCTGGACCTTCGCGGGTAACACGCCCTTCCGGCGCTGGAAGCGCGAGACCTACCGGGGCGGCGTCAGCGACCCCTTCATCGTCCACTGGCCGAAGGGCATCAAGGCGAAGGGAGAGGTCCGTACCCAGTTCGCGCATGCCATCGACATGCTCCCAACGGTGCTCGAGGCGCTCGACATCGAGCCGCCGGTGCACATCCAAGGCGTGACCCAGTCACCGATCGAGGGCGTCAGCTTCGCCCACACGTTCGACGACAAGAAGGCGCCTCGAAGCACGTTACGCAGTACTTCGAGATGATGGGCCACCGGTCGATCTACCACGACGGCTGGCGCGCGGTCTGCCCGTGGCCGGGGACCTCGTTCACCGAGTCGGGACGGCAGTTCGGCACGCCGATCCCGGCAGAGACGCTGACGGAGCTGGACGCGACCGGCTGGGAGCTCTACCACGTGGCCGAGGACCCGACGGAGAACCACGACGTCGCGGCCGACAACCGGCCGCGGCTGATCGAGATGATCGCCCAGTGGTACGTCGAGGCCGGCAAGTACAACGTGCTTCCGGTCGACGGCAGGGGCCAGCAGCGTTTCGCGGAGGAGCGGCCGCAGATCGCCGTCGACCGCACGCGCTACGTGTACTACCCGGACACGCAGGAGGTATCCGCAAGCGCTGCGCCGAGGATCCTCAACCGCCCGCACACGGTCACCGCGCTCGTCGAGATTCCCGAGGAGGGAGCCGACGGCGTGCTCGTGTCGCAGGGCGGCGTCGACGGCGGGTTCACGTTCTTCGTCGCAGGGCGGGCTGCTCCGGTACACCTACAACTACGTGGCCGACCAGCGCTTCCAGATCGTCTCGGACAGCAAGGTGCCCGCCGGTCGGCATGCGCTCAGCTTCGAGTTCGCCCCCACCGGCAAGGCCGAGCCGCTCAAGGGGAAAGGAACACCCGGCACGCTGGCGCTCTTCGTGGACGGCAAGCCGGCCGGCGAGGGCAAGCTGCCGGTGACGATCCCGCTCGCGATGGGGCTCGCCGCCGGAGTCAGCATCGGCGCGGACGCGGGCGCACCGGTGACCGACGAGTACCAGCCGCCGTTCGCCTTCACGGGCACGATCGAGAAGGTCGTCTACGACGTCTCGGGCAAGCACGTCGTCGACCACGAGGCGGAGATCCGCATGGCGCTCGCGCGGCAATGACCGCGTAGCGAGCGGATCATTCGAGCGCGCTGAGCGCGAACGCAAGCGCGAACCCAATGGTCGTGAACACGCCCACGAGCTTGCCGCCGTGCTCGAAGGCCTCGGGCATCATCGTGTCGGCGAGCATCGTCAGGATCGCGCCCCCGGCGAAAGCGTTGATGAACGCGATCGTGCCCGGCGAAGCGTCCTCGAAGAGCCCGAAGCCGGCGAGCGCCGCGAGCCCGGAGACGAGCATCACGATGAGCCAGAGGCCGATGATCCGTGAGCGTCTCCAGCCGGCAGTCGAGAGCCCGCTCGTCGCGCCGACAGCCTCCGGCAGGTTCGACAGGAAGATGGCGGCCAGGATCGCGAACCCGATGCCTCCACCCCCGACCAGCGTCAGCCCGAGCACGATCGACTCCGGGATCCCGTCGAGGACGATCCCGAGCACGATCGCAAGGCCGGAGCCCTCTGCCTGCCCGCCTCCGGAGTGCTTCCGCCTCGCGCCGCCCATCCGATCGATCAGCGCGTCGCCGATCGAGAACACCGCGCAGCCCGCGAAGAGGCCAAACGCGACGTCGCCGGCGCCCTTGGAGGTCTCGAAGGCCTCGAGCACGAGCTCGTAGGCGACCGCGCTGATCAGGACGCCGCTGCCGAACGCCATCACGAGCCCCAGCGTCCGGTTCCCGATACGGAAGCTCAGAGCAAAGAGGCCGCCGAGCAGCAGCGAGGAGCTTGCCAAGAGCCCCCAGGCGAAGGCCTCGGCCACGCGCGAATGATCCTAGGTGGAGGTCCCTAGCTCGTGCTTCAGGCTCCGAAGCCGGAGCGCGACGACGACCTCGACCACGCCCTTGAGCAGGCAGTAGACGCCGACGATGGTGGCGAGCAGCGCGAGCGACCGTTCGGTCTCGCCGACCGCCCAGGCACCGAGACCGAACAGGACGATGCCGAAGATGAGCCCGATCCACCAGAGCTCACGGTTGCGGTGCGTCAGCGCGCCGACGAGCTGGAGGAGCCCGCCGAGCAGGAGGAACCACCCGAGCAGCAGGGAGAGCACGCGAAGCGTCTCGTCCGGGTACGCGAACGCGATGATCGCCGCGGCGAGGCCGAGCAGCGCCGCCGACGATCCAGAAGCCGCGGCCCTCGACGGCGACCGCTGCCGCGAGGAACCAGGTCAGGGAGCTCAGGAGGAACGACACGCCGATGAAGATCGAGAGCACGGTCAGCGACTGGGTGTCGTAGCCGAGGATGATGAAGCCGAGGATCAGGAACAGGACACCCCAGAGCACGCGCAGGAACCAGTGCTTCGACTCGGCGAGTATCACCTCACGCTCGGCGGCCGAATAGTCGATCGTCGCCATCGCGCACAGCGTACTCCCAGGCCCGTACGGAGCCGTCGCGGCCGTCGGCCGGCCCAACGGTGACCCACGCCCCTGGGATACGATCGCGCCAGAAGGACGAAAGGGCATCGTGAACGTGACCACCGCACGTGAGCTCACCGTCGCCCCCGGGGTGACGGCTGCAACGCGAAACCCGATCGCGATGTGGCTGCTCGTCTTCCTGACGCTCGGGATCGGCGGGGTCGTCTGGATCTACGTGGTGAACCGTGAGCTGCGCGACTACTCGAAGGCCGTCGGGCGCCCGTTCGGGAACTCGCCGGTCGTCTCCGCGATCCTCGCAGCGCTCTGGCCGGTGGCCTTCATACCGACGTTGATCGCCGTCTGGCTGACGGCGCGCCGGGTTCGTACCGCCCAGCAGTGGACCGGCACCCCGGGGCGGGTGCACCCGGCGCTTGCGGCCCTCCTCGTCTTCGCCCTCTTCACGCACGTCTGGTACCTCCAGCACGCCCTCAACGGCGCCTGGGTGGCCGCCGCCGGAGGCGCGGGGCCGGGGGAGGACTACGCCGAGGCTTCCGGGACCGCCGAGCAGGTCGCGACGCAAATCCGCGCCGACGCGATCGACGAGTCGAGCCGCTACCGCTGAGTCGTTCGACGGCGAGCGCCAACGCTCACCGGTCGCAGCAGAGAAAAGGAGCAAAACGTGACGACATCCACCGCGAAGCAGATGCAGCGGCTCTCCGACGAGCAGGTCGCGGAGTTCCTCGCGCTGACCAAGGGGGCTGACAGCGTCGAGCTGAAGCTGACCGTTCCCGAGGGCGATCATCGCTCTGCCATATCGGCTCTCGGGATCGATCCCCTCGACGCCCAGATCCGCCAGGTGTTCTTCTTCGACACTCCCGATCTGACACTCAACGACAGCGGCGTCGTCGTCCGTGCTCGCCGTGTGCAGGGGAAGGGCGACGACACCGTCGTCAAGCTCCGGCCCGTCGTGCCCGACGACCTGTCCAGCAAGCTGCGCAAGTCACCGACCTTCGGCGTCGAGGTGGACGCGATGCCCGGAGGGTTCGTCTGCTCGGGGTCGTTCAAGGGCGTCGCGGAGGCCGACGTGAGGAAGACCGTGCTCAAGAAGCGGCCGTTGGGGAGCCTCTTTTCAAAGGGGCAGCGGGCGTTCTACGAGCAACGCGCACCCGAGGGAATCGGTCTCGACGACCTCACCGTTCTGGGCCCCATCTTCGTGCTGAAGCTGAAGTTCGAGCCCAAGGGGTTCGGCCGCCCGCTCGTCGCGGAGATGTGGCTCTACCCCGACTCGTCGCGAATCCTCGAGCTCTCGACCAAATGCGCGCCCTCGGAGGCGTTCCAGACCGCCGCCGAGGCACGGGCGTTCCTCACGGAGCGGGGCGTCGATCTCTCGGGCGAGCAGGAGACGAAGACGCGCAAGGCCCTCGAGTACTTCTCGAAGGTCGTCGCCGAGTCTGCCGCCTGATCACGGAACCTTTGGCGGAGGGGCGAGGACTCTCTCGCCCCTCCGTCGGCTCGCGCTGACCGCCCGAGCCGACTAGCGAGCTGCGCGAGCAGGCCGGCCCGGCGCCCCTCCGTCGCTGCCGCGAGGGAGCGCTACGGCGTCTCGGCGTGCCGGGACGGCCTTCGGCGCCCGCGATAGGTCAGCCAGGTGTTCGTGCCGGCCGCGAGCGCGGGATCGCCGAACACCAGCGTCAACCCTGTTGCGAGCCACACGACGACGGATCTGCCTTTCCGTCGCAACATCAGCATCGAAGATCGCCCCCTTGCGTTCGTCCCGTTTCGGCGATCGTGATCGCGGCCCCTGGAGAATCGCTTTCTCCCTGCTGAACGCGCGCTGTCCAGGCGTCTTCCAGGGCTGCGCCAGCGCTCGACCAGCCGTCTGCCGGACCCGTGTGGACGATGGAGCGCAGAAGCGCAGCGAGGAGGAGTGGATGATGCTCGCGGAAGCAAGCGCTGGAGTTGTGTCATGGTGATGCGGCCGTCCGTTACGGGCTCCGCGCCGGCAGGCCGGTACGTCCTCGAGGTCGCCGTCTCGGCAGGGACGTCCGCGCAGTTCGCAGGCAGGCTTTCGAGAGCCGACAAGGCGCAGGCGCGTGCGAACGCGTCCGAGCTGCGCGCGGCGCTCGCGGAGCCGGAGAGCACACGCGCCGCACAGGCGTCGGTCGAGGCGCTCGAGGAGCTGGAAGTCACCGCGGACGCGGTCACCGACCGCGTGGAGCACGCCAACAGGCTGTTCAAGGCGGCGGCCGAGGATCGGCTCCTCGACCCCGGTCTCGTGACGGGCGAGATCGGAGCTCTGCTCGGCCTCCTCGACCGGCTCGACCGGGAGAAGCGCTACGCGGAGGAGATCCGCGTCGCCAAGGCGCTGCACGGGTTGTGCGTCCTGGCGTTTCGCTGGCGGGACCTCGTCCGTTCCCTGCGCTCCGCGCTCCGCGCGGCGCAGGCCGTCGGCGACGAGAGCGGGCAAGCCTGGGCGCTGAACGAGCTCGGAGCGCTGCACCTCTGCGCCGGCGCTCCGAAGCAGGCTGCTGAATGTCTCGAGCGTGCGCTCGAGCTCCAGGAGAGGCTCGGTGACGTGGCGGGCCGGTGCGCGACCCGCCACAACCTCGACAACGCGACGCGAGACGCCACACGCCCCGTCCAGATCGGCGCTTCACGGCGGCTGGTCGCCGTCGGCGCCGTGCTCGGAGCGCTCGCGCTCTTCGGCGGCGGCGGTGCCGCGCTCGGGTTCGTCGTGGGCGATGCGCGCGGCGACCCCTCGCCGTCAGGCTCGACGGAGACGCTCGTACAGGCAGCCGTTCTCACGGTCGAGCTCGACGGCAGGGGCAGCGGCGCCGTGGTCGGAGAAGGCATCGACTGCGGGGACGACTGCGAGGAGGAGCTCGCCGAAGGCGCCTCGCTGACCCTCACCGCCGAGGCCGACGAGGGCTCGGTGTTCGCCCGCTGGAACGGCGTCTCCTGCGACGAGGGCCGGCGTGCGCCGACCTGCACGCTGACCGTCGACGGGGACGCCACCGCGGTCGCCGTCTTCCGGAAGCGGGCTCCGGACTCACAGCACCTCACCGTCGAGACCGCCGGCGACGGCGGCGGCACGGTCTCCGGCGACGGCATCGACTGCGGCGACGACTGCGACGAGGACTACGAGACCGGCAGCGACGGTGACCCTCGAGGCCCAGGCGGATGACGACTCGCAGTTCGCCGGCTGGCAAGGCGCGAAGTGCCAGGAAGGACAGGAACAGGAGTCCTGCACGCTGACGATGGACGGCGACCGCACCGCGCTCGCCGTGTTCGACCCGACACCCGAACAGACCTGGACGCTCGGCGTCGAGGTCGGCGGCGAAGGGAGCGGGACGGTGACCGGCGAGGGCATCGACTGCGGCGCGGACTGCACGGAGGAATTCGCCGATGGGACACGCGTGACGCTCGAGGCGAGTGCGGGCGACTCGAAGATCTTCGTCGGCTGGGAGGGCGTCAGCTGCGAAGGAAGCCCGGAGGAGCCGTCCTGCACCTTCACGATCGAGGGCGACACGCTGGCGGTGGCGCGCTTCGAGCTCCTGGTTCAGCTCCATGTCGACCCGTCCGGCGCAGGAAGCGCGTCCGTCGAGCCGGCGGGCACCTCATGTGGTGAGGGCTGCGCCGCGTTCCTCCGCGGAACGGCGGTGACAATTACTCCGATCGCCGATTCGGGCTGGTACTTCACGGGTTGGCGCGACAGCTCGCTGCGCCGGCTGGGAGACGAAGCCGTGCTCCCTTACGCTGAACGACAACGTCACCGTGCTGCCGGACTTCGACGAGCCCCCGGACTAGATCAGCCATCGACCTCGGGCCTTCGAGCCCGATCAAACCTGCCTATCGAAGGGAGCTACCGTGCGACGGAGGAAGACGATCAGCAAGCCGGTCGAGCACAGCGCCGTGTCCAAGCGTTCGACGTTGCCGGCCGCGGGCGAGCCGGAGAGCGCGGCCGTGACGCTTCTGGACGTGTCCCTGAAGGGCGTGACCGATCAGCGCATCGTCACGGAAGGCGACCGGTTGCGCGTCTCGGCCGCGGTCGGCGTGGACGGCCTCGACCGCCGGCGGAGGTACGAGCGCATTCCGGTCACCCGGCTGAGCGCGAAGGACATCGACCCGAAGCTCGCCAGGCTCGAGATCGAGGGCTTCCGCCCTGCCGGCGTGCCGACGAATTTCACGCCCGACCTTGCCCGACCGACCCACCGCCTGCGACCCCGGAAGGGCAAGGACCCGGACCTCGGCGGCACGATCTTCGGAGCCGACGACCGGTACCTGTTCGACGACCGCGTCGTTCCCGTGGCGGACCACCGGCAAGGTCAGAACCGCCGGCAAGTGGGGGTCGGGCACGACGATCGGCCCTCGCCACGTGCTGACCGCCAGCCACGTGGTCAACTGGACCGGAGGGTCCGGTGGCGGCGTCGTCCTGGCTGACGTTCACTCCCGGCTACTTCGACGGCAGCGGCCCGTGGGGCGAGATCGCCGCCACCCAGGTCATCTTCTGGGAGAAGGCGCCGGGCAAGCTCACCGACGAGCAGACCGCGTTCGACTACGTCGTGCTCGTCATGGAGGAGCGGATCGGCGACGTCGTCGGCTACCCGGGCTACCGCACCTACGACGACGACTGGAACGGCGGCGCGTACTGGCAGTACATCGGCTATCCGGGCGAGCTCGTCGAGCGGCGAGCGGCCCGCCTTCCAGGGCGACGGCGTCGTGTCGAGCGTCGGAGAGGAGAGCCTGAGCGGGCAGACCGGATACGTGCTGGGGCACTTCAACGAATTCACGCCGGGCCAGTCGGGCGGCTCCGTGTGGGGCTGGTGGGACAAGGAGCCGTGGCCGCGCGTCGTCGGCGTCGGCAGCACGATCGGCAGCACCGCCGTGCAGCAGCCGACGGGCTCGACGACGCGGCGACAACGAGTACGGCGGCGGGCCGGCGCTGAGCGCCCTCATCTCGTGGGCGCGCAGCAACTTCCCTTAGGGGCAGAGCCGCCCGGCGGCTGAGCGGGCGGCTCGGCCGCCCGCGACCCGCCTAAGAGCGGCCGCAGGCCGCGAGTCAAGCGGCCGAGCCCGTCGGCTAGCTCTCGCAGCCGATCCCGTCGTGGTCGCCGTCGAACCTATGCGGGTCCGGAGGCAGGACCGTGAAGCGCTTCTGATTCACGTCGCCGCAATCCAGGTCGGGCGGCGGCGGCGGAATGCACACCGTCGGGTAGGCGGGATCGCAGTTCCCGCTCGGCGCGCCGTTCCTCTCCGTCGTGTCGCGCAGGCTCGTGCAACCGTGGTCGGCCGGATAGTCGGTCTTGCCGTCCCTGTCGTTGTCGACTCCGTCGCGGCAGGCCGGGGCGCGCGAGCCTCCCGCCGGCCCGGTGTCGGCGGCGCTCAGCGGGTCGAAGGGCGTGCCCGGACAGTCGCCCCAGAGGCCCTTCCCGGCCCGCTTTGCGCTCTTGGACCCTCGACGAGCAGCCTGGACGCGTGTCGCCCTCGATCGCCGTCGAAGAACCACACGGTTGCCGCGCCCCGTGAAACGAGGGCGATGTTGACGTTGAGGCTGCCCTTCACGACGTACCGCAGCAGCCGGCCGTAGCGGTCGACCCTGTCGAGCGCCGGGTCGGCCTCCAGCCTGACCTTCGTCCCGGCCGGGAGCAGGCCGGCCAGCACGCGCGCCAGCCTTGCTGCCGTAGCACTCCTCAGCCGACTCGGGCGCGTCGATCTGCACCAGGCGTACCCTTTCGCCGTTGGTAAGCCGGATTGTGTCGCCGTCGGTGACCGCCGCGACGGTGAAGAGCCTGGGCTCGGCAGCCGAGGTCGCGGAGGCCGCGACCACAAGCGCCAGCATCGTGACGAGCGCTCCCGCGAGCACCACGAGCTTCAGCCTGCTTGCCATCGTCCAAGTCCTCCGAGATCGCCGACACGAAAACGTCCGCCGGCGTGCCGCAATCGTCAGTCACTACTCCGGAGAACAGGGCCCGAACCCGTCGGTTCGAGGGCCGCTCTACGAGCGTAGCAAGCGCAACCCGGGTGACGGCCCGGGAGAACTACCGAGGGAAACGGCGTGCGGCGTCGCGCCTGCGCTGCAACCGACCGTCCTCCCGAGCCGCCCAGACGAACACTCCGAGGGTCGCGAGCACCACGAGGCCGGCCATGACCGCGGCGATGATCACTGCTGCGTCCATCTCCCGACAGTGTTACCCGCGACGGCACCTGCTCAACCGCCGGTTTCTCACCCCGCTACCGCCGCTGGTAGGCGCTCAGGGGCCGAGCTCGCGCCGTAGCACGGAGGCGACCGCGCAGAGCGCGAGCCGGGTCTGCTCCGGGCTTGGCTCCCGCGTCGTGAGGCGCTGGAGCGCAAGCCCCGGGGCGAGCAGGATGCCGGCGGCACGTGGGGGAGCCGCCTGGATCAAGAACCAGAGCTCCATCGTGAGCCCGAGCGCCGCGATACCGAGCGGAAACGACCATGCCGCATCGCGGGCGGCCGGGACAACTGCGTAGAGCAGCAGCGCGGTTGCCAGGGAAAGCGCGGCGAAGTTCGTCCCGCAGCGCCGTGAGAAGCGCGACGGTCTGGCGCGCGTTTCCCACGTGTCGACCAGCGCGCGTGCCTCGCACGCGCTGATCGCGCGGTGCTCGGCGCCGTGGAGCGACAGTGTCTTCCCGCGAAAGAGCCAGCCCACCAGTACGGCGACGAGCACGAGCCCGACCATGATCTGGAGGCGATCCGAGAGAAACGCCGCGGCGACCGGGACGACAAGTACGACCCCGAGGAGCCCGCGCTCTCCGCGACGCGCCACTCCACTGCCCGTCGCCAGTGGGGCGAACGCAGACGCAAGGCGTGCGAGCCCTCGAAGAATGGGCACACGCGAGACGAATCCGGGCAACTCGGGCATCTCGCCCTCGACGACCGTGCCGTCGGTCCGCGCCAGCGCCCAGAAATGCTGACTCGCGATCACGACGCCGCCCGGCCGCGCCATCCCTCCGAGCCGCGGGAGAGCCTCCGCTCGGTCAGCTCGAGCCAGGACGGGCGGCGCTCCGGTCATCACGACTCACTGTGCCAAACGACTCCGAATGTCGCTAGCCAACGGAACGGCGAATGTCCTTCCCCCGCTCCGCGCGCATGCGCCCGGATTCGTAGAGTCCGGTGGGTGGACGGAGCACTACGACGTTCTGATCGTCGGCGGCGGCACCGCCGGGTGTGTGATGGCCGCGCGCCTTTCGGAGGATCCCGCCCGGAGCGTTTGTCTGCTGGAGGCCGGCCCGGACTACGGGCCGCTCGACGGCGGCGGCTGGCCGGAGGAGCTGCTCGATCCGCGGGCGCTCGTGTTCACGCACGACTGGGGCACGGGCGGCGAGGACGATCGCACGCTGGGAGCGCGCGTGATCGGCGGCTGCTCGACGCACAACGCGTGTCTCGTGCTGGCGGGAACGCCCGCGGACTACGACGAGTGGGGGCCGGATTGGGCTCATGCGCGCCTGGCGCCTTACCTCGAGCGGGCCAGGGCGACGTTGCGCGCCGGGGCTGCAAACACCGACTCGCCCGCGCCCTTCCACTGCGCGTTCCTCGCCGCCGCCCAGGAGCTCGGTTTCCCCCTGCTCGATAACCCGGACGACGCCGAGCGGCCGGTCGGGGTCGCCGCGGGACCCGCGAACGTCGTCGCCGGCGTCCGCTGGAACACCGCGTTCGCGTATCTCGACCCCGCCCGGGCTCGGCCGAACCTCACCGTTCTCGGCGACGCGCTTGTCGAGCGCGTGCTCCTGCAAGGGTCGCGTGCGATCGGGGCTCGGCTCGCTGACGGCCGCCGCGTCGAGGCGGAGACCGTCGTGCTCACAGCGGGCGCCTACTTCACGCCGACCATCCTGCTGCGCAGCGGAATCGGCCCCGAGGCCGAGCTCCGCAGGCATGGAATTCCGCTCGTTGTGGCGTTGCCCGTGGGCGAACAGCTGCTCGATCACTGCGGATCGGGGATCGCGTGGGAGCCGACCGAGGAGCTCCACTCGCGCACGGCGGCACATGTACGAGACCACGGCCGGCTGTTCGAGCCCCACGCGGTGCTGAAGGCCGCCAGCAGCTCCTGCCCGGCGGGCACGCTGGGACATTCACCTCCTGTCCTGGACGAATCCGGTGAGAGCGACGAACGACCGCTTCGAGGCGAGCTGCGGGTGCTTCCACATGAAGCCGCTCTCTGCCGGGCGAGTCCGCCTTCGCTCCGTCGACCCGACCGACTTGCCGGAGGTCGAGCGGGGGTTCCTCAGCCGGAAGGAAGACATGCCCGTCATCGTCGAGGCGCTGGAGCTGGCGCGCGCCGTCGCCGGCACCGAGCCGTTTCGCGGGCTGCTGGCGCGCGAGGTGGCACCGGCCGAGCGCAACCTCGAGGAGTACGTCGCGGCCACGGTGCGCAACTACTTCCATCCGGCGGGCACGTGCGCCATCGGAGAGGTCACCGACGTGCGAGGGCGCGTCCTCGGAACGGACGGGCTCATCGTCGCGGACGCCTCCGCTGATGCCCACGATCCCCCGCTCCAATACGAACCTCACCACGGTGGCGATCGCCGAGCGCATCGCCGACACGTCCCTCTAGGCGACAGTGGGCGCGGGCGAAACCCAGCGGCTGTCTATGACGCCGCTCAAATAGCGCTTCACCCGGGGCCAAGCTTGAGGGCCCCACACGGGATCGCAACGCGAGGGGAGGTGTGGGGCCCTCTCTGGGGGGTTGGGGTGGGCGGGCGTGCCCGCGGGGGATCAGGTCATCCGAGCCAGAACTCGTCCTCGCTCTGCTGGTCGCCCTGGAACTCGCGGAACTCGACGGCCTTGCCGTCGGACAGTCGCCAGCAGTGGACCTCGGGGGCCGAAAGCGACCGGCCGTTTCGCCGCGCGCTCACTGTGCTGAAAACCACGACGCGATCGCCGTCGGCGACGACCTCGTCGACCTCGACTTTCAGCGTGCCGTTCGACAGCTCCATCGACTTCGTGAAGAAGCCCATCACGCCGTCGTGCCCGTGGTAGTCACCCGACAGTGGGCTCCGGCCCGGTACATGCCAGTCGATGTCCTCGTCGAAGAGCCCGAGAACCGTCGGGATGTCGCCCTGGGCGAAGGCCTCGTAGCCGTCGCGGATCAGCTGCGCGTTCTGCTCGCTCATCAGTTCGGCCTCCTTCTGGCCCACTTCGCCGGCGGTGGCTCTCCGGCCCGCCGTCACACAACCTTGCCCTACCACTGTGCGCCCCATGGCGAACGACCGCCATCGTGCGGATGGTCGATTGGCCGGTGGATCCGGAGATCCCCCGATGGCGCGCTATGCACGTCATCGCCCGCCGTCGGACAGGCCCTAGGCTTGCGGGGTGGGTCTGTACCTGCTCACCCGTCACGCCCAGTC
>CAWACA010000027.1:0-179774 GCA_963780385.1 uncultured Thermoleophilia bacterium | reverse complement strand
AGCGGCAGGCCGTCCAGGCGCCGGCAGATCGAGGCGACGGTCGCCGCGGTCTCGCCGTCGATCGCGAGGCTCGGCTTGACCGTCCGAGCGCGCGCACCTCCAACAGCGCCGCCGAGTCCGCCGGCGGGAGTGCCTGCAGCGGATACTCCCGCTCGCCGGTGACGCCGAGCGCGGCGCGGCTCGTGAGGACGAGCCTCGATCGATCGGCCAACTGCGCCAGGCTTGTGAGCTGCGGCGTGGCGGCCGGCAGGAGCTGCTCGACGTTGTCGAGCAGAACGAGGCACTCGCTTTCCCGGAGCCGCTGCCGGACGAGCTCGTCGCTCGACCGCTCGCCAGTCTCACGGAGACCGAGGGCCTGTGCGACGGCGGAGGCGACGAGCGAGGGCTCCTGGATCGACGCGAGAGCGACGAAGTACGCCCCGTCTGCAAAATGGGAGGCGGTCCGCGCCGCCAGCTCGAGCGCCAGCCGGGTCTTACCGCCGCCGCCGGGGCCGGTGATGGTGAGCAGCCGGAACTCCCGGCTCTCGAGCATGGCGGTGATGTCCGCAAGCTCTTGCTCGCGACCGACGATAGGGCCCGGCGGCGCAGGCAATCCACGTGGCCAGTCGGCTACGGCCGGCGGCGGCGCTACCCAGCGGCCCGGGTCGGCGAGCGCTTCGGCGGCCGCGCTCGCCAGCTCGCCGGCGCTCTGGTACCGATCGGCCGGTCGTTTGGCAAGGCCGCGGCGCACGACGGCGTCGAGCACGGCCGGGAGCCCTCTGCGAGGGGAGGAGGCTGCTCCTGGACGTGCGCCCAGACCGTGGCGACGTCCGAATCGCGCTCGAACGGCGCCTTGCCCGTCAGCAGCTCGTACAGCACGCAGGCCAGCGCGTACACGTCCGCTGCCGGCCCCACCTCGCCGCTTCGGATCACCTCAGGGGCGAGGTAATCGGCAGTTCCCACGAGCTGGCCCGTCTGCGTGAGCCCGCTGGTTCCCGACGAGGCCTTCGCGATGCCGAAATCGGTGAGGTAGGCGTGCTCGCCGCCCCCCGCAGGCTCGACCAGGACGTTCGCAGGCTTCACGTCGCGATGGATCAGGCCCCTCGCGTGCGCCGCGTCGAGAGCAGCTGCGATCTGGGCCACCAGGCCCACCGCTCGCCCGGCCTCCAGGCGCCCCTCGGCCTGCACGATCGAGGCCAGATCGGCGCCCTCGACGAAGCGCATCGCCAGAAAAAGCCGCCCGTTCGACTCGCCCGCCTCGTACACGGGCAGTACGTTGGGATGCTCGAGCGAGGCCGCAAGCTTCGCCTCACGCAGGAACCGCTCGCGGAAGACCTCGTCGTCCGCGGCATCCGACCCGATCAGCTTCACGGCGACCAGACGATCGAGCGAGGGCTGCCGCGCCCGCCAGACGACACCCATGCCGCCGCGCCCCACCCGCGCCTCGAGCTCGTAGCCGGCGATCGTCTCGCCGGTCGGTGCCGCCATCAGCTCACATTAGTAGACGCGTCTGTACCCGATGGTACTTGCTGGTCCGACTCACCATTGACTCCGCGGTCAATGCGACCCAACCCGCCGCTCGACATCGGCCCTGCCATAGCGTGCCGCCTGCTACCGTCCCCGCCCTGGCTGTGGGCGGCGGACGCAGCTCGAGTTCAGGATCCTCGGGCCCCTCGAGGCGGCCCGCGACGGCGTGCCGGTGTCGCTACCGAGGCCCAAGCAGCGGGCTCTCCTCGCCTCGCTACTCCTCCACGCGGGCGAGGTCGTCTCGACCGACCGGCTGATCGAGGACGTTTGGGGCCGCGAGCCGCCGCGGACGGCCTTGCCGGCGCTGCAGGGGCTCGTCGCCGACCTGCGCAAGGCTCTCGGGGAGGATGCGATCATCACTCGCGCGCCGGGGTACGCGGTCGAGCTCGGCCGGGCATCCTTCGATCTCCACCGCTTCGAGCGGCTCGTCGAGGACGGCGCGCGCGCGCGCTCGGCGGGGAACCCGGAGCGGGGCGCCGGTCTGCTGAGGGAGTCGCTCGAGCTCTGGCGCGGACCGGCCCTCGCGGACTTTGCCTACGCCGACTTCGCACAGGCGGCGATCGCGCGGCTCGAGGAGCTGCGGCTCGTCGCAGAGGAGGAGCGCATCGAGGCCGAGCTCGCGCTCGGGCGACATGCGGAGCTGGTCGGCCGGCTCGAGTCGCTGGCGGCGACCCATCCGCTCCGCGAGCGTCCGCGCGGGCAGCTGATGCTCGCCCTGTACCGGTCCGGCCGTCAGGCCGAGGCGCTCGACGCGTACCAGGAGGCGCGCAAGGTCCTCGTCGACGAGCTTGGGATCGACCCAAGCCCGGCGCTTCAGCGGCTCGAGCGGGCGATCCTCAACCACGACGCTTCGCTCGACTTCGCCGGGTCGGGAAGACCGGCGCTGCCGACGGGCACCGTGACCCTGCTGTTCACCGACATCGAAGGGTCGACGCGGCTCCTGCACGAACTCGGCGACGGCTATCGAGAGCTGCTGCTCGAGCACCGACGCCTCTTTCGCGCGGCGGTCACCGAGCCCGGCGGGTACGAGGTGGATACGCAGGGCGACGCGCACTTCTGCGTCTTCGAGCACGCCGGTGACGCGGTCATTGCGGCTGCCCTGGCTCAGCGCTCGTTCGCGGGCAACCCGTGGCCGGCGGGCGCCGAGTTGCGCGTGCGGATGGGGGTGCACACGGGGACACCGACGCCCGTCGAGTGGGGCTATGTGGGCGTGGATCTCCACCGCGCCGCGCGGATCTGCGGTGCGGCGCACGGCGGGCAGGTGCTGGTCTCGGCCGAGACGCGGACGCTGCTCTTGGGGGATGCGGAGCTCGAGGCCGCGGGCGTCTCGCTTCGCGACCTCGGCGAGCACCGTCTCAAGGATCTGCCCGAGCCGGAGGCGCTCGCCCAGCTGATCGGCGAGGGCCTGCTCGCCGAGTTCCCGCCGCCTCGCGCCGCCGAGCAGGCCCCGCCCCTGCCGGTCGCCGCTCCCGAGCGGTCGATCCTCGTGTCGCCGGGGAGCAGGGAGACGCTCGCGGCGCTCCTGGCTGTTGCGGAGCCGCTCGCCCGCTCGCAGGCGCCGCACGAGCTGATCGTCAACCTGTTGGTCGATCCTCCCGGCAAGGAGCTCCGCGAAGCGACGGTCGCGCTCGCCGAGCTTCGCTCGGCCCTGCTCGAGCGCCGAATCGCCTCTCGTACGGCGGCCTTCACCTCGGCGGACAAGGTGCGCGACCTCGTCCGTACGGCGGCCGACCAGAACGTCGATCTCCTGCTCGCCGACTGCCTACCTGCCCTTGTCTCCGGGGAGCTGCCCGAAAGCCTCCGACGGCTGCTCGAAGCAGGCTCCTTGTGACGTCGCCCTCCTGATCCCGCGCGAGGGCGACGCGCCGGGCCCCGAGCACGGCGTCCTCGTTCCCTTCGGGGGAGCCGAACACGACTGGGCTGCGCTCGAGCTCGCGGCCTGGATCGCCGGCGCGACCGGTGCGCCGCTCGTTCTCGCCGGGACGGCAGGAGGCGTGGAAGCCGGTCAGCGGGACGCGAGCCGATTGCTCGCCGTCGCGTCGATGATGGTGCAGGGACTCGTAGGCATCGATCGCCGAGCCGCTCCTCGTCGAGCCGGGCCCCGCAGGGCTCGTCGAGGCCGCCTCGGGGCCGGCCTGCTCGTGCTTCCGTTCCCGGAGGACTGGCGCAGCGCCTCTCTCGGCCCGGTCCGCACCTCGGCCGCCCGGGACGTTGCCACGGCCGTTCTGCTGGTCAGGCGCGGTCTGCGCCCGGGCGGCCTCGCGCCGCCCGAGAACCTGACGCGCTTTACTTGGTCGATCGGCTCGAGTGGCTAGCCCGGATTCGCAGATCGGCTCCTACCGACTCGAGGAAGAGCTTGGCCGCGGCGCCATGGGCATCGTGTTCCGCGCCGAGCCGTCGAGCGGCGGCGACGCCGTCGCCGTCAAGCTCCTGAAGGAGGAGCTCTCCGAGAACGAGACGTTCGTCCGGCGCTTCCTCCGGGAGGCCCGGGTCGCCGCCGAGGTCGAGCACCCGAATCTCGTCCGGGTCCTCGAGGCGGGCGAGGCGAACGGGCGTCACTACCTGGCTGTCGAGTACATCGCGGGAGGCACCCTGCGACGCAGGCTGGACGCGGACGGACCGCTCACGTTGGAGCAGACGACCAGGCTCGCCCGCCAGGTCGGCACGGCGCTCGATGCCCTCCACGAAGCCGGGCTTGTGCACCGGGACGTGAAACCGGAGAACGTCATGCTCGACGAGGAGGGGCGCGCGCTGCTCGCCGACTACGGGCTTGCCAAAGGGCCGGCGTACACCGTGCTGACGCGCCCTGGACAGGTCATGGGCACGCCGGCCTACATGGCGCCCGAGCTCGTCAACGGCGCGGAGGCGACTCGTCGACCGATCTCTACGCGCTCGGCTGCGTCCTCTTCGAGTCCCTGGCCGGACGACCGCCGTTCACCGGCTCGAACGTCTTCGAGCTGCTCGTGTCGCATGTGGAGCGCGAGCCGCCGAGCGTGGCCGCCGTGCGCGACGACGTGCCTGCCTCCGTCGACGAGGTCCTGGGGCGTGCGCTGGCCAAGGAGGCCGCGGGTCGCCCACCGACCGGCCGGATGCTCGCGCACATGCTTGCGAGCGCGACGTCCTAGGGGCTGCGCCGAGTTGGCGCGTGTTGACGATGTTCTCTGCGGGTGTGCGCCGTACGTTGGGGCGGTCGCGCAACGGTCAGGCAGACCTTGGAACGCACTCGTCCGATTCCCCTCTCGTCACGGGAGCAGCAGGTGCTCGCTCTCGTCGGCTCCGGCTGCTCGAGCGCGGCGATCGCCGCAAGCCTCGGGATCGCGATCTCGACCGTCGAGACTCACGTTCGCACCTCGATGCGGAAGCTGGGCGCGCGGACGCGGCTGCACGCCGCCGCCCTGGCCTCGAGTCTGGAGCCCCGTGGACATGCAGGGCCAAAAGGGCTCGAAAGGCCTACCCTCGCCCTGGTGAGGCTCCTCGCTCGCGGGCGAACGGTGTCCGACGCGGCGGCGATCCTGGGCCTGTCGCGTCGCACCGCGACGCGCCGACTGACGCAGGCGCGCCGCAGGCTCGGAGTCCGTACAAACGCCGAGGTCGTGCTCATCGCGACCGGAGCTGCGCCTACGGAGACTCGGCGGCTCCGACCGTTGCCAGCACAGCCTCTGCCGTAGAGCCGACGCCCAGCTTCCGCCGCAGGGCGGCGACACGGCGATCGACCGATCGCCTCGACAGATACAGCGCTCTCGCGACGTGATCTCGCGTCAGGCCCGCGGCCAGGAGCTCGACGAGGCGTTGCTGCTCGGGATCGAGTGTCGGGACGGGAGTGGGATCGGCCGAGCTCGCGGCGATCAGCACGGCGGCGTGAAGGCGACTCCGCGCACCGAGCTTCGCCATCGCCGAGCGAACGTGGGAGTCGACGGTGGCTCTCGAGATCCCGAGCTGCGTCGCCGATCTCGCCGCTCTCCGCGCCGATAGCGACGAGAAGCAGCACCTCGCGTTCCCTCGACGTGACTTCTCGCTTTGCCATGGCCGGAGGCTCGGCCACGGCGCCAATACGCCACCAACGCGGCGCCAATACGGGAGCCCCACGTCGCGCTAGGCGGGGAGCCGGACCGTGCCGGCCGTGACCGTCACGAGCCCGTCCCGGGCGAGCGATGCGACGGCGTCGGCATCGAGGTCTGCCAGGGGTCGTGGCGCCGCCGCAATCCGGCGCAGCGTGCGCGCGCGCCGCTGCCGAAACGAGCCTTCGAACGGGCCCTGGCGCCGCTGCGGCTCGAAGCGCTTCCCGTTGGAGGGGCAGGACGGCGCCAACGGGCAAGCGCCGCAGCGGGGAACGCGGGCCAGGCAGACCGTCGCTCCGAGGTCCATCAGCGCCGCTGCCGACTCGGGCTCGAAGCTGCCGCCGCTGCGCTCGAGCACCCGGCGAACGTTCGTGTCGACCGGAAGCACCGGCCGGCCGAGGGCGAAACGGGCTACCGCAGCGGCCGTGTACTCCCCGACGCCGGGCAGCTCTGTCAGGTCGTCCGGCCAGCCCTCGGCAGCGATTCGCTGCGCCGCCTGATGCAGGTTGACCGCGCGTCGGTTGTAGCCGAGCCCCTGCCACTCGCGGATCACGTCGGCAGTGGAGGCCGCGGCGAGATCCTGCGCCGCAGGCCAGCGATCGAGCCAGGCGAGATAGCGCGGGATGACCCGCGGCACCTGGGTCTGCTGCAGCATTACCTCGGAGACGAGGATCGCGTAAGGGTCTCGGGTAGCCCGCCAGGGCAGATCGTGGCGGCCGTGCTCGGAGAACCACGCGAGCAGGTCGGCCTGCATCGGAGGACAGGCTAGACAACCAGGCGGCGCTAACGTTTCGGGCGGCAGCGAATGAGCACGGACGTACAGGTGGAGACCGTCATCCGGCGGCCACGCGAGGACGTGGCCGCGTACGCAACGGACTGGCGCAACGACCTCACCTGGATCCGGGCGCTCAGCGAGGTGCGTCAGGTCACAGACGGGCCTTTCGGTGTCGGAACCCAGGTAGAGCGCGTCGGGAGCTTCCTCGGCAAGCGGATCGAGTATGTGAACGAGATCGTCGAGCACGCTCCGGGCGAGCGGCTCGTCATGCGCTCGGTGAAGGCTCCGTTCCCGATGACGGTCGCCTACGAGTTCGAGGACGCGGACGGCGGCACCCGGATGCGGATCCGTACGCAGGGCGACGCTTCGGGCTTCTACAAGCTCGCGGCGCCGCTGATGTCCGCCGCCGTCAGGCGTGGGGTAGCGGGCGACCTCGCCAAGCTCAAGGCGATACTCGAAGCCGGCGGCTGAGTGGCCGGCTCGGCCGGCCGCGACCCGCTTGAAGCGGCCGAAGGCCGCGGTCAAGCACGCGACTCGACCATCTAGATTTGGCGCGCCATGGTGCGCGTCCGCTTCGCGCCGAGCCCGACCGGCTCGCTGCATCTCGGCGGCGCGCTGACCGCCGCGGCCAACCGGCGTTTCGCCGACGAGCGCGACGGCAAGCTCGTGCTTCGGATCGACGACACCGACGCCGAGCGCTCGGACGCCGAGACCGAGGCCGGCATCCTGGGCGACCTCGAGTGGCTCGGAATCGGCTGGGACGAGGGGCCGGTGCGCCAGAGCGAGCGCGTCGAGCTCTACCGCGCGGCCGCCGCACGGCTGCTCGAGTCCGGGCGCGCGTACGAGGAACGAGGAGCGGTGCGCTTCGATCTCGAGCGACGGCCGACGCTGCTGCGGCCCGACGGCTCTGCCACGTACCACCTGGCCACAGTCGTCGACGACATCGAGCTCCGGATCACGCACGTGATCCGCGGCAGGGATCATCTGTCCAACACGCCGCTACACGAGGCGATCGCCCAGGCCCTCGGTGCCGAGCCCCCCGAGTACCTCCACCACGGCCTCCTCGTCGGGCCCGACGGCGCCAAGCTCTCGAAGCGCCACGGCGCGGCATCGATCGCGGATCTTCGCGAGGAGGGCTTTCCCGCCGAGGCGGTGCGCGCCTACCTCGAGGAGCTCGACCTGCCGCGCGCCGACGTCCATCTCGACCTCGCACGGGTGCGGCGGCTCTCGATCGACGCGATCCGGGCGCTACCGGACGAGGAGCTCGCACGCCGGGCAGGAGCGCCGGCCCGCGTCGTGCCGGCGCTGCGCGGGGCGCGGACGCTCGTCGAGGCGCGCGAGACCGCCCGCCGGATTCTCGAGCGGCCCGAGCCGACCGAGCTCGACGAGCCGGGGCGGCTCACGTGCGAACGATTCCGCGAGCTGCGCGAGCCGGGGCCGGAGGAATTGCCCGAGGAGCAGGCGCGGGAGCTCGTTCGCGAGCTCAAGGCCGTCGGCGGCGACCTGCGCGTCCTGCGGCGCGTGTTGACGGGAGCCGACAGCGGCCCCGAGTTGTGGGCGGTGCTCTCCGCCATCCCGCGCGAGGAGGCGCTTGCCCGCGCCGGCGCAGCACTCGGCGCCCACTAGCATCCGGACATGCGCCTCTACAGCTCTCTGTCGCGGCAGAAAGAGGAGCTGCCGCCGCCTCCCGGCCCGATTCGGATGTACTTCTGCGGGCCGACCGTCTACCAGCGGATCCACATCGGCAACGCGCGCCCGTTCGTGATCTCGATGTGGCTGAAGCGCTGGCTCGAGCTGCAGGGCTACACGGCGACGCTCGTCGAGAACATCACCGACATCAACGACAAGATCTACGACGCGGCTCCCGGGGCCAGCGCCAAGCTCGCCGCAGACGCATCGCTCTGGTACGTCGAGGACACCGGAAGACTCGGGCTCGGCCGGCCCGACCACGAGCCGAAGGCCTCCGAGACGGTGGGCGAGATCGTCGCGCTGATCGAGGAGCTCGTCCGGCGCGGCCTCGCGTACGAGGCCGGCGGCGACGTCTATTTCCGCGTGGCGCGGTACGCGGAGTACGGGCGGCTTTCCGGCCAGCGGCCCGACGAGGTCCAGGAGCAGGAGCCGAACCCGCTCAAGGAGGATCCGCGGGACTTCGCCCTCTGGAAGGCGACGAAGGAAGGCGAGGACACCTCGTGGGACTCGCCGTGGGGTCGGGGACGGCCCGGCTGGCACATCGAGTGCTCGGCGATGGCCGAGCGGTTCCTCGGGCCGTCGTTCGAGATCCACGGCGGCGGGCTCGACCTCATCTTTCCCCACCACGAGAACGAGCTCGCGCAGTCGCGCGGCGCGGGCCGAGAGTTCGCCCGGGTCTGGATGCACAACGGGATGCTGCGTCTCACCGGCGAGAAGATGTCGAAGTCGCTCGGCAACATCGCCACGCTCCAGGAGGTGCTCGACGAGTGGGGGGCCGAGACCGTGCTCCTCTTCTTCATGACCGCCCACTGGCGCAAGCCGATCGACTTCTCGGAGGAGACGATGGCGGCCGCGAGGGCGCAGGTCGAGAGCTTTCGCAACGCTCATCTGGTCGAGCGCGACGAGGCTGCGGCGGGTCCGGCCTGGGACGACTTCGTCGCTGCGCTGGCCGATGACTTCAGCACTCCCGACGCGCTGGCGATCCTCCACGAGTGGCGCTCGGCCGGGCGCGTCGACGAGCTCGACAGGGGCCTGTCGGTCTTCGGCCTCGAGCTCGACAGGGAGGAGGAGCGCGTCGAGGGCGCGGCCGCGAACGCCGTCTTCCAGAAAGGCGTCCCTGAGGAGATCCGGCGGCTGGCGCAGGAGCGTTTCGAGGCGCGGGCTCGGTCCGACTTCGCGGCCGCCGACGAGCTTCGCCGCCGGATCGAGGAAGACGGGTACGAGATCCAGGATCGTCCCGACGGCTATCGGGTCGCGATCCGGCGGTGACCGCGCCCCGCGAGCTCGTCTACGGCCGCCACCCGGTGCGCGAGGTGGTCCGCGCCGGGCGGCGCGAGGCGCTCGAGCTGCTCGTCTCGGAGCGCGCGCTCGCCTCGGAGCCGTGGCTGAAGGAGACTCCGGGCCTACGTGTCCAGGTGCGCCCCGAGGCTGCGCTGACCGCGGCGGCGGGCACCCGGGACCACCAGGGAGTCGTCGCCTTCTGCGAGCCGTACTCGTACGCCGACGCCTGGGAGCTCGCCGGCGGTGAGCGGCCGCTCCTCGTCTGCCTCGACGGCGTCACCGATCCTCACAACCTCGGCGCGGTCTGCCGGAGCGCGGAGGGAGCGGGCGCCAGCGGCGTCGTCGTGCCGGAGCACAACGCCTCGCGCGTGACCCCGGTCGTCTGTCGCGCCTCTGCGGGTGCGGTGGAGCACCTCCGCGTCGGTGTCGTCGTCAACCTGGCCCGCTACCTGGGAGAGATCAAGCGTGACGATCTCTGGGCCTGGGCGGCGGCCGAGGATGCAGAGACGCCGGTCTGGTCGGCCGACTTCCTGGGCGGGACGGCGCTCGTCTTCGGGGCCGAGGGCAAGGGCGTGCGTCCCGGCGTGCGGCGGGCCTGCGACGGTGCCGTGTCGATCCCGCTCGCGGGCGAGGTCGAGTCGCTCAACGTGAGCGTCGCGGCCGGCATCGTTCTCTTCGAGGCCGCCCGCCAGCGTAGGGGTGCCTGAGTGGGCCCCGCCTACCGGATCGAGACGGCGAGGCTCGTCCTGCGGTGCTGGTCGCCTGCCGACGCGCCGCTCCTCAAGGAGGCGATCGACGCCAGCCTCGACCACCTGCGTCCCTGGATGCCGTGGGCGAACGACGAGGCGGCGACCGATCTCGATTCGATGGTCGAGCTCCTTCGGGAGTTTCGAGCCAAGTTCGACCTCGAGCCAGGATTTCCGTCTACGGCATCTTCGACGCCGACGAGAGCCGAGTCCTCGGCAACACCGGCCTGCACAAGCGGAGCGGGCCGACATTCGCGAGATCGGTTTCTGGATCCATGTCGATCACATCGGAAGGGGCTGGCGACCGAGTCGACCGCGGCGCTGACGAACGTGGCGTTTGCCGTGGACGGCGTTTCGCGCGTCGAGATCCGCTGCGACCCGGCGAACGTCCGCAGCTCTGCCGTGCCGGCGAAGCTCGGCTTCACCCATGAGGCGACGCTGCGGCGAGAGGGCTCGCCGCGGACGGCTCGGCACGGGACACCATGGTGTGGACGCTGCTCGCCGAGGAGTTTCCGTCGAGCCCGGCGGCCGAAGCCGTTCTCTCGGCCTTCGACGCGATTGGGCGGAGGCTCGTCTGAGCCTGCCGCGAGGGCTCGAGTGGTGGCGTGACGAGCCGGGCGGCGCCGAGTGGCTCGAGCGGTTGCCCTCGCTGGTCGAGTCGTGCGTCGACGACTGGAGTCTCGAGCTCGGCCCGCCGTTCGAGCCCGCCCACATCTCGTTCGTGGCGCCGGCGACGCTCGCCGACGGAGCCAGGGCCGTGCTGAAGGTCAATTTCCCCGAGCCCGACAGCGAGCACGAGGCGCACGCGCTCGAGCACTGGGACGGAGTCGGTGCCGTCGCGCTGCTCGCGCATGATCCCGATCGGCGTGCGCTGCTCGTCGAGCGCTGTGAGCCGGGCGATGAACTGTGGAGCCTCGAGGAGGACGAGGCGAACGGCATCGCGGCAGACGTGCTGGTGCGCCTCTGGCGCCCTCCCGCGGCCGGGCATCCGTTTCGGTTGCTCGCGGACGAAGCGCTGAGCTGGGCCGAGCAGATTCCCCGCGAGTGGGAGAGGCACGGCCGTCCGTTCGGGCGCCGAGTGCTCGACGAGACGGTGGGTTTTCTGCAGGAGGCCGGGACTTCACAGGGAGAGGCTGTCGTCCTCCACCAGGATTTTCACGGCGGCAACGTGCTGCGCTCGGAGCGCGGCTGGCTTGCGATCGACCCCAAGCCGCTCGTCGGGGAGCGTGAGTTCGACACGGCCTCGCTGCTACGCGATCGCAGGGACGAGCTGGCACAGGACCGGGCAGCCGCGCGCCGGCTGCGACGTCGCCTGGACCAGCTCTGCTCCGTGCTGAATCTCGATCGGGATCGGGCACGCCGATGGGGAATCGCCCACGCGTTGGCCTGGGGATTCTCCGGACAGGGCTGGGACGACGAGATGGTCGCCTGCGCCCGCTGGCTGTCGGAGGCCTGACCGTGGCCGAGCCGACCTACTACGTCTTCGACGGCTACAACCTGATGCGCGCGGCCGCCATCGAGTCGCGCGACGAGCTCGTCGATCGCCTGGCGGGCTTCGTAGCGCTCCGCGGCGCCCGCGGCGTCGTCGTGTTCGACGGCGTCGGCGAGGATCGCGAGCTCGGACCGCTCGACGTGCGCTTCGCCGAGCACGCGGACGACCTGGTGGAGCGCATCGCGGCCGAGCGGCGCGGCCGGCGAGCGCGTCGCGGTCGTCTCATCGGACGCCGCGATTCGCGAGACGGCCGGCCCCTGGGTCGAGCGGCGTTCGTCCAGCTCGTTCGCACGCGAGCTGGCGGCGGAGCGCCCGCCGCCGCCGAGCCCGGCAGGACGCTCGAGGGTCGAGGACGCGCTCGATCCCGAGACGCGCGAGAAGCTCGAGCGCTGGCGACGCGGCCGCTAGGTCTCGGGCTGGAAGATCTCCGCCTCGAGGCGGAACGACGGCGTGTGCACGAGGAGCAGCCAGGCCGCCTCGTCGCCCGCATTCGCGTACCGGAACAGCTCACCGCGGGGCACGATCCAGGCATCGCCCGCCTCGAGCTCGTCCTCTCCTCCGACTCGGTCTCGATACGGAGCCGCCCGGAGAGCAGGTAGTAGTACTTGTCCGAGCGGGTCGATCGCGACGGCGCGTGGCCGGCGCCCGCCGCCACTTCGATGCGCGCGAGGGAGGAGCTCAGCTCGTCCCGGTCGGCCGTGTAATCGGAGATCCGGAGCCCCTGGAAGTCGAAGGCCGGAATCCGGCCGCCCCGGACAATCATGCGGGGCATCATAGAATCGCTTTTCTGTGGCCGATCTCGAGCTGTGCTACACGCCGGCGGGCGAGCTTGCACGCCTGATCCGGGAGCGCCGGCTGTCGCCGGTCGAGGTGATCGGCAACAGCCTCGAGCGCATCGAGGAAGTCAATCCGACGCTCAACTGCTTCTGCTTCGTGTATCCGGAGGAAGCGCTCGAGCGCGCGCATGACGCCGAGCGCGCGGTGCAGGCCGGCCGGGAGCTGGGCCCGCTCCACGGCGTTCCGATCGCGATCAAGGATCTGACGCCGACGGCGGGCAAGCGCACGACCATGGGCTCGTACGCCTACGAGGACTACATCCCGAAGGAGGACGCGGCCGTCGTCGAGAAGCTGGTCGGGGCGGGCGCCGTCATGGTCGGGAAGACGACGACGCCGGAGTTCGCCTATTCGAGCTTTACCGAGAGCCCCCTGTGGGGCGTGACCCGCAACCCTTGGAACCTCGAGCGGACGCCGGGCGGCTCGTCCGGTGGCTCGGGTGCCGCGGTCGCCTCGGGCTGCGTGCCGCTTGCCGAGGGCAGCGACATGGGCGGCTCGGTGCGGATTCCGGCCTCCTGGTCGGGAATCGTGGGGCTGAAGCCGAGCTTCGGCCGCATCCCGCTCGACTTCCTGCCGACCCAGTTCGACACGATCCAGCACCTCGGACCGCTTGCCCGGACGATCGACGATGCCCGTCTCTTCGTGGCCGTCACGCAGGGCCCCGACGAACGGGACGTTCTCTCGCTCTCGCCGTCCCTCGATCTGTCGAAGGAGATCGACCCGTCCGCGGAGGGGCTGCGACTCGCGCTCGACGTCGATCTCGGGCACTACGCCATCGATCCGGAGGTCGAGGCCGCGACCCGCGAGGCGGCGGACGCGCTCGCCGGCGCCGGGGCGCTCGTCGAGGAGATCGACCTACGCTGGACCCGGGAGGTCTCCGACGCCTGGGTCGCGCACTGGGGCGTCTACCTCGCTGCGATCTTCGGAGACAAGCTCGGCGAGTTCAGGGAGCGGATGGATCCCCGCGTCGTCAGGCTCATGGACGACGGGCTGGCCATGGGCGCCGTCGACTTCAAGCGGCTCGAGTTCGTGCGGACGAAGGCATGGCGTGAGCTCGGCCCGGTGCTGGAGCGCTACGACGCCCTGCTGTGCCCGACGATGTCCGCGGCCCGCGCCGCCGCTCGACGAGGACGACTTCATCTACTACGCGGCACGCGGCGACGGGCTCTACCACGGCCTCGACCTGACGTGCCCGTTCAACTTCGTCAGTCAGTGCCCGGCGCTGTCGGTGCCCTCCGGTTGGAGCGCGGACGGGCTTCCCATCGGGCTTCAGATCGTGGCGCGGCGTTACCGCGACGATCTCGCGCTCCGGATCGGTGCCGTGCTCGAGCGGGCTCGCCCCTGGGCGGACCGCCGGCCGCCGATCTGACGCGGCCGCAGGCCCACCCCAGGCGCGCTCGCGAGCTTGAACCACGACGACGAGACCGGCAAGGCGACAGTACGCCTCCGCGCGACGGGTGCCTAGATGGCTCTTACGGACCTGTCTGCGCTGGGCATACCCTCGCGCGGGTCGTCGTCAGCCGAACACCTCGTCCCCTATCGGAGTCGAGGCTTACTCCGCGAGGGCCAAGAGATGCGTGGCCAGCTCTTCCGGCCGGGAGTAGAACGGCGAGTGGTCCGTGTCGATCGTCAGCACCCGTTCGCAGGGACGTGCCTCGTGCATCAGCCGCTGGTTGGCGATATTGATTGTCTTGTCGCGCAGGCACTCGATGTACACGCGGGGCACCCGGCCCGCGCGCGCATCCGTGATCGCCACCGGGGTCACAGCCGCCGCGAGAGACTCCTTCGCGTACCGGCTCGTCGCGGCTTGGGCGTCGGCCTCGCTGCACTCCGCGTAGAACGCCTCGCGCGTCACCGCCTCGTCGATCAGACCCCAGCCCTCGCTCTCGTCGACGATCTGGTTCAGCACGACGAGCTCGACCGGGGACCAGAGGGCCACGAGCGACTGGCCGTCTCCGGGGAGAAACGCCGACAGGTAGACGAGCTTCGCGATCCGGTCGGGCACGCGCTCAGCCGCCTGCGTGATGGCCATGCCGCCCATGCTGTGCCCGACGAGGATCACCGGCTCGCCCGCGGCCTCGACCCGTTCGGCGACGCGCTCCGCGTAGGACTCGAGCGTCATCCCGGATATCGGCGTCGTGTCGGCGCCATGGCCAGGCAAGTCAATCGCGTCGACCCGGTGGCCGCCGGCCTCGAGGAGCGGCACGAGCCTCTCCCAGCACCAGCCGCCGTGCCAGGAGCCGTGAACGAGCACGTACGTGGCCACGGTCGCGGAGTTATAGCACTCCCTATTCTGTTATGTGGCAAGAGATACACGCGCCAAAAGGGCATGGGCCCACCTTCAGGGCACGCTCGCGAGCTTGAACCACGGCGGCGAGACCGGCACGAGGAGGGTACGCCTGAGTCTCGCTCCGTGCCTAGATGGCTCTTTCGGCCATGCGAGGCCGGTACGAGGTTGCTCGGCGCCTTGAACTGAACTACCCTCCGCACAGTCTCCGGGTGGGGCGGCTGTTGCGCCCGGAGAATTTTGCTTTGGCGCGGCGGCGTCGCGCCGAACCAGAGGAGCGGGAGATGAAGCGCAGTAAGCAGCGGATTCTGGGAGGGCTGGCAGTAGCGGTCGCGTCCCTCGGCCTGGCGGCGTGCGGTAGCAGCGAGGAGACGGACCCAGCCGCAAGCCCGCCTACGACCACGGCCGTCACCCCGACAACCGCCGCGGCCGACACGAGCGTCTCCGAGCCGGCTGCAACCGTCGACCCAGGCGCTCAGGCAACGCAAGATCTTGTCGCGCAAGGGCTTGCGACCGATGCGCTTAGGGCGGCCGTGCAATCCGGCGATGAGGGGGCAATCGAGGCAGCGGTCGACGCGGCGTCCCGTGCCTGCCCCGAGTGCCCGAGGCCGCCGTACCCGCACGCGATCATTGCTGGAGGTCCCGGCCTCGTGGCTGTGGGAGCCTATGACGCCCCGGTGACCGGGCCGATATCTGGACCTCGTCCGACGGTCAGACGTGGAGTCGCGTCCCGGGGGGGATCTTGGCCCCGGCGTGATCGAGGACGTCACGACCGGCGGGCCCGGGCTCGTCGCTGTGGGGAACGGAAAGGCGGCCAGGCGCTTCCACGCAGCGGTTTGGACCTCGCGGGACGGCCTCACCTGGAACCGGGCACCGGATGACCCGGTATTCAATGGGAGCGCGCATGGAGCTGATCAGGCCTGGGGGACCCGGACTGGTCGCGTTCGGCGGGGGCCGGGCTACCGCGCGTGGTTCTCATCCGACGGTCTGACCTGGGAGTGGCGGCGGTTCATCCTGAGCAGACTGATTTCTATCCCGGTAACACGGACCTCACTTCCCCGGTCTAGATGATCGACGTCGCCGCAGCCGGCGATCACCTGGTCGCCGTCGGTACGAGCCTGAGGAACAACCGGCGAGGACGTGGTCATCTGGACCTCCGCCGACGGTATGACCTGGATGAATGTGCCGGTCGACCGCGAGGTCTTCCCCGACTCGAGTTCATTCGACGCCGTGACCGGAGGTCCGGACGGCTTCACCATCGTCGGCGAGCGCCTTGCGGAGTGGACCTCCGCTGACGGACTGCAATGGCGTCGAGTCGGGTCCTGACGGGAGCCCAGCCGACTACTCCTTACTCGCACTGCTAAATAGCAGCCGCGAGGCTCCTTGAGCTCCCGCGTCGCTTGCAGAAAAGCCGCCGGGAGTTCATCCTTGCCCGACGTGCCGATAGTGACAAGGGCAAGTCGCAGCGAAGGGAGGAGATCATGCGACGGACACTCTGTCTCGCCGCCCTGGCAGCAGCCGTGACGCTGACCGTGGCGCTGCCCGCGACGGCTTCGACGACGCAGCCTTTCAACGCTCAGTTCACGCACGACACGCCATGCGGGCCCGACCCCGACACGTCCTGCGGCGACGGAATCCTCCAAGGCTTCGGTCAAGTGACGACGACAATTGTGCTCACAGGCTTTGGCGACCTAGATCCCGACGGCTGTCTGACCGTCACGGCCGAACGATTTCTGACTCTTACGAGCGACCCCGCAAGCACGCTTCAGCTGCATGTCGACGGACTGGTCTGCACAGTGCCCCCGGGTTTCTTCGTGCCATCATCAGGCACGTTCACAATCATGGACGGCACCGGCATCTTTGCCGGAGCCAGCGGTGGGGGCACGCTGTTCGGAGTGGTGCGTAACCATAATCCCGTCCACTACCGGGCATGATCACGCTGCCGTAAACGGCGGACGTAGCCTTCCCCCGTTTCTTGAGAGAAGCACTAATGCGAGAGGGGCCGGGCTACGGCCCCTCTCGCGTCAAGCGAAGACTGCCTCTTACTCGTCTTGCTCAACAGCAGCCACGTCGCGGAGGCCCACCCGACGGGGTGCGCTCGCGAACTTGAACCACCGCTGGCGGAGGCGACCGACGTCAAGACCTGATAGAAGAGGGCGCACCCCGCTGACAAGGAGCAACGATGCGGAATCGTTCAATCGCCGTGATTGCGACGGTGGCGCTGCTTTCAGGCGCGTACGCCCTGCCTGCCTCGGCATCACCACCCTCGACTAAGCCCCCTGCAAACAAGCCACCCGCTTCTACCGGCCACAGCTCGACGATCACCGTCCAGTGCAACGGTTCGGGTGAGTTCACCGACAACTTCACGACGGACGCGAACGCTCGGTTCGGCCAGGAAACTGAGGTAAGGGCGTTCAACGCGCATTCCCCTGACGGCTCGCAATGCCGGGTTCCGTGAAACTGCGCCGCTGACGCTCGGTAGTCGTTAGGCCGCCCTACTGCAGAAGCGCGTGCCTCGCGGGCGGTTCAACCGGTCACTTGATCGGTAGTACGATCGCGCGACCGCGACCCCAGGAGGAGGCTCCGATGGCAGAGGACATGAAGGCGCTCGCACGTCGCGCCTACGCGATCATGAGCGGCGGGGATCTCGACGAGCTCGACGAGTTGATGGTGCCCGGCTTCATCGATCACGATCCCGAACCAGACCAAGCACCTGGCGCCGAAGGCGTCAAAGAGGTGTTTCGTCGCATGCGGTCAGGGTTCCCCGACCTGAAGCTGGCACCCGAGGCGATCTATACGGACGGTGACACCGTAATCGCCCGAGTGCGCGTCACCGGCACCCACAACGGCGAGTACTTCGGAATCCCTCCCACGGGGAAGAGCATCGACATCACAGGCATCGACATCGTCCGCCTCGAGGAGGGCAAGGCCGTCGAACGCTGGGGCGTTTTCGATGCACTCAACCTAATGCAGCAGCTCGGGCAGGTCCCGGCTGGCTGAGTTAAAACGGGGGCTTCGCGCGACCGCCCCTTACTCCCACCGCTCAACAGCAACTTCTGTCTCGCCGTCTTGATGCTGGCGTGACCGCTCGTCAATGGTCCCCGAGAAGTCCATGAGCATGGACATCGGTTATTCGGTGGCTGCTGCCTCGATGTCTCCGGTCGCTTTCTCGGCCGGCAGGACGTAGAGGAACATGGAGGCGGCTGCGGCGGCGCCGAGGAAGTCGGCGAGCAGGTAGATCCAGATGTTGCTCCATTCAAAGAGCCCGGTCACCATCGCACCCAGCGCGATCGCGGGATTGAAGGCGCCGCCGGAGATGCCGCCGACGGCGAACGCGCCCACCACGACGGTGAACCCGATCGCCAGCCCGTAGAACGAGTTGCCCTCCGTGCCGCGGGCGGTGGCGACGTGCAGCACGACCCAGGCCAGCGCGAACGTGAAGATGAACTCCGCGAGCAGCATCTTGCCCGCGCTGGCGACGACCGCGTGCTCCTCGCGACCGCCCACGTAGCGCACCAGAAAGACCCGCGATCACTGCCGCCACGAACTGCGTAGCGATGTAGGCCACGAACTCGTTCGAGGCCATCCGCCCGCGCAAGAACACCGCGGCGCTGACCGCCGGGTTGAAGTGGCCGCCAGAGACGTGACCGCCGGCGAACACCATCACCATCAGAGCCGACCCGATCGCCAGCGGCGCCAACGCCCCCGCGCCCGCCGTGTTGGTCGCCATACCAACCGTGAACACGAACACGAACATGCCGATGAACTCGACGACCAGCTTCCGTTCAAGCGCGGGACTCATGCTCCCCCCTTTTCGACCCACGTGGATCTCGACGCGACGTTCCCAAGTTCGCGTCCTGGGAGGGTTGACCTGCCAGTCGCACGGTCAAGCACCCGCGTGTCGTGATTAGCGCCGTCAGCACCGCGACGAATACGGTCGCCCCCGAGCATCCGGACGGCGAAACTACACCTATCCAGCCGACCGACCGGACGCGTGGCGGCCGTGCTGCGAAGATGCGGTCATGGCTGTGGTGACGCGCCTGGTGACCTTTGTGGACATCCGGGACCCCGCTGCCCCAGGCCATATGTCGGTGTCGGCGCGCCACGAGGCTGTGCTCTCGGACGGGAGCCGCGTGCTGCTTCTGGATGATCGCGGCTGGAGCTCTTCGTCGAAGAGTGGTCTTGACGTCTGGGCGTCAACGTCTGTGGAGGAGATTGAGAACACCGCGCGTGCGGTGGTGGGGCCGGACGAGCCGTTCGGCGAACGCTCACAGGAGGAAATGGAAGCGGACCATTGGTCATGCCTCGCGGACGTCCTCCGGGAGCAGGGAGTGGTCGTGGACGCAACGAGCTTGAGGCGACTGGCGCACGACGTCGTGGTCGCGCCGCGAGTACTCGCGCGCCTCGGTGCTGGCAGCACCTAGGAACGCCCGCGTCCCACAGACCGCGAGCAGGGCGCGACTTACTCCTCTAGCTCCTGAAGAGCAGTGTGTTCGGTGAGTGGTCGCGGGGGCGGGACGCTTGGGCCGGCGCCGTGCATGTCTCGGAGACGTTTTCCGCGGCGCTGTCGCGGCTAGCCCGTTTGCAACGCGAATGAGCTACAGTCGCGCGGCGCCGACGGTCAGCGCAGTCCGCGAGCTAGGAGGTTCGACCATGCACGCAACCGTTCGCCGTTACCCGGGAAGCGATCTGGCAACAAAGATCGGCGATCGAGGGACTGAGGTCACCGAGGTGATGGGAGCAGTGCCGGGCCTTCGTGCCTACTATCTGATCCAGGCAGGCTCCGACAGCATCTCGGTCACGATCAGCGATGACGCGGCCGGCGGGCAGGCATCGAGCGAAGCCGCCGCGCGCTGGATCGGCGAGAACATGGGCGACATCGGAGTGCCGGCGCCTGAGATCTCGGCGGGCGAGATCGTCGCAAGCGTGTAGTTAGAAGCCAACAACCTGCGGCGCGCTCGGGCTCGGACGCACGCCGAGCTCGAGCGCGCTGGGTTCTTCTACCGAAACGAGCTCTACATTCGCCGGCCTGGACGGCCGGCACTCGTGTCGTGGGAGGACGTCGTGGCGAGAGTGATCGGCCGGGATGTCTACCCAGCTGTTTGCGTCTTGTTGTCAAGGATCTGCCGCTTTTCCGGGTCGCAAGGTAGATCAAAGTGGATAAGAGACAAACCCCTTGAAGTTTTCTGGAGGCAGTGCTAGGCTCATGACCTCTAGTTGAGCTTGAGAAGCAGGCGCTCGGCAGGCAACCTGGGGAGGGATTCCATGCCGCAAAAGGCTCTCACGGCGGCTCAACAAGTCAGTAAGGCTCAACGAGAGGTTGAGGATCTCCATCTTGTCCTGCGCTCGCGCAACGGCGACGACGGCGCGCTCGATGCGCTCATCCGGCGTTACACGGGCTTCGTCCGGCTCAAGGCGAGCTCGTATTTCATCGCGGGAGGCGAGTCCGAGGATCTGATCCAGGAAGGGCTCATCGGGCTCTACAAGGCGGTTCGGGACTTCCGGTCCGACAAGGACACGTCGTTTCGAAGCTTCGCCGAGCTCTGCATCACGCGGCAGATCATCACGGCCATCAAGACCGCGACGCGTTACAAGCACGCCCCGCTCAACACGTATGTCTCCTTCAGCCAGACTCCCGCCGGCCAGGACGACTCGGACGTCACCCTCGGGGACGCGCTGGCAGGGCCGACCGTCGACGACCCGGTCGTCTGTGTGATCTCGACCGAAGAGCTGCAGAGCCTCGTGTTCACGCTCGGCACCGGCCTGTCGCGACTCGAGTCGGACGCGCTGCGCCTCTACCTCGAGGGCCTGTCCTACGAGCAGATGGCCGAGGAGCTCGAGTGCGACACGAAGACGATCGACAACGCGCTGCAGCGGGTCAAGCGGAAGGTGCTCGTGCACCAGGGCGCCCGCCGTGTCATGCAGTGATCGCGACCGGCGTCGAGCGTCTAACCTGATTCTCCAGCACGCCGGAGTAGCTCAGCTGGCCAGAGCAAGCGCCTTGTAAGCGCGAGGTCCCGGGTTCGAATCCCGGCTCCGGCTTAGGCGGTGCGCACCGCCGGCGGCTCAGGCGAAGAACGTGTCCTCGTGACGGTAGGCCGGGGCGCAGCAGCACAGGAAGCGCAGCTCACCCGCGGTATCGGCACGGATCTCGTGCCAGGCGCCGGGGGGATCAGGACGGCGTCGCCCGGCGCGACGCGAGCCCGCTCGCCGTCGATCTCCATCTCCCCGGAGCCTTCGACGACGTAGTAGATCTCCTCGGTCTCGCGGTGGTGGTGGCGTTGGGTCGCCCCGCCGGGCGGAAGGGTCGCCTCCGCGAGGCTCTGGTTGCGGGCCGAGGAGGTCGGCAGCCCGAGCAGCTCCCGGATCGTGCTGCCGTCCTTGGTCGTGAACGGCTCGGCCTCGCTCAGCGAGCGGATCTCCACGCGGGCACCGTAGCCGACCTGTCACAGCTGCCCTTCAGCCGCCGGGATGGACGGCTAGCCGGTCTCGGGGCGACGGGCGGGGTTAGGCGGTTATACCTCGTTTCGCGCCCCTGCCCGCACGGCTTCGAGTCGTTCCAGCCATGGCTTGGCTTCGAGGCGCTCGAAGATCTCGCGTGCCTCGGCCAGCAGCGGCTCGGACTGCTCGCGCTGCCCTTGTGCGACGAGCCACTCACTCAACTCGAGCTCCGTCACCGCCAGGTAGAAGGGCACGCCGAGCTCGCGGAATAGCGCGGCCGCGCCCTTGAACAGTCCTCTGCGCGCGGGGAGCCGAGGCGGGCACGGAACCGCGACGCGTGTGCGCGCAGGAACTGGGGTAACCGCCCCGGCGGCAGACCTTCCACGATCGCCAAGAGGTTCTCGGCCTTGCTCACGTCGCCGACGCGCAGCGCAGCGTCAACGGCGACCACGAAGGCCTCTTTCACCGCGTCGAGGCCGATGCCGTTGGCCTCACGCGTCGCGAACGCGGCCTCGGCGGCGGCCAGCGCGCCGACGGCATCCCCCTTCGCGAGGAGGACGGTCGCCTCCGCAAAGCTGTGCTGCGCGACGCTCTTGCTGGTCATCCGGGCTCATCGAGCTCTGCGACAAGACGAACGTCATCGTCGGCGTCGTCGACGTGTCCGCGATTGACCTTCACGGGCACGATCGACGTCAGCGGCGCGACGAACGCGCGCCTCGCCCGTGATCGATCTTCCACGGGAAGCTGTGCTTGACGGGCCAGCACCTCGTCCCAGTCGCCGAGACAGAACGACGCGTCAGCCGAAGCCCGAGAGCTCACGCTCCCAGTAACGGTTGCCGACCCTGCCGGGCGAGCTCGAGGCCGCCCCGCACCAGGTCCGCCGCCTCCTCGTACCGGTCTCCCTGCGACGAGATGTCGGCGAGGTTGTAGTACGCGCGGAGTGCCGCCGAGGGCTTGTCGTGCTCGAGGGCGAGCTCGAGCGCATGGCGAAGGAGGATGGCGCCTTCGGTCCGCCGGCCGCGGACTGCAGGATGACGGCCTTCGTGTTCAGCGCCTGTGAGAGGACCTCGGGCAGCGAGAGTGCCTCGGCGAGGTCGAGCGCCGTCTCGATCCGCTCGCCGCGACGTCGTGCTCGCCCGCGAAGAACATGAAGCGGCCGAGCTGGGCGGCGAGCGCGGCGAGGTCCTCGTCCGGCTCGTCCTCTGAGAGCACCTCGAAAGCTCGCTCCATGCTCTCGAGTCCCTCCTCCAGCCGTCCCCGTTCCCACATGGATCTCGGCGTGGCGGGCCGAGACCCGCGCCGCCGGATGCGCGGCGCCGGCCGCCTCGAAGAGCTCGATTGCGCCGCTCGTAGTGCGCGGCTACGCCTCCTCTGCGCGGGCGCCCGTCGCGGCCTCATCCCGGCGCGCTCGTGCAGCTCCGCCTGGCGATCGGTCGTCCGTGAGCTCGATCGCACGCTCGTACGCGCGCTGGGCCTCCGCGTTCGCCGCCAGCGACGCTGCGCGCTCGGCCGCCCGGACCAGCATCTCGCGCGCCGTCGCCCTGATCTCGTCTGCGTCCTCGGTCGTCCGGCGCGGCCTCGTACGCGTCGAGGTAGTGGGCCGCGACGACCTCGACGATCTCGTCCTCCTCCGCGCCCCAGACGCGACGCGAGGAAGTCGCGCCGCCGCGAGGTGCTTCGCCTTGCGCTCGCGCTTGCGAGAGCGTCTCGTAGGCGACGCGCTTGACGATGTCCTGCAGGAACGCGTACTGGCCGCGCTCGGGCGAGCGTGGATCGGCCTGGATCGAGAGCACCTCCTTGCGGACGAGCGACGCGAGCAGCGGCTCGAGCTCGGCCTCGGCGAGCCCGGTGACGCGCGGTCGAGGCCCTGCTTCGTGAACGTCTTGCCGAGCACGGCGCCGTCCTGGACGAGCTGGCGCTCCTCGGCGGTCAGGCCGTCGAGGCGCGCGGCGATCGAGCGCATGCAGCGTCTCCGGCACCTCGAGCGTCTCGATCGGCCCGGTCGGCCGGTAGACGCGTTCCCGTCCTGCCGAGCAGGCCGCGGTCGAGCAGCATGCGCACCGTCTCGACGGCGTAGAGCGGCACGCCCTCGGCGCGCTCCAGGATGCTCGCTCGCGCAGCTCGTCCGGCAGCCCGGGCACGAGCCCGCCGAGCAGCTCGTCCATCGCCTGCGCGGGAGCGGCTCCAGGTAGAGCGAGGTGAAGCTGCGCTTGCCGGCGCCCCACGACGGTCGCTTCTCGGCCAACTCGGGCCGGGCAAGCGCGAGGACGAAGAGCGGGATGGCTGCGCGACCACTCCAGCAGGTACTCGAGGAAGTCGAGCAGCCCGGCGTCCGCCCACTGCATGTCCTCGAAGACGAGGACGGTCGGAGACTGCTCGGCGAGCCGCTCGAAGAGGATGCGCCAGGCGGAGAAGAGGTTCTCCTGATCGCCGGCGGCGCCTTCCTCGAGCCCGAGCAGATGGGCGAGCCGGGGCTCCACCCAGTCGCCGCTCCTCCGCGTCGGGGATGTGCTCGTGCGAGCGCGGCCTGCAGCTTCGCGCGCGCCGACGCCGGCTCCTCGTCCTCGATGATCTCGCAGCGCATCCGGACCATCTCGGCGAGCGCCCAGTACGCGACGCCGTCGCCGTAGGAGAGGCAGCGGCCGCGTGCCACCAGACGTCGTCGGCCAGGCCGTCGATGTACTTCTCGAACTCCCAGGAGAGGCGCGACTTGCCGACGCCGGCGATGCCCGACGACCGAGACGAGCTGGCCTTCCCTCCTCCGCGGACGCGTGGAAGAGCTCCTTGACCAGGCGCAGCTCGCGGTCGCGGCCGACGAAAGGCGGCTCGAGCCCGCGAGCTTGAGCGCCCCGCGCGCGGCCGGCTCACGCGCAGCGCCCGGAAGAGCGGCACCGGCTCGGCCTTCCCTTCAGCTCGTGCGTGCCGGCGTCCTCGTAGGCGATCGCCGCCTCGGTCGCGCGCTTCGTCGCCTCGCCGACGAGCACCGTTGCCGGGCTCGGCGGCCGCCTGGATGCGCGAGGCGGTGTTGACGAGGTCGCCGGCGACCATGCCCTGGCCCTCGGCGCCGAGCGTGACCGCGGCCTCGCCGGTCAGCACGCCGGCGCGCGCCCGCAGCTCGGCGCGCCGGCCTCCTGCCGAGCGCCGAGACCGCCGCGACGAGGTCGAGCGCGGCACGCACGGCCCGCTCGGCGTCGTCCTCCTGCGCCGTCGGCGTGCCCCAGACGGCCATCACCGCGTCGCCGATGAACTTCTCGACCGTGCCGCCGTAGAGCTCGATCAGTCGCTTGCAGGACTCGAAGTAGCGCGAGAGCAGCTCGCGCACCTCCTCCGCGTCGCGCGACTCGGAGAGCGTGTGAAGCCGACGAGGTCGGCGAACAGGACGGAGACCAGCCGGCGCTCGGCGGCGGGGGTCTCGCGCGGCTGCGACCCGCGCCGCGCAGCAGGCGCCGGTGTCCCTGCCAGTGGCGAACCGCACTCCATACAGAGAGATCGCCCATCCGATAGGCGGTGCCACAAGCGGCACAGCTCAGCATGAGCGCCGAGCCGCATCTGGCACAGAACTTCGCGCCCGCAGGGTTCTCCTGACCGCAGCTCGCGCACTCGGCCATACCAAAGCCTAGTGCGACACCATCGCTGCTACCGACCCGAGCACGCAGACACCCAAACCGAGGCTGTGATCAAGGCCCCCGGCTCTGGCGCTGCGCTCCCTCAGCCCGGGCGGCGACAATCCGCGTGATGCGCATACTCCTCGTCTCGCAGATGTATCCCGGCCGCGACGCGCCCGACTTCGGCGTGTTCGTCGCCCAGCTCGAGCGGGAGCTCATCGCGCAGGGCCATCAGCTCGAGCGGGCCGTCATCGACCGGCGCGGCGGTTCCGCGCTGAAGTACGGACGCCTCGGCGCCGAGGCCATGCGAGCCGCGTGGAGCTTCGAGCCCGATGTCGTCTACGCGCATTTTCTCGTCCCCGCGGGCGTCGTCGGAGCGCTCGCATCCCTTGCCGCTCGAGTGCCGCTCGTCCTCACCGCCCACGGGCGGGACGTCCGCAACATCGGAACGATTCCGGGCGTCGCCGATGCGACGCGACTCGCCTGCCGCCGCGCGCACGCCGTCATCGCCGTCTCGGGCTACCTGCGCAGCGAGCTCCTCATGAAGCTGCCCGAGCTCGACGGCAAGGTCGAGGTGATCGACTGCGGTGTCGATCTGGCGCGCTTCCGCGGCCGCGACGCCGAAGAAGCCCGTCGGACGGTCGGATGGGACGGCGAGGGCCCGTTCTATCTCTTCGTCGGCGCGCTCGAGGAGAGGAAGAATCCCGTACTTCTCGCGCGTGCGTTCCAGCGGCTTGCCGGCGGCCAGCTGGCTCTCGTCGGCGACGGACCGCTCCGGGCTCAGCTCGAGGGCATGCCGCGCGTACGGCTCGTCGGCCGCGTCCCACACGCTCGAGTCGCACAGTGGATCTCCGCCTGCGACGTGCTCTGTCAGCCCAGCACCGTCGAGCCGTTCGGCCAGGCTCTGCTCGAGGCCATGGCGAGCGAGCGCTCGGTCGTGGCCACCCGCGTGGGCGGCCCGCCCGAGTTCGTAACCCCCGAAGCCGGGGTCCTGGTGCTGCCGACGAGCGTCGACTCGATCGCGGCGGGTCTCGAGGCGGCAGCCGAGTTGCCTCGCCCGAACCGTGAAGCTCGTCGCGCCGCGGCTGCCCATGACGTCCGGAGCCAGGCACGGAGGGTCGCTGCCGTGCTCGAAAGAGCTGTGAACGCACGCACGTGATGCATCACCACGACCACCATCACGGCGTGGGCGGCGAAAACGGCCGCCGGGCAAGAGACATCCGCCTCCTCGCCGTCGCGCTCGGGCTCGTGCTTGCCACCATGGTCGGCGAGGTCGTCGCCGGGGCCGTCGCCGGCTCCCTGGCCCTGCTCGCCGACGCCGGCCACATGCTCACCGACGCCGTTGCTCTCGGCCTCGCCGTGCTCGCGTCCTGGGCCGCCGCGAAGCCGCCGAGGGGACGCTGGACGTTCGGGTTCAAGCGCGGCGAGATCCTCGCCGCTCAGGTGAACGGCCTCATACTCGTCGGCCTCGCCGTCTGGATCCTCGTCGAGGGCGTGCGCCGATTGATCGAGCCGACGGACGTACGCGCGGAGCTCGTCGGATTGGTGGCTCTCGCGGGGCTCGCGGTGAGCGTTGTCGTCTCGATGCTGCTCGCGCGCGCGCAGCGCGAGAGCCTCAACGTACGTGCTGCATACCTGCACGTCCTCTTCGACGTTGCAGCCTTCATCGCGACGGGTATCGCCGCCGCGCTCATCCTCGCGACCGGTTGGGACCGTTTCGACCCGATCGCGTCCATGCTCGTGGCGGTGCTGCTCTTCCGAGGCGGCTACGTGCTGCTCAAGGAGACGACGCTGATCTTCCTCGAGGGGGCGCCTGCGTCGGCGCCTCCGGAAGAGGTAGGCCGCGCGATCGCGGCACACCCCGGCGTCGTCGAGACGCATGACCTCCATGTCTGGACCGTGACGAGCGGCTTTCCGGCCCTGTCTGCGCACGTGCTCGTGGAGCCGGGCGGCGACTGCCATCGCGTCCGCCTCGAGCTCGAGCAGATGCTTCGCGAGCGGTTCGACCTGGAGCACACCACGCTTCAGGTCGAACATGTGGGGAGCGCGAGCGGCCTCGAGATCCGCCGCTCGACCTAGCCGAGGCCCGGCGACCTTGGCTGCCGCCGTGCTCCAGTAGCTATCCTCAGTCGGATGCTCCAGTTCGTCGCAGTCCTACAGGTTCTCTTTTCCGTCGTGCTGACGATTCTCGTGCTGATGCATTCGGGCCGGGACACAGGCTTCGGCGGCTTGGGCTTCACGCCGATGTCGCACGGCGGCCAGCACATCGTGGAGCGGAACCTGACCCGGCTGACGGTCGTCATCGGGATCCTCTTCACGATCACCTCGGTCTCGCTCTACTACCTGCTCTGATCCGGCACCGGCCGGCGCCCCGTTCGCCCCGAGAGCTACCGAATGGGCCGGCGCGGCTCGAGCAGCTCCAGTAGCTCGCGGTCGTCGGAGGCGTCGAGCAGCTCGACCGGAACGCCGTAGGCGGCGAGCCCGACGGCGATGTCCTCGACGGGGCTGCCGGCGCCCGCCAGCCCGACACGCCTACGCCGGCGCCGCACGCCGGGCACGAAGAGCGCCGCGGGATACCCGAGCGAGCTGCGCCAGCCGCCCTCGCACTCGATCACCGTGCCCCAGAGCGAGACGCGCCCGACGACGCGGTGAATCGTGTCTCGGCGACGCCGGACGTCACGCGAGTACGCCAGCGTCTCGGCGAGGCCGGCGGTGGCATAGATGCCGCAGCGACAGGCCTCGGCAGGCGCCTCGTGCGGCGGCAGCCCGGCGACCACGCCCTCGAGCGGCGCCCGCCGGCACGTTGCCTGCGCCGCCCTGCCGGGGATCCAGATCGACCAGAAGGCAAGGGAGCACAGTCTCGGCGTGCCGTCGAGCAGCACGACGTCCCACACGCGCCAGCCCTGGACGGGCTCGATGCGGTCGGGTATCCGGCTCACACGCCCGGGGCCGCCCCGGAGCCGCTGACCACGAAGCTCGCGGTTGCGAGGGAGGGCACGACTGCCGCGGTCGGGCGCCGCTCGTCGTAGTAGTCGAAAGTCGAGACGCGGACAGGGGTGGCGCCGAGCCCGAGCAGGTCCCGCGCCAGCTCGGGGAACGCCGTCGTGAACCGTAGGTTCACGAGCGGCTCCGCCACGCGTCCCTCCCGGACGCGAAACGTCCCGTCTCGTGTCATGCCGGTGATGATGCCCTTCCGCTCGTCGACGACGGAGAGGTAGTGCAGCCGCGTGATGTATACGCCGTCGTCGACGAGCTCGACCAGATCGTCGAGCGAGGCCTCGCCGGGCCGCACGATCAGGCTTTCCGGGAACGGGCCCCATATCGCGAGCGAGGGCGGGGGAGCGTGGCCGGTCGACCGGCGGTTGCCTCCGGCTCGCGCGGCGGTGCGGCGGTCCCACACCACGTCGCGCACGACGCCCTGCTCGACGACAGTCACCGGTTGCTTGGGCACCCCTTCGAAGTCGAAGGCCTTCGGGAGCCCGCGGTCGTCCGTCCCGTCGTCGAGCAGCGTGAAGTCAGGGTGGAAGAGCTGCTCGCCGACCTTCCCCGACAGGCAGCTTCGCTGCTCGAGAAACGAGCGTGCGCCCAGCGAGCTGAACGCGAACCACGTGAGCAGCTCGGCGAAGGCGTACGGCTCGAGGACGGCTCGGTAGCGGCCCGGCGGCAGCTCCGCGGCGTCTCTCGTGCGGTGCGCCTTCTTGGTGGCCTCTCGTGCGACGGCGGCCGGATCGAGGTCGCCGGCCCGCCATGAGCATGCGGCGGCGTGGCCCGACATGCCGGCGGCGGCGGCCAGTGTGAGAACGGTCGCGTCGGTCATTGCCTGCGCCACGCCGACACCCGCCGTCGAGGCCACGGCGAGCTCTGTCTCGCCGCTCGTGAAGTACCCGAAGAGGCCGACTCCATCGGCCGCGTCGATCGCGCTGAGGGCTCGTTCCGCAAGGGCGGCGGGCTCGAGCGCCGCCGTCTCCCCGTCCCAGCCTGTCACCGCCGGGGGCTGCTCGGGCTCCGCCAGTCCGGGGAAGTCGGGATCCGGCGCTGCCGCGTCCGCCGCGTCCGCCGCCCGCCGCGCCGCCGCTCGCAGGCCCTCGTCGTCGAGCCGATTCGTCGAGGCGGAGCCGTGGCGATCGCCGCGCACGATCCGCAGCGTCACCAGTTGGTTGTCGATCAGGGTCGGCTGGTGCACCCGCGAGGCCGCGAAGCGGGCGAAGCCGGAACGCTCGCGCTGCACCACAGCCTCGGCCTGGTCGCCTTCGCAGAGCCCGCACGCGCGCTGTGCCAGCTCGAGGGCCTCGCTCACGACAGATCCGCCGCGCGCGCAGTCACTGTTGGACGCCGACCTGTACGTTGCGAAAGCGGGCCGGCGACGCGCCGTGGGAAACGTGAGCGGTCTGGCCGGGCTGCCCCTTCCCGCAGTTCGTCACGCCCTGCAGGCGCCACTCCTCCGGTCCGGCCAGCGCGTCCATCGAGGCCCAGAAGACCGGGGTGATTCCCGTATAGGTCGCGTCGCGGAGCAGCCTGCCCAGCTTGCCCTTTCGGATCTCCCGGGCGACCTGCGTGCCGAACTGGAAGTTCAGCCGCTTGTCGTCGATCGACCAGCTCCGGTTCGTCGCGAGATAGATGCCGTCGTCGACGTCTGCCAGGAGGTCGTCGAGGGAGCCCTCGCCGGGATCGAGATGGAGATTCGTCATCCGCACGAGGGGCATCCGCGACCAGCCGTCCGCGCGCATCGAGCCCCCGCTTCCCCGGCCGAGCATCGCGGCGGTCTCGCGGGAGGCCAGGAAGCCGGTGAGCAGGCCCTCTCGGACGATCGGCTGGGGCTGCGCCGGGACACCTTCGTCGTCGAAGGCGAATGTTCCCAGGCCCTCGGGCGTCGTCGGGTCGGAGGTGATGTTCATGAGAGGCGAGCCGTAGCGAAGCTGCCCGAGGTCATCCGGTCGCAGGAAGCTCGTGCCGGCATAGGCCGCCTCGGTGCCGTAGATACGATCGAGCTCGGTCGGGTGGCCGACCGACTCGTGCACCTGGAGCAGCATCTGCTCGGCGTCGATGACGACCGTCGTGGTCGTGGCCGGACAGGGGTCGGCGCGGAGCAGGGCGCAGGCCTCCTCACCCACGCGCGGTGCCTCGCGATCGAACCCGAGCCCGACGACGTGCTCCCAGCCGGCCTGCGCGCTCGAGCCGCCGTGTGCGCTGGGATAGCTGCGCGTCTGGACAAGGCCGTCTCGGACCGCGACGGCCTCGATCCCTCCGCCGCACTCGAGCACCTCCTGGAACGTCGTCGACCCGTCCGAGCTTGCGAACCAGCGTTGCTCGCGGCGCGCACGCACGAAGGTCTCGGTCGTCGTGACCTCCGGGGCGCTGCGGAGGCCGGCGTCGGCGCGCAGGCACAGCGCCACCTTCTCCTCGAGCGGCACGTCGACGGGATCGTGCTGCGCCGGCGTCCGGTACTCGCCTCGCTGGGGAGCAAGCGGCAGGAGCTCCACGGCCTTCTGCGACGACGCGCCGGCTTGCGCGAAGGCGATCGCCCGCAGGGCCGCGTCGCGCGGCCCGGCATTGTCGAGGCGCCGATCGCAGGCGAAGCCCCACGCCCCGCCGGCGAGAACGCGGACGCCGATGCCGGCCGACTCGGAATCGTCGACCGCCTCGACGAGCCCGTCACGCGTTGCGACGAGCTGGGAGCGGCGTTCCACCACGCGGGCGTCGGCGTACGATGCGCCCGCGCTGACGGCCGCGTCGACCGCGCGCTCGCAAAGCTCGTTCACGGTCGCACCTTATCTACGGCGGGCGCAGCGGATAGCCGGCTGCGACTCGCTCCCGGGGGGCGAGCTGCCTCGCCCCCCGGGCCGAACCGCAGCCCTTCCCTCTACCCGCCTCTCTGCAGGACTCGCCGCGCCCCGCCCGGCTGCTGCACCGCGTCGGCGGCGATCCAAAGCCGGTACGGGGCGTACTTGTTCAGCAGCTCCGTCGGCTCGTTGTAGGTCACGATCGCGGCCACGACGTCGTAGTCGCCGTCGAGCACCGAACGCAACGCCGCGCCTCCGAGGCGTCCCCTGAAGCCGTTGGCCAGCTTCAGCCGGTGGACGACCGCGCGATGCGGCTTCTCGGTCGAGTACGCGACGAGCTGCACCGTGAACCCCTTCACGGGGATCGGGCGGACGCCGGTCGGCGTCTTCCAGCCCGCGAAGGTCTCGCCGTCGGCGATCAGCTGCCCGCCGATCCGGACGTCGTCGATCCACCAGCCCTGCGCCGTCGATGCTCGAGTCGGTGATGTAGCGGAACGAGAGCAGGATCGTCCGGCCGGCATAGGCGGAGAGGTCGAAGGAGGTCGAGACCCATTCCGGCGTGTCGCCGCCGCCGGAGTTGCCGTTCAGACCCGGCAGGTTGTTGACCACGAGCTCGAATGCGCCCGGGTCGACATCGTTGGTCGTGATGTCGTTGGCGAGGCTCTGATAGGTCTTGCCGCCGTCGGTCGAGACCTGAACGAAGCCGTAGTCGAAGAACGGCTCCGTCTCGTACAGCGTGTCGAACGTGAGTGTGGCGTTCTGCTTCGGCACGGCGACCTCGTACACGATCGCTCGGTCGAAGTTGATGCCCGAACCGGAGTAGAAGGCTGGATCGCCGGGCTGCAGCGGCGGGTCGTGGTCGACCACCCACTCGATCGGGTCCGGCCGCAGGAACCTGCGCGCCGTCGAACGTGATCGAGCGGATCTGCGGCTGCGGAGACGTAGTTGCCGCCGCCGCCCCGCAGCCGGACGTAGTCCGAGCCGTTGGGCGGCGCGCCGGGCGTGGAGTATGCGTCGTCGTTGTCCCAGTCGACGTCGAGGTCGAGCGAGGCGGTCCGGTAGCGGCGAACGCGGGCCGCCTGTCAGCTGCCACTCGTGGTCGATGAGGCTGTCGAGCGCGACGGTCGCCGCCCAGTCGTGGAGTATCTCGCGGCGGTTGCGCGCCGAGGCCGCGCCTCTCAGGACCGTTCGAACGGACGCGAGACCGTTCTGGTCCGCGCGGTGGAGCTTCGAGAGGACGCCGGCGCCGTAGCGGTCGGCGAGCATGTGCATGAACGACTCGGCCGCGCCGTAGTCGCAGAGGAGCTCGTCCCCGTCGCCCTGATCGCCCCAGTACGTGAGCGAGTTCTCGGGGCCGCCCGGCCGCGGGTTCGGGTTCGCCGCCGTCTGATGCGATCCCCAGCCGAGGAAGCACTGGAGCGCGCCTTCGAAGCCGGTGCGCGTGATCGGAATGCTCGGGTCGACATAGCCCGTCAGCGCCTCCGCGTACATCGAGAGGCCCTCGTTGATCCACGAGGTCTCGTCCGGATCCTCGTAGTACTCGAGCAGGTGCTGGTACTCGTGGGCGAACGTGCCCTCGTAGAGATAGGGCCGCGCGGGCCTGCTCGCGCAGATATCGCCGGGGACAGGCTCGTCGGGCGGATTGGCGCCCGTCCGGTGCACCCAGTCGAACGCGTCGATCGTCATGACGTTCCGGTCGGTGAGCTCGTTGAAGAACGAGGTGAAGAAGCCGCCGATGTAGGTCTGGTTGTTCGGGAAGTCGTAGAAGTTCGAGTCGCGGACGTTGTCCACGAGCACGACGATGTTGTCGCCCTCTCCCTGCCAGTAGTCGGCCGGCAGTCCCAGGTCTGTCGCGAAGGACAGCGTCCCGTCGCGTTCCGGCGGCACGCTGAACGCCTGCGACTCCTTCGGGAAGATGTTGCCGTCGAACTCGTCGGCCATCGCTTCCAGCTGGGCGTCGGTCAGGGTGACGCGCTCGTCGTTGCGGCAGTCACCTGCCGGGAACTCGATGCCGCTCGAGATCTCGTCCTCGTCGCTCGCGACCCAGATCTCGATGTGATCGCCGACGACCCGCAGCGTGTAGTTCTTGAGGTAGAAGAAGCCGAACTCGTCGTCGAGCCCCAGCCAGAGCTGGCGGTCGCCGATCGCCGCCAGCGTCGATCGTGCCCGGGCCGCCCGGGACGCCGCGCGCGCCTTGCTCGCCGTGTCGGCGGCGAACGGAAGTGCCTTGCCGCCGTTGTAGTCCGGGCCGACGTCCCGCAAGACGCCGACTCCGCTCATCGATGCAGCCTGCGCGCTCCCGGCAACGGCGAGCGCGAGCAGGACGCCGACGATCAGCAGCCGGGCTGCCCTCATACCCCCTCCTTTGGCGTCGATGCGGCAGCGCTCCCCAGCGCCGCACGGTCGAATCGTCCGCCCTCGGCGGGGGGAAGTCAAGCGGGGAAGACGCTTCCCGGGTTAGCCGGCCGTGATCCGGAAGATCTCGCCGCCGAGCGACACCGCGTAGAGCTCGCCGAACCGCCCCTGACCGAACGAGCTCAGCGAGTCCACGTTGATGGTGTGCTGCCGAATGTCGGTTGCCTTGCCGCCCGAGACCACGAGGCTCCAGATGTTGCCGCTGCAGAAGTCGCCGAAGAAGTAGCGGCCGACTGCAGCCGGGATCTGTCGACCCCCGGTAGACGTAGCCGCCGGTGACCGAGCAGCCCTCCTCGTGGCTGTACTCGTGGATCGGGAAGACGAGCTCGCCGTTGCCGCTCGGGCTCTTGTCCTCGTAGGGGTGGGTGCCCTCGTACACGTCCCAGCCGTAGTTCTCGAGGCCCGGCGAGTTGCGCGGCGTGAAGTCGATCTCCTCCCACTCGCCCTGGCCGACGTCGGCGATGTAGAGGTTGCCGTTGGCCCGGTCGAACGTGTACCGCCAGGGGTTCCGCAGGCCGTATCCGACGATCTCCCAGTCCGCGCCCTTCTGGTCCACGTCGATGCGCAGGAGCTTGCCGAGCCGCGTCGAGAGGTTCTGCGCCCGGTTTTGCGGGTCGCCCGCGCTGCCGCCGTCTCCCATCCCGACGTAGAGCTCGCCGTCCGGCCCGAACTGGAGCTGGCCGCCCTTGTGATTCGTGTACGGCTGGTCGACCAGGAGGAGCTGCCGCACCCGAAGCGGCGCGCGCCCGTTGGTGCGGGTCCGGTACTCGGCCACGACGGTGTCGCCGTCGAGGTTCACGTAGTCGACGAAGAACCGCCGGTTCTGCTTGTAATCGGGATGGAACGCGATCGAGAGCAGCCCGCGCTCGCCGCCGAACTTCACCAGGCGGCTGATGTCCAGGAACGGCTTGGGCTGGACGCGCCCGTTCGCGATCAGCTTGACGCGACCGACCTGCTCGACCACGTAGAGACGTCCCCGCTCGCCGGGGGCGTACGTGATGTACACGGGAGCGGTGAGGCCCTGGGCGATCCGGACGAGACGCAGGTTCAGCCCTCCGCCGGCCGCGGCCTCAGGAGCCCTCGACTGGCCCGCAAGGGCGCGGCGGCCTTCGCATCCCCGGAGCGCTGGGGCAGCGGGCAGGCGCCTGCCACGGACGCGACGAGCAGTAACGAAAGGACTCCCACGCAGAGGAACTTCACCATCATCTCCCTATCGGTCTCGAAGTCGTTGTCCTCACGCTACCGGCAACGTTTTTTCGCTTTGTAAGGAACCGTCACGCAACGGGGCCGAAGGCCCCAGCCCGGCGGCTGAGCGGGCGACGCGGCCGAGGCCGCCTGACGGCCGAAGGCCGCGTCACGCAACGGGGCCGAAGGCCCCAGCCGTGACGGGGAAGCGGCCGAAGGCCGCGGTCACGCGCAACGGGGCCGAAGGCCCCAGCCGTGACGGGGAAGCGGCCGAAGGCCGCGGTCACGCAACCGGCATGGCCGCGGCCCTCACGATCGCCGACGCTGCAGGTAGCGCAGGGCCGCCCGTGCCGCCCAGTAGCCGCACATGCCGTGCACGCCGCCGCCCGGCGGTGTCGAGGACGAGCAGAGGAAAACCCCCGGCAGCGCGGTCTCGTAGGGCACGAGCCGTGCCATCGGCCTCGTGAAGAGCTGACGGAAGTCCTGGACGCCCCCGTTGATGTCGCCGCCGACGTAGTTCGGGTTGTAGCGCTCGAGATCCGCCGGCCCGAGCGCATGCCGGGCCACGACGAGCCGCCCGAAGCCGGGTGCAAAACGCTCGATCTGCGCCTCGATTCGCTCGGTCATGTCGATCTGCGATCCGTTGGGCACGTGGCAGTAGGCCCAGACGGTGTGCTTGCCGGCCGGCGCCCGCGTCGGATCGAAGAGGCTCTGCTGGGCCAGCAGGACGTAAGGACGCTCGGGTACCCGGCCGGATGCCACGTCGGCCTCCGATGCGGCAATCTCCTCGAGCGTCCCTCCCAGGTGGACCGTCGCCGCGCGGGCGCACTCCGGGGCGCTCCAGGGAAGCGGCCCGTCGAGGGCCAGATCGAGCTTGAACACGCCCGGCCCGTAGCGGAAGCCCTGCAACCGGCGGCGGTGCCCGGCCGGCAACCGGCCGCCCGTGAGCCCGAGCAGCTGCCGCGGCGTGACGTCGAGCAAAACGGCGCCGGCCGGGGGCAGCTCGTCGAGCGAGTCGACGCGCCGGCCGGTCTCGAGCTCGCCGCCGAGCGAGCGCAGGCAGGCGACCAGCGCATCGGCGAGCGACTGCGAGCCTCCCTTGGGCAGCGGCCAGCCCACGTGGTGGCCGAGCAGGCCGAGCACGAGACCGAACGCGGCGCTCGGCGGGCGGGAGAGCGGCAGCATCGAGTGCGCTGCGAGGCCCGCGAAGAGCGCGCGAGCGCGAACGCTTGCGAACCGCCGCCGCGCCAGGCTCGTCGCCGGGAGAACCGCCGCGAGGCCGAAGCGGGCGAGCGCCGCGGGGTGCCGCGGTACCCGCAGCGGACCGAGGATCTCGCCGAGCAGGTCGTCGGCGCCGGCAACGAGCGGCTGCATGAGGCTCCGATAGGCGGCGCCGTCGGCTCCGAGCCGGTCCGCGGTCTCCTCGAGCGAGCGCTCGAGCACGGCCGCCGTGCCGTCGTCGAACGGGTGCGCGAGCGGTGCCTGCGGGTGGATCCACTCGAGGCCGTGCTCCTCGAGGGGCAGCGTCGAAAAGAACGGCGAGCCGAGCCCCAGGGGATGAATTGCCGAGCAGACGTCGTGGCTGAACCCGGGCAGCGTCAGCTCGGCGGTGCGCATTCCGCCGCCCGCCGTCCCGGCCGCCTCGAGCACGAGCACCGAGCGGCCCGCCTTCGCCAGGACGATCGCCGCGGCGAGGCCGTTCGGCCCCGAGCCGACGACGATCGCGTCAGGCATGCGGCGTCTCTAGCGAGAAGACTGCCGCGGTCGCAGCGCCGCGATCGGGAAGCGGAGCGCGGAGGAGTGGCGGACGTTGCCCGCGTTCGACCATTGCCGCCTCTTGTCGACGCAGGTGACCTGCGTCTCGAGCGTCGGCTCGACGCCGAGATGGGCGGCGAGATTCCCGAGGGTCTGCTGCCAGAACTGATCCTCGAGCCCGTGCCCCCCGAGCGAGAGGCCGAGCTCCGAGAGAGGATCCTGCGCCCGCATCAGAATCTGTGCCTGGGCGACCGTCACGCCGTCGTCCGTCGCGGCGGAGAACGTGATCCAGCCGGCGAGCGGGTGCCCCTGCGGCGTCATGAGGGTGAACGACTCGTCGTCGGCGTACATGACCATCACACCGGTCGAAAGCCTCAGACCGCCGGCGACCGACGCCTCGATCAGCGCGATCTCCCCCGGCTGCGATGCCGGTGAGCGGGGGGTAGAACGCGTTCCCTTCCGGCCAGAAGCGGGGAAAGTTCTGCTTCCACTCGTGGATCACCTCGGCGGGCGCGAGTCCGCGCCGTCCAGGCGGGCGCGATAGGTCTTCTGCCACATCTTCCCGAAGCCCTGGAGGGGGCCGACGAGCCGCTTCCCTTCCACGAGGTTGCGCGCTCCTGCGGGCACCTGGTCGACGTGGAGCTTGCCGACCGGCTTCGCCCAGTTGCCGGCGTCGCGGGGGTTCGTGCCGGTGCTCACGGCTCCTCCCCTCAGCGGGCCGCCGCGACCGCGTCGGCCTCCGTTGCGTGAATCGCGATCGCCTCGTCGAGCCGCGTGAGCTCGAAGATCTGGCAGTAGTGCTCGTTGAGGCCGAACGCGAGCAGCTTCTGCTTCGCGCGGTTGGCCCGTACGAGGAGGGTGACGAGCAGGCCGATCCCACCCGAGTTCATGTACCCGAGCTCGCTGAAGTCGAGCACGATCGCCTTCACGTCCTCGCCGCCGGCGCGCGCATACGCGTCCATGAGCGCATCCTCGCTCGCTGCAGTGATCTCGCCGCGCACGCCGACGATGCATGTACCGCCGCCGGCGTCGCGTACCTCCAGGCTGACTGTCGTCTCCGGCACGTCTGCTCCTTTCTCAGCTCGCGTCTCCGTCCGGGATGATCCGGACGAAGTCCGCGATGCGGGTGATCTCGAAGATCTCGCGATAGTGGTCCGAGAGGCCTTCGGCCTCGAGCTCGACCCGGTCACGGCGGCCCTGGGCAAGCAGCCCGACGAGCAGCGCGATGCCGGTCGAGTTGATGTACGCGACGCCGCTGAAGTCGAGCCTGACGACCCGAGCTTCGTGACTCGCCGCCTCGGCGTAGGCCGCTTCCAGGGCGGCCTCCGCGCTCCCGTCGATGTCGCCCTCGAGCTCGACGACAGCGGCCTCGTGGCCGAGCTGCACGCGCGCCTCAAAGCGACTCGTCTGCATCCTTCTCTCCTCTCAGGCGGAAGGTGAGCTCGACCGTGTGGCGCTCGCCCTCCGTCCAGCTGTCCATGCCGTCTGTCATGTGCTCGATCAGGAACAGGCCCCAGCCGCGGGGCTTCTGAAGGCCCTCGAGCTTGGCCTCGAGGTCAGGGCGCTCCGCCGGCTCGATCGGCCGGTCGCCGCCCAGATCCGAGATCCGCACGCGCAGCACGTCCGGGTCGGCCAGGACCTGAACCGCCACCGGCAGCTCTGCCGAAGCCTCGTTCCCGTGCTCGATCGCGTTCATCGCGGCTTCGGAGACGGCGGTCCGCAGCCGGTCGAGGGTGGGGGCGGCAATGTCGAGCCCGGCCACCGCGGCGGCCACCCTTTCCATCGCCTCTCGCTCGTTGCCGGGAATGCTCGCCAGCTCGAACGCGGCCAGCACGGTGCCGTTCGTCTTCGCGGCGGCGACCGGCTGCGGGGCACGCTCGAGCGCCAGGAGCGTGATGTCGTCCTCCTGCTCCCAGGCCGGGCCGGTGAAGCGGTCGAGCTCGGCGAGCAGGCCGTCGACCGGGGAGGTCCGAGGCGGCCGTCCCATCAGCTCCCGCAGGCGCGGGAAGCCGAACATCTCGCCGCTCGGATCGTGAGCCTCGACGAGGCCGTCCGAATAGAGCAGCAGGCTCTCGCCCGGCTCGAGCACCGCCTCCTTCTCGTCATAGGTCATCTCCGGCATCAGGCCGAGCGGCATGCCGGTCGCCCGGAGCTCGACGGCGCCCGTCGCCGTGCGCACGCACGGCAGGTTGTGGCCGGCGTTCGCATAGCGGAGCACGCCGCTCGACGGCTCGAGAACGGCGAAGAGGCACGTGACGAACATCTTGGGCGGCATGTCGGGGCAGAGCAGGTCGTTCGCCAGTTCGAGCACCGCAGCGGGAGAGGCGACACGCTGGGAGGCGGCCCGGAGCACGCTCCGCGTCGCCGCCATGACCATCGCAGCCGGGACGCCCTTGTCGGTCACGTCGCCCACCACGAGGCCAACCAGTCCGTCCTCGAGCTCGATCAGGTCGTAGAAGTCGCCGCCGACCTCACGGGCCGGCCGGTAGTGGGCCGAGACCTGCCAGCCCGGCAGGTCCGGCAGCTCGCGCGGAAGAAAGTTCTGCTGGATGAGCCGGGCAACCTCGAGCTCGTGCGAGATCCGCTCGCGCTCCCGGGCCTGGTCCTCCTGCTCGCGAACGAGCTGCCCGACGCGCAGCGCCGGCGCGGCCTGCGCGGCGAGATTGTCGAGCAGGCGCCGATCGTCGGTCGAGTACTCCTGGTCGGACAGCCGCGGCCCCAGGTTCAGCAGGCCGATCAGCTCGCCCTGGCTGACGAGCGGCACGACGAGCTTCACCCCGGCGGTTCTCAGCGCGTCCAGCGCAGGGGACTCGAGCTCGAGGGCCTCCATGTCGACGGCGCCGGATGTGCTCTCGAAGTACGCAACGAGCGGGTCGTTCGCCGCAATGTCGAGGTCTGAGCGCCTCGGCGGGCTCGGCAGGCGTGCCGACGGAGATGTCCGTCGCCTCGCCGGCGGTTGTCGAGGCGTCTTGCCGCGGCGTGCGGCGGAAGATCCGGGTCAGACGTGTCATCGCTCTGCTTTCGTTGTACCGACGGACCGTCCGCTCGGCGTTACGGCTTCCGTTACGGCGGGACGTAGCCAGAGCGAAACCCGCTCGGGCTCCAGCGTTCGGCGCACGACGGCGGTGAGCTCGCCGTGGAGCGCCTGGATGTCGATCTCGTCGCGCAGTCGCGCGGAGAAGGCTTCGAGGGTGCGTTGGGCGTCGTAGCGGCCGCGGTAGAAGCGCCGGTCGACTGCGCGCTGAACTCGCGCCCGCAGGGGGCGGAAGAGGGCCGCGACGGCGAGCGTCGAGATCGCGATGGCGAGGTCGGAGCCGCCGCCGAAGGAGGAGAAGACCTCCTGGAGGCCGAGCACGATCCCGAAGTAGGTGCCGACGAGCAGCGCAGTGACCGCGGCGTAGACGACTGCCCGGTTGACGATGCGATCGATCTCGTAGAGGCGGTACCGGAGGATGGCGATCCCGGCCGCGACCGGGATCGTCGCGATGGCACAGGAGGAATGATCTACGAGCCTCGTCAGGCGGCGTCGCCGACGTACCAGAACAGCGACCGGCCCGCTCGCGAACGCGACGCCGAGGAGACCCGCTGCGCTCGCCACCCACTTGAGCTGCTGGCGCTCGAGCCCCCTCGCGCCGGCGGAACCGAAGGACGAGCGAGGTCAGCCGATGCGACGTATGCCACCGAACATGACGACGAAGGCGATGTTGGCGAGCAATCTCCAGCGCGTCGCGCGAGCTTCCCTCCGGCTGCATATGGGTTCTGCAGAGACTCGAAATCCTCGAGTGGGACGAGGCGCGAACATCTCAGCGAGAAGTGCGAGCACGACTGCGCCGGCGCAAATCCAGAGCACCGAGCCGCCAGCGCCGCGACAGGAGCCGCCCGTCCGGGAACAGGAGGAACAGCAGCGTCCCGGTCAGGATCAGCGGGGCGAGGAAGAGCCACGAATCCAGCCAGGCCATCGTTTCAGCCGGCGGGAAGGGAGCCGGGCGTCTGTCAGCAGCGCATACACGGCGTATTCGCTCGCGAAGGCGGCGAGCGCGAACAGGATTCCGACGCCGACGAAGATCCAGCCGATTGGATTCTCGGGGCGCCGCGAGGCGATGAGGGCACCCACGGTCGGAAAGCTCGAAGAGAGCGATCGCCGTACAGTGCATCCCCGAGGTGCGGTCCGACTCTGCTCAGGTCAGGCGTCCCGCGGTTGAGGATCAAGCGAATGCCAGCGCCGCGAAGAGTGAGTGCGAGCGCAGAGGCCAGAAACGGTCCAGGCCAGGCGTGTCGCCCTCTGCCGGCTCATCGTTCCATCCCTTGTGCTCTCGGAGCCAGAGCGAGACCTGAGCAGGTTCGAGCGTTCGGCGCACGACGGCGGTGAGCTCGCCGTGGAGCGCCTGGATGTCGATCTCGTCGCGCAGTCGCGCGGAGAAGGCCTCGAGGGTGCGTTGGGCGTCGTAGCGGCGGCGGTAGAAGCGCCGGTCGACTGCACGCTGGACGCGGGCGCGCAGGGGGCGGAAGAGGGCAGCGACGGCGAGCGTCGAGATCGCGATGGCGAGGTCGGAGCCGCCGCCGAAGGAGGAGAAGACCTCCTGGAGGCCGAGCACGATCCCGAAGTAGGTGCCGACGAGGAGCGCCGTGACGGCGGCCGTAGACGACTGCCCGGTTGACGATGCGGTCGATCTCGTAGAGGCGGTACCGGAGGATGGCGATCCCGGCCGCGACCGGGATTGTCGCGATCGGCACAGGAGGAATGCTGCGAGCCTCGTAGGCGGCTTCGCCGACGTACCAGAACAGCGACCGGTCCGCTCGCGAAGCGCGACGCCGAGGAGACCCGCCGCAGCTTGCCACCCACTTGAGCTGCTGGCGCTCGAGCCCCCTCGCGCCGTCGGAACCGGAGGACGAGCGAGGTCAGCCGAGGCGAATATGCCACCGAACATGACGACGAACGCGATGTTGCTTGAGACTTCCAGCGCGTCGCGCGAACGTCCCTTCGGCCTGCATACGGGTTCTGCAGCGACGCGAAATCCTCGAGCTCGGAGGCGCGAACATCTCCCGCGAGTAGGGCGAGCACGACGCGCCAGCCGAATCCAGAGCACCGGCCGCCACCGATCGCGACAGGAGCCTCCCGTCCGGGAACAGGAGAAACAGCAGCGTTCCGGTCAGGATCAGCGGGGCGAGGAAGAGCCACGACTCCACCCAGGCCATCGTTTCGCCGGCGGGAAGCGAGCCGGGCTCCGTCAGCAGCGCGTACCACGGCGTATTCGCTCGCGAAGGCGGCGACCGCGAACAGGCTTCCGACGCAGATGAAGATCCAGCCGATGGGATTCTGGGGCCGACGCGAGGCGATGAGCGCGCCCGACGGTCGGAAAGGCGAAGAGAGCTACGCCGAACAGCGCATCCCCGACCTGCGACCCGATGCTCAGGTCAGGCGTCCCGCGATTGAGGACGAGGAATGCGAGCGCGGCGAACGGGAGCGCGAGCGAGATGCCGGAAACCGCCCAGGCGAGGCGGTCGCTGTCTGCCGGCTCACCGTTCGACCCTGGCCCCGGAGCCAGAGCGAGACCTGCGCAGGTTCGAGCGTTCGGCGACACGACCGCGGTGAGCTCGCCGTGGAGCGCCTGGATGTCGATCTCGTCGCGCAGTCGCGCGGAGAAGGCTTCGAGGGTGCGCTGGGCGTCGTAGCGGCGGCGGTAGAAGCGCCGGTCGACTGCACGCTGTACTCGCGCGCGCAGGGGGCGGAAGAGGGCGGCGACGGCGAGCGTCGAGATCGCGATGGCGAGGTCGGAGCCGCCGCCGAAGGAGGCGAAGACCTCCTGCAGGCCGAGCACGATCCCGAAGTAGGCGCCGACGAGCAGTGCCGTGACGGCGGCGTAGACGACGGCCCGGTTGACGAGGCGGTCGATCTCGTAGAGCCGGTATTTCAGGATCGCGATGCCCGTCGCCAGCGGGATGCTGCCGAGGGCGAGGAGGAAGACGGCATCGGGTGGCCCGTCGAAGCTCGTCGAGACCGCGTCCGCGATGTCCAGCGGCACGATGACGAGCAGGGCCAGGCCGACGGAGGCGAGAAACCACTTGATCTGCTGGCGCTGCTCGCGATTGCGAAGAAAGCGCAGGACGAGCGACGTCACGGCGGCGACGAGCAGGACGGGCAACCCGGTCAGGCCGAGCACGTCGACGACGAAGCCGAAGCCCGGGCACGCCGATCGGATTGTCGACGTGCTCGAGCGGCTCGTCGAGCGGGCCGGCCTTCAACGTGTACGAGACGGCCACGCCGATCACCCATACGGCCGCAAACACTGCGATCGGGCGCCAGCGGGGCGATGGAAGCCGACCGTCGGGGAACAGCAGGATGATCACCGCCGCGAGCCCCAGGGCGGCGAGCCAGGTCCACCCGAAGGCCACAGCGACGGCAACGGCGCCGCCGAGGCCGCGCTCGGTCGCCAGCTCGACATAGCCGCCGGACGCGTTCGCGGTCGCCGTCAGGAGTGGCACGGCCAGGAAGAGCCAGCCGATCGGGTTCTCGGGCCGCTTGGCCGCGATCACTGCGCCGACGGTCGCGAAGAGCTGGAAGACGATCAGGGCGACGATGCCGGCCGAGACCGAGTTGGCATCCGAGGCGGTTCCTGCCAAGCCGTAGAAGACGAGGCCGGCTACCTGGATCGCGAGTATCAGAGCCCAGAGCGACCAGGCCAGATATGTGGCCGAACGGGCGCTCATCGCTCCACCTCGGCGGCGAAGAGCTCGCGCTCGCGCTCGACGCCCTTGAGCGCGAAGCGCCCCCGCTCCGTAAAGCGGATGTCCGACCCGGCGACGAGCTCGCTCACGGTGCTCGAGACCAGGATCTCGCCGGCGCCGGCCGCTCCCGGCAACGCGCGCGCCGACGTGCACGGCGATGCCGCCGAGATCCTGGCCGTTGCACCTCGCACTCTCCGGTGTGGATCCCGGCCCGCAGCTCGAGCCCGAGCTGACGGACGGCATCGCGAGCGGCGGCCGCGCAGCGGATCGCCAGCGTCGGGCTGTCGAACGTGGCGAAGAACCCGTCGCCGGTCGTCTGCAGCTCACGGCCCCGATGGCGCTCGAGCTCCCTCCGAACGAGGGCGTTGTGGTGCTCGAGCAGCTCCTTCCACCGACGGTCGCCGAGCTTCGTCACCTGCTCGGTCGACCCGACGATGTCGGTGAAGAGTAGCGTCGTCAGCACGCGCTCGGGCTCGGGAGTCGTGCGCCGCGCTCCGGTGACGTGCTCCTCGACCTCGCCGATGAGTGCCTCGGCATTCCCCGCGAAGGGCCAGTGGTCATCGCCGGGAAGCTCGACCAGCCGCGCTCCGGGGATGTGCTCCGCGAGGTAGCGGGAGTGACCGCCGTCGACGAACCCGTCCCCGGCGCGGTGCAGGACGAGCGTCGGCGCCTGCAGCGAGGCGAGCCGATCGCGGACGTCGAGCTCGGTGTTCATCCGCATGAGCGAGACCGCGCGGCCGGGGCTGGCGCCCAGCCGAAGCAGCCTGGCGAACCAGCTCTTGTAGGCGGCGTCATCAGCGAGGCTAGGAGCGAGAAGCGCGGCGCCCTCGCTCGAGCCCCAGCCTTCCTCCGTGGCGGAGAGATAGAGCTGGATCGCCGCGGGCGACCAGCCGAGGTCGTAGCCGTCCCCCTGCGTGAACTTCGCCATGCCCGCGTACAGCGCGAGCGACGAGACCCGTTCGGGCTGCTGCGCAGCGAAGACCATCGCGAGCGCTGCGCCGTCGAAGACGCCGAGCAGCGCGGCGCGCTCCGAGCCGGCGCATCGAGCACCGCCGCGATGTCCTCCGCGCGCTCCTCCGGCGACGGGATCCCGTCCACCGGGTCCGACATGCCCGTGCCGCGCTTGTCGAAGACGATCAGCCGCGAGAAAGAGGCGAGACGCCGCAGGAAGCGTGCGGAGGCCGGCAGCTCCCAGCTCCACTCGACGTGCGAGAGAAAGCCGGGCACGAGCAGCAGGTCGGCAGGTCCCTCGCCCACGATCTGGTACGCGATCGTGATGTCGCGGCTACGGGCGTAGCGCGTCTGCGGCAGCGCGCTCACGTCGCCTGCCCTCGCAGCCAGACCGAGACGTGTGCCGGCCGCATCGTTTGGTCGACGGTCGTGGCGAGCTCGTCGGTGAGGTCATGAAGATCCACCTTCTCGCGCACGTGGCTTGCGAACGCTTCCAGTGTGCGCTGAGCGTCGTACTTACGCCTGTAGAAGCGCCGGTCGACGACCGCCTGGATGCGGGCACGAACCGGCCGGAAGAGTGCGAACGCAATGAGGGTCGAAGCTGCGATCGCGAGATCGCCGCCTCCTGTGAACGAGGAAAACACTTGCTGGAAGAGCAGAACGATTGCGAGGTACAGGCCTGCGAGGACCGCAGTCGCCGTGCCGTAGACGAGCGTCCGGCGGATGATCAGGTCGATGTCATAGAGCCTGTAGCGAAGGATCGCGATGCACGCACTCACCGGAAGGCCGGCGATTGCCAACCCGAGAGCGAGGTCAGCGGCGTTGCTCGTCTCGTTCCCCAGGGCTCCCGCGACGTTGACCGCGAGGAATGCCACACCGAGCAGCGCTGCGGCGAACGCCACCCACTTCAGCTGCTGGCGCTCGACTCCGCGTGCCCGCCGGAAACGCACGACCATCGACACCGCGGCCGCCACAACTACAGCCACGATCCCTAGCCAGTCGCGAGTCCGGCGGCGTCGAAGAACGCTCCGGCGCCGTCGATGCCGAGCGGGTTCGGAACGGGCAGGTCCTGATCGCGGATCAGGCCCGACCTGAAGGCCGCGAACGTCGACCCGAGCACTGCGATCGCCGCCAGCAGCCACGCGAGGGGTTGCCATCGGGGAGTGAGCGGGTATCCGGTCGGGAAGACGAGTAGCAAGGCCGGTAGGAGACAGATGAACAACGGATCGAGCCAGCCCGAGGCCCACGCGAGCCATTGACCGCCCGGCAGCGATCCGGGCTTCGCGAATAACGCGTAGTCCGCGTACGCAGGCGCGAAGACTGCCGCCGTCAACACGACCCCGCCCGCGGCAAAAAGCCAGCCGACCGCATTCTCGGCTCGACGCAGGGTCAGCAGCAGGCCAACCGTTGGAAAAGCGACGAGCGCGATCACGAAGCCCACCCCATCCGCTTCGAAGTCTGGCGCGGGCGTTGGGATTCCCCAGCCCAGCGCCTCCAGAGCAATGAAACCTCCCAGCAGGGCGACCGACAGTCCCCACAGCGACCAGGCAAGTCGAGTTGCTGTGCGCGTGCTCACGTTCGTATGTCCGGCGGCCGTAACCAGAGTGAGACCTGTGCGGGCTCCATGGTCTCCCGCACGATGCTTCGGAGCTCCGCGCCGAGCGCGTCGAGGTCGATCTCGTCCCGCAGGCTGGCGGCGAAGCTCTCGAGGGTTCGTTGAGCATCGTAGCGACGGCGGTAGAAGCGACGGTCCACTACCTGTTGGATGCGCCGCCGGGCCGGTCCGAACAGTGCGGCGACGGCGAGGGTCGACACAGCGACGGCAAGGTCGGACCCGCCGGCAAAGGACGAGAAGACCTGTTGCAGCGCGAGTACGATGCCGAAGTAGAGGCCGGCGAGAACGACGGTGGCGACGCCGTAGACGAGGGTTCGCTGGACGACTACCTCGAGGTCGTAGAGGCGATAACGGAAGATCGCGATGCCGGCCGCGATCGGCAGACTCGCGAGCCCGAGCGCGCCGAGCACGGACAGCACTTCGCCCACGCCGATCACGAAGAACGAGGCGATGAAGATCGGCGCCGCCGCCAGAAACCAGCGGAGCTGCTGCCGCTCCTCCGTCCTTGCGGAGCGATATCGGCCGAACATGGACACGACTGCCAGCAGGAGCGCGAGCATGGTCCCGAGCCAGGCCCAATCGCTGCCGGAAAACAACGGGAAGTCGATCTCGATGGGCTTGTCTGCCCCGGTAACGCTCGACAGCGTGCCAGGCCCCAGGGTGATTCCCAGCCCCATTACGAATAGCGCGGCAGCGGCGAGCCAGGCGACAGGCCGGAAGCGTGGGGACGTCAGCTGCCCGGTGGGAAAGAGCAGGAGGAGAAACGTTCCGAGCGCGAGCGCGGCGACTGGCGCCAGGTCTGACACCAACCCCGCCCAGGAGCCTCCCGGCAGCGAGCCCGGCGACTTTTTAAGTGCATAGATCGCGTACTCCTCGCAGAACAGTGCGATCTGAAGCCCGACTCCCGCCGACGAGAAAGATCCAGCCGACCCGGTTCCCGAACCGGCGCGAGACGATCAGGGAGCCGACGGCCGAGTAGGCGAGAATCGCGACGATCAGGGCGGGATCGGTCGCACGCGGGTAGGTCCGAGACCTCGAGTGAGCGCGTCGAGCGTCCACAGTGTGAGCCCGGCGGCGGCGAAGATGGCCGAAAGCCCGAAGAGCGACCAGGCGACGCGGCCGCTCGTCACCGCTTCTCCTGAGCAGGACCGAAGCCAGAGCGAGACGTCGGAGGGTTGCATAGTGTCGCGAACGACGGTACGTAGCTCGCTACCGAGCGCGTCGAGGTCGACCTCGTCGCGCAGGCGGCGCGAAGGTCTCGAGGTCGCTGGGCGTCGTAGCGGCGCGGTAGAAGCGCGGTCCACCAACTGTTGGATGCGCCGGCGGGCGGGCCGAACAGGCGGCGACGGCGAGGGTCGACACTGCGACGGCAAGGTCGGACCCGCCGGCAAAGGACGAGAAGACCTGTTGCAGCGCGAGCACGATGCCGAAGTAGAGGCCGGCGAGAACGACGGTGGCGACGCCGTAGACGAGCGTTCGCTGGACGACTACCTCGAGGTCGTAGAGGCGATAACGGAGGATCGCGATGCCGGCCGCGATCGGCAGGCTCGCGAGCCCGAGCGCGCCGAGCACGGACAGCACTTCGCCCACGCCGATCACGAAGAACGAGGCGATGAAGATCGGCGCCGCCGCCAGAAACCAGCGGAGCTGCTGCCGCTCCTCCGTCCTTGCGGAGCGATATCGGCCGAACATGGACACGACTGCCAGCAGGAGCGCGAGCATGGTCCCGAGCCAGGCCCAATCGCTGCCGGAAAACAACGGGAACTCGATCTCGATGGGCTTGTCTACCCCGGTAACGCTCGACAGCGTGCCCGGCCCCAGGGTGATTCCCAGCCCCATTACGAGTAGCGCGGCAGCGGCGAGCCAGGCGACAGGCCGGAAGCGTGGGGACGTCAGCTGCCCGGTGGGAAAGAGCAGGAGGAGAAACGTTCCGAGCGCGAGCGCGGCGACCGGCGCCAGATCTGACACCAACCCCGCCCAGGAGCCCCCCGGCAGCGAGCCCGGCGCCTTTCGAAGCGCATAGATCGCGTACTCCTCGCAGAACAGTGCGATCTGAAGCCCGACTCCCGCCGACAGAAGATCCAGCCGACCCGGTTCCCGAATCGGCGCGAGACGATCAGGGAGCCGACGGCCGAATAGGCGCAGGATCGCGACGATCAGGGCGGGATCGGTCGCACGCGGCAGGTCCGAGACCTCGAGTGAGCGCGTGAGCGTCCACAGTGTGAGCCCGGCGGCGGCGAAGAGGGCCGAAAGCCCGAAGAGCGACCAGGCGACGCGGCCGCTCGTCACCGCTTCTCCTGAGCAGGGCGAAGCCAGAGCGAGACGCCGGAGGGTTGCATGGTGTCGCGAACGACGGTACGTAACTCGCTGCCGAGCGCGTCGAGGTCGACCTCGTCGCGCAGGCGAGCGGCGAAGGTCTCGAGTGTTTGCTGGGCGTCGTAGCGGCGGCGGTAGAAGCGCTTGTCGACGGCGTGCTGAACGCGGCGGCGGGCAGGGCCGAACAGCGCGGCCACGGCGAGCGTCGAGACCGCGACGGCCAGGTCCGAGCCGCCGGCGAAGGACGAGAACACCTCCTGTAGCGCGAGCACGATGGCGAAGTACAGGCCCGCGAGGAGGGCGGAGAGCCCGCCGTAGACGAGCGTCCTGCGGATGATCACGTCGAGCTCGTAGAGCCGGTAGCGCAGGATCGCGATGCCCACGGAGATCGGCAGGGCGATGAGAGCGATCCCGAAGATCGCGCCCGCTACGCCCGACCAGTTGAAGATCGCGGAGAACGGCAGCGTCAGCAGCAGCAGCCCTGCGCTGGCCGCGAACCACTTGAACTGCTGGCGCTCCTCTCCCCTCGACCGCCGGAATCTGCGCAGGAGGCTGACCGCAGCCGCGGCGATCGCGACGAGGCAGGCTCCGATGAGCACCCAGGCGATCGCGAGGTAGCTCTGGCTGTCGGTGAAGGCCAGCGGATTTTCGAAGGCTTCGAAGGGAGGGTCGAGTTTCCCCGGTGCGGTCGATGACGAGCACCCAGACGACTGCGAAGGCAGCCGAGCACGACTGCCGTGATCGTGCGCCAACGCGGCGAGGATGCCCGGCCGGAAGGGAAGACCACGAGAAGCAGGAACACGCCGGCCATGAGCGGTGTCCACGCACCGTCGACGACGGCGGCCGCCGCGCCGCCGCCGGGGAGCTCTTGCTCGGGCTTCGCGAACAGCGCCAGCTCTCCATACGAGGCCGAGAACCCCCGAGACGAGAAGCCCGAGGCCTGCGAGCGAGAGGGCCCACCCGACGAGGTTGTCCGGGCGCTTGATCGTCACGACCGCGCCGACGATCACGAACGAGAGCGTCATGATGATGTCCGGCAGGCGCGCGCATCAGCGAGTCGGGGGCTCGATACGACGCGTCCAGCTCGAGGAGCACGACGAGGACGATCAGAGCCAGCGTGAGCAACACGGTGACGACGAGCAGCACGCGGGCGAGGAGCCTCGGCCTCATTGCGGGCTCCGGAGCCAGAGCGAGACATGCGCGGGCTGCATCGTCTCCGTGACGACGCGCCCGAGCTCCTCGCGCAGCTGGCGGAGGTCGACCTCGTCGCGGAGGCGGGCGGAGAAGGTCTCGAGCGTGCGCTGGGCGTCGTAGCGGCGGCGGTAGAAGCGCCGGTCGACCGCCTGCTGCACGCGGCGGCGAGCAGGGCCGAACAGCGCCGCGACGGCGAGCGTCGACACGGCGACGGCCAGGTCGGAGCCGCCCGCGAACGACGAGAACACCTCCTGCAGGGCGAGCACGATCCCGAAGTAGAGGCCGGCCAGCCCGACGGTGGCGACGCCGTAGACGAGCGTTCGGCGGATGAGCAGATCGATGTCGTAGAGGCGGTACCTGAGAATCGCGAATCCGGCGGCGATCGGGATTGCGGTGAGCGCAGCGATCGCCAGCACGCCCGCCACCTCCTCGAAAACGCCAGACCCGGTGTCCTGGGAGAAGTTCTCCACCAAGAAAGCCACGGCGAAGAGCACGCCCGTGCTCGCCATCAACTTGAGCTGCTGACGCTCGACGGCTCCGGAGCGCCTGTAGCGCACGACGAGCGCCGCCGCGGCGAGGAGGATGCTCGGGAGAAGGATGAACCAGCCGGCGGTGGCAGCGTTCCCGAGCGCCTCAGGCGCTCCTTCGATGCGGAGCGGGTTCTCGACCCGCTCGAAAGGCTCGGTGAGCATCTCCGGCGTGAGTACGCCGACGAAGTAGATCAGGAGACCGACACCCTGGAGCCACACGAGAGGTCGCCAGCGGGGCGACGGAGGCGTTCCCGTCGGGAACAGCAGGAGGATCAGCACCCCCGCGAAGAACGCCACCGCCCAGATGTTCGCGCCGACAAATGCCGCGTACGCGCCTCCGGGGAGGGAGCCCGGTTCGGCGATGAGGGCGTGGAAGCCGTAGGCGGTGGCGAACACCGCGACGGCGAGGACGACCCCGACGACGCAGAACAGCCAGCCGATGGGGTTTCCAGGCCGTCGCCTTGCAACGATCGACCCGACGGCGGCGAACGCCACGGCCGGGACGAGCACGATGGCGTCGTCCCAGCGACCGTCGACGACGCCGAGGACGAGCGTGCCGGCGGCGAGCGCGAGCGAGCAAGGCGAGGGGCAAGAACGCGAGCGCCGCGCTCACATGGGAACGACCGAGAGCCTGAATCAACGGATTCTCCGGTAACGCGCAGGCATTCGCCACCGCCTCGACGCGAAGCGTTTCATGGGCAGAGGTTGACGCGCGACCGTTCCGGCCCCGTTACGGCTCCCGTAACGGGGTCTAGACTCGTTACGGCCATGGCGGGCCTCGAGATTTCGCTCCTGGGCCCACCGCGGATCGAGGTGGACGGCCGGCCCCTGCAGGTCGACACCCGCAAGGCCGTCGCGCTGCTCGCGTATCTCGCGGTGACCGGCCGCCCGGCGCGGCGCGAGGCGCTCGCCGACCTGCTCTGGCCGGAGTCCGACCCCACGAACGCGCGCGCCGCGCTCCGGCGCACGCTCTCGACGCTCAACTCCGGGCTCGGCGGTCGCTGGTTGTCGTCGGCCGGCGACTCCGTCGGGCTCGAAGGCGACGGCGTCGAGCTGGACGTCTCCCGCTTCCGGGGCCTGCTCGCCGACGGCCGTGCCGACGAGGCCGTCGGTCTCTACCGCGGCGATCTGCTCGAAGGCTTCGCTCTACGGGACAGCGCCGACTTCGACCACTGGCAGACCGCGGAAGGCCAGTCGTTGCGGCGCGAGCTCGGGACCGGGCTCGAGCGCGTGGCCACGGAGGAGGCGGAGGCCGGCCGGCTCGAGCCTGCGATCGAGCACGCGCGCCGGCGGCTCGAGCTCGACCCCCTCGCCGAGTCGGGTCACCGACTGCTGATGCTGCTGTACGCCTGGGCCGGCGAGCGTGCCGCCGCGATCGAGCAGTACCGCGACCTGCGTACGCGACCCTGCACCGCGAGCTCGGAGTGGCCCCGCTTGCGGAGACGACGGAGCTCTACGAGCAGATCAGTGCCGGGAGCTTGCCGCGGCCGGCGGCCCGGAGCCCGCCGCGCGGCCGGCCGAGGAGGCGGCGGTGTCGCTCCCGTTCGTGGGCCGGGGCGAGGAGCTGAGCAGCCTCGTCGCCGCGTGGCAGAGCGCCGCGCCCGACGGGCGGCTGCTCGTGATCGAGGGCGAGGCCGGCCTGGGCAAGACGCGGCTGCTGGACGAGCTCTCGGCTCGGGCCGCCGAGCAGGGAGCGGTGACCGTCGTCGTGCGGGCAGCAGAGGCAGAGACGGAGCTTCCGTACGCTCCGATTCTCGACGCGATGCGCAGGCTCACGGTGGAACCGGACGCGGCGCAGCGGGTGGCCGAGCTTCCGCCTACCGTTCTGGCGGAAGCCTCCCGGCTCGTGCCGGAGCTGGGCGACCTGCGGGCGGGGTTGCCTCCGGCCGTCGCCCGGCGACAGCCCCGGAGCGGCGAGCCGTTTCGTGAGCGCGCTCGCCGACGTCCTGTCCGCCTTGACCGCGGGCCGGCGACCGGGCCTCGTCGTCCTCGACGACGCACACTGGGCCGACTCGGCGTCGCTCGACGTGATCGGATTCCTTGTACGGCGCCTGCGGGGGCGCGCTGTCTGCATCGCGCTGTCGTGGCGCACGGAAGACGTGCCGTCCGGGCACCCTCTGCGCGAGCTCGTGGCCGATGCGCGCCGCTCCCGGCTGGCGCTGGTCGTGGCGCCGGAGCGGCTCGACCGCGCGGCCGTCGCCGAGCTCGCGCGCGTAGCCGGTGCGGAGAGCTCGGCGGACCGACTGTACGACCAGACCGACGGCCTGCCGCTCTTCGTCGTCGAGTATCTGGCGGCGCTCGGCGAGTCGAGCGGGGGCGATGTCCCGAAAGCGTCGCCGAGCTCGTGCGGAGCCGCGTCGCGGCGGTGAGCGAAGGCGCGCGCCAGGTACTCGCGGCCTCGGCCGTGCTCGGTACATCCTTCGATCTCGAGGCTGTGCGGGAGACGTGCGGCCGCAGCGAGGAGGAGACGATCGCCGCGCTCGAGGAGGTCGAGCGCCGCGGCCTGCTGATCGAGCAGGACGAAAGCTACGCCTTCGCTCACGAATCGATGCGCAACGTGATCTACGCGGACACGAGCCTCGCGCGACGTCGGCTGTTGCACAGGAGGGCCGCAGAGGCGCTTGCGGCGAGATCGCCGCGCGAGCGTGCCGAGCGGGCCGTGGTGATCGCCGAGCACTACGCGCTCGCGGGCCGAGACGCCGAGGCGGCCGAGTACCACCGGCTGGCGGGCGAGCGCGCGCGAGAGCTGCTCGCGCCCGCGGAGGCGGTCGCACACTTCCAGGCGGCGCTGGCGCTCGGCCATCCGGACGAAGCCGAGCTGCACGAGGCCGCAGGCGAGCTGCTGACCCTCCTGGGCGAGTACGGGCCGGCGATCGCAAGCCTCGAGGCGGCAGCGGCACTGGCTACCGAGCCGACGCAGCTGGGACGTATCGAGCACGAGCTCGGAGCCGTGCACCACCGCCGCGGCGAGTGGGATCTTGCCGCGGCGCGCTACGAGGCCGCGGCGACCGCGCTCGCCGACGACGACGCCCGGCTGGCGCGCGTCGAGGCGGACCGGAGCCTCAACGAGCACCGGCGTGGCCGGGCCGAGGTCGCAGCCGAGCTCGCGAGGCACGCGCTCGAGCTCGCCGAGCGGGCCGGCGACACCGCTGCGCTGGCGCAGGCTCACAACATCCTCGGCATCCTCGCGGCGAGCCGGGGCGCGCTCGACGAAGCCCGCGAGGAGCTCCGGCGCAGCCTGGAGCTGGCCGGAGTGCTGGACGATCCGCGTGCGCGCGTCGCCGCGCTGAACAACCTGGCGTTCGTCGAGCGAGCCGAGGGCAATCTCCCGCAGGCGGTCGAGCTCACCCGAGAGGCGCTGGCGCTCTGCGCGGCGCAAGGCGATCGCCACCGGGAAGCGGCTCTGCGCAACAATCTCGCCGACCAGCTCCATGCCGTCGGCGAGTCCGACGAGGCGATGGAGGAGCTCAAGCGGGCGGTGGCGATCTTCGCGGAGATCGGCGCCGATGCGGGCGAGGCGCAGGCCGAGATCTGGAAGCTCGTCGAGTGGTGAGGCTCCTCGCTGACCCGCCTTCGTCGGCGGGACTCCGCGGCCACCAGGCACATAGGGGCCGGACCTGTCCGGCCCACGAGATCGCCTGACTGCCCGCTAGGGCTGCGTGACCGCGGCCTGCGGCCGCTCTTAGGCGGGTCGCGGGCGGCCGAGCCGCCCGCTCAGCCGCCTGGGCTCCGTCCTTCCATATGCGAGGCCGCGCCGGGCCGTCGCGAGCCTTGCCGCGGCCGGCGCTCGGCCTTGCGCGCGGGGCCGGATCGCTCCGGCCCCGCGTGATGCGCTGGAGAGGACTTGAACCTCCACGGGCCAACGGCCCACAAGGCCCTCAACCTTGCGCGTCTACCAATTCCGCCACCAGCGCAGGCAGCGGTTCATCTTAGCGTTTGCCGTCTCCGGGACGGCCGTCGAATCTGCCGTTGACGTCGTCCGATTCTCGCGCTACTCTGATGCGAACAGACGTTCGATTCTAGGGGGGCGGATGGTTTCCAAACGGCAGCGCGAGATCTACGACTTCATCGTGGCGTACGCCCGCAAGCACGGGTATCCGCCCACGGTGCGCGAGATCGGCGCGGATGTCGGCCTCGCGTCGCCTTCGACCGTGCACGTCCACCTCGCAAAGCTCGAGCAGGCCGGCTACGTGCGCCGCGATCCCACCAAGCCGCGAGCGCTCGAGCTGGTGGGGCGCGACGCCTCCGCAGGGGCGCGACGCGGGCAGCGTGCACGTGTTGCCGCTCATCGGCGAGATCGCGGCGGGCTCGCCGCTCCTCGCCGAGCAGAACATCGAGGACTACGTCGCCGTGCCCGAACCGCTCGCGCGAGGCGACGACGAGTTCCTGCTGCGCGTTCGCGGCGACAGCATGATCGAGGCGGGAATCATGCCCGGCGACTACGTCGTCGTTCGCAGGCAGCAGACGGCAGAGACGGGGACGTTGTCGCGGCGCTTCTCGGAGAAGACGAACCGGCGGGCGAGGCAACCGTCAAGACCTTCCATCGCGAGAACGGCCGGGTCCGGCTCCAGCCTGAGAACTCGGCCCTGGAGCCGCTGTACCCCGATCACGTGCAGATCCTCGGGAAGGTGGTCGGCCTCTTCCGGCGCCTATGACGATGACCATGCTCACCCGCACCCTCGACGAGGAGCTCGTGGCGCTGCTGTGCGGCGAGATCGCCGAATGCCTCGTGTGCGGCGAGGAGGTCGAGGTCGCAGGTGAGCGGGAGCGGGTCGAGTGCCCCGCGTGCGGCTCGGTGCTCGAGCGCCCGCCGCCGGAGGAGATCCCCGGTCAGCTCACGCTCATCGGGGGCTGAGCAGTCTGGCAAGGGCGTAGCCCGCGCAGCGGACACCGGGCGGCGGCCGCGGAGTTCCGCGCGCACAGCGTGCACGCGGCCCGCTACGGCTTTCGGCCCCACGCCTGGACGAAGATGTGCGAGAAGACGAGCGTCGTCGGATCGTCCAGATGGCGCTGAAGGGCCGCGGTGCAGTCCGCAAGCTCGGCGTCCGAGATCAGGCCCGCCTCGACGATCCGCTCGCGGAGGTTGTTGACGAACTGGAGGTAGAGCGACCGCCGGCTATGGCCCGGTCCGTACGCATGGATCAGAGGGTTGACCTGAACGTCCTCGAGGCCTGCGGTGGTCAGCATGCGGGGAACGCGGCGCCCAACGAACAGGTCGATGCCGTTCGCCGTCGCGTACGCCTCCAGGGTCACCATGAGCCGATCCCATTCCGGCAGGGGTGGGTCGCAGACATGAGCGCCCCAGTCGGCCTCGTGCAAAGCCACCACGCCGCCGGGCTTCACGAGAGCGACCATCTCCGCGATGACCTCCTCGGGCTCGGGGATGTTCACGAGGACGAGGCGGGCGGTCGCGAGATCGAACGACGCTCGGGGTAGGCCGGTGCTCTTCGCATCCCCGTGGAGGACCTCCGCGTTCGTCAGCCGGCGTTCCTCGAGGAACGTTCGAGCCAGCTCGACCGCCTCGTCGCTGATCTCCACGCCGACCACGGAGCCCTCGGGCCCGACCCGCTCCGACAGGAGCTCGAGGCAACCTTGCGGTCCGCAGCCGATCTCGATCACCCGGGCACCCGGTCGAAGGCCGATCTGATCGAAGAGCCACGCAGACTCGCCGCCGAGCTCCTCGGCCTGCTGCCGCAGGCGCTGCTGCTCGACGGAGGCGTGGCCGAGGAAGTACTGATCGCGTTCTGTCGTCACCCTCGGCCGCCTCGCGGCGATCTTACGCGAGTTGCGCCGTCCGTCAGGGCTGCTCGGGATACGGGCAGACGGCGCGGCTTTCGTCCACGGGGACGATCGCGGGCTCGCGGTCGGGATCGACGAGCAGGCCCAGCGCGCCGGAGACATCCCCGGAGGTTCCAGCGCCGTCGTCGAAGTACGCGAACACCGAGAGCTCGTACGCGCCGGGCTCGAGATCGACGTCCCACCGCGTCGTGTCCTTGGAAAGCTCGAAGTCGGCAACGGCTCTCTCGGGACCGCAGCCGAGCGGATAGATCGTGACCGCCGAGGCGCAGCCGCTTGCCGGCGCGCAGCCGGCCGGGACGACGAGGTGTGTCCCTACGATCGTGATCCTGATCGACTCGCCCGGCCGCGCTACGGTGAGCTCCTTGGGATGGGGGAACGCCGAGTCCGTGCAGATACCCGCCCCTTCTTCGCCGCTGTCGCTCACGCTTGTGATGCAGTAGCTGCCGAAGACAGCCTCCTGCCGACCGGCCTCGCTTTTCAGCACGATCGGCGGCGGCTTCAGCCCAGGGGCAGGCGGCGGCTCGGGTGTTCCCGTCGTGGCCGGCTCTGTGCCGCCCGTCTCGGAGAATTCGCTCGTCTCGGTGGCGAAGCCCGTTTCGGCCGCAGGTGCCCCGGCGGCCGGCAGCTCGGCCTCTGCTCCGGCGTCCGGATAGGTGCCACCGCAGGCGGCGGCCGCAGCCGCCACGGCGAGCATTGCGATGATGGCCGGCCCTCGGCGCATGTGATCCTACGACCCTAGCGCCGCGACAAAGGTTCCACGGAGGAGAGCTACACTGCAAAGGCAGGCCGGGTGGCCGCGGGTCGCGCAAGCGGTCCGAGGAAAGTCCGGACACCGAAGGGCAGGGCGCTGGGGAAACCCCAGGCGGCGAAAGCCGACGGAAAGTGGCACAGAAAAGACACCGCCTGGCGGCGCATCTCCGGAGGTGCCGCCCGGTAAGGGTGAAAAGGTGGGGTAAGAGCCCACCAGCGTCGTGGCGACACGGCGGCTCGCCAAACCCCGTCTGGTGCAAGGCGAACAGGCTCCGTTCGCAGGTGGCCCGCCGAGGAGCCGGGTAGCCGCTCGAGTCACCGGGGAACCGGTGGCCTAGATGGATGGTCACCCAAGACAGAATCCGGCTTACAGGCCTGCTACGGAAAAGCCCCGGTAACGGGGCTTTTTCTATGGCCTCAGTTATTGCCGTCGCGGCGCGCGTCGTCGAAAAGGCGGCACCGGGACAGGGCGAGACGGTCCTCGACGTCGGGTCTGGCACCGGCAACGCTGCGCTTCTCGCGGCCGCGCGCGGGGCCGACGTGACGGGGGTCGATCCTGCCGGTCGGCTGCTCGAGCTCGCTCGGCAACACCCGACCGCCGACAGGCGCGACGTCACGTTCGTCGAGGGCACGGCGGAGGCGCTTCCGGTGCCGGACGGAAGTGTCGATCTCGTCCTCTCGGTCTTCGGCGTCGTCTTCTCGACGGATCCTGCCGCGGCCGCTGCCGAGCTCGCGCGCGTCACGTCCGAGTGCGGCCGGATCGTCCTGACGGCGTGGCTACCCGAAGGCGCGATGCACGAGATGGCACAGATCGCCCAGGACGCTGTGTTCGGGGCGCTCGGGATTCCCCGCCCGCCGGCGTTCCCGTGGCACGACGCAGAGGCGTTGTCGGCGCAGTTCGCTTCGCTCGGATTCTCCGTCGACTCGTAGACTCACGCCGCGGCGCGCTGACTGCGGTCTCCGTGCATCCGCTCGCGCGGTCGGCCGGCCTGTCCTCGAGCGCTGTGCGGCTACGAGCCGTTCCGCGACGAAAGTCCGACTGGCGACGGCGACGGCCGTCAGCATCGCCGCGGCCACGGGCACGAGCGGCAGGATGCTCTCCTCCACGGGTAGCCCCATGAGGTGTGCCTGGGTCACTGGAAGATCTCCGTGGTGCAGTCGCCGTTCTGGAGGCGGACCTCGTGTGCCCGCGCCGGTCCGTCAGAGCGGTCGTGGAAGTCGACGAAGAAGTCGCGGTCGACCTCCATGCCGCCGTTCGGGTCGCAATCGACCCGCAAGAGCCACGAGCGCAGCTCCGGGTAGAACTGATTGTCCCAGCTCGAATAGAGGGAGTTTGTGACGTAGAGCCGGCGGCCGTCGTAGGAAAGCTGGAGCATGTTCGGGCCGCCGTTCAGCTCGCGGCCGGCGTCATTCGGCTTGCCGAGCACTCCGCCGAGCCAGAGCCGCCCGGTCAGCCTCGGGATTGCGCGGGTCGGAGACGTCGTACTGGCGCAGGTCGCCGTGGAGGAAGTTGGCGAAGTAGAGGAAGCGGTCGTCCATCGAGAGGACGAGATCCGTGATGAAGCCGGGCACGGGGAACGGCCAGCCGTCGAGCTCGACGCTCTCGCCGGCGATCACCTGATCCGCCTTCCAGCCACCGTTGTCACGGTCGAAGAGCCACATCGTGCTCGAAAGGGCGGCCCCGACGAAGCCCTGCTCGGCGTCGGGGTCATGGAGCCAGCGCGCCTCGAGGGGGACGAGACCGGTCTCGCCGAGATCGAGCGACTGCTCGAGCCGCCGTTCGGCGAGGTTCCAGAAGTTGAGTCTGCTCCCGTAGCGTCCCTTGGCGACGTCGTCGAGGTCGAAGCCCTTCTCGTATGCGTTGGGCTCGCCGAACTCCGACGAGACGAGCGCGTTCTTCCGCGGCTGGTACCAGAAGTCGTAGTTGAAGCGAGGCGTCTCGCCGCCGTTCTCCCAGCGGCCCTCGACTTCGAATGTCTTGTGCGTCGATCACCGCAAAGCCGCCGGCGCCGTTCCCGTCGGCGTCACCCAGCATCGAGACGACCACGTTGGCGCCGGGCATGCAATGGACTGTGTGAGGCCGCGTGTAGCCGGTCTGCGCGACGATCTCGTTCGCGGCTCGATCACCTTCTCGATCCACGGCCGCCGTGGGTCGTCACTCGACGTTGACGAAGTGGATGCCGCGAGGACCGGAAGCCGGGCACGATCAGGTGCGAGCGATCAGGCCCGTGGCAGGCTGAGCTGCAGCGGTTCCAGCCGTAATGGTGGAGCTCGTCGCCGACGTTCGGCATCGGCATCTCGTGCACGATCCGGCCCTCCTCGGCATCGACGACGGCGAGGAAGTCGGGAGCGTGGACGCCGGTGCCCTCGCGGAGGCATGCGAGATAGAGGAACTCCTCTGGAGGCGCCTGCATCGCCTCCGCCGGCGAGCTGTGGAACGAGGCCGGCCTGACTGCTCGTGTGTCATCGCAGTCCTTTCACTTGCGCTCGACGGTGGAGTCGGTGGTGCCTCGACAGCCGTTGACAATTCGGTTCCGGGGCCCGTGCTCGCTCTCAGCCGCCTGCCCTGCTCCGCAAGCTTCTTCTCGAAGTAGGCTCGCCAGTCGTCTGGTAGAGCGTCGAGGGCGACCAGCCGCTCGATGGTTGCGAGATCGTCGCGGTCGCGTCGCGTACACCCGGATGATCTCCGCCACCGGGATCCGCGCCGGATGGCGCGAGAGCGTCTCGACGCGGTCGCCCGCCTCCACGTCGCCCTCCACCTCGACGGCGAGGTAGTAGCCGGTGCGCCGGCTGGCAAGGAACCGCTTGACCATCTGTTCGCGGCCGAAACGAAGCCCGAGCTTGTAGCAGGGCAGCCGGGGCTGGGTGACGACGAGCTCGGCTGTCCCGACGCGGAAGCGGTCGCCGATCGCAACCTCCTCCTCGAGCGGCAGCCCCTCGACCGTGAGGTTCTCGCCGAAGGCGCCGAGAGGTATCTCCTCCCCGAGTTGCTCCCGCCACCATGCGTAGTGCTCGAGCGGGTAGGCATAGACGGCCTTCGCTGCCCCGCCGTGGACGGAGAGGTCGGCCTGGCGATCGCCGTCGAGGTTCAGTCGACGGATCCGGACACGTCCGTCGACAGGCGTCTTGACGATTCCTGTTGTCACCTCGCGTCCCTTCCAGGGCAACGTGCGAGGAAGGCCGACGTTTACCGAGACGACTCGCATGACGTCCACCGAGGGAGCTGCGGGCTGCCCGACATTCCCTCGATTGCGCAGTTCCGTTCGCACGTGAAGCTCCTCCTTCGGTTGTCCTGGAGCGATCGTGACGGCCGGGCCTTTCCCGAACCTTTCGCCGACCTTTCTAAGCTTGTTGGCGATGGCGCAGGCGGCCGAGACGAGAATCCAGCTCTGCGGCCGGTTCGTGGTGAGGCTGGAGGGTCAGCGGGTCGAGGATTCCCTGCCGGGAACCCTGGGCCAGCTGCTCTTCGCCTACCTCGTGCTCAACCGGCTCCGCCGTATCGACCGCGACGAGCTGCTGATCGCGGTCTACGGCGAGGAGGCAGCGGCCGACCATCACGCGCGGCTCAGTGTGCTGCTCTCGAAGCTGCGCCGCGTCCTCGGCGCCGAGCTGCTGACCGGACGAGCACAGATCGAGCTCGTGCTGCCGGAGGACGCCTTCGTCGACGTCGAGGCCGCGCTCGAGGCGCTCCATCGGGCAGAGTCGCATGTCGCGAAGGGCGAGTGGACGGCCGCCTGGGGCCCGTCCAGCCTCACCTACGACATCGCCAGCCGGCCCGCGCTCCGAGGCCACGACCGCCCGTGGCTCGAGGATTGGCGGCGACGCCTCGACGACGCCCGGCTCAGCGGGCTGGAGTGTCTGGCAGCGGCCAGCCTCGGAATCGGCGGGGCCGAGCTACCTCAGGCCGTGAAGTGCGCCCGTCGGCTTATCGAGCTCGCTCCCTTTCGCGAAACCGGCCACCGGATCCTGATGGAGGCGCTCGAGCAAACCGGGAATGTCGCAGAGGCGCTGCGCGTCTACGACCGCCTGCGCATTGTGCTTCGTGAAGAGCTCGGCATCGCCCCCAGCACAGCGGTGCAAGACGTCCACCGGCGCCTACTCGGCCGTAGCGGCCGGCAACGCCGGCTAGATCTCCTCGGCCCGCGCGAGGATGTCCTCGCGCGAAACCTTGCCTACCAGGTCGGGATGGTCCGCGGCGACGTGCGCTTGCACCTTCGCGAAGAGCTCGTCGTCGTCCTTGGCGTCAAGGACCTTGCCGCATACGCAGGCGATTCGCTTGAGCCGCTTGGTGCGATCCACGGTGGCATGGTAGGCGGCGCTGAGCCCGCCGTGCTCACGAGCCCGGCCTCGAGAGCTCGTCCAGGAGGGCGACGAGGAGCTTCCAGAACCGGTCGACCGACGGGATGTCGAGACGCTCGTCGGGGGAGTGCGGAAACTCGATCTGCGGCCCGATGGCGATCATGTCGAGCGGCCGGGAGAGCCTGCCGGCGATGACCGACGGTTCGAGGCCGGCGTGAATCGTCGAGACCACGGCTTCCTTGCCAAACGTCGTCGCATGCACCCTCCGGGCAACGGCGAGCAACGGCGAATCGAGGTTGGGACGCCAGCCGGGGTAGTTCGGCTTCACCTCGAGGCTCCCGCCGGCGAGCCCGGCCAGAGCCTCGAACGAGTTGAGCACGTCGGGCAGCGAGGCGTCGTTCGACGTGCGCGTCAGGCTTTGCAGCACGAGCCGTGCGCCGTCGGTCGTCGCAACGCCGAGCGAGGTGCTCGTCTCGACGCCGCCGCCGAGCTCCGTGCTCATCGAGAGCGGGCCGCTCGGGACGAGTGCCACGACATCGAGAAGCCGGCCGGTGTTCTCGTCGCTCCACGCATCGACGGCTGAATCGCGCGGGTCGACCGAGACCCACAGCCCGGGATCCTTCTCGGCATATGCGTCGCCGACCGTGGCCCGGGCCTGCTCCACGGCGGCGCGGAAGGTCTGCTCCTCCTCGACGGCGACGACCGCGGAAGCCTCGCGCGGGATCGCATTTCGTGCCTTGCCTCCGTCGAATGAGACGAGGCGGAAGGGAGTCGACCGTTGCGCCTCCCGCAGGATGCGGCCGAGCAGCTTGAGCGCGTTCGCCTGCCCGTCGGCGATGTTGATGCCGGAGTGACCGCCCTTCCCACCGCCGACCCGCACCATCAAGCTCCGGGCGTCCCCGAGTGGCTCACGCGGCAGCTCGAATCGCAGCCACGAGTCGACGCTCCCCGAGCAGCCGACCGTCAGGGTGCCGTCCTCCTCGCCGTCGAGATTCACGAGGATCGACCCGGTCACGAGCGAGGGATCGAGCGCGTTCGCGCCCTCGAGCCCGACCTCCTCGGCCACGGTCATGAGCAGCTCGAGCGGGCCGTGCGGGAGCGATCCGTCCTCGGCGAGCGCCAGCATCGCCGCGATCGCCACGCCGTCGTCGGCTCCGAGGGTCGTGCCGTCTGCGGTGAGCCAGTCACCGTCGCGGACGAGACCGATGCGGCCCTCCGCAGCGTCGTAGGCGCTGTCCGGCTCGCGCTCGCACACCATGTCCAGATGTCCCTGCAGCACGACGGTGGGAGCGGACTCCCGCCCGGGCGTCGCCGGCACGGAGACGACGAGGTTGCCGGCAGCGTCGGCGCGAGCCTCGAGCCCGCGGTCGGCGGCCCATCCACGCACGTGCGCCACGATCCGCTCCTCGTGTCGTGGCGGCCGCGGAATCTGCGTGATGGACTCGAAGTGCCGCCAGAAGGCTTGTGGCTCGATCCCGTCGAGGACGTTTTCGCCCACAGCCCTAGCCCGATGGAAGCTCGGCGCACGCGACGGGATCGCCCGCCGGTTCGTGCAGGTGGACGCGCGTGGGCGCCGTCGAGGAGTCGCTCGAGCCCTGCTGCGACCAGCGCCTCGGACCTGCCGGCCTCGACGGGCGACAGGTAATAGGAGGGCCCGCTACCGAGACGCAGGCACGAGCCCGGGTGAACGTCCGGCACGTAACCCTCGGCGTCCTCGACCTCGACCACGATCTGGCTGGCGCCGCCCGGCACCGGAGACAGGCGAATCTCGCCGGCCGGGCCGGCGCCTCCGAGCGGTGCCAGGTCGACGACGATCTCTGTCCGTCGCAACGCTGGTCGAGGTCACCGGCGCCGAGGTCGTCGGCGGCGGGGCCGGGGCCGGTTCGGAGGAGCGCTCGTCGCCGCCGCACGCGGTGCCGACCATCGTCGTGCAGGCGGCGAACGGCGGACGCCGCGACGAGACGCGCGATCCCTTTCACGGCGCTTACAGCTACCACACGTCGGCACCCCGTGCGGGGCGCCAGCGGAGTCGCAACGCCGGCCGGCCCAATTTCCGCGTTTCGCCTGCCGATCTGTGGGCACAATGGAATGCGGATCGAGCCTGCCGAACCTACGGAAAGGAGACCTTGTGTCCCGACGAATGTTGATCGTCGCGGCGACGCTCTTCGCGGTCCTCGGCCTCGCCCTCGCGGCCTGCGGCGGCGATGACGAGGAAGCCGCCGCACCTCCTGCCGAGCCGCCGGCAGAGCCGGCGCCGCCGGCCGAGACCGGCGCGCCGCCCGCCGCCGGAGGGGCGACCGAGCTTCAGCTCGCCGCCGACCCGAGCGGGCAGCTTGCGTTCGACCAGACCGAGCTCGAGGCTCCCGCGGGCACGGTCTCGATCGTCCTCACGAACGACTCGCCCGTGCCCCACAACGTGTCGATCGAGGGCAACGGGGTCGACGTCGAGGGCGAGACCTTCCAGGGCGGTGGCACGAAAACGACGACCGCCGACGACCTCCAGCCGGGAACCTACACCTTCTACTGCTCGGTGCCGGGCCACGAAGACGCCGGCATGAAGGGCACGCTGACGATCACGGGCTGAGGAGGCAAGGGCCGGCGGCCTCGCGGCCGGCCGTCGGCCCTCCCTGCCCGCGATCTAGCCTGAAACAGCCGAAGGCTGGTTTCGGGCGAGGAGCGGCCGCAGGCCGCGCGATCTAGCGAGCCGACCTGTTTCGGGCTAGAGCGCGCTCTGCTCGACCGGCTTCCGGCGCGGATGAGCTCGCGGGCTTCGTCGACGCGCCCGAACTGGTTCCAGAGCAACACTCCGCGGGGGCGCCGGTCGCCGTCGAGGTAATAGACGATTCCTTTCTCTCCCAACTCGCCGAGCTCGGTGAGCGTCTCGAGCCGAGAGTCCAGCTCACCGACCGCTTCGTAGCCGACGTCGAAGAGGTCGGAGTAGAAGAAGGGCAGGTGCTCGTACGGCTGGCCGGCGCCGGCCATGTTCGCCCCGACCTGACGGCCGTGGCTCTTTGCATGATCCTCGTGCTCGACGCGCGTCTCTCCGTCAAGAGCGGGAACCGGGAAACGAGCTACATCGCCGGCGGCGAAGACGTCCTCGCGACCCCCGACCTGCCCGAACGCGTCGACGACGATGCCGTTCGATATCGGGAGACCGGCTGCCGCCGCGAGCTCCGTGTTCGGCTCGATGCCGAGCCCCGCCACGACCGCGTCCGTCTCCAGCACGCGGCCGTCCCCGAGCGTGACCCGCCCGGCGCCGTCCCACTCGATCCCCGTCACCGTCGCCTCGGGCAGCACGGTCGACCCCGCGCTCCCGGTAGTAGTCGACGAGGGCCGCCGACAGCTCGGCGGGGAAGATGCGCGCCCCGATTCCGGGCTCCGGGAACACCATCGTGACGGCGGAGCCGTTCATGGACGAGCGCGGCGGCGATCTCGGAGCCGATGAAGCCGCCGCCGATCACGAGGACGCTCGCGCCGTCAGCGGCGAGCGAGCGCAGCTGCTTGTAGTCGTCGAAGGTCCGGAAGTAGACGACCTCGTCGCCGCCGAAGGGCAGCTTCCGCGGCCGACCGCCGGTCGCGAGCAGCAGCCGCTCGTAGGCGTACGTCTCTCCCTGATCGTCACGCGCCGTTCGACCTTCGAGGTCGAGGTCGACGATCCGGCGTCCGAGCCGCAGGTCGACGCCGAGGTCGGCGGTTCCGAGCCAGACCGAGTCCTCGTCGTCGCCCTTCCAGAGCGCCTTCGAAAGCGGCGGCCGGGCGTAGGGCGGATGCGGGTCGTCGCCGACGAGCACGATCTTGCCGTCCGGATCGAGGTCGCGGATGCCCTTGCAGGCGGCGTCGGCCGTCATGCCACCGCCGACGATCAGGTGGTTGGTCGTGGTCTCCATCGCTTGCCTCGCTCTCTCCGTCACTTCCACGGGTTGTGGCTTCGCACCTCGGTCAGGAACTCGCGTCGCAGATCCGCGCTTTCGACATAGCCGCCCCGCCAGGCTGTCGTCGTCGTCTTGGAGTGTTCTTCCCGCACGCCGCGCATTTGCATGCACATGTGCTCCGCCTCCAGATGGACGGCGACCCCGTGCGGATCCACCAGCTCGCCGAGCGCGTCGGCGATCTGCTCGCCGAGACGCTCTTGCACCGTGAAGCGCTGGGCGAACAGCCGCACCAGCCGGGTCAGCTTCGAGATCCCGACGATCTGCTCGTGCGAGACGTATCCGACGTGCGCGTACCCGCGGAACGGCAACGAGTGATGCTCGCACAGCGCGTAGAAGGAGATCGGCCCCTCGACCACCTGGCTCAGCAGGCAACCCGGCTCGCAGCGGCACTCGGTCGGGAACGTCGTCAGCAGCTTGTGGTCGCCCTCGTAGCCGGACGTCGCGTCGAACAGCGCCTGCAGGAACCGCTCGGGTGTCCGCTCCGTCCCGGGCGTCCCGAGCTCCATTCCGAGCGCCCCGAAGATCTCCGTCATGTAGCCCTCGTAGCGAAGCCAGTCGGCGGGATCGATCTGCCGTGGGGAGAAATACTCCCACGGTTTCGATTCCTCCGGCTGAACGGGCGGGTCGTGCACCGGCTTCGGCGCGGAGCCGTTCCGCGACGCGAGGACGTTCGTGCTGTGCTCTTGCATGCTGGTTACTCCTCCGTTGTGACCGGCCTCGTCACGGCCGGCAGAAAGCAGCGGTAACTCACGCTCGTTTGTGTCCCGAGCGGATGTGGTCTTACGTCGTTGGCGCTAGGAAGGCTGCTCGCCGCTCACGAGAGCGCGCAGGCTCTCGTGCTCCTCGCGGCAGGCCGGGCAGCCGTCGAGGTGCGCGCGGAAGCCGGGAATCGCCGCGTCGACGTCTTCGCCGGCCAGCTCGAGCTCGACGTAGCGGTCGAGGTGGTCGAAGCACGCGTCGCAGCCGATGTCCTGCTCGGCGGGACCGAGGAGGCGACCGAGCACCTGCTCGAGATCCGATCGCTTCATCAACTCGTCTCCTCCAGTGATGTTTCCAACGAAAGTCCGTGTTCGTCCAGGTGTTTGCGCAGCTTGCGCCGCGCGTCGTGCAGCGTCTTGTAGAGCGCGCCGCGCGTCGTGCCGAGCCGCTCGGCGAGGACGTCGATCGGCACGCCGTTCAGGGTCAGCGCCACGAGGACGCGGCGCTGGTGCGGGGTCAGCTCATCGGCAATCGCCTGCTGCACGGCGGCCATGAGCTCGCTCTGCTCTGCCTCGGCATCGGGCTCGAGGCCGGCGCTCGAGAACAGGTTCCAGGTCTCCGGCTCGAGCGGCAGCTCGCGTCCCTGCCAGGCGCGCTTGCGGAGCTTGACGGCGGCCTCCAGCAGCGCAAACTTGTAGACCCACGTCGTGAAGCGGCTCGCTCCCCGGAAGTCGTCGAGGCGGGCGAGCACGCTCATGAGCGCGTCGTCGGCAGCCTCGAGCGCGATGTCACCGAGCTCGTCGCCGCGGAGGTAAGGCAGGCCGTGCCGGCGGCGGGCGACCTCGAAACGGGCGGCGCGAAGGAGCAGTGCGTGCAGGCGTGCGAGGGCCTGGTCACGAACGGCTCCCTCGGCACGCAGATCACGCAGCCAGTCGCGCGACTCCTCGTCGAGCAGCGGGGCCGGCGCCGCCGGGGCTCCGGTCGCGGCGCTGTCAGGTGTGACGTGCGGCACAGGCTCGACGCCGGGAATGCTAATCGCGTTCATGCCGCGTCGCTCACCTCGAGCGGCGCCAGGATGCGAACGGCGAGCTCCGGTGGGCAGCCGCGCTCGACGAGCTCGATCAGGGCGTGCAGGTCGTAGCGAGGGTCTTCGGCCAGACGCACGGCCAGCGGTAGCGTGAACCCTGAGTGAACGAGCTGGTCGCGTCGCCACGAGACGACCTCTGCCTCTTCCTGCTCATGTGGTGCTTCGGTTTGCATGTCTAGTTAGTGGCGCACCGAGCGTGGTTTCTTACCTCGGAGAGGAACGATTCCGCCCCGGGGAGACCGTCGTCCCCCCGGGGCGGGAGAGCGGATCGTGCTCGCGACTCTAGAAGCGGTTCGGGAACTGCTTGAGGATGCCGGTCGAGAGCATGTCCGCCATGTGCAGGATCTGGCCGTGGATCCGGTCGTAGGCCTTGACGTCGGCCTCCCAGTCCTGCTGCAGGCGCGCGACGACCTCGTCTGTCGTGAGGCTCAGGTGGTCGTGCATCATGGCCTTCATCTCGCCGAGCTTCCAGTTGCGCGGATTCGCGCTCGAGAGGAAGGTCGCGATCTCGTCGGCGTTGGCCGTCCAGCGCGCCTGCTGAGCGGTCACGGCGTCCTGGTCGCCGGCCTTGGCGGCGGCGATCAGGTCGGCGGCGATCAGGATGTGATCGCGCAGGAGCTCGGTCAGCTGCTGCCCGGCCGCGGCGCCGTAGTACGGCTTGATCGCGTTGCCGATGTCGGCCTGGTTCTGGAGCAGCCGGCCGACGGTCGCCTCGGTGTCGGGCGAATCCGTGGTGAGACTGATGACGGCAAGCCGGGTCCAGGTGATGTGGTCCTCCCAGAGGCGGCGCATCTTCTGGCGGAGGGCGAGCTCCTTCTTCGAGATCCCCGCCTTGCCGTGACGACCGTGGCGTGCGTCGCCTGGTGGCTCATGCTGCTGTGGGCGGTCGCGTCGCTCCCGCCGGAGACGCCGAGCGCCACCAGGGCGCTGACGAGCGCTATCAACATCGTGAGCGCGAGCGGGAGCGGGCGGTAGCCTCGCGTGTTCATGTGAGCGTTCCTTTCGGTCGTGGGAGCACCGGCAGGAGGAGCGCGGGGCGGTCGCGCAGCAGCAGGTGCGCTGCCGCGAGCAGCCCGACGGCTTCGACGGCCTTCGTGAAGACGGCGAGGCCTTCGACCGGCTCCGGCATTGGGTGCAGCAGCGGCAGCCCGGAGGTGATCGCGGCGGCGTAGCTTCCGATCAGGCCTGCGAGCAGCGCGATCGTGCCGATGAGAGCCGCCGTGCCCGGCCGCCGTGTTAGCGCTGCGACGAGCCCCGCCAGCACGATCGCCGAACCGAGAAAGGCCAGCCCGGCGCCGGTTCCCTCGGCGAGGTGATCCGGTACGAGCGCAGCGTGGACGCCGGCGCTGACTGCGCAGGCGACGATGACGACGTTGAGAGCCCCTCCAGAGCGCCGGGACATTCGCTCCTCCTTGCGGTGCGTTGTCGGAGGAACTTGGTGTCGCCGGTGCGCCGGTTCTTACGTCCAGCCTGTGACCGCGGCCTCCGGCCGCTCCAAGCGCGCGGCCTGCGCGACACCGCCGCGGCCGCCTTCGGCGTCCGCTGTGCGGGCTGCTGCGCCCTTACCGGCCGCTCAGCCGCCGGGGCCGCTCAGCCGCCCCAGATGCCGGAGATCAGGCCGCCGTCGACGACCAGCGCGGTGCCCGTCACCCAGCCGGCCTCGTCGGAGGCGAGATAGACGAACGCGTCGGCGATGTCACGCGGCCGGCCGAGCCTGCCGAGCGGGTGTATCGAGACGGCGAAGGCACGCGCCGCGTCCGGATCGGGCTGGTCTGCGAAGTACCCCTCGATCATCGGTGTCTCGGTGAACCCGGGGCAGACGCAGTTGACCCTGATTCCCGCCTTGGCGCCGTCGAGTGCCATGCACTTCGTGAGCATGATCGCGCCCGCCTTCGACGCGCAGTAGGCGGCGTCGGCCGGGATCGCCCAGATACCGGCGATCGAGGCCGTGACGAGGATGGCGCCGCCGCCGCGAGCCTCGAGGTGCGGCCATGCCGCTCTGGAGACGAGGTAGATGCTCTTCAGGTTCGTGGCAAGCTCAGCGTCCCAGTCGGCCTCGTCGAGCTCGTGCGCGGCGCCGACGATCGTCACCCCGGCGTTGTTGACGACGACGTCGAGCCCGCCGAAGCGCTCGACCACCGCCTCGAGCGCGCTGTCGATGCTGTCGGCGCGCGTGACGTCGAGCTCGAGACCGAGGGCTTGCCCCCCGATCTCGCCCGCGGTCGCGAGCGCGGAGTCGCCCCGCAGGTCCGCCGCTGCGACTGCTGCTCCCTCCTGCGCGAAACGAAGCGCGGTCTCCCGGCCGATTCCGGAGCCTGCGCCGGTCACGAGCGCGACCTTGCCCGCGAGACGATCGCTCATGTCGGGATAATGACGCGCCGACGATTCGCGAATCAACCCGGAGGCGCATGGGGAGGCTGGAAGGCAAGCGGGCGCTCGTCACCGGCGGGGGCTCGGGCATCGGTGCGGAGATCGTCGACCGCTTCCGGGCCGAGGGCGCTCTCGTCGTCGCCGCCGATCTCGAGGGCGGCGACGTGCGCTGCGACGTGCGGTCGCGCGAAAGCGCCGAGGAATGCGTCGCGGGGACCGTCGCCCGGCTCGGCGGGATCGACTCGCTCGTCCTCAACGCCGGCCGGCCCGTGCTCGGCGCGGCGCACGAGGTCGACGAGGCCGACTGGGACGACGGCCTCGCCACGAATCTCAAAGGCATCTATCTCGTGTCGAAGGCGGCGTGGCCGCACCTCGTCGAGTCCCGCGGCTCGATCGGGATCACGGCATCCGTGGTCGGGCTCTGGGCCTCGGGCGGACAGGCGGCCTACTGCGCGTCCAAGGCCGGCGCGGTCATGCTCACGAAGTGCATGGCCCTCGACGGCGCGAAGGCGGGCATCAGGGTCAACTGCGTCTGCCCGGGATTCACGGAGACGCCGATGCTCGAGCGCTTTCTCGAGGGCCAGCCCGACCCGGAGGCCTCGCGCGCCTTCGCGACGCGCCTGCACCCGCTCGGACGCCTCGGCACGCCGCGCGACATCGCGGACGCGTTCGTCTACCTGGCGAGCGACGAGGCCGCCTGGGTCACGGGCACCGCGCTCGCCGTGGACGGAGGCCTGACCAGTGGAATCTGGGAGGGGGGCGAGCCCGGCGGGCTCAGCCTGCCTCGACGCCGCGTTGGCGCGGCGGTGACCGCGGCCTCCGGCCGCCGCGGTCGCGGCCGGCTGAGTCGAGCCGCTCAGCCGCGGGCGCGGCGCCCTTGCCCTAGCGAGCGCCGACGTCCAGGTCGGCATGCGCTCCGGCGGGTAGCGCTCGCCCGCGACCGCGCCGCGCGGAACCGCCTCGTCGATGAGCGCAAGCTCCGCAGGGGTCAGGTCGACCTCCGCAGCCGCTGCGTTCTCCTCGAGGTAGGCGACGCGCTTCGTGCCTGGTATCGGGACGATCCATTCGCCGCTGGGCGAGCAGCCAGGCGAGCGCGAGCTGGCCGGCGGTCACGCCCTTGTCGGCGGCGAAGGCCTCGAGCCGCCCGACGAGCCCGAGGTTGTGGTCGATGTTCTCCTCTGCGAAGCGCGGCCAGCGGTGCCGGGCGTCATCCGTCGTCCAGGTCGGACAGGCCCTGAATGCGGCCGGTCAGCATCGCCCGGCCGAGCGGCGCATACGGAAGCAACCCGATGCCCAGCTCCTCGCACACGTCGAGGATGCCGTCCTCGAGCCTGCGCTCGAAGAGCGAGTACTCGCTCTGGAGCGATGCGATCGGGGCGACGGCCGCGGCGCGGCGAATGTCCTCCTCCAGCGCCTCCGAGAGGCCGATGTAGCGCACCTTGCCCTCCTCGACGAGCGTGGTCATGGCGCCCACCGTCTCCTCGATCGGCACGTCGGGATCGACCCGGTGCAGCTGGTAGAGGTCGATCACGTCGATCCCGAGCCGCTGCAGGCTGGCCTCGCACGAGGCGCGCACGTACTCGGGGCTGCCGTTGAAGGCGCCGCAGGCTCGGGTCCTCCGTGCGGACGATCCCGAACTTCGTCGCCACGATCGCCTGCTCGCGCCGGTCCGCGATCGCCTTGCCCACGAGCTCCTCGTTGGCGCCGTGGCCGTACATGTCCGCGGTGTCGAGCAACGTCACGCCGATCTCGAGGGCCCGGTGGATCGTCCGGATCCCCTCGGCCTCGTCGGGCGTCCCGTAGAACTCGGACATGCCCATGCAGCCGAGGCCGATCGCCGAGACCGTGAGGCCGCTTCGTCCGAGCTCTCGCGTGCGCACGACGGGGAGCCTAGCGTCTGACGCCTACCACCAGCGCGGCGGCGCGGGGAGCTCGGCGCCGCAGCGGCATTGCTCCCCCTGGTCTGCACGGACCATCTCCTCGCAGGCCCGGCAGCGCACCCAGAGGCCGTTGAGGCGTTCCGGCACCCAGACGCCGGTCTGTCCGCCCGCCGAGAAGTCCGGGCCGAAGAAGGTCTGCATCGCCTCGCGATGCGCGGCGCTGCCGCGCAGGTCGAGGACGCTGTCCGCGTCCTCCCAGGCGGTGACCGTGTACATCCTCGAGCCGACGATGACGCCGAGCCATCCGATGAAACCGGGCATCGCGAGCATGTCCTGGGCGACGCGGCGCGACAGCTCGCGGACGCGTTGTTTCTCCTCATCGTTTCTGGCCTCGAGCACGGTCATGCTGACGGCGCCGGGCTTCGCGTCCTTTCCGGCCACGTGCGTGCTGACGCCGAACATGAACGGGCCCACCGAGCTCGGCTGGACGATCACGTCGAGGCCGAGCTGCTCGACCAGGGTCCGGGTGTCGAAGTACCCCTCGACGGACTCGACACCGGCGTCGCTGACCCGGATGAAGTCGGCGCCCGGCAGGCTGATCTCCCGTCCGGTCGGCGGGAGCCCGCGGAACGGCTCGGTGTTCGTGCCGAGCATGAGCCACTGGGCGGCCACGAGACCGTCGGGCGTCAGCCCGGTGCTCTGCAGTTCGAAACGGAGGTCCGGGAACGACGCGAAGAGCCCGCCGGCGTACTCCGCCGTGCCCGCGGCATCGACGCTTCCGGGCACGTTGGGATCGGTGTAGGTGCCGCCGGGCGCGAACGTCGAGGCGATGGCCGCGGGGTCGCGGGCGTTCCAGGCGTCGAAATATCCCTGGGCGACTGCGAGCGGGTCCACGCTGACCTCCTGGATCGTCTCGAGCTAGCTGCCGGCGCGGACTCTAGCGTGACCCGGCGTGCGGGCTAGTGCGGGTTGCGGCGCCAGAGCACCGCAGCGACCGCAGCCGCCTGCGCGAGCACCGACAGCGCCGCTACGAGCTTGAGACTTCGCAATGTGACCGCCTCGAAGAGAGGTTCATCTCATTCGTGGATCGGCCGGAAAACCCTCGCTCTCGCTCCCCGATTTGCGTGAATCTCGCGCCGCGGAGATCGGAGGCGCAGGCCCGAAGCGCGGGCTTGCTAGGCGGCCGCGAGCTCGCGCGCGGCGGCGGCGACCTTGGCGGCCGACGGCCGCGCCCAGTCCTCGAGCGGCGCGCTGAAGGGAATCGGGATGTCGGGCATCGAGACCCGCTTGGCGCGGATCGGCCCGGCCAGCTCGACCGCCAGCGCGACCACGTCGGCGGCATAGCCGCCCATGGGCGGTCCCTCCTCGACGACGACGAGCCGCCCGGTCCTGGCGGCGGAGGCGGCGATCGTGTCGGCGTCGAGCGGCCGCAGAGTCCGCAGATCGATCACCTCGGCCTCGATTCCCTCGCCCGCGAGCTGCTCCGCCGCCTGCGTCGCCGGCTCGACCATCGCGAGAGCGGCTGCGATCGTGACGTCGCTTCCCGACCGGAGGACCGATGCCTTGCCGATCGGGACGAGCGCCTCCTCGCCGTCCGGCACCTCTTCCTTGCGCCCGTAGAGCAGCTTGTGCTCGAAGACGATCACCGGGTTGTCGTCGCGGATCGCCGCCTTCGTCAGGCCCTTCGCGTCGGCAGCGTTCGACGCGCCGACCAGCTTCAGGCCCGGCTCGCCGAGGAACCAGCCTGTCGGCGTCTGGGAATGGCAGGCGCCGAACCGGGCGCCGGCGCCGACGGCGGACCGCACGACGAGCGGGACGCTCGCCTGCTCGCCGGAGAGGTACCAGTACTTCGAGGCCTGATTGACGAGCGTGTCGATGACGAGGCCGAGGAAGTCGGCAAACATGATCTCGACGACCGGGCGCATGCCCTTGACCGCGGCGCCGAACGCGGCCGCCGTGAAGGCGAGCTCGGAGATCGGCGTGTCGATGACCCGGTCCTGGCCGAACCGCTCGACGAGACCCGGCGTGGCGTTGAAGACGCCCCCCGGCTCGACGTCCTCGCCGATCAGAAAGACGCTCGGGTCGCGCTCCATCTCCTCGGCGAGGCCGTCGCGGATCGCCTCGCGGAAGCTCACCTCGCCCATGGGTGCCTCACTCCTTGTAGGCCGAGGCCGACGGGTCGGGGTCGGGAGTGCCGGCCGCGCGCGCAACCGAGAGCGAGAGCTCGAGCTCGGCCTCGACCCTGCTCTGGATCCGCTCGACCGCGGTCGCATCGAGAGCGTTCGGCGAGCCGGGGCAGCGGGTCGCGCTTCAGCCACTCGTCGACCTCTTCCTTCGGCCGGTACTTGCCGGGATCGACGCGCGAGTGGCCCTTGTGGCGGTATGTCTTGCACTCGAGCAGGGTCGGGCCCTGGCCCGAGCGCGCGCGCTCGAGGGCTTCGCCCGCGGCCTCTCGCACGGCGAGCACGTCGTTGCCGTCGATCTCGAGCGCGGGCATGCCGTACGCAGCTGCCCGGGCGGCGATGTCGTGGCCGGCGGTGACGTGGAACATCGAGGTCCACTCGCCGTACAGGTTGTTCTCGCAGACGTAGACGATCGGGAGCGCCCGCACGCCCGCGAAGTTGAGGCATTCGTGGAAGTACGCCTGGTTCGTGGCGCCGTCGCCGAAGAACGCGACGGCCACCGTGCCGTCCTTGCGCAGCTGTGAGGCCAGCGCCGCTCCGGTTGCCGCCGCGATGGAGCCGCCGACGATGCCGAAGCAGCCGATCAGCCCGTCGCTCGAGCGAGATGACGTTCATCGAGCCGCCCCGGCCCCCGTTGGTGCCGTTCTCGCGCCCGAGGAGCTCGGCGAGCAGTGCCGTCTGATCGACGCCGAGCGCCAGCGCCGCGCCGTGACCGCGGTACGTCGCCGCCACGGTGTCGCCCGGCTTCAGCATGTCGCAGACGCCGACCGCGACCGCCTCCTGGCCCTGGTAGAGGTGCGTCGTGCCCTCGATCTCGTTGTTGAGGAAGAGCCGGTGGACGGCATCCTCGAGCAGCCGGATCTGCAGCATCCGCTCGTAGAGCGACTCGAGCTGCGCGATATCCGGTTCGCTCCCCTGCTGCGTGGTGTCGATCGACATGCGAAACTCCGCCCTCAGTCTGTCAGGAAAAGGGGTTGCCGTGGTTCACTCGACGGCGGTCGAGAACGCTATCAGGGTATGAAGGCAGTCGTCTTCACAGGCGCAGGGGGAAACGAGGTCGTCGAGCTCCAGGAGCGGCCCGACCCGGCACCCGGTCCGGGTGAGGTGCTCGTGCGCGTCGGCCTTGCGGGCATCAATCCGGCCGACGTCCTCCAGCGCGCGGGCAACTACCCGCCGCCGCCGGGTGTGCCTGCGGACATCGCGGGCCTCGAGGTTGCCGGCACCGTGGAGGCCGCCGGAGAGGGGGCCGAGGCGTGGAAGCCCGGCGACCGCGTCTTCGGGCTGGTCGGGGGCGGCGGGCTCGCCGACAGGGTCGTCGTCGACGAGACGAACGTCACGCGAGTCCCCGACGCGCTCGACGAGCGCGAGGCGGCGGCCGTGCCCGAGGTGTTCATCACCGCCCACGACGCGATCGTGACCCAGTGCGGCCTCTCCAGGGGAGAGACGCTGCTCGTCCACGGCGCCGCGGGCGGCGTGGGCAGCGCGGCATGTCAGATCGGGGTCGAGCTGGGCGCGCGGGTCATCGCGGTCGTGCGGTCCGACGCGGCGGCAGAGGCCGTTGCGTCGATCGGCGCCGACCCGGTCAGGGACGAGGCGTTCGTCGACGAGGTGCGCGAGCAGACCGCCGGCCACGGTGTCGACGTCGTGCTCGAGCTCGTCGGCGCGCCGCACTTCCCCGGCAACCTCGACGTGCTCGCGCGACAGGGCAGGATCGTCGTCGTCGGAGTCGGCGCCGGGAATCAGGCCGAGATCCCCCTGCTGGGGCTGATGACGAAGCGGGCCTCGATGCGGGGCACCGTCCTGCGGCCGCGCTCGGTCGAGGAGAAGGCGGCGGCCGTCGAGGCTTTCGCACGCGACGTCGGTCCCGGGCTCGCCGCGCGCCGCGTGAGAGCGATCGTCGACTCGGTCTTCCCCGCCGGGGAGGCCGCCGCGGCCTTCGAGCGCCTCGAGGGGCGCGGCAAGTTCGGCAAGGTGCTGCTCGATTTCGGCGCGGCCGCGCCGCCTGCCTGAGGCTCGTCTTACCTGACCGCGGGGGCGGCTTCCCGGACGACCGCGGCGAGTCGCTCCACGCCCGCGACGAGGGTCTCGGGATCGACGCAGAGGGAGACGCGGACCCAGCCCTCGCCTCGTGGCCCGAAGGCGCTGCCGGGCACCACCGCCACGCGATGCTCTTCGAGCAGGCGCCGGGCGAACGGAAGCGAACCGCCGGCGGGAGAGACATCCACCATGAGGTAGAAGGCGCCGCGGGGCCGGACGTAGCCGACGCCCGCGTCCTCGAGGAGCGCGATCGCCGCGTCCCGGCGTTCCCGGTAGGCGTCGCGCATCTCGCCGACACACTCCTGCGGCCCGTTGAGCGCCGCCTCGGCCGCCTTCTGGGACACGCTCGCCGCGTTGCCGACGACGGGCTCCTGCGCCTTGGCGATCGCTCCGGCCAGCTCGGAGGGCGCGACGACGTAGCCGACCCGCCAGCCGGTCATCGCGTAGGACTTCGAGAACGTGAAGACCGTGATGACCCGCTCCGCCTCGCCGACGGTGACGGAGCTGACGTGCTCGCCCTCGAAGACGAGCTCGTCGTAGCACTCGTCCGAGATCACCCAGAGGTCGTGCCTGCGGGCCAGCTCGAGGACCGCGGCGATCGACTCGCGCCCGTGGACGCCTCCGGTGGGGTTGCCGGGCGAGTTCAGGATGATTGCCTTGGAGCGCGGCGTCACGAGCGCCTCGAGCCCCTCCGCGTCGGGGTCGAAGCCGTGGGCGGGATCGAGCGGAAAGAACACGGAGGTGCCGCCGAGCACGTGCACCATCGGCGGGTAGTTGGCCCAGCCCGGATCGGGCAGCAGAACCTCGTCCCCGGGATCGAGCAGGCAGAGCAGGGTCGTGAAGAGCCCGCCGCAACCCCCGGTCGTGACGACGATCTGCTCGAGCCCGCATTCGATCCCGTTGCGCTGCCGCACCTTCTCGTGGATCAGCTCCCGGAGCCCGGGCAGGCCGCCCGACTGCGTGTACTTCGTCCAGCCCTCGCGGGCGGCGAGCGCCGCTGCGTCGATGACGTGGTCGGGCGTCCCGAAGTTGGGATCGCCGACGCCGAGATTGAGTACGTCGGTGAAGCGGGCGGCGAGCGTCTGCACCTCGCGGATACCCGAGTGCGGCGTGGTGGCGAGTGTCGCTGCGGAGCGCGGCACGCCGTACAACCTACCGGGTCGTTGCGGTCACGTCAACGAGCCGGCCTGCAGGCCGGCTCAGCTCGTGACCGCGGAAGCGGCCGACGGCCGCTGTCACGGCTGAGCCGGCCCAGGCCGGCTCGTTGCGTGACTACGGCTTACGGACGATTCGCCCGGACGAGCCGGCGAAGACCGTCGGCACGCTCGGGAGGAGCGGTGTTGCGACGGGCTCTTCGTGTCCCACGGGCGTTGCGCCGACGGTCGGCCGCGCAGTGGGTACGGCCACGGCGGGCGGCGCTCTCGGCCGCGATCTGCTCGAGCACGCCCTCGAGCGCGGCCACGCAACGCGCGTCGAGGCTGTTTCCGGCCTCGCCCTGCAACAGGGCCATTGCCTGCTCGTGCGACCAGGCATCGCGGTAGACGCGGGTCGACACGAGCGCGTCGTACATGTCGCAAACAGCCAGGATCCTCGTCTCGAGGTCGAGCTCGCCGCCCTGCAACGCCTTGGGGTAGCCCGAGCCGTCGAGGCGTTCGTGATGGCGGCGGACGAGCCGGCGCAAGGGCTCCGGGAAGCCGCCGAGCTCGCCGAGCAGCCGATAGCCGTGCTCCGGATGCCTCCGAACGATCTCGGAACTCCGCCTCGGTCAGCGGGCCGGGCTTCTTCAAGATCTCGTCCGGGATCGAGAGCTTCCCGATGTCGTGGAGAAGGCCGCCCGCGGCGAGGTGGCGCAGCCGGCCGGGCGGCAGGCCCAGCGATTCCCCGACCCGTACCGCGAGCAGCGCAACGCGTCGCGTGTGACCCTCGGTGTATTCGTCCTTCTCGGCCAGGCGAACCATGAGCGCGCGCACGTGCGAGCCGAAGAACGCCTCCTCGGCGCGGACGAGCTCTGCGGCGCGGATGTCCCCGATGAGCGGGCGCGACTGGGCGCCGCGGTGGAGATCCCAGGCGACGACGCCGCCGATCAGCGCGATGCCGAGCACCTCGAGGCCGTGTCCGAGCCACCAGCCGAGCTGGCTGAAATCGAGCGCGAGCGCCGCGACGAGCGCGGCGGCGAGCCACACGATCCCGCAGACGACGACGAGGTCGGCGAGTCGCCGCGTGAGCAGGAAGGTTCGGAAGGCCCGCACTTCCAGCACGCCGTAGAAGAGGACGCCCAGCACGAGGAGGGTGATCGCCTCGACGCTGAGCGCGCTTGGCACGCCCGGGACGAGCTGCGGCTCGAGCATGCCGATGGTGCTGACGGCGGCGATCGCGGCCAGGAGGCCTGCCTGGAGCCAGAGCAGCGCCGTCACGCGTTGGGGACGGCGAAACGGCGTCAGCGCGGAGAGTGCGAGCAAGGCGCCGCCGACCGGGAGCGTGAGGCCGCCCGTCAGCGCGATGAGCCCGTTGTACTCGACGATGAAGCCGGGGGTCGCGAGGCCGTGCACGAAGAGCAAGGCGGCCATGACGGTGAACGCCGTCGCGAGCAGGACGACCCGTCCGTCACGCCGGCGGGCGCCGAGGTAGGTGAGAACGAGCGCCGCGCCGGTGGCTGCGAGCGCGCTCGCGCCGACGATGCCGAAATGGACCCAGCCCGGGAACGCGACTTCCTTGCGGCCGAAGAAATGCAGCAGCGCAAGGGGCAGGACAGCCGCTGCGCTGCCGAGCAGCAGCGTCGTCACGAGACGTTCGCGGGTCACGAAGCTCATTATCGGCGGTCGTAAGGCCGCTCGTCAGGTCCCTCCGCAGCGCGGCGGGCGGGATCCGGCGGGCACCTACACTGACCTCGTGAACCGTCTGGCAGGCGAGACGAGCCCGTACCTGCTCCAGCACGCCGACAACCCCGTCGACTGGTATCCGTGGGGGGAGGACGCCTTCTCTCGCGCGCGGAGCGAGGACAAGCCGATCCTGCTCTCGATCGGCTACTCGGCCTGCCACTGGTGCCACGTGATGGAGCACGAGTCCTTCGAGGACGCCGAGACCGCGGCGCTCATGAACGAGCTGTTCGTCAACGTCAAGGTCGACCGCGAGGAGCGGCCCGACGTCGACTCGATCTACATGGACGCCGTGGTCGCGCTCTCGGGCCACGGCGGCTGGCCGATGACCGTCTTCCTCACGCCGGACGGCGAGCCGTTCTGGGGTGGGACGTACTTCCCGCCGGCGCAGCGCCAGGGCATGCCCGCCTTCCGGGACGTCCTGCGTGCGATGGCCGATGCGTACGCGAGCCGCCGCGGCGACATCGAGCAGCAGGCCGAGCAGCTCGTCGACGCGATCCGGCGTTCCGGGGAGGTCACGCCCTCACACGAGCCGCTGACGACGGGCCTCCTGACCGAGGCGGTCTCCGTTCTCGCATCGTCAGTTCGATCGCGCCCACGGCGGCTTCGGCGGCGCACCGAAGTTCCCGCCCGGCCCGACGCTCGAGTTTCTCCTGCGGATGGTGGCGCGCAGCGGCTCCGAGCCGGCTCTCGAGATGTCGGTCGGGACGCTCGACGCGATGGCGGCCGGCGGGATCTACGACCAGGTGGGCGGCGGCTTCCACCGCTATGCCGTCGACGGCATCTGGCTCGTGCCGCACTTCGAGAAGATGCTCTACGACAACGCGCTGCTCGCTTCTGCGTACCTCCACGGCCTGGCTCTCACCGGGAGCGAGCGCTACCGCGAGGTGGTCGAGGAGACGCTCGACTTCCTCCTTCGCGACATGCTCCTCCCGGAGGGAGGCTTCGCCTCGGCGCTGGACGCTGACACTCTGGGCGAAGAGGGCACGACCTACGTCTGGACGATCGACGAGCTCAATGACGTTCTCGAGCCGGACGAGGCCGAGCTCGTGATCCAGCGCTTCGGCCTCACCGCGGGCGGGAACTTCGAGGGGTCGAACGTCCTGTTCGTCGCCCGCGAGGTCGACGGCTCCGCCGAGGCGCTCGCCGGCGCTCGGCGCAAGCTGCTCGACGCGCGCTCCCGGCGCCCGCAGCCGGCCCGGGACGACAAGGCGCTCGCGGCCTGGAACGGCCTCGCTCTCGCCGCCCTGGCAGAAGCGGGGCTGCGTCTCGGACGCGCGGACTATCTGGACGCCGCGCGCGCCCTCGCGGAGTTCCTGCTCGGGCCCATGAGCGACGAGCGGGGGCGCCTGTACAGGACGTTCCGCGCCGGCGAGGCGAAGATCGACGGGTATCTCGAGGACTACGCGAACGTCGCCAACGGCCTGCTCGAGCTCTACAACGCGACCGGAGAGCTGCGGTACCTCGACGAGTCGCACCGGCTCGCACGGCTGGCGCTCGAGCTCTTCGGCGACGCCGGAGAGCGGCGGGTTCTTCTTCACGCGCGGCGGACGCGGAGCAGCTCGTCGTGCGCAAGAAGGAGCTGCTCGACCAGCCGACGCCGTCCGGCAACTCGATGCTCGCCTTCGTGCTGCTGCGCCTCGCCCGGATCTTCGGAGACGAGAGCCTGGAGCGGCCGGCGGTCGACGTCTTCAGGCTCGGGCACAGATTTCTCGTCAACGCCCCGAGCGCGGTAGGGCACATGCTGTGTGCTCTGGATCAGCATTTCTCGGCTCCGCGCGAAGTGGCCATCGTGGGCCCGCCCGACGACGCGGCGACGCAGGCGCTCCACCGTGCGGCACTTCGGGCGTTTCGACCCCGGCGCCGTCTACGCGTTCGCCGCCGGCCCCGACGACGAGGCGGCCGCGCGTGTTCCGCTGCTCGCCGGCAAGGGTCTCGTCGGAGGCCGGCCGGCCGCCTACGTCTGCCAGAACTTCGCCTGCCAGGCGCCGGTGACCGAGCCGGAGGCCCTGGTCGAGGCGCTGGCGGCCCAGCCGATTCGCCGGTTGTAGCGGCCGATGGACGCGCGCACCCGCAAGGAGCTGCTCGGCCAGTGGGGTGTTCGGGAGCCCAGCCCGAGACACTCAGGCGGAGGCCCGAGCGTTACAGGCGGACGTCTCGGGCGGCGCGCTCGCAGGACGCCCCATCGAGCTTCGGCGCCGGCATTTTCGGCCCGCCGTCGACTCCTACATCGCATCGCTCGGCGGCCCGCTTCCGTACATGCGCCGCCTTCGCGAGATCGAGCGGTTGACGAGCGCCGCGCTCGAGGAGCTGGCGCGTGCTCCGGCAGGAGCTGGCGGTCGCCTGCGACGGCGACGCGGCTCTCTTCGCGGACCGCTGGCGTGCCGTCGCCGAGTCGTACGACTTCGGCGAGGTCAACGACGCTGATCGCGACGCACAACCGCTGGTACCCGACCGAGGCCCGCCTGCCGATGGACGTACGCCGGCGGGACTACGTCCTCGTTGGGGGCCGCCCGTACACCCGGCGCCCGCTCGACGCCGATTGGGTGCTCGAGCGCTTCCCGGCAGACCTCGACGCGGCTGCAGCCGCGTAGGGGCCGGATCGCTCATCGAGCTGCCCGGGCCGCGATCTACCGGTCCGGCGCCGTCGCAGCGCCAGGCCCGTGAGGATCTCCTGGACGACGCGGTTGGCCGCAAGGGCGGCGAGGTCGGCGCCGCCCCCAGCGACGGGGATGACCTCCACGACGTCGGCGCCGACGAGCTCCACGCGGGTGGCGATCGTGCGGCAGGCCCACAACAGGTCGATCGCCGTCATGCCGCCCGGCTCGGGAGTGCCCGTGCCCGGCGCGTAGGCGGGATCGAGGACGTCGACGTCGACGGTGAGAAACGCAGGCCCCGCGCCGACGATCTCGAGCGTGCGCTCGACGACCTCGCCGATCCCGAGCTCCGAAACGTCGCGCATGAAGAAGCTCGTGATCCCGTGCTTCGCCTGCCAGTCGAGCTCGCGCTGCTCGGGCCACCAGCCGCGTAGGCCGATCTGGACGTAGCGGGCCGGGTCGACGTGGCCCTGCTCGACGAGCCGGTACATCGGCGTCCCGTGGCTGAGGTCTCGACCGTAGAGCCGGGCGGCCGTGTCGGTGTGGGTGTCGAAGTGAACGAGGCCGACGGGGCCGCCGAGATGCAGCGCGCACGCTCGCACGTCCGGCTCGGTGATCGAGTGATCGCCGCCCAGCACGATCGGTAGCAGCGCCGGCGCCGAGCACCTCGGCGACCGTCGCCTCGATCGCGCGGTGGGACGCGACGGGGTCGGCCGGGACGACCGGAGCGTCGCCGTAGTCGACGACGCGTAGCATCTCGAGCCAGTCGACGCCGGTCTCGAGGTGATACGTCGCCGTCGGCGTTGCCGCCCGGATTGCCCGAGGGCCGAAGCGCGTTCCCGGCACGTCGGAGACGAGGTCGTCCATCGGAGCGCCGACAACCGCGACGTCGACGCCTTGCAGCTCCGCAGGGTCCTCCGTGTAGGGCAGGTCGGCGAAGCTCAGCAGTCCCGCCCAGGCGGCCTTCGCATCGAAGCCGTGATGCCTGCGCCAGCGCTCGGTTGGATCGATCACGCGTGACTGCTCCAAGGACGGCGAGAATAGATCCCCATGGGCGCGCGCAAGGTCTACCGCACCGAGCTGACTCCTGTCCACTTCCTGCAGCGCAGCGCGGCCGTCTTCCCGGACCGCGTGGCCGTCGTCCACGGCGACCGACGTCTCACCTACCGGGAGCTTGCCGAGCGGGCGTTCCGGCTCGGCTCGGCTCTGCGGGAAGCGGGCCTGAACGACGGCGACCGCGTGGCCTACGTGTGCCCGAACACGCCGGCGATGCTCGAGGGGAAGTTCGGCGTGCCGGCGGCAGGCGGCGTGCTCGTCCCGGTCAACATTCGACTCGCCCCGGCCGAGGTCGGCTACATCCTCGAGCACTCGGGGGCGCGCTTCGTGATCGTCGACCACGAGCTGGCCGGGCTCGTCGAGGGCGCCAAGGGCGTCGAGGTGATCGTGGACGGCGACACGGGTGAACCGGGCGACGCCTACGAGCAGTTCCTCCGGAGCGGCTCGCCCTCGTTCGAGCCGGTGCCCGTCACCGACGAGGAAGACCCGATCTCGGTCAACTACACGTCCGGGACGACCGGCAGCCCGAAGGGCGTCGTCGTCACTCATCGCGGGGGGTTTCTCAACGCTCTCGGCGAGATCATCGAGACGGGTCTCTCCTACGACTCCGTCTACCTGTGGGTCCTGCCGATGTTCCACTGCAACGGCTGGTGCCACCCCTGGGCGGTGACCGCCGTCGCCGGCCGCCACGTCTGCCTGCGCAGGGTCGACACGGCGCACATCTGGGAGCTGCTCGAGACCGAGGGGATCACGCACGCCTGCGGCGCTCCCACCGTCTATATCGCGCTCGTGAACGATCCCGCCGCGCGGCCGCTCTCACGGGCGGTGACGGTGACGATGGGCGGCGCTCCCGCGTCACCGACGCTGCTCGAACGAATGGCCGAGCTCAACTTCGAGCCGAACCACGTCTACGGCCTCACGGAGACGTACGGTCCGATGACGGTGTGCGTGAAGCATCCGGAGTGGGCTGACCTGCCGATCGACAAGCGCGCCCGTCTGCTCGCGCGGCAGGGCGTTTCCCACCTCACGCACGAGGAGGTTCGCGTCGTGGACGAGGGCATGCAGGACGTCGCCCGCGACGCGACGGCGGTCGGAGAGATCGTCATGCGCGGGAACAACGTCATGAGGGAGTACTTCCGCGACCCCGAGGCGACCGAGCGGGCGTTCGAGGGCGGCTGGTTCCACTCAGGCGATCTGGCCGTCTGGCATCCGGACGGCTACGTCGAGGTGAGCGACCGCGCGAAGGACATCATCATCTCGGGCGGCGAGAACATCTCGACGATCGAGGTCGAGCGGACGATCGTCAGGCATCCCGCCGTGCTCGAGTGCGCGGTCGTCGCGATGCCCGACGAACGTTGGGGCGAGCGGCCGAAGGCGTTCGTGACGCTCAAGTCGGGTCAGAACGCGACCGAGCAGGAGATCGTCGACTTCTGCCGGGAGACAGCTCGCGCACTTCAAGTGCCCGGCCGCAGTCGAGTTCGGCGAGCTGCCGAAGACCTCGACGGGCAAGATCCAGAAGTACGTCCTGCGCGAGCGGGAGTGGGCGGGACAGGAGAAACGGGTTAACTAGCCCAGGCGGCGGCGCGCCCGGCCGGCGCAGCCGGACGCCGCCGTGCCAGGGCACCGCGCCCGGCGGCTGAGCGGCCGGCTCGGCCGGCCGCGACCCGCGGAGCGGCCCGAAGCGCCGCGGTCACAAGCCGCGCAGCTACGACCGGTGCTTACTCCGATACGCCCGCGCCTCCTCGACGAGTGCCTCGAAGAGCCGCTTGTCCTCCCCTTCCTCGGGGTGCCAGAGGACGCCGACCACGAAGCGATGAGAGCGATCCTCGATCGCCTCGATCGAGCCGTCCTCTGCCCAGCCCGTGACCTCCAGGCCCTCGCCGACCGTGCTCAATCCCTGATGATGATGGGACTTCACCGGCGCAGTTGCGCCGATCAGGGCACCGATCTTGCTGTCGGGATCGAGCCGGACATCGTGCTCGGAGAAGACGCCGGGTGTCTCGCGATGGCCCTCGTGGCCCACCAGCTCGGGCATGTGCTGATGCAGCTCGCCGCCGTCGAGCACGTTGAGGACCTGCATGCCGCGGCAGATCGCCAGCACCGGCAGCTCGCGGTCGAGCGCGGCCCGGAGCAGCGCGAGCTCTGCCTCGTCCCGGCTCCGCTGGACGATCGCCGTCTCGGGATGCCGCTCGGCGCCGTACAGAGCCGGGTCGAGGTCGGCGCCGCCCGAGAGGATCAGACCGTCGATCGCGTCGAGCGTCTCCTCGACCGCGTTGTCGTCCGGCGGGATCAGGAGCGCCCGGCCGCCCGCGGCTGCGACCGACTCGACGTACGAGAGCGGGATGAGCGCGGCGGGAAGCTTCCAGTGGCCCCAGCTCGCTTCCTGCGCATAGGACGTGATGCCGATCAGCGGCGTCATGGTTGTGAGTGTAAGGTCGCAGGCGGGCTGCGCCCGTGACCGCGGCCTTCGGCCGCTCTTGGGCGGGTCGCGGCCGGCCGAGCCGGCCGCTCAGCCGCCTGGCCGGTTATCGGCGACGGCGCGCGGCCGCTCAGCCGCTGGCCGGTTATCGGCGCTCGAAGCGAGCGCGGCTCGCAGGCAGTCGACGACGTCCTGCTTCGTCCACGGCGCGGGCGCGACGGAAATGAAGTAGTCCTCGAGCGCCGCGTCTGCGAGGGCATCGAGATCGTCCTCGGAGACGCCGACCGAGCGCAGTGTCGGGAAGCCGATCTCGGCCAGGATTCGCTGAACGCCGCGGACGGCGCGCGAGCCGTCGCCGGAGCCGTCGTCGGGCTCCCCCAGCGCGTCGGCGACCCGCTCGAACCGTGACGGGACGGCGCGACGGTCGAAGTCCATGGTCTCCGCGAGCACGAGCCCGATCGTCAGGCCGTGGGGGAGGTGGAAGCGCCCGCCGATCGCCTGCGCGATCGAATGCTCCGAGCCGCAGTCCGCGATGTTCATGGCCAGGCCGGCCATCATGCTCGCGCACATCATCCGGGACCGCGCCGCCGTGTCGGCCCCGTCACGGAGGACGGCGGGCAGGGCCTCACCGGCGAGACGCACGGCCTCGAGGCCGATCGCGTCTCCGATCGGCGTGCTCGCACGAATCACCGTCGCCGCGAGCGCCTGCGCGAGGGCGTCGACACCGCCGTACATCGTGGGCGCCGGCGGGAGCGCGTACGTCAGCGCCGGATCCACCAGAGCATGCTGCGCGCGCAGGTAGGGATTCGCGATGCCCGCCTTGCGATCGGTCTCCTGGTCGGTGATCACCGCTCCACCCGAGACCTCCGAGCCCGTGCCGGCCGTCGTGGGGACGAGGACCAGCGGGATCCTCGGTGGCTCGTAGGCCACGCCTCCGGCGGCGAAGCGGCCGTAGGGCCCGCCCTGGCCCGCCACGAGCCGCGCAGCCTTGGCGGTGTCCATGGAGGAGCCCCCGCCGATCGCGACGACCGCGTCGGCGCCGCTCTCGACGAGCTGCGCCGCGGCTGTCTCGACCTCGGCGATCGTCGGCTCCGCCGAAGCCTTCACGAAGCGCCCCGCCTCCGCAAGGCCGTCGAGGGCGGCCGCCACGGCCGACAGCGACTGGACGACCTCGTCGATGACGACGAAGGGCCGCGACGCGCCTTCGGCCGCAAGCGCTTCCGGCAGCGAGGCGACGGCGCCCTCCCCGAAGCGGATGCGGACGGGGAGGTGGTTGCCGAACGGCGCGATCTGCTCTGCCACGGTGCCTCCCTCAGCCTCGCTCGAACATCCTGCGGCGCTCGTAGTCCGTCACGACACCGTCGAACAGGCGCTGCTCCGCGCGCGCGTAGTTCAGGTAGTGGTCGACGACGGCGTCGCCGAGGGCGGCCCGGGCCATCGTGCCCGACTCGAGCGCCGCGATCGCCGCGCGAAGGGTCGGGGGAAACGGGGCGCGTCTTCGAGCTCGTAGGCGTTGCCCTCGTAGGGCGGCGGCGGCTCGAGCCGGTTCTCGATGCCGTGGAGCCCGGCGGCCAGCAGGGCGGCGAAGGCCAGGTGAGGGTTGACGTCGGCGCCCGGGACGCGCGCCTCGGTTCGCAGCGCGCTCCCGCGGCCGACGACGCGGAAACCGGTCGTGCGGTTGTCGTGCGCCCAGGTGACGGTGTTGCCCGCCCAGGTGCCCTTCCCGACGAACCGCTTGTACGAGTTGACGGCGGGGGCCACGAAGACGGCGAGCTCCGCCACGCAGGCGACCTGGCCCGCGAGAAAGTGGCGGAAGACGTCCGATTCGCCCTCGAAGGCGTTGCGGCCGTCCTGCCAGAGGCTCGTGTGGACGTGGCAGGAGCTGCCTATCCACCTGTGGTCGGGCTTGGCCATGAACGTGATCGAGCGCCCGTTCTGGTCGGCGATCTCCTTGGCGCCGTGCTTGTAGATCACGTGGTTGTCCGCGACGGTCAACGGATCGCCGTAGCGGAAGGTGATCTCGTGCTGGCCGGGCCACGCTTCGGCCTTCGAGGCCTCCACCGGGATGCCGGCGCCTCTCATCGCGACACGCAGCTGCCGGATGAAAGGCTCGTCGAAGCCGGGAGCGAGCAGGTGGCCGTCCGTCACGTACCTCCCGGCCGGAGTGATCTGGAGGTAGCCGCCCTCGTGAACCTGGTCGTACGTCTCACGGCAGACGAAGAACTCGAGCTCGGAGCTCATCATCGGCTCGTAGCCCAGCTCGCGGGCGCGCTCGACCTGCCGGCGCAGCACCTGGCGCGGCGACTCGGCGACCGGTGTCCCGTCGTGCCAGCGGGGATCGGCGAGCACGAGCGCCGTCTCCGCATGCCAGGGCATCCGCCGCAACGTCGCGAGGTCGGGGTAGAGAGGGAAGTCGGGATAGCCGACATCGATGCTCGACACCGTGTATCCGGGCGTCGTGTCGGACTCCATGTCGAGCGTCAGGAGGGAGCTGCACACGTCGATTGCGTCCGTCGCGCGCTCGACGAAGTAGTCGCTCTGCACGCGCTTGCCCATCAGGCGGCCCTGCATGTCGACGAGCGCGAGGACGACGCTCTCGATCGTCCCGTTCCGCACCTCGGTCTCGAGCTGCTCGAGGCTCAGCGGCCCGGCGGCTTCCTGTGTCGGAGGCGACACGTCTCCGCCTATCCTCGCTCGAACATTCGCCGCCGCTCGTAATCCGTCACGGCCTCGTCGAAGAGGCGCTGCTCGGTACGCGCGTAATGAAGGTAATGGTCGACGACCTCGTCGCCGAAGGCGGCCCGCGCCGTCGATCCGCCCTCGAGCGCCTCGATCGCCTCGTAGAGCGTCGCCGGGAAGCGCGCGGCGTCCGATTCGTAGGCGTTCCCCTCGAGCGCCGGCGGCAGCTCGAGCTCGTTCTCGATGCCGTGCAGGCCGGCGGCGAGCAGCGCCGCGCAGGTGAGGTAGGGGTTCGCGTCGCCGCCGGGGATCCGTGTCTCCGTGCGGAGCGATTGCCCCTCGCCGACCACGCGAAAGCCGCAGGTCCGGTTGTCGCGTCCCCAGGCGAGTGTCGTCGGCGCCCAGCTGCCCGCGGCGAAGCGCTTGTACGAGTTCACCGTCGGCGCGACGAACACGGCGAGCTCCGCGAGGCAGGCGATCTGCCCTGCCAGGTAGCGGCTGAACGTCTCCGACTCGCCGGCGAACGCGTTCGCGCCGTCCTTGCCAGAGGCTCGAGTGGATGTGGCACGAGCTACCGATCCACGTCTCGTCGGGCTTCGCCATGAAGGTGATCGAGCACCCGTTCTGGTGGGCGATCTCCTTGGCCCCGTTCTTGTAGACGACGTGGTTGTCGGCCATGGTGAGCGCGTCCGTGTAGACGAAGTTGATCTCGTGCTGCCCCGGCCAGGCCTCGCCTTTCGAGCTCTCCACGGCGATCCCGGCGCCATGCATGCCGTTGCGGATCTGGCGGATCAGCGGCTCGTCGTACGTGGCCGCCAGGACGTGGTAGTCGAGGATGTACGGCGCCGAGGGCGTGAGGAGGCGGTACTGCTTCGCGTATGCGTCCTCGTAGCTCTCACGGAAGACGTAGAACTCGAGCTCGGAGCCGAACATCGCCTCGAAGCCGAGCTCCCTCGCACGCTCGACCTGGCGCTTGAGCACCTGCCTGGGCGAGGGCGCCGCCGGGGTTCCGTCGTGGTGCTCGAGGTCGCAGAGGACGAGCGCCGTGCCGTCGAGCCACGGGAGCCGGCGCAACGTCGCCACGTCGGGGCGTGCACGCAAGTCGCCGTAGCCGGAGTCCCAGTTGGCGAAGGCGTACCCGGGCACCGGATCCATCTCCATGTCGAGGGCGAGCAGGTAGGCGCAGCCCTCGATCCCATGGGTCGCGACGTCGTGCTCGACGAAGTACGAGCCGTGGACGCGCTTGCCGACCAGACGCCCCTGCATGTCGGTGAAGGCCACGATCACGGTGTCGATCGAGTTGTTTCGCACCGCGGCCTTGAGCTGGTCGAGGGTCAGCATCCGCGGGATCTTAGGCGCTCCCGGAGCGCGGCCCGTACCCGACGAGCGCCGTCGGGCTATCCTGTGCGGGCGGCCGGCACTCCGACGAACGTGAGGGGGTTTTCCGGTGACGCGTGAAGAGCGCCAGGTACGCAGCCAGCTCTCTGCCCTGGCTGATGACGACAAGGGCCGCCGCCTCCTTCAGCTCGCGTTGCGGGGCATTCAGGAGTCGGGCCGCGGGCTGACCTACGGGTGCTGGGTGAAGCCGGGAGGAGGCGTCTCCGGATGTCTCTTCCAGCACGCCTACTGGCAGGGGGTGCAGGAGGGCGTCTTCCGGCCGGTCGAGGGCGATCCCAAGGGCGAGTTCAAGAGCTACGTCGGCGAGGAGGACTTCGCCCTCGTCATGGGCGCCATCCGGGCGTTCGACGCGCTCGGCAAGCGACGATTTCGCCGCTGGACGCGCGGACGCTACGGCGTGCCCGTGCACACGCTCGACGAGGAGCGGTGGCGCGCCGAGGTCGAACGGATCCTCGTCGACGTCCTCGCCGAGCGCCGGGACGAGGCGGGCGACCGGGCCGAGCGGCAGCCAAGGCGTCCGCTCGGAGCGACGCAGGCGTCTTCCGAAGCGCCCTAGCCGGCGCGGACTCCCTCAATGCTCGCCGCGGGCCCGGCGCCCTCTGCGCGTACTCTTCAGGGAGAGCACAACTCGTCGCCGGAGGTCAGCATCAGATGCTCTTCCTGAAGAAGCACAAGCTCGATCAAATCCGACCCGAGGACGCGTTGCCCGGACGGTCGGAGCAGATGCCGGTACCCGAGCGTCACGAGGTGCTGGGCACGCCGCTGTCGCCGCCGTTCCCCGAAGGCCTCGAGCAGGCCGTCTTCGGCATGGGCTGCTTCTGGGGCGCGGAGCGGAAGTTCTGGCAGGCGCCCGGGGTCTACACGACCGCAGTCGGCTACGCCGGCGGGTTGACGCCGAACCCGACCTATAAGGAGGTCTGCTCGGGCCTGACAGGTCACACCGAGGCGGTGCTGGTCGTCTTCGATCCCGCCCAGACGAGCTACGACGAGCTCCTTCGCGTCTTCTGGGAGGACCACGATCCCACCCAGGGCATGCGGCAGGGCAATGACGTGGGCACGCAGTACCGATCCGCGATCTACACCTACTCGGACGCGCAGCGCGAGGCGGCCGAAGCGTCGAAGACCCGCTTCCAGGAGGCGCTGACCGAGGCGGGCCATGGACCGATCACGACCGAGATCGCCGAGGCGGGCCCCTTCTATTACGCCGAGGACTACCACCAGCAGTATCTCGCCAAGGTGCCGAACGGCTATTGCGGCATCGGCGGCACCGGCGTCTCCTGCCCGGTCGGCGTCGCGAAGGCTTCTCAGGCGTCTGCGGGGTAGTTCCCCTCTTCAGCCTCGAAACCGGCCCGCTTCGGCGGGCCGTTCCACCTTTCGGTGGCTCCCGCTCGTATGGCCGTGCTACTCGTCCCCTCGGGCGAGCGTCCAGGTAAAGCGCGTCATCGTCCCGCGCGGTGCGAGCCCACCCGGGCGGAGGCCCCTTCGCACGAGCAGGGCCGGGGGCTTCGCGGCCCGGAGCACCGCGAGCCGCACGGAGCCCATGCCTTCCTGACGCCAGCGCGGTGAGAGCCCGACGACGATGAGGCCCGCCTCGTCGGCGGCGGCGATCACGGCCGCCTCGCCGGGCTCGACCAGCGCCGGCTCGGTGGGAACCGAGGCGACGCGCTGGACCATCAGTGCGGCGCGGGCGAGGAGTCGGCTCGCGTCGCGGCGGCCGCTCTCGGGGTCGGCGGTCGTGCCGAGGAGGCGCAGCCGCGCCCCGTGCGCGGCCGCCAGCCAGGCGCCGATCTCGACCGCGGCCCACTCGTGCTCGGCCCCACCGAACGGTACGACGACGGGACGGTCGGCGTCGACGCCGGCGCTTTGCCCTTCATGGGTGACCAGCACTGCCACGTCGCAGGGCATGTCCGCGAGGACGACGGTGAGGTCGGGGTCGAACACTCCCTCGTCGAGGAGCGAGGCGGGGGCGCCGAGAAGGACGAGGTCGACTTCCTGGTCGGATGCCAGCATCACGAGATCCTGACCCGGCGAGGCTGATGTGAACGTGGCCGCTCGGGCCGGCCTCCGTCGCGCGACGAGGGACGCGCGGCGGGCCTCGAGCAGCTCGTTGACCTCGGCGAGCGGCTCTCCCTCGGGCACGAGCTGGGCGAGGATGATCTCCCGCGGCGGCCGGGCAGCTAGCGGCTCGGCCAGCGTCAGCAGCGCGTCGATGTTCGATTCGCCCTGAGGCACGACGAGCAGCGAGCGCTCCGGGAACTCGAGCTCCTCCGGTTGATGCTCCGGCGCCGGGGTCGTCGCCGGCCGCGCGCCCTGGGCGTCGAGCGACGGATCCTGCCGCAGAATTGCCCTCTCGAGCTCCTGGAGCGCCGGGCTCGGGTCGATGCCGAGGCCGTCGACGAGCGCGCGCCGCGCGTCCTGGTACACGTCGAGCGCCTCGGCCTGGCGCCCGGCCCGGTAGAGAGCGAGCATGAGGTGGGCGCGCAACCGTTCCCGTAGCGGGTGCCTGGCGACAAGCCCCTCGAGCTCGCCGACGAGCTCGGCATGGCGGCCCAGGGCGAGATCGGCCTCGATGCGTCGCTCCTGCGCGGCCAGGCGTAGCTCCTCGAGGCGGGCGATCTCTCCCTGTGCGAAGGGCTCGTAGGCGAAGTCCGCGAGCGCCGAGCCGCGCCACAGGCCGAGCGCCTCGTGAAGCAGCTCGGCTGCCTGCTCGGGCTCGTGCGCAGACAGCGCGCGGCCGCCTTCCTCGACGAGAGCCTCGAACCGGTGGAGGTCGAGCTGACCCGGCTCGAGCTCGATGGCGTACCCCGGCGCGCGGGTGGCGATCGCTCCGGCGCCCGAGCGCCTTGCGGAGGTGCGAGACGTACCCCTGGAGGACGTTCGGCTGCAGTTCCCGGCGGGGAGTCGCCCCAGAGCTCGTCGATGAGGCGGTCGGCAGACACGACCTCGTTGGCGTGGGTGAGGAGGATCGCGAGGACTGCGCGCTGGCGGGCGCCGCCGAGGGCGATGACACGCTCCCCCTCGCGTGCCTCGAGCGGCCCGAGAATTCGGAACTCGACGGTGCTCTCCACCTCGCTGCGCGGACGGTAGCACCACGGGAGGCACGCCATGCACTGCCCGGTCGTGGTCGCCTCCAGCGGCTTCCCCGTGCGTTTCAGCGGCGTCCCAGGCGCGCCCAAGCGGGGCGGCGGATCCTCGACGTGCAGCTCAAGGGGAATCGAGTTAAGGGAGGAACCATGTCGTTCTCGTACCGCATCCGCAGGAAGCTCATCCGAGGCGTCGCGCTGGGCTTCGCGGTGGCCGTCGTTGCGGCGCCGTCCGCTCTTGCCATGGGCCCAGGGCCCATGTACCACGGCGCGGGTCTCAGTGGCGGCTCGGCGTACGGGCCTCTGCACCAGTTCCCGAACGCTGGTCTCGCCGTCGCGCAGGCCTACGGCCCGCTCCACCAGTTCCCGCGCGCCGGTATCACCGCGGGCAACCCGCCGGTCTTCTCGGTCGACGGCCCCCGCACGGGCCCGGCCAACGTCACCGAGTCGCCCGTTCTCATCGGCGGCCGGTTCGGCAGGCCCGACCTGGCGCCGAATACCAGCCCGTCGCACGTCGACGTGGCGTGGCGCGAGCTCGGCATCGGCCTCGGCATCGGCGTCGCAGTGGCTCTCGCTCTCGCGGCGATCGGCCTCGGGATGACTCCGCGGCGCGGAACCCTTCAGGGCGCCTGACGCTCATCCCGACAGCGGCAAACTACGGGGGCCGGAGCAATCCGGCCCCCATTCGCGGGTGGGCTGCCAGGGCGCTTTCGCGGCCGGGCCGGATGAGATCCGGCCCCTACGGGCCCGCACCGCTGCCAGAGCGGCCATCCGCGCCTCGGCCACCTCGTCGTCGCGCCCCGAGACGATCATGCGCCCGCTGGCGCCGAGCACGGCGGCGTAGACGAGCTTGACCGGTGCGTGCTTCTCCGCCTCGTTGGCGGCCACGGCAACGTACGCGGCGGGGGAGAGCTCGAGCAGGTACATCGTTTCGTTCTCGAGCAGCAGGCTGGCCGAGCGCAGCCGGTTGACCAACTGGGCCTGGTTGGCGTCGACGCGCGTGATCGTCTCCGAGGCGACGATCTCCGGCGCAGTCGCATCCGCGCGTTTTCGCCCGAGCCGCTCGAGAATCACATCGGCTGCGGTACGAACGGAGGCCGGGTCTCGTCCGTGCAGCTCGAGCGTGCCGTACTGGCGCTCGACGACCTGGAGGCCGGCTCGGACGTCGGCGTTCTTGACGGCCGCATCGACCAGCGCGAACACGGCGTTCGCCGGAGCGACCTCGACATAGAGCTCCGCCATGCCTGCGTAGGGCGGGTCGCCCTGACAGGTCTGCGCCACGTAGGCCGCCCACTGCGGCTGCATGGCGTCGATCTCGACGAACGCGCGGAGCTCGGGCACGCGGTCTTACGGGCGGTCGTCCACGATGGCGACGATCGCGGCGTCGGCCGCCACGCCCTGGAGGCCGTCGAGCTCGCGGACGGCGGAGCCCGTCGCGACGAGCACGACGTCGCCGACGCCGGCCCCGACCGCGTCGACGGCGACGAACTCGGGACCGTCGCCGGCGGCCGGCGTCACGTTGAGGAGCTTGTAGTCGGCCAGCCCGGGAGCCTTGACGGTCGAGACCGTGCTACCTACGACGCGGCAGAGCTGCATTGGCGGTCCTTTCAGGAGGGCTGCGGTGGATCGTGCACCGAGCGGTCGCCGGCGCCGGCGTAGGCGTTCGGTGGATACGGGGCAAGGTCGTTGACGAAGCCGGGCTGAGCGGCGACACGGGCGAGCCACCCTTCGACGCCGGGAAACGCCGACAGCTCGATGCCCGCCTGATCGCTGAGGTGCGCATATGCGTAGAGCGAGATGTCGGCCACCGTGTAGCCCCCGGCGGCGACGAACTCGCGACCGGCGAGGTGGCGCTCGAGAATCTCGAGCGCCGCGCGACCGGCCTGCTGCTTCTGGGCAAACACCTCCGGTCGTTGCTCCGCACGGCCCGTCTGGAGCCAGAACTGCGCGGTGCCGATGTTGGGCTCGACGAGGTTCTGCTCGAAGAAGAGCCACTGGTGCACCCGTGCCCGCGCGAGACGGTCGGTGGGGAGGAACGGCGTGCCCTCGGCGAGGTACAGGAGGATCGCGTTCGACTCCGGCAGGGACTCACCGTCCGTGAGCTCGAGGACGGGTGCCCGCCCGGCAGGGTTGCGCGACAGGTACTCGGGCGTCAGCGTCTCGCCCGCGAACAGGTCGACCGGAACCCGCTCGTAGCGGAGCCCCAGGTGCGCGAGCAGGATCCGTACCTTGAGGCAGTTCGCCGAGGGCGCGAAGTCGTAGAGGCGAAGCATGGCTAGCTCAGCGAGCCTCTCAGGCGTACGGCACCGTCGAGCTCGTTCCACGGGACGATCGCATCGACGGCCGCCTGGATGCGGTCGATCGCCATCATCAGATGCTCGATCACGACCGCGAACTCCTGGGCGGTGTCGGGACGCCAGTTGCGGAGCACGTCGGCCGCCCGCCGGATCAGCGTCACGGTCTCGGCCATCTCCCACTTCGCCGTACGCGCGGCGATTCGGTCGAGCAACAGCGCGGAGACCTCCGTCAGCTCCGGAAGGCGCAGGTCGCCCTCGAGCGCCGCCTGCCGGCAGACCTGCAGCTGTTCGCCCGCCCAGAAGAGGTCGAAGTTGCAGTACAGCACGCAGGGCAGGTTCCCCATCGGCGGCAGCGAGAACGACCGCAGCCGCGTCACGTCGGGCGGCTCGCCCATCCAGCGCTCGGCGGTGAACCGGCGAAGCTCCTCGACGAGCTCGGCGGCGCTCTCACGCGCCATCAGATCACCTCCAGCCGCACGGGGAGATGCCCGACTTCGAGCAGCTTGCGTCCGCAGCGGGCCAGGCCGTCCAGGTTGGAGCGCACGCGCGCGAAATACGAGACCTCGCCGAACGGCTTGGTCTCGCCGTAGAACAGGCAGATCGTCTGCCGGCCCGGGTAGTAGCCGATGTCGCCGGGAACGACGTTGAGCTTCGGGTTCTCCTGATCGGCGAAGAACGGCACCATCACGATCGTCTCCTCGCCGGCGAACTTCGCGTGCACCATCGTCCCGTCCAGCGGCAGGACCGCCCGCATGTAGCGGCAGATGCGCGGGGCCTCGCCCTCGAGCAGGTCGGCCTCGATGACCTCCCCCTCGCAGATGATCCGCATGCCGGCCATGGACGGCGGCTTGCGCTACTCGGTCTCGCCGCCGGGAAGCAGCTTCTGCACGTCGTCGTGCGGGCGAGGGATCAGGTGTACGGATACGAGCTCGCCGATCTTCTTCGCCGCGGTGGCGCCCGCGTCGATCGCCGCCTTGACGGCGCCGACGTCGCCCGTGACCACGACCGTCACATACCCGCCGCCGATCGACTCGCGCCCGACGAGCGTCACGTTCGCGGCCTTGACCATGACGTCGGCTGCCTCGATGGCCGCGACGAGGCCGCGTGTCTCGATCAGCCCCAGTGCTCCGTTCATGCCTCTCCTCCTCGCTCGTCCTGTTCCCGGGCCGGATGAGATCCGGCCCCTACATGTGCGGGCCGGGTGAGATCCGGCCCCCTATCTGCGCCGTACCGATCTCAATCCGCGTACCAGTCGAACCGCTCGGTCCCGATGTTCACGTGCACGTTCTTCGTCTCGAGGTACTCGAGGAGCGACTCGAGCCCGAGGTCGTGGCCGGTGCCGCTCTCCTTGTACCCGCCGAAGGGCGCCTCGCTCGGATAGGCGCTGAAATGGTTGACCCAGATCGACCCTGCCTCGAGCGCATGGGCGATCCTGTGCGCGCGGCCCGCGTCGCGGGTCCAGATTCCCGCCGCGAGACCGTAGCGGACGTCATTGGCCAGGCGGACCGCCTCCTCGTCGCCGTCGAACGGGATGATGACGACGACCGGGCCGAAGATCTCCTCCTGCGCGATGCGCATGTCGTTCGTCACGCCTGCGAACACGGTCGGCTCGATGAAGTTGCCGGCGGCGAGCTCGGGATCGTCCGGCCGCTTCCCGCCGTAGACCACCGAGGCGCCCTCACTCTCGCCGATATCGACGTACTCGTAGACGCGGTCGCACTGGCGCTTGTTGATCAGCGCTCCGAGCTGGGTCTCCCAACGGTGCGGCATGCCGATTCGGATCGTCCTGGCCTTCGCGACGAAGCGCTCGACGAACTCGTCGTGCACCGGCCGCTCGACGAGTACGCGCGAGCCGGCCGAGCAGACCTCGCCCTGCGCGAGATAGATGCCGAACACGGAGCCGAGCACGGCCTGGTCGAGGTCGGCGTCGGCGAAGACGATCGACGGAGACTTCCCGCCCAGCTCGAGCGACACGCGCTTGATCGTGTTCGCCCCGGCCCGCATGACCGAGCGCCCGGTGACCGTCGAGCCGGTGAACGCGATCTTGTCGACGCCCGGGTGCTCCGCCAGCGCTGCGCCCGCAACCTCGCCGAGCCCCGGGACGACGTTGAAGACGCCCGGGGGCATGCCGGCCTCGAGGCAGATGCGTCCGAGCTCGAGGCACGAGAGCGGCGCGAGCTCGGGCGCCTTGAGGACGACCGTGTTCCCGGCCGCGAGCGCAGCGGAGCACTTCCGGCTCGCGATGTGCAGGGGGAAGTTCCAGGGGATGATCATCCCGACGACGCCCATGGGCTCCTTGCGCACGTAGTCGAACGAGGCCTTCGGGAGGGCGAGGACGCGGCCGTCGATGGCGCGTACGAGGCCCTGGAAGAAACGCCAGGGATCCCAGCAGGCCGGCAGGTCGACGAGCGCCGCCTCGCGGATCGGCTTGCCGACGTCGTGGCTCTCGACCTGTGCGAGGAAGTCCTGCTCCGCCTCGATGAGCTCGGCGACGCGAAGCAGGATTCGCGCGCGCTTGTCGGGGTCGAGGTCACGCCAGGCAGGGAGAGCCTCGCGGGCCGCGCGAACCGCGCGGTCGACGTCGTCCGGCTGCGCCGCGGCGACCTCGACGATGCTCTCGTTCGTCGCGGGATCGAGCGTCGGCACCGAGCGCGCCTCCCGTCGCGTCCACCCACTCGCCGCCGATCAGCAGCCTCGTCTCGAGCTTCGCGTAGTCCGGGACACCCTCGACGCGCCGCGGGGGCGTGGGGCTCACCGCGACCGACGGCCTGCCAAGGGCCTCCGCCGCTCGCTCGGCTTGCGCTCCTTCTGGCACCGTGGTAACACGGTGGAATCGGTCATCGGGAAGCGAGCGCTCGCGAGTCAGGCCCTGGAGCGCAGGGGCCGGGAGCCCCCCGGCGCCGGTCGCGGGCGGCGGCAGCGGCCGGGGCGGTTCCGAGATCGTCATCGCGCCCGAGGAGGCGCTGCGTGTGAGGCCGCCGAGCGCGGGCGGCGGCAGGCCTCCGGCACCCGGGCGTGCGGGGACCGAACCGGTCGGCGCGGGCGCCGTGGTCGCGTAGCTCGAGCCTTCGACGAGGCGGACTCCGAGCAGGTCGGCGGCATCCCGGGCCGCGTCCGTGAGCACGGTGTGCTCGCGCAGCATGAGCTCGCGCTCACCGGTCTCGGCGAGCCTGTGGATGTCGTCGGCCGTGACGAAGTGCTTCATTCAGCCGTCTCAGCGGTGAATCCGCCCGACCAGCGGGACGCCCGTGATCGCCTCTGCCTCCAGGGTCAGAGAGCGCAGGTCCTCGGGCTCGAGGTTGTGGACGTTCGACTTCCCGCAGCAGCGGGCGAGCATCTGGATCTCCATCGTCATCGCGTTGACGAAGTTGACGACGCGCTCGGTGGCGGCCTCGACCTCGAGGCGCGCGGCGAGCTCCGGATCCTGTGTGGTCACCCCGACCGGGCAGAGCCCCGTATGGCACTCGCGACACGTGCCCGGCGTGACGCCGAGCTTCTCGTAGTCCTCGACGTACAGCGGCGCGTTGCAGTTCAGGGCGATCATCGCGGCGGTGGCAATGTAGACGGCGTCCGCTCCCAGGGCGAGTGCTTTCGCGGCGTCGATTCCGGAGCGGATTCCGCCCGCCGCGACGATCTGGATCTCGCCGTACTTGCCGATGTCGATCAGGGCCTCGCGCGCCTCGACGACCGCGGCCAGCGTCGGGATCCCCGTGTGGTCGAGCAGGAGCACGGGCGACGCCGCCGTGGCGCCCTCCATGCCGTCGACGACGATCACGTCGGCGCCGGCCTTGGCCGCGAGACGCACGTCGTCGAACACGCGGCAGGCGCCGAGCTTGACGTAGACCGGAACGCGGTGGTCGGTCGCCTCCCGGATCTCCTCGATCTTGAGCCGCAGGTCGTCGGCCCCGATGAAGTCCGGGTGGCGGACGGGGGAGCGCTGATCCACGCCGACGGGAAGATCGCGCATCCCGGCGACCTCGTCCGAGACCTTGAAGCCGAGCAGGACGCCGCCGGTCCCCGGCTTCGCTCCCTGGCCGATGACGATCTCGACTGCATCCGCCTGCTTCATGTGGTGCGGGTTGTTGCCGTAGTGGCTCGGCGTCACCTGGTAGACGAGCGTCTTCGAGGCGTCCCGCTCGCGGTGGTGCATGCCGCCGTCCCCCGTCGTCGTGGAGGTGCCGACCGATCGTTGCGGCTCGGCCGAGCGCTTCCTTTGCGTTCCCCGACAGCGCCCCGAAGCTCATGCCCGAGATGCAGACCGGCGTCGAGAGGGTGACCGGATTGGGCGAGCGGGTGCCGAGCACGGTCGCGGTCTCGCACCGCTCCCGGTAGCCCTCGAGGGGGACGCGCGACAGCGTGCACGGGATGAACGTGAGGTCGTCGAAGTTGGGGAGGCGGCGCGTCGTCGAGAAGGCGCCCATCACGTAGCGGCCGAGCTGGGCCTTGCGCTGGATGTCCTCGACGGTCTCGACCGACCAGACGTGGGAGACGCGCTGCGTCCGGTGCTCTGTCGGCGACAGCTCGCCGTGCCCGTTCCCGCTCACGGCCGCACCATCCGGCGCGGCGTGAGAGTTGGCACAGTCCCGGCGCTGAATTGACACGGCCCGCGCGCAATGTGCGGGCTTTCCGGAGGTAGGCTCGAAGCGGGTGGTGGGCAGCCTCCCCACCCTGGGTGGGGCGTGTGGGGCGTGGGGCGTTGGGGCGTGCGCGGGCTGCGGGCTGCTGGGCTCACAGCGCCTCCTTCCAGACGGCGAACTCCTTCTTGTCGTAGCGCCACAGCTTCCCGGCCGAGCGCACCTTCTTCCACTCCTTCTTCGGCCCGAGCCCGAACGGCGTGCACGTGTCGGCGAGCCACGCGAGATCTTCCTCGCTCGGCTCCTCGACCAGCGTGTCGGAGCCGAGGTCGGCGATGTCACCGCCGCAGAAGAGCTCACCCTGGTACATGGAGTCGCCGAACGCCTCCGCGGCGTCCCCGCAAACGACGAGTCGGCCCTTCTGCATCATGAAGCCGGTCATGTAGCCGGTCGAGCCGCCGATCAGCACGGTGCCGCCCTTGACGGCGATGCCGCTGCGGGCTCCCGCATCGCCCTCGACGACGACGAGGCCGCCGCGGATCGACGGCGCGGTCGAGGAGCCGGCGTTCCCGTGGACGACGATCTTCCCGTTCATCATGTCGGCTCCCAGCGACCAGCCGGCGTCGCCGAAGACCTCGATCTCGAGCCCGTCCGAGAGGCCGCCGCAGAAGTAGCCGACGTCGCCGCGGAAGACGATCCTCGCCGGGGCGAGGATCCCGACCGCGAGGCTGTGCCGCGAGCCCGGGTTCAGGACCTCGACGGTCTTGTGGCCGGCCGCGACGGCGGCCTTGATCTCGCCGTTGACCTCGCGCGAGGACTTCCCGTGACCGTCGATCGTCACTTCGTCCACGCCAGCGCCTCCCCGCCGCGCAGCTCGTAGGTGTGAATCTCCCGCTCGTCGCCGAACGCGCCGGCGAGCGCGATGCCCTCCGACACGACGGCGATCCAGTCGTCGGTCTCGGCGACGAGACACGGCTTCGTCGAGAAACGGTCCCGCGCCACGCCGAACCCTTCCGCGGTGGAGACGAGGTATGTGAACGAGCCGTCGAGGTCGTCGATCGAGCGCCTGCACGGCCTCGTCCAGCGAGAGCCCGTTCGCCATCTGCTCGGCGAGATAGACGGCGACGAACTCCGTGTCGTTCTCGGTCTGGAACGTGTAGCCGCGCATCTCGTAGATACGGCGGTTCTTGTAGTAGTTCGTGACGTGCCCGTTGTGCGCGACGGTCACGTCGGGAAACGGCCTCGCCCAGAACGGGTGCGAGTGGTTCACGTCGACGCGCGACTCCGTCGCCATGCGGACGTGGCCGATTCCGTGCGTGAACGGAATACCGCCCAGGCTCCAGCGCTCGAACATCGTCTGTGCGTCGGCCGTGTACTTGAGCACCTCGAGCTGCTCCCCGAGGGAGAAGACGCGCACGCCCGGACTGTCCCGCTCGACCGCCTCGGCCAGCGCGCGCAGTCCCTGGGGCGAGTCGTCCTCGGGGGTGAGCCCGATCCTGAAGTACCCCTCGTGGTAGTGGTCCTCGGCGACCGTGCCGTGGCGGTCGACCGCCTCGAGCACCCGTTCCCGCGCCGAGCTGCCTCCGTCGTCGCCGGCCCAGACCGACGCGACGTGGCTGCCCTCGTGCGGGGCGCCGTACAGCGAGAGCCCGGTGGAGTCCGGCCCGCGGCCGTAGAGAGCCTGCAGCATTGCGGTCAAGCTCTCGGCGACCGGAACGTCCCGGCGCTTGGCGAGAAAGCCTGCGATCCCACACATCCGCTAGTCCCTTCCCTCGGTCACGTCCAGATCGGCTCCTCCCACAGGCGTTGCCGAGCCCCCACGTCCAGCTCGGTCGCCTGCCGGTAGACGGCCGTCGCCCAGGCGACGTCCTCGATCCCGAGCCCGACGGGCGAGACCAGGATTCTCTCGTCCGGAGTCGTGCGACCCGGATGGGCGCCTGCGAGGATGGCCCCCAGCGTAACGACGTCGGCCTCCGTCACGAGCCCCGCCGCCTCGGCGCGCGCGAGCGGGCGAGAGGGATGGTAGGTCTCGTGCGCGAAGTCGTCTGTCACGAGCAGGTCGGCCGCTTCGATTGCGTCGAGCGACGGGTCGAACGACGAGACCGAGAGGATGAGCATGCCGGGCTCCAGCCACTCGGCTGTGACGAACGGTGCCGGCGCCATGGTGGCCGTCACGAGCACGTGCGACCCGCGGGCCGCCTCACGCGGGTCGTCCATCACCCGGATCGGCGGCCGGCCCGCCTGCTCGCGCTCGACGAACGCGGCGGTCTGCACCGGGCTGGGGTCGTAGAGGCGGATCTCGGCGAGCTCTGGAAGCATTCGCTCGAGCCCCGCGAGCTGGGTCCGAGCCTGGACACCGGCGCCGTACAGCGTCAAGACGGACGAGCCCGGCGGTGCAAGTTCCCGGGCCGCGAGGCCGGAGACCGCGCCCGTTCGCATCGCCGAGACGACCGTGCCGTCCATGAAGCACACCGGCAGCCCCGTTTCCGGGTCCGAGAGCAGCACGACGCCGATCCCTCGAGGGAGCCCGCGCGACGGGTTCTGGGGCACGCTCGGAATCCACTTGATTCCCGCCATGCGAAGGGAGCCTCCGACATACGCGGGCATCGCCATGATCCGGCCGAGCCTCTCGTCGGTGTCGATCTCGTTCGACCAGTGCAGCGCGGACTTCTGGGGAAGGATCGTCTCGCCCTGGTGATGCAGCACCAGCGCCTCCTCGATCACGGCCAGGCAGCGGTCCATGTCGAGCCCGCCGGCTGCGACGACGTCCTCCTGCGAGAGAACGAGGAACTCCACGCGTGCCACCCCGCAGACGATATGCGCGCGCCCGGGTGCCCGCGTGCCCGACATGTCGTGACGTCCCGGGCCGATTCGTCGCTGACGCACGACCGTCGGTAGGCTCGTCGCGAATGGGGCAGGCGCTTGCCGTGTTCGGGCCCGTGCTGCGAAACGGGGAGCTGCGGCGGGTCGCGCTTGCGTTCGCGGGCTTCCAGAGCGCCGAGTACGCGGTCTGGATCGCGATGCTCGTGTACGCCTTCGAACGGGGCGGGACGACCACGGCCGCCCTGGTCGCCGTCGTGCAGCTCGTTCCCGCGGCACTCTTTGCCCCGGTCGCCGGCGCCCTCGCGGATCGGTTCAGGCCGGCCCGGGTGCTCGCCTGGGGCTACGTCGCCCAGGCCGCCGGCATGGCGGCAACGGCGGCCGTGCTCCTCGCGGACGGGCCTGCCCTCGCCGCCTATGCGTTCTCGGCGGTTGCCGCGACTGCGGTCACCATCACGCGTCCGGCGCAGGCCGTCGTGCTCCCTGCGCTCGCCCGGACGCCGGACGAGCTCACGGCCTCGAACGTGGTCACCGGCTGGATCGAGAGCGCCACGGCGCTCGCCGCGCCGGCGCTCGCGGGCGTGTTGCTGGCGGTCGGCTCTGCCGGCACCGTCTTCGCGGTCTTCGCCGCGGCTGCGGTCGTGCAGGCGATCCTCGTCGCACCTGTCGGCGCACAGAGCGCGCCGCTCAGCGCGGCCGGCGTCGAGGAGACCGCGGCCGCTCAGCTCACGGCGGGCTTCCGGGCCCTTGCGCAGAACCCGCACCCGAGGACATTGGTCGCGCTGCTTGCCCTCGCCTACGTCGTCTGGGGCGCGCTCGACATCCTGACCGTCGTTCTGGCGATCGACATCCTCGACATCGGCGACGCAGGGGTCGGCTATCTCGTTGCCGCCTTCGGTGCCGGCGGCCTGGCCGGCGCGGCTCTCGCCGTAGGTCTCGTGGGGAGGACGCGGCTCGTGCCGCCGATTCTGTTCGCCGCCGTGATCTGGGGCAGCGCCTTCGCGCTGCTCGGCATCTCGATGTCGACTGGAGTCGCGATCCTGCTCCTGGTCGTGGCGGGAACGGGCCAGAGCCTGCTCGACGTCGCCGGCCGGACGCTGCTCCAGCGCATCTCCCCGCCCCATGTGCTGGCTCGGATCTTCGGCATCCACGAGGGCCTGACGATGGCGGCGCTTGCCGTCGGGTCGATCCTCGTGCCGCCGCTCGTGGGAGCCGGCGGGGACACGCTGGCGTTCGCGGTGACGGGAGCGATCCTGCCCCTGTTCGTGCTCGTGTTCATTCGACGCCTTCTCGCCATCGACAACTCGGCGACCGTGCCCATCGTCGAGATCTCACTGCTGCGCTCGCTGCCGATCTTCCGAAAGTTGCCTCCGCCCGCGATCGAGGGTCTCGCCCACAACCTCGTTCCGGTTGCGGAACCGGCGGGGTCGGTGATCATCCGGGAAGGCGACCGCGGCGACCGCTACTACGCGATCGCCGACGGCGAGGTCAGCGTCTCCGTCCGAGGCGACGAGGTCTCTCGGCGGGCGCGCGGGGAGGGCTTCGGCGAGATCGCGTTGCTCCGGGACGTCCCGCGCACGGCCACGGTCGTGGCGGCGACCGACACGCGACTCTACGCGCTCGAGCGGGACGACTTCGTCATCGCGGTGACGGGCCACGCTCCGACGGCGACGGCGGCGCAGGAGCTCATGGACGCCCACGGACACGGCTCCGCAGCGCCGGCGCTTCCCTCGGAGGCGCAACCTGACACGCAGGCACGCTGACGCTGCATCCATCTAGTCTCCCGGCCACACGAGAGGAGGGGCGATGGCCGGAACCGCGGCGCAGATCATCGAGGGCTGGCGGAAGGACGGGGTGCGCTGGGTGCGGTTCGAGGCGCCCGACATGCACGGCACGAGCCGCTCGAAGATGGTGCCGATCGAGGAGGCTCGCGGCTATGTGAAAGAGGGCCTGAACATGTACGGCGGCGCCGGTGTGCTCGACACTGCGTCACACGTCGTCGGCGGAACCCTCTACGGCGAGGAGACCGGCTACGCCGACATGCGCATCGTGCCGGATCCGGCGACGGCGGCGATCGTGCCCTGGCTGGAGGTGCCGACGGGCCGTTTCATCTGTGACGCCTTCCGTGACGGAGAGCCGCTCGAGGCCATGCCGCGCCAGGTCTTCGCAAGGGTGCTGGAACGCTGCCGGAGCCACGGCTTCGAGCCGCTGATCGGTTTCGAGCCGGAGTACTACCTCCTCGACGCGGACAAGGGCCGCCTCTTCGAGGGCGTGCACATCTTCAACACCGTCCGGAACACGTACGTCCCGTTCCTGCAGATCCTCGTCGACCAGCTACGGGCGTTCGGCATCGACGTCATCACCCACAACAGCGAGTATTCGGGCTCCCAGTTCGAGACGCCCTTCGCGCCGGGGGCGGGCATGTCCGGGCCGGACATCTGCTTCACGTTCAAGAACTCGGTCAAGGAGCTCGCGCACCTGCACGGCTACGTCGCCACGTTCATGGCCAAGCCGTTCTCGGGTCTCGCCGGCTCCGGCAATCACACGCACGTCAGCCTCCTCGATGCCGAGGGGAAGAACGTGTTCGGCGACAAGAAAGACGAGCACGGCATCTCGCCGACCTGCCGTCGGTTCATCGCCGGAAACCTCGAGTACGCCCGCGCCGTGTACACGCTGCTCGTGCCCACCGTGAACTGCCTCAAGCGACGCCGGGTCCACACGTTCAGCCCGACGAACGTCTCGTGGGGGCCCGAGGACCGGTCGGCGCTCGTGCGCGTGAAGGGAGGCTCGATCGAGTCACGACACGTGGAGCAGCGCGCCCCGAGCTCGCTCGCGAACCCGTATCTCGTAGGAGCCGCAATTCTCGCGGCGGGCATCCTCGGCATCGAGCAGGAGCTCGAGCTCGAGCCGCCGGCCACGCCGCCTGCGGAGGAGGAGGCCGGGCGCACGCCGCTCCCGGTGGAGATGCGCGAGGCGCTCGGGGAGCTCGAGACGTGCACGCCGATCCGGGAGGCGCTCGGCGAGGACTTCGTCGTCGCGTACACGACGATGCGTCGCTACGAGCTCCAGCGGTTCGACGACCACGTGACCGACTGGGAGCTCGGCGAGTACGCGGAGCTCTTCTAGAGCTCCGCGTACGTGACCGCGGCCTGCGGCCGCTCTTCGGCGGGTCGCGGCCGGCCGAGCCGGCCGCTCAGCCGCCCCATCGCGTGACGACCCGAATGTCCGGATCTTGCGTGTAGGGGCCGGATCTCATCCGGCCCGACGGCGCTAGGATCGTCTTGCGATGAGGGTCGCGGTCGTCGGGGGTGCGGGCGGGATGGGGCGGGTGACGGCCACGGACCTCGCGCGCAGCCCCGGGGTCGAGGAAGTCAGAATCGTCGAGCGGGACGAGGAGGCCGCGAGGGTTGTGGCGAACGCCCTCGGTGAGCCCGTGCGAGCCGTGGCGGCGTCGGGAGGCTTTGCGGAGACGCTCGACGGCGTCGATGGCGTCGTCAATGCGGCGAGCCACCGGCTCAACGTCGAAGTCATGGAGGCGTGCCTCGCCGTGGGCGCGCACTACACGGACCTCGGTGGGCTCTTCCACTGGGCGCTCAGGCAGTACGAGCTCGACGACCGGTTCCGCGAGGCCGGACTGGCTGCGGCGATCTCCATGGGCTCGGCGCCGGGGCTCACGAACATGCTCGCGGCCGCCTGCTGCGAGCGGCTGGAGACCGTCGAGTCCATCGAGATCGCGGACGCGTTCGTCCCGGGCCGGGAAGCAGACCCGGAGGACCCGTACGTTCCGCCCTACGCGGCTTCGACGATCATCGACGAGTTCACGGAACCGGCGATGGTCTTCGTCGACGGCGAGCTACGGGAGGTTCCGGCGGGCTCGGGCGGGAGGATCTACGAGTTCCCCGAGGGATCGGTCGAGTGCGTCTACACGATCCACTCGGAGCCCGCGACGCTGCCGCGCTCCTACGCGGACAAGGGGATCCGGCAGGTCGAGTGGCGGCTCGGGCTGCCGGCGCTCGACATCCAGCGTTTGCGGTCGTTCATCGCAGCCGGCCTGACGTCGACCGACCCGGTGCGTGTCGGCAACGTCGACGTCGTGCCTCGTGACGCGCTCGTGGCCGTGTTGGCACGGCAGGCTCGCACGGTCGCCCCGCCCGACGACCCGGACGCCGTCGAGTGGTTTCGCGTCATCGTCACGGGCACGCGGGGTGGGGAGGCCGTGACGCTCGCGGCGGAGCTTCGCGTCGTCGAAGGTGGATGGGAGGCGGGCGGCGGCGCGACCGTGACGGGTGTGCCGCCTTCGGTGGCCGCGCAGCTGCTCTGCCGCAGCGAGCGCCTTCGGGACGGTGTCGGAGGACCGGAAGCGATGATCCCCGTCGAGACGTTCTTCGGAGAGCTCGCCCGGCGCGGGCTAACCGGTGAGCTCGTCGAGGCGGACGGCTCGCGGACGCCGCTGCACCGGTAGGGGCCGGATCCTCATCCGGCCCGGGGATCCGCCGGCTGGCAGAAGCCGTACCATTCCGCGCATGGGCAATGTGTTCATCGCCATCGACTCTGATATCTGCGTCGGGGTCGGGAAATGCGAGGAGCTCGAGCCGAACGCGGTCGACCTCGGCAACAACCCGGTGTCGACGCCTCTTCCGGGTATCGCCCTGCCTCTCGAGCGCGCCGAGGCCATGGTCAAGAACTGCCCCAGCGGTGCGATCTCGATCGCCGGCCCCGCGCCGGACGACGCCCCGGTCGCGGAACCTGGGTAGGGGCAGGGCCGGATGAGAGATCCGGCCCCTAGAACCAGACGGCGGTCGGCACGCGATGGGGCGGCTGAGCGGCCGGCTCGGCCGGCCGCGACCCGCCTGGGAGCGGCGCGATAGCGCCGCGGTTACGGGCGGTTGAATCGCGCTTCGGGTAGGCATGCGATGGGGCGGCTGAGCGGCCGGCAAGGGCGAAGCCCGCGCAGCGGGCGCCGAAGGCGACCGCGGAGGTTCGCGCGCGAAGCGCGCATCAGGCCGCGACCCGCCTGGGAGCGGCCCCGCAGGGTCGCGTTCACGGCGGCGGGGAAGGCCGGTGGGCCGGATGAGATCCGGCCCCTACGAATTCAGCCAGCCTGATGGGGCCGCATCTGATGCGGCCCGGTCGGCAAGCGCAGCGAGGGGTAACCGCGGCCTTCGGCCGCTCCTCGGCCGGCCGCGGCCCGCCGAGCGGCCGCTAGCCGCCCTGTCACTGGCTACTGCACGACCCGCGCTAACTCGGGCCGGGAGGTGGTGCATCCCGTTCACGAAGTTCGTCCGGATCCGTTCGGGCGTTCCCGCCAGCTCGAAGCGGAGGCCGCGGCGGACGATCTCCTCGAGCAGCACGCGGATCTCGAGTCGCGCGAGCCACGCTCCGAGGCAGTAGTGAGGCCCGGCGGCGCCGAACGAGGTGCTCTCCTTGGCGTTTCGCCCGACGTCGAAGCGAAGCGGCTCCTCGAAGATCTCCTCGTCGTAGTTGGCCGAGCAGTACCACATGACGACCTTGTCGTCCTTGGCGATGGGAACGCCGTGGAGCTCCGTGTCGCGCGTCGCCGTGCGCCGGAAGTAGAGCACCGGGCTCGCCCAGCGGATGATCTCCTCGGTCGCTGTGGCCACGAGGGAGGGGTCGTCGTGGAGGCGCTCCTGCTCGTCCGGGTGCTCCATGAGCGCGAGCATGCCCTGGGAGATCCCGGAGCGTGTCGTCTCGTTGCCGGCGAACACGAGGAGCTGGAAGAAGTTGGTGAACTCGGCGTCCGTCAGGCTGTCGCCGTCAACCTCGGCGTTGACGAGGCGCGAGACGAGGTCGTCGGCCGGCTTGCCGCGGCGCTGGTCGCCGAGCTTGCGCCCGTATTCGAACAGCGCCCAGGAGGCGGGGCTGTTGAAGGGCAGCAGGTGAAGCGGGGTCGTGTTGCCGTAGGCCGTCGGGTCGAGCGGCTTGTCGGAGGTGCCCGCGACGAGGTGGTCGGTCAGCTCGATCATCATGGGCGCGTCGTCGTCGGGGACGCCGAGGATCGAGACGATGACGTTGATCGGGAGCGGGGCGGAGATCGTCTCGACCACGTCGAACGTTCCCTCTTCCTGCACCCGGTCGAGCAGCTCGTTCGTGATCTGGCGGGTGTACTCCTCGTAGTCCTTCACCTTGCGGGGCGTGAACGCCGAGCTGACGATGCGTCGAAGGCGGCTGTGATCGGGTGGGTCGGTCTCGATGAGCGAGCGCCGCACCTCGAGAGCCTCCTCGTCGAGCTCCCAGAGGTAGATGTGGCCCTTCGCGGACGAGAAGGTCTCGTGGTTCTTCGCGACGGCGTGCACGTCGGCGTACTTCGTCACCGCCCAGAAGCCGCCGCCGCTCCACTTCCACGGATGCCAGTGGACGGGGTCACGCTCGCGCAGCAGCCGGAACTCCTCGTGCGGAATACCCTTCTCGTAGACCTCCGGGCTGGCGATGTCGATGCCGGCGAGCTCCTGGGCGACCGCCATGCTGCTACCTCCTCGTGCGTATCTTCGCACTCCCGGCGCGGCCGAGCCCGAGCCAGAGCGCCCGTGTCGACTCGACGTGTCGGGTCATCGCCTCGCGGGCCGCCGCAGGCGTGCGTGCCTTGACGGCGCGCACGATGTCGCGGTGCTCACGGTCGGCGAGCTCGACGGTGGAGCGGGGCACCGTGCCCAGCTTGGCGATCCGGTAGACCTCGCGCCGGATCTCGGCCACCTGGCCGACCAGCCGCTCCGAGCCGGACGCGTCGGCGAGCACGAGGTGGAACAGGGTGTCGCGCTCGCCCCAGCCGTCGTAGTCGTTCGTCGACTCCATCTCGCGGACGAGCCGGCCGAGATAGTCGAGCTGCTCCTGTGTCGCCCGCGTGGCGGCGAGGGCCGCGGCGCCGCCCTCCACCACCACCCGGAAATCGACGAGATCTCGTAGCTCGGTCTCGGTCGGTAGCTCGCCGACCGGGGGCGGCGACGGCGGACTGGGGCTCACCTGGGTGCCCCCGCCGCGGCCGCGTTGGGTCTCGACGAGGCCCGCCCCCCGGAGAATCGCGATCGCGCTTCGGAGCGTCACCGGCGAGATCCCCAGATCGGAGGCCAGCCGGCTCTCGGGAGGCAGCCGGTCACCCGGCCGCAGGAGGCCCATGTCGATGGCCCGGCCGAGCCGCTCGACCGTCTCGGCGACGGCGCTTCCGTCGCGCACGCGCGTGAACACCGTCTGCTCGACGAGGCGGCGAACGAGATCGGGCTCGATGTCAGTCGCCGTCGCCATCGATCTCCTCGGCGTTCGCGAGGATCACGTCCTCGAGCTCGTAGCTGCCGTGAGCCTCGCCGACGTGCGCGTTGACCTTCTCGACGAGGTCGTCCTCGTCGGCCGCGGTGACCGTTGCGTCACAGCCGACCTCGAGGCAGGTCCAGCGTTTCACCGGGCTAGCCCGCCTGCACGTCGACGACGAAGTCCAGGTTCGGGGTCGAGGATCGCGTCGATCAGCCGCTGATCAGGCTCGATGCCCATCTCGCGGCAGCGATTTCGGTAGTGGCGCACCTTCTGCGTCTGGTACTTCTGCAGGTCGAGGCCGGGCACGTTCCGCTGGTACTCGAGCATGCCGACCGCGTTCCCGCAGTACTCGTCGACGATCTCGTGCACGAGCCCCTCGTACTCGGGATGGTCGGCGATGAGGATCCGGCAGGCCTCAGTCCCGAAGGTGATGTGGCGGCCCTCGTCGGCAAGGACGCCGCGGAAGCCCGCCTGCAACGTCGGCAGCACGTTCCACGCGCCGCACGTATCGAGCACGATCTCGTAGGTCGGCATCGTCAGAACGCCTTCGATCCAGACGTTGTAGATGGTCGCGAAGCGGACGAAGCCTTCCTCGATCGCTCGGTGATCGCCGCTGCGTACGGCATCCATCAGCGCGGCGCCGTACTTCGGGATGCCCTCGTAGACAGGCTCCCCGGTCGCGGAAGCGGCCGGTCGGGTCGACCGTGTGCTCGCGCGGCGGCCAGTGCGACGCCTTCTGCTCGGGCGTCCTCACGCCGCAGACGTCGCGGTGCCAGATGTTGAAGAACTCCGTGTGGCGGGCCTCCTCCTGCATGAAGGTCGAGAGGAACATGACCCAGTCGAAGCGGCCGAGCTCATGGGCGGCTGCCAGCATCGGCAGCAGCTCGTCGGTCACCGCCTGCTCGCCCGCCTCGATACGAACCGTGATCGTGATCAGGCCCTCGCGCTGGGCGTCCGTCATGCCGCCTCCCAGTCGGCCCGGTCGCGCTCGTAGTCGAGCTCCTTCGGGTCCCAGAACTTGCGCGTCGCCTTCTCGTACTTGCGGTAGATCGCGCCGGCCATCAGCTCCGGCGTCAGCAGGAAGCGCTGCTCGACAGGCTTCGGCTCAACCGTCGTCATGTGTCCCCCTTACCCGGATGACCGGCATGCCGAGGCCGATAATAGCTAAAGCTATCGTTTTATGCGATGGGCGACGTGACTCGATAGAGGTGCCAGCTCTCCGAGACGCCCTTCAGCTCGTGCTCACCTGCGTCCTCGAACAGAAGCCCCGAGCCGGCCGTGAGGTCCTTCACCGTCGACGATGCAAGGACCTCCGACGCTCCCGCGAGCGTGCCGACCCGAGCGCCGATATGCACGGCGAGGCCGCCGATCTCGCCGTCGATCGTTTCGACCTCGCCCGTGTGCACCCCGGCGCGAATCTCGATTCCGAGCGACCTGACCGCCTTGACGATCGCCTGGGCACAGCGCACAGCGCGTGCAGGGCCGTCAAACGTGGCGAAGAAGCCGTCGCCCGCAGTCTTCACCTCCGTGCCGCGGTAGCGCCCGAGCAGCGCTCGGACCGTCGCGTGATGCCGCTCGACGAGCTCGCGCCAGGCCCGATCGCCGAGCGCCTCGGCCCGCTGCGTCGAACCGACGACGTCCGTGAACAGGACGGTCGCGAGCACCCGGTCGAACTCCGCCTCCTCGGCCTGGCTTGCCGAGACGAAATGGGCGAGCTCGGCGAGCACCGCATCGCTGTCGCCCATGAAGGGCGCGTTCTCGTCGCCGGGAAGCTCGACAAGCCTGGCGCCGGGGATCTTTGCCGCCGCGTACCTGGCATGGCCGATGTCGATGAATGTGTCGCCGATCCGGTGAAGTACCAGTGTCGGCACCCGGATCGCCGGGAACACGGCCCGCACGTCAACCTCGAAGAACGCGCGCTCGATCGCTCGGGCCGTTCCCGGGCTCGCGGAGAGCCGGGAATACCGAGCCCACGCCCGGACGCGCTCCGGATCCTGCCCGAGGCGCGGTGACAGGGGAGACGGGGCGTCCTCCCAGAACTCGTCGGTGCCCCACTTGTGCTCGATCCGGGTGGCCCAGGCGTGGAACGTCTCGTCGCTCCACGACCACGGGAAGTCCTCCGCCCGGCCGTGTTTCGCAACGATGGAGAACAGGACGAGCGCCGAGACACGATCAGGGTACGAGGCGGCGAACAGGCTGCACACGGAGCCGCCGTCCTCGACTCCGAACAGGACTGCGCGCTCGGATCCGGCGGCGTCCATGACCGCCCGGATGTCGTCCATGCCGGCCTCGAGCGAGAGTGACTCGGTCGTGAACGGCCGGTCGGACAGTCCGGTGCCCCGCCGGTCGAGGACGATCAGCCTGGCCATGTCGGCCAGGCGGCGCAGGAAGTCCCCGAGGTCGGGCATGTCCCAGACGCACTCGAGATTGGAGATCCAGCCCGGCGCGTAGACGAGGTCGAAAGGGCCTTCGCCGGCCGTCTGGTACGCGATGTGCAGGCCGTCGACTGTCTTCGCGTAGCGGATCCGAGACTCGTGCATCCCCGGGCCGCCTACGGCACGAGCACGATCCGGCCCCTGGCCTCGCCGGCGCGCAGGCGGTCGTGCGCCTCCTGCGCCTGCTCGAGCGGCACAGTCTCGATCGTGTACTGGAGCTCCTCGCGCTGCGCCAGCGCGATCAGCTCGGCGAGCTGGTCCCGCGATCCCCAGATCGACGAGAGGAAGTGCGCCTCGTGCGGGACGGCGCCGAGCCCGAACGGGATCGTCCCGCCGAAGAGGCCCAGGACGACGCAGACGCCCTTCCGGTCGACGAGCTGCGCGGCCCGGGCAAGCGACTCGTCCGACCCGACGAAGTCGAGCACGACCTCGAAGGGCCCTTCGAGGTCGGCGGGATCCGCGGCGGACTCGGCGCCCAGCTCGAGCGCCCGCTCGCGCTTGTGCGCGGACGGGTCGCCTGCGACAACGCCGGCGTCGCTGAGCATCCGCACGTACTGGATCCCGAACTGGCCGAGACCGCCGGCCCCGAGCACGAGCGCCCGTGCGCCCTTGCGAAGCCAGGGCAGCGCATGCTTGACGCCGCGGAAGGCGGTCAGCCCGCCGCACCCGAGCGGGGCGGCCGAGACGGGGTCGAGATCGCCGATCGGGTAGATGTAGCGCTGTGCGGGGACGAGGATGTACTCGGCGTAGCCGCCGTCCTGCAGCATCCCGGCCTCGCGACCGTCGGGGCAGATCATCTCCTCCGTCGCCTGGCAGAAGCGGCACGTGCCGCAGCCCCAGGGCGTGTAGACGAGCACCCGCTCGCCGCTCTCGAGCTCGCCGGCGATCTCGTGGCCGAGCACGAGCGGAAGCGGGCTGGCGCTGAAGTAGCCCTCGACGACGTGGAGGTCGGAATGGCACACGCCGCACGCGAGCACCTTGACGAGCACCTGACCGTCCGCCGCCGTGGGTACCGGGCGCTCCTCGAGCTCGAGCGGCGCGTGAAAGGCGGGAAGAACGACTGCGCGCATGGTCAGTCCTCCGGAGTCGTGTAGGCGACGGAGATGCCCCCGTCGACGACGAGGCACGTACCCGTAACCCAGCGCGAGTCGTCGCTCGCCAGGTAAAGCGCGCCGTCGGCGACGTCCTCGGGGCGGCCGAGAGCACCGGTGGGAATGTGGACGCGGCGCCGCTGCCAGGCCGCCTCTCCGCCGTAGACCTGCATCGCCAGGGGCGTCTCGACGGGGCCGGGACAGATCGCGTTGGCACGGACGTTTCGCCGGGCGAACTCGATTGCGATGTCACGCGTGAGCGCGATGACCCCGCCCTTGGAGGCCGCATACGCGATCTGGGAGGTTGCGGATCCGACGAGGCCCGAGATCGAGGCCGTGTTCACGACGGAGCCGCCGCCGGCCGCCAGCAACCTCGGAATGCCGTGCTTGCAGCAGAGGAAGACGCCGGTGAGGTTGATGTCGAGCACCCGCTGCCAGGTCTCCCGCTCGGTCGCGAGCACGGAGACGTCCCCGGGCAGCAGCACGCCCGCGTTGTTCACGAGCACGTGCACCGCCCCGAAGTGCTCCTCGGCGTCGGCGTAGAGCTGTGCGACGCTCGGCTCGTCCGAGACGTCGGCGGCGAAGAACACGGCTTCACCGCCGGCCGACTCGATCTCGGCGACCACGGCCTTGCCCGGGTCGGCCGCGATATCGGCGACCGCGATGCGTCCTCCTTCACCCGCGAAGCGCAGCGCGCAGGCGCGGCCGATGCCGCTCCCGGCGCCGGTAATCACGCAGACTCTGCCGTCTAGTCTTTCGCCCATGCGTTGCGTGGAGCTTCGCGAGTTCGGAAATCCTACGGGCCTCGTCGTCTGCGAGCGGCCCGATCCCGAGCCGGGGCCGGGCGAGGCGCGCGTCGATCTCGTCGCAGCGGCGCTCAACCGCCGCGACTGGTGGATCAGGCGCGGCGGCAAGGTCGCGCTGCCGCAGGTGCTGGGCTCGGACGGCGCCGGCGTCGTGTCGGCCGTCGGCGACGGGGTCGACGGCGTTCGACCAGGCGACGAGGTGCTGATCTACCCCGGCCGCGACTGGGGCGAGAGCGACGACGCGCCGGCTGCAGGCTTCGCGATTCTCGGCGTCCCCGACCAGGGCACCTATGCCGAGCGAATCGTCGTCGGCGCCGAGTATCTGCGTCCGCGGCCGGCCGGCTGGACGTGGGCCGAGGCCGCCGCGTTGCCGGTGGCGCGGCCTGACCGCGTGGCGCGCCGTCGTCACGCACGGCGGCGTCGGGCCGTGGCACGACGGTGCTCGTGCCGGGTGCGGGCGGGGGCGCGGCGCTTTTCTGTGTCCAGATCGCCGCCGCGCTCGGCGCGCGGGTGCTCGTCACCACCTCGTCGGAGGAGAAGCTCGCGCGGCTCCGCGATCTCGGCGCGGCCGGCGGCGCGCTCTACACCGACCCGGGCTGGCCGGAGACGATCGGCGAGGTGGACGTCGTCGTCGACTCCGTCGGGGGCGAGGAGCTCTGGGACGCGTGCCTGCCGCTGCTGCGCCGCGGAGGGCGCCTCGTCAACTTCGCCGACACCGCCGGCGACTACGGGCGGGTGCTGCTCGCCACGCTCTTCCTCGAGCACCAGAAGATCATCGGCACGACTCTCGGCAGCCCGCGCGAGCTCGACGCGCTGCTCGCGCACTGCGCGCAGGCCTCGTGGCGGCCGGTGATCGACTCCACGTTCCCGCTCGAGGAGGTGCGGGCCGCTCACGAGCGGCTGGACGCCACGGATCGTTTCGGCAAGATCGTGCTCGCCGTCGACGAAGGACGGTCGCCGTGACGGCTGTCGTCGGGATCACGGTCTTTACCCGGGACCACGTCAGCTCGTTCGTCCAGATGCCCTACGCGACCGTCAACGTCGGCCTCTCGGACCTGGCGGAGGAGGCCGGCGCCGTGCCGCTCCTGCTGGGACCGACCGCCCACGTCGACGAGGTGCTCGATCGCGTGGACGCCCTCGTGCTCCAGGGAGGCGGCGACGTCCACCCGGAGTACTACGGCCACGAGCTGCATCCGGAGACGAACACGCTCGACCGCCGCCGCGACGAGTTCGAGCTCGCGCTCCTGCGCGGGGCGCGGGAACGGGCGATGCCCGTGCTCGGGATCTGCCGCGGCATCCAGCTCGTGAACGTCGGGTACGGAGGGACGCTCGTGCAGCACCTTCCCGAAGTGACCGCTCTCGACCACGGGCAGCTGGACACGTGGGACGCGCTCGCCCACCGCATCGAGATCGCGCCCGACTCCCGCCTCGCACGGGTGATGGACACGACCGCGATGGAGGTGAACTCCGTGCACCACCAGGCAACCGACCGGCTCGGCGACGGGCTCAGGGCGGTCGCCTGGGCCGAGGACGGCGTCGTCGAGGCGATCGAGCACGAGACGGACCCCGTGCTCGCAGTCCAGTGGCATCCCGAGTGGACGGCCAACGTCGACTGGGAGCGCCAGCGCCGCCTGTTCGAGGCGCTGCTGGCCGGATTCGAGACGTCGCCCGGTTAGGCCAAATGGCGGAGCTCGGCTTTCGCTCGGCCTCCGATCTCGGCTTGCGGATAGGTGTCGTGCCGGCCGGGCCGCAGAATGCGATCACCGACGTCGAGGGGGTGCGGGTCGGCCACTGCACCGTGACCGACCCCGCCGATTCGGCGGTACAGACGGGCGTGACCGTCGTCGTGCCGCAGCCCGGCAACCTGTTCCGCGAGAAGCTCGTCGCCGCCGTCCATGTGATCAACGGCTTCGGGAAGTCGGTCGGGCTGCTCCAGGTCGAGGAGCTCGGCGCAGCTCGAGTCGCCGATCGCGCTCACCAACACGCTGTCCGTGCCGGCGGTCACCGAGGGGCTGCTCGACCATCTGCTGGCCGAGAGCCCCGAGATCGGCACGACGACCGGCTCGGTCAACGCGGTCGTCCTGGAGTGCAACGACGGTTTTCTCAACGACCTCCGCGGCCGCCACGTCCGTCGCGAGCACGTCGCGCAGGCTCTCGCGGACGCCGGCTCCGCGTGTCGTCCAGGGCGCCGTCGGAGCCGGGCGCGGCATGTCGGCCTACGGTCTCAAGGGCGGCATCGGCACGGCGTCGCGGGTCGTCGAGGCGCCGGACCTGGCAGCCGTCGTGGGCGTGCTCGTGCTCGCGAACTTCGGCCGGCTGTCGGAGCTGGTCGTCGCCGGCCGGCAGGTCGGAGCCGTGCTCGCCCGCGAGCTGCGCGCCGATCCGGATCCGCTGGGCGCCGGGTCCGTGATCGTCGTCGTCGCGACCGACGCTCCGCTGTCCGAGCGCCAGCTCGCCCGGGTGCTCCGCCGCGCTCAGAGTGGCATCGCGCGCACGGGCTCGAACGTCGCCTCGGGCAGCGGCGAGATCGTCGTCGGATTCACGACGGCCACGCGGATCCCGCACTCCCCCGAAGGCCCCACCGTGCCGCTCGAGCTGCTTCGAGAGGATGGGCCTCTGATCGACCGGCTCTTCACGGCGGTCGCGGAGGCGACCGAGGAGTCGATCCTCAATGCGCTCTTCAATGCCGAGCCCGTTGTCGGCCGCAACGGCGCGAGCCGTTCCGCGTTCCCGGTCGACCGGCTCGCGGAGCTGCTCGCAACAGCCGAACGAGAGGAGGGACACTCGCCATGACCTGGTCGCCCGACCTGATCGACCTCACCCGACCGATGACGCGCGAGACGATCGTGGAGCTCGCCGGCAAGCTCGTCGCCGAGCCGTCTCCGTACAACGAGGTCGAGCTCTCCTACCTGCGCAGCTGGGACACCGACAACGGCTCGCTGTGCCAGTGGAAGCTGAACGACCACTTCGGCACCCATCTCGATGCGCCGATCCACATCGTCCCGAACTCGGACAGCGTCGACCGCGTCGACATCAACCGGCTGATCGGCGAGGCGGTCGTGATCGACTGCTCGTTCGCCAACGGGCGCGGCCTCACGAGCGAGGACTTCGAGCGCGCGCGACCGAAGGTCAAGGCCGGCGACATCGTGCTCGTCTACTCCGCCGAGCAGCCGGGCTCCGCTCGAGGACTGGATCCACGACCAGACGTATGTCACGCCCGACGGCGCCGAGTGGCTCGTCAAGCAGGGGATCAAGAGCGTCGGCGTCGAGCCGTTCGGCTTCGAGCACCTCTACGACGGGCTCTTCGTCAAGAAGTACTACGACAAGGCGACGCCGCCGCCGCACTGGCCCGCGCACACGATCTGCCTCGAGAAGGACGTCTACATCCTGGAAGGGCTCGGCAACCTCGAGCAGATCGTCGGCAAGCGGGTTCACTTCTCCGCGCTGCCGCTGCCCGTGCCGGGATCGAGCGGATCGCCCGTGCGCGCGGTCGCCTGGGAAGAGTGAGACCGCGGCCTTCGGCCGCTACGGGCGGCTCGCGGCCGGCCGAGCCGGCCGCTCAGCCGCCGGCTCCGCTCGTCGAGCCCTGTGAATAGCGGCGCCACCTCCCGCGCGAACCTCGCGCTCCACTCGTGGCGCACCGGCGCGCGGTACGCCGGGTGTCGAGGTATGGACGATGAGGTGGTTGAAGCCGCAGTCGAGCGAACCGGCGCGTCTTCTCGGCGACGGTGTCCGGTGAGCCGATGAGCTGGTACTCGGCCCACGCCGGGATGTTGGCCGGGTCGCAGAGGTGCTTCATGCGCGCGAACACGGCACCCCATTGCTCGTAGCCCTTCGTCTTCCCCCAGTGCTCCCCGTCGGCCTCGTAGTGGCGTACCTGGGCGTCCATGTAGCGCGTCATGTAGGTCTGCGCCTGCGCGACGGCGTCCTCGTCCGTGTCCGCGACGATCGCGTTGACGAGGATCGGGCGAACAGGGCTCGTTTCGAGCGAGAGCTCGGCCGCCCGGTCGGCCCACGCCTGCAGGGTCGCCCGCTGGGCCTCGAAGTCTCCGATCGACGTGCAGATCGGCGGCAGGCCGAGGTCGGCGATGATCGGCGCGCTCGGCGCGGTGCCGATCGCGCCGTAGAAGGTCACCCGGTCGCGGCGCGGCCGCGGGCGCACCCGGATCTCCTTGCGCACCTGCAGGTAGCGCCCGTCGTAGGTGAAGGGCTCGCCGTCGAGCGCGCGGTCGAGGATCTCCCAGCACTCGCGGAAGCGCTCGCGCGCCTCCTGCATCTCGACCCCGAACGCGTCGTACTCGTACTTCGCTGTGCCCCGCCCGAGCCCGAGGTGGAGGTGCTGTTGCGTCAGGTGGGTCAGCGCGGCGATCTCGCCGGCGAGTCGCAGCGGCTCGTACCAGGGCGTCACGAGGACGCAGGTGCCGAGCGAGAGATCGGGGAAACGCCCGGCGATGTGACCGAGCACGAGCAACGGGCCCGGCATCGGGAAATAGTCCGAGAAGTGATGCTCGAGCACCCAGGCGGCGCTGTACCCGAGAGCGCGGTGGCGCTCGCAGTCAGCGAGGATCTCCTCGTAGAGCGCGGCGTCGTCGAGGCCCGGCTCGCCGACCGGTGCGGCGACGAAGCCGAACTCGACCGGAGAGCTCATGCCTCGAACGCCTGCCGAACCGCGCGTCCTGCGTCCCGCATCGCCTCGGCCGCCTGATCGAAGACCGATTCGAGACCGAAGAAGCCGTGGATCATGCCGGCGTACTCGCGCTGCTCGACGGCCACGCCCGCGGCCCGCAGCGTCTCGCGGTAGAGCTCGCCCTGAGGGTGCAGCGGGTCGCACTCGGCGGTGATCACGAACGCGGGTGGCAGGCCCGAGTGATCGGGCGCGTCGAGCGGCGAGACGCGCCAGTCGCGGCCCTGCTCCGGCGAGGCGAGGTAGTTGTCCTGGTGCCACTGGAGCTCGTCGCGATAGAGGAAGTAGCCCTCGTAGGCCATGTCGAAGCCGAGCTCGAGATCGCAGGTCGTCACCGGGTAGACGAGCAGCTGGAATCCGAGCCGCGGCCGCGTCAGCTCGCGGGCCTGCAGGGCGACGACCGCGGCGAGGTTGCCGCCCGCGCTGTCGCCGGCGATGGCGATGCGGTGCCGGTCGCCGCCGAGCTCGGCGGCGTTCTCGCGCCACCCAGCGCGTGGCGGCCTACGCGTCCTCGACGGCGGTCGGATACTTGTGCTCCGGCGCGAGCCGGTAGCCGACGTGAGACGATCACCGCGCCCGAGGCGTTGGCGAGCGAGCGGCAGACGTGTCGTAGGCGGTCACGGAGCCGAGCAGCCAGCCCCCGCCGTGGAAGTAGACGACTACCGGGAACCGGCCCTCGCCGGCCGGCCGGTAGAGCCGCGCGGGAATCGTCCCGCCCTTGACGGGAATCTGCGTGGTCGCGCGCCTCGGCGACCGCCTCGCCCGGTCCGAGGCTCTCGAACAGGGCCTCGAAGTTGGCGCGCGCCTCGGGAACGGGCAGGAGGTGCGCGTTGGGGCGGCCCGAAGCTACGAACTCGTCGAGCAGCTCCTTCGCCTTGGGGTCGAGCGGCACGAGGGGATCGTACGGCCGCGGGAACTGGACGGTGTCGCCGCGACCGTGTCCAATGCTCGAGGCATGTCGGGACGAAGCACACCGCCGGCCCGAGCCGCCGGCGAGCTTGCCTTCTGGGAAGCCGTCGGGCAGGCCCGTCCGCACGGGCACCTGGACGGAACAGGCGGAGCCGACGCCCGACCGGATCGCGACGGCCATCTCCGAGGGCCGCCCGGCCGACGCCGCCGCCTTGGCGCGTCATCTCGTCGTCGAGGCGCAGGAGCTCCACGACCTCTACACCGCCTGGTGCGGCGCGATCCCCCGGATCCTCGCCCGCGAGGGGCACTCTGCCGAGCTCGGCGCGGCCATCGACCAGGAGGCCGGATGGCAGCGGTTCCGCGCGGCGGCGAACGAACTCGCCGAGCGGTCTGAGGCAGGGGAGGCCGCCGAGGCCGACGTCGAGGCGCTCGTCGCGCTGTGGCGCGAGGAGCATGACCGCTCGTGCGACCTCGTCGCTGCCTGGCTCGGCCTCGCGGTCGAGAAGCTCGGCGAGGAGCGGCTCGGCGAGCTCTGGTCGGAGCTGCAGGCGGACGGTATCGACTTCTACGACCGGTACGACTCGGCTCGCAACCCGTGGCCTCGATCCCGCGCTCTGCTCCTGCAGATCGCGATCGAGGGAATGCACGGTCATCTCACCGGCCCTCGCCGCCGAGGCGAGGTCGAGGTCACCGAGCACGAGGACCGCGTGGAGCTCCGCTTCGAGCCCTGCGGCTCGGGCGGCCGGCTGCGCGCGGAAGGGACGTTCGGCGTGACGGAGCAGCGCTGGGACTGGGCGTGGAACGAGGTCGGCGTCTGCCATTACTGCGTGCACTGCTGCGTGCTGCAGCAGCTCACGCCGATCCAGCGCCTGGGCTTTCCCGCACGTGTGATAGACCCGCCCCTGCAGCCCGGTGACTCGTGTACCTGGACGGTCTACGACGACCCGTCGCTCGTGCCCGAGGAGGCGTACCGACGGGTGGGGCAGCGCAAACCGCGAGCTGGAGACGCCGATGGTTGACGAGAGAGCAGCCCGCGAGCAGCTCGAGCAGCTCGGCGCCACGAGGGTGCGTATCGAGATGCCGGACACGGACGGCACGCTGCGTGGCAAGTACGTGTCGGTGGACAAGATCCTCGCCGGCAAGGGCGCGAGCGTCTCCGACGTCTACTACACGCTGACGATCGCCGACGACGTCTTCGAGGACTCGCCCCTCACCGGGCCGGACACCGGTTGGCCCGACGTTGTGGGAATGCCCGACTGGTCGACGCTGCGGCCGGTGCCGTGGGAGCGAGGCTTGGCCGCAGTCGTCTGCGATGTGAGGACGAAAGCCGGAGAGCCGCTCGGGGTCGATCCCCGGCACGCCTTGCGCAGTGCCTGCGAGCGGCTCGCGGAGGACGGCTTCGAGGCGCGCTTCGGGACGGAGTACGAGCTCTACGTCTTTCACCTCGACGCGGAGGGCGAGCGCGCGCTGCGCGACGGCCGGGTGCGCGAGCTCGTGCCCGTCAGCCGCGAGTGGCAGGCGTACAGCCTCTTCCGCTTCGCCGACACGGCACCCTTCATCGCCGATCTGACAGCTTCGATGGAAGCCTACGGCTGTCCGATCGAGGCGATCTCGACCGAGCTCGGCTACGGCATGATCGAGGTGGCGCTCGCCCCGGCGCCGCCGCTCGAGGCGGCCGACCGTGCGGCGCGCTTCAAGCTCGGCTGCAAGGAGCTCGGGCGCCGTCACGGCTTCCTCGTCAGCTTCATCGCGAAGTGGGACCTGGCGCAGTCGGGCTCGTCCGGCCACCTCCATCAGAGCCTGCTGCGCGAGGGGAAGAACGCGTTCTGGAGCGGCCAGAACGACCTTTCGGAGACTGGCCGCCACTATCTCGGCGGGCTGCTCGAGCTTTCGCCGGAGCTCTCGGCCTTCATGAGCCCGTTTCCCAACTCGTATCGCCGCTACATCCCGGATACCTGGGCGCCGACGAACGCCTCGTGGGGGCACGACAACCGCAATGCCTGCGTCCGGGTGATCACCGTCTCCGAGTCGGCCGCCCGCTTCGAGCACCGGCGTCCGGGCGCCGACCTGCAGCCGTACCTGTCGATCGCCGCCTGCCTCGACGCCGGCTTGCACGGGATTCGTGAGCGGATCGAGCTCCGACCCGAGTCGCCGGGACGCGCCTACGACGACGCGAGCGCGCGTGCGCCTTGCCACCTCGCTCCCGGAGGCCACGGCGGCGCTGCGTGCGTCGACGCTCGCGCGCCGCTGGTACGGCGACCTGCTCGTCGACCACTACGCGACCTCGCGCGATGCGGAGCAACGCTGCTGGGAGGGCGTGCGGGACAGGCAGGTGCCGGAATGGGAGGCGGCCCGCTACCTCGAAGCGGTCTGAGCGAGCTCGTCCGAGTGCCTACGGCAGAGACCGGATCCAGTCGTCGACGACCTTGTTGAAACGATCAGGCTCCTCGAGGAACGGGCAGTGGTTCGACTCCTCGAAGACGACCAGCTGCGCGTTCGGCATACGGTCGCGCATGTACTCACCTGCCGCGACCGGCACGACGTCGCCGCGGCCGTAACAGAGCAGCGTCGGAATCGATACCTTCGGGAGCGTCTCCCGGTAGTCGACGAGGGTCTGGTCGAACAGGATCGAGCCGGCGATCCCGGGCGGGAGGCGCAGCAGCTCCTCGGCCATCCACGCTTGGTCCTCGGCCGATGGAGGCTACTGGAACATGACGGGAATCAGATGGGCGATCGTCCCGGCGTGGTCGGTCTGCACGCCCGTGTGGAACTGATGCAGAGTCGGCAGGTCGAACAGGCCGTGCGGCCAGTCGGGTGACTTGAAGTCCGTCGGGGACTGGTCGATGTCGATCAGCGCCGCGAGCCTGTCCGTTCCGAACTGCTCGACGTAGTCGAGCATGACGAGCGTGCCCATCGACCAGCCCGCGACGACGACGTCGTCGAGGTCGAGCGCCTTGCAGCAGCCCGTGGACGTCACGGGCGTACTGCGCGACGACGTGACCCCCGGTCGTGTGCTCGGACCGCCCGTGGCCGCGCAGGTCGAGCAGGATCGTGCGGTAACGCTGCGAGAAGTACGGCAGCTGGTGGTGGAAGAAGCGTCCGCTGCCCCAGAGGCCGTGGATGAACAGCACCGGCCGGCCCTCGCCGGCTTCCTCGTAGTGCAGGTCGCAGTCGTTCACTCGCACGGTCGGCATACCCCGTCTCCCCGGTAGAAGTGGCGGGTACGATAGGCGCCCCTCGGGCGCAAAGGAGATTCAGTGGCGGGAGCAGTGGCGGAAGCGGACCTCGAACGGGCCCGCGAGGTCATCGAGTCGAACGAGCATCCATACGGTCGAATGCATGTTCGCCGACACGTGGGGCATCCCCCGCGGCAAGCGCATCCCCGCCAAGCAGTTCGTCAAGGGCGGCGGCTTCGCCATCGCGAACGTCGCGTACACGTGGGACATGCAGTCGTTCATCTTCCCGACCCCGTTCGTGAACGACGCGCACGGCTACCCGGACATGCACGCGGTTCCCGACCTCTCGACGCTCCAGGTGGCCGGCTGGCGCGAGGGCACGGCATTCTGCATCTGCGACACGCTCGACATCGAGACGCACGAGCCCGTCGCGATGGACGGCCGCAACATCCTGCGCCGCGCCGTCGAGCAGATCCGCGGGCACGGCTACGAGCCGATCGCCGCGACCGAGCTCGAGTTCCACCTCTGCACGCCGGACTGGGAGCCCGTGTACCGCGGCGTCCACTGCTACTCGATCCCGAAGGGCGCCGAGGTCGAGGACGTCGTCGGGCCGATCCGGCAGGGCGCTCGAGCTCTCGGGAGTCGAGGTCGAGGCCTGCAACGTCGAGTACGGGCCGGCCCAGGTCGAGGTCAACCTCGAGCTACGGGCCGGCGATCGACGTGGCGGACCGGACGATGCTGTTCAAGTACGTCGTCAGGGAGGTCGCCCGCCAGCAGGGCCTGCGCGCCACGTTCATGGCGAAGCCGTACATGGGCGACGCCGGCAACGGCATGCACATCCACCAGAGCCTGAGCAGCGACGGCGCGAACGCCTTCGCCGCCAAGGACGCCGATCCGCCCGTGCACTCGCAGCTGATGCGCCGCTTCCTGGCCGGCCTCGTGGCCCACCAGAAGGAGCTGCAGGCCGTGATGAACCCGACGATCAACTCGTACAAGCGCGTCGAGGACTACTCGTTCGCCCCGACCCAGGTCTGCTGGGGGCTCGACCACCGCCTCGTCGGAGTCCGCTGCGTCGTCGACCACGGCGAGGCGACGCGGCTCGAGGCCCGGTGGGCGTGCGGCCGACGCCAATCCCGTACCTCGTGCTGGCCGGCTGCCTCGGCGCCGGCGCGGACGGGCTCGGGCGCGAGATCGAGCTGCCGCCGATGGTGACGGGCGACCCGCACGTCGACGACTTCGAGCGGTTGCCGACCTCGCTCGCCGGGGCCGTCGAGAACCTCGACACGCCCTTCGTCCGAGGCGTTTACGGCGACATGTTCGTCGACACCTACCTGACCATGCTCCGTCACGAGGTCTCGCTGTTCGAGCGGCAGGTCACCCCGTGGGAGCGGGAGCGCTACCAGGACGTCATGTGATGGCCGAGGAGACCACGCCCCACCCGCCGAACCGGCGGCTGGTCGTCGATCCGCCGCTCGCGAAGCGCGAGCCGTCCACGAACAGGGAGCGGCCCGGGGCCGGGAAGACGAAGGTCTGCGTGCTGGGCGCAGGGCACGGCGGCAGCGCCATGGCTGCCCATCTCACGCTGCTCGGCTTCGAGGTCACGGTCTGCTCGCTCTACGGGCGCGAGCTCGACCCGATCGAGGAGCGCGGCGGCGTGGAGCTGGTCGGCGAGGAGGCGCAGGGGTTCGCGAAGTACGCAGCTGTCGAGCGGTCGCTCGACAAGGCGATCGCCGGCCAGGAGCTGATCATGATCGCCGCCCCGGGAGTCGCCCACCGCGTCTATGCGACGCTCCTCGCCCCGATGCTCGAGGACGGCCAGATCGTCGTCCTCAATCCCGGTCGCACCGGCGGGGCGCTCGAGTTCGCCGAGGTGCTGACGCGGTTCGCCTGCCCGGCAGAGATCGTGCTCGGCGAGGTGCAGACATTCGTGTACGCGGCCGAGTCTCGCGGGCCGGCCCGGGTCGAGATCCTGAACGAGAAGTTCCGGGTGCGCGCTGCCGCCCTGCCGGCGGCGGACAACGACCGGCTGCTCTCGGTGCTCAACGGGCTCTACCCGCAGATGGAGGCGGGCGAGAACGTGCTCGAGACCTCGATCAACAACGTCGGCGGCGTCGTCCATCCGACCACGATGCTCCTGAACAGCCATGTCCTCGAGGAGCGCGCCGCCGGCGCCGACCTGCGCTTCTACAAGAACCAGGTGACGCCGACGATCGCGAACCTCGTCATGGAGCCGATGGACGAGGAGAAGATCTCGGTCGGGCGCGCGCTCGGCCTCAATGAGCTCTGGTCCGTGGAGCGCTGGTACGAGGAGAGCTACCGCGTGAAGGGCGACGGCCTCTGGGACTCGCTCATGCGCAACCCGTACTACGAGGGGTTCCACGCGTCCGCGCACCTGCTCGGCTACAACCATGTCCTCGACGAGATTCCGAACTCCCTCGTGCCCGTCTCCGAGCTCGGCGCGGCGCTCGGCGTCCCGACGCCGACGATCGATGCCGTCGTCGACCTGGCCTGCGCCATGTGCCGCATCGATTTCCGCAAGCACGGGCGCACGCTCCAGGTGCTCGGGCTCGACGGGATGACCGCCGAGCAGATGCTGCACCACGTGAACGTCGAGCCGCTCGGAGGCGCCGCGCGCACCCACGGAGCGGCGCGCCGCCTGCCCTGGTTCGCCTGAGCGTGATCCGCTTCGGTTCTGTATCACATTTGTTGATACAATCGAGCTAGCATGGCGCGCATGATCTCGCTGCGTCTCGACGACGATGCGGCGCGGGCGCTCGAGGCGCTCACCAGCGACGGCACGAGCCAGTCTGAGGCGGTTCGCGAAGCGCTGATCGTTGCCGCGCGGCTCCGTCGCGGCGAGCAGCTACGGGCCGAAGCTGAGCGCATCGGAGCGGATCCCGAGGATCGTGCCGAGGTGGCCAGATTGCTTGCGTTCATGGAGTCTCTCGATGCAGAGGAGTGAGATCTTCCGGCTTCGAGGATCGAGATCGACCGTCGGACACGAACAGGCAGGGCCACGCTTCGGCGTAGTTGTCCAGAGTCACGATCTGCTCGCTCTTTCAACGGTTCTGGTGGCTCCAACATCACGGCAGGCAAGTCCGTCGGCGTTCCGGCCGACGATCGAGCTCGATGGTGTGCCGACGCGGGTCCTCGCCGACCAGCTGCGGTCCGTGGACAAGCGCCGGCTCGGTGAGTCCCACGGTCTCGTGAGCTTCGGCGATCTGGAGGAGATCGACCGGGCGCTCCTCACCGTGCTCGGCCTCGATCGCTGACGCCCTAGACTGCCGGGCATGGCGGCTGTCTTCCCGGATGCCGTCCGCACCGTCTGCCCGCGCGACTGCTACGACTCGTGCGGGATCCTCGTGCTGCGGCGCAACGGCGACATCGTCGTGCGCGGCGACCCGGACCACCACGTGAGCCGCGGCGCGCTCTGCACGAAGTGCACGATCGGCTACAACGGCGCCTGGCTCGATCCCGAGGCGCGCCTGACCCGGCCTCTGCGGCGGATCGGGCCGAAGGGCGAGGGCCTCTTCGAGCCGTGCACCTGGGAGGAGGCCATCGAGGAGGTCGCGGGCCGCCTGTCCGAGATCGTCGAGACGTCGGGCGCGCACACGATCCTCAACACCCACTACACCGGCACGATCGGCCTGCTCGCGTACGCATCGCCGCAGCGCTTCTTCAACCGCCTGGGCGCGACCGAGGTCGATCCGGACACCGTGTGCAACAAGGCCGGGCACGTCGCCCTCGACTACGTCTACGGCACCTCCGAGACGAGCTTCGACCCGCGCACCGCGGCCGACGCTCGCTGCATCCTCGTCTGGGGAGCGAACCCCTCGGCCTCCGCTCCGCACATGCACGAGCACTGGCTGCCCGAGGCCCGCGCGGCCGGAGCGACGACCATCGTGGTCGACCCGATCCGGACGGACACGGCCGCGGAGGCCGACCTGCACCTACAGCCTTTCCCCGGCAGCGACGCAGCGCTCGCCTTCGCGCTGATGCACGTGCTCGTACGCGACGGGCTCCACGACGAGCGCCTCCTCGGCGACCACGCCGTCGGCTGGGACGAGCTCGCCCTGCTGCTGCCGCCGTGTACGCCTACCTGGGCCGAGCAGGTCACCGGCGTGCCCGCTGCGCTCCTCGAGGAGGCCGCGCGGGTCTACGGCGAGGGCCCGTCGCTGCTCTGGATCGGGCAGGGCCTCCAGCGCCAGCCGACGGGCGGCAACGTGATGCGCGCGGTCGCCTGCTCTGCCGGCGGTGAGCGGCAACCTCGGCAAGCGCGGCGCGGGATTCCTCTACCTGAACGGCGACTATCGCGGCATCGACGGCGACTACCTCGTCGGCTCTCGGCTCGCGTCGGCCCCACCGGAGCCCGATCAGCCAGATGGATCTCGCCGCCGTGCTCGAGGACCGCTCCCGAGCGCGGGCGCTCGTGTGCTGGAACATCAACCCGGCGGCCTCGAATCCGCAGCAGGCTCGGCTCAGGCGCGCGCTCGCGAGCGAGGAGCTCTTCACCGTCGTCCTCGACGTGTTCCCGACCGACACGACCGACTACGCGGACGTCGTGCTCCCGGCCGCGAGCTTCCTCGAGTTCGACGACCTCGTGGCGCCCTACTTCTACGCGACGCTCTCGGCTCAGGTGAAGGCGATGGAGCCGCCCGGCGAGGCCCTTCCGAACACCGAGATCTTCCGTCGCCTCGCCGCGGCGATGGGGTTCGACGACCCGGAGCTCCGGGAAGAGGATCGCGAGATCATCGACGGGCTGCTCCGGCGCTCGAGCGTCGGGATCACGTGGGAGGACCTGGTCGAGCGCGGGACGGTGGATGCGTCGCCGGAGCCGATCGTGCAGTTCGAGGACATGCAGATTCCGACTCCCAGCGGCAAGGTCGAGCTGGCGTCCGACCGGGCCGAGGCAGACGGCCACCCACGGACGCCGCTGCCCCTCGCCGACCCGCGGCCGTCCGGAAGGCGGCTGCGCCTGCTCTCGCCGGCGACGGGCTGGCTCCTCAACGACACGTTCGGCAACGACCCGAAGATCGTCCGGCGGATCGGCGAGGCGCAGGTCGCGCTCCACGCCGAGGACGCCGCCGAGCGCGGGCTCGCCGCCGGCGACCGCGTCGTGCTCGAGAACGACGAGGGAAGTCTCGAGCTGCGCCTCGCAATCTCGGACGTCGTCCCGCGCGGCGTGGCGCTCACGCACAAGGGCCGCTGGCCGCGCAGCGAGCCGGGCCGCGCCAACGTGAACGTGCTGCACCCGGGCCACAAGGCCGACATGGGACAGAGCACCGCCGTCCACGGCGTCGAGGTCGAGGTGCGCGCGGCGTCGCGGCGGTAAACGCGGCCTTCGGCCATCCTCCGGCCCCGGCACTCCCGGCCCGTAAACGCGGCCTTCGGCCGCTCCACGGCGGATAACGGGCTGCGCCCGTTTCCGCCTAGTCGAGGGCGATGTCCGAAGGCGGCCAGACTCTGCGTCGTCCCCGGTCTATCCTCGGTCCTGTGCACGACGACTACGAGGCCTGCTGGCGCGCGTCGGCCAGCCGCGATCGCCGCTTCGACGGACGCTTCTTCGTCGGCGTCCACTCGACCCGGGTCTACTGCCGGCCGATTTGCCCCGCTCCCCCTGCGAAGCGCGAGAACGTCCGCTTCTATCCGACGGCGGCCGCGGCGGAGGCGGCGGGCCTGCGAGCGTGCCGGCGCTGCCGGCCCGAGACCGCCCCCGGCACGCCGGAGTGGCTCGGCGGCTCGGCCACCGTCGCCCGCGGCCTGCGCCTGATTGCGGACGGCTATCTCGACCGGCAGACCGTGCCGGAGCTCGCGCGCGAGCTCTGCGTCGGCGAGCGCCAGCTCCGGCGCCTCTTCGTCGAGCACCTGGGAGCGTCGCCGCACCTGGTGGCGCGCCAGCGGCGCGCTGCAGCTGGCGCGCATGTTCATCGACCAGACGTCGCTGCCGATGATCGACGTCGCGTCCGCATCGGGTTTCTCGAGCCTGCGCCGCTTCAACGCGAGTGTGCGCTCGGCCTTCGGCCGTTCTCCGTCCGAGCTGCGCCGTTCGGCACGGCCGCGTCCGAACGGTGTCGTGGCGCTTCGGCTGCCGTACCGCCCGCCGCTCGCCTGGGAGTCGTTGCTCGGCTTCCTGGCCGCCCGTGCTGTTCCCGGGGTCGAGGAAGCTCGGGACGGCACCTATCGACGCACGATCCGCACCGAGGCGGGCGGAGCGCTCGTCGAGGTCACCCCGATCGAAGGGACGGCGGAGCTGGCCGTGCGGCTCGAGCTTCCCTCCGTCGACGCTCTCCGCGGGCTCGTCACGAGCGTGCGCGCCGCCTTCGATCTCGACGCGGATCCGCTGGCGATCCACGGCTCGCTCGACGGGCTCGCCGGGGCGACGCCCGGACTTCGCGTCCCCGGCACGCTGGATCCGTTCGAGCTCGCGGTCCGCGCAGTGCTGGGCCAGCAGGTCTCGGTCCAGGCGGCGAGAACGCTTGCAGGCCGGCTGGTCGAGCGCTTCGGCGAGCCTCTTCCGGAGCCGAGCGGTGCGCTGACACATCTGTTCCCGGCTCCGGGCGTTCTCGTCGACGCCCGGATCGAGGCAATCGGCCTTCCGGGCGCGCGAGCCGAGACGATTCGCCGGCTCGCACGGGCCGTGGCCGCGGAGGGGCTCGACCTCGCGCCGACCTCGTCGCCCGACGACGTGCGCAACCGCCTGGCGGCGATCCCCGGAATCGGGCCCTGGACGGTCGAGTACGTCGCCATGCGGGCCATGCGCGACCCGGACGCCTTTCCCGCCGGCGACCTCGGTTTGCGGCATGCGCTGGCCGCCAACGGCCGGCCCGCCTCGGCCAGGGAGGTCGAGAAGCGATCGACGGCCTGGCGGCCCTGGCGGGCCTATGCCGCCGTGCAGCTCTGGGAAAGCCTCGCGGCGCCGAGCAGGGTCGCGGCGTGAGCGCGATCGCGTACGCGCAGGTCGAGACACCGATCGGCCGGCTGATCGCAGCGGCCACCGACGACGGTCTCGTTCGCCTGAGCCTCCCCAACGATCAGCCGGGGCGCGTGCTCGGAGATCTCGAGGAACGCCTGGGCGTCCGCCCGGCCAAGTCGCCCGAGGCTCTGGCCGACACCAGTCGCGAGCTCGGCGAGTACTTCGCCGGCGAGCGCGACGAGTTCACGATTCCGCTGGACATGAGTCTCACGAGTGGTTTCGACAGGCGGGCCTGCGAGGCGATGGCGCAGATCGGCTACGGCGAAACGATCACGTACGCGGAGCTCGCCGACCGTGCCGGCAACCGACGAGCCGCCCGCGCAGCAGGCCACGCATGCGCGACGAACCCGATCGCGATCGTCGTCCCCTGCCATCGCGTGCTCGGCTCGGACGGCAGCCTGCACGGCTACGGCGGAGGCCTGGACATGAAGCGCTTCCTGCTGCGGCTCGAAGGCGTCCTGCTCGACGCCGTGAGGATTTCGCGAGCCGCGGGCGGCTCCCTCGCGACGCCGCGCCGTAGATTCGGCTCACGATGAGCGTCGCCGATCGGCAAGGGGAGTCGCTGCGCGCCCAGTACTACGCGACGCGCCCGATCAGCCGCGACAACCTCGTCCCGGAGGATCCCGCGCTCGGGCTCGTGGCGTTCTCCAGCCCGTTCGACCCCGAGCCTTCGCTTCGCATCGAGGACGGCCGAGTGGTCGAGCTGGACGGGAAGCCCGAGGCGGAGTTCGACCTGCTCGACGAGTTCATCGCGCGCCACGGGATCGACCTCTCCGTCGCCGAGGAGGCGATGGCCCTCGACACGCTCGAATTCGCGCGCCGGCTGGTCGATCCGGCGGTGCCGCGCGCCGAGATCACGCGCCTCGTTGCCGGAATGACGCCTGCCAAGGTCGCCGAGACGCTGGCGCTTCTGACGCCGGTCGAGATCCTGCAGGCCATGCAGAAGCTTCGGGTGCGCCGCACCCCGTCGATCCAGGCGCACGTCACGAACCGAGTCGACCACCCGCTGCTGATCGCAGCCGATGCCGCCTCGGCGGTCGCGCACGGGTTCCGCGAGCTCGAGACGACGGTTCCGGTGCTGCGCGACTCGCCGGCCAACGCGCTCGCGCTCCTGGTCGGCGGGCAGGTGGCGGCCGCGGGCGCTCTCACCCAGTGCGCCGTCGAGGAGGCGACCGAGCTCGAGCTCGGGATGCGCGGGCTGACGACGTACGCCGAGACGGTGTCCGTGTACGGCACGGAGCAGGTCTTCGTGGACGGCGACGACACGCCCTGGTCGAAGGCGTTCCTCGCATCGTGCTACGCGTCGCGTGGGCTCAAGATGCGCTTCACCTCGGGGTCGGGAGCCGAGGTGCTGATGGGCGCGTCCGAGGGAAAGTCGATGCTCTACCTCGAGGCACGCTGCATCGCCGTGACCCGTGCCGCGGGCGCACAGGGCGTTCAGAACGGGGGAATCGACGGCGTCAACGTGACCGCGTCGGTCCCCGACGGAATGCGCGAGGTGATCGCCGAGAACCTCTGCGTGATGATGCACGACCTCGAGTCCTGCACGGGCAACGACACGCTGATGTCGTCGTCCGACATCAGGCGCACGGCGCACACCCTGCCGCTCCTCCTCGCGGGCTCCGACTTCCTGTTTTCCGGCTTCGGCTCGATTCCGGCCTACGACAACGCCTTCGGGCCGTCGAACTTCAACGCCGAGGACCTCGACGACTACCTCGTCCTGCAACGCGACTGGGGCTTCGAGGGCGGGCTGCGCCCCCGGGACGACGCCGAGCTTGCTGAAGCTGCGCAGGCGCGCGGCCGAGGCGTGCCGGGCGGTCTTCGAGGAGCTCGAGCTGGCGACCTTCTCCGACGAGGACGTCGACGCCTGCGTCCAGGCGCACGGCTCGCTCGACGTTCCCGAGCTGGCAGGCGACCTCGTGCCGGCTGCGGGCGACCGGATCATGGACCGCGGAATCACGGCGCTGGACGTCGTACGCGCCCTTGTCGTGCGCGGCTACGACGTCGAGGCCGAGCGCATCGTCGAGATGCTGCGCCAGCGCCTGCTCGGCGACTTCCTGCAGACCTCCGCGATCTTCGACGAGGACCTGAACGTCCTCTCGAACCTCACCGACCCGAACGACTACAGCGGGCCCGGGCAGCGGCTATCGGATGGCGCCTCAGCGCCGCGACGAGATCGCGCGCGTGCGCCAGGTGTGGTCGCCCACGGATCTCGCTGCCGAGCAGGATCGTGCCGCCGGCTGCATCGCGTTCACCCAGCTCGGCCCCGCGCGTGCCCAGGCTCGGCCGGACGAGGTCGTTGTGGGTATCTCGCCCGCCTTCGGCATCGAGATCTGGATGGCGCTGAACGGGCTCACCGTCGCCGAGGTGCTCCGGCAGGTGCTCGCCGGCATCGAGGAGGAGGGCGTCGCGAGCCGGGTCGTGCGGGTGCGACGCTCCATCGATCTCGGCCGGATCGGCTGGACGGCCGCGCGCCTCTCCGGCTCGGGCGTGTCCGTCGGGCTGCAGGCGAAGGGAACGGCACTCATCCATCGCGCCGACCTGCCTCCGCTCAGCAACCTGGAGCTCTTCTCGATCGCTCCTCGCGTGACGGCTGAGCTCTATCGCCGCCTCGGCCGCAACGCGGCCCGCTACGCAAAAGGCGCGCCGGTCGAGCCGCTGCTGCTGCCCGAGTCGAGCGAGCCGTTGGGGCCGCGCTACCACGCGCGCGTCGTCCAGCTCGTCGCACTCGAGCGACGGCTTGCCGAGGACGAGGATCCCGTGGAGCTGGAGGCGGCATGGGCGAGTTGACCTATCCCCTCTCGGGCTCGCGCGAGCAGGTGCACACGGCGACCGGCCGTCCCGTCTCGGACGTCACGCTCGAACGGGTCGTCAGCGGCGAGATCGGCTCGGACGACGTCCGGGTGAGCCCCGAGGTTCTGCGCCTGCAGGCCGGGTTTGCCGAACAGGGCGGGAATCCTCAGCTGGCCGAGAACCTGCGTCGCGGCGCAGAGCTGATCGCCTTTTCGGACGACGAGCTGCTCACGTTCTACGACAAGCTGCGCCCCGGAAGAGCAACTCCGCAGGAGCTCGAGTCGCTGGCGGGCGAGCTCGAGTCGCGCGGGGCCTCGCAGTGCGCGGCGCTGGTCCGCGAGGCCGCTGCGGCGTATGTGCGCCGGGGCCTGATTTGAAGGCCCGCGAGCTCGGGATCGCGATAGGCAAGGGCGCTCCCGGTCTCGACAATGCGATCACCGATGTCGCCGGCGTGCGCGTCGGCCACACGACGCTGATCGAGGGCGACGACGTCCGAACCGGCGTGACCGTCGTCTTCCCTCACGAAGGCGATCCGGGTGGCGACCCCCTTTTCGCCGGCTGCCATCGACTCAACGGCAACGGCGAGCTGACCGGGCTCGAATGGGTCCGGGAGTCCGGCCTGCTCACGACGCCGATCGGGCTCACGAACACGCACTCGGTCGGGGTCGTACGGGACGCGCTCATCGAGTGGGCGATCCGCCGGGGCGTCATGGCCGAGGACTCCTGGAGCCTGCCCGTTGTCGGCGAGACGTGGGACGGGAGGCTCAACGACATCAACGGGCTGCACGTGAAGCCCGCCCATGTCTTCGCAGCGCTCGAATCGGCTTCCGGCGGCCCCGTCGCCGAGGGCAATGTCGGCAGCGGGACCGGGATGATCTGCCACGGCTTCAAGGGTGGGATCGGCACGGCCTCGCGGGTCCTGGCGGCCGAGGACGGCGGCTACACGGTCGGCGTCCTCGTGCAGGCAAACCATGGCGACCGGGAGCGCCTCGCGATCGAGGGCGTACCCGTCGGCCGCGAAATCCGCCCGGCCGGACGACACTCTCGGCCCGCGATACGCAGGTCGCCTGCGACCGCCACGGCGGGCTCGGGCCCGTTGCGTGGCGGTAGATCATCATCGTCGCCGCCACCGACGCGCCGTTGCTGCCGCACCAGCTCGACAGGCTGGCGCAAAGGGCAGGCCTCGGCGTTGCACGCCTCGGCGGCGCAGGGGAGAACGGGAGCGGCGACATCTTCATCGCCTTCTCGACCGCCAATCGCGCGCTCGCGGGCGGCGGCGCGAAGCCGGTCACGATGCTCGGCAACGACTCGATCGACCCGCTCTTCTACGCCACGATCGAGGCGACGGAGGAAGCGATTGTCAACGCGATGCTCCAGGCCGAGACGATGACCGGCAAGGACGGTGTCACCGTCCACCGACTCGACCCGGAGCTCCTGCTCGCAGGTCATGCGCGCCGCCGGGCGCGTGCCCGAACTTGCCTAGCGCGCCTCCACAGCCGCCGGATCGATGCGCGAGACGGTGCGGTCGGGAGAGTTGCTCGCCCACACCGAGGTCTGCGTGACGGCGGTGACGGAGATGTTCTGCGAGCCGGTGCCGATCTTCACCGGTTCTCCGAGCCTCGTTCCGGTACGTGCGTCGAGCGCCAGGACGGTACCCTCGCTTCCGCTCGCGATCCAGACCGTCTGCCCGTCGCTCTCCGGCCAGAAGGACCCGGGCGCAGTAGGGATCGGGCCCGTCGACCACTCGCAGAGTCGCCGGGTCGATGCGGTAGAGACCCTGGTCGGGGTCGCTCGCCCAGACGTTGCCGCCGCCGACGGCGACCCCGGCGAGGAAGCCGCCGACCGCGATGCGTGTCGTCTCGAGCGACGAGGGATCGATCCGCACGAGCACGCCCGCTTCTGCGTCGGACACCCAGACCGCTCCCTCGCCCGCGGCGATGCCGAGCGCGAAGCTTCCAATCTGGATGGGCTCACCGACCACCTCACGGGTCTCCGGGTCGATACGCAGCACGGTCCCGTCGGTGCCGGTCGTCGCCCAGATGTATCCGTCCGCGTAGACGAGGTCGCGGGCGTTGTTCCCCACGGGCACGCGGCCCTTGACCTCGCCGGTCTCCCAGTCGAGCTCGAGTAGCTCGGCGGGCCCATCCGGCCACGCTTTCAGCCAGACCGCCCACAGGGAGTCGCCGGCCCTGGTCGTGAACGACAGCAGCCCGCCCGGAGCAACCGTGCGTTGCACCTCGCCGTCCGCGAGGCCCACACGCACAAGCCGATCGTCGACCTCCTGGGGCGGCGACATCAGGGTGACCCAGAGGGCATCGGCGCCCGCCGTTATCCAGCCGGGATTTCCGGGCACCCGAAGCGTCGCGGCGACCGCGTCTGACGACGTGCCCGAGCGGCCCACCGTGAACAGAAGGACCACACCGACCACCGCGAGGACGACCGAGCCGACGACGACGGAGAGTCGAACCGGCCTTCGAACGAGCCTTCCCCGCTGCCTCTCGGCACCCTGATCGAGGCGCTCTCGACTGGCCATCAGGACTCGCCTTCAGGGGCGGACGGATCGATCCGCGAGACGCTCTCGGCGGTCAGGCTCGTGACCCAGAGCGAATTCCCTGCGCCGCTGAGCGCATTCGCAGCTGCCTGGTTCGAGTCGTCGCCGGCTCCTTCCGGCGCCGGTGCGATACGGATCGGCGCGCCGATCGTCTCGCCCGTTGCGCCGTCGATTCGGGTGACCGTGCCGTCAACCTGGTTCGACACCCAGACCGACCCGGCGAACGACGTGATCCACGTCGGTGTCGCTCCTACCGCGATCGGATCCCCGGCAGGCTGCATCGTGGCGGGGTCGACGCGGCTCACGGTGCCGCTGCCACGGTTCGCGACCCACACGAGCCCGTCGGCTGTCACGACGCCAACTGGCTCTACCCCGACGTCGACCTTGTCGACCCGACCTGTGCCGGGATCGATGCGCGCGAGCATCCCGTCCTCGAAGGTCGTCGTCCACACGGCGCCCTCGCCGAACGCGAGCCCGATAGCGCGCTCCTGGGTGATGGGAATCGGCTCGCCGATCACCGTTCTCGTTGCCGGGTCGACGCGGAAGACGGCAGACGGTTGCATGACCACGACCCAGAGCGACTCGTCCCCGTAGGCGAGACCGCCTACCGGCCGGTCGAAGTCCAGCCGACCGAGGACCTCGCCCGTCGTCCAGTCGAGCTCCACGATCGCACCGGGCTTCGTGTCCGTTACGTCGGGTTGCTCACCGACCCAGAGCGAATCGCCGACCCGGATCGAGGACAGCGGAACGCCGTCGAGTTTCACAGTTCTGTCCGTCTCGCCCGTGGCGAGATCGATGCGCTCGAGCTCCGCGCCGGTCCCGATCGGTTGGCCCGGGCCGGCAAGCAGCGACACCCAGAGCGCGTCCTCTCCGGCCGTGACCCAGTTGGGCGGGCCGGGGACCTTGAGCGTCGCGACGACGCCGTCCTCCAAGGTCGTCTCGTCCTTGCCCGTGAGAGTGAACACGAGCACGACACCGACGACTGCAGCGACGAGCGTGGCGGCGACGACCAGCAGGTGCCTGCGGCGCTTGCTCGACGCAGGCGGGGCCGTTGCCACGTCCGGAGTGGGCTCGTGCATCGCCGACATGATCTCACCCTCCCTGGTTCGCGACGGCTGCGGGTGCGTCGCTCGCGGGCAGCGGCTTCCCGCGGACCTGCTCCCACAGCTCTCGGGCCGAGGCGATCACATCGTCTTTCGTGACCATGTGTGCCGGGTCTCCCCCTGCGAGGACGACGTAGTAGAACGGCCCGTCGGTGAACGAGACCTCGTAGTACGTAAAACGCGGAACGGCTCCCGGCTGGCGCTCCCGCTTGATCCCGACCGCGTCGGGAATCCCCTCGACGTCGAACTCGCTGATGTCGATCGTGCATTCGTTCGGGCAGGGGGAGAGCGAGTCCCGGACCGTCCAATCCTGAACCGCCCGCGCGTCTGTCTCGGAGTCGAGCTCGACGACACCGGATCCGCCCTGGACATGGTTCGGCGGCGTGCCGAGCGACGAGATCGACGCGGCGACGAACCCACGTCGCTCGAGCTCCGCGACGACCTCCTCGGGTGTTGCGACGATCAGCGTGTCCTGGATCTGGTCCGCGAACGTTGCAGCGTCGTCGATGGTCGCCGGCGGCTCGGTCTCTTTCCAGTCCGCCAGCTGACCCGCACGCACGAGGCGCTGCTCGAGCGAGAGCGGGGTCGTGGAATCAGCGCCGCTGCCGCCGCAGCCGGGCGCGAAGGCGCAGAGCGCTGCGAAAGCCAGCGCGACTGCGGCGAGTCTGTATCGAATCGAGTTGCTGACCATCTCAACCCTCCTGCTTCGTGTGTCCGGTCGTGCCGATGGAAGCAGCGGGACGATCGAGCGACTTCGGGGGTAACCCGGAACAGGCGCCGGTTCAGGGTTCTCCCTGAGGGTGGGCCGCGTGCGACTGTGCCACCATTCGGGCGTGGCTCAGCGCGTGCTCATCGTCGACGATCACGAGCAGTTCCGGACGGTCGCCCGAGCCCTTCTCGAAGCCGAAGGGTTCGAGGTCGTGGGGGAGGCCGAGAACGGCGCCGCGACCTTCGCCGAGGTCGAGCGCGCTCGCCCGGACCTCGTCCTGCTCGACGTTCAGCTGCCGGACGCCAACGGCTTCGATGTCGCCCATGCCATCTGCGCCCTCCACGACGGCCCGGCTGTCGTGATGATCTCGAGCCGCGACGCGAGCGATTTCGGCTCTCGTATCGCGACCTGCGGGGCTCGCGGCTTCATCCAGAAGAGCCGGCTCTCGGGCGCCGCGCTCGCCGAGCTCGTTGCGTAGGGACCGGTGAGCGCTGTGAGCCTGCTCCGTCGAGCCACGTTGCCGGTCGCTCAGGTCGACCCCATCCTGGTGTTGCCGCTCATTGTCGTTGTCGGCCTGCTCGCCGCCTGGCTCGGTCTCTCGTCCGACGCCGACCCGACCCGCGTCGCCGTCGATCTCGCCGTTGCCTGGTCGTTCGGCGCTGCCGCGGCCGTTGCCCTGGCCAGGCCTGCCTTGCGCCGCTCGGGCTTGCTGATGTCCGCGGTGGGGCTCACCCTCTTCTTCCCCTACCTCGAGTTCGCGGACTGGGCGCCTGCGTACACACTCGGCTACGTGCTCGAGAACGTGTGGCAGTTCTTCTGGGCCTGGCTCGTGCTCTCGTACCCGAGCGGGCGCCTGTGGTCACCGGCGGCGCGCGCCCTGGTCGTGGCGACGCTGGTCGCAACCGTCGGCGCCCAGCTTGTGAGCGCAGGCACGCTGGACGACCCGCGCAACCTGCTCCTGATCAAGGCCGATCAGGCCTTCACGGAGCTCGTCTGGCGCGGCGCGAGCGCTCTCGGCTTCGCCATCGTGCTGGCGGCGCTCGTGCTGATCGCCCTACGGCTCCTCAGCCTGCGCGGCGTCACGCTTCGTACCTCACTGCCGCTCCTGGTCGGCGCTGCGCTTTCACTCCCGCTGACCGCCGTTCGCCTGGCCGCCAATGCGGCCGGCGACTTCGATCTCCACGACCGGCTCGGCACCGTTGACCAGCTCCTCGCGATCCTCGTTCCGATCGGGTTCTTCGCCGGGCTGCTCTGGACGCGCATGCGGCGCTCCGAAGCCACGAGCCTCGTCGTCGAGCTTCGCGCGCGGCGGGGCCGAGACCCTCCGCGACAGGTTGGCCCGCGCGCTCGGCGATCCGAGCCTCGAGCTCGTCTACTGGCTCGACCAGAGCGGTGGCTACGTCGACAGTGCCGGCAGGCCCGTCGAGCTCCCGGCGACGAGCGATCGCGTCGTGACGCAGGTGGTCGCGGCGGGCGCGCCGGTTGCCGCTCTCATCCACGATCCGGCGCTGCTCGACGACCCCGATCTCGTCGAATCGGTCCGCGCGACCGCCGGCCTGATCCTCGAGAACGAGCGCCTCGCCGCCGAGGTTCGCGCTCAGCTCGCCGAGGTGCGGGCGTCCCGGGCGCGTCTGATGACCGCCGCGGACGACGAGCGTCGCCGGCTCGAGCGCGACCTCCACGACGGCGCGCAGCAGCGGCTCGTCGGGCTCGCGCTCAAGCTCCGGCTGGCCCAGGCGGGCGCCGACCCGGCGGCCGGCGACGTGCTGGAACAGGCGCAGGACGACCTGGAGCTCGCGCTCGCCGAGCTACGCGAGTTCGCGCGCGGCGTCCACCCGAGCATCCTTCGCGAGGACGGCCTCGACGCGGCCGTCGAAGCGCTGGCCAGGCGAGCCTCGATCCCCGTCGAAGTCGAAGGCCAGGTCGGAGAGCGGTTGCCGGACACGGTCGAGCTCGCGGCGTACTTCTTCGTCTCCGAGGCGCTCACCAACGTCGCCAAGCACGCCGGGGCGTCGTACGCGGCCGTGAACCTCGAGCGGCCGAACGGCATGCTGCGCATCTCGGTCCGTGACGACGGCGTGGGCGGCGCCGACACGTCCGGCGGGACGGGGCTCGGGGGTCTCGCCGACCGACTGTCGGCGCTCGACGGCTCGCTCCGCATCGAGAGCGAGCGCGGCCACGGCACCGTGCTCGTCGCGGAGATCCCGTGCGAGTCGTGATCGCCGACGATGCGACGATCGTCCGGCGAGGGCGTTGCGCGGCTGCTCGAGGACGCCGGCTTCGCGGTCGAGGGGCAGGCCGAGGACGCCGACGAGCTGCTCGCGCGTCGTCGAGACCACGCGGCCGGACGTCGCGATCGTCGACATCCGGATGCCGCCGACCCACACCGACGAAGGTCTGCTCGCCGCTGCCCGGATCCGCCAGAAGTACCCGCTGACCGGCGTCCTCGTGCTCTCGCAGCACCTGGAGCCGAACTACGCCCTTCGCCTCCTGGAGCAGACGCCGAAGCGGGTCGGCTACCTGCTGAAGGAACGGATCGGTCGGGTGGCGCGAGCTTGTCGACGCCTGCCGGCGCGTGGCCGCCGGAGAGTGCGTCGTCGATCGCGCCGTCGTCGACGAGCTCATGGCGAGGCGCCGCCGCGCCAATCCGCTCGACGAGCTCTCGCCCACGCGAGCGCGAGATCCTCGCGCTCATGGCCGAGGGCCGTTCGAACCAGGGGATCTGCGAGACCCTCGTCTTGAGCCCGAAGACGATCGAGACACACATCCGCAGCGTCTTCGGGAAGCTGGGCCTGCTCGAGGCGCCGCAGGACAACCGCCGCGTGCTTGCCGTGCTCGCCTACCTGCGTGCCTGACTAGGATCCCGCGGTGCTCGTCGCCGGGGTCGACGTGGGAAACTCGACCACCGAGGTCGCGGTCGCGCGCGTCGAGCCGGGACGGGAGCCCGAGTGGCTGCTGGTCCTCCGCCGGCCGACCACGGGGCCGAAGGGATCGGCCGCCTGCGCGGAGGGCGTCGCCGACCTGCTCGGGCGTGCCGAGCGGCGGTTGGGCGAGCGCGCGCATCTGCTGGCGCTGGCGGAGCTCCATCCGGTCGAGACCGGTCTCGTGGAGCTCGGACGGCTCGAGGAGATCGAGCTCGGCCGCACCGCGGTGGCGCGACCGGCGAGCGCGACCCCGTCCGGTGCGGGGGTCGGCGTCGGCCGGCTGAGAAGCCTCGCGGAGCTCCGCGAGTCGCCTTCCGCCGAGCCGGCCGTCGTGGTCGTCCTCGACGAGGATTTCGAGCACGCCGCCGCCGCGCTGCGAGAGGCGCGCGGCCACGGCTGGACGATCGCCGCCGTCGTCGTGCGGCAGGACGACGCGGTGCTGATCGGCAACCGCTTCGACGGCGCCGTGCCGATCGTCGACGAGGTCGAGGACGCCGCGGGCCTTCCTCTCGGCGCAGCCGCAGCGGTCGAGGTCGCCGAGCCCGGCGCGTCGGTCGAGCAGCTCTCGGATCCGTTGAGGCTCGCCGTCCTGCTCGGTCTCGGGCCTGACGAGGCACGGGCAGCCAGATACGCGGCACGGGCCGTGGCGGGACACCGTGCGGCGCTCGTCGTCCGTGGACAGGCTCCTCAGGGCGCCGGAGTGCGCAGGGACGACGCCCCGATCACGCTCGTCCTCTCGAACGGCACGGAGCAGCCGCTCGAGGACCACGGCTCGCCGCCCCCGCCGGGCAGCGTTGTCGCCGTTCGTGGAGCGGCCGGCGATCGAGACGGGCTGCTCGACATCTCGTGGGCGCCGCTGCCGGCCCCTCCGGACGATGCCGGCTTCGCCCGCAGGCTCGCCCGCCGCCGTGCGGTCGCCGTCGCGCTGCTCGCCGCCGGCGCGCCGGGTGATCTCATGGGGCAGCTCGAGCAGCTCGCCCCGGGCGGCGTGCGGGTCGCGGCCCGCGAGTCCGAGGCCGCCGTCCTCGGCGCCTCGACGACGCCGGGAGCCGGGGAGACGCCGTTCGTGCTCGATCTCGGCGGCGGCACGGTCGATCTCCACCGGGAGCTCGGCCCGGGCGAGCAGGCTGTCTCGACGGCGGGCGCGGGCGACCTCGTCACGCGAATCTGCGAAGCGCTGCTCGGCTGCGACCGAGCCCTCGCGGAGCAGGCGAAGCGCTGCCGCTCGGCACGCATCGAGACGCCGTTCGTCGTGCATCACGAGGACGGCAGCCGGAGCTTCCGCGGTGAGCCGGCCCCGCCGGGAACCGTCGCGCGCCTCTGCGTGCTCGACGGCAGCCGGCTGCAGCCGCTCGATGCCCCGCTCGCGCCCGAGGTCTGGCGCGGCCTGCGACGGGCGGCCAAGCGAGACGTTGTCGCGCGCAACGTGCGGCGCGCGGTGGAGGCGGCCGGAGGAGTTCCGCGCGGCGAGCTCGTCACTCTCGTCGGCGGCTCCGCGTGCGACGGAGAGATCGTCGATGCCGTTGCGGCGGAGCTCGCCGACCTGGACGTCGCCGTCGCCCGCGGCGACGTGCTCGGGCGCAACGGGCCGCGCGCGGCGGTGGCAGTCGGCCTCGTCCTCGCGCACGTGCGGGCGGGCCGATGACGGTCGGCGTCCTCGCGCTGCTCGACGGTGACGGCCCGGCGCGCGGGCTGGCCGCCGGCTTCGAGGAAGAGGGCGTGCCGCTGACGGTGGAACGGCGATCAGGGGAGGCCTTCGCGCTGGCCCGCGAAGCCGCCCGGCTCTCACCACTCGGGCTCGGTGTCGGCGCGGACGCTGCGCGCCTCGTGCTCGTACTCGCCGCCGCGCCCGGACGCCCCTATCTGACGGAAACGCCGGGCCAGGCCCGGGCGTTCGGGCACGCAGCGGCACGGCTTGCCGCCGGTCGTCCCCTCGCGCGGCGAGAGGATGAAGCGTCGATTGCGTTGGCCTAGGCCGTCTGCGCGCCGTTCGTCCGAGTGCTCGCGACCCGGATGATCTCCTTCCAGCGGCCCTTGCCGAACATGCCGGAGTCCTCGAGGCCCTTTTCGGCGAGCGAGATGATCTCCTGCGCCTCCTGCGGGTCTCGCGTGCGGTACGCCGCGTCGGTCAGCAGCCGGGCGGCCGACGTTGCCTTGCCGCGCTCCAGCTCGCTGCGCGCCTCATCCACCACCTGCGACACAACTGCGTCCAACGTTCTCTCCTTTCGTCACCGGTCGAGGCCGTCGTAATAGGCGTAGGCCTCACGTTCCTTGTCCTTCGAGATCGCAAGCCGGTACTCGCCGAGGCCGAGCACGCCCTTGCGGTCCTCCTTGTCGTAGGTCGGCGCCTCCTTCACGGACTGCTTCGTGAACGGCACCCGCAGCGCCCCGTTGGCCCTTTCCGCGGCGGCGGCAGGCACGAGGTGCTTGTGCGTCCGAAACACACCGGCGAGCACACCGATCCACTCGGGCTCACCGGTCTCGTCGTCGTTGAAGATCGTGTCCACGTACCCGATCTGCTTGCCGTGCCGATCGACGAGATCGCGCCCGACAAACCTCCTGAGCTCGTCCTCGGGCAGCACCGGAACGTCCTCCTGGCCGAGGCGGAGACCTGCGCCGGCTCAGCCCTGCCCGCCGCGAACGTCGGCGACGCGGATGATCTCGTCCCAGCGGCCCTTGCCGAACATGCCCGCGCCCTCGCGGCCCTTGGCGGCCAGAAGACGGATTTGCTCCTCGAGCCCGGCGTCGTGCGTCGCATACGCCGCATCTGTCAGGAGCCGGGCTGCCTGCTTCTCGTGCCCGGCCTCGAGCTCGCGTCGCGCTTCCTCGATCGTTGCCGCTACGTCCATTCGTCACCTCCGAGTGTCGTTCTCCCAAGCGTGCCCCGGGGCGCCTCAGAAATCGCTCAGGAGAGCCGCCGAGAGCCTCAAGAAAGGCTCAAGACGGCCCGTAGAGCGGGTTTCAGGCCGGGTTCACGAGCCGGTAGCCGGCCCCGGGCTCCGTCCGCAGGTACTGCGGACGGGCGGGATCCGACTCCAGCTTGCGGCGCAGCTGAGAGATGTAGACGTGGAGGTAGTGGGACTCGTTCTGGTAGGCGGGCCCCCACACCTCCCGCAGGAGCATGCGGTGGGTCATGAGCTTGCCCTCGTGCTGGGCGAGCACCCGAAGCAGCTCGAACTCGTGCGGCGTCAGAGAGACGGGCTCGCCGGCGCGGTGCACCAGCCGCCGCTCGAGGTCGATCTCGAGCTCGCCGACCTCGATGACGGGCTCCGTCGACGGGCCCGCCCGGCGCAGCGCCGCCCGCAGCCGGGCAAGCAGCTCGTCGACGCCGAAGGGCTTGGTGACGTAATCGTCGGCACCGGCATCGAGGGCCTCGACCTTTTCCTGCTCCTCGCTGACCACCGAGAGCACGACGATCGGCGACTGGAGCCAGCCGCGAAGCTCGCGGCAGACGTCGACGCCGCTGCCGTCCGGCAGCACGAGGTCGAGGATCACCGCCTCCGGAGGACGCGCGGCCGCCCGGGCGAGCGCCTCGCCGGCCGTCGCCGCGGTCTCGACCGTGTAGCCGGCGCCGCGCAGCGTGGTCTCGAGAGCTCGGAGGATCTGTGGCTCGTCGTCGACGACGAGCACCCGCGCTCCGGTCATACGGGGATCGCCGCCGTGTACGCGGCGGCCGGCAGCGCGAGCACGAACGACGCGCCGCCGCCCACCCGAGCCTCGACGAACAGACGGCCGCCGTTGGCCTCGGCGAAGCCGCGGGCGATCGCAAGCCCGAGGCCGGTTCCCTTTCCGTCCGCGGCCGTCGATGCGTGCCGGAACGGCTCGAAGACGCGCTCCAGCTCGTGCCGTGGCACGCCCGGGCCCTCGTCCTCGATCCGAATCAGCACTTCGCCGTTGACGGCGCTCGCGGCGATCGAGACCGGCGACGCCTCGGGCGAGAATCGGATTGCGTTCTCGAGCACATTCGCGAGCACGCGCTCGATCTGCGCGTCGTCGACCTCGACGAGCGGGAGGTCGTCGGGCAGCGAGACGTCCACCCGCTCGTGGCCGGCAAGACCCGCCAGCGCCTGGACGACGATGCCGTCGACGGAGCGAAGGCTCTTCCGGGTCCGGAGCGCGCCCGCCTGGAGCCGCGAGAGGTCGAGCAGATTCCCGACGACGCGATCGAGACGCTCCGACTCGGAGCGAATCGTCTCGAGCAGAGCCGTGCGCTCGTCGACAGCGAGTGCCAGCGACGGGCTCTCGAGGCTCTCGACCGCGACACGGATCGCCGTCAGCGGCGAGCGCAGGTCGTGGCTGACCGCGCGCAGCAGCGCCGTTTTCATCGAATCGCTGCGTCGCAGAGCCTCCGCCTCGAGCGCCTCGCGCTGCAGTCGCTCACGGTCGACGGCAACGCCGAGCAGGGAGGCAAGGGCAGGCAGGAACCGCTCCGCCACCCGGTTGTCGATCGCGGAGCCCCCAGGCACGTAGAGCGTTCCCACGGAACGATCGCCGGCACGAAGCTCGACGGCACCCTCGCCGGGCGACGGGCGGGGCGGCGACAGCTCGATCCGGGCGCTCGGCGTCTGCAGGATCCGCGACGCTCCGTCGGCGATCCTGACGAGCTCGCTCTCGACCTCGGCGCCCGAGAGCAGGACGGTCGAGAGCTCCGCCAGCAGCACCGCCTCGCGCTCTCGTTGCTCTGCGTCGCGCGCCCGTTGACGGGCGCGCGAGGCGAGCTCGGCGACGAGGAGCCCTGTGGCAAGGAAGACGAGCAGCTTGACCCAGTTCTCCTTGGCCGAAAGCGTGAGCTCGTGGATCGGCGGCAGAAACAGGAAGTTGAAGAGGAGCATGCTCGCGACCGCGACCAGCACGGCGTGCAGCCGGCCCCACACGACGGCGATCGGCAGAATCGCGAGCACGTAGAGCACGGCCAGGCTGAGGACGGGAACGTGGGGGCGCAGGAGATACAGGAGGCCCGTGACGGCCGCAAGCGCCGCTGCGCTCGCCACGAACCCGAGGGCGGTATGGCGCAACGACCCGCCGGGCCGCGCCCGCCGCAGGCGAACGAGCCGATCCATACAAGGAATCTACATCGTGCGCTAGTCAGGCCTGGCGTCGGGGTTGGCTCTGTGACCGCGGCCTTCGGCCGCTCCAGGCGGGTCGCGGCCGGGTGCGCCCTTCGGGCGCGAGGCTCGCGGCCGCCCTCGGCGTCCGCTGCGCGGGCTTCGCCCTTGCTCGGCCGCTCAGCCGCCAAGCAACTCTTCCAGGTACCGGTCGAGCGCGGCGCGGGCCCCCTCAGTCATCTCGAAGGCGTAATGGCCCCAGGGGCTGTCGATCACGCGCAGCTCGGCGCCCGGGATGAGGCGGCGCTCCGCCTCGCAGTCTTCGACCGGAAACAGCATGTCGTGGGAGAAGGGGATCACGAACGTCCTGGCCGTGATGCGGCCGAGCGCCGAGGCGAGGTCGCCTCCGTGCTCGCGCGAGACGTCGGCCAGACGCCACTTCCGGCACATGCAGGCGAGGTTGTGGGGGTCCATCGGCGCGACGTCGTCCTCGAACAGGCGCGTGACCAGATCGTCGAGGGAGTCGAAGCCTCCGTCGCGCCAGCCTTCCGTCCGGTAGAGCTCGTGCGAGAGGCCCGTGACCGACCACACGTGGGCGTGCAGCCGCAGGCCTTCCGCGGGCGACGCAGCAGAGCCGAGGACACGCTCGGCCAGCGCGACGACGAGGCTGTTGTGCGCTGTCGTCCGGGCTGTCCCGGCGACGGCCGCGAGCCGCTCGACGGCCGCCGGATGGCGTACCGCGAGCTCGTAGGCCTGCTGGGCACCCATCGAGAAGCCGATCGCCAGCGCGACGCGGTCGATCCCGAGCGCCTCGGTGAGGAGGCGGTGCTGCGCGGTCACGTCGTCGCCGATCGTGACCTCGGGGAAATCGGGGCCGCTGAGCGGGGGCGGCGCGTTCGAGGGGGAGGTCGAGAAGCCGTTGCCGAGCTGGCCGGGGCAGATCACGAAATAGCGCTCGGGATCGAGCGCGCGTCCGGGCGCGATCGTGGACTCGAGCGAGCTCGGCGTGCCCGAGTACATGTGTGGGTAGAGGATCGCGTTGTCGCGGCCGGCGTTGAGCTCACCGTGGGTCTTGTAGAGCAAGCGCGCCGCCGGAAGCACGCCGCCTCGCTCGAGCTGGAGATCGCCGAGCTCGAAGACCTGGTGCGGCCCCTTCTCGGCCTCGCTGTAGGGGCCGGACCTGTCCGGCCCAGTCTCGGCCACTGCGCTACATCCCGTGCCAGACCCGCATGTGGTTGCGGATGTGGCGCGGTACCGCCTCCTTGGGGTAGTAGCGGTCATAGAAGTCCACGTCGAGGTGGCAGGACTGGTACCAGACCGTGGTCAGGAACGGGTCGAGCGTCGCCGGGAAGCGGCCGTAGGCGTCCCAGATGTAGTTGCAGAGCGTCTTCGTGGCTGCGATCGCCAGCTCGGACGGCGGCGGCACCGCGCGGGCGACCTCCGGGGAAGTCCACGGCACCTGCTGCTTCTCCGGGGCGGAGAAGATCCCGTCCTTGCCCCAGCGGAGGCCGACGACGTGATCGACGGCGGCGTCCATGCTGTCGTGGAAGGGCGGGCAGGCGCCCTCGAAGATCCCGGGCAGCCCGACCGGGATCGACTCGCCGGGCCCCACCGGAGCATCGTCGGGCACGCGGTGGAAGGTGAAGCCGAGCCCCTCACACGGACCAGAGCCGCCGGCCGCCTCCCAGAGCGGCTCGCCGCCCATGGTGACTCGTCCCTTCCCGCCCGAGAACGGGTGGCCTCCGAGCCCGAGCGCCTGCGTTGCGAGCATCAGGCTCTGCACGACGAGACCTGCCTCGACGCCGTTCATGTCCACCATCTGCCAGCGCTCGAAATCGGCGATGTCGTACGGGTGGGCGTCCTTCGAGAAGAGCCCCTCCTTCACGAAGGGTTTCAGCGGATCCGCCCGGAGCAGCATGTCCTTGAGGTAGTAGCCGTGCGGCCGGTCGAAGTACAGGAGCATCGCCGCGATGCACTGGCGCGTCACGTCGGCGATCGGCATGAAGAGGGTCGTGCCCTCGTGGTTGACGATCCACTCGTTGAACTTGAACAGGTTCGGTCTCCGGCACGGCAGCCTGAGCCGGTGACCCTGCAACGAGATCGCCTTCTTGTAGAGGGCATGCTGCTCCTCGAGGCTCTGGTTCTGGACGTACTGCGTCGCCTTGACGTCCCGCTGCGGGAGGACGAAGACGCCGTCGTCGTTCGTCCAGAACAGCTCCGTGCCGTGGGTTGCGAGCGGGCTCGGCCACGGTCGGCCCGTGAAGGACTCGAGCTTGTCGGCGCCCGTCGTCGTCCCCTCGCTTGTCGTGAACGGCCACTCCTCGCGCACGACGCCGGTGATCCCGGTTGCGGCGGCTACGAGGATCGCCTCCTCCTCGTAGGCGAGCGGCACGGGCTCCTTGTCGGAGCGGAACGCGAGCGGTCCCGTCATCTCGGCGCCGAGGGCGAAGCGGCGCGCCCGGCGGGTGAGGATCGCCTCGAGGGTGGGGAAACGGGCGGCGGCGCGAAGCGCCTCCGGCCGGACCGGGGGACGCGGCTGCTTGCGGGGCTTCGGGCCTGTCGCGGCGGTCTTCCGTCGCGCGGGTTTCTTCTCTGTGGTCGCCATGGAGAGAGTCTACGCGCGCTCGCGCGGTGCCACATCCGGGCGCAGCGGATGCAACGATCTGCGGCGGTGGAGCTCGAGCTGCAGCCCTTCCACGCCCGCCACGCCGAGCTCGTGCTGAGCTGGGTGCGCTCCCGTGAGGAGGCCGACCGGTGGGCCTCCGCAGGCGCCCGGGAGCTCCGGCCCGAGCTGCTGCGCGAGTGGCACGCCGACGCCGACGTCCACCCTTACCTGTGCGTGGACGGAGGCGAGCCCGTGGGCTACGGCGAGGTCTGGCACGACGGGGAGGCCGGCGAAGCCGAGCTGGCGCGCATCCTCGTCGCGCCCGAGGAGCGCGGCCGGGGCGTCGGGCGCGCGCTGACCCGGCTGCTTGCCGCCGAGGCGCGGGCCGCGGGCTTCGACGAGGTCTGGTTACGCGTGGTGCCCGACAACGAGCAGGCGATCGCCGCCTACCGCGCGGCCGGATTCGTGCGGACGAGCGAGGAGGAGGAGCGGGCCTTCAACGAGGGTCAGCCGCTCGCCTACGTGTGGATGCGGCTGGAGTCACTCCTTCCCTCCGCTTGACGGGCCGCGGCGCCGTCTGAGCGGCGGCCTGTACCAGCCGCGGCGCCAGACGACGATCGCGGCGATGGCCAGGCCGATCGCGAGGGCGCCGAGCACGATGCCGAGGATCCGCGGCCCTTCCGATCCGGCGGCGACGATCGCGAGCGACCCGGCCGGGAAGACCGTCCGGCCGCCGAACGACTCGGCGCAGGCCTCGCAGGTCACGACTGCCTCGTAGACCCCTTCGGCGACGTCCGGCACCGTGATCGGCAGGCTGACCTCTCCCTGCGGCCCGACCTTGATCGTCCCGACCTCCACGGCATCCGATCGTGTCGCGAGGGACGAGGTCGGCGGGGATGCTGAGGCGGACGAGCGACACCGCTGCGCCGTCGACCACGGCCGACACCGAGCGATCGGCGCGCGCCGTGACCTGGTCCCCCACCGTGGCGGCAGGCGGCGAGGTCAGCTCGAAGACGAACCAGAGCGGCGCCTGGAGGCAGCGAAGCAGGTCGTCTTCGCGCTGCTCGTCGGCAAAGCGCTCGTACGGGCAAGCGCCCGCGGCGACGAAGGCGTCGTCGGGATGCCCCTCCAGGCCGACCGCCACGGCCGGATCGACGTCCTCGAGCGCCAGCGCCGACACCTCCTCTCCGTCGAGCTCCCCGGATCCGAGTGTCTCGCCGGTCCGGAAGCGCGGCTCGGCGCCGTCGGGGTAGCGGGCCGCCGTGTAGAGCCGATCCTCGAAACGCAGCGGCTGCAGGATGCAGGCTGCTCGTTCCTCGTCCTCGAAGCCGGCACAGAGGGCCCCGAGGATGAAAACGAAGTCGGCGCGATTCTCGACCGTGACTGCGAGGTCGGGCGGCAGCCCCTCGACCTCGGAGACCTGCACCGAACGAGGGTCGCAGTTCGCGGTCCCCTCCGGCCCGGGGAGGAACCCGAGCCGGCCGAAGGCCAACGGCGCGCCGGGGTTGGCAGGCAGGTCGGCCGGAGTCGGCTCCTCCGAGTACACGGCGGTGCGGAAAAGGAGGATCGCCCGGCCCGCGCACTCCTGAGCCTCGGCAGGCGTGGCCGTGGCCAGGGCCGCCACGGTCAAGGCGAGGAGCACGAGGAGCCTGATGGCCGCCACGGAGGCCGGACGATACCGAACGCAGGCCGACACTCAGCGGGCCGTACGGCGGACGAGCTCCTGCTGCGGCGTCTCGCCGGGCAGCGGCATGTCCTCCGGGCGGCGGGCCTCGTAGGCGACCGAGCACCGCCCGCCCGCGCCGTCGCGCTCGGCTTCGGCCTTCCAGTCGAGCAGGCGCCACTGCCCGAGCGGGCTCGTCTCGACACGGACGGTCGGCTGTTCTCGCGGCTCCAGCAGGATGAGAGGCACCGAGGCGGTATCCCGACCGACCCGGCGGCGGCGCGACGCAGACACGCGCCAGCGGAAGGCCACGAACGTCCCCTCGAAGGCTCGCGGCAGCTCGGGTGGCAGCGTCATCCCGAAGTGCAGCCAGTTCGCCTCCGAGAGATCGCCGAGCTCCGAGTGACCGAGCCAGATCTCCTCTTCGATCCAGATCGGAAGCATGCGCATGCGGAGGTCCCAGTAGGTGCCGATTCGCCAGAACGGCTTCTGGCCGACGAGCTGGGGAGGCAGGTCGAGCCAGTTGGAGCAGCAGCGGGCGGAGACCGTCACGGGACCGCATTGCGGGAGCCCTGATGGGCCTCGACTCGACCCTCGATCTTGCCGCCGCCCCAGGGCTCGACGATGTCGAGCGAGAGCGAGAACCCGCGTGCGCTGCGCCGGAGGCTCGATGCCCCGGCCGAGGAGCTCGTCGGGCACGTGCGTCAGGAGCATCGTTCAGCGCGGGTCACTCGAGCCGCGGGCCGGATGAGATCCGGCCCCTACAGATGCGCTGGGCGGCCCCTGAGCGGGGCCGCCCAACGTCAGAAGCCGTGAGCGATCGCTTCGCGTTCGCTTACGCCTCCTCGTGTACGAACTTGCCGACCGCCTCGTAGCGCTCCTTCGAGCGGGAGCGATAGAAGACCGCGAGGGCGCAGCCGAGCAGGAACGTGCCGAGCGAGATGAGCGGGACGTACTTGACCCAGCCCTCGTAGGCGCCGAACGTGATGCCGGCCCGGTACTTCATCATCAGGTAGAAGGCGAAGGAGATCGACTCCGGCGCCGAGGATCGGCGCGATGCACGTCTTCCACCAGTGCCAGCCGTCCCTGGCCTCGCGCCAGAAGTACACCATGATCGCCAGGCCGACGACGGCCATGAGCGGGAACAGCAGCGCGTTGCCCTGGAACGGAATCCAGGTGCCGATCTGGAGCAGCGCCGTGAGCGGGCTGCTCTCGTCGATGCCGAGGTCGGCGCGCTGGCCGCCGCCGGCGGCTCCGGTCGCGAAGAGCGACGGTGATCATGATGACGAAAAGCGCAACGACGAACGTGGCCACGAACGGGCTCTTGTGCTTCGCGTGCGTCCGCCGAGCACTCGCGGCAGGATGCCCTCGCGGCCCATCGCGAAGAGGTAGCGGTTGGACGTCTGCCAGAACGCGAGCGCGCAGGCGAAGGATCCCGTGATGATCAGCACCTTGAAGATGTTCGTGATCCCGATGCCGGCGAACTCCTGCGCGGCCGGGTAGAAGACGTTCGCGTAGTTGCCCTCGGGGAGGCCGTTGCCCGGCGAGATCGGCGGATTGTCCCCGGCGACGCCGTAGCTTGTCGCGACCGCCCACGGCCACTGATCCTGGCTCGAGCCGTACGCGCTGACCAGCATCCACGACCAGAACGTGTAGAGGATGCCGAGGCCGATGCAGGAGATGTAGATCGCCGCGGCCATCATCTTCTTCGGGTTGCGCGCCTCCTCGGCGTAGTTCGGCGCCATCTCGAAGCCGACCCACGACCAGAAGCAGGCGAAGAAGCCCGACGCCGGCCAGGCCGACGCCGAAGACCCGTGCCGCACCCTCGACGCCCTCGCCCCCGCTGAAGATCGACCCGGGGTTGAGCGCCTGCCAGACGAGCCCGTCCGGGCCGCCGCCCTGCACCAGGACGGCGAACGAGAAGACGAACAGGATGATCAGCTCGCCGATCAGGCAGATGCCGAGGATCTTCGCCACCGTCTCGACGTGGAAGTACGTGATGAAGAACATCAGGGCGATGAAGCAGTAGGCGTAGATCCGCCAGTCCATGTCGAAGCCGCCGGAGAGGTCGAGGATGCTCGTCTGGGCGAAGTACGTCGTGACCCCGTTGACCCCGGCGGTGAAGAGCATGTACGCGGCGGTGATGCCGACCGCCGCGCCGAGCCCGATGATCCGCCCGAAGCCGTACGACATGTAGGAGTAGATGCCGCCTGCGGTCGTCACCCGCCGCGCCATCTCGACGTAGGCGACCGAGAAGAGCGTGAACGCGATCGTCGCGATCCAGAAGCCGGCCGGGACGGCGATGCCCATGCCGTAGCCCGACAGCGGGTCGTTGAACATCATCGCCGCGAGCGGCGCGGAGCCCGTCACGATGCAGAACAGGATCGCCGGCAGCCCGAGCGCGTTCCGCGCAAGCTCGTGGGAGCCCGTCAGCCCCCCGGTGGCTTCGCCGCCCTGCGTTGTTGCGCCACTCGCTTCCATACGCACCTCCCTCTAGCACGCCGCCGGCACTCTCCGAAGAGGGGCCGAGTCTAACCCTCTTTTCGGACGATTGACAAGGGGTTTCGGTTAGTTCTACGCAACACGCGGCAGCCCTGGTTTCGCGCGTGGGATAATCGCTCGCCATGAGCCGCCTCGAGGGAGTCCGAGCGCTCGTCACCGGAGGGACCTCCGGCATCGGGGAGGCCGTCGTCGAGCGCCTGCGCGCCGACGGCGCCGAGGTCGTGTTCACAGGCCGCTCGGAGGAGCGCGGAAGGGCGGTCGCGGAGCGGACCGGCGGCGTCTTCGTCGAGGCGGACGTCACGGACGGCGATGCCGTGAAGCGTTCGGTTGAGATGGCCGTGGAGGCTCTCGGCGGGCTCGACGCCGTCGTCCTGAACGCCGGTGTGCTCTTCGAAGGGTCGCTGGCCGAGACGACCGACGAGGCCTGGGACTCGATCATGGACGTGAACGTCCTCGGCCCGTACCGCTATGCGCTCGCGTGCCTGCCTCACCTGCGGGCTGCGGGCGGCGGCTCGATCGTCGCGCTGACCTCCGACGCCGGTGTCTGGGTCGAGACCTCGGTCGGCGCCTATTCCGTGTCGAAGCGCGCGCTGATCGTCCTGGCGCAGATGCTCGGCACGGAGGTGGGCAAGGACGGCATTCGCGTGAACCTCGTCGCCCCGGGCGACACGGCTCCCGGCATGGCCACGACGGTCGCGGGCCGCGTGGAGCGCGATCCGGCCGGCTGGCTCCTGCCGCCCGCCGGGCGCATCGGGACGGCGCCCGACACCGCAGCGGCCGTCGCGTTCTTCGTCTCGCCCGACTCGTCCTTTTGCAACGGGGCCGTGCTGCTCGTCGACGGAGGCATGCGCGCCGATCTCCACGCGACCGGCGTGCTGAACGCGTGACGATGTACCCGGAGCTGCAGGGTCGTGTGGCGCTCGTGACGGGGGGCAACTCCGGGATCGGCAAGGCGTGCGTCGAGCGCCTCTCGCAGGAAGGCATGACGGTTGCCTTCACCGGGCGCAACGAGGAGCGCGGGGAAGCCGTCGCCGCCGCCACGGGCGCGCGCTTCGTCCCAACCGACCACCGGGATCGCAGCGCATCCGACGCAGCGGTCGAGGAGGCGCTGAGGATCGGAGAGGGGCGACTGGACGTCCTCGTGGCGAACGCGGGAATCCTCATGGGCGGGCCGATCGAGGAGACGCCGGAGGACGCGTTCAAAGAGCTTCTCGAGGTGAACCTGACGGCCCTCTTCCGCGACTCGCGCGCCTGCTTCGCGGCCATGAAGTCGGGCGGCGGCGGCTCGCTCGTCCACATCTGCTCCGACGCCGGCATCCGCGGCATCCACGAGATCGCGGCCTACTCGGTGACGAAGGCGGGCGCAATCGCGGTTTCCGAGCTGTTCGCCGCGGAAGGCGCGCCGCACGGCATCCGGTCGAACGCGGTTTGCCCCGGAGACGTCGTCCCCGGCGTCCAGGCGACGCCGGTCGGCTTCGAGCACCATGCCGAGAGCCCGGACGGCTGGACGCTCCCGCCCATCGGGCGCTTCGGCACGGGCGAGGACGTCGCCGGGCTCGTCGCGTGGCTCGCGTCCGACGAGTCGAAGCACATGACCGGAGCCACGCTGCGCATCGACGGCGGCAACGGTGCGGCCTTCCGAGCCATGACTCGTGCCTAGCCCGTCGCCGGGCCTGCTCGACGGGCGGCGGGCGCTGATAACCGGCGCGGCCCGCGGCATCGGCCTCGCAACCGCACGGCGTTTCTGCGAGGAGGGCGCCGCGGTTGCGCTCTCGGACGTCCTCCCGGAGGTCGAGCAGGCGGCGGAGGAGCTCCGCGAGGCGGGGCATTCGGCCGTCGCCGTGCCGTTCGACGTGACCGACGAAGCCGCCGTCGAGTCGGGCGTGGCCGAGGCGCGTCAACGCCTCGGAGGGCTGGACACGCTCGTCGCCAATGCGGGCGTCTTCCTCGACGCGCCGCTGCTCGAGACGGAGCCCGCCGATTTCAGACGGGTCATCGAGATCAATCTCCTCGGCGTGTTCCTGTGCGCGCGGGAGGCCGGGCGGCTGTTCGCCGAGCAGGGCCACGGAACGATCCTGGCGACCGCCTCACAGGCAGGCCGGCACGGGTATGCGGGCCTCGGCGCGTACTGCGCGTCGAAGTTCGGCGTCATCGGGCTCGTCGAGTCCCTCGCGAAGGAGCTCGGCCCGCGCGGCGTGCGCGTGTGCTGCGTCGCTCCCGGCATGATCGACACGGCCATGCTCGGCCAGGTTGTCGCCGGCCGCATGGCGCGCACCGGCGAGAGCGAGAGCGAAGCCGAGCGGCACCTGGCCAGGCTCGTTCCCGCGGGCCGCCTCGGCGCTCCCGAGGACGTGGCTGCGGCATTCGTCTGCCTCGCGTCGGGTCTCGCGGGATTCGTCTCGGGTGCGACGCTCGTCGTCGACGGGGGCGAAGGACCGTGAGCGCCGAGCGGCGGCTCGAGGGCAAGGTGGCGCTCGTCACGGGCGCTGCGAGCGGCAACGGGCGCGCGATCGCGCTGCGGCTCGCGCGCGAGGGCGCCGCGGTCGTCTGCGCCGACGTACGCGAGCAGCCGCTGCCGAAGGGCCGAGAGCGGAGCCCCGGCAGCGCGACGCACGAGCTGATCGAGCAGGAGGGCGGGAAGGCCGTATTCGCCCGCTGTGACGTGGCGGACGGCCAGGAGGTGAGCGCGGCGGCCGACGCGGCGCTCGAGGCATTCGGCCGCCTCGACGTGGCGGTCGCGAACGCCGGAATCAACCCGGCGGTCGACGACCTCGTCGACGAGTCGTGGGAGAACTACCTGCGGACGCTGGACGTCAACCAGCACGGTGTCTGGTGGACGTGCCGCGAGGCGGCCAGCCGGATGATCGCCCAGGGCGAGGGCGGGCGGATCGTCGTCGTGGCGTCGATCTCCGGGCTGGTCGGCGTGCGGAGCGGGACCGCGTACAACGTCTCGAAGGGCGCCGTGGTGCAGCTCGTCCGCACCCTCGCCGTGCAGCTCGCCCCGCACGGCATCACGGTCAACGCGGTGTGTCCCGGCTGGGTGCGGACGGCGATGACCAGGGAGACGCAGGACGATCCGGAGCGGCTTGCACAGATCGTCGCCTCCCACCCGCTCGGCCGTCTGGGCGAGCCGGACGACGTGGCCGGCGCGACGTTCTTCTTCGCCTCCGACGACGCGGGCTGGATCACCGGCGTCGCGCTCCCCGTCGACGGGGGCTACACGGCCGTATGACGACGGCTCGAGGCTCTCGTCCCGATCTCGCCGCGACCGGAGCTTCCCGTTCGAGGAGCGCCTCGGCGCTCTGGAAACCGCGTTCTCGGGACGGCTCGGCTACCACGCCGTGCATCTCGACACGGCGAGGAGCTCGCGCTGCGCCCGGACGAGGTCTTCCCGACGGCCTCGGTGATCAAGGTCGGCCTCGTGTGCGCGGTGCTCGATGCTCGTCGGCCCGCGGAGAGGCGAGTCTCGACGAGGTCCTGCCCCTGCCGCCGCGCGAGTGGCGGGTCGCCGGCGGCGGAGTGCTGAAGCAGCTCGACGTCGAGAGCCTGACGCTGCGCGACCTCGTCGAGCTCGCCGTCTGCGTCTCGGACAACGTCGCCGCGAACGTCATCCACGAGCGCTGCGGCGGCGAGCGCCGCGGTGCAACGGCTACCTCGCCGGGCTCGGGCTCGCTGCGACGCAGATGCTCGGGCCGATCGATTTCTCGCGCATCACGCACGACGTCGACGGCGGCATCGGCGTCTCCACGCCGCGAGACCAGACGCGGCTCCTGACCCTGCTCCAGCGCGACGAGATGCTGACGCCGGAGCTGTGCAAGCACCTCCGCGGCGTCCTCGGACGCCAGCACCTGCTCGATCAGCTCCCGCGCTGGCTCGGCTGGAACACGTACGCGCAGTACCACCGCAGGCCGTGGCCGCTGTGGGTCGGCTCGAAGTCGGGCGAGCTGGACGGGATCCGCGCGGATGTCGCCATCGTCCGCACCGAGGCCGGCGGGACGGCCGTGCTCGCGGTCTTCACCGACGGCGGCCGCGACATGCGGGAGACGGTCGACGTCGAAGGGGCGCTCGCCGTCGCCGAGTGCTCGGCGGCGATCTGCGCGCGGCTACTGGGTCTCGACTGCTGAGCGGTCGAACCTGCGACCTGTACCGAGCCATCGGCTCGTGAAGCGGCCCGCAGGGCCGCGTTCACGGCCGATAACGGGCTCGCCCGTTGCGGCCTGATGCGGGCCGGATGAGATCCGGCCCCTACAGCTGCAGCCGCTTCGGCCGGCGCGGCTGCTTAGGATGCCGCCGTGATCACCACGGCGAACGGCGTCGACCTCTGGGTCGAGCAGACGGGCGAAGGCGACGACGTCCTGTTCATCTCCGGCCTGGCCGACGAGGGCGCGTGCTGGGTCGACCAGGTCGCGGGACTGGGCGACCGCTACCGGATCACGACCTTCGACAACCGGGGCGTGGGCCGCTCCTCCACGCCGGACGGCGAGTTTCGGATCAGGGACTTCGCAGCGGACACGCTGGCGCTCATGGACTCGCTCGGGCTCGAGCAGGCGCACGTCGTGGGCTCCTCGATGGGCGGCGCGATCGCGCAGGAGCTTGCGCTCGCGGCGCCGGCGCGCGTTCGCAGCCTCGTGCTCAACGGAACCTGGTGCCGCGGAGACCGCTTCCTGCACGAGGTCTTCAGGAGCTGGATGTGGACGGCTCGCAAGGCGGACTCGATCCGGGACTTTCTCGTGGCCGTCAACCTCTGGTGCTTCGCGCCGCGGATCTGGAACGACGGGACCATGGACGGCTGGATCGACGCTGCGGAGGCCAGCCCGCAACGCGCAGTCGGTCGACGCGTTCTGCAGGTCGGCCGAGGCGCTCATCGAGCACGACACGCGCCGAGCGAATCGGCGCCGTCTCGGCGCCGACGCTCGTCACCGTCGGCGAGCTCGACCTCGTGCTGCCGGAGCGCTTCTCCCGCGAGCTCGCGGAGCGGATTTCCGGCGCGCGCCTCGTCGTCATTCCGGCCGTCGGGCACCAGCCGTTCCAGGAAGCGCCGGACGAGTACAACCGGCTGCTGCTGGATTTCTGGGGCGGGCTCTGAGCACCCCGGGGCCGTGCGGGAGAGGAGCACGGCCACCGGGGATGGCAGGGATGGCGGGACGGCGACCACGGCCGGCGAGGTTGTCCGCGCCGCCGACCCGCCTCACCCCTTGTATTCGGGCCGCCGTCCGAATCGGTTTGGTTACGCGCGGCGGATCGCGATGACCGCGGCCTTCGGCCGCTCCTGCGGCGGGTCGCGGCCGGGCCGAGCCGGCCGCTCAGCCGCCGGTCCCGCTGGGCGACCATGTGCGGCCGGAGCCGGCCGCTCTGCCTCTAGCCGAAGGTGAACGCGTACGCCGAGACGCCGGGTGAGAACGCGAGGTCGAGCTGGTGGAACCGTGCCGCGCCGTTCTCGGTCGGCGGCAGCTTTACGAGCTGGTAGAGCTTCGCCTCCGTGACCTGCACGGGGTCGAGCGGCTTCCCGTCGAGCTTCACCTGCACGGTGCCCGGGCCACGATCCCCGGGGAGAGCACGAGGTAAACGTTGTTCCCCTGGAAGTGCAGGCGCAGCTCGGCGCCCTCCCCTGCGACGGCGCGCTCGATCTCGATGCGCCAGCGGCCCCCGAACGCGAGCGAGTGCTCGGGCACGAAGCCGGGCAGCTCGTAGCGCGCGGACTCGTCCGGACGCACCGGGTCGCCGACGAGCCGCGCCAGGCGACCGTAGCCCAGATAGCTCTCCGGCGTCAGCGGGCTCTTGGGCGTCTGATCGGTCAGCTTCGCCCGAGACGGGCGGCGGGAGCCCGGGCTCGGCGAGCAGCTCGCGGATGATGCTCTCGCTCTTCTCGTACTCGCCCTCGCCGAAGTGCGCGGCGCGCACGTGACCCCGCCTGTCGATGAAGTACTTGGCCGGCCAGTAGCGGTTGCCCCACGCGTTCCAGGTGCCGAACTCGTTGTCGAGCGCGACGGGCCAGTCGACCCCGAGCTCCGCGACCGCGTCGCGGACGTTGCCGGCGTCGTGCTCGAACGCGAACTCCGGCGAGTGAACGCCGACGATCACGAGCCCTTTGTCCCGGTAGGTGTCGTACCACCGCTTGACGTAGGGAAGCGTGCGGAGACAGTTCACGCACGAGTACGTCCAGAAGTCGATCGACGACGACCTTGCCGCGAAGCTGGGCAAGGGTCAGAGGCTTCGAGTTGAGCCAGCCGTCGATCTGCTGGAACTCCGGAGCCTCGCCGAAGTCCTCGAGGCTCTGGGTCTCCTTCGCCTTGGGCTTCGTGCCGCCGACGAGGGCCTTCGATACGCGTCGCGGCCGCGGCGCTCTCCTCGAGGCCCTGGAGCGCCTGCGTGTAGCTCGGCACCCGGGTCTGGAGGTCGAGGTCGAGCCCGAGCGCCATGATGATCCCGACCGCGACGATCAACCCGCCGAGCGCGCGGCGCACCACCGGCGCCCGCGTCCTGAGCGGTCCCCAGCTCAGGCCGCGGCGGGCGGCGAGAGCCAGGCCGAGCAGCACGACACCCGCGCCGAGGCCGTAGGCGAGCGTGACGAGCACCGCGGTGGCGCTGAACTGCTCGGTCGCGGCGACGAACGCCACCGCGGCGACGATGGGCCCCGCGCACGGCGTGAAGAGCACCCCGAGCGCCACACCCAGCAGGAAGCCGCTGCCGGCGTCTCCGAGCCGTCGGCGACCGAGCGCCTGGAAGGGCCGCTCGACGAGCCGGCCCAGCGGCGGGACGAGCAGGGACAGGCCGAGGAGGAGCACGACGCCGATCGCGACGTTGCGCAGGATGTCCTGCGGCAGCCCGAGCGCGGACAGCAGCGCGGTTGCCGCGAGCGTGAAGGCCGTGAAGCTGCAGACGAGGCCCGCGACGATCGCGAACGGACGCCGCGGCCCGCCCACGGCGCTGCCGGCGAAGACGATCGGCAGGACGGGGAGAACGCAGGGGCTGATCGCCGTGACCATCCCGGCGACGAAGGCGATTGCGACGAGGACGATCACGCCGGCGAACGCCGGAGGCCGAACACGACGCTCATGTGACCGATCGTAGCCACGGCGATCCGACCGGCTTCGTTCACACCCGTGATTCGGATGAAGGGGGGATCACGGTTCGCTGCCGGTCATTCCTCGCCGATCTCGGCGTCCAGCTCGTCGGCGAGGATCGAGGCCGCGTACGCGCGCCAGGCGATGTCCACGTCCGACCGCAGGGCGCGCGCGACCTCGCTCACGTGGGCCAGGCCGGCCGCCTGGCCGAGGACCCCGTCCAGGCCGTCGGACATCGCCTGCAGCCGCTGTGGCGTCTCCAGGTCTCCGGCCAGGGAACGTACGGCACGCCCTTCCAGGTCGAGCCCCCGCGTGGGGTCGCCGCCGGCCGCGAGCAGCAGCAGCGCACGCCGCGCCGCCGGTCGGCGCTCCTCCTCCGGGACGACGATGTCCGCAGCGGCCAGGTACGCGAGCGATACGAGCCCGACCGCGAGCTCCTCCTCGCTTCCGGCGGCGAGGCGCCCCTCCAGGATCTCGAGCCATTCCGCGACCATGACGCTGCCGGGACAACGGTACAATCGCCCGCGAATGTCTGACATTCTGGCGAGCCGCCGGGAGGCGCTTCCGCCGAGCGCCGAGCTCGAGGCGCTCGCATGCCGTCGAGCGACGGGTGCTCTGGCTCGCGACCAGGATCGTCGACCATGCGAACCGGGAGCGTCCGAAGGACGACGACCTCAAGGTCGGCGGCCACCAGGCCTCGTCGGCGTCGATGGTCTCGCTCATGACGGCGCTGTACTTCCGGGATCTGCGCGGCGAGGACCTCGTTTCGGTGAAGCCCCACGCCTCGCCGGTCCTGCACGCGATCGAGTACCTCCTCGGGCGGCTCGACCAACGCTTTCTGACCCAGCTACGTGCGTTCGGGGGCCTGCAGTCGTACCCGAGCCGCACGAAGGACCCGTACCCCGTCGACTACTCCACGGGCTCGGTCGGCCTCGGCGCCGCGGCGCCGCTGTTCGGCGCGCTCGCCGACCGCTACATCGAGACCCATTTCGGCGACGGCGCGCCCGGGGCGAGGCGCTTCATCTCCATTCTCGGTGACGCCGAGCTCGACGAGGGCAACGTCTGGGAGGCGATCATCGAGCCGCAGACGCGCGGCCTCTCGAACGTCCTCTGGATCGTCGACCTCAACCGCCAGAGCCTCGACCGCGTCATCCCGATCATCAAGGCGATGGAGCTCGAGGAGGTCATTCCGGCTCAACGGCTGGAACGTGATCGAGCTGAAGTACGGCCGGCGGCTGCGGGAGGCGTACGCGCGGGAAGGGCGGAGACCTCCTGCGGCGGCGCATCGACGAGATGCCGAACGGGCTCTACCAGAGCCTCTTCGGGGCCTCGGAGGAGGTCGTGACCGAGGCTCTCCTGCGCGATCTCGATCGCGACCGAGCAGGTGCGCCTCGAGCGGCTGCTCGCCGACTACCGGGGCCGCGTGCCCGCCCTCATCCAGGATCTCGGCGGCCATGACCTCGCCGACATCCTCGGCGCACTCGCGGCCGCCCGCGCCGAGGCCGAGCGCCCGACCATCATCTTCGCCTACACGATCAAGGGCTACGGCCTGCCGATCGCCGGCCGGCCGCTGAACCACTCCGCGCACCTGACCGGCTCGCAGATCGAGCGATCTTCGTACCGAGCTGGCGCTCACCGCCGACACCGAGTGGAGCCGGTTCGACCCGGAGTCCCCCGAAGGGAAGCTCTGCGACGCTGCGAGACGCCGCCTCGAGCGCCCGCCCCGGCGGGAGCCCTCCCCGATCCCGGTGCCCGCCTCGCTGTCCGGCCGCGGCCCGGCGCGGGCCTCGACCCAGGAGGTGGTCGGGCGCGTCCTGCTCGATCTCTCCCGGATCGAGGGCCTGGCGGAGCGGATCGTGACCATCTCGCCCGATGTGTCGGTCTCGACGAACCTCGGCGGCTGGATCAACAAGGTCGGCGTCTTCGGCCCGGCCGAGGAGCCCTACTACGAGGCGCCCGAGGCAACTCGCGCTCTCCTGGCGCGTCTCGCCGTCCGGCCGCCACGTCGAGCTCGGCATCTCGGAGATGAACCTGTTTCTCGCGCTCGGCCAGCTCGGGCTGACCCGGGAGCTCTTCGGCGAGCAGCTCTTCCCGATCGGGACGCTCTACGACCCGTTCGTCGTCCGCGGACTCGAGGCGTTCCTCTACGGCGTCTACTCGGGCTCGCGCTTCGTCGTGCTCGGGACGCCGTCCGGGCATCTCGCTTTCACGCGAGGGCGGCGCGCACCAGTCGACGATCACGCCCGGGATCGGGATGGAGCTGCCGGGCGTGCTCTACGCCGAGCCGACGCTACGCGCGCGAGGTCGAGTGGATCCTGCTCGACCAGCTGCGGCGGATGCAGGAGCCCGAGGGCGAGTCGCTCTATCTGCGCCTCTCGACGAAGCCTGTCGACCAGGCGCCGTTCGCCGCGCTCGTGCGAGCGGCGCGGGGAGGAGGCCGTGCGAGCCGACGTGCTCGCGGGAGGCCTCTGGCTGCGCGAGGTCGAGCCGGGCGGCGACTCCGTGGTGCTCGCCACCTGCGGGGCGATCGTGCCCGAGGTTCTGCTCGCCGCCGAGCTGCTCGAGGAGGACGAGGGCGTCGCCGCCGGCGTGCTCTGCGTCTCGTCCCCCGACCAGCTCTACCGCGGCTGGCGCCGCAGTCGCCTCACGCATCTCGACGACCTGACCGCGACGCGCGAGCGAGTCCCACCTCGAGCGTCTGTTACCGCCGGCGCTGCGCGGCCTCCCGATCGTCACGGTCATCGACGGCGCCTCGCACTCGCTGGCGTTCATCGGCGGCTGTCTCGGGATGCGGACGCGTGCCGCTCGGCGTCGACCGCTTCGGCCAGTGCGGCAGCCTGCCCGAGGTCTACGAGGCCTACCAGCTCTCGCCGGAAGCGATCGCCACGGCGGCGCTCATAGCGCTGGAACCTCTGTAGGGCCGGATCTCATCCGGCCCGCGGCCTAGGAGTGAACGCGACCTTCGGCCGCTTCTCGGCCGATAACGGCTTCGCCGTTTCGGCCTAGGGCGTTTCGGCCTAGGGCGTTTCGACCTAAAGCGCGGGCGATGAGCGGCACGAGGCAGAGGCCGGTGACGATCGCCGTCACGGTGTAGATCCAGAATGCGGCGTCGTAGCCGGTGGCGCCGATGATCCAGCCGCCGAGGTAGGTCGAGGTGACGGCGCCGGCCATCGCCGAGGCGGCGGCGAATCCGGAGGCCGTCGCTCCGGCCGCGGCGCCGAACAGAATCGGCGGAAGCGCGTAGAGGGGAGCGAGGCCGCCCGAGACGCCGAACGAGGCGAGCGTCGCCACGACAGTCGCGCCACCGGGAGACGGTGTGCTCGTCAGCGCGAAGACGACGAGCAGCGCCGGGAGCGTCAGACCTGCGGCCGCGATGACGAGCGGCTTGCCTGTGCGGTAGGCCAGCCAGCCGACTCCGAAGGTGGCCGGGATGCCCGCGAGCGTCATCAAGGCAGAGGTGAAACTCACCTGCGCCGTCGAAAAGCCGGCCGACTCGTCCAGGTAGGGCGGAATCCACGTGAAGACGCCGTAGGCAGTGAAGAGCGCCAGGAAGAGCGTCGGCACGAGCACGCGGAAGGGCGGCTGCGAGAGCATGTTCCGGATGCCGACCACGGCCTCGCGCGCCGCTCCGACGGGGATTCTCGGGACACCCGCGCATAGCGCCGCGACCACTCCCGCACCCGCAAGGATCAGCGCACCGAAGATCCAGAAGGGCCAGCGCCAGTCGAGGCTCTCCGAGATGAATCGTGTTGCGAAATAGGCGACGGTCCCGCCGATCGAGAGGCCGCAGAGAAAGACGCCGACTCCGAGGTTCGCCTTCGCGGGCGGGAGCAGGGTCGTCACGAGCGTGACGCCGGGCGCGTAGATGAGCCCGCCGGCAAGGCCGATCAGCACGCGGCATGCGAGCATCGGGCCGAGGCTCGCCGTGATCCCGAAGCAGGCCGTCGCGGCCGCGCAGAGCACGAGGCTGGCGAGGACGAGCCGCACGGTTCCGAACCGTGCCGCGGCACGTCCAGAGACCAGGCTTCCGACGAGGAAGGCCGCCAGGCAGACGCTCATCATGGCGCCCGTCTGCGAATGGGTGAATCCCAGGTCGTCGACGAATGTCGTGATCAGCGGGGGAACCGCGAAGATCGGCAGATAGACAAGACCGACGGAAGCGGCCATGCCGATGACGGGCCTCCAGACGCTCCGCTCCCCGGCGGCGCTCACGGGCCGACCGCCTCGGCCAGCAGCCCTCTGCGTGCCGCCTCCCGCATCGCCGCCTCGATGTCGACGACGACGGGCCCGTCCAGCTCGAGGGTCACCTCCACCACGTCGTCGGCGCCGAGCTCGATCTCGCGTTCCCCGTCGAGGGCGAGCGAGCCGGGCCTGGGCTCGAGGAGCACCGTCTCGCCGGCGGCGACCGAGCGCTGCTCGAGAACGCCGATCTCCGCCATCAGGCCCGGTGCCAGCGGCGCTCGCAGCCGAATCGGCGCGGACGCCGGATCGCCGAGGATCAGGTGAAGCCCGTGCGGCGCGTGCCGGGGCACCGGATCGAGCAGCCCGGCCAGAGCCGAGAGGCCCACGGCACGTGGCTCGCCGAAGGCGATCACGGCTTCCTCGACGGCCTCGGGCCGCCAGAGAGCGCGCGCGCCGATCCAGGGCTCGCGGGTGCGCGCCACGTCCACCAGCGCGCACGTCGTGTTCTCGCCGTTGACGGCCACGCGAAGGATCTTCTCGCGCCGGAGCGCCTCCTTGCCGAGGCTTCGGGTGGCCACGAGCCCGGCGGCCAACCCGACGACCGTCGACTCGCGGAGCTCGGGGAACGCGTTGTTGGTTCCGGTGGAGATCGGGCAGAGCGGCATGTCGCCGCAGCATCCGGCCACGACGCGGCTCGTGCCGTCGCCGCCGAGCACGGCGATCGCCGCAACGTCGTGCTCGAGCATCGCGCCGACCGCCTCGACCGTGTCTTCCGCCGTCCCGCGCAGGCGCATCGGTAGCAGCTCGAGCTCGGGAAGCTCGACGCCGGCCGTGCCTTCACGGCCGCGCAGCATCCGCCGCAGCGCCTCGGACAGGCCCGAGCCCGCGGGCATCATCACGACGCGCCCGACCCCGGTCGCTCCTAGCCCGACCATGAGCCGGTAGACCATCGCGCCCTTCTCGGCGTTGTCGAACACCGATGCGCCCGCCACGAGCCGCCGGACGTCCCGGCCCGAGGCGGGGTTCGCGATGACGCCGATGCTCGCCGAGGTCACTCGGGGGTCACGCGCCGTGAGCCCCGAGAAACTCGCCGAGCAGCCGGTTTACCTCGTTGGCGGCCTCCATCTGCGGCATGTGGCCCGCGCCGGCCATGATCTCGACGCTGGGCCCCCGCCGGCAGCGCCTCCGCGTGGGCGGGAGGAACAACTCTGTCCTCGGCTCCCCAGATCGCGAGGATCGGAGCGTCCAGCGCCGCCAGGCCGTCGCCGATCGAGATCGCCTGGCGCCCGTCCGGGAAGCACGAGCTCGAGATTGCCCGGAGCGCCTCGCTGACTCCGTCGATCCGCTTCGTCCGCAGCACCTCCTCGACGAACTCGCGGGTCACGACCGCGGGGTCCGAGAACAGCGTCTCGAGCACCGGCTTCAGCTCGCGCCGGCTCTCGGCCTCGACGAAGCCGTCGAGGAACTCGCCGTTGATGTCCTGGCCGAGTCCCGCAGGAGCAACGAGTGTCAGCGACGCCGCGCGCTGTCCGTCGCGCGCCGCGATCGTTGCTGCGATCGCACCTCCGAGCGAATGACCGACGAGGTGAGCCCGCTCGATGCCGAGGGTGTCGAGCATGCCCTGCACGGCGTCGGCCAGCTCGTCGAGCCGACCCGAGCCCACGTCCTTCGAGGAGCCGCCGTGACCCGGGAGATCCGGCACGTAGACCGATCGGCCCGGCGTCGCGATCGCGTCCTGGTTGAACAGCCACGTCGTCAGATCGCCGCCGAAGCCGTGGACGAGGAGAACCGCGACCTCGCCCTCGCCCACGCGGGCGTAGCGCATGGCGCGTCCGTCGACGGTCACGGTCTCGGCCGCCGGCCCTACCTCGTCCTCCTCGGCCTCCGGGACGAAGGTCGCCTGGAACTCGGCCACATAGGCGTCGATCTCCTCGTCGCTCACCGTCGCGTCCGCGAGCACGCCGAGCAGGCCGCCGACGGGCACGACATCGCCCGACCTCGGCCACCCGGCGGCGCAGGATGCCGGCCGCGGGGCTCTCGACGATGCCGTTGATCTTCTCCGTCTCGACCTCGGCGACCTCGTCGCCGACGTCGAGCTGTGTGCCCTCTTCCGCCAGCCAGCCGACGAGCGCGCCTTCGCGCATGTTCAGGCCCCACTTGGGCATGCCGAGCTTCGCGATGGTCATGCCGGGGCTGCCGCGCCGACCGTCACGCGAGCCGCCGCGGCGATGCGCTCGGGGCTCGGGACATACGCGTCCTCGAGCACCGGGCTGAACGGCACGGGCGTATGCGGGGCCGTGACCGTGCGGGGTGCGGCCTTGAGATCGGAGAAGCAGTTCTGAGCGACGAGGGAACAGATGTCGGCCGCGATCGAGCAGCGCGGGTTCGACTCGTCGACGACGACCAGCCGGCCCGTGCGCTCGACGCTCTCGTAGATCGTCTCCTCGTCGAGCGGCGAGGTCGTGCGTGGGTCGATGACGTCGCATTCGATGCCGTCGCCGGCCAGCTCCTCGGCGGCCTGCTCGGCAAGCGACACCATGCGCCCGATCGCGACGACCGTGACGTCGTCGCCGTCGCGGACGACGTTCGCCTCCCCGAAGGGGATCGTGTAGAGCTCCTCGGGGACGTCGCCCTCCATCGCGTACAGGACCTTGTTCTCGAAGAAGATGACGGGGTCGTCGTCCCGAATGGCGCGCACGAGAAGGCCCTTCGCGTCGTACGGGTTGGACGGGATGACGACCTTGAGCCCCGGAATGTGCGTGAAGATCGGATAGAGACACTCCGAGTGCTGAGCGGCGGCGCGGATGCCTGCGCCGAACGTCGTCCGGATGACGAGCGGGACCTTGGCCTTGCCGCCGAACATGTAGCGCAGCTTCGCCGCCTGGTTGAAGATCTGATCGAAGCAGACGCCCATGAAATCGACGAACATCAGCTCGGCGACGGGGCGCAGACCGCTCGCCGACGCGCCCGACGGCCGCCCCGATGAACGCGGACTCCGAGATCGGGGCGTCGAGGATGCGCTCGGGGAACTCGGCGTAGACGCCCTTCGTCGCGCCCATCGGGCCGCCCCAGGCATCCATCTCGCCTCCGGCGCCGGCGCCTCCGACGACGTCCTCTCCGAACACGACGACGGTCGGGTCGCGGCGCATCTCGCCGAGCAGCGCCTCGTTGACCGCCTGCAGGAATGTCACTTTGCGCGCCATCGCTAGTACCTCACGTAGACGTCGGTCAGCACGTCGTCGGGCTCCGGCAGCTCGCCCGCCCGGGCCTCCGTCACCGCCTCCTCGATCAGGGCCTTCACCTCCGCGTCGATCTCCGAGAGCTCGGGCTGCTCGATCAGCCCGCGCGAGGTCACCTGCCCGGTGAAGCGGTCGAGGCAGTCCCGGGTCGCCCGGATCTCCTCGACCTCGCCGGGAGCCCGGTAGGTCTGCTGGTCTCCTTCGAAGTGGCCGTAGTAGCGGTTGACCTTGCACTCCAGGAGGGACGGGCCGCCGCCGGAGCGGGCACGCCGCACCGCCTCGCCGGCCGCCTCGTAGACGGCGAAGAAATCGTGGCCGTCGACGACCACGCCCGGCAGGCCGAAGCCGTCGGCGCGCTTCGCCACGTCGATGCCGCCCTGGTGAAACTGGCTCGACGTCGCCTCGGCGTAGCCGTTGTTCTCGACGACGAAGATGGACGGCAGGTTCCAGACGGACGACAGGTTGAGGCTCTCCAGGAAGGTGCCCTGGTTCGAGCCGCCGTCGCCGACGAAGGCGACCCCGACCTGGTTTGTGCCGCGCACCTTCGCCGAGAGGCCGACGCCGCACACCATGGGCGGGCCGCCGCCGACGATGCCGTTGGCGCCGAGCATCCCCCTCTCGACGTCCGCGATGTGCATCGAGCCCCCCTTGCCGCGGCAGAGGCCGTCCCGCTTGCCGAACAGCTCGAGCATCATCCCCTTCACGTCACAACCCTTCGCGATGGCGTGGCCGTGGCCGCGGTGGGTGCTCGAGATGTAGTCGTCGTCGCTCAAGTGCGCGCAGACGCCGGAGGCGATCGCCTCCTCGCCCGCATAGAGGTGGACGAAGCCCGGGACGTCGCCGGTTGCGAACTCGAGATGGAGCCGCTCCTCGAACTCGCGGATCGTCCGCATCGTCCGGTACGCCCAGGTCAGCGTGTCCCTGCCGATCTCCTCCACGGCACCGCTCCTTGCTCGGGGTCCTGTGAGGCAGTCTAGGCGGCCCCGGCCACTAGGATGGGCGCCATGGCGAAGCATCGGATCGCGCTCCTGCCCGGCGACGGCGTGGGCGTCGAGGTGACTGCCGAGGCGCGGAAGGTTGTCGATGCCCTCGGCCTCGACGTCGAGTGGACGGAGCTCGACTGGGGCTCGGACCACTGGCAGCGGACCGGCTCGATGATGCCCTCCGACTGGGAGGCGGTGCTGCGCGCGCACGACGCGTGCCTGATGGGTGCCTGCGGCCGCCCGGACGTGCCCGACCACGTCTCGCTGTGGGGACTGATCCTGGCGATCCGCCAGCGCCTCGATCTCTGGGCGAATGTCCGGCCCGCGCGGCTGCTGGCGGGTGTTCCCTGCCCGCTCGCCGGGAAGGGCCCTGCGGACATCGACATGTTGTTCGTCCGCGAGAACACCGAGGGCGAGTACGCGGGAGTGGGCGGGCGCGCACACGAGGGGCTTGCCCAGGAGGTCGGGATCGAGACGAGCGTGTTCACGCGCCACGGCGTCGAGCGCGTCGTCCGCTACGCGTTCGAGCTGGCCGAGGGCCGGCGCGGCCTGGTCACGAGCGCCACGAAGTCGAACGCGTCGCGCTACGGCTACGTGCTGTGGGACGAGGTCTGCGACGAGGTCGCAGCCGAGCACCCGGACATTCGGTACGAGCGCGTGCTTGTCGACGCTCTCGCGGCCCGGATGGTTCGGAGCCCGGAAAGCCTCGACGTCGTGGTGGCGTCGAATCTCTTCGCCGACATCCTCACCGACCTCGCCGCGGCCGTTCAGGGTGGGATGGGGATGGCCGCGAGCGCGAACGTCGCCCCCGGGTCGAACGGGCTCCCCGGCCTGTTCGAGCCGGTACACGGCTCGGCGCCCGACATCGCCGGTCAGGGCATCGGCAACCCGTGCGGCGCGATCTGGAGCACGGCGCTCATGCTCGAGCACCTGGGCGAGGGCGAGGCCGCGGCGCGGGTTCTCGGGGCGCTCGAGGAGGTCTGCCGCGACGGCCCGCGGACCCGCGACATCGGCGGGACGGCCGCGACCGCCGAAGTCGGCGACGCGGTGGCCGGACGAGTCGCGGCGTAGGGGCAGCGACCGGGAGCTCGCCCGCGGGCGGTTTCGGGCCTCCGTGCCGGTTGTGCAACGGAGGAGTGCTGATTGTGTGCTGTGGCCGGCGGTCGCCCAGCGCTCGGCCTAGGATTGGCGAGGGTAGGCGGGACCCCCCACCCAGGGTGGGGGCCCGGCCGCGATGCGGGTGTCGCGGGAGCGTCACGGCGTCGGAGCGGGCGTGCCGACGTCGGCCGGCCGTGACGTCTGGGTGTCAGCGCTGGAGCGGGGTGCCGACGCCTTGCTCACGCGCGGCTTCGAGGATGCGCTGAGCGAAGGCCGCGTCGAGCGCGCCCACGCCCAGGTTGCAGCACGCGACGCGTTTCGCGTCCTGGCCGCGCTCGAGCGCCTCGCCCACGCTCCGGTGGGGCGCCGGCCAGCCTTCGAAGTGCCCCTGGCCTCGGTAGTACTCGAACTGGGCGACGTCGTCGGACACGAACAGGCCCGAGTCGGCGATCGGGCCGATCTGGATCGAGGCGTCGAAGTCGAGGGGCAGCGCGAGGTAGCGGTCGCCGAGCCAGTCGCTGTCGACGAAGGGCTCCGGCTGCTCGGCGATCGGGATGCAGGTGATGACGACCTCGGCGCCCAGGATCGCGTCCTGAGCTGTTGCGGTTGGCTCCGCGTTCCCGGCGAGCTTTGCAACGCGGTCGAGATGCGTGTCGTACGCGCGGATCGTGGCGTCGGGATTCAGGGCGGCCACCACCCGCGAGTGGTAGAGCCCCTGCTCGCCGCAGCCGATGATCGCCGCCTGCGTCCAGCTCCCGGGGGCCCAGCGTCGGATACAGACGCCGCTCGCTGCAGCGGTGCGGGCCGCCGTGATCTCGGCGGCGTCCATTACGGCTTCTGGGAATCCCGTCTCGGCGTCGTTGACGACGATCAGTCCCGAGATGTAGGGAAGCCCGCGCTCCTTGTTCGCCGGGTACCCCGCCACCCACTTGACGGCCGCAACGTCATCGTCGACGAGATAGGCCGGCATCGCATGGATGAACGCGTTTTCGCGCGGGTGCACGCCGGGCTTCGGCGGCAGCTCCACGCTCCCGGCGGCCATCGCGCGGTAGGTGCGCTCAACGAGGTCGACCTGGTCGGGAATCGGCGGCAGGAGGTCTGCGACCTCCTGCCTCGACAGGTAGAGAAGCTCCCCCAAAGACGAGGGTCAGCGCTCCCAGACGACGACGGCCGTCGGCTCGACCTTGAACAGAATCCGCTCCTCACCCTCCTTGCGGTACGGATAGGGCCTCTGCCCGAGATACTTCTCGGCGAGATCGTCGATGCTGTCCTCCGCGGGCTGCCCGTCCACGACGTCGACGACCTTGCCCTGGATCTCGACGAAGGCGTAGGGATTCTCGAGGTCGACGCAGGAAAGTGCCACTCGGCCGTTCTGACTCATGTTCCGCTCTTTGGCCCGACCCTTGGCGGTGTTGACAAGGACGTGAGTGCCGTCGCGTTTCCGCCCAAACGGGCGTGGACTGTACTGCGCCGCCCGGGCTCACGGTGGCCAGGTGCCAGAAGAACGTGCCCTTCAACCGTTCCATGACATCGTCAGGGATCGCGACTCCCATCGAATTCCTCCTCCGTCGGTTGATCGGTAGGGTAGTCGCTCCCGCTCACGCTGAGCGGGCCTGCGGCTGTGCCGGTCGCGCTACGACGCGGCGAGCCGTTCGACGAGACGGCGTTGCTCGGCGTCGAGGGGCGGATCGTGTCCCGCGCGCATGTTGGCCGTCGCGTGCTCACGGCGGGACGTCGCCGGGATCACAACATTGATCCGAGAGTCGGCGAGAGCCCAACGCAACAGCGCCTCCGCCCAGCTCTCGCAGCCGAGCTCGCGAAGCGTCGCAGCATCGACCTGCCGCCGGACGACTGGATTGCCGGGGCCTCCGAGTGGCCGCATCGCGATGACCCCGAGATCGAGCTCCTCGGCGAGTGGCAGAATTCGCTGCTCGACCTCGCGCTCGTGCGGGTTGTAGGGCACCTGGATCGCATGAATCCGGCCCGTGCGCATCACCCGCTCCAGCTCGTCGAACGCGGCCGCCGAATAGTGCGTCGCGCCGATGAGACCGACATGCCCGATCTCCCGCTCGCGTTCGAGCCACTGCAGGCGCGCCTGCCACGCGACCAGATTGTGAATCTGCTCTAGGTCGATTTGCCCGCCGAAGAAGCGGAGTTGGTTGGCGAGCTGGTTGTCGGCCTCGTCGGCCGAGGGCGTCCAGATCTTCGTCGCCACGAGCGCATCGGCTCGAAGCGGGCCGAGCGCGTTGCCGAGCACCTCTTCGGCCCTGCCGTACATGGGCGAGGAGTCGACGAGTCTGCAGCCCGCGGCGAACGAGGCTTCCACAACGGCGCGCGCGGCGTCCGTGCCTTCCGGGCCAACGTCGAAGACCTGCCACGTCCCGAGCCCGATGACGGGCACCTGCCAGCCGCTCGCTCCGAACCGACGCCGCTCCATCGTGAGTGCGCATGGTACGTTCCGCGCGTGGCGGGTGGACGACTCCTGGAGGCCCCGGAGCTCGCGCTCGCTCGGATTGACGCGCGAGCCCCGGGCGAGAACTTCTCCGTTGTTTCTCTGCTCGCGCCGAGGGCGGCGAGGCCTCACTTGCAGGCGATCTACGGGTTCGCCCGGCTCGTCGACAACCTCGGCGACGAGGCGGAGGGCGACCGCTCGGCGCTCCTCGAGGAGCTGGAGGCCGAGCTCGACGCGTGCTATGCAGGAGAGCCGCGCACGCCTCTGATGCGCCGGCTCCAGGCGACCATCGTTGCCTGCGGGTTGCCGCGTGAGCCGTTCGGTCGACTCATCGAGGCGAATCGCATCGACCAGCGCACGAGCCGCTACGAGACGTGGGCCGACGTCCGTGAGTACTGCACGTACTCTGCCGAGCCCGTGGGCCGGCTCGTGCTCGGCATCTACGGGCGGGCCGGAGAGCCGGACCTGGTCGCGGCCTCTGACGATGTCTGCACGGGCCTTCAGCTCGTGAACTTCCTCCAGGATCCGCCGCGCGACCTCGTACTCGGACGTGTGTACCTACCTCAGGAGGATCTGCGGCGGTTCGGCGTCGAAGACGAGGAGCTCGCAGGGCCTGTGAGCGATCGTCTCGCCTCCCTTTGCCGATTCGAGAGTGCCCGCGCGGCGGCTCTTCTCGAGCGAGGGTTTCCGCTTGCCGAGGCTCTCGGAGGCCGCATCGGGAAGTCGGTGGCGCTGTTCGCGCGCGGCGGGCTTGCCGCGCTGGCCGCGCTCGAGCGCTCGGAGTGGGACGTCTTCTCGGGGCGGCCGGCGCCCGGCCGGCTGACATTCGCCTGGCTGACCGCCCGCGAGCTCATCCGGCGATGAGGCTGGAGGACGCCTACGCGGAGTGCGCGCGGATCACGCGGCGTGAGGCGCGGAACTTCGCCTGGGGGATCATGCTGCTCCCGCGACCGAAGCGGCTTGCGCTCGCGGCGCTCTACGCGTATGCGCGCAGGGTCGACGACATCGCGGACGGTGGAGCGGACCCCGAGCTTCGCCGCGAGCAGCTCGTCGCGCTGGGGGCGGAGGTCGAGCGACTGCCGGACGTTCCGGCCGACGATCCCGTGCTGCTTGCTCTCGCCGACACGGTGTCACGCTATTCGGTACCAGACCGGTCGCTGCGCGCGCTCATCGAGGGAGCGCTCTGGGATGTCGACCGTGCCCGTTACGGAAGCTGGGAGGAGCTTCGCGAGTACTGTCGGCGGGTCGCCGGGGCGGTCGGCGTGATGTGCACGGCGGTCTACGGTCCTCTCGATGCCGAGCGCGCCTGGCCGCTCGCCGAGACGCTCGGGCTTGCGCTGCAGCAGATCAACATCATGCGCGACGTCCCCGAGGACTGGCTTCTGGGTCGCGTCTATCTGCCGCAGGACGAGCTCGAGCGCTTCGGGGTGACGGAGGACGACATCGCCGCGGGCCGGACCGGGCCGGGATGGCACGGGTTGATGGCGCATCAGGGCTCGCGCGCCCACGCGCTCATGACCGAGGGTCTCGGCCTCGTTGCTCTCCTCGATGCGCGCAGCGCGCTTTGCGTCAGGACGCTCGCCGGGATCTACGCGGGTCTGCTCGACGAGATCGAGCGCCGGCGCTACGACGTCTTCTCGGCACGCCCGAGCCTCTCCGCGTTCGGCAAGCTGCGCGTGATCGGCAGCGGTCTCATTCGCGAGGCGGCGTAGTGCGGGCAGTGGTGGTCGGGGGCGGGCTCGCCGGTCTGGCGGCGGCGCTCGATCTGGTCGACGGGGGCGCGACGGTTACGCTGCTCGAGGCACGGCCGGCGCTGGGCGGCGCCGTTCAGACGCTTCCGGAGCGGGAGGGCGATCCGGCCCCGCCGCCCGACAACGGCCAGCACGTTGCGCTCGGCTGCTGCACTGAGTATCTGAGCTTTCTGCGTCGCATCGGGCAGGAAGCGGCGATCCGGCGCGTCCGGCTCGCGATGCCCGTGATCGACGAACGGCGGCGCGTGGCCCATCTGGGAGCGGGCATGGTGCCGCTCCTGCGCTATGGCCATCTCACGACAGGCGATCGCCTCCGCGTTGGGCTCGTCGCCCAGCGCATCGGTCAGATGCGACCCGAGAACCACGACGACGAGACTTTCGGCGCGCTGCTTCGAAGGCTTGGAACGAGCCGGCCGGCGATCGATCGCTTCTGGGACGTCTTCATCCGTCCGGCGCTGAATCTTCCAGCTGATGAGGCAAGCGCGGCGCTCGGGATCTTCACCGTCAAGACCGCATTGCTCGGACCGCGAAGCGCGAGCGATCTGCTGCTTCCCGACAGCGCCGCTCGGGGCGATGCACGGTGACGCGGCGGCCCGCACGCTCGAACAGGCCGGCGCCTCCGTGCGCACGCGGTCGCGTATCGTCGCCCTGGAGGCCGACGCGGCTGTCACTGCCGACGGCGAGCGGGCCGAGGGCGACTGCTTCGTGCTGGCGGTGCCGCCTGCGGATGCGGCCGAGCTGCTCGGCGAGCCGGCCCCGTCGCTCGAAGACTCGCCGATCGTCAGCGTGCACCTGCTTTTCGACCGCCAGCTGCTCCGCCCTCCGCTCGCTGCCTTGCTCGGGAGCCCGGCTCACTGGATCTTCGATCGGGGGCGGATCACCGGCCACGCGCCCGAGACAGGCCAGTACCTGACCGTCGTCTCCAGCGGCGCCCCGGAGCTCGTGGCAATCCGCGGGCGTGAGCTGGTCGAGCTCATGCGGTCGGCGATCGTCGAGCGGCTCGGGCCCGCCGAGCTTCTGTGGTCGCGGGTGAGTCGGGAGCCGCAGGCGACGTTTGCGGGCCGACCCGGCACGGCCGGCGCTGCGGCCGCCGCCGCAGACGAGCAGACCGAACGTCGTCAGAGCCGGGGCGTGGACCGCGACCGGCTGGCCGGCCACGATGGAGGGCGCAATTCGCAGCGGTCGTGAAGCGGCCCGGGCGCTTCTGGAGAGCCCTCTGCGGGAGCGCGTCTCGCCGTGACCGCACGGGCCGCCGTTCTGAGCGCGCCCGAGGGGCCACCCCTTGCCTCCACCCGCTTCAAGCGTAGTCTCGGCGGGCGCGCGTGTGGTGAGCGGACCGTGCCGGTTTCGGTACGACAAGGTGTCCTGTCCGTCACGACTGCTCCCTCCCCGTGAGCGTTGCAGTGGATGCGCGGCTCGACCGCGCGATCGAGGCGGGTGTCGAGCGCTTGCTCGCCCTCCAGGAGCCCGGCGGCTGGTGGGTCGGCGAGCTCGAGTCGAACGTGACGATCACGGCCGAGCACCTCTTCTTTCTGGAGTTCATGCGCATTCGGGACGAGGAGACGACGTTCGGGATCATGAGCGAGTTGCTCGCCCGGCAGCGTCCCGACGGACTGTGGTCGATCTACCACGGAGGCGAGCCCGACCTGAACGCGACGATCGAGGCGTATGCCGCGCTTCGGCTGGCGGGGTTGTCCGACCAGGCGCCGCAGCTCGCGGAAGCGCGGCAGTTCTGTATGGAACGCGGCGGCATCGGCGCCGCACGGGTCTTCACTCGCATCTGGTTCGCGCTGTTCGGCCTGTGGCCCTGGCGCGAGGTGCCGCAGCTGCCGGTCGAGCTCGCGCTGTTACGGCCCTGGATGCCCGTCTCCCTCTATACGTTCGCCTGCTGGGCGCGCCAGACCGTGATGCCGCTTGCCGTGGTGATGCACTACCGGCCCGTCCGGCGACTGCCGCCCGCCCGCGCCTGGACCGAGCTGGATCTCGGGCCGGTTGCGCGCTCTGACCGCAACGTCTGGGACGGCGTCGACCGGGTGCTCAAGCTCTACTCGGATTCGCCGGTCAAGCCGGCGCGGGAGTGGGTGCTGCGAACCGCCGAGCAATGGATCATCGACCGGCAGGAACGCGATGGATGCTGGGGCGGCATCCAGCCGCCGTGGGTGTGGTCGCTCATCGCTCTTGCCTGTCGCGGCCATGGGACCGACTCGCCGGTTGTGCGCCGAGGGCTCGAGGGGTGGGGCGGCTTCCTCGTGCAGGACGGCGACCGGCTCAGGCCCGAGGCGTGCCAGTCGCCGGTGTGGGACACCGGTCTTGCCGTGCTGGGGCTTCGCGCCGTCGAAGTGTCGCCGGACCACCCGGCGCTGTCGAAGGCCGTCGCCTGGATGCTTCAGGAGGAAGTGAGGGCGCGCGGCGACTGGAGTGTCCGAACGCCGGGTGTCGCGGTGGGGGGCTGGGCGTTCGAGTACGACAACGATGTCTACCCCGATGTCGACGACGCCGCGGTAATCGGGCTCGCGCTGCGGGAGCTCGGCGCCGGACGCGCCGCCATCGAGCGCGCGTGCAGATGGCTCGCCGGCATGCAGTCGCGCAACCAGGGCTGGGGAGCCTTCGATGTCGACAACGACGCGTACTGGCTGTACGACGTCCCGTTCTGCGATTTCGGCGCCGTCATCGACCCACCGAGCGTCGACGTCACGGCGCATGTCGTCGAGCTGCTGGCGCACGAGGCGGGCTACGAGAGGCAGGTCGCGAGCGGCGTGGAGTACATCCTGCGCGAGCAGGAGCCGGACGGCTCCTGGTGGGGCCGCTGGGGCGTCAACCATCTCTACGGCACGGCCGCCGCGCTCCCCGCTCTCGAAGCGGCGGGAATGTCGCCCTCGCACCCCGCGATTCGCCGTGCCGTCGCCTGGCTGGCCGCGCGCCAGAACGAGGACGGTGGCTTCGGAGAGGACTGTCGCTCCTACAACCTCGGCGATGAGGGCGTTGCCTGGCGCGGCCGCGGCGTCTCGACGCCCTCCCAGACCGCCTGGGCGCTGATGGGTCTCCTCGCGGCGGGCGAGCAGCAGTCAACGAGTGCGGCCCGCGCCGCGCAGTGGCTGTGCGAGAGCCAGCGACCGGACGGCGACTGGGACGAGGAGCACTTCACCGGCACGGGCTTCCCGCGCGACTTCCTCATCCGCTACCACCTCTATCGCATCGTCTGGCCGATGATCGCCCTCGGGAGATATCGCGAGGCGCTGCGCCGCGCGCCGTGAAGGCCTACGTCACGGGTGTCACCGGCTTCGTCGGCGCACACGTCGCGCGCGAGCTCGCCGAGCAGGGCGCCGACGTTCGCACGGAGCGAGTCGATCTGCTCGATCGAGATGGGCTGCGGCGTGTGATCGAGGGCTGCGACGCGGTGTTCCACGTCGCCGCGCTCTACAGCTATGACGCTGACCCGCAGATGATCGAGCTCGTGAACGTCGAAGGCACGCGCAACGTGATCGACGCTTGCAGCTCGATGGGCGTCAGGCGGCTCGTACACACGAGCACCGCCGGCACGTGCGGCCCGGTTGCCGGACGGTCGGCGACGGAGGAGGACGAACCGCCCGCGTGGGAGCTCGCGGTGCCCTACAAACGAACGAAGCGCGACGCCGAGCGCCTCGTCGTCGACGCGGCCACTCGAGGCCTCGACGCCGTGGTCGTGAACCCGACGACGCCGATCGGCGACGGCGATCTGAAGCCGACGCCCACCGGCAGGATGATCGCCGGCGTCGCAGGCGGGCGAATTCGCGCGTACCTGGGCACGACCGGGCTGAACGTCGTCGATGTCCGGGACGTGGCAAAGGGCCACGTGCTCGCGTACGAGCGCGGTGCCAGGGGTGAGCGCTACCTACTCGGCGGCGTCAATCTCTCGCTGGCGGACCTCTTCGCGGCCATTGCGGATCTCGCCCACCGGCCGCGGCCTGTGATCCGGATCCCATACGCGGCGGCCGCGGCCGCCGCGAAGGCCGGCCTGGCCAACCGAGACGAGGTCAGGCTCGCCCGGTTGCCCATGTACTTTTCCTCGGAGAAGGCTCAAGGTATGCTCGGCTATTGTCCAGGACCGGTGACGCCCGCGCTTGCGCGTGCCGTTCGCCAGGCTCTGGAGGTCGTCGGAAAGGGAGGCGCATGAAGTTTCCGTTGCGGAGCACCGTTCAGATCGGTCGCTACGTCGCGTCGCAGAAGGGTGTCGAGCGCTATCCGCTGGTGCTGATGCTCGAGCCCACGCTCGGCTGCAACATCGCCTGCATCGGCTGCGGCAAGATCCGCGAGTACGAGTCGAACAAGGCGCGCCTGACCGTCGATGAATGCGTCGACTCGGGCGCCCAGTGCCCCGCGCCCGTCGTGTCGATCTGCGGCGGGGAGCCTCTCATCTACAAGGGGATCGAGGAGGTCGTCGCGGGCTTCCTCGAGATGAAGAAGAACATCCAGCTCTGCACGAACGCGTTGCGGCTCGAGGAGTTGCTCGATCGGTTCACGCCCAACCCGCGGCTGACCTGGGTCGTGCATCTCGACGGCATGCGCGACATCCACGACTACATCTGCGATTACCCGGGTCTGTGGGACATCGCCATCAGCGCCATCCGGGCTGCGCGCGAGCAAGGCTTCCGCGTCACGACCAACACCACGATCTTCAAGGAGACCGAGGTGGCGGACGTGATCGAGATGATGCGCTTCCTCACCGAAGAGGTGGGCACGGACGGCATGCTCGTCGCGCCGGGGTATCAGTACTCGCAGATCGACCCGAATCTGACGATGACCCGCTCCGAGCACGAGGAGAAGTTCCGGGCCATCCGCTCGGCGGCGCGCAGCAAGGGCTACCGCTGGCTCGCGAGCCCCATCTATCAGGACTTCCTGACCGGGGAGCGTTCGCTGCCCTGCACGCCGTGGGGATCGATCACGCGCAACCCGTACGGCTGGAAGGGCCCGTGCTATCTCCTGACGGACGCAATCTTCCCCACCTATGAGGCGCTGATGGACGGCATGGAGTGGGAGCGCTACGGGCCGGGGAACGACCCGCGGTGCGAGCACTGCGCCATCCACTGCGGCTTCGAGCCCTCGGCCACGCTTGCCACCACGTCGAGCCTCAAGGAGACGGTTCGGAGCCTCGCGTGGACGCTGCGCTGATCGAATCCGAACCGCGCGGCTCGGAGTCCGACCACGCTCACGAGACGCCGACACTTGCGTGCGCGCTCGCGGTCGAGGAGAAAGCAGCCCGACGCGGCGGCGCCCCTGCAGCCCGGGTCGGGCTGGGCGGATCGCTGCCCGCTCCGGCAGCTCCCCTGATCAGCTTCGGCCTGGCGGGCGCTCTCGTGGAGGGCTTGCAGCCCGGAGCGCGTGATTTCCGCGTGGCGGATCGTCGACGAGCACGGCGTCGTGCTCTGGGAAGGCGAGCCACTGGCTGTCCCGGGCGCGCGGCCGGTCGTGCTGTGCGCGGTGGGCCGCGTGATCGACGATCCGGCGGAGCGGGCAAGCCTCGCGACGAGGACGGGCGCCGTCGCAGCCGACATGGAGAGCGGCGTGCTCGCGGCCACCGGCCGTCTGGTAGGCGTGGTCCGGGCGATATCGGACGGTCCCGAGCGGCCGGTCGGCCGACTCGCGTCCGCGGCCCATGCCGACGGTGCCGTTGCCTGGTGGTCCGTCGTCCGCGCTTTCGTAACCGAGCCGGCGAAGGCTGCGCACGCGGCCGCCGGGTCGCGCCGCGCGCTCGCCGAGCTCGAGCGCGCCGCGCGCTGGCTCGCCGGGGGAAGCACATGAGCACGAAGCGTGTTCTCATCGCCGCCCCGCGCAGCTTCTGTGCCGGCGTCGTGCGGGCGATCGACATCGTCGAGAAGCTGCTCGAGACCCACGGGCCGCCTGTCTACGTTCGCCACGAGATCGTGCACAACGTGCACGTGGTCAGGGATCTCGAGGCGCGCGGCGCCATCTTCGTGGAGACCGAGCAGGAGGTTCCCGAGGGCGCACTGGTCGTGCTGTCGGCGCACGGCGTCGCGCCGCAGGTGTATCGCAAGTGCGCCGAGCGCAACCTCCAGGTGATCGACGCCACCTGCCCGCTCGTGTCCAAGGTGCACGCGGAGGCGCGGCGCTACGCGGGGCGCGGGCTGACAATCGCTCTCGTCGGGCATTCCGACCACGAGGAAGTGATCGGGACGACGGGGGAGGCGCCCGACTCGATCGTCCTCGTGGAGACCGTCGAGGACGCTCGAGTCCTCGAGGTCGAGGAAGGGCATGGGGTCGCGTTTCTGACCCAGACGACGCTCTCGGTGGACGACACGGCGGAAGTCGTGGACGCGCTTCGCGAGCGATTCCCCGATCTCGTCGGCCCACCGTCCGCCGACATCTGCTACGCGACACAGAACCGGCAGGACGCCGTCAAGAAGATCTGCGCGGAGGCGTCGCTCGTCCTCGTCGTCGGCTCGAAGACCAGCTCGAACGCGAATCGCCTCGTGGAGGTCGCCCGGCATTGCGGCGCCGACGCTTACCTGATCGACGACGACTCCGACCTCGATCCCGCCTGGCTCCAGGGGCACGACGTCGTCGGTCTCACCGCCGGAGCCTCGTCTCCGGACAGTCTCGTCACGCGCGTGGCCGATCGCCTCGAGAAGCTCGGCTACGAGGACCGTGAAGAGGTCGAGCTGACGCGCGAGGACGTGTACTTCCGGCTCCCGGCCGAGCTTCGCTGACGCTGCCGTCCGAGCCTCGCTGACGCTGCCGTCCGACGCCTGCCGACCTCGCGGTCGCGAGAGTCTCGGCCTGACCCCAGGCCGCGCCCGGCCCGAGCACGACGGCCGGACGGGTCCGGGCGGCGGGCGGGCCCGCCGCCCGAGGTGGTGCCACGCCTAGTCCGTCAGCGCGACGATGAGCCCGCCGACGAGCAGGATCACGACAACGGCGAGGGCGATCTTCCACGCGCCGTGCACGAGCCAGCGCGCGGTAGGGCTCACTCCGTCTTGCCGCTTGCCTGCGTCGTCAGGAGATGTCGGTTGCATATCTGAAGCTCCCGTTGCCGTACACCCAGAGCTTGATCCAGGGATAGGCCGAGGAGATCACCTGGCCGCCGACCGATTGGTCGAACTGCCCCTGTCGGAACGAGTAGTGGCCGCCGTGGGGGTCGCCGGACCACCCGAAGAAGTACCCGTTCGCGCCGATGGTTCCCCGGAACCTCCAGAAGGGGTCGACGCAACACGCTTGCGCCTGCGGCTGGATGCTCGTCAGCCTCGGCGAGGTCCAGCAGTAGCGCTTCTCGTGCGTGTACTTCCACAACGTCTCACCGAAGTAGCCGCTCCGTGACCGGGTCACCCACGCCGTGTAGCAGCCCGACGCCTGGAGCGAGCGCTTGCCCGAACGCCTTGCCGCCGCGCCGGTAATGGGCCCGCTCGGTGGAGCTGCCGAGTCGGGCCGGCCGGTCCGCGAGTCGATCGAGATCGCGGGCCCGACCGGCGTGCCGCGCGCATCCACGGCCTGTACGAAGGCCTCCACGCGATCCACGGGCGGCTGCTCGCGCAGGCCTCCGGTGCGGTTGCCGGCGGACGCTCCCGGGACCATGACCACCAGGGTCGCCGTCAGCGCCAGCACCGTCGCCAGGACAATTGTATGTCTGGTTCTCACGCATCGCTCACCTCCTTCCCGACGCGACGGGCGCGGGCTGCGCGTCCGCAATCGACTCTAGAGATCGGGCGCGCGCACGACATCGTCCTTTTCGGACGGATGCGTGACGAAAGGCGAACGGGTCAGTAGAGGGTCGTCGCCAGGCGCCGCCGGTACGCGGAGCTGGTCGGATGGTCCTGGCCGAGCTCCTGGAAGATCGCGACCATCACCTGCCGGATGCGCTCGCGCTCGTCACCCGGGGCCTCGGCCGCGCGCACCAGCAACCACTCGAGCGCGCGCTCGTAATCGCCTTCGGCGAGCGGGCCGAGGATCTCGGGGAACTCGCCGCTGCTCGAAAGCTCCTCCAGGAGACGCGTCCCCTCACCGGGCTCGAGCAGGGCGTCGAGAAACGAGGCAACGGACTGCGGCGAGAGGACGCCGACGAACTCGGAGACCACCCGGCCGTCGTGGAACGCCTTGACCGCCGGGATGCTGCGGATCCCGTACTGCTCGGCAAGCGCCGGGTTGGCGTCGATGTCGACCTTGGCGAGCTCGATCTTCCCCGCGCGCTCCTCCGTCTCACGCTCGAGGACGGGCGCGAGCATCTTGCAAGGCTCGCACCAATCTGCCCAGAAGTCGACGACGACAGGGAGCTCGCGCGAGCGCTCGATCACCTCGGCTTCGAACGTCTGCTCGGAGACATCCATCACTGATTCAACGCTAGACGAGCGCGAGCGCTTCCGGTGGTCTCTCGATGAGCTTTCCCACGGGCGCCGGCCGCGACATCCACGGCGCCTTCAGCCGGGTGGAGCACACGCGGCGATCATCGGGTCTCGAGCCCAGCCACGGTCGCCCGCACGAGCTCCGGCAGCGTCTCGATGTTGTAGCCGCCCTCGAGGACACAGGCGATGCGGTCGCACAGCCGCCCGGCCCGGCTCGCCAGCTCCCGGAAGCCGTCTGCGGTCACCAGCATGCCGCCGAGCGGATCCCCGGCCGCTGCGTCGAAGCCCGCCGAGACGATGAGGAGGTCGGGATCGAACGAACGGATCGCGGGCTCGACGGTCTGCTCCACGGCAGCGACGTACTCGGCATCCCCCGCTCCCGCGGACAGCTGGACGTTGACGGTCGTCGCGTTCTGCTCACCGGGCCCGCCGGTGCCGGGATAGAAGGGCCAGCGGTGCAGCGAGACGAAGAGCACCGAGGAGTCGTCCCAGAACATGTCCTGTGTGCCGTTGCCGTGATGGACGTCCCAGTCGAGGATCGCAACGCGCGAGAGCCCGAGCTCGCGCTGGGCGAACCGCGCCGCCACGGCGACGTTGTTGAAGAGGCAGAAGCCCATCGCCCTGTCGGGCAAGGCATGGTGGCCCGGAGGCCGCCCGAGGGCGAAGCCGCCGCGCTCGACCGCCTCGATCGCCGTTCCGGCCGCAAGGCACGCCAGCTCGTAGCTCGACGGCGTGCAAATCGTGTCCGGATCGAGATAGCCGGTGCGTCCGCTCGCGGAGACGGCTGCGACGGTCTCGACGTAGTCGCGCTCGTGACAGGCGGTCAGCTCGTCGACCGACGCGCGGCGCGAAACAATCTCGCAGGGCAGGGCATCGAGCAGTGCCCGGATCCGCTCCGGCCGCTCGGGATGGCTCCCTGTCGGGTGGAGGCGCGCGAAGTCAGAATGGGACAGAAGCTCCAACGCGGGTAGCGTACGGTCAACGTGTGATCGCGCACTCCGCAGCACCGCGCCCAGCGCCGAAGGAGGAGACCCCAATGTCGCATCCCTTCCCCGTCTACCGAATCGACTCGGAGTCGGCGTACGAGCGAGGCGTGCAGTACGGGCAGCAGGCTTCCGAGCAGATCGGCGCCACGCTGGAGACGTACCGGCAGATCTTCCGGGACTTCGTCCGGATCGACTGGGAGGACGCGAAGCAGATCGGCCTCTCGTACGCCGAGCCGATCGAGCGCTACGACCCCGACACGGCCGAGGAGATCCGCGGCGTCGCCGAGGGCTGCGGCCTCGAGCACGCCGAGCTGCTCGCGCTGAACGCGCGCTCGGAGATCGCCCTGAGCGCACGCTACGTGGACGGCTGCACGGCCTTCGCGGCCTTCGGGAGGGCAACCCGCGGCGAGAAGACGATCCTCGCACAGAACTGGGACTGGC
>CAWACA010000026.1:0-68644 GCA_963780385.1 uncultured Thermoleophilia bacterium | reverse complement strand
CGGCTAGCCACTCGGGGGCCCCTCTCGCGGTGCCTACGAGGTGGCGACGTCTTCGAGCAACCGCTTTGCGCCCTTCACGCAGCGGCTGAAAGGCGTTCCCTTTTCTCCCGCCACGTGCTGCTTGGGGAGCTCCTTGCAGGCCTCCTTGGGAGAGGCGGCCTTGCCCTTTGCCAGCTTCGCCATCGCGGTCACGCACTGACTAAACGCGGTGCCCTTCTCGCCTTTGACGTGCTCCTTCGACTGATCCTGACAGTAGCGGCCGTAGGCCTTGGCCTTGGCCGGCAATGGGGCGTCGGGGCCGGGCAGGGCCGGCACCGCAGCGGCTGCCGCCGGCAGGCAAAGGAGTACAGCCACCGCGAAGGCGGTGAAAGACCGCAAGCAGCTTCTGCGCATGCCCTCAGCATGGTGCAAGGCTTCTTATTGACGCCTCCCCACGGCGGGTGAACCTCCTCGCAGGCCTGCGGCACGGCGCCGGTTTGGAGCGTGAGACCCGTTCAGGTAACGGTCCCGCGACGCTCATCGCTTCGCCTTCGGCTCGACGAGCCCGAGGCGGTAGCAAGCGGGACGGAAAAGACAGACCGCCGAACTTGGTATCGTTCGTTACTTTTGGAGATCCGACCAGAGGCGGCCTAAGAACCTGTCCCTCTAATCGCCACGGCAAGGAGAGAGCATGCCGGAGAAGAGTGACAATGACGTGCTGATCATCACGTCCTGGCAGGAGCACATCGATCGCCTGGCTGAGATTGGCAACCGGAACTTCTCGAACGTGGCCGTCGTCTACTGGGAGCCAGGCAACCTGTCGACGAAACCCGACGTTCTCCGCGAGATCGACGGGACGGACTACAACCTGCTCGTCTCGTACATCAACGCTCTCATCCTCAAACGCCACCATCTCGAGCGCGCCCGATACGGGTCGATCAACATCCACCCGGCGCCTCCGGAGCACCCCGGACTCTACGGCCTCATCTGCCAGCCCGTCGTCCGCCGGGACATTCGAACCCACCATGGCGTCACCGTCCACGAGATCGACGAACAGATCGATCACGGCCCGATCTACCGCGTGCGGCGCTGGGAGGTCGACGAAGACGCGACGATCCACTCGGTCCTCGACCGCGCCCTCACGGAGTGCCTCGAGATCTTCGAGGAGGTCGCCGAGGAACTCGGCCGCAGCACCAACGGCACGCCGCTGCTTCCCCCGCCTCGACGAAGCGTGGCACCCGACGAACGGTCACAACACGATCGAGGACCTCCGGAGCTGGTTCGAGGCGCTCGACCCTGACCATCCCGCCCACCAGGAACGGGTCATCTACAACCACCCCCACGCGACCTTCTCTCCACCCTACTTCGACGACATCTGACGCCGGACCGTCCCCGCTTCCACCGGTCCGGTCGCAAAAGGAACCGGTCGGTACCACCTGAGCACGCACCAGGTCGCGACCGAGTCGGCTGTTTAGTGAGACGGCGTCGGCGTCGAGCGCGCGGCTTGCCGATATCCATGGACCGAGAACCTAAGCCGGCATCCAGCCGATTCCCTTTCGGGTACGCCGCACTCTGCGTGTCTCTCCGTAGGGCAGCTGCAGGGACGACGGAACCGAGCCGTGCGTATCGCGCAGCCTTCGCGCGATGTGCTCCTCCGCGAGTAGGAGGGCTGTGTGCGAGCTCATCATCGTTGCCTCCCTTCTCCCGGACTGCTCGGCTAGAGCCGCATGCAGTCGCCCTCGCCCTCGAAGATCGCGGCGCATGCGCGCTGGTAACAGCGCCGTAGGACGTCGCCGGCGGAGACGATCAGGGTAGGGATCGCTGCCCGCTGGTCGGTTTCGTACTGGGCTCCGTGCTTTGCTGCGGCTTCCGGTGCTGGAAACGAGACTGCCATCGCCTTTGCCTCCGTTGCTCGTACTCCGTTGATGCCTGGAGCGTGCGCGTTTGGGCTTGTGAGGCGCTGTCGGTTGGCTGTCAAGCGCATACAGCTCAACGGCCGGGTAGCGGACTCCCCTGGCGACGTTTGCCATGAGCCCCGGGGGCGGGGGTTGCATCCCGGTGCCGCGATGCGATGACTCTCCGGGCGCGAGGAGCTTTCTACCCGTGGGCTGCCAGGCGGCACCCAGGAGAGTTGTTCCAGGCTAAACAAGATGGCGATAGGATCGGGCGAAGGGTTCCGGAAGGAGGCTGGGATCGCGCGTTTCGTGTTGGTCCACGGCGCGTTCGGCGGTGCGTGGTGCTGGGAGCCCGTCATCGCGCCGCTGGAGGCGGCAGGGCACACGGTGGACGCACCCGACCTGCCCGGTTGCGGAGCGGATCACACTCCGGTCGAGGCCGTCACGCTCGCGAGCTACGCGAAGCGAGTCTGCGACGTGCTCGCGAGCCGGCCCGAGCAGGCGATCCTCGTCGGCCACAGCATGGGCGGCGTCGTCATGACCCAGGCCGCGTCGGACTGCCCCGAGCACGTCGCGTCCCTCGTCTTCGTCGGGGCGTTCATGCCCGCGAACGGTCAGAGCCTCCTCGATCTCGCCCACCTTCCGGAAAGCAATGACCTGATCCAGGCCAACATCGTCATCGAGGGCGACCCACCGGTCGCTTCGCTGTCGGCAGAGACCTCCGCCGAGGTGATCTACAGCGGGTGTACCAGCGAGCTGACGGCGTGGGCGGTTGCCCGCCACCGTCCCCAGCCGGTCGCGCCGTATGTCACGCCGGTGAGCATCGACGACGGGACGCTGGCGGCCGTCCCCCGCTCCTACGTGGTGACGAAGCGCGATCGGGCGATGGCACCGGCCCTCCAGTGGCGCATGATTCGCGAGCATCCGTGCCAGCGCGTCATCGAGCTCGACTCGGACCACGCGCCGCAGGTCTCGGCGACGGACGGGCTCGTCGCGGCGCTTCTCGAGCTGGCCGGAGAGCCCGTCGCGTCGGTCGGCTAGGAGCGCGCCTCAGGCGACCCGGCCTTCGTGCACCAGCCTTCCTGGTACGAGCTTCGCGCGACCCCGGAGTACCCTCCCGTGGCGAAGTGGCCGCAAAGCTCCGATCGGGGGCCGGGGGTTCCCGCCCGCTGGCGGGCATGAGTCACACCGCGGCGCAAGGCTTAGGCAACTGCCTCGATCTGCAGCTCGACCTCGGCTCGCTCGACCGGAGCGCCGCTTCAAGGGTTCCCCTTAGACTTCCCCGACTCAAGGCGTCGTACGAGACGGCGAAGGAATGGCGGAGGCCGCTCCACCTGTCGAGGGCCATCGGGAGCTAGCCCGCGCGATCCGTTGGACGGACGCGTTCTGGATCGCCTCCGGGGTTCCGGCCCTGCTCGTTTTCTCGGTGGGCTACATCGCCGTACTCGTCGGGCCGGTCTCGGTGCTCATCTGGCCTGCATCGGTGCTGATGGGATTCGGCATGGCGTTCGTATACGCCGAGATGGCCGGCATGTTCCCCGAGAAGTCAGGCGGGCCCCCCGTTGCCGGCGCGCAGGCCTGGAAGCGCTACTTCAGACCGATCGCACCGCTCAACATCTGGGGCTACTGGTTTGCATGGTCTCCCGTCCTCGCCATCGGCGCGCTCTTGATGGGGAGCTACATCCAGCGCGAGTGGGCGTCGGGGCAGGCGTGGTCGGCCGACTGGACGCCGACGGCCGACTTCGGCATCCACCTGAACTTCGCCTACGTCGTCGGAGCGGCGATCCTCATCGGCCTTTTCTGGCTGAACCACTTCGGCATCAAGGAGAGCGCGGTCACCCAGCTCGTGCTCGGGATCTGCTCGCTCGTCCCGCTCGGCCTGATGATCGTCGTCCCGATCTTCCAGGGAAAGGTCGACCTCGACAACCTGTCGCCGTTCGCCGTGCCGGACGCACACGGATGGGATGCCTTCAGGCTGATCTGCGCCGCCCTCTTCGTTGCGGCCTGGAGCGCGTACGCGTTCGAGACCTCGCTCGCGTACACGGCCGAGTTCCGCCAGCCCCAGCGGGACACTTCGCGCGCGATCTTCAGCTCGGGCGGCCTGTGCCTCTTCTTCTACGGGCTCGGCCCGTTCGTCCTCTACGCCGTCGTCGGCGGTGAGAAGATCCAGGAGGATCCGTCCACCGCGCTCGTGCCCCTTGCGGAGAGCGTCTTTGGGACGAGCGGAAAGATCCTCGATCGTCCTGCTCCTGATTGCGCTCCTGCTAAGCATCAACACTGCGATCCTGGGGTCGTCACGAACTCTCTACCAGGCCTCGAAAGATGCCTGGACCTTCCGCTTCCTGCAGTCGACGAGCACCCGCGGCGTGCCGCTCAAGGCGATGGGGTTCGACGTCGTCTTCAACCTCGTCCTCATGATGATCGGCAACCCGATCTACATCCTCGCGGCCTCGACGGTCGGCTACATGGTCTTCAACACGCTCAACCTGATCGCCGGCTACCTGCTCCGAAAGGATGGGCCCGCCGCAGAACGGCCGTACCGCGCTCCCTTGACGCTGATCCGCCTCGGAGTCGTGTTCGCCGCCGTCAACTTCGTCCTGCTCTTCGTCGGCGCCCCGTCGTGGGGCTGGAAGTACGTTCTCATCGGCTGGGGAATCGTCCTTACGGGCATCGCGATCTACTACTACCGCGCCTGGAGCGACCGCCGAGTCGCAGCGTCCCAGGCGGCCATCGGCGCCCGAGCGAAGTAGGACAGATGACCGAAGTTCCGGACCGTCACGGAGAAGACCCTCTTGGCCCTGATCGGCCCTGGGCCGATCTGCGGCCGATGATCGTCTACCTGGCGGTCGTCGGCGCCGTCTTCACGCTCGCGGTCCGGAAGGACTACACCTGGGCTTACGTCCTCGGCCTCGTGCTCACGGTCGTGTGGGTGCTCGGCTTCGTGGTCTCGCGCGACCGGCCCGAGCGCTGGTTCCGCTGGTAGACGCGCGAGAGGCGGCGGCCCGAGGCCGCCCTCGAAGATCCCGAGCGAGCGGAGCTACGCCGCCCCGGCGGGTGCAGGCTCGAGCCGGCCGGTGCCTCGGTACACCGGCGTAGTCAGCGATCGGAGAGCGATGCCCGTTATGCGGTTCTCTGCTCTGGTGCGGGTGGCCGCACCCGCTCCCTGGAGCCAACGCCTGAGCGGACGGGTACCAGCACGTCGACATCGCTCCATGCGGTGCGTACCGTCCTTGGCAGTCGAAGAGCAAAGGAGCACCAACAGTGACCGCCACCGCATGCACCGAGTTTCAAGACGCTGGGGCCAGACAGACGGAACGAGCCGGGTCGCGGATTCGTCGCCAAGAGCCGAACGCATTCGTTGCCACGCGCCTGGGAATGCGTTACATCGCACTGAACCTTCATTGAGCGGGACATAGAAGTAACGGCCCCCGGTCGCGCGCCACGCATTCGGGGCATGGGTTCGACTCCCACCCCCGGCACTCGCGATTTGCGGGTATTTCCTCGCTGCGCTCGATGAGCCGCTGCGGATAAGTCCGTGGGCACCCCTCCCGCGCGAAGCGCAACGGCGTGCGGGGAGAGGGAGATATTGCCACGCTCGAGCGTCTGATTCCTCGTCCGCATCCAGGTCGAGCGCGCTTTTGAGAGACGAGGCCTCGGCTGCCGCGAGTTAGTGGAGGGGCACGTCGCTGGCAAATGTTTCGCCGAGTACGAATCCCTCGGCCGTGATACTGAACTCGTGGATGCGCGGGTCGTTTCGGCTCGCCCGGGTCTTGAGGACAGTGATCGCGCGACTGACCTGCGATTTGTCGTGGATGTACTGCAGGATGATGACGTTGTCTGATAGATGGGAGACACCGAAGTCCGAGAGCCGGCTGACGCGAAAAAGGTCGGTCAATTCGGAAGTGATCAGGAGGCTGATTCCGCTGCGCGCGCAGCGCTGTAAAAGTGAGTAGATGTATTCGCGAAACCGTACCGGGTCCGGTGCAGAGAACTGAAGGTCGCCAAGGCTGTCGATGACAACGCGCTTGGCACCGGTTCGCTCGATGGTGTCGAGCAGGTCATACATCCACTCGTCAATGTAGATATCGGTGGGAGAGCGGTACATTAGATGCACGCCAGAGTCTCCGAAGGCCCATCCGAACGAGGCTGCGACGCGGCCGAGTTGGCTGGGGTTTTCTTGGAGCGTCGCGTGGATGCCCGGCTCGCCGATGGCACCGCCGGCGAAAAGGAAATGAAGGCCAAGCAGAGTCTTGCCTGCGCCGGAAGGGCCGGCGACCAGGGTCGTCGAGCCCGGCCAGTAACCGTCGCTCAGCAACGCGTCGAGGGCTGTGACGCCAGTCGATGCTCGCCTCTCGTCGAGCGTGTAGATCTCCGGCGCTGCGCGATCGGCTAGACGGGGGAAAACCCGGAGGCCATCGCTCGACAAACGGTACGCATGCCGTCCGGCCAGAAACGAGCTGCCGCGCAGCTTGAGAACCTCTAAGTAGCGCGCGCTTCGCGCTTCCGTTTCACTCGTAGCGAGCGAAAGGACGCCATCGGCTACAGCGAACTCGGGCGCCGTAGAAACATCGTGGGCCGCGTACTCGCCCAGCCAGAACGATGTCGTCGGGAACGCAGACAGCCGCCCCGCCAGGTCGTACAGAAACGCGCGTAACTCGCCGTCTCCGTCCGCAAAAGCGCCAAGCGCCTTGAAACTGTCGATGCACATCAGAGCCGGACGGTTCTCACGAATGACCTCGTCGATGCGCTCCAAGGCCGCGGCCAGCCCGCCGTGAGCGAGTGAATCTCCGAGATCGGCGAACGTGATCCGCGAGCCAATCGCGCTGGAGTCGAAGAACGATAGGGTCTGCCCGTAGCGCAGAACCTTCTCAAACGGCTCCGAGACAGTCGTGAAATACGCTGCCGGCGCCTCGGGCGTGGCGTTGAGGAACAAGAACTGCTGCGCGAGGATTGTCTTCCCGGTACCCGGCAACCCCATCAGCACATGAATACCGTTGGCCGGCAAACCACCGTCCAACACTGCGTCGAGTCCGCGCTCGCCGCTTGCGATGCGCTCGCTCATTTAGCGCGGACGGAGCGATGCAAAAACTTGCTCGAGCCCAACAGATCGCGTACCGTCGAGACCAGCTGAAGCGGATCGAGCGGTTTTGCCAGGAACGCGTCAGCGCCCGCTGCGAACGCGGCCTCGCTGACATCGAGCGTCGATACGACCACGACCGGAAGTTCGTGGACAGCCTTAAGAGACCGGCACAACGCCAGGCCGCCTGAACCTCCGTCGATAAGGAACTCGACAACGGCGAGTGCATACGTCTCGGCTTCCGCCTTGGAGCTCGCCGCGCCGCCACCAAGCGCCAAGTCGACCTCGTACCCCTCCGTTCGCAGGAAGTACTCGGCCAGCTCGGCAGCGAAACGGTCTCGCTCGGCAAGCAAGATCAGCATTCGCCCGCTCGACCCCTCGGCGAGGGCCTCAGTGCCGCCAGCCTGCAGCCGCTCGGTCAGCAACCGGTGCGCGTCGGCCGGCTGGAAACCCTCCTCCAACCGTTCGACCACGAACCGAAGCTGATCAACATCGCGACGCGAGTACAGGCGCTGGCCCCCAGGGCTGCGCTGCGGCAAAACCGTGCCGTAGCGCTGTTCCCACGAGCGCAACGTTGGCACTGCCACGCCCAACATCCGAGCCACCGCACCTATCGAGTACAGCGCAGGTGCCACGCAACGCACTATACAGGCAACCAGCACGAGCCATCCTCAGAATCTAGGCAATAGCTATAAATCCGTACCCACTTGCGCTCAAGGGCCACTTGTGTACTATGGTCTGACTTCCCATTGAGCTATTCATGACCTATGCACAACCTCAGCTGACCAACGACGACCCCTTCGGCCGCCTCATCGTCGAGCGCGCAGGCGAGGCTGTCGTCTGGGTCGCGCTGCTCGGCGAGCACGACATGACGACCGCTCCCGCAGTGCGCGACACACTGCTCGAGCTGGCGGCCGACCGTGTCTCCATCGTCGTCGACTTGGCGGCGGCACAATTCATCGACTCATCGATCATTCACGCGCTCTACCAGACCAATGAGGCCCTCACCAAGGAAGGGTGCCGACTCGTCCTGCGGCTCAGCACCAGGGCAGGCATCAACCGTGTGCTTGAGATCAGCGGCCTCCTCGACGCCGTACCGAGCACCGATTCGCGCGAGACCGCCATAGGACTTGCCAATCCCGGAGAGGTCGCAGTTCCACTTCCGCCGTCGAGTTGAAGCACGAGGCGCCCTGCCACGAACACCTGCGTAAAATGGGCATCTTGGCGTTCGGGTGGACGGGCCAGGCGCCCTTTCAGTTCCAGATCCTGGGAGTGACGGCAATCGCCGCTCGGCCTGACCCTCCGCTGTGTCCGTGAGCAGCCGCGCGTTCCCGGCAGAGACATTCGGATCGCAGGATTATTCGGTGTTGTCTAAGGAGTCCCGCACCTGGCTTCGGCGAGCGGTGGCCACCGCTTCCATGAGTCGGGTGAGCGCGCCCAGGGTCGGGAACGGGTCGCCATTGCGGAGAGTGCTGCTGATCGTCGGGAGCCCGACAACATCGTCATCGAGCCACGAGCAAGACACAAGGCCCCCGGCCTGCTCGCTGTAGCGCGGCTCGACACGCAGGTAGACAAACCTCTTTCGCAGTCTCTCGCACCGAAGCCACTCCGCCGTTCCCCAGTCCTCGTCGCCGGCCTTGTCGAGGAGCCATCCCGGCCGATCGGCCAGATCGCCCGGACGGTTGAGCGGGGAGCCCCCCGACCCCTGGCCGTCGCGAGTGGCCTGCGGCACCCTTTGTGGATCGGCGTCGCCCGTGCTGCTCGGCATCGGAACCTCCGTTCCGCCTTGGACGCCGTCCACGCATCAGGAAAGTCCCGATAAATGTGGCGCTCGTCACATGATACCGCCGCCTGTGCTACGAGCGCCGGGCTGAGGTGGTGCACGGCCTGCCGATCTTCGAAGCACCCACGCCTGCGGAGCGCCGGACGTCGTCGCGCGAGAAGTAACTGCGGTTGTCCAAGCGCACGGAAGCACCGTCGCCGGCTGACCCGGCGCGTCTAGCATCGCGATGATGACGCGAGCAATGCCGCGTGAGGGGCACGTGCGCCGCAGACACGGAGGCGAGCTTCTCCGGCATGCTCGCAGGCCTCTTTCGGCGGCAGCTGGCCTGGAGAACCTGAGTGAGGCGGAGCTGCAGGCCGGATCGGTGCCGGTGCATTAGCGGGTGGCCACTTACGTCGTTCTGCTGCGTGGGATCAACCTCGGCCGGCGCAACCGGATCGCGATGCCAGAGCTGCGCGGGGCACTGGACGATGCCGGTTTCGAGAAGGTGCGATCGCATCTGCAGAGCGGTAACGTCGTGCTGGAGAGCGGCGCGAAGGCCGCAAGCGTGGCCCGTAAGTGTGAGCGGCTAGTTGAGGATCGCTTCGGCCTCGAGGTCCCGGTTGTCGTGCGGACGCGAGCCGAGCTTGCCGCGGTCGTCAAGCGCAATCCGCTTGACAAGGTCGCGACCGAGCCTAAGCGCTACCAGGTGAGCTTTCTGTCGGCGAAGCTCCCGGCGAAGGTCGTGCGCGAGCTTGAGGCCCTCGCCGCGCCCGGCGAGCGGGTGGTTGCGCTCGGCCGCGAGGTCTATGCCTGGCACCCGATAACGATCGCCCGTTCCAAGCTATGGGCGAAGCTGGCTGGCGATAGCCTCGGCGTCACAGCCACCTCACGAAACTGGGTGACAGTCGAGGCGCTGCTCGAACTGGCCGGGGACTGAGGCCATGAGCCCGACGCGTCTATGAGCCCGACGCGTCCATGAGCTGGTGGGCGTGGCTGCTCCTCCCGCGCCTGGGACACTCGGCGTCGATGGCTAGGCATCTTCCCGCTCGTCGGGCAGCGCTAGGGAGTCGCCTTGAGAGGCCATACCTCGACGACCCCGTGAGCGACCGCGCACGGTGTCTTTGACACGAGCGCGATCGCTTCGTCGATGTCGGAGGCATCGATCACGGCAAAGCCAGCGATGGGCAGCTCCGATTGCATATAGGGCGTCCTGAGCGTCCGCACTTCGCGGTCATCGGGATTGCGTACCTGCACGGGTTCACCGGCAATCCCCATCAGTGCGCCCTGGGCATGCAGCCTGGCGTCATGTTCGTGGGCGGCGTCGCGAACCGCAGACTCGGTGCGCTCGTAGCCAGCCTGATCTCCGTAGCCGATCGCGACGAACCTCGCCATCCTCGTCTTCTCCTTTCTCGGCGTTCCCTGGCGGCGGTGGAGGCGGTCGCCGCGCGCGGCCGCGGATCGTTAGATTCGGCGGTAGCGCGCTTCGCTCAGCGAGAAGATTGCGAATGCGACGAGGCCCGCGGCGACCGCGCCCAGCAGCCAGGGGCCGTACGGCTGGTTGTAGAGCTTGGCGAGGGCGCCGTCGAGGCCGATCGCTTCTTTCGCCGAGTAGTCCGCCGCGGCCTTGACGAGGAAGACGCCGACAAGTCCGAACACGATTGCACGCGCAACGTGGCCCACGGTGCCGATCCACGTGATCCACGTCTTGGTGCGTCGGCGACATCTCTTCGGTCTTCGAGTCATCGAGAAACTTCCGGCGCACACCTCGGATCAGCTGGTACACGCCTACGCCGATCAGCACGAGGCCCGCAATACCCACGAGCCAACGTCCTCCGGGCCAGCTGAAGGCGCCGCTCGCCGTCTTCTCGGTACTTCCGGTGACTCCGCTCGAGCCGATGAGCAACTGGATGGCGATCATGCACATCACGCCGTAGACGATGCCGCTGCCGAGGGCGCCGAGACGGTCGAGTCCTTTGTCCGCGCCTTCGGGACCGTGGCCGATAATCGCGCGGAACAGCCTCCATAGCGAGTACCCGCCGAGGCCGACTGCGAGTAGCGCGAGAAGCACGTGGCCGAAGCGCTGTTCTTCGACGGCGCGCAGCGCACCCTGCTGGTCCGTGAGCTTGCCGCCGTGGCCGACAGCGACGTCGAGCGCGAGGACGCCGATGATGCCGTAGACGATCCCGCGCGCCACGAAGCCCGCCCTCCCGAGCAGCTCGAAGGCCCGCGAGTTGACGAAACTGTCTCCGGCCGAGCGAAGCTCCACGACCGGGGACCCGGTATCAACCATGTGCGTGCGCGTCATCTAGGACTCCTTCTCTAGGATCGTGGGGTCGCCTCCGAGAGCGTTTCGAGGGCGAGGTCGGTGCGGTGCAGAACGACGAGCCGGTCGACGTCCTCGTCCTCGTGAGGGCTCCGGCGCACGGTCACTCGGGCAGAGCGCCCTTCGAGCACCAGCTCGCCGATCGAGTTGTCGAACGTGGGACTGCGGACGAAGCGCCAGCTTGCTGATGGGACGCGAACGCCGGCGATCCGGGCGAGCGCGGCGAACGCGACCCCGGCCGCACGTGACCCGGTCACCCTCACAGTGCGGCGCTCCCTTGGTGGTAGAGGGTTCCGGAATGGCGAGCAAACGAGCTGGTAGACGCGGCTGCCCGGGTTCGAGTCGAGCTCGATCTCGCTGACGTATGCGTGGTGGACATCGCCGCCGAGCAGCAGGATCGTGGCGGGGGCGCGATCGTCCCTTGTGCCCGCGCGAACGGTGCGCAGCCAGTCACATAGGCGCTCGAAGGATTCGTTGAAGGCCGCCCAGTGCTCGAGGTCGACCGCGCGTCGGAGTCGCTCGCTGATCGACGCGACCCACCGGCCCCAGCGGCCGTCGCAGAGGGCCTCGTTCCACGCCTCGAGGTGGTGAAGCCCGTGCGCAAGGAAGACCGGCAGCGTGCTCGCGATGACGAGATGATCGAAGGAGCCGGCCGAGTGATCGACGATCCAGTCCCACTCCTCCGCGTCCACCATCTCCCGTCTGTCGTCGGCCAGCACGCGTGCCGCCCGCGAGTCGAGGACGAGCAAGCGGGTGTTGCCGAAGTCGCGAAAGTACGCCCAGCGGCATGCAGCGGACTCGCGGTCGCACATGTGGGCGAATCGGCGGAGCCGGGGGCCCGCGTCCTCGTCCTCGTGCACGAGCTGGAACATCGTTTCCTCTGCGAGTTCGGGTGGCGACAGATTGCCCAGGTGCTGGTAGATCCAGTACGACATGAAGGCACCGGTGACCCGGGCCTCCCACCAGGGCTCCGACCGCATTTCCTGCACCCAACGCCACGAGATGTTCCAGTCGTCGTGGACGTCGTGGTCGTCGAAGATCATCGCTGTGGGCACGGTCGAGAACAGCCAGCGAATCTCGGGATCCGCCCACGACTCGCGGTAGAGGCGGGTGTATTCCTCGAAGTCGGCGACTTCCTGACCCGGAGCCACGGTCGTGTCGCGGCGGCTCTCGATGAACTCGAGGGTCGCAGGGGACACCTCGTCCGCATACACCTGATCTCCGAGCAGAAAAAGCGCGTCCGGCCATTCGGCCTCGCCGCGCTGAAGCTGTTTCGAGTACGTCCAGAGGGCGTCGAGTCCGAGCTCTCGCAAGTCCTCCGGCCACGGCTTGGTGAGCCGCGTAGGCTGCGGTCCGCCGATGCGGCACGAGCCGAAGACGAGCCGGGCCCGATGTTCGTGGTTGCGCGTATGTACGACGGGTTGCGGCCGCCCGTCCTGAGGCGGCCAGACGAGTCGGCCGTCGAGCCGCACGTCATAGGGCGTCACCGACGCGGGCTCGAGATCATTCGCGACCACGAGCGCGTAGTGATGGCCTTCGACGCTGAATGTCCTTGCCTTGTGGCCGAGGATCTCCACGTCGCACGGCGCGCTGGTCTCGACCCAGAACGTCGCATTCTCCGTTCCCGCGTAGCGGAGTAGCGGCCCTAGAAGGAGCTCGGGCGCTGGTGGCGAGGGTCCCCTCATGCCGCCGGGACGCACACGGTGACGGCCTTCGGCTCCACCTTCACCTTGAAGGACTTGACCTTGCCGCGATCGCCGCCGTCGAGCTCGTACAGGACCTTGCGATCGAGCTTGACGTTGATCTTCCGGGCGCTCGTGACACGGACGAACGGGGACTTGTCGGGCTGGCCGATCGCGGTACGGGCAAGCGTCCGGGCCCAGTCGCCGATTCCTTCGGCGTTCACGACGCCGATATCGAGCTGTCCGTCGTCCGGCTTCGCGTCGGCGAAGACCTCGATGCCGCCGAACAGATGGCCGACGTTACCGACCAGGATGCAGCTGGCCCTACCCCTGTACCACGTCGCTCCGTCGATCGCGATCTTCGCCGTGAAGGGCTTCGCCCTGAGGCTCTGCGATGCCGTCCAGACATAGGCGGCGCGTCCGAAGCGGTCTTTGAGGTTCCCGTCCGCCTGCCGGATCATCATCGCGTCGAACCCCGCGCCGGCCATGACGCCGAAGCGCTCGCCGTTGAACCGTCCGACGTCGAGCCTGCGCCGATCGCCGCGGAGCCCTATCCCGACTGCCCGCTCGATCTCCCGTGGGATCCGTAAGTTGGACGCGAGGAGATTCGCTGTCCCGGCCGGAAGGATCGCGATCGCCGCGGCCGAGCCCGCTGCGGTGTCGAGGCAGCGCTGGACGGTTCCGTCACCGCCCCAGACGAAGATCAGCTCGGCGCCGGATTCGAGCGCCCGCTCGACGTGTCGAGGCGCCTCATTGCTCTTCGCGACCTCGCACCAGAGCGGATCGGCGATTCCCTGCTGCTCGAGCTCGCGCCGTAGCTCGAGGAGACCGCCGCCGAAGGTCTTGCCGGCATGGGCGATTACCGCCACCTTGGACATTCGCCCCTCCCTCGTCGAGTCATTCGCGCCCGCGAGCCGCCGCAGCTGCCGTCACCCGGCTGATGAGCACGAGCGCGACGAGCGCCGTGATCCCGAGCGCAGCTCCCCCGAGAACGTCGAGCGGATGGTGCATGCCCCGGTACATCCGGCCGAACGCGACGAAGACTGGCACGGCCACCGCCACGATCCAGATCACAACGCGCGCGGATCGGCTCGCGATTCGCGACGTCACGAGCAGCGCCAGGCCACAGTAGACGGCAATCGAGGCGGCGGTGTGGCCGGAGGGATAACTCGCGTTGACAGGCAGGTCCTCCAGCCTCAGGACGCTCGGGCGAGGCCGATGGATCAGGAGCGTTGTCGTGCGATAGGACGCGGATTCCACCGCCAGCGCGCAGAGAAGGAACGCGCCCACTCGCCACTGCCTGAGGGTGGCCATCGCCAGCCCAAAGACGGCGACGAGGATCGGGAGTACGACCCCACCCGCCATCATCGACGCCGCCAACGACGCGTCGGTCAGGCCGGCCGAGCGGTGATGCGAGAGGAATCCGACTACGCTCTCGTCGTTGCTCGCGATGCCATTGTCCGCGAGGATCACACGAGTCACCAGCAGACCCAGCAAGATCGAGAGACCGGCGACGGCTACGTATGCGACGACGATGCCGGTGAGGAACGTACGCACCGGGTGGCCCGTTGCGGCGAGCGCCGCGAGTCGGCGGACCGCTGCGCCACGGCCAGGGTCGAGGACCGGAGCCAGCGACGGAGTTGGGCGGCCCGGCGAATCGGTGATCGGCCCACCCGAACGCTCGCGCCCCAGCTGATCCTTCAGCGGCAACAGGCCCGTGGACATCAGCTGGCGGCTCCTCGTTGGAGGGAAATGACCCCGCCCTGTTTCCCTCTATCCGAGTGAGGGAAACGCAACCCGACCCGAACATCGGCCGGCTGCCGGATATCTCTTCGAGCTATGCCACTCCTGATTGACGTCACGATTGCTCTGGCCGCCGGTACCGCCGCGCTCCTGATGGCGATCCTGTACGCGCGGTCCGGCGCCACGCCGGCCCGGCCTTCGCTCGAGGTGGCCCGCGCAGTCGGTCAGTCGGTCCGCCCGCATCGACGGCTGCGGCGACTGATCGCGACGCGGCTCGACCGCAGTGTCGCGACGGGTCTCCTGCTCACACTCGCGCTGTCCTCCGCGTTCGCCGCTGCGGTGCTCGTCGGCATCCTCGTCGTTCTGGTCCGATCGGTCCCGGCCCTTCAGCACCTCGACAACTCGGTGGCGGCGTGGGCCTTCGACCATCGAAGCTCGGCGTCGACGAAAGGGTTGCACCTCATCACGGATCTCGGGAGCGCTCAGATCGTGCTCCTGCTCGCGGTTGTACTCGTCATCGTCGATTTCATACGCACTCGCGATCGGTGGTGCGCGCCATTCCTGATTGTCGTGTTGGGTGGGCGGGAGCTCCTCACGTTAGGCGTCAAGGATCTGGTCGGGCGCGTGCGGCCGGCCTTGGACGCAGTCGCTGCGACCCTCGGTCCCTCGTTTCCAAGCGGGCACTCAGCTACCGCCGCGGCTTTCTACGCCGCGGCGGCGCTCATACTCGGAAGACGCGTCGGGCCCCGTGGCCGGGCTGTTCTCGTCGGGCTCGCCGTTGCCGTCGCCGTCGCGGTCGCCGCGAGTCGAGTCCTGCTCGACCTTCACTGGCTGACGGACGTGCTCGGCGGCCTCGCGCTCGGGTGGGGATGGTTCGTTCTCTGCGCCGCCATCTTCGGCGGCAGGCTCCTCCGGCCCACAGCGGCTATCGACACCGCCGCTGCGGCAGCCCGCGAGCCCTCAAAACCGCGCTCCGGCTCGGGCGAACCTCAGGCCAGCTCCAACTAGCCAGTCCGCCCAACGGGCAGCGAGAGCTTTTCAAACGTCGCGCGGGAGCCTAAAGCCGCACCTCCTACCGAGAACTACGCGTCCTCGGACTCCTCCTCGAGCTCGGCGACCTCGATCGCCAGCGCGAGCGCCCTTGCGATATTGCCCGTCGCCGCAGCGACCCGGGCCGTGCCCACGATCGGCGCCACGGCCGCGAGAACATCTCTCACCTGGTCAGCCCCGATTTCGAGCTCCCCGGCCGCACGAAGGTTGAGCGCGTACGACACCGGGGGCGCGTCAACCGCCACAAGCGCAGCCAAACGCACGAGCATCAATGTCTGCGGATCAAGACCCGACGCCTCGATCGACTCCGCAGTCATGTTCGCCAGCAGGTCGAGAACCGGAGTCTCACTGGTTGCCATCACCGTCTCCTTTCAAGGTCACCTTGACGCTCAACGGCGTGTTCCAGCCAAACGCTGGCATGGTCGCCGTCCAGTGCATGGTTGCACGGATTCGGCTTGGCCGTGCGAGCCAGAACCTTCCTGCTCGAGGCGATCAGCGGGAGCAAACGCCTCCTTCCCGCGTCAAGAGATCTTGACGACGAGCGATTGTCAAGTTATCTTGACGTTCGATGGTCGAGCCGGGCGAGGTCGTGGCGCATACGGGCGAGCGATGACCCCGAGATCGGGCTCCGCGGCGTGGCGTCCTTGCGGGCGCTGCTCGAGGCGGTTGAGGAACTCCAGGTTCGTCGCGCGCGCGAGCTGGGCTGGAGCTGGCAGCAGATCGCCGCTCTACTCGGCGTCTCGAAGCAGGCAGTCCATCAGAAGTACGGCCGGGCGGCCCGCGGCGGCGGCGCGTGCGGCGATGATGGTTCTCCGCCACCGTCGTCGCCCGGAGCCGCGCGCGACAACGATCAGGCCGGCCGAGCCCTACCTTTTCGCCGGAGCCGAGGAGGCCCGTCGGCTCGGGCACCGTAGCGTCGGCACGGAGCACCTACTGCTCGTGCTGATCCGCGACCGCGGTGGACGCGCCGCCGCGATCCTGCGGGAGCTCGGCGTCGCCCCGCAGTCCGTGGAGGAGGCGCTCCGACCCTGTGTCGCCGCTAGCGCTCCCGGATCGACCCGGACGCGCTGGCGGCGCTGGGCATCGACTTCGAGGCCGTGCGCGAGCGTCTCGAGGAAACCTTCGGGCCGGGCGCGCTCGAGCGCGCCCGCATGGGCTGCCTTGGCATCACTCCGCGGACGAAACGGGCGCTCGCCCATGCCCTCGATTACGCCGACGAACACCCCCTCGGCGACGAGCACATCCTGCTCGGCATGCTCGCCGTTCCCGATTCGCTGGCTGCTCAGATTCTCGACAGGCTCGGCGTTTCCCTGGCGGCGGTCGAGGCGATCGCCGCGCGCGGGCGCGGGTGACCCGGACAGGCGCTAGCCGTCCGCCCGCCGGAGCGGCTGTCCGAACGCGATGTCGTGGCCGTCGGGATCCTGCACGCCGAACTCGCGGAAGCCGCTTGGTGCGTCGTAGATCGTGTAGTCGATGGGAGCGCCTCGCTCCTGGACCTCCGCGTAGACGCTCTCGACGTCGTCGACGCGGATATAGGCGTTCCAGATGTTGTCGACGATCCGCCAGTTGGGAACGATCCGCGTCGGCTCGTCACAGAGCGCGAGCAGGATCGTCGCCTCGTCGCGTTCGGCGGTCGCGAAGTCGGGTGGTCGCCGAAGACGTCGCAATCGAAGCCGAGCCGGTCACGGTAGTAGGCGACCGACCGGTCGAGGTCGGAGACGAGCAGCACGGGCGAGATCCCGGTCAGCCGCGCCACGCCTGCATGCTACGGCTCGCCGCCCGTCCGCGGCCCAGGCTCCGTTTCGACGGGCCGGCGCACGGCCGAGTTACGATTCGAGCCGGTGCCCGGCTGACGGTAGAGAGTCGCTTGTCGATGGAGGCCCGCCGCCTCGCAGGTCTTCTCGTTCGCGCGCGGGTCGCCGGCATGGCTGCGCCCGAGCGTGGAACGGCTCGGCGGCGGCGCACGCGCACCGCCTCGGTGGGTCGACCGTGGCTGCTACTTCTCGCCACGGTGGTCTGCCTGACCGGCGCCTGCGGCGGCGAGGACGGCTCGCCGACGACGACTGTCGCGGGCGACGGCATTGGTGTCACCGAGGTCGTCAGCGGTCTCGACCGCCCCGTGTACGTGGCCGCCGCCCCGGGCGAGCCCGGGCGGCTGTACGTCGTCGGACAGGCCGGCGTCGTACGAGTCGTCGAGAACGGCGTCGTCGTACCCAGACCGTTTCTCGACATCTCCGACCAGGTACTGACGAGCCCGAAGGGCGAGTTCGCCTCGGAGCGTGGCCTACTTTCGATCGCGTTCGAGCCCGACTACGCGAACAGCGGCCGCTTCGTCGTCTTCTACACGGACCGGCGCGGTGACGTGAACGTCGTCGAGTACAGAGCCGAGAAGGGCCGGGCCCTGCCGGCCACGGCGCGGCGCCTGCTCCACGTCCGCAAGCACAGCCAGCGTCATCAGGGAGGCCAGTTGCAGTACGGCCCCGACGGGCTTCTCTACGCAAGCGTCGGGGACGACGCCGCGTCTCCGAGCCCGGCGCAGGCGCTCGGCGACGGCGAGTTGTACGGCAAGATCCTGCGTCTCGACGGCGCCGGTTGGACGGTCGTCGGCTACGGCCTGCGGAATCCCTGGCGCTTCTCGTTCGACCGGCAGACAGGCGATCTCTGGGTCGGTGACGTCGGGGAGAGCCGCTACGAGGAGGTCGACCACGTTGCCGCGGCCGACCTCGGGCTGACGAACTTCGGCTGGGACGCCTACGAGGGGTTCGAGGAGTTCGCCTGGGAGGGGGCCGACCACAGCGCAGCCGCGCGGCGAGGGCTGAGCTCGTCTGGCCGGCGGCCGCGTACTCACACGACGAGGGCTGCGCCGTCACCGGCGGCTACGTCTACCGGGGGCGCCGGGTTCCCGCGGCGCGGGGCCGGTACTTCTACGGCGACTACTGCACGGGCCGGGTCTGGAGCGTCAGTCCCGACCGACCGGACGAGGTGCGCGTCGAGCTCGAGCTCGGCACGACGCTCGCGTCGTTCGGGGAAGACGAGGCCGGTGAGCTGTATCTCGTCTCGCGCACCGGCCGCGTCTTCCGGCTCGTCGCCGGCCGCTCCGGCTAGGCGGCGTCCGCCCGATTGCCGAGCGTCGCGTGCAGCTCGAGCTGCTCGCCGTTGCGGACGACGGCGATGGTGATCTGGTCGCCCGGGGCTCGCGAGCGGAGCTCCGAGACGAGATCCGCGGTCGAGCCGATCTCCGTGCCGTCGACCCCGGCGATCATGTCGCCCGTCTCGATCCCGGCGGCCTCGGCCGCGGAGCCGGGAGTGACAGAAGTGACGTGCACGCCGTGGTTGTCCTCGGAGGACACGCCCAGGAAGGCAAGCCCGGCCTGTCCGTTGTCGATGAGCTGACCCACGATCGAGCGGACGGTCGGAGAGGGGATCGCGAATCCGAGCGAGTTGGCGTTGCTCGTGGAGGACGGGATGCCGGCGGAATTGATCCCGATCACCTGGCCGGCGGCGTTGACGAGCGCGCCTCCCGAGTTTCCGGGGGAGATGGGGGCATCCGTCTGGATCAAGTCGATGTAGGGGCCGTTCTGATCGAGATTCCGGTGAACCGCCGACACGATGCCGGCCGTCACGGTGTTCTCGAAGCCCAGCGGGTTGCCGATCGCGACGGCGAGCTCGCCGACGCGAGGCAGCTCGGGGTCGAACTCCGCGGAGGGCAGGTCGGTGCGGTCGACCCGGATGACGGCGAGATCCGTGTTGGCATCCGTCGCCACGACCTGGGCGGGAATCTGATCTCCCGCGGCGAGCTGAACCTGCACGTCCTGGGCGTCGGCGACGACGTGGTTGTTCGTCACGATGAGCCCACGGGCGCCGTCCCAGACGACGCCGGAGCCCTGGGCGCCGCCCTGCGGTGTCTGCACGAGGACGGACACGATGGACGGCTCGAGGCGATCGACGAGCGAAGGAATGAGGTCGAGGTTGCCCCCGGCGGCAACCAGGGGCGCCGACAGGGCCGCCGCCGGCGGCGGCGACGAGGGGGAGGAAGACGGAGTGGCCGCGGCGCCGCATCCCGCGGCCGCCACTGCGAGTGGAACAAGGGCGAGTGTCAAAAGGCGTCGTTTTGTCATGCCCAGAGTGATACCCACCCGCCTGTTGAGCCGGGCAATGTCCGGATTAAGCGACGTGAACGCCGGGTTAAGCGTCGCGCGCCGCGTCGAGAACCGCCGCCTCGAGCGCGACGCCGTGCAGGACGTCGGTCTCCGAGATCTCGAGCTCGCCGAGGTCGAAGAACCTGACGATCTCGGCGAGAGCGAGCGCTCCCGCCGCGATGACGGCCGCGCGCTCGGGCGCGATGCCGGGGCGGCGGCGCAGCTCCGCGACCGGGGTCGCGGCGAGGCGCTGTGCCTCGGCCGCGATCCAGTCGGCCGGAAGCCGATGACCGTGAAGCGCCGCCGGGTCTTCCTCGGGCAGCCCGAGGTGGAGCGTCCCGAGTGTCGTCACTGTCCCGGCGGTGCCGATCCCCTCCGCGGGGCGGAGCTCGCGCGGCACGGTCTCGTCGAGCAGCGTGCCGACGTGTTCGAGGAGCGTGGGAACGTCCGGTGATCCGCCGGCCTCGGCGAGGGCGAAGCGTTCGGAGAGACGCACACAGCCGAAATCGAGGCTCGTGTGGAACGAGATGCCGGCGCTCGAGCCGAGCACGATCTCCGTGGAGCCGCCGCCGATGTCGACGATCGCCGTCGGATCGGCGAGCTCGCGGCCGGCGGCGACACCGCCGAAGGTCAGCAGCGCTTCCTCGTCGCCGCTCAACAGCCTCGTCGGAAGGCCGAATCGGCTCTCGATCTCGTCGAGAAAGCCCTCGCCGTTGACCGCGTCCCGCACCGCGCTCGTCGCGTACGCGAGCTGGAGCTCCGGCGAATGCCGGTCGATTCTGGCGCGGTAGTCCGCGAGGCACGCGTAGACACGCTCGACCGCCTGCGGCACGAGACGTCGGCCGCCGTCGACGCCCTCGCCGAGCTTCGTGATCGTGATCCGGCGCTCGATCTCGTGGACATGGCCGTCCTCCACGTCCGCCACGAGCAGCCTCGTGGAGTTCGTACCGAGATCGACGACGCCGACGCGGGTCACCGCTTGGGCACGGCCAGGCGTGCGAGGCGCACGAGGCGCAGGACGTCTTCGAACGCCCAGCGCAGCACCCCGAGCCGATCGCGTGAGGCCTGAAGCCTCGCCAGGGACTGCTCGAGGCGGGCGAAGTTGAGAGCGGTGGCCTCGGATCTCTCCGACAGGCGGGCAGTTCCGACGGCGAGCGAATCCGCGAGAGGCGTCAGCGCCTTGTTCAGCCGGTTGAGCTTGATGAAGAGGCGGACGGTGGCGAAGAGCGCGTAGAAGGTTGCCACGATCGCGACCGCGAAGAAGACCGACACCACGATCAGGGCCCAGACCGGCACGCGCCGATCGTACCAGCGGGGCTTTCGGCCTCCCGGGGGCGCCGCGTGATATGAAGCCGTCATGAGCGACGCGGTTGCAGTCGACCGGCTGCGGGCGATTCCCATCTTCGCCGGGCTCGACGAGGCGGCGCTCGAGCGGCTCCTGGACGAGTGTGCCGAGATCGAGGCGCCCGCGGGGCACGTGCTCGTACAGGCGCGGGAGCCCGGCTCGGGCCTCTACGTGGTCGTCGACGGGACGGTGGCAGTCGAGTATCGCGACACGTCCATCGAGCTCGGCCCCGGGGAGTTCTTCGGCGAGCTGAGCCTGCTCGTCGACGATGCGCCGCGCAGCGCCAGGGTGCGCACGGTCACGCCGGTGCTCTGCCTTGCCATCGGCCGCGCGGAGTTCGAGGAGTTGCTCGAGAACGAGCCGACGGTTGCGCTGACGATGCTCCGCACGCTCGCGAGGCGCTTCGTGGCCGAGATCGACCGCGCCTGACCGCCTGCTGCGGCGACCGAGTTTGTGTGCCGATCGGCGCTATACTGTTTCCACGCCGCGGGGTGGAGCAGTCAGGTAGCTCGCCGGGCTCATAACCCGGAGGTCGCAGGTTCAAATCCTGCCCCCGCTACTCGAGGCCCGCTTCGGCGGGCCTTTTCGTTCCAGGCACCCGATGAGTTCGCGAGTCGGGTCCTGTCTAACGGTCGGAACCCGAGACGGAGGAACGAGCGATGCGACTGGTCGTGAACGAGTTCATGAGCCTTGACGGCGTGGTGCAGGCCCCCGGCGGCGCGTCGGAGGACACCGACGGGGGCTTCGCCCACGGCGGGTGGTCCGTGCCGTACTTCGACCCCGACGTCATGGGCACGGCGATCAACGACGGCATGGGTACCACCGACGCATTGCTGTTCGGCCGCCGAACGTGGCAGGGAATGGCCGCGGCATGGCCCGGGCGGGCCGGCGACCCGTACGCCGACCGGATGAACGCGGTCAAGAAGTACGTGGTCTCGCGGACGCTGACCGACGACGACCTGACCTGGAACAACACGATGCTGCTTCCGGGCGATCGCGCGGTCGCGGACATCGCTGCGCTTCGCGGCGAGCCCGGCGGCGACCTGGTGGTCTGGGGCAGCGCGAGCCTCGTCACGACCCTGCTGGCCGAGGGCCTGGTCGACGAGCTCAATCTGATGATCGAGCCGATCCTGCTCGGCGGGGGCAAGCGGATCTTCCCTGAGGACGGCGTCGCCCGGCCTCTGCATCTCGTCGAGTGCGTCAGGGCCGGCACGGGCGTGCAGGTCTGTACGTACCGGCCGGCGTCGTAAAGCCCGTTCGTCGAGCATCCCGCCAGGCGTCGACGCGCTTCGGTGACCCACGCGGCCTGTCGCTACGGTCCCGGCATGGAGAAGGTCGTCGCCGAGCTGGGACGCTTGCCCGAGACCCTCCTGTGGACGCTGTACCACCGTGCCGTCGAGGCGCGGCGGGAGGATGCCGTTCTGCGCGATCCGATGGCGGTCGAGCTCGTCGAGCGGATCGACTACCCGTTCGAGACGCGGTTCGGCTCGGGTGAGGGCTTCTCCCAGTGGCAGGCGTTGCGGGCGCGCTGCTTCGACGAGCGCCGTCCTGCGCTTCCTCACCGACAATCCGGAGGGGACCGTGGTCGCTCTCGGCGAAGGGCTCGAGACGCAGTTCTGGCGGGTCGACAACGGGAGCGTGCGCTGGCTGACAGTCGACCTGCCGGAGGTCGTCGAGCTTCGAGACCGGCTGCTCCCCAGGGAATCTCGCCTGCGTGCGCTCGCCGGCTCCGCGCTCGACGAGGCCTGGGCTGACGAGGTCGACACGGCGGCCGCTGTCCTCGTGACCGCCCAGGGTCTGCTGATGTACTTCGCGCCGGACGACGCGCGCGGCCTCGTGTCGACCTGTGCCGAGAGGTTCCGAGGCGGCGGGCTCGTCTTCGACGTCGTCCCCCGCTGGCTCGTCGAGCGAAGCCGGCGCGGGCAGCTGAAGACGGAATCCGGCTACGAGCCGCCGCCGTGGTCCTGGGGCTTCGACGGGGAGGAGGAGAAGCGGCTGCGGGCTCTGCCGAACGTTGCCGAGCTGCGGACGCTTCGCCTGCCGCGCGGGCGGGGGGTCGTGCACGGAGCGCTCTTGCCGGCGGCCGCCCGGGTGCCGGGCCTGCGCCGCCTGATGCTCTCGGTTCTGGCCGCCCGCTTCGCCTAGGGGCCGGCGTCACGCGTCGAGCTCTGAGCTCGTCGCGGCTCGCCGCAGCGCGCAACGTCCGGGGTCGCTCCATACTTTGCGCAGCAATCGTGGACACCGTCGACGAGCTGGAGCGCGGTCGCGAGTCCTACGCGAGGCGCGCGTGGCGGGAGGCCTACGAGTCGCTCCGCCGCGCCGATGAGGCATCGCCGCTCCGCGCCGAAAACCTCGAGCTGCTGGCGAGGTCGGCCTACATGCTCGGTCGCGACGAGGAGTACAGGAGCGGGCTCGAGCGTGCCCATCACGCGTGGCTCGAAGGCGGCGATGCGCCGCGGGCAGCCCGCTGTGCCTGGTGGGTGGGCCACAACCTGTTGTTCTGTGGAGAGTCCGCGCCCGCGCAGGGGTGGTTTGCGCGCGGACAGCGGCTGCTCGAACGCGAGAACCGCGACTGCGTCGAGCGCGGCTATCTGCTGATCCCAACGTTGTTGCAGCACGTGTTCGGCGGCGACCACGAGGCCGCGTTCGACGCCGCGGTCGAGATAGCGGCTGTCGGCGAGCGCTTCGGCGACCGCGATCTCGTGTCGATCGCTCTGATGGAGCAGGGGCACGCGCTCGTCCGGCAGGGCCGAACGGCGGCCGGCCTTCAGCTCGTGGACGAGACGATGGTGGCCGTCACGGCCGGCGAGCTGTCGCCGATCGTCGCGGGCATCGTCTACTGCAACACGATCGCGTTCTGTCGCGACGTGTACGAGCTGCGGCGCGCGCGGGAGTGGACGGCCGCGCTGACGCGGTGGTGCGAGCAACAGCCCGACATGGTGGCGCACCAGGGACTGTGCCTGGTGCACCGCGCGGAGATCATGACGCTGGGCGGTGCCTGGCCCGAGGCCCTGGAAGAGGCGCGCGAGGTCGCCGGGCGATTCACCGGAGGTGCCCTGAACCAGCGAGCGCTCGGTCACGCCGCCTACCGACAGGCCGAGCTTTACCGCCTGCGGGGCGAGGTCCGGACCGCCGAGTCGCTCTACCGGGAGGCAAGCCGGCTCGGCAGGGAGCCGCAGCCGGGCCTCGCCCTCCTGCGCTTGCTCCAGGGCAAGAGAGACACCGCAGCTGCGGCTATTCGCCGGGCGATGAGCGAGACGACCGCGCCGCTGAGTCGCGCGGCGCTTCTGCCTGCCTACGTAGAGATCATGCTGGCCGTCGAGGACGTCGACGCTGCTCGGAGCGCCTCTCGAGAGCTCGAGGAGCTCGCGGCGCGGCAAGGAAGTGACATGCTCGAGGCGATGGCGGCCCAGACGCGGGGGGCCGTCGCGTTGGCGGACGGCGATGCTCGAGCCGCCCTGGTCGCATTACGCCGAGCCTGGGATTCGTGGCAAGAGCTTGAGGCGCCGCACGAGGCTGCCCGCGCCCGCGTGCTGCTGGGACGAGCCTGCGGCTCACTCGGAGACGACGATACGGCCGAGCTCGAGCTCGAAGCGGCGCGCAGTGTCTTCGCACAGCTCGGTGCGGCCCCCGACGTCGCCTGGGTCGATTCGCTTCGCCCGCGCGGGCAGGGCCCGCGACACGCATGCGTTGTCGCCGCGCGAGCTCGAGGTTCTGCGGCTTGTCGCCGGCGGGAGGAGCAATCGGGAGATCGCCTCGGCGCTCGTCATCAGCGAGCGTACGGTCGCCCGCCACCTGCAGAACATCTTCGCCAAGCTCGGCGTCTCGTCGCGAACCGCAGCAAGCGTCTTCGCGTTCGAGCACGACCTCATCTGACGGGCGGCGCCAAATGACCACTCCGGCCGTCGGTGCACGTTGGTCATTCCGGCCGATGCGCGTCGAGGTCGTGCGGCGTACGTTCGGCGTCACCGGCAGTTGATCCCGACGGGATCGCTCACACGAGGAGGTACGCCATGTACGTCGTCGCTCAGCACACGATCAAGGACTCGCAGGCAGCGTTCACGCGCGGCCAGAGGCTGATCAAGGGCCAGGGTGCGCCCTCCGGAACGCGGGCCCTGCAGTTCTACCCGAGCACCGACAGGTCCGCCGTGACGTGTCTCTGGGAGGCCGAATCCGTCGCCGACGTCCAGGAGTATGTCGACGTGACGCTCGGAGACTCGAGCGAGAACACGTGCTACGACGTCGACGCCGGCCAGGCGTTCGCCGACCGACCGCTCGGGCTCCCGGCCACTCCCGCGTAGCGCCGCATCGAGGCACCGCACAGAGCGTCCCTCCTCGAGGGGCGCTCTTGCCTGCGTGACGACCTGGTCGTAGTCTCTGTCCCGGGAAGGCATGGAACGGACGACCGTCGACGGTCTGGAGCTCGAGTACGAGCTACGGGGGTCAGGCGAGCCCGTCGTACTGATCCACTGGGGCGTGGGCACGGCGTGGGCCGCGCCGCTTCTTGCCGAGCCCGCCCTGGCCGACCGGTACCGGCTGCTCAGCTACCACCGTGCGGGCTACGCCGGCAGCGGCAGCGTCGAGGGGCCGGTCAGCATGGCCCTGCACGCGGAGCATTGCCGCCTGCTCATGCGGAAGCTCGGGATCGAGCGGGCGCACATCGTCGGCCACTCGTCGAGCGCCGACGTGGGGCTCCAACTGGCCCTCGACTCCCCGGAAGCGGTGCACACCCTCGTCTCGATGGAAGCTGCGCGGCCGGTGCCGTCGACGGAGATACAGGCGGAGTTCCTCCGGAGCGTGGCAGAGCCCGCGGTACAGCTGTATCGGGCGGGGGACACGGTCGGCGCCGTCGATACCTGGTGCCGGGGCGTCTTCGGGCCGGACTACCGGGCACCGCTCGACCAGACCCTTCCCGGGGCGTTCGACCAGACCGTGGCCGAGGCGGACGCATTCTTCCAGCAGGAACTGCCGGCGCTGCGGCAATGGGAGCTCACGCAGGAGGACGCGAGCCGCATCACCCAGCCGGTTCTGCTCGTCCTCGGTGAGCGGTCGGTGCCGTCGTTCCCCGAACGGCGGGACCTGCTGCTCGCCTGGCTCCCGAACGCGGAGACCTTCGACGTGCCCGGCGCGACGCACCTGTTGCACCTCCAGCGGCCACGCGAGACGGCTGAAGGGCTGGCTGCGTTCTTCGCGCGTCACCCGCTCACTTGATCGCCGGAGCGAGGTGTGGTACAAGAGCCTACCTAGCGACCGATAGGTAGGTGGGATGCCGTACCGCATCGCCGTCGACACCGGCGGCACGTTCAGCGACGTCGTGGTCGTCGACGAGGAGGGGCAGCTTTCCCTCAGCAAGGCGCCGACGACGCCCGAGCGGATCTTCAGCGGGATCTCGGAGGCGCTCGCACATGGTGCCGCAGAGCGTGGTCTCACCCTCTCGGAGCTGCTGGGCGAGAGCGAGCTCTTCACCTACGGAACGACCGCTGCGACGAACGCGATCATCACCGGCCGGACGGCACGCACGGCCTTCCTCACCACCGAGGGCTTCGCCGACACGCTCGTGCTGCGCGAGGGCGGCAAGCTGCATCCGTTCGATTTCCGGGCCGTGTACCCGCCGCCCTACGTCCCCCGGCGATTGACCTTCGAGGTACGGGAGCGGGTGACCTCCGAGGGGACCGTGCTCGTGCCTCTCGACGTCGACGGGACACGCGAGACCCTACGGGGCCTGCGCGACCGCGGCATCGAGGCGATCGCGGTGTCGCTGCTGTGGTCGATCGTCGACCCGCGGCACGAGGAGGCCGTCGCAGAGCTGATCGAGGAGGAGCTCCCGGGTGTCGCCTACACCCTCTCGCATCGGCTCAACCCGATCATCCGGGAGTACCGGCGCGCATCGTCGGCGGCGATCGATGCGTCCCTCAAGCCCCTGATGCAGCGTCACCTGGACCAGATGGATGCCGACCTGCGCGCAGGCGGCTTCTCGGGCGAGCTGCTCGTCGTGACGTCCTTCGGCGGTGTCCTGAACGTCGCGGACGTCTCGAGCCGCCCGATCTACTCCGTCAACTCCGGGCCGGCGGTGGCGCCCGTCGCAGGCAAGGCATACGCGGACGACGACCGGAACGTGATCGTCTGCGACATGGGCGGGACGAGCTTCGACGTCAGCGTCATCCGCGACGGCTACATCAAGTTCACCCGCGAGACGTGGCTGGGGGAGAGGTTCGTCGGGCACATCACGGGGCTCTCGTCGGTCGACGTCAAGAGCATCGGGGCGGGCGGGGGCTCGATCGCCTGGATCGACTCCGGCGGCCTCCTGCGAGTGGGGCCCGACAGCGCGGGCGCGGTACCCGGGCCCGTCTGCTACGGCCGCGGCGGGACCGAGCCGACGGTGACCGACGCGGCACTCGCGCTCGGCTTCATCGACCCCGACTACTTCCTGGGCGGCCGCATCAAGCTCGACCTCGGCAGCGCCCGAGAGGCGATCCGGAGCCGGATCGCCGACCCGCTCGGGATCGACCTCATGAGGGCGGCGTATTCGATCCTGGCGGTCGCGGACGAGCACATGGTGACGGCGATCCGCGACATCACGGTCAACGAGGGCCTGGACCCTCGCGAGTCGCTGGTCGTCGCCGGCGGCGGCGCGGGCGGCCTCACGATCGCCCGCATCGCCGAGGAGCTCGGCTGCGCGCGTGTGCTCGTGCCGCGCACCGCCGCCGCGCTGTCGGCGTGCGGGGGTCTCCTCTCGGACGTCGTCGCGGAGTTCAGCGTCAGCCGCCGGGCCGACACCGACCGCTTCGAAGCCGCGGCGGTGAACGACGGCCTGGCGGAGCTCGAGCGCCAGATGGACGAGTTCCTCGACCGGCTGCAGGCTCCCGCGGAGGCCCGTGGCAAGGAGTTCTTCGTGGAGGCGCGCTACCCGTACCAGGTCTGGGAGCTCGAGGTCGCCTTGCCGAACAGCCGGTTCGAGGGAGAGGCGGACGTGCGGGCGCTCGAGGAGGCCTTCCACGTCGTGCACGAGCGGGTCTTCGCGGTCAAGGAGCCGGGCCAGCGGCTCGAGTGCCTGTACTGGAAGGGCCGGGCGACCGCGCGTCTGCCCAAGCCGAGCCGTCCGCGCCTGGCCCTCGACGGCGCGACGCCGCCGCAGCCGAAGGCGACGCGCGAGGCGTCGTTCGGGCCCGGCGGCACGGCGGAAGTGCCTGCGTATCTCGGTGAGACGCTCGCGGCGGGCCAGCGAATCGGCGGGCCGGCGATCGTGGAGGAGCCGACCACGACCGTCGTCGTCCACCCGGGGTGGTCGCTGACGGTCACCGCTACCGGCGACTACCTGCTCGAGAAGGAGAGCGATGAAGACTGAGGCCGGTCAACAGCTCGATCCGGTGCTGCTCGCGGTGCTCGCGAACCGCCTCGACGGCATCTGCCGGGAGATGACGAACACGCTGCTGCGCTCGGGGCGCTCGGCGGTGCTCAACATGGCCCGCGACTTCTCGTGCGCGCTCGTCACCGCCGAGAACGAGCTGCTCGCTTCGGCCGAAGGGCTTCCCGTCCACGTCATCGGCATGGAGTTCCTGGCCGAGGCGATGACGGAGCTCCACCCGCAGCTCGAGGAGGGCGACGCGTTCCTGCACAACGACCCCTATCTCGGCAACACGCACTCGGCCGACCACGCGATCCTCGTCCCGGTCTTCGTCGACGGCGAGCACGTCTTCACCGCCTGCGCGAAGGCGCACCAGGCGGACTGCGGCAACTCGCTGCCGACCACGTACTACCCCGGCGCGCGCGACATCTACGAGGAAGGCGCGCTGAACTTCCCGTGCGTCCGAATCCAGGCGGACTACCGGGACATCGAGGACGTGATCCGGATGTGCCGGCGCCGCATCCGGGTGCCCGAGCAGTGGTACGGCGACTACCTGGCGGCGCTCGGCGCCGCGCGGATCGCGGAGCGGCGGCTGAAGGAGCTGTGTGCCCAGTACGGGCTCGAGACGATCCGGCGCTTCGTCGCCGAGTGGTTCGACTACAGCGAGCGGCGGATGATCGAGGCGCTGCGGCAGTTGCCGGCCGGGTCGCTCGAAGGCCTCGGCACCCACGACGCGTACCCGGGGCTGCCGGACGGGATCCCGCTGCGGGTCAAGGTGCAGATCGATCCGGAGGAGGGACGCATCCAGCTCGATCTGCGGGACAACCCCGACAACTATGCGGGCGGGCTGAACGAGTCGCGGGCCTGCGCGACGAACAACGTCGTCATCGGGGTCTTCAACTCGATCGATCCCGACATCCCGCACAACGCCGGCAGCTTCAGGCGGATCGAGGTCGTCCTGCGCGAGGGGTGCATTGCCGGGATCCCGCTCTTCCCGCACTCGTGCTCCATGGCGACCACGAACGTCGCCGATCGGCTCGTCTGCATCACGCAGGCCGCGTTCGCCGACCTGGGGGAAGGCTTCGGGCTCGCCGAAGGCGCGATGGGCCTCGGCCCTGCCTATTCGGTCGTCTCGGGACGTGATCCGCGGCTCGGCGGAGCGCCGTACGTCAACCAGATCTTCCTCGGGTCATCGGGTGGGCCGGCCGGCCCGGAGGCGGACGGCTGGCCGACCTACATGCTGCCCGTCGTCGCCGCTCTCCTCTATCACGACAGCATCGAGGTCGACGAGCAGAAGTACCCCTTCCACGTCTACGAGCAGACGCTGATCCGCGATTCGGAGGGCGCCGGGCGGCAGCGCGGCGGGCTCGGCTGCAGAGTCGTCTTCGGGCCGAAGGACGAGCCGATGACCGTTGCCTACTCGCTCGAGGGCTGCGACAACCCTCCGCGTGGAGTGCGCGGCGGGCGCGCCGGTGCCCCGACGGCGGTCTGGAAGCACGAGGCCGACGGGACGCAGGCCGAGGTGCCGCGCGTGGCGGCGGTCGAGCTGGCGCCGTGGGAGCGGATCGTCTCGGTGACGAGCGGCGGCGGCGGCTACGGCCACCCCGCGGAGCGAGACCCGGCGCTGGTCCTCGACGACGTGCTCGAGGGCTGGGTGAGCCGGGAGCGGGCAGAGTCCGAGTACGGCGTCGTCCTGCGGGCCGGGGCCGCGGAGGGCGAGCTCGAGATCGACGAGGAGGCGACCGGCGCGCTCCGCGCGCGGCTCGTGGAATGACCGCCGCCCCCGCCTCGATACCCCGGACCGAGCTGGGCACGCTGCCCGAGGCGCTGGCTCGTTGGGCGCGCGTGCAGCCGCAGGCGCCGGCGCTCGCGCAGGGCGGAGAGCAGCTCACGTACCGCGAGCTCGCGGCGGTCGTCGAGGATCTCGCAGGCCGACTCGGGCAGGCCGGCGTCGTCTCGGGGGAGCGCGTGGCCCTCGTCGGCGAGAACACGGTGGAGTGGGCGGCCTGCTTCCTCGCCGCCCTGCGGCTCGGTGCCGTCGTCGTGCCGCTCAACCGGCGGCTCAGCCCGCTCGAGCTCGGCAGGCAGATCGACCTGTGCCGGCCGCGGGTCGTGGCGGCGGGAGAGGCGGAGCGCGGCACGCTCGAGCGCGCCGGGACGACGGGCTCGTATCCGACCCTGGCGCTCGAGCGCGACGCCGAAGCGGAATCGGTCTGGCGCCTGCCCCGGGGAGAGGTCGACGCGCGGGTCGCCGGGCCGGACGCGGCGCTGATCAGCTTCACGTCGGGAACGACCGGGGCCCCGAAGGGCGCCGTGATCACGCATGACGCCCTCGTTCGCAGCGCCTCGTCGTTCGTCCCGCACCTCGAGACGTCGGAGGCGGACTCGACGCTCGTGCTCGTGCCGCTCTTCCACAACACCGGCTTCGCCGACCAGCTCACCCAGATGCTGCTCGTCGGCGGCGCCGTCGACCTGCTGCGCGAGTTCGGGACGGCGGCGGCGCTCGACGCGCTCGCGGCGCGCCCGGCCAGCTACCTGATCGCCGTTCCGAGCATCTTCCGGCTCCTGATGCTCGCACGAGCGCGCCGACGACGCGTTCCGCCACTGCCGCGTCGCCGTCTACGGCGGAGCGCCGATGCCCACGCCCTGGATCGAGGAGCTTGCCCGCCGCTGGCCGTCGCTCCGGCTGTTCAACTGCTACGGGCTGACCGAGTTCACGTCGGTCAGCCACCTGCTCGCGCCGGAGCTCGCACGGACGCACGCCGACTCCGTCGGGCACCCGGTCGAAGGCGTTCACCACCGGATCGTGGACGAGCGAGGTCGAGCGCTGCCAACCGGCCGGACCGGCGAGATCGAGCTGGCCGGGCCGACGAGGATGCAGGGCTACTGGGAGGCCGAGGCCGCGACGGACGAGGTCTTTCGCGGCGAGTGGCTGCGGACCGGCGACATGGGTGAGATCGATGCCGACGACTTCCTCGTGCTGCGCGGCCGCGCCGCGGACGTGATCAACCGCGGCGGCGAGAAGGTCCACGCCGCGCAGGTGGAGGATGCGCTGAGCCGGCTGCCCGCCGTGGCGGAAGCGGCGGTCGTCGGCGCGCCACATCCGATCTTCCAGGAGAGCGTCGTTGCCTGCGTCGTCGTCCGCGACGGCCACGAGCTCGACGAGGAGGCCGCCCGGGCGCACCTCGCCGAGCGGGTGCCGGACTACGCGATTCCCGAGCGTTTCGAGCAGGTCGACGAGCTGCCGCGCAACGCCGCCGGCAAGCTCGACCGGCCGCGAATCCAGGCGGCCGTCGCCGGTTCCGAAGCCGCGGTCGAGCCATGAAGGCCGTCGGCGAGGCACCCGAGCGGGAGCGCGCGCAGGAGCTGCTGCGCGTCGCCGCCGAGCTCTTCTTCGAGAAGGGCTACGAGTCGACGACGACGCGCGAGATCGCGGAGGCGCTCGAGATCAAGTCCGCGAGCATCTACTACCACTACGAGAGCAAGGAGCAGATCCTGTTCGAGCTCATCCGCTCGACGATGGAGCAGCTCACTGCCGGGGTACGAACGGCTGTCGACCGCGAGCCCGACCCGGAGCGGCAGCTCGCCGCGCTCGTCGTCCACCACGTCGTGATGCATGCCTTGCGGCCGAGGGAGACGACGCTCGGCGACACGGAGCTGCGCAGCCTCACCGGCGAGCGCCGTGACGAGGTGCTGCGGCTGCGCGACGAGTACGAGAGCCTCGTCGTGCAGGTGCTCGATCACGGCGCGGCCGCAGGGCTGTTCCACCCGCTCGACGTCAAGCTGACCGCCTACGCCGTCATCGCGCAATGCACGAACGTCGGCATCTGGTTCCGTGACGGCGGCAGGCTGTCGCTCGAGGAGATCGCACACATCCACGCCAATCTCGCGCTCCGGCTCGCGGGGGGAGCGCCGAATCGAGCCGCGAGGTCGTCGCCGGCCTGGCCGAGGCCGCGCGCGCCTTCCACACGGAGACCGACTCGGAACGGAGGACCCGATGGGACTGCGAACGCCTGAGGAGTACGTCGAGAGCCTGCGCCAACAGCACCCCGAGGTGTACGCGCGCGGCCAGCGGATCGAGAACGTCGCCGACCACCCGCTCTTCTCGTCGACGCTCGCCTGCTGGGGCCGGTGGGTCTTCAGCGCAGCTCACGATCCCGAGCTCGCGGAGACGATGGTCGCGCGGTCCGACCTCAACGGCGAGCCCTGCCACGTCTTCTGGCACATGGCGACCGAGCGCCGACGAGCTGCTCCAGAACCTCTGGGCCGCCCGGCTGCTGTCGGAGCGCTCGCCGCTCTCGGGCTACGCGAGCATCGGCCGCGACGAGCTCCAGGCGCTGCTGATCGTCACGCACGACGTCGACGCGGCGAAAGGCACGGACTACCACCCGCGCGTCCTCGAGTACGTGAAGCGCTTCCAGCGCGAGCAGATCATGACCGCCGCCGCCGTCACCGACGTCAAGGGCGATCGCAGCAAGCGCCCCGCCGACCAGGACGACCCCGACCTCTACCTGCACGTCGTCGACCGTTCGAGCGACGGCATCGTCGTGCGCGGCGCCAAGGCCCACACGTCCGGCTCGGTCGTCTCGAACGAGCTCGTGATCATCCCGACGCGGGCGATGCGGGAGGCCGACAGCGACTACGCCGTGTCGTTCGCGATCCCGGTCGACACGCCCGGCCTCAAGCTCGTCTGCCGCGGCTTCAGCGGCGAGTACACGAACGAGTTCGAGGCGCCGGTGTCGTGCCACGACGACCTGATGGAGTCGTTCACGATCTTCGACGACGTCTTCGTGCCGTGGGAGCGCGTCTTCCTCTGCGGCGAGTGGGAGTTCGCGGGCGACGTCGCGAACACGTTCGCGAACGTCAACCGCCAGGGCTACCTCGGCGCCGACGTCGGCAAGCTGCGCCTGTTCATCGGCGCCGCCCAGCTGGTCGCCGAGCTGAACGGCGTCGCCGAACGTCCCGCACATCCGGGACAAGATCATCCGAGATGATCCGGCTCGAGCGGGCCGATCTGGGCGCTGTGGTCTCGCTGCCTCGCTCGAGAGCCACAGCCGCGAGCCGGGCTTCCAGGTGCCCGATCCCGGTGCTCACGAACGCCGGCAAGAACATCTGCATGGAGGGCCACTACATGGCCGCCCGCCACCTGCTCGAGATCGCCGGCGGCTCGGTCATGACGGCGCCGTACGTCGAGGACATCCTGCATCCGGAGCTCCGGCCGTATATCGAGAAGTACTACCGCGGCGCCGAGCCGGGGAACGCGATGGAGCGCCTGCGCGTGATGAAGCTGATCCGCGACCTCGTCGCGTCCGAGTACGGGGGCTACTGGTACACGGAGATCATCCACGGCTCCGGATCCCCTGCCGCCGAGATGATCCAGATGTACCGCGAGCACGACCTCGACGCGTGCAAGGCGCTCGCGACGCTGGCGCTCGAGGGAAGCGCTGCGGTCGAGGTTCCGGCGGCGCGGGCCTGAGCGACGGGACCGGCGCGGCTGCGCCGACGGTTTCGCTAGGTTTGAAAGGCGGTGCGCGGGCCCTCTGCCCGCGCTCTCTTTTCGAGACCTGGAAAGGAAGTGCGCCCGGATGTGCGGGATCGCCGGATATAGCCTGTGCGCGCGGAGCGGGGTCGACCGCACCCGTGCAGCTCAGGCGTTGCTCGCGGGGATCGCCGAGCGCGGCTCGGACGCCGTCGGCGTCGCGTCTGCCGGGCCCGGCGCTGCCGACCGTCACGCACAAGGTCAGAGGCGGCGCGCGCGCGATGCTCGACAGCGTGCACGTGCCCGCGTCTGCCGTGAGCGCGCTCGTTCACGTCCGCGATTACACGAAGGGCCACCCGAGCGTCGGTGAGAACAACCACCCGATCCGGCACGGAGCCGTGGTCGGGATTCACAACGGGATCATCGTCAACGACGACGAGATCTTCGCCCGGGACGGATTCGACCGCGCTCACCCGTGCATGAGCGTCGATTCCGAGGCGATCTTCGCGCTCGTCGACCGTGCCGAGTCGCGGCGACGCGTCCGCGCCCTCGAGGACCTGCACGGCACGATGGCCGCCGCCTGGCTCGACGAGCGGAAGCCTGACGCGCTCTTCCTGGCGCGGGGCATCGGGCGGCCGCTGTGGATCGGGTCGAGCGCCGACGGCCTCTTCTTCGCCTCCACGCGGGACGCGTTCGAGCTGCTCGAGCGCTACGCCGCCGTCGAGCCCATCGAGGCCTCGGAGGTGCCGGAAGGCACGCTGCTGACGGTCGTCGGCGGCGCGACCGAGCGGCGCGAGCGCTTCCGCCCACGCGCGTTCGAGCGGGAAGCTCCGCCGGCGGTGAAGGCGCCCGGAGAGCGCGCGTTCTGCGTCCCGCGGCTGGCCGCCCTGGCAGCCGCCTAAGATCAGTTCCGGCGTGCGGAAATTGTGGTGGCGTCGCGGCGAGTGGCTAGAGACCGAGTTCCCGGGAGCGCGATCATTCGCTCGCGCCGTCACCGAGCCGCTGAGCGACGCGCGCGAGCCGGACGACGGCCGCGGTCCTGCCGGGTTCCTGACCGCGAGAGCGCGGCCCGACTACGGGCGCAAGATGACCTTGCCGAAGACCTCGCGCGCTTCGATCAGGCGATGGGCTTCGGCGGCCTGCTCGAGCGGCAGCTCGCGGTCGATCACGGGCCGGAGCCGGCGGTCGCTTGCGAGCGCGATCAGGCGCTCGAGCGTCGCGCGAGCGGCGGGGGCGGAGCCGATGCCGATGATGCGCGCCTGCCTGTCGACGAGATTCCAGACGTCGAAGGAGACCGTGGGATCGCCGACCGCACCGGGGGTCACGAGCCGGCCGCCCTTGGCGAGCGCGGCGACGCTCGTGGCGAACGTCTCGGCGCCGACCGGGTCGAAGACCACGTCGGCCTCGAGCCCGCCCACACGAGGGTCGTCGTACGCGAATGCCTCGGCCCCGAGCGCCGCCACCCGGTCGAGCTTCCCGGCGCTCGCCGTGGCGAAGACGGTCGCGCCCAGCGCCCGGCCGATGTCCACGGACGCCTGACCGGTGGCGCTCGAGGCCGCCTGCACAAGGAGGCGGGCGCCTTCCGCGAGCCCGGCCAGCTCGACGATCGCCCACCAGGCGGTCCTGTACGGGACACCGATCGCTGCCGCCGTGGCGGCCGAGAGCGAGTCCGGGATCGCCCAGGCCCGCTCCTCGGGGACGGCCACGAGCTCCGCGTAGCAGCCGCGGGCTCCCGTGACCAGCACGCGCCCGCCGGTATCGGCGCGGGTGCCGGCGGCGTCCCTGCCGAGGATCGCCGGGAACCTGGAGGCGTCGCGGGCACGCTGGTTCACGTCGTAGTGGTTCACCCCGGCCGCCTCGACGCGGACGAGCATTTCGCCCGGCCCCGGCTCCGGATCGGGCACCTCTTCCAGGCGCAGCACCTCCGGCCCGCCTGTTTCGTGCATGACGACGGCGCGCACTGCGCCTACTGTAGCCCTCTGGCGGGGCTCACCCGGGACGCGCGTCGTAGCGGCGAAAGCCGGGGAGGCCGGCGGCGAGGGCCGCGACCGACGCCACGCAGAGGATGCCGCCGGAGACGGCGGACGCGCGTATCCCCGCGAACGAGGCGACCACGCCGGCCTCGACGTTGCCGAGCAACGGGCCGCTCGTGTAGCTCACCATCTCGATGCCTGCGAGGCGTCCGCGCAGGTTGTCGGGGATGGTCTGGTTCCAGATCGTCGTCCGGAAGATGCCGCTCACCATGTCGGCGAAGCCGGCGAAGGCAAGGCACGTCAACGCCAGCGCGAGCGAGCCGGACAGGCCGAAACCCACGACGGCGATGCCCCCAGCGCCGAGGCCGCGAGGATGACGGCGAGGCCGTGCCGGCGCACCCGCCCGACCCAGCCGCTCGTGGCGCTCGCCACCAACGCGCCCGCGGCAGGCGCCGCGTAGAGCAGCCCGAGAGCGCCGGGGCCGCCGCCGAGCTCCTTCGCGAACGCGGGGAAGAGCGCCTCCGGTATCCCGAAGAACATCGCCGCCATGTCGACGAAGTACGTGCCGAGCAGCTCGGGGCGGCCGCGCGCGTAGCGCAGCCCTTCGGCGATTCCCCGGAAGCTCGGCCGCTCGGCGTCCGCAGGCGGCGGCACCGCGCGCATTCGCATGAGCACCACGAGCGAGAACGCGAACGTGGCGATGTCGAACCCGTAGGTCGCGGGCAGCCCGATCGCGGCGATGAGGCCTCCCGCGAGCGCGGGCCGGCAAGGGCGCCGAAGTTGAACCGGAACGACGTCAGCGCGCTCGCGGCGGGCAGCTCGTCGCGCTCGACGAGGCGAGGCTCGAGGGCGTCGAGCGACGGCCGCTGGATCCCGTAGAAGGCCGCGTCCAGGGCGGCGACGGCGAAGAGCACCCACAGCTTCGGATCGGGCAGGAGGCTGTTCGCGAGCAGAAGGCCTCCGGCGGCCATCATCCCGAGCTCGGCTGAAGAGCACCATTCGCCGACGGTCGACCGCGTCGGCGAGCGCTCCACCGAGGAACGCGAACCCGAGGATCGGGATGAGCTCGGCCAGCCCGATCAGGCCGACCACGAGCGAGGAGCCGCTGAGCTCGTAGGCCTGAAAGGGGATCGGCGACGAACGTGACCATCGAGCCGAGAAACGAGACCGTCTGGCCGATGAAGAGCAGCCGAAACTCCCGGCGCCGCCGCAGCGGCCCGACGTCGAGCACGGCAACCCCGAGGCCGCGCCGGATCCGGCCGGGCCCCTCGCCGGGGAAGACCGGCGGCGCGGGGGAGAGCCGCTCGCCTTCGTGAAGGCCCGGGTCCGTGCCGCCGCCGTTCTCGTCGGGCATCGCGGCCGCACCCTAGTGCAGCGTCGTGACGATTCCGGCGGCCACCCGGCGGTCGCCGGACGCGCTTCCCCTCTAGGCTTTCCCGTACGTGGGCGAGATCGTGGTCGGGGTCGACGGCTCGCCGGGCTCCCTGGCGGCGCTGCGCTTCGCTCTGGCCGAGGCCCGGCTTCGCGACGCGACCGTCGTCGCCGTGTACGCGTGGGCGTTCCCGCTCGTCGAGGCGCCCGAGCCGTTCCTGCTGGAGTTCCCCGGGCCGCAGGTGGACACGCTCGCGCAGGTGACCGCGGCTCTCGCGCTCCAGTCGGAGGAACGCCTCGACCGGGCCTTGCAGGAGGTGGCCCCCGAGGCCGAGGGAGTCGAGGTCGAGCGCCGCGTCACCGAGGGCAACGCCGCCGCGGTACTGATCGAAGCGTCGAAGGACGCCGACCTGCTCGTCGTCGGCAGCCGCGGTCTCGGTGGGTTCAGCCGCCTCCTGCTCGGCTCGGTGAGCCGCCAGTGCGTCTCCCATGCGAGCTGTCCGGTGGTCGTCGTGCCCAGCCCGCATGACGGCTGAGACCCTCGGACGTGCGCAGACTCGCGAGGCGCGGGACGTCATCCTCCGCGACGGGACGACGTTGCGGCTCCATCCGCCGCAGGCCGTGGAGGCCGACGCGCTGCTCGACTTCTTCTCCCGGCTGTCGCAGGAGAGCCTGTATTTCCGCTTTCACGGGTTCCCCAGCGTCGGGCCGGCCCTCGTCGCGCCCTTCCTCGAGCCGGACGGCGTGGAACGCGGGACGCTGGTCGGCACCCTCGCCGAGCCCGGCGGGGAACGGATCGTGGCCGTCGCGGGCTGGATACGCCTCCGCGACCCGCGGACGGCGGAGGCCGCCTTCGCCGTCGAGGACGCGATGCAGGGCAGGGGCGTCGGCACCCGTCTGCTCGAGCAGCTCGCGCTGTCCGCAGCCGCGGCCGGCATCGAGAGCTTCGTGGCCGAGGTGCTCTACGAGAACCGCGCGATGCTGGGGGTCTTCGAGGACGCCGGCTTCGACGTCACGCGGTCGGTCGCCGGGAGCACCGTCGAGGTTCGTTTCCCGATCGAGCCGAGCGAGAGCTACCGCGCGCACGTCGACCGGCGCGATCACGTCGCCGTCGTCGCCTCGCTGCGCCCGTTCTTCTCGCCGGAAAGCCTGGCCGTTGTCGGCGCCTCGGCGCGCGAGGGCTCGATCGGAGGCGCGGTCTTTCGCAACGTCGTCGGTGCGGGCTTCGCGGGCGCCGCGTACCCCGTGAACCGCTCGGGCGATGCCGTGGCGGGCGTCTCGGCGGTTCGGTCGCTGGCCGACCTCGCGGAGCCGGTCGACCTGGCGCTCATCTGCGTTCCCGCGGAGTCGGTGCTCGAGGCCGCCGAGGAGGCGCTACGGCACGGGACGCGTGCCATCTGCGTGATCTCGGCTGGATTCGCCGAGGTGGGGGAGCCGGGCGCGAGACGCCAGGAGCAGCTGCTCGCTCTCGTCCGTGCCCACGGCGCGCGCCTCGTAGGGCCCAACTGCCTCGGGATCGCCGTCAGCCGATCCCGGCTCAACGCGACGTTCGCTCCGGGGGCGTTCCCCGAGGGGCCGATCGGGTTCGCGTCCCAGAGCGGCGCTCTCGGCCTCGCGCTGCTCGAGGCCGCCCGCTCGCGGGCGCTCGGCTTCTCGGCCTTCGTCTCGATCGGGAACAAGGCCGACGTCTCCTCGAACGACCTGCTCGAGTACTGGGAGGAAGACGACGAGACGAAGCTCGTCCTGCTCTACCTCGAGTCCTTCGGCAACCCGCGCAAGTTCGCGCGCGTCGCCCGGCGCGTCGCGCGTGCAAAACCGCTGCTCGCGGTCAAGAGCGGCCGCACGCAGGCGGGAGCCCGGGCCGCCGCGTCTCACACGGCTGCCCTCGCGGGCTCGGAAACGGCGGTCGACGCGGTGTTCCGCCGCGCCGGCGTGACCCGCGCGGCGTCACTGGAGGAGCTTCTCGACGTCGCGGCGCTCTACGCGAGCGGAGCCGCACCGCGCGGCCGCCGGGTCGCCGTCCTCACGAACGCGGGAGGGCTCGGGATCCTGTGTGCAGACGCGTGCGCGGCGGCCGGCCTCGAGCTGCCGCGGCTCGGGGCCGCCACGAGACGCGCGCTCGAGCGCCTGCTGGCGCCCGAAGCGAGCCTCGACAACCCGGTCGACATGCTGGGCTCGGCGACGGCCGCGGCCTACGAGCAGGCGCTTCCGCTGGTGCTCGGGGACGACCGGATCGATGCGGTCGTCGTGCTCTTCGTCCCGGCGGCGCAAGTGGAGGCGGAGGCCGTCGCCGCGGCCGTGGTGCGGTGCGCGGACGTGGATGCGAGCGGCAAGCCGATCCTCGCGTCGATCGTGACGGCAGACGGCGTTCCGGGACCGTTCCGGCGTGCCGGCTCGCGTGTCGCCGCGTTTCCGTACCCGGAATCGGCGGCGCGGGCACTCGGCCGTGCCGTCGAGCGTGCGGAGTGGCTCCGGCGCCCGGCCGGGGTCGTTCCCGAGCTGCCGGGCGTGCGCCGCGACGAGGCGGCGGCGATCGTGGCCGATGCGCTACGAGGGTCGACCGACGTATGGCTGGCACCGGCGGAAGCGCGCCGGCTGCTCGAGGCGTACGGCGTTCCGCTCGTCGGCGAGCTCCTCGCCGACAACCCCGATGCGGCGGCTGCCGCGGCACACGAGCTCGGCTTCCCCGCCGTCGTCAAGACGGCAGTGCCGGGCATCCACAAGGCGGACGTGGGTGGAGTGGCCCTCGAGCTCGCCGACGAGGCCGAGGTCCGGGCCGCCGCGGACAGGATCGGATTCCCGGTCGTCGTCCAGCCGATGCTTCGCGGCAATGCCGAGCTCCTCGCCGGGGTCGTGCAGGATCCCGTGTTCGGGCCGCTCGTCGCATTCGGCCCGGGCGGTCGCCTCGCCGAGCTCATCGGCGAGGCGGGCTTTGCGATCGTGCCGCTGACGGACGCCGATGCCGACGAGCTCGTGCTCGCCGGACGGGCGGCCGCGCTGGTGCACGGCTTCCGGGGCGCTCCGCCGTCGGATCCCGCCGCGCTCGCCGAGCTGCTGCTCCGGCTCTCGCGTCTCGCCGACGACCTGCCCGAGGTCGCCGAGCTCGACCTCAATCCCGTGCTCGGCCTGGCCGAAGGCTGCGTTGCGGTTGACGCACGGGTGCGCGTGGCGACGAGGGAGCCGGTGCCACGCGCGAAAACGTGGTGAGACTCGATCTGGCGTCGTAGGATGGGCTGGACCGCCAAGCCGTCGCGCGGACGGCGGGGCACCAGCGGCGAACGGAGGAGGAGGGCGGCATGAACATCGTGATCGGGTACGACGGGTCGGAGGACGCCAAGCGGGCGCTCGCCCGGGCGGCCGGGCTCGCGAACCTGGGCAGCGTGATCGTCGTCACGGGCGCCGGCGTCGGGCCGACTACGACGGTGCACGGCTCGACGAACCCGTCGATTGCCGAAGACGAGGAGGCGGTCGAGCGTGAGCTCGCCGAGGCCAAGGCCTCCTTCGAGGCCAGGGGTGCCGCCGTCGAGCTCGTGGAGGGGCGTGGTGACCCCGCCGACGCGATCTGCGAGGCCGCTAAGGAAGCGGGGGCCGATCTCATCGTCGTCGGCACGCGCGGTCGCGGGGCGGCGGCCCGGGCGCTGGGCGGGTCTGTCTCGACGAAGGTCATCCACAACGCGCCCTGCGACGTGCTCGTCGTGCGCTGACCCCGCGCGGTAGGTTGCCCGCCGGGAGGCAGCCGAGTCTCGAACCAGGCCGACAACCCGCAGCACGATCTGCGCGGGACCAGCGGGCCCGGCACCCGGCCGCCCGCATTGCTGGTCGACCTCTACCAGCTGACGATGGCCCAGAGCTACTTCGCCGAGGGCATGCACGAGCGACCGGCGACCTTCAGCCTCTTCGCGCGCCGACTGCCGCCGGGCTGGGGGTACCTCGTCGCGGCCGGCCTGGACGACGTGCTCGCATACCTCGAGGGCTTCGCGTTCACCGACGACGAGCTCGAGTATCTCGGAGGCACCGGGCTCTTCCAGGCGGACTTCCTCGCCTTCCTCGCGCGTGTCCGGTTCAGCGGCGAGGTGCGGGCGATGCCGGAAGGCACCCTCTTCTTTCCGGACGAGCCCGTGCTCGAGGTAGCCGGCCCGATTCTCGAGGCCCAGCTCGCCGAGACGATGGTGCTCAACGAGATCCACTTCCAGTCGCTCGTCGCGGCGAAGGCGGCCCGTTGCGTGGACGTCGCCGCCGGGCGCACGCTCGTCGACTTCAGCCTGCGGAGGACGCACCGAGCCGACGCCGGAATGCGCGTGGCACGGTCGAGCTTCCTCGCCGGCTTCGATGCGACGAGCAACGTGCTTGCCGGCCTGCGGTACGGCATCCCGACCGCGGGGACGATGGCGCACTCCTACATCGAGTCGTTCCCGGACGAGCTGGAGGCGTTTCGCGCGTACTGCCGCGCCTACCCCGACCGCGCCATCCTGCTCGTCGACACGTACGACACCGTCGAGGGCGCTCGTCGCGCCGCCGTGGTCGGGCGCGAGCTGGCCGAGTCGGGCCACCGGCTGCTCGGCGTGCGGCTCGACTCGGGCGATCTCGCACGAGCTTGCGCGGGACGTGCGCGCCGTGCTCGACGAGGCGGGCCTCGGGGACGCGATCGTGTTCGCAAGCGGTGGGATGGACGAGCGCGATATCGAGCGGCTCCTCGCAGCGGGCGCGCCGATCGACGGGTTCGGCATCGGCAGCCGGCTCGGCACCGTGGCCGACTCGCCCTATTTGGACATGGCGTACAAGCTTGTTGCCTTCGACGGCCGTCCGACGCTGAAGCTTTCGGGCAGTACGGCCATGTGGCCCGGCGCCAAACAGGTCTGGCGGGTGGCCGCAGAGGGCGCCTACGCGCGCGACGTCCTCGGCCTGGCCGGCGAGGACGGCCCCCAGGGCGGTGAGCCGATGCTCGTCGAGGTCATGCGCGACGGGAAACGTGTCGCGCTCGGTTCGCTGGGAGACGCCCGGGCGCGGTGCGCGGCGCAGCGTGCGCTGCTTCCGGAACGGCATCGATCGCTCGATGCAGAGCACGTACGACGTCGAGCTCACCGCAGGGCTCGCCGAGCTCCGGCAGCAGGCTGTCGCCGAGGCTCTCCTGCAGCACGGTTCGCCCCGGGTTGCGTAGTTGGCCGCACGCGGATCAGCGCCGTCTCGGATGACCCGTGGCGGTCGTCGCTCGACCATTCGGTACAAGTTCTTCAGACGAAGGGAGCTTTGATGACGGACCGGCCGTATCGCGTAGTCGTCGCCGGCGCCGGCGTGGCCGGTCTCGAGACGGTGCTCGCACTGCGCGAGCTGGCGCACGATCTCGTGGACGTCGAGGTCATCGCTCCCGAAGGCGACTTCGTCTATCGCCCGCTCGCCGTGATCGAGCCGTTCACCGCAGGGCCGCTCTACAGGTTCCCTCTTCGCGAGCTGCTCGGGGGACAGGGCGCTCGGCACCGCCGGGACGCTCTGGCCGCAGTGAATCCCCTGGCGGGACAGCTCACGACCCGCCGGGGCGATGTGCTCGAATACGACGCACTCGTGGTCGCCTGCGGCGGCCGCCCGGTCGAGGCGCTCCCCGGCGCGCTGACGTTCAAGGGGAGCGACGACAGCAAGGCATTTCGATCGCTGATCGACGAGCTCGAAGCCGGCAGCGCGCGGCTGGTTGCGTTCGCCGTGCCCGGCGACTCGGGATGGGTGCTGCCGCTCTACGAGCTTGCCATGCTCACCTCCGCGTGGCTCGAGGGACGGGGACGGTCGGACGTAGGCATCACCATCGTGACGCCGGAGCCGGCTCCGTTGGCACAGTTCGGAACGACGGCGAGCGACGCGGTCGCCGCGTTGCTGGTCGAACGCGGCATCGAGGTGATGCCCGACACCTACGCTGTCGACGTCGCAGACGGCGCTCTGCGCACGACGGAAGGCCGAATCATCCCCGCGGACCGCGTCGTCACGCTCCCCAGGCTCGAGGGCCCGGGCATTCAGGGCCTGCCGAGCGATCGCGACGGGTTTCTCGCAATCACCGATCACGGGGCCGTTCACGGCGCTCCCGACGTCTACGCGGCAGGGGACGCCACGGTGTTTCCCATCAAGCAGGGCGGTATCGCGACGCAGCAGGCCGATGCCGTTGCCGAGGCGATCGCCGCGCGCGTAGGAGTGCCGCTCGTGCCGCGCCCGTTCCGGCCGGTGCTCCGCGGCCTGCTGCTGACGGGAGGCGTGCCGCGCTACATGCGGGCCGAGCTGGGCGGTGGGCAGGGCGAGACCTCGAGCATCGCGGTCGACCCGCTCTGGTGGCCGCCCAGCAAGGTCGCGGGGCGCTACCTGGCACCGTTTCTGGCCGGACTGGTCGGCGAGACGGCCGTGCCGCCCGGCGAGGGCCGGGTCGAGGTCGACGTGGAGCTCCCGGGGCCCGGCTTGCCCTGATGAGGGCGCCAGACGGGCTCGTGCTTCTTGCTACGATACAGTCGAGGCCGGTAGCCAGAGCGCCGGGTGCGCTTGCACCGGTTTCTCGCCTACCTGAAGTGGGCACTCACACATTCGAGAGAGGAACGACCGTGAGATCCCTGCCGGAGATCAAGGAAGAGCTGGACGTTGCCACGCGCCGGCGCGTCGAGCTCTGGGAGCAGCTCGGCCACGGCGCGGACAGCGATGCGAAGCACGAGCTGGAGCGGCTCAACGCCCGCATCGCCGAGCTGTGGGACGAGTTCCGCACCGTGCGCGTCCGGGAGCGGTTCGGGTCGCCCGAGCCGATCCTGCAGAGGGCGGAGCGCGACAAGCGGCTCGAGCGCGAGCTCAACCGGCAGGCCGAGGCGGCCCGGTCCGACCGCCGGGCGGCCTAGACGCTCTCTGCCCGCGCGCGGGCGACCTCGTCCGCGAGGACGAGCCGGGCGCCGGCGGCCTTCATCTCCTCGAGCGCACGTTCGCCGTCGCCCGGCTCCACGTTCACCGCACGGGTCGCATCCTCGATCACCGTGACCTCGAAGCCGAGGCGGCGCGCGTCGAGCGTGCTGTTCTTGACGCAGTAGTCGGTCGTGAGCCCGCCGATGTAGACGTGGTCGACGCCGTGCTCGCGCAGCAGTTTGGCGAGCCCGGATTCGTGGAAGGCCGAATACCCCTGGCTGAACCGATCCTGACCCTTGTCCACCACGATGTCGATCCTGCTTCGATCCAGCCCCGGATGGAGCTCGGCGCCGGGCGTGCCGGCAACGCAGTGAACCGGCCAGATCGAGGGCGGATCGCTGCCGCGCCAGCGGGACGGATCGACCTCGACGCCGATGAACGAGCCGTGGTCGGGCGGGTGCCAGTCCCGGGTGGCGATCACGAGGTCGAAGCGCGAGGCGAGGTCGTTCAGCGCGGCCGCGATCGTGTCTCCACCGACGACCGGCAGCGCTCCGCCCGGGCAGAAATCCCGCTGGAAATCCACGATGAGCAGCGCGTCCATCGAGACCGTGATAGCAGGACCCCGACGCCGGAGGCTACGAGCAATCGGTAGCTCACCGCAGCCGGCTCAGCGCGCTCTCGGATGCGGGCGGCTAGTCTGGCCGTCAGGCTCTGCCTTCGTGATGCCGATCGCACACCGATCCGCCTGCCGCGGAGAGCGCCCGTGAGCGCCGGGCGCGTCGCTCTCCTCGTCTTCGGGAGCCTCGCGACGCTCGTCGCCCTCGGGGCGCTTGCCGCGGGAGCCTTCGGGCTGTGGCTCCACGAGACCAAGCGCGACGCGGACGGTTTCTACACGACGCGCACAGAGCTGTCGACGCCGACCTACGCGCTCTCCTCGGAGGGGTTCGACATCGCGGACGTGGAGGACTGGCCGTTCGGGGAGGGCACCTTCGCCACGGTGCGCCTGCAGGGGGCCAGCGTCGACCCGGCGCACGAGATCTTCATCGGCATCGCTCCCGAGCTGGACGCGCGGCGCTACCTCGCGGGTGTCGAGCACGACGAGGTCATCGACCTCAACTTCGGCGGGAGCTTCGACGACGCGACCGTCGACTACAGGCGTCGCCCCGGGTCGAACACGCCCTCCGCGCCGGCGGACCAGTCCTTCTGGGCCGCCTCGGTCTCGGGGCCGGGGTCGCAGACCCTCGACTGGGATCTCGAGGACGGGCGCTGGACGATCGTCGTCATGAACGCCGACGCGGCCCCCGACGTCGAGGTCGACATGACGCTCGGCGCGAAGGTGCCGTTCATCCTCGGTCTCGCCATCGGATTGCTCGCAGGCGGCGCCTTGCTGCTGCTCGCCGGCGCCACGATGCTCTATTTCGGTGCACGGTCGCGGCCGCCGGCTGCGGTCCCCGCCGGGGCCGCTGCTCCGGTCGCGGCCGGCGCGGCGGTTGCGACAGGCGCCGAGACGCTCCCTCCCGCGGCGGAAGCTCCGCCTGCCGCGCTCGCCGGGCAGTCCTACCCGGTCGCCATCGAGGGAGAGCTCGACGAGAGCCTCTCGCGCGGGCTCTGGCTCGCCAAGTGGCTCCTCGCGATTCCGCACTATCTGGTGCTCGGGTTCCTCTGGATCGCGTTCGTCGTGATGACGATCGTGGCGTTCTTCGCGATCCTCTTCACGGGCCGCTATCCGCGCGGCATCTTCGACTTCAACGTGGGCGTCATGCGCTGGAGCTGGCGCGTCGCCTTCTACAGCTACAGCGCGCTTGCCACCGACCGCTACCCGCCGTTCACCCTCGACCGCGTCCCCGACTACCCGGCCCAGCTCGAAGTCGCGTATCCGGAGCGGCTCTCGCGCGGGCTCGTGCTCGTCAAGTGGTGGCTGCTCGCGATCCCCCAGTACATCGTCGTCGCCGTCTTTCAGGGCGGCTGGGGGTTCGCCGGCGTCCCGTTGGCGCTCGGGCCATGGAAGTGGGGCGGCGACGTGAGCTACGAGTGGTGGAGCGGGCCGGGCCTGATCGGCCTGCTGGCCCTCATTGCCGGCGTGGTGCTCCTCTTCACCGCCCGCTACCCCCGCGAGATCTTCGACTTCGTGCTCGGGATGAACCGCTGGTCGCTGCGCGTGCTCGCGTACGCGGCGCTCATGCGGGACGAGTATCCGCCCTTCAAGCTCGAGCGGTAGCCCGGTCGCCCGGACTGCGGGTTTCCCCGCACGCGTTTCAGCAACCGCACCGATGATGCCGCGCGGCGGCCCGTTCATGCTATGGACAGGACACGTACGACATCGAAGGTGGGGTGTTTCACCATGTGGAAGGTTCTCTCAGTTTTTCTCGGTATTGCGGTTGGCGGGCTGCTCCTCACGACGGTTTTCGTCGCCGAGTCTGCGAACTCGGCGAAGCAAGACGCCGAGAGCGCGCTCGCACAGGTCGAGACCACCGGCGGGCAGAGCGCCGACGCCGACGGTACGGGCTCCGAGCCCGCCGGCCACGTCCACAACGGCGGCGCCTCGGGGGATCCCGCGGTGGCGCTCCAGAGCTACTCGGGGGCAGCGCCGGAGAACGCGGAGGAACTGGCAGCCGCGCACGAGCCTTACCCGGCCGAGATGCCTCCTGTCGCGCAGGGCGACGAGGTCGACATCGACATCACGCTGAAGGACGTCACGATCGAGATCGCGCCCGGCATCAAGTACAGCGCCTGGAGCTTCGCGTCCGGCGCTCCGGGGCCGGTTATCCACGTGCGCGAGGGCCAGACGATCAACATCACGCTCACGAACGGCGGCACGATCCCGCATTCGATCGACTTCCATGCGGCCCGCATCGCTCCGAACGTTGCGTTCCGGGACGTCGCGGTGGGCGAGTCCTTCACCTACTCCTTCGTGGCCACCGACCCCGGAGTCTTCATGTACCACTGCGGGACGAAGCCGGTGCTCGCCCACATCGCGAACGGCATGTACGGCGCGATCGTGGTCGATCCGGCCAAGCCGCTGCCCAAGGCCGACCGGGAGTACGTGCTCGTCTCGAGCGAGTGGTATCTGAACGGCCCCGGCCTGGACGAGCCTGCCTCCTACAACGCCGACAAGGCGCACGCGATGAACCCCGACTGGGTCACGTGGAACGGGTACGCCGGCCAGTACGTGACGCACCCGCTGCCCGCCGATCCGGGCGAGGTCGTGCGCTTCTACGTCGTGGCCGCCGGTCCGAGCCTCGACACGGACTTCCATGTCGTCGGCACGATCCTCGACCGCGCCTATGTCAACGGTGACGTGACCCAGTACCAGCAGGGTGTCCAGACGGTCAGCGTTCCTGCGGGGGGCGGCGCCATCTTCGACGTGAAGATCGACGAGCCCGGCTTCTACCCGTTCCTGAGCCACTCCTTCGCGAGCGTCGACCTGGGGCAGGTCGGGCTGCTGAAGGTCGGCGAGCCCACAGGCTCGGCCAGCCACTCCGCAGCGCCGAGGCTGAATCCTGTCCTCAACCGATGTAGCGTTACGCGACGAAGCAGCAGGGCTTCCGGCAGGTACGACGGAAAGGAGCGATCGTGAAGACCATCGTTGTCGGCTACGACGGCTCTGAGCACTCCGATCGCGCGCTCGACCGCGCGATCGAGCTCGCAGACGAGGGCGCAGAGTTGATCGTCGTCAGCGCCGCAGGTCTCACCCGGTCGGGCGGGATGGCGGGCACGGTCGACGTGGATCCGGGGGACGCGGAGGAGGCCCGGGGAAGCCTCGACAAGGCTCAGGAGAAGCTGAAGCAAAAGGGGCTCAACGCTCGCACGATCGAGGCACACGGAGATCCCGCCGACATGCTCGTCCAGCAGGCCAAGGAAGCGGGCGCGGACCTCATCGCGGTCGGCACCCGCGGGCTGAACGCCGCGCAGCGCGCCCTACTCGGCTCCGTGAGCACGAAGGTCGTGCATCACGCCGAGTGCGACGTGCTCGTCGTTCGCTAGCGGGTAGCGCGCTAACCGCTGCGGCCCGTCGTCCGACGGACGGCGGGCCTCGCGGCGTCCTGGGTCAGTCCTCGTCCTCGAGCAGCCCGTTCGCGATCGCGTAGCGGACGAGCTCGGCCCGGGTCGAGAGCCGCAGCTTCTGCATGATGTGCGCCCGGTGGGTCTCGGCCGTCCGGACCGAGATGAAGAGCAGCTTCGCGATCTCCTGGTTCGTATGGCCGAGCGCCAGCAGCCGGAGGACCTCGCGCTCGCGGTCGGACAGGGGATCTGCGTCCGCCCGCGCCTGTGCCTGCGCCTCGGCGACGACGAGCCGCGCGCCGAGAGACGGGTGAACGTACCGTCCGCCGCCGGCGACCTCCCGAACGGCCTGGACGATCTCGGACTCGGCCGCCTCCTTCAGGATGTAGCCCATCGCGCCGACGGCGAACGACTCCCGCACGTAGCTGGGGTCGTCCTGCATCGAGAGCACGAGCAGCTTCGCCTCGGGCGCGGCGTCGAGGATGGCCGGAGCGGCTTCGATGCCCGTCTTGCCGGGCATCACGAGGTCGAGGACGACCACGTCGGGCCGCTCGTGCCGTGCCTCGCGCACGGCGGCCTCGGCATCGGCCGCTTCGCCGACGCACTCGATGTCGTCCTCCTGCTCCAGCAGCAGGCGGAGGCCGGAACGAACGACCGCGTGGTCGTCGACGATCAGCACTCGGATCACGGAACGGGCACCTCGGCCGCAACGGTAGTGCCTGCGCCGGGTCGAGACTCGACGACGAGGCGTCCTCCGAGCAGCTCGACCCGCTCGCGCATGCCCGACGAGCCCGAGACCGTCGAACGGCTGGTCCGGGGAGAAGCCGACGCCGTCGTCCTCGATCACCGCCGTCACCGAGCTGCTCTTCCTGGCGACCAGCACGCTGATGGTGGTCGCACGAGCGTGTTTCGCGACGTTCGTGAGCGCCTCCTGGACGATCCGGTAGAGCGCCGTCTCGACCTCGGACGGCAGACGCTCGCCGATGCGGGCCTCGAACTGAGCCTCGAGGCCGCTGCGCTCGCGGAACGCGTCGATCAGGCGCTCGAGCGCGGGCTCGAGGCCGAAATCGTCGAGCGCCCTCGGCCTGAGCTCCACGGCGAGGCGCCGGACGTCCTGGAGGGTCGCGGTGGCGAGCTCCCGCAGCGATGCGAGCGCGGCTCGGCGGGCCCCGTCGTCTTTCGCCTCCTCGGCCGCGCGCAGGCCGAGCAGCATCGACGTGAGCGCCTGCCCGGTCTCGTCGTGCAGCTCGCGCGCGATGCGGCGACGCTCCGTTTCCTGTGCGGACACGACTCGGCCGAGCGCCTCGCGCTCGACGCGGTGGGAGAGGTCGACGGCGACCGCCGCACGCACGGCGAGCGCCTCGACGAGGCGCACGTCGTCGTCGCCGAAGCGGACGTCAGGCGACTCGCCGTCGATCCGGTCGTGGACCACGATCACCCCGATCGCCCGGTCGCGGACGATCAGCGGCGCGAAGATGCCCGCTCTCGGCACGGGCACGCCGGCAAGCTCGGAGAAGTGCTCGGTGAGCTCCTGATCGATCTCGGGATCGTCGAGAAACGAGTCGACCCGGTACGTCTGGCGATGGAGAAAGGCCTTGCCGCTCTTCGAGCTGCTCACAGGCAGGGTGAGGCCGACGGCGTGCGCGAGGTCGTGCCCGTCCGAGGCCGCCGCGATCTCGAGATCGCCGCTCGCCGAGGGGAGCGCGACGAACACGCTGCGGGCACGAACGAGCTCGCACAGACGGCGGCAGATCAGGTCGAGCATCGGCCGCAGCTCGAGCTTCCCGACGAGGGCGTCGCTGATCTCGGCCAGCGATTCGAGCTGGCGCAGCCAGCGCGTCGCCGATTCGTAGAGGCGGGCGTTCTCGATCGCCACGGCAGCCTGTGCCGCGAGCGCCACGGCGACCTCCTCGTCCGCGTCCGTGAAATCCGAGTCGTCGCGCTTCTCGGTGAGATACAGGTTCCCGTAGGCGACGCCGCGCAGCAGGATGGGAACGCCGAGAAACGTGCGCATCGCCGGGTGCCCCGGCGGAAAGCCCGACCGAGCGGGGATCGTCCGCGATGTCGTGCAGGCGCAGGACCTTCGCCTCGCGGATCACGACGCCGAGAATTCCCCTGCCCACCGGCACGTGACCGATCTCCCGGGCCTGATCCTCGTCGATCCCGGTCGTGAGAAAGCGCTCGAGCGCCTCGCCCGAGGGCGCGATCACGCCGAGCGCCGCGTAGCGCGCGCCCGTGAGGTCGGCGGCAGTCTCGATCAGCCGCTGCAGCACGGCGTCGAGCGAGAGCTCGGAGGTCAGCAGGATCCCGGCCTGGACGAGCCGCCGAAGCCGTTCCCGCTCGTCGATCACGGCTGCATTATCTGCAGCACGCGCCGCGGCGCGTTGTCTGTCACGCCCGACGTGCCGTCATGCCGCACGCCCGCCGTCGGTCGGAGCCGACAGGAGGTCCGCGAGCTCGTGCAGGGCGTCATCGCCGCCGAGATGGGAGATGACGAACCGCGGGCCGTGCGAGAGCTCGACGACGAGGCTCCGGCGTCCGGCAATTCGCTCGGGCTCCGACCGACCGATCCTCACCTCCGAGATGTCCTCGAGGCGAATCCAGCGCGACCGCCAGCGGTCGACGGGCGATCGGCCTTCGAGGTGGGCCCTCTCGCCGGACCAGCTCGAGACGTCCGAGGTAGCGGGGCCCCTCGCCCTCGCGCCAGACGACCGCGTAGCTAGGCGAATGCACGGACATCTGCCCAGTGTCGATGCGCGGCTCGCCGGGCGCATCCGGCGCGGCCCCGATCCGCCTCGGTAGAAACCCCCGGACGCCGGCGCGCTAGGCGAGGCGGCGCAGGACGAACGGGAGGATGCCGCCGTGGCGGGCGTAGTCGCGCTCTCTGGGCGTGTCGAGGCGCACGCGGCACGTGAAGCGGATCGGATCGCCGCCGTCGGGCGTGGCGGTGACCGAGACCTCGCGCGCCTCGCCGTTCTCGAGCCCGGTGACCGTAGAACGTCTCGAGGCCCGTCAGGCCGAGCGAGCCGAGGGTATCCCCGGCCGCGAGCTGCAGAGGGACGATTCCCATCATGAGCAGGTTCGACCGGTGGATCCGCTCGAAGCTCTCGGCGATCACCGCCCTCACCCCGAGCAGTGCGGGGCCCTTGGCCGCCCAGTCCCGGGAGGAGCCCGACCCGTACTCCTTGCCGGCGAGCACGACCAGCGGGACGCCCTCGTCGCGGTAGCGCAGCGACGCCTCGTAGATGGAGGTTCGCTCGCCGTCCGGCAGATGCAGCGTGACCGAGCCCTCGCCGTCCGGGACGAGCTGGTTCCTGAGCCGGACGTTCGCGAAGGTGCCGCGCACCATCACCTCGTGGTTGCCGCGCCGCGAGCCGTACGAGTTGAAGTCGGCCTGCTCCACGCCCTGGTCGAGGAGGTAGCGGCCGGCGGGGCTGTCGGGCTTGATCGAGCCGGCCGGGGAGATGTGATCGGTGGTAACGCGAGTCGCCGACCATGACGAGGCAGCGCGCGCCCTCGATGTCGGCCAGGCCCGGCGGCTCGGGCGGCATGCCGTCGAAGTAGGGCGGCAGCCGTACGTACGTGGAGGCCGGCTCCCACGCGTAGAGGTCGCCTTCGGGAATCGGCAGCGCGTTCCAGCGCTCGTCGCCGGCGAAGACATCCGCATAGGTGCGCTCGAACATGTCGCGCTGGAGCGATTCCTCGATCACCTGCTGGATCTCCGCCGGGCTCGGCCAGAGGTCGCGGAGATACACGTCGGTCCCGTCGGCTCCCTGGCCGAGCGGCTCGCTCGTCAGGTCGACGTCCATCCGCCCGGCGAGGGCATAGGCCACGACGAGCGGCGGCGATGCCAGGTAGTTCGCCTTGACCTCCGAGTGGATGCGGGCCTCGAAGTTGCGGTTGCCGGACAGCACGGCGCAGACGATCAGGTCGCCGTCCGAGACCGCCCGGGAGATCGGCTCGGGCAGCGGGCCCGAGTTGCCGATGCACGTCGTGCAGCCGTAGCCGACGAGGTTGAAGCCGAGCTCGTCGAGATACTGCGTGAGGCCGGCGCGCTCCAGGTACTCCGTCACGACCTTGGAGCCCGGCGCCAGGCTCGACTTCACCCAGGGACGCCGGCTCAGGCCTCGTTCGACGGCGCGCTTCGCCAGCAGGCCCGCCCCGACCATCACGGCCGGGTTCGACGTGTTCGTGCAGCTCGTGATGGCGGCGATGACCACGTCGCCGTGGGAGAGCTCGAACGGTTGCCGTCCAGGCTGACGGGCACCGTCGCCGGCTCGGCGGCGGCGGTCGCGACGGGGGCGATCGCCTGTTCCGGCTCGTGCCCCGGGGCGATGTCCGCGGGCGGATCGCTGGCCGGGAAGGAGCCTTCGACGGCCTCGTCGTGAGTGTTCGCGAGCTCCACGCCGAAGCCGGCGAGCGCGGCCTCGAAGGCCGCCTTCGCCTCGGTGAGCGGCACCCGGTCCTGCGGCCGGCGGGGACCGGCCAGGCTCGGCTCGACATCGCCGAGGTCGAGCTCGACGACCTGCGAGTAGGTCGGCTCCTCGTCCGGATCGTGGAAGAGCCCCTGCTCCCGCGCATACGCCTCGACGAGCGCGATCCGCTCGGCCGGACGGGCGGTCAGCTCCAGGTAGCGGAGGGTCTCGTCGTCGATCGGGAAGAAATTGCAGGTCGAGCCGCACTCGGGCGCCATGTTCGCGATCGTCGCGCGGTCGGCCAGCGGCAGCCCGTCGAGGCCGTGGCCGAAGAACTCGACGAACTTCCCGACCACCCCGCACCTGGCGCAGGATCTCCGTGACGGTGAGCACGAGGTCGGTGCCGGTGGCGCCCTCGGGCAGCTCGCCGGTCAGCTTGAAGCCGATGACCTGTGGGACGAGCATCGAGATCGGCTCGCCGAGCATGGCGGCCTCGGCCTCGATGCCGCCGACGCCCCAGCCGAGCACGCCGAGCCCGTTGACCATGGTCGTGTGCGAGTCGGTGCCGACGAGGGTGTCGGGGAACGCCTGGAGACGGCCGCTCGGCCTCGCGGGCCTCGACGACGCGCGCGAGGTACTCGAGGTTCACCTGATGGACGATGCCCGTCTCCGGCGGGACGACCTTGAAGTTCGTCGAACGCGTCGCTGGCCCCAGCGCAGGAACGCGTAGCGCTCGCGGTTGCGCTCGAACTCGAGCTCCACGTTGCGCGCGAAGGCGAAGCGGGTCGCCGAACTCGTCGACCTGCACCGAATGGTCGATGACGAGCTCTACGGGCAGCAGTGGGTTGATGCGTGCCGGATCGCCGCCGAGCGTCGCGCATCGCGTCGCGCATCGCGGCGAGGTCGACGATCGCCGGGACGCCCGTGAAGTCCTGCAGCAGCACGCGTGCCGGCGTGAACGAGATCTCCCGGCTCGGCTCCTCGTCGGCGACCCAGCGCGCGACCGCCTCGACGTCGGCCGCTGTCACCGTGACGCCGTCCTCGAGGCGCAGCACGTTCTCGAGCAGCACGCGCAGCGTGTACGGGAGCCGCGCGACGTCGTATGTGGCCTGCAGGGCGTCCAGACGGTAGATCTCGTGCTCGCGACCGCCTGCGGAGAGCGTTGCGCGTGCACCGAAGCTGTTCGTCATCCCGCCTTCCAGACTACCGCCTGCGGCGTGAGCGGCCCGGACGCGGCGGCGGTAGTCTGCCGCCGTGGCACTCGACACCGACACGCAGGTCTACCTCCGAGTCGCTCGCCGGCCTCCCGGGCGTCGAGGCGCTCTCGGTCGAGGACGTGCGCGCTGCGACGGAGGCTCGGCGCGCCGGAGCTCTTCGGTCCCGTCGACGAGGTGGCCTCGACGCGAGGACCGCGCGATCCCCGGGCCGAACGGGCCGATCCGGATCCGCATCTACCGTCCTGCCGGCGTCGAAGGCGTTCTGCCGGGGCTCGTCTACTTCCACGGCGGCGGCTGGGTGATCGGGAGCATCGACACGCACGACGGCGTCGCCCGGGCCCTCTGCGCGCGCACGCCGTGCGTCGTGGTCTCGGTCGACTACCGCCTGGCGCCGGAGCATCGCTTTCCGGCGGCCGTGGACGATGCCTGGGCGGCGACGGCCTGGCTCTACGAGCACGCCAACGAGCTGGTGGTCGACCCGGGGAAGATCGCCGTCGGCGGCGACTCGGCCGGCGGCAACCTCGCCGCCGCGGTCGCGCGGCGAGCCCGCGACGGTGGTCTGCCGCTCGCCCACCAGTTGCTGATCTATCCCGTGTGCGACTACGACCTCGACACGCGCGTCCTATCAGGCGAACGCCGACGGGTACGGGCTGACGCGCGACGCGATGAACGCGTTCTGGGATCACTACCTCGGGCCGAGAGCGGCGACGGCTTTGATCCCGACGCCTCGCCGCTGCGCTCCGACGATCTGTCGGGCGTCGCGCCCGCGTTCGTCCTCACCGTCGAGCACGACCCGCTCTGCGACGAAGGGGAGGCATTCGCGCGAGGCCTCGAGGGTGCCGGCGTTCCGGTCGACGCTGTCGCGCTACACCGGGCTGGTCCACGGCTTCATCCGGATGCCCGGCACCATGGCGCGCGGCAACGAGGCGCTCGACGAGTGCGCGGGGGCTCTCCGGGCCGCGTTTTCGCGAATAGACGGCGGCCCTCCGGGCCGCTTCGCCGCCCGAAACCAGCCTACGGCTGTTTCGGGCTAGGGGCCGAACCGCGGCCCTCCGGGGCCGCTTCTCGGCCGATAACGGGCTGCGCCCGTTTCAGCCTAGAGCAACTGGTAGGCGGGGAGCGTCAGGAAGTCGGCGAAGTCGTCGGCCAGCGCGACTTCCTCGAAGAGCGCGCCGGGCCTCGTCGAACCGTCCGCCGTCGAAGGCCTCCGTCCGACGAGTCCGCGGATCTTCTCGAGCTCCTCGTCGATGACCGCCCCGACCTCGTCGCGCGTGAAGCGGCCGTGCCGGACCCACTGCCAGACCTGGGAGCGGGAGATCTCCGCCGTGGCCGCATCCTCCATCAGGTTGTAGATCGCCGCTGCGCCGGTCCCGCGCAGCCACGACTCGATGTACTGGATCCCGACGTTCGACGTTCGCGCGCAGCCCGTCCTCGGTCACCTGCGCCGGGCGTCGCGGCGACGTCGAGGAGCGGCGGCGGCGTCGACCGAGACGTCCTCCCGCAGCCGCCCGAGCTGGTTGGGCTGGTCGGCCAGCACCTCGTCGAAGACGGCGGTCGCCACCGGGACGAGGTCCGGATGGGCGACCCAGGTGCCGTCGAAGCCGTCGCCCGCCTCCCGCACCTTGTCCTCCCGCACCTTCGTGAGCGCCATCTCGTTCACCTCGGGGTCGCGCCGGCTCGGGATGAAGGCCGCCATGCCGCCGATCGCGTGCGCGCCGCGGCGATGGCAGGTCGTGACGAGCAGCTCGGTGTAGGCGCGCATGAAGGGCACGGTCATGGCCACCTGCGACCCGGTCGGGAAGCACGAAGTCCGTCGCGGTCGCGGAACTTCTTGATGACGCTGAAGATGTAGTCCCAGCGGCCGGCGTTGAGCCCGGCCGAGTGCTCGCGGAGCTCGTAGAGGATCTCGTCCATCTCGAACGCGGCGAGGATCGTCTCGATCGAGCACGGTCGCCTTGATCGAGCCGCGCGGGATGCCGAGCGCGTCCTGCGCGGCGCAGAAGACGTCGTTCCACAGGCGCGCCTCGAGGTGGCCCTCGAGCTTGGGCAGGTAGAAGTACGGGCCGCTGCCCTCGCTCGAGCAGCTCCCGTGCCGTTCCAGAAGAGGTAGAGGCCGAAGTCGAAGAGGCTGCGCCGAGACGGGCTCCCCGTCGACGAGCGACGTGCTTCTCCGGCAGGTGCCAGCCGCGCGGCCGGACGAGCAGCACCGCCGTCTCGCTCGTTCAGCCGGTACGAGCGGCTCGCGGCGTCTCGAGCTCGATGGTGCGGCGGACGGCGTCGTAGCAGTTTGACCTGGCCCTCCATGAAGTTCGCCCAGGTGGGCGAGTTCGCGTCCTCGAAGTCGGCCATGAAGACGCGCGCCCCCGAGTTGAGCGCGTTGATCATCATCTTGCGCTCGACCGGGCCGGTGATCTCGCAGCGCCGGTCTCGGAGGTGCTCGGGACCGGAGCCACGCTGCCAGTCGCCCTCGCGCACGGACCGCGTCTCCGGGAGGAAATCGGGCAGCTCGCCGGCCGCGATCCGCTCCCGCCGCGCCGCCCGCGCCGCCAGCAGCTCGGCGCGCCGCGGGCCGAACTCACGCTGCAGCGACGCGACGAACTCGAGGGCGTCTCGGCGTCAGCAGTTCGCCGGCACGGCCTTCGGCGGCTCCCAGAACCTCGACACCGACCCCGCCGGCCACGGCCGTGATCCTAGTCGAGCCGCTCTAGCGGAGCTACGAGCGCGCCTGTGCGTCCTGGTTGCTCTCCGGAACCCGGGCCTTCAGCGTGTCCGGCAGGCCTCGCGCCCGGACGGTCAGCCGGTCCCCTCCCACGGAGAGCTCGGCGCTGTCTTTCCCACGATCCGCGAGCCAGCCCTCGAGCGCCTCGACGACGTCGGGAAGCAGGCGCTCGGTGTCCTCGTGAGGATGCGGAATCACGACCGCATAGAGCTTGCCCTTGCGCTCCGAGCTACCGATCAGGCCCCGCACCGCAAGCGCCTGGACGAGGTCCGCGGCGTCGCCGCCCTCGAGCGACTCGATGCGGATCGGCGGTTCCATGCGCCTCCCGGTCGGGATGTCTCGGGAGGGAGGAGAGGTCGCCGCAACACCTCTCCTCACTCCCAGGCGAACGCTATCGCCCCTTTGCCTCCGGTGCAACTATCGCGAGGGTTGAGTCCCTCGCCGGCCGGCGCCTATGATCCGGCGATGCCGGAGTACCGTCTCCGCACGATGGCGGAGGGCGATCGCGCCGAGGTCGCCGAGCTGATCTGCATCTCGATGAATGCCTGGTGCTTCCTCCACGGCATACCCGCCGGCATGTTCTCCGGCCCGGGGCAGACCGACGTCTTCAACCAGGTATACGAGACGCTTGACCCCGGCCACTGCGTCGTCGCCGAGAGCACCGAGACGGGCCGCCTGATGGGCTCGTGCTTCTACCGCGCGCAGGGAGACGCACGTCTCGCTCGGCATCATGAACGTCCACCCGAACCATTTCGGCAAGGGCGTTGCGAAGGACCTGCTCGATCACATCGTCGCGTTCCAGGAGCAACGCGCCGTCCCGCTCCGGCTCGTCTCGAGCCTCATCAATCTCGACTCGTTCTCGCTCTATACGAAGGCCGGCTTCGTGCCGCGGCTCGTCTACCAGGATCTCGTGCTCGACGTGCCGGAGTCGGGCCTCGGCGTGCAGGTCGACGGCGCCGAATGCGTCCGCGACGCGACCCTGGACGACGTGGAGGCGCTCGCGGAGCTCGAGCTGGACGTCAGCGGCATCAGCCGCCGCAAGGACTACCGGTACTTCATCGAGAACGAGCAAGGCTTCTGGCACGTCTCCGTCTACGAGAACAAGAAGGGGCGGCTCGACGGCTACCTCGCCTCGATCGGCCATCCGCTCTTCCTCGAATTCGGCCCCGGTGTTGCCCGCGACGAGAAGGCCGGCGCCGCCCTGCTCGTCTCCGAGCTCGACCGCTACCGCGGACGCACCCCGTTCTTCCTCGTGCCGGTGGAGTGCTCCGAGCTCGTCAGGCTTGCGTACCGGCTCGGCGGTCGCAACACGGAGCTGCACGCGGCCCAGGTGCGCGGTGACTCGCAGCCGTTCCGCGGCGTGAGCTTCCCGACCTTCATGCCCGAGACGGGATAGCGCTCCTTGCCCACGCTCGTCACGGGCGCAACCGGATTCCTCGGGCGGCACCTCGTCCCGTTGCTTGCCGCGCGCGGGGACGCCTTGCGGGCCCTCGTCCGGGACGGCACCGACGCGTCCCGGCTCGAGGCGCACGGCGTCGAGGTGGTGCGCGGCAACCTCCTCGACGAGGACGCGGTCCGCCGTGCCGCGACCGGGTGCGAGCGCGTCTACCACCTCGCCGGCAAGGTCGACCACCGGCGCAGTCACGAGGCGGAAACGAGGGCCGTGAACGTGGACGGAGTGCGCATCGCGCTGGCCGCGAGCGATCCGGACGCGCGGTTCGTGCACGCCTCGAGCATCTCCACGATCGGCCCGGCACGAGGCCCGGACGACGCGTCGGACGAGTCCGTTCCGTTCCCGGCCTTCGCCGAGCGGTTCGTCTACCACCGCAGCAAGCGCGACGGTGAGCGGCTGGCGCTCGACGCCGCGGCCCAGGGCCGGGACATCGTCGTCGCCAACATCGGCTTCATCATCGGGCCGGAGGACGACGAGCGGGTCACGGGCTGGATGGTCGAGCGCTACCTGAAAGGGGTGATCCGCTTCGTCGTCGAGGGCGGCCTGTCGTTCTTCGACGTCCGCGACGCCGCCGCGGGTCTCGTCGAGCTCGAGGAGCGAGGCCGCGCGGGCGAGCGCACGATCCTCACCAACCGGGCCGGGAACCTCCCCCTCCGGGACTTCTACGCGAGAGTCGGTCAGATCAGCGGCGTATCGCGAAGGCAGGTGCTGGTGCCGGTCGGAGTCGCCGTCCCGCTCGCCCGTCTCGCGCCGTGGGTCGCGCACGCGGACGAGGTGGAGGCCGTCGGCGAACTGGTGGTTCTACGACCCGGCGAAGGCCGAGCGGGAGCTCGGCTTCACCGCGCGGCCGATCGACGAGACGATCGCCGACACCGCGGCGCAGTTCCTGTAGCGGCCGGACCTGTCCGGCCCGTGCCCGCCGACGCCCAGACCGGGCGTGGCTCTCGTGTCAGCGTGCCGGCCGGTCGCCGATCCAGTAGCGCGCCCCGGGCCCGAGTGCGGCTGCCCGGTCGCCCGGGTTCGCGAGCTGACAGCGGTCGAGGGACAGGCAGCCGCAGCCGATGCACTCGGTCAGGCCGAGCTTGAGGCGCTCGAGCTCGACGATCCGCTCGTCGATCCTCGACCTCCAGGTGGCCGACAGAAGTGACCAGTCGCGGCGTGTAGGCACGGCGTGGGGCGGTAGCTTCGCGAGCTCGGCGCCGATCTCCTCGAGCGTCAGACCGAGTCGCTGGGCGAAGACGATGAACGCGATCCGGCGGAGCACCGCTCGCGGATACCGGCGGTGGCCCGAGCCCTCCCGCTCGGAGCTGATCAAGCCCCGCTGCTCGTAGAAGCGAAGCGCCGACGACGCCACACCGCTGCGGCGCGCGACCTCGCCGATGGGGATCAGATCCGGCATCTCGGGATTCGCTCAAGATTGGGCTTGACTTCAAGTTAACTTTAACTAGTAGCCTAGCTGCTGTCACGGCAGGAACCTTTCCAGGAGGTGTCACGACGATGGAACAGCGGGCAGGCGAGCGGATCACGGAGGAGGTCAGCTCCTGGCCGGGCGTCCTGGCGGGGCCCGGCCGCCGGGGTGAGCTCGCCTTCAAGGTCGGCGGGCGGGAGATCGGCCATCTGCACGGCGACCGCGTCGCCCACTTCGGCTTTCCGAAGGGCGTCTGGCAGGTCCTCTTCGACGAGGGGCGCATCGACTACCACCCGATCTTCCCCGGCAGGCCCGGCTTCGGAGCCCGCGCGATCGAGACCGAGGCGGACGTCGACGACGTGATCGCGCTGATGCGCCTCAACTACGACCGCGTGGTCGCCCAGCACGGCCTTCCGACCGAGGCCGCGGCATGACGGAGATCCGCATCCATCGCCATTCGACCGGGCCCGCAGGCGCGCTCGTCAACGCATACCTCGTCGAGACGCAGGAGGGGATCGTGGCGGTCGACGGTACTCTCACGGTCTCCGACGGCCGCGCCCTGCGCGCGCAGCTCGAGGGCCTCGGCAAGCCACTGCTGGCGGTGCTCGTCACGCACGCGCACCCGGACCACTACGGCGGCATCGTCGAGCTGGTCGCCGGCGACGACGTGCCCGTCGTCGCCACGGCCGGCGTCGATGCGGTGATCCGGCGCGACGATGCGCTCAAGGAGGAGATCCTGCGCCCGATGTTCGGCGATGAGTGGCCGCTCGAGCGCACGTTCCCGACGCGTACCGCGTCAGACGGAGAGCGGCTCGAGCTCGGTGGTGCAAGCTTTACCGTGCTCGACCTCGGGCCGGGCGAGTCGCCTCACGACAGCATCTGGTTCCTCGGCGACGAGCGGCAAACGGTGTTCCTCGGCGACCAGGTGTACGACCGGAAGCACGCCTATCTCGCCGACGGCTTCTTCCACGAGTGGCTGGCCAACCTCGAGCGTCTCCGGCGGGAGTTGCCCGCTGACGCAGCCCTTCACATCGGACACGGTGGACCGGTCACGCCGGCGTACTTCGACGAGCACCGGGAGTACATCGAGACCTTTGTCGACGCCGTTCGCAACGCAGACTGGTCGCAACCGGACGCGGCCCGAGCGGCGGTCGTCGAGCGGATGACGCGCCTTCTCCCCACGGACGAGCTCCAGTTCCTGATGGAGCTCAGCATCGATCCCGTCGCCGCGAGCCTCGGCGTCGTGCAGCCCGTCTAGCGAGCGCTGGCGTCCAGCACGCCGGCCCCGAGGCACCCTTCCCCCTGACACGCAGAGGCGGTCGGGGCCCCAGATGCCGGCGTCAGCTTTCCCGCTCGATGCCGTCCCGAAGCTGGGTCAGCTGTGGGGGCAGGTCGTCGCGCCCTTCGAGGTTGACGAGCACGAAGCCTGCCTCAGCTTCGTCCAGGGCGAGCGTTCGTGGCTCGGGCGAGCTCAGAGCCTGGTGCAGCTTCTCGATGATCGCGGTCGTCTCGTGGTCAGGCGGGCGCGCTGCGAGCCGGCTCTGGAGCCACTCCAGTTCCTCGGTATCGACCAGGATCGACATCGTCTCCAGCTTGACCGTCACAGCACCCACAGATTCCCCTCCCCGAATAGCGTCACGCTGCGGATGAGAATTCTACCGCTGGGTTTGTGCGGTCTCGACTCGTACGATCCGGTGCGATGGAATCGCGACGAACTGGCCCTCACCGACGCCGTGGGGCCGGTACACGAGCCAGCCACCCTGGAACCAGACGTCGGCAGCGTCCGCCGTTTGCGGATCCCCGTCCTCACCGAGGATCGTGAGCGTGATCCGACCGCTGAAGAAGCTCGTTTGCGTCACGCGCCGAACACTAGGACACTCTGCCGCGGCCTGGCGCTTGTCCAGGTGACGACCGCGGCGCGGGTCGGCTCGGTCAGGGGCGGCACGAGTGAAACGCTAGAATGAAATCCCCGGCCTGATTTGCGCGCTGCACATGGGCCGCCCCGTACCCGGGCGGACTCGGCGCACAGGCAGGTTACGTTATCGGAACCTAGCCAGTTCGGCTCAACTAAGCGGTTTACGGGCAGTCCGTCTACCGCCATCTACCATCACGTCGCGGAGCGGGTCGTACTTGACGGCGGCCTCCGCCAGGTCGCGCTCGAGGAGATGGCTGTACACCCTGAGCGTCAGGTCAGGGACGCGCTCACCTGCCATGGAGTTCCTTCGCCTGGAGGAGCTGCAAGTCGATCTCGGACTGGATGACGATCGTCGTCTCCGTGGTCTTGTCGAGTTCGACGGAGAGCGGTGGCCGGCCGTAAGCCTGGGCGAGCAGACCGTCCGCGGCACGGACCCTGACGCGGTGCTCGGGGTTGCCGTCGTCGTCTGTGGCTTCCATCGCTTCGAGATAGACGCGGGCGATTCGCTCGGCTTCGGCCTGCGCGATCTCGGCGAGACGCTCGCGAACCGTCTTGCCTAGCTCGCGTCTGCGCTCGGCGGCAACCAGGGCTCCCTTGCGGCGGCTCTCCGGTGTTGCGTACCGCGTGATGTCAGGCCGGGGCACGTCGTGCTCCATTTCGCTCGATCTCGCTCCATGATCGCAGGCGCGTCGGCGAGCCGAAAAACGCGAAAAGTGTGGGCGTGGGCGCGGAGTCGGTGGCGGCCGGACTGGCCGGCCGCCCACCTTCCCGCGATCTTGTGGTGATTCGGCCGGCTTACACGGCAGGCGCGGTGCCGAGCGCCGCGCAGACCGTCGGAGCGAAGTCGTCGAGCGAGTCGAACGTTCCGTGGAACTCAATGCTCACGACGTTGAAGTTCGCGTCAAGCGTGATGACCTGCAGTCCGATCTGCTTGAAGATGATGTGGCCATCGGGACCCTTCACCTTGAAGTGGATGCCCGTCGATAGCACAACCCCCCCACCGCCGGGCGCCGGCGTGAACTTGTCCAGGCCAACGTCCCGATCGGTAAAGGACAGGCCCGTGGTCGGGTTGGTGACGGTGATCTTGATGGACGGCAGCGCACTGTCGAACTTGAGGTTGCCATGGCGGTCGAAGTGGGTGATGAACTGGATGTGCCCGCTCTCCTGGCCGACCAGATCGTCTTCACAAAGACCGACGATGTCGAACGGGGCGGAACCGTTGAGTGATACGAACTGCTTGATCGGCTTTCCAGCCGAAGCCGTGCCAGCCAGGATCAGCAAGCCTGCCATTGCTAGTGCAAGGATCGTGCGCCGCATTTCTTCCTCCTAGTTCGGATAGGCCGCGAGCCCTGCTCGCGCTTGTTCGGCCGCTCGCCGCTCTCCGCGTGCTGTCTCTTCCCGGCAACATGAGAGCCTCCCTCGGTCGCTGCCAGGTCACTCCTCAGACGCGAGACCCCTCCGGCCCGAGGTGCTCGTTTGGTCGCCTCAAACTACTCCAGCGACCCTGAGCGTCGAGACGATGTCCTCGGCCTGCTCAAAGAACGCCTCTGCGTTCTCAGGCGGCGCCTCAAGAAAGATCAGAATCGGGTCGCCGGTCTGCTCAATGTCGGCCGCGATGACACGATTCTGGACCGCCGGGGTCACAGCAATGCCGCCGTTGAACTCCCCGGGTGCGAGCTCCTCGAGGCCGAATAAGACCACGCACTCGGGCTCAGGCTGGCAGTTCGGGCTCTCGTAGGGTTCGGCCACGGTCACGTCGTACTGCGGGGCCTCGATGCCAGCAATCGACACCGTGCCCGCTTCCGTCAATTCGAGTCTGGGATGCTGCTTGAGCCAGTCCTCGAGCGAACCCTCCTGCGGTACGGTCTCGAGGTAGATGCCGCTCGGGTTTGCTCCTTCGGGAAGCGGCTGCTCGGAGCTCGGGTCGGCAAGCGCCGAAGAGCTGCCGTGAAGGCTAACGATCCCGATTGAGCCGACGTTCTCGACTGCAAAACCCCAGGATCCGCTCAGCTCCTGCACATCGGCACCTGCCGGAACATCCATCTCCAGCGGGGGCGACAAGAGCGAGCTAGCCGAGGTCTCGGTGCCAGAAGCGGGCTCTGGGCTGCTCGCGCCGGCCGCCGTCTCAACAGCGGGCTCGCCCGTCTCACCCGTGGCTGCTTCCTCAGTCGTAGCGGGCGGGGGAGACGCTGGGGGCGCCGCCTCCTCGCTTTCGCCGCAGGACACAGCAAGCCCCATCGCCGCAACGAACCCCACTGCCGAAAGGCAAAGCCTGCGTAACCGCAGCATCATGTTCGACCCCTCCCAAAAGCCGACCATGACGCGGTGAGAGCCGCAGCCCGCGCCAGACGGCGATGACCCGTACTGACCCTACTCAGACTCTACCCAGAAGGCTCCAAACGCCAAGGAGCAAGTGCGCCTGACCGTGGGCTGTGGCCGGTCGCGCCAAGGCCCACCCACAGGGACGCTGCTCGCAGAGAGCTTGAACGACGACGGCAGGCACGGCCGAGATAAACCGGGCCGGAGACGGCGGATGGCCTTCTGGACGTGGCTCCTCCCTGCGACGTTGCCCCGAGCCTCGGGTCGGGGGCCGGGGTTCTCGCCCGGTGACGGGCATGGGTCACCGACCCTTGGCGATGAAGGGGTGTCGGACACGCTGTTCCGCAGCCCAGGCCCGGCCCTCCGAGTCAGCCGATTAGCGCTCCCTCGACCGCACTCGTCGGCTCCGGGTCTGGCAGGCGCATCATGCGGAAAGCGAACGCCAGACCGGCGAGTGCGGCGACGAGCGTGACGAGCAGGGCGACCTGAAGGGCGAGATCGCGGGCGTCGTCGTTGATGCTGAGGATCTCGTCCTGGATCTCTTCGGGTTGGCCCGCGAGGAGCTCCTCCAGCTGGGCGTCGCTCATGACTTGGGCGTCGTCCTCCAGCACCTCCGCGACCTGCTGCTGCTCGGCCGGGGGAAGAACACTGCTGGACTCAGCCTTGTTGGTGAACGCGATCGAGAGCGTTGCGAGCATGATGGCGCCCGCGAAGGCGAGACCGAACGAGAGGCCAAACGATCCGGTTGCCGAGGTGACGCCGGCGGCCTCGCCCACGCGCTCCTCCGAGATGGGCGACAGCGCGTAGTTGTTGAGCTGAGACGCCAGCAAGCCGAGCCCTGCACCCGCGAGCGCCAAGGGGATCACGAGAGCCCAGCCGGAATCCGCGGTGGGGACGAGCGGGATCAGGATCACCATCGATGCCGCGAGCAGCACGAAGCCCGCGCGGATGATGGCGGCCGGCCGCCGCCTGCCCGCTCTCTTCCCGGCGAGCAGCGCGACGCCGAACATGGTGAGCGACAGTGGCGCGAGGGTCACGCCGGCTTCGAGCGCGCTGTAGCCCCAGACCAGCTGCAAGAAGATCGGGAGCGCAATCAACATTCCGCCCAGCGCCGCTTGCTGAAGGAAGATCTGCGTCACCCCGAGGCTGTACGCCTTCGACGCGAAGAGGGCCGGATCGAGCAGGGCGGCCTTGCCTTCACGCTTGCGGCGGCGCAGCCAGTACACGAGGGCCGCCATCGCTGCGACTCCGACCGCGAGCAGAGCCGCGACGGATTCGCCGCCCTCCTGCCAGACGAGCACGCCAACGACGAGCCCACCCATACCGACCACGGATAGAAACGCGCCGACCACATCGACGGACCGATCACCCGTGTACGGCACGTCACGGATGCGCCTGCTCCCGAGCAGGACGGCCGCGATGATGACCGCTTCGAGCGCGAACCCGACGCGCCACGAGAGGACAGTCGTGACGAAGCCGCCGATCAACGGTCCGATGGCGGCGGCAATCGCGCCAGACGCACCCACCAGCGCGAAGACCCGCGCCCGGGCTTTGCCTTCGAAGTTGCCGTGAATCAGCGACTGCATCGCGGGCAGGTAGAGCGAGGCACCCAGCCCTCCGATCACCGCCCAGAAGACGATGATCGCGGTCAAGCCTTGCGCGAACACCATCGCGAGAGCGCCCGCCGCGTAGAGCACCAGGCCACGACAAATGCTCGCTTGCGGCCAAAGAGGTCGCCGAGCTTGCTACTGATCAGGATGAAGGCGGCAGAGACCAACGCCTCGATCGCGACAGCCGCCTGGACACCACTCACCGTCGTATCGAGGTCATCCACGACGGCTGAGATCGACACGTTCATGAACGACGTGTCGATGACGAACACGAACATCGCCGCCGCCAGGAAGATCCCCATGGCGGACTGCCCCCCGCGTTACCGGCCGAATCCATAGCGCCCTCATTCAACCGAGCTAGCCGCTCCCTGCGGCAGCCTCCGCGGTCAAGTTGGCGCAACATGGAGCCTCCCGTGGCGAATTCGGCGCTAGCCTCGGGTCGGGGCCGGGGTTCCCGCTCGCCGGCGGGCACGGCTAACTCACGGGCGCCAGGATCGAATTTCCCGGAATCGTGTCCGCGTGGAGTCTCTCCTGGCAGGCGCCACGCTGAGGTCGGGTCGGGGGGGCGGGGGCGGGGGCTTCCCTCCCGCTGACGGGCATGGGAGAACGACGGCCGCGCGGGCTAATCAGCCATTGGCCGGACCAGCGCGCTCTCGGCGTGCCGATGTGCGCCAGACGAAGCGCGAGCAGTGTGAGCTACGAGAGGCTTGATGTGAAATCCCTCCAGGGTGATGCCTCGCGTGAGGCCCTCAACTGGCAGGCAACTATCGCGACGTGGCGAAGACTCGCACGACGACAAATCAGGAGGTGCCATGGCTGTCTATCTCATGCGCTTCAGCTACACGCCTGAGACGTGGGCGAAGCTTATGCAGAACCCTGAAGATCGCCGCGATGCGGCGCGCGCGTACATCGAACAGGTGGGCGGCGCCCTCCACGGCTTTTGGTATGGCTTCGGCAAATACGACGGCTACGCGATCTACGAGGCGCCCGACAACGTCTCGATGGCCGGCGCCGTGCTTGCTATCACGGCAGGCGGCGCCCTCGCCTCGGTCGAGACCACGGTGCTGATGACCGTGGAAGAGACGCTCGAGGCACTCGCGAAGGGCAAGGGCATTGGCTACCGCCGCCCAGGGGAATGACCGACACCCTGAGCCTGTAGCCGGCTCAGTTCTTATGCCTGGGGCGCGCCAACCCTACTCCGCAACCGCGAATTTCACATCAAGCCTCTAGCGGCGGCCAGCTTGCAGGTAGCCGGGACAGTTCGGGTTACGGTGCCTTGAACTGAACTTAGGCTCCGCAAATTCTCCGGGTGGGGCGCTTGTTGCTCTACCGGCGAGGCTGCCGAAAGCCTCGAGTCGGGGGCCGGGGTTCCCGCCCGTCGGCGGGCATGGGTCACCCCGATGCGCGACCGTCCTGACGGGGCCGAGTAAACGCGTGCTTCCTACTCGGGCAACACCCATTTTGGACAGCTCGGGACTACGACGAGGGCAGTGGCACCGGTCGGTCGCTAACCGGCGTGATCTCGCACGTCGTCACGCCTGTCCCCGGCCTCAAGAAGGCCTGAAGGTGCACGATGTCGTCGGTCTCGACAACCAGATATGTGGTGTGCTGCGGAAAGGCGAGCCAATAGCCATGGATCTTGACGTCTTGCGAGTCACCGTCGAAGAGCGATTGGGAACCTCCCTTGCCGTAAGGACAGTCCTTCGGCGCGTGCGACTGCTTGATGTGGAACAGCATCTAACCCGTCCTTCCGTGTCGTCGGAGCTCCCCGCAGCTTTGCAGGGATAGGCGCGGCTCGCGGAATAACGACCTCGACCTACCTTCTCCCAATGGCGACGTTGCCGCGAGCCTCGCGTCGGGGGGCGGGGCTGGTGGGTCGTCTCGGCGAGGAACGAAAGACCGGTCGCTCAGAGACCGGCCGCGGCCGCGATCCAGGCGGGGCTGGCGCCGGCTTCGAGGAGACCGCTCTCGGAATGGCTGCGGACGGCGCCGACGCGTGCAAAGTTGACCGAACCGGGCCGCTCCTCCTGCACGACCAGATCGTGGCCGAGCTCGGCAAGCCGTTCGCGCACGGGCTCGGGGATGCGGCTATCGACAAACGTCTCGTTGCCCTGGCAGTACACGCGCGGCGCGTCGACCGCTTCCCGGACGCTCATGCCGAAATCCACGATGTTGACCATCGGGTGAAGGACACCTGTCGTGATCCGATACCCGCCGGCCCCGGCGACCGCGAGCATGCCCCTTCCCTCCCGCGCGGCAACGAGCGTGGGCACGGCGAACATCGGCATCTTCCCAGGCGCAATCGAGTTGGGTCGCCCGGGAACCGGATCGTAGTCCTGCATCGTGTTGTTGAGCAGTATCCCCGTGCCTGGAACGAGCACGAGCGACCCGAAGCCTGTCGTAAGGGTGGTGCACAGAGCGGCGAGGTTCCCCTCCCAGTCTGCCACCGCCATGTGGCTGGTGCTGCTGCCGCCGCGGATAGCTGAACCGGGCACCTGCGCGCCTTTGCGCACGACCAGCTGTTCATACGGCCACGGGTCCCCGGGGGCCACCGGCCGCGGCGCCGCACGGTCAAGACGGATGGCGCCCGCCCGCTCGGCGGCGAACTCGCGGCTCGAAAGGCCGTTCACCGGGCTGGCTACAACGTCAGGGTCTCCGTAATGGGCGACATTGTCGGCGAAGGAGTGGCCGAGGGCCTCAGCCATGAGATGCCGGTATTCGACGCCGTCGGGACCGTGCGGGCCAAGGTCGAAGCACTCGAGGATGTTCATCGCCTCGTAGCCGACCGGATCGCTCCCCGTGGCGTACCGGCAACCGCGATACGATGCGGGCTCTTCGACCGCGATCTTCGGCGTGTAGGCAGCCAGGTCGGCCGCGGTGAGCAGGCCACCGTGCTTGCGTACCTCGCTCTCGATCGCGTCCGCCACCCACCCCGAGTAGAAGCCGGCGGCGCCGTGCGCAGCGATCTCCCGAAGCACCAGGGCGAGCTCCGACGTATCGAGGGCGTCTGTCAGCCTGGGCGGGCGTCCGCTACGCAAGAGGAGCGACTCGGCAACGGGCGTCGCCGCAATCTCCTCGAGCCGCTCGACGATGGTGAGGATGAGGCTCCACGTGACTGGAACGCCGGCCTCGGCTGCCTCGATCGCAGGGCCGAGAACCTGAGCGAGCGGTAGCCTGCCCCAGCGTTCGTGCGCCGCGCAAAGCCCTGCCACCGCGCCCGGGACGGCGACCGCGAGATGGCCCCACTCGTTGCGCCGGCCGGCGACGGCCACCCCACCGTAGTAGTTCGGTTGTGCTTCGGAATCGACCTCGAACAGATCTGCTCGCGCGGCCCGAGGCGCCCGCACGTTGTGGTCGACCGAAACGAACTCGCCGCTCCCGCTCAGAAAGAGCGCGAGATGGCCCGAGCCCCCGAGGCCGCAACTCGCGGGCTCGACGACGAACCCGGTGAACGCGGCGGCAACGACGGCATCGACAGCGTTGCCACGGGCCGCGAGCATCTGCAGCCCGGCCTCGGCTTCGCGGGCGTCGCCCGCCGCACAGACGCCGAGCTGGGAAACGA
>CAWACA010000025.1:0-13523 GCA_963780385.1 uncultured Thermoleophilia bacterium | reverse complement strand
TCGCCGAGAGCAAGACCAACGGAACCAGCAGCGATAGCCTACCTGATGTGCTTCGGCAGCTCCGGCATGTTCGAGCAGGACGACGTCGAGAACTGGACGTCCATCACGCAGATGGCCCGCGGCCGGCTCGCTCGGCGACTCAGCCTTTACAACCGGATGGGCATCGACCGCGAGGGCCGCTTGCTGCACGATCCCGTGGAGGGGTGGCCGGGCCCCGGGCGTGCCTTCGTCGGATTCGGGGAGTACAACCAGCGCGAGCTTCTCAACCTCTGGAGCCGGTACCTCGCGAACGGAACGGCGGCACGCTGAAGGGCCCCTGCGATGCTGTCGTTCACGAGCACCGTGCACCAGGAGGCACACGAGTTCCTCGTCCGCGAGGCTGAGCTGCTCGACGAGAGGCGGTTCCGCGAGTGGCTCGACCTGCTCGCTCCCGACATCGTCTACCGGATGCCCGTCCGGGTAACGGCGCCGGAGACACTCGAGCGCGGCCTGCTCGAGGACATGGCCCACTTCGACGAGGATCTGTACTCCCTCCGCAAGCGCATCGAGCGCTTCGAGACAGGCCACGCCTGGACCGAGGGCCCGCCGTCGCGTACCCGCCACTTCGTGACGAACGTCCGGACGTTCGACGGGACCGCGGCAGACGAGATCGTCGTGAAGTCGTACGTCCTCCTCTTCCGTAGCCGGGGAGACATCCGCGACGCCGACCTCGTATCGGCCGAGCGGACGGACACGCTGCGGCGGACCGACGCCGGCCTGCGGCTCGCGAAGCGTGAGATCCTGGCCGACGAGTCGGTGCTGCGCACCCAGAACCTCGCGGTCTTCCTCTGATGGTCGTGCTGGACTAGCTCGTGGGCTGGCTCGACGGCAAGGCCGCGCTCCTCGTGGGCGGAGGCTCCGGGATCGGGAGAGCGACGGTGGAGGCCTTCCTCTCCGAGGGTGCACACGTGGGGGTGCTCGAGATCGATCCAGCCAAGTGCAAGCAGCTCTCGCGGCTCGGGCCGGGGGTGCTGGCGATCCAGGGGGACGCCACCTCGCCCACGGACAACGAGCGGGCGGTACGTGAGACACTCGAGGCGTTCGGCGCCCTCGACACGCTCGTGAGCTTCGTCGGCGTCTTCGACTACTACACCCGGCTCGAGGCGATTCCCGACGAGAGCTTCGGCGCCGCGTTCGACAAGCTGTTTGCCGCGAACGTCAAGAGCTACCTGCTGTCTGCCAGGGCGGCGCTCGAGCCTCTGACCGCTGTCGGAGGCAGCATTGTCTTCACCGTCTCGACGTCGGGCTTCTACCCGGGCCGCGGCGGCGTCCTCTATGTCGCCTCGAAGTTCGCCGTCCGCGGCATCGTCGCCCGGCTCGGCGCCACGAGCTGGCGCCCCGCGTCCGGGTCAACGGCGTGGCCCCCGGCGGGACGCTCGGCACCCCGCTCGAGGGGCGCCGTCTCGCTCGGGCTCGGCGAGCGGCGCCTCGACGACGACCCGGGCCGCGAAGAGCGCCTTCGCGAGCGGACGCCGCTCCACGTCGCGCTCGGACAGGACGATCACGCCGGCGCGTACGTCTTCCTGGCCTCCGACCGTGCCCGCGGCATCACGGGCATGATCGTCAACTCCGACGGAGGAATCCGGGTGCGGGGCTAGTCACGCAACGAGCCCGCGCGAGCGAGCGCGCGAGCGCCGCGCGCAGCGGCCGCGGGCGGCGACAGGCGCGCCAGGCCGTGAAGCCCCAAAGTAGACCGTAGGGCTCGGTACTTGGCCGACTCAGCCGTGACAGGGAAGGCCCCCGAAGCGGGCCGGTCACGTGCCACTGCTTATACGGCAGCCTCATGAGACCTCGCGCTCGGCCCGACGAGCCAGGTAGTCCCACGCGGCGCGCAGCTGCTCGGGCGAGTAGCAGTGGGCGCGCTTGACCAGAGCCTCCTCGTCGTCCGTCCCACGTCAGCGCGCCGTCGGCGGCGAGCGCAAGCAGCTGCATCCGGCACGCGCGCTCGAGCAACACGGCGGTCATAACGGCCTCGGGCACGTCGGCCCCGACCGTGACGATGCCGTGGTTCACGAGCATGAGAGCGTTGCGGTCACCGATCGCCTCGGCGACGTCCTGACCGAGTTCCGCCGTGACGATCAGATCGGACGTCTTCGTGAAACGGGCCAGCTCGGGGGGCACGAAGAGGGTGGCCTCGTGCGAGACGGGGTGCAGCGGCCGCCCGGTCGCGGCGAAGGCCACGGCGTGCGGCGCATGGGTATGAACGACCGCTTCCACATCCGGGCGAGCTGCCATCACCTCGGCGTCGATCGGGTACTCGACGTGCAGCCGCCCCTCGCCCTTGAGCACGGCGCCGTCGCGGCTCGCGGGCGTGACGTTGGCCGGCTCCACCTCGTCGAAGCCGGGGCCCGCCGCCTTTATCCAGACACCGCGGCCTGCCGGATCGCGTGCCGACACGTGGCCCCAGATGAGGTCGCTGTGACCCTCGGCGTCGAGGATCCGGCAGCCCAGCGTGACGTCGTTGCGGAGAGCGCCGGCCATGGGAGACGGGCGGTCATACCGCCGGCTCGTTGCGTGACCGGCCCGCTCCGCGCGCCTTTCCTGTCACGGCTGAGCCGGCCAAGTACCGAGCCCTACGGGCTCGGTGAGGCTTCGCGGCCTGGCGGGCCTTCGGCCCGCGGCCGCTGCGCGCGGCGCTCGCGCGCCGCTTGCGCGGGCTCGTTGCGTGACTACGCGCCCATGAGCCGTCTGGCCGCCTCGAGCTCGTCGTCGGTCAGCCGCCCCTGCTCGCGAAGCCGCATCAGCCACTCGAGTCGCTCTGCCGAGACCGGGGCGGCGGGCAGCGGAGCCGAGTTGGCGTCATCGCCTCCGAGCACCGCCCGGATGCTGCGGTCGGCCCCGTCCAGCACGACCTTCGTCAGACGCTCGCTGAAGCCTGCCGCGAAGGCGAGGAGGGCGAGGAACGAGAACGAGGCGTCCGAGGCGTCGGTGGCGGGGTTCTCGTCCGGGACGACGATCTGGAGCAGATCGCTGTCGATGGCGAAGTAGATGATCAGGCCGAAGATGGCGCCGATGAAGGGCCGGAAGCTGCCGAGCCAGAAGGCCTGCCACCGTCCGGCCTCGTAGTCGAGCTCGAAGGCCTGGGGGTTCCTCATGCGCATGAGGACGCTGATGACCGCCCCGAGCGCGCCGGCCGCGAAGCACACGAAGAAGTTCTGAGCGGGCTTGCCGTCCAGGTCGATCGGGACGAACGTCTCGTGGACGATGAAGGCCATCAGCGCCGCGAGAGCGAGCGCCGCGACGAAGCCCGTCACCATGCCCCAGAAGTACATGACGCGAGCGGCCTTCTTCGCCGCACGGTCGTAGAACCGCTCGATCGCGAGCAGCTCCTTCTTCGCGTGCTCCATGAGCCGGAGTGCGGCGGGGCGGCTCGCGCGATCGCCGCCGTGATCGACCGTGCCGGCGGGCCGTTGCGGGCTGACAACGTCACCGTGGGTCATGCCGGCCTCGACCGGGCCTCGCTTTCATTGCCTGGCCCCTGGTCTTCCTCGGCAGCGGCCTGCCCGTCGATCTCACCGTTCGTCTCGGCGCCCGCGGTGGAGCCACCGTTGCCCGGCCGGCCCGATACGCGGGACCGCGCAATCTCCAATCGGAGCCTGGTCCGCTCCTCCGCCGCCGCAAGCAGGAACCGCTGCTCGGAGAACACCCACTCGATTGCGATCTTCATCGCGGTACCGCGGAGCACTCGGGCGGCCTTCATCGCGATCGTGTCGCAGTGGTGGAGCAGCAGCGTGATGTCCCCGTAGGCGTTCGTCAGCCAGTCCGATTCGCGGTAGAGGCGCACGATCGGCGGGTGCCGCCAGAATCGCAGCATGCGCGCGCCGGGCTTCTCGGTCACCGCGATTCCCGACGGCGCGAAGACACACCAGTACGCGCTCTGGATCCGTCCCTCGCTCTTCTCGAAGCGCTTCAGAGCCCTCTCGTACTCCAGCCTCGCGGCGTCCCTTGCCTGCGGGGCCGCCGGCGCCTTTCCGTCGCCGACGATCTCCCTGGCGCCCTCGGGCTCGTAGCGCTTCGGAATCCCACCCAGCTCGCCGTAGCGGGCGTTGAGGATGAAGTAGCGGTAGTGCGCCAGGACGAGCGTCGAGAAGAGCATCGCGCCGCTCTTTCCGATCGGGGGCTCCCCGTTGGGCGCACCGGGGGGCGGAGGCTCCTGCCCGGGCGCACCGGGCTGCGGCGCCGTGATCGTCTCTGACATCCAGACACGCTCCTTCGGCCAAGCCGCAGCTGCTCGTCCTGTTCACAGCGTACGCACGAAGCCGGTCGAGCACAACCACGCGCAGGCCTTGACACCGATGGCCGGTGGGTGTATACCGCTGGTAGCAAGATACCGTTGGTATCCAAATGGCACGGCTGACGCACACACAGCGCAAGCAGCGGACCCGGGCGGATCTCGTCGCGACGGCCCGGACGGTCTTCGTCGAGCGCGGATTCCACGGAGCGTCGCTCGACGAGATCGCCGAGCGCGCCGGCTACTCGAAGGGTGCCGTCTATTCGAACTTCGCCGGCAAGGACGACCTGTTTCTCGCGGTCCTGGATGCGCATTTCGAGCAGCGTGCCCGCGTCCTCGTGGACGTCATCCTCGACGAGCAGAGTCTCGAGGACAGCTACCGCGCCGTCGCACGTTCGATGGTGGCGGCGGACGAGGCAGAGCCCGGATGGACGCCGCTGCTGCTCGAGTTCTGGGCGCACGCTTCGCGACGCCCCGCGCTTCGCGCGGCGGTCTCCGAGCGGCGCGAGCGCTTCTTCGACATCATCGCCGGCCTGATCGAGGAGCTGGGCGCGCGGCACGGCGTCCAGTTCGCGATACCGGCCAACGAGATCGCCCGCGGCTCGAACGCGCTCGCACGCGGCATCGCGCTCGACCGGCTCCTCACCGGCGGCAAGGTCTCCGGAGAGCTCTTCGAGGAGATGCACGCCGCCTACGTTCTCGGCCTGACGAGGTTCCCCGACGACGGTCAAGCATCACGGAAGGAGACCGCTCGATGAGCCCGACGACCCTGTCCGCGCACGAAACCGACCTCGCAGAGCTCCAGGCACAAGGCGCCGAGCTGATCGCCCGCGACGGCTGGTCCCGCGAGCAGCTGCTCGCACTTCCAGCGCGGGCGCCTGCAAGAGCTGCTCGCCCATGCGACCGCCGCCTCGCCCTACTACCGCGAGGTGCTCGGCCCCGAGGCCCGCAGCGGCGAGATACCGCTCGAGCAGCTGCCGACGCTTTCCAAGGCGACGCTGATCGACCAGTTCGACCGGATCGTCACCGACCCGAGGCTGCGGCTCGCGGAGCTCGAGGAGCACCTCCAGGGCTCCGACCCTGGTGCTCTCTTCCTGAACCGCTACCGCGTCTTCTCGACATCGGGGACGAGCGGCGTCCGCGCGCTCATCGTCTACAGCGAGGAGGAGTTCCGGTTCTGGGTGGCCGCCTCGCTGCGAATCTTCGCGCGCGCGGGGATCACGCCGACGACCCGCCTCGTCCCCATCGGCGCGCCGAACCCGCTGCACATCACCCGCGAGCTGTTCGCGGCCTTCCGCTCGGGCCGGGCCGGCACGCCCGAGCTCTCTGTCCTCACGCCGCTCGACGAGATCGTGTCGGCGCTCAACGACTACCAGCCCGAGGCGGTGGTCGGCTACGCGAGCCTGGCCGCCCTGCTCGCCCGCGAGCAGCTCGACGGCCGGCTCCGGATCGCGCCCCGGATCGTCGCGGTCAGCAGCGAGGTCCTCACCGACGAAGCGCGCCGGTGGATCCACGAGGCGTGGGGCGTCGCAGCCGACCGAGATCTACGCGACGACCGAGACCCTGTATCTCGCCAACAGCACTCCGCCCCACCCCGGCCTGCACGTCGACGAAGACCTCGCGATCGTCGAGGTCGTCGACGAGCACAACCGGCCCGTGCCGCCCGGCGAGCCGGGCTACAAGGTGCTCGTCACGAACCTTGCCAAGCGCACGCAACCGCTGATCCGCTACGAGCTCTCGGACTCCGTCACGCTCGCGGCAGGTACGAACCCGGCGGGTCTGCCGTACCGGTGCCTCGCCGGCATCGACGGCCGCAGCGACGACATCCTCGAGTTCCCGGGCCGCGCGGGCGGCAGCGTCCGTGTCCACCCCTACCGGCTGCGCGCGCCCTTCGCGGGCCTCCCCGAGGTGCGCCAGTACCAGATCGTTCGCACAGCGGGAGGCCTGGAGGTCCGCGTGGTGGCCCAGGCGTCTGCAGCGCTCGATATGCCCGAGCGCGTGCGTGCGGCCGTCGAGGAGGCGCTCGCAAATGCCGGCGCAGCGCCGACCCCGGTCGATGTCGTCCCCGTCGACGAGATCGAGCGCGAGAGCGGCCACGCCGCGAAGCTGAAGCTCGTCAAGAACCTCGCAGGCGACAGTCGAGCCGGCTGAAGCCGGCGAATCACGGCCTGCTCCGGCGTGGACGACCTCCCGCAACCCCGCCTGGGGAGCCGTTGCCGATGCGGCGCAACCGGCCAACGAGCGGCTGCTGCGACGCATCGTGCGGCATTCGTACGATGTCGTTGCCGCTGAGCCCGTGGATAACGCGTCTAGCAGCTGGTTGTGTCCCGGCCGATGGACTCCTTGAGGATTCGAACGTACTCGGCTCGAGTGACGCGGCCTGGCGGAGGCTCATGTTGTTGTCGTGAATGCGCCGGGAGAGAACGTGCTCGGGGAGCATGACCTCCCGTAGGCCGAGCCGCCGCGCCGTCGAGAAGCCAGGCCAGGAAGTCGGCGCTGATCCACCGCGTCGGGACCGGCCCGACCGGTCTACCGCCCCGCGGCTCGCGAGCGTCGTTCCCGCGCGACTGTCGCCGGGCGAGAGCTCTGTGACACAGCGGAAAGGCCGAGGCGGTCGCCTCGAGCTCCGGGCTGACGAATTCCCGGACGTGTCCGAACACGAGGTCGGGCGTCGTCTGAGCGCGGAATGCCGCGAGCTGGAGCTCGAGCTTCCGCTCCGGCCAGGGGTCGTCGTGATCGAGGAAGGCGACGTACTCGCCTCGCACGGCCTCCAGGCCGGCGTTTCGGGTCGCTCCCAGTCCCTCGTGAGGACGGTGATCAGGCGAACCTCCGGCGCGTAGCTCTGTGCTATTTCCCGAGTCGCATCGGTGGTGCCGTTGTCGACCACGACGACGTCGAGGGCCGGTGTGCGTCTGGCTGAGCACGCTCTCGATCGCCTCCCGCAGGTAGCGCTCCCCGTTCCAGACCGGGATGACGACCCCGACGAGCGGCTCGGAACTCACGTCTTTACCGCCGGTTCGCCCGGATCCGCGAGGCTGCGTCAGCCCGGCCAGCGCTTGCCGAGCATGCCGGCTCACGAGCCGTACCGCGCCTGCGTCGCCGCCGCCAACGGTGCCTACGAGGCCCGCTCGGGTGGGAATAGAACGGCACGCAGGTAGGCGACGCGCTCCGGCCAGCAGAGCACCGCCAGCCGCCCGAAGTGCGGTGACGCACGCACGTCCAGCTCCTCGACGGCACGCAACGGTCCCCAGGCGGGCGGCTCCCGGGGGGACTCGGCCGGTGACGCTCGTAACCCAGGTGGCGCTCCGCGTAGTCGAGCGCGCGATCGAGCGGCCATCCCAGCCCGAGCTCATCCGCCAGCGCGAACGCCTGGGCCCATGCCGTCGGGTCGAGCGAGCGGGCGAGGAGCGCGATGTCGTTGATCGAGCAGAGCCGTTTCTCGCGGTCGCTGAGCAGATGTACGGCGAGCATGAGCAGGTGGGCCCGGTCCGCGGGGACGGCGACTGTCGCGCCGTCGATCTCGACGAGCCCAGCTTCTACCTCCAATCGCTCGTCCGAAAGGCCGAGACCGAGAGGATCATCGCCGATCCGCCAGTGCAGCTCGACGTCTACCCGATGCCCGGCGACGTCCGCCGAAGGTGCACGTCGTGGCCGTAGCGCTCGGCATAGCCTGGCCGAAACTCCTCCAGCCTTTCGTACCCTCCGCTTCCAGCGCCCGCGTCGCGTGCATCGAGCCCGCAAACGGCACGAGCAGATCGAGGTCGAAGTAGGGCCGCAGCCGCCGGTCGGGATAGAAAAGCTCGCCGAGCACCGGGCCCTTGAATGCGAGTGGACGCCTCCCACACGCCTCGGCCAGAACCTCGGAGATACGTCCCAGCTCGTGCCGGAGTACCGCCCCGTAGAGAATCGAGCCATTGAGCGAGCCGTCCAGTCGGTGGCGATCCGCGGCGCCACCTGGAGCCGCCCGGCCTGCAGGCACGGATGAGATAGCTCGCGAGGCGATGATGCAGCGCCGCATCGACGAGGCGTGTCTGTGCGCGCTGCGCCTCCGGGTCCGGGCCGTCCCGGCCTGGGTGTTCGTCGAGCAAGCGAGCGAGCTGGGCGATCTGATCCGAATACGGCAGGCTCAGCCACTCGCGCCGCCACCCGAGGCCGCCTGCGGATGCGGTCGTCATCTACCGAGCATATTGCGCTGCGCTCGATCTCGATCATGATTGGACGCATGGCGTTCCGTTCTCCGCTGCCACAAGAGGGTTCGTGCGAGGCGCCGCTCGTCGCGCGAGGGCCCGGACGTGAAAGCGTTCCGTTCCATCGTCACGGCCCCCGCGAGGAACCGCGCATCGCTCTGACATTCGACGATGGCCCGGCAGCGGCCACGGACATCGCCCTCGAGCGGCTGGCCCGGCATGGGGCTGATGCCACCTTTTTCGTCGTCGGCAACCGGATTCAGAGCTTCCACCGAGTCCTCCGACAGGCTGCAGCGGAGGGCCACGAGATCGGAAATCACTCCTGGAAGCACGAGCTCAGCGGAGGCTGGTTCACCGATCTCGGCCAGCTCGCGGTCACGAGCGCGCAGATCTGCCGGATGATTGGCGCGGAGCCGCGCCTGTTCCGGCCGCCATACGGCCACCTCGCGCCCGGCCTCGCTCGCACCGTCAGCGCCGCTGGCCTGTCGGCGATCGGCTGGGACGTCGATGCACGATTGGCGCGACCCTGAGCCGGCAAGATCGTCGAGCGTGTGCTGGCCGAGGCGCGCGGTGGGTCGATCGTCCTCCTCCACGACGGGCCGCAGATGGCGCCCGCCCGCGTCGCCGCGATCCTCGACGGCCTGCTGCCGCGCTTGGCCGCGCAAGGGCTGGAATGCGTCACCGTCTCGGAGTTCCTCCACGGCCAGCTCAATGGGCGCGCCGCGGGTGCGGAGGACCCCGGGGTCATGACCGGCGCTCCTGCCAGCGTCGTGATCCCGGTTTTCAACGGCGCGCGCTACCTCGGGGAGGCCGTCGCGAGTGTCCTCGCTCAGACGTATCGCCCGGTCGAGGTGATCGTGGTCGACGACGGCTTGACGGACGGAAGCGCCGCTGTTGCCCGCTCGTTCCGGGCGGTACGTGTCCTCGAGCAAGAGCGCGGCGGGCCGGCGGTCGCGCGAAATGCGGGCGCCGCTGCTGCAACGGGCGAGTTCCTCGCCTTCCACGACGCGGATGACCTGCTCCCGCCGGACAAGCTCGAGCGCCAGATTGGCCATCTCCTCGAGCACCCTGAGGTGGGGTGCGTCCTCGGCCGCCAGGAGCTGATGCTCGAGCCGGGCGTCGAGATGCCCGAATGGGCCAAGCTGGCGCCGGAGTTCGCCGAGCGGCGTCCGGACCTCGTGGAGCTCGGCGCGGTGCCACTTATCAGCATGGTGATGCGCCGGTCGCTCTTCGTCGAGTCGGAGGCTTCGATCCGGCGTACGTCCACGGCGAGGACGCCGACTACCTGTTCCGGGCGGGAACGAGCGCCCGTCGTGACCCTCGATTCGGTCGTCCTCATGCGCCGACGTCCACGGCGGAAACCTGAGCCACGACGTGACGGCACTTCGCCTCGGCACGTTCCGCGTACTGAAGACCACGCGCGGCGGCTGCGCGCTGGGGAAGAGCCCCCCGCCGGCCGCGGGCTGCACGTCAGAGTGAAGCGCGCCGCGCTGGACGACAGCGCGGGCGCGCGCGACCCGCAGGCGCGCGACGCCCGAGGGCCGTCATTGCAGTCTCGAGCGAACTCGACGACTCCCGGCCGGAACCGGCGCAGAGAACGTCTCCCGGAGGTAAGCGAGCGCGACGTGGAGGTGGGGCTCGACACGGGCCTCGGCCGCTCGGCGCAAGAGCCACTCCCAGTCGATCGCGGCTGGAGAGGAGCCGATGATCACGAGCGCGTCGGCGACCCATATCCCCGAGGCGGGCCGTGACGACCAAGCAGATCCCGCGCGCGCACGTGCCAAGGAGCTGGTCGCTCCCACAAGGGCGCGAAAGCACCCACGTCCTCGACAGCCAGTGGCACGCTCGCCTCCCATTGGGTCTGATCCGCGACCCCGGCCGCGGTGGCGCATCCCAACCGGCATCGCGCAGCACCTTCCGGCACGGTCGGCCGGCCGCTGGCCGTACCGCGATGCTCGTGTCCGACATCGGGCGAGCGCCGGCGTCACGGTAGTGCAAGAGCCCGACGGCTGCGCCGCCCAACACCATCGAATCGATGCCCTCTTCCCGGAGCGCGGCAAGCGCCCGGCCGGCGCGGCGCAGCAGGAGTTGGTTGCCCGTACCACGCCCCGGCGATACACGCCCTTCAGCCGGCCGAGGCACGGGCTCCGTCGACCGCTCCGGCTGCGAGTGCGCGATAGAGGAGCGGCAGCAGGTCATGCAAGCGTCCGTCGAGAGCGTCGACGTCCACCGCACGACATGCCTGCCGCCACGCCGCGGCCGCCTCCCCGAAGGAGGCGAGAGCGCCGCTCGCAGGAGGAGTTCCTGCTGCTCGTTCGGCTTCCAGCCGAGGGCGGGCAAGGAACGAGGCCCAGAGGCTACGGCGGGCGCCATCACCGTTTGAACCGTGGAGGAGGGCTCCACGTTTGCGCGCCACGGAGGCCCGGTACGCGTCGCGAACCTCTGCGCTCAGGAGGGAACTCTTCCTCCCGCTAGCTGTTGTCCTGGTGCAGGCGATAGCGCATGCAGATCCCGAGCGTCGTCTCCAGCCACGAGTCCCGCATCACGGGCCCGCAGGATCCAGTCGGTGTCGCTCGCGGACTTGTACCGCGTGTCGAAGACTCCTGATGCGGCCGAGCAGCAGCTTCGCCGAGCCAGCATCGCCCCGAGCTGTACGACGGTCTGAACCTCCATCCCTCGGTCAGGCTCGAACCAGCTGTGCGGGGTGACGCCTGGCTCGACCACGATCTCGAGCGGCGAGATCACCACGTCGACCCCCGGGGCCCGCGACGCTAGGAACGCCACCTGGGACTCGAGCTTGTGTGGGAGCCAGACGTCGTCCTGATCGAGGAAGGCGATCAGCCTCGCCTCGCGCGGCTGCGAGGCCGGCGTTTCGGGCCGCGGCCACGCCCTGGTTCGGCTGCCCACTGATATCGGACCCGGTCGCTCGCGGGCGATGGCCGCGCTGCCGTCGGTGGATCCGTCGTCGACGACGATGATCTCCTGGTGTGGGTACTGCTGGGTGGCCACGCTGTCGATCGCCTCGGCGAGGAAGCGCTCGCCGTTGTAGACCGGCGATCACGACGCTGACGAGGGCCTCGCCTCACAGGCCGGGAGCCTCGAGCCAGCTGTGTCATCCGCCTCGACCGCGGAGGCCATATCCCGACCCAGCTCCATGCGGTAGACGGGGACACGCCGCATCAGCTCGGCGACCGTTTCCATCCCGGCAGCCCCGTGCCCGAAATGCTGGATAGACCGTGCTCGGGGCCAGGGCGCGCACGCCCTCACCGGCGGACACCCTCCCACACGCGTGGTCTCCAGGGCCCTCCCTGCACACGGGGGAGCACGACGGCGCGCAACGGCACGCTCCTGACGAGAGCCGTCGGACGGTGGCGAGCGACGTCGACCACGACCTTTCCGCTGTCGGTGGGATCTCGTGCCAGGGCCGCCAGGTCGAGTTCAGCCCGACGGCCCGCGCCCTCCGGGCTCGAGCTTCACCGTCGAGTGCACCGCGTGGGCGGTGGGTGGCGCCCGATCGCACCCGTCGACGAGCACGTAGTCGTCTCACCCGTAGCCGAGCCCCGCCTCGGCGCAGGCGAGCGCGAGCGTCGACTTGCCGGACCCACTCTTCCCTGCCACCAGGAGGCCACCGTCCGGTCCACCCACCGCTCCCGTTTAATGGAGATGCCTTCCCGGTTCGCTCAACGCCCAGTGGAGGACAGTGCGCAGGGGCGCGGCTCGTTCGTAGAGAGGAACCGCCCCCGCGTCCCGGGTCGCGAAAACGCCCGATTCGAGAGGTCAGATCGAAGATCGTGATCGCCCCGTAATCCTGATCGTGCAACGTGTAGATGCGATCGTCGTCCCAGCCGCGGACGCGGTACCCGCGCGACTGGCCGTGGTCCCCCATCCTCCTCTGCACGCCACTGCACCGGCGGCAGGGACACCCCGGTGGACGCGGCATCCCAGAGCAGCACCGTCGCGGCCTCCGGCTCGCCGTCGTCCCGCTTCGAGGTGCGCCAGGGCACAGGACATGGGCTCCACCAGCGCCGAGCCGGCGAAGCGCAGCCGCACGCTCCGCTCGGCGATGACCAGGTTGCCGCTCGATGCAACCGCTCGCCTGGCATGCCGCCCGGAAGCCGGCGCTGAGCATCGCCAGGTAAGTCGAGGCGGTAGGCCGCTCCCGCCCGAGGTTCGCATTTGCCCCCACGACGACGGTCGCGGTGGGGGTTAGAGCGCGGGCTTGCGGTTCCGGCCAGCCCGATTCTCTGCCACCTCGTGGATCGGATCGACGAGCATGAAATCCGCCATGTCGGTGTATCGATGCAGGGTCGGCGCTGCGAACTCCGTACGCGGAGGCGTGGAGTTGCTGTCTTCCGGCATCAGGCTTCCCGGCCCGAGCCCGGCCATTCGCCGGAGACCGATCGGCTTCATCGACGAGTCCCGCAACGAAGAGCTCGTGTGATGAGGGCGGAGACCGCCTCCTCGACTGCCCCGGGCGGCGCCTCGTAGCGCATGCCGCAATCGCGCGGCGATCTCGTCGCGCGTTCAGAGCCGGCGACCACCAGATCCCAGACCTCTGAACCAGTGCCGTCGAGGCTGTAGTAGACGCCCGTCTCCATGTGGATCAGGATCGCCTCACCGTCGATCGTTTCGCGGACGACTTTGCGTCGGTCTGTCGCATGCCGCATCGATAACCTCCCCAGACGCCCGTACCGTCATCCGCATACCGACCGACGGCCGGACGAGCTCCCCTATTCATCGCAGTGTAGTGCGGTTTTCCCCGTGTTTGAACAAAACGCCTGCACAGCCCGTGATCGTGGCCTGAGCTGAGAGGGGGCGGGGCGGTGCCGGCCGATGCGCCGACACAGCTCGCCGCCGCAGGATCTGACCCGGCTCGCAGCTTCCCTTCAAGGACGCGGGCGACAACCAGCTGGCAGCGACCGCAGTCGACGACCCCCTGCTTCAAGAAGAAACCCCCGCTCAGGCAGGGGTTTCTTGTAATCGAGCGTCACCCTCGCTATGAACCTGCGACTGGCGGCCCGTTTCTCGCCGCGACGGTTCCAAGGGGGCATGCGCCTGCGCGCGAG
>CAWACA010000024.1:0-295200 GCA_963780385.1 uncultured Thermoleophilia bacterium | reverse complement strand
CGATTGCGCGCGGCTCGCGGCCGGCGAGGAGCCAGCCGGCTGCGGTGGCGGCGAGCGGGACGCCGATGACTGCGAGGACGAGGTACAGGACGGGGACGTCGACTCAGGTAGCCGAGGTCGTCGTAGTACGTCGCCGAAAGGACGACGTAGGCGCCGGCGACGCCGAGGAGCGCGCCGAGGAAGGCGAGCGCCCCGGCGGTGGTGGCCGTCAGCCTGCGGCGGATACCCGAGGTGGCTCCGGTCGCGGTCAGCGTGCGGAGGTCACCGGCGCTCTCGCTGCGGATCAGTCCGACCGTCATCGCGAGAATGGCGAGCGCGAGGAGGGCGCCCGCGCCCGTCGCGATGGCCATCGTCTTCGCGAAGGAGGGCTTTCCGTGCCGGACCTCGATCGTGAGACCGGCGTCCGCCGCGACGTTGCGCGCGTCCGCGATCTGGTCGCTCGTCAACGGCCGGCTCGACTCGACGAGCCAGCCGGCCGGGATCTGGTTCCAGCCGTGACGGCGCAGACCGTTGAGGGTGATGAACGTCGGCGGCGTTCGCGCGCTGTCCGAGCCGAACAAGTGGTTCCCGACCTCGATCTTCTGGACGTTCGTGACGGCGAGCACCGTCCGCCCGCTTCGTCATGCTCGGGATGTAGAACCCGTCGGTCCGGACGCTGCGGTCGGCGAGGAAGTCCGTGCCGGGATCGACCGTGCCGGGATCGATTCCGAGGTAGCGGAGCACCGCCGGCGTGGCGACATAGAGCGCCGATTCGGAGCGGTACTCCTTTCGCTCCTCGGGAGAGTCGGATCGCCTCGCGAGCGTCGACCGGCGGAAACACTCGAGTGTCGCCGAGGACGAAGGCAGCGTGCGCCGGGTTGGACGGCCTTGCGAAGCGGAATCACGGTTGCCCCGTCGAGTTGGGCGGCGAGCCGTCGGACGCGCGCGGCCAGGCTTTCGAGCTGAGCGGGTGCGTCCGTCGGGGTGAGCTCCCGAGCGTCCGGTGGGCCGAGGTAGACCCGCATCTGTCGGTCGGACAGGTTGGCCGGCTCGGCCGCTTTCTTCGCCGCCTCGGCAGAGGCGATGATGACGACCGTCGCCGCGATGCCGAGGGCGAGGGTGACCGCGGCGAGCGCCGCTCCGGAACGGGCCTGATAGCGAACGAGGTCTCGAAGTGCCAATCGGGGTGCGATCGAGACTCGCCCGGCGAGGCCCGAGAAGACGCGGATCGCCAGCGGGCCCAGGAGCAGGCAGCCGATGATCGTCGCCACGATCCCGGCGACGATCAGCGGCGGCCTGTCTCGGTTCGACAATGCGAGACAGCCGATGCCGACCGCGATCAGCGCGGCAGCCGCGATCGCCGAGTGGCGTGCGGGCCTCGGCTTGGGCGGCCGCCCCGAGAGCGCGAGCGTGACTGGGAGCCGAGCGACCGTTCGCCCCGGCCACCAGGCGGCGGCGATCGCCCCGAAGAGTGCGAGGAGGACGGTCAGCGCGATCAGCAGCCACGGAAGGCTGAGCCGGTCGACGCGATGGTCGACAGCAGACTCGAGCGTCGGGGCGAACGACGACCCACAGCGCGAGGCCGATGAGCGTCCCGCAGAGTGCGGCGATCGCCCCGACGATGGCGCCGTTGGCGATGAGCACGAGGCGGAGATGCTTCTGCGTCGCACCGATCGCAGCGAGCATGCCGAGGTGACGAAGCCGTCGCTGCGCGATGACTGCGAAGCCTGCGGCGGCGATGAGCGAGGCCAGGAGGAGGAAGACGGTGGCGACGGAGAACATCGCCAGCGTGTCCGGCGGTCCGTCGTTGCCGATCCTCATCATCCCCGCGAAGCCAGAACGGCTCTCGCCCAGGGAGTCGATAGAAGGAGTCGAACGACGCGTCGTTCGCGTCGACCAGAACCGAGACGTGGTCCGGCGCGCCCGCGAACGACGGGCGAGACGAGAGCGAACTCGTCGCTGAGCTTGCGTGGATTCTCGACGATGCCGACGACAGTCCGCCGAACACCGTCGAGCGCCAACGGTCGATCCGAGCTCGAGCCGCAGCAGCTTCGCCACTCCGTCCGTGACGGCGACCTCGCCGCGGCCCTCCGGGTAGCGGCCCTGGCGGAGCGCGAGGAGCTCGCCGCCGTAGGCGCCGTTCGGGTCCTGCGCCCGGAAGTCCACCTTGTCGACGCTGCCGGGGACGGCAACCGAGCGGTGGCCGATGACGTCCGTCGTTCCGAACGATTTCTTGGCGGAGGCGAGTCCGGCCGCGAGCTTGCGCGGATCGGTGCCGTCGAACTCGAGCACGGTATTGGCCGAGCCGAACTCGGAGTTGACCGCAGGGCTTGTGTTGTAGACGAGCGTGATGCTGCCGATCGCGGCCGCCACGGCGACGGTGAGGAGCGTCACGACCAGGAGCTGCTGCCGCCACTCGCGCCGGAACATGCGCCGGGCCCACCGGGTCACGGCGCGGCGGGCGGCGACGCCGCCGTTTCGCGGCCCGCCCAGCGCCGACGGATGAGCGACGCGTCATCGCCGATCGCCTGCGCGAGCAGCGACTCGGGGCCGGGAGGCGCGACCGTCTGGTCGACGACATGGCCGTCGCGCAGGAAGACGACGCGGTCGGCCCAGGACGCGAGGTGCGCCTCGTGGGTGACGACGACACCTGCGACGCCGCGATGCGCGGCGGCGCGCAGGAGGCGCATGACCGCCTCGCCGTTCACGGAATCGAGAGCGCCGGTCGGCTCGTCGGCGAGCAGCAGCCCGCGCTCGCCGACGATCGCACGCGCGATCGCGACGCGCTGGCGCTCGCCGCCCGACAGCTCGTCCGGGTAGCGATCGGCGCGCTCGTCGACGTCGAGCTCCTCCATCGCTTTCAGTCCCGTCGTTCGTGCGGCTCTTGGCGCGGACGCCGTCGAGCTCGAGCGGCAGGGTGACGTTCTCGACCGCCGTCAGCCCCGGGAGCAGGTTGAAGTCCTGGAAGACGTAGCCGATCGACCGGCGTCGCATCCTCGCCTGATCCGAGCGCGAGACGCTCGCGAGGTCGACGCCGTCCACGAGCACCTCGCCGCTGGTCGCCTGCTCGAGGCTGCCGGCGATCGTCAAGAGCGTGCTCTTGCCGGAACCGCTCGGCCCCATGATCGCGACGAGCTCGCCGCGCTCGACCGAGAGGTCGACGTCGCGGAGCGCGTGCACCTCGGTCGGCCCGGAGCCGTAGACCTTCGATACCTGGCGTAGTTCGAGTGCGCTGGTCATTGCGAGACCTCCATCGGCTGAGTTGGTTCGAAAGGCAGGTCGGCCACCGTCGGCCGGTGCGGGGGACGGCCGCTGCTTCAGGCGGACGTCGGCGGCATCGAGCCAGCGGACGATCGCCTCGAGCCGGAAGAGCTCGGCATCGGCGACGAGCGCCAGCGGCACGTCGTTCTCCGCGGCCGTCCGCCTTGACCTGCGTGTAGCGCTGCATGACCTCGATCGTGTGCCGGCGGTGGGCCTGCAGGATCTCGTGGACGTCGATCCCCGGGATCTGCAGCGCGACGAGCACCTTGATCACGAGCTCGTCGCGCGGCGGAGGGACGAGCTCGGGCGGCGTGCGCAGCCAGTCGGCCAGCTCCTGGGCGCCGGCGGCGGTGATCCTGTACCGCTTCTGCGAGCGCTCGCCCTCGCCGTCGTCGGTCTCGACGAGCCCGTCCCGCTCGAGGCGCTGCAGCGTCGTGTAGACCTGCCCGACGTTCAGCGGCCAGACCTCGCCCGTCCGCGACTCGAACTCGTTCTGCAGCCGCAGGCCGTACTTCGGCCCCTCGCTGAGCAGGGCGAGGAGGGCGTGCGGGACGCTCATGATGAGCTCTCCAACGCTGAACATACTGAGTATGTATACCAGGTATAGAGCCCTGCGCAAGTGGCGCATTGACGGGCGGTTCGAGCGCACATCTCGCCCCCGACCTCGACGAGGTGGGGGTGAGGAGCCGCGGCGAGAGCGGAGGCGATAGCCTTGGTCCCGTGCCCGATCGCGCGCCCGTCGACGAGCTGCAAGGGGTCATCGAGGAGCTTCTCGCGACGACCCGCGCGAGTCGGGTCACGCTTCGAATGGATCAGCCGCCGGAGTTCTTCCCCGTGGCCCGCGAGGCGCTCGCCCCGGGCGTCGAGTCGATCAGGAACGTGCAGGCTCCGAACATGCCCCGGCAACCCGTCGTCCTGGAGATCGTGAAGGGGCGTCAGGTGATCCAGAACGACTGTCTGAGCGCCTTCGCTGACCCAGACTTCCAGGTGATGCTCAATCTGTACGGAGGAATGCGAGCCCAGATCGTGACTCCGGTCATGGTGGACGGAGCAGTAAAGGCGATCATCTCCGTGCACCAGCTTGGCTCACCCAGAGCATGGACCGATGACGAAATCGATGCCTGCCACCAGGCGGCGCAACGAGTCCATGCCCTCTCCTCCAGCGCATCCTCGGAGCGATAGCCAGACGCGCAGGCGTCCTCGCCAGGCTCGGATCTGAGCTTCATCGACACTTAACGGGCTCAGCTATGGGCTGCGGTTGGAAGGTGCTAGCCTCGTCGTATGGGCAACTTCGGGGTCTGGGAGATCCTGCTGCTTCTTCTCGTGGTGATGCTCGTCTTTGGGCCGAAGCGGCTTCCGGAGATGGGCCGCTCGCTTGGCCGAGGAATGCGGGAGTTCAAGGACTCGGTCAGTGGTCTCCGTGTCGACGAGGAACTGGACGCAGACGGCGACGGTTCGCTGGCCAACGCGGTTCCGGCAGTGAGTAGCAACGCCGTGGCCGTGGTTGCGAGCGAGCACACGGACGCCGTCCCGGAGCCCCGCAGCGAGGGGCAAGCCCACCAGGCTCCGTAAGAAGTGAGCCTGAGAGCCAACCGATCCTGAGCACAAGCCTCGTCCGGTGTGGCGCGCTCTTTAGCGCGATGCGGCGATCTTCTCGCTGGCGGAGCTGAGCGCGCGGAGCTCGTCCTCGCCCAACTGGAGCTCGCGCATCTGAAGCAGATCGGCAAGCTGCTGCGGGCTGCGAGCGCTGGCAATCGGAGCGACGACGGTGGGCTGCGCAGCCACCCAGGCAAGGGCGACCGCGCTGACGGTCACGCCACGAGCGCCCGCGATCTCGTCGAGCGCATCGAGGACGCCGGCGCCGCCTGATTCAAGGTAGGCGGCCGCCTGCCCGGCACGCGGGCTATCGACCGCATCCCCGCCCGGACGGTACTTCCCGGTCAGAAACCCCATCGCGAGCGCGAAGTAGGGGAGGCTGCCCAGCCTGTGCTTGGCGCACAGCTCGAGCAATGCTCCTTCATACCCGTCGCGCTCGACGAGGTTGTAGTGGGGCTGCAGCGCCACGTATGACGCGAGTCCTTCGCGCGAGCTCACCTCGAGCGCCTCAGCCAGGCGCGGCGCGGTGTAGTTCGAGGCTGCGATATACCGGACCCCGGCCCAGGTCGCCGTGTCGCTACCCTCGGACGGTGCCCATCCGCTCCGACATACGCAACGTCGCGATCGTCGCGCACGTCGACCACGGGAAGACGACGCTCGTGGACGCCCTCCTCTGGCAGTCCGGTGCCTTCCGCGCCAACCAGGACGTCGCCGAGCGGGTGCTCGACACGATGGACCTCGAGCGCGAGAAGGGCATCACGATCCTGGCCAAGAACACGGCCGTTCGCTACGGCGGGACGAAGATCAACATCGTCGACACGCCGGGTCACGCCGACTTCGGTGGCGAGGTCGAGCGCGGCCTGACGATGGTCGACGGCGTGCTCCTGCTCGTGGACGCCAGCGAAGGCCCGCTCCCGCAGACGCGGTTCGTGCTCCGCAAGGCGCTCGAGGCGCGGCTGCCCGTGATCCTCGTCATCAACAAGGTCGACCGGCCGGACGCGCGGATCGAGGCGGTCGTCAACGAGGTCTACGAGCTCTTCCTCGACCTCGATGCCGACGAGAGCCAGATCGAGTTCCCCATCGTCTACTGCAACGCGAAGGCGGGCCGCGCGTCGCTCGACTCCGACCCGGAAGCGCTCGGCCCTGACCTGCAGCCCTTGCTCGACCTCGTCCTCGAGCGCATCCCGGCGCCGACCTACGAGGAACGGCCATCCCCTCCAGGCGCTGGTCACGAATCTCGACGCGTCCCCTTACGTCGGGCGACTCGCCCTCTGCCGCGTCCTCCAGGGGACGATCCGGCGGGCGCAGCAGGTGGCGTGGTGCCGCTCCGACGGGACGATCGAGCGTGCGAAGGTGACCGAGCTGTACGTCACCGAGGCGCTCGACCGGGTCGAGGCCGAGGAGGCAGGGCCCGGGGAGATCATCGCGGTGGCCGGCATCCCGGAGGTGACGATCGGCGAGACGCTCGCCGACCCGGACGACCCGCGCCCGCTGCCGCTGATCGCCGTCGACGAGCCGACGCTGTCGATGACGATCGGCATCAACACCTCGCCCATGGCGGGCCTTGCCGGCGACAAGGTGACCGCGAGCATGCTCGAGAGCCGGCTCCGCTCCGAGCTCGTGGGCAACGTCGCGCTGCGCGTTCTTCCCACCGAGCGTCCCGACGCGTGGGAGGCCCAGGGCCGCGGCGAGCTCCAGCTCGCCATCCTCGTGGAGCAGATGCGCCGCGAGGGCTTCGAGCTGACCGTCGGTAAGCCTCAGGTGGTCACACGGCGTATCGACGGTGTCCTGCACGAGCCGGTCGAGCGGGTCGCGATCGATGCGCCCGAGGAGTACCTCGGCGTGGTGACGCAGCTCTTCGCCCTTCGCAAGGGCCGCACCGAGGCGCTCGTCAACCACGGCAGCGGGTGGGTGCGCATGGACGTTCTCGTTCCCGCGCGCGGTCTCGTCGGCTTCCGGACGGAGTTCCTGACGGAGACGCGCGGCACGGGCATCCTCCACCACGTCTTCGAGCGCTTCGAGCCCTGGTTCGGGGAACTTCGCATGCGGCCGACCGGCGCGCTGGTCGCTGATCGACGCGGTACGACGACCTCGTTCGCGCTGCTGAACCTCCAGGAGCGCGGCTCCCTCTTCGTCGGCCCGGGTGTCGACGTCTACGAAGGAATGATCGTCGGCGAGAACGCCCGCGCCGAGGATCTCGACGTGAACGCGACGAAGGAAAAGAAGCTGACCAACATGCGCTCATCGACCGCGGACGAGCTCGTTCGTCTGATCCCGCCTCGACCGCTCTCGCTCGACCAGGCTCTCGAGTACATCCGCGAGGACGAGTGCGTCGAGGTGACGCCCGAGCACGTGCGGCTTCGCAAAGTGGAGCTCTCCGCGCAGCGGCGCCAGACCGCCGCAAGCCGCAGGGCCCGCGGCCTCGCGCCCGTCTGAGCCCCACCCTTCACTCACGGATCGGTGTCTCGCGGGCGGACGTGTCCGCACCCTCACCAGGCCGTGTAGCCCCCGTCGATCACGTACGCGGCGCCTGTTACGTAGCCCGAGGCGGGGCTCGCCAGGAACACGGCGAGCGGACCGATCTCGTCGGGCTCGCCGGGGCGTCCCATGGGCACGTTCTCCACGAACGCTTTGATCACATCCGGCCGCGTTCGTTCCACTCGCGGTTCACGTCTGTCATGAAGAGACCCGGGCAGATCGCGTTGACCGTGACCCCGTGCGGCGCCCAGTCGACGGCTGCACATCGCGTGAAGTGCAGCACGGCCGCCTTGGCCGTCTCGTAGTGGCGTCCGCCGATGCCACGGTTGGCAACGAGTGCACTGATCGACGCGATGTTGATGATGCGGCCTCCCTGGCCGCGCTCGAGCATCGCCTGGCCGATGATCTTCGTGCCGAGGAAGCAGCTCGTGAGATTGAGGTCGATTGCTTTCTGCCACACCTCGAGCGACTCGGTCGCAATCGGCACGCTCACCTCGCGGTTGCCCACGTTGTTGATGAGGATGTCGATCGGGCCCATCTCGGCCAGCACGCGCTCACAGGCGGCCTGGCACTCCGCCGGCACGCTCATGTCGGCCTGCACCGTGGAGGCCTCGCGCCCACGGGAGCGGATCTCCCCTGCCGTCTGCTCGAGCGTCTCGGCCGTGCGTCCGGTGATGACGATGCCGGCGCCGGCATCCGCGAGCGCCAGCGCCATGACGCGGCCGAGGCCGCGGCTCGCGCCCGTCACGAGTGCCCGCTTGCCATCCAGCCTGAATTGGTCCATCACGCTCATCGAGGCGCCCCTTCCGCAATCGCCAAACCGCTCCGACCCGCGGCATCTCCGTCGAGCACCTCGGCGATCCTGACCGTCCGCTTTTCGGCGAGCGATCGCAGCGTCGCCGCGATCATCGCGGTCACCACGAGGCCGTCGGCGCCGCTAGCCTCGGGCGAGACCCGGTCGGCGACGCAGTCCACGAAGTAACGGATCGGCTCGTATTGGTAGCCCCAGACCTTGCCGTATCGCGTCACCGACTCCGATGAGAACGGTGTGTGGAACCGGTCGGTAAAGGCCCAAAGCGACGGCTCGTTCCTGATCTCGAGGCCGCCCTTCTCTCCATAGATCGACAGCCGATTGTCCACGACGTTGCTGTAGCTGTCGGGCACGATCCACGACGTCTCGAACGTGCAGAAGGCGCCTCCCTCGAACTCGACGATGGCCTGGATGGCGTCCCAGCACGCGATGCCGCGTCGCTCGAGCACGCCGCGATAGCCCTTCGCCGTGACCTCGACCGGTTCGCGGCCGAACAGCCAGCGCACGACGTCCATCGTGTGCGGGAAAAGGAACCACTCCGGGCCGGATTGGCCGCTCCACTGCAGCATCTCGGTGGGCACGGAGATCGTGTCGCTCAGCCGTGCGTAGGCCATCACCGGCGGGCCGAGATCGCCGCGATCCACGTAGCTCTTCGCGCCCATGAAAAGCGGGTGCCACCGCGCGTGGAAGTCGACCATCAGGTGACGCCCCGACTGTGCGGCGGCCGCAACCATCGCGAGGCCGTCAGCGACGGTCGTCGCGAGTGGCTTCTCGACCATCACGTGCTTACCCGCCAGCAGCATCTGGACGACGGGCTCGCGGTGCTGATGGTCGGGCGTCGCGACAGTCACGGCCTCGACATCGCTTGCCGCCACGTCGGCGGGGTTCGTTGTCCACGCGCAGCCAAACCGCTCGCCGGCGCGTCGAGCGCGAACCTCGTCCCGATCGCAGATCAGCGTGACCGTGCACCGGGAATACGTGGTCAGCGCCAGCGCGTGATTCGTGCCCCAGATCCCCGCACCGATGATCGCCATTCGGACAGGTGCGTGAGTCATGTGCGTTGTGCGCCCAGTGTCGTCATCGGTCACGCACGCTCGAGCACGACGACCGGGATCTCGCGGTCGGTCTTCTGTTGGTAGTCGTCATAGGGCGGCCACTGCTGCGCGGCGAGCTTCCAGAGCCGTTCGCGCTCGTCTCCCGTTGCCGTACGGGCACGGGCCGGAAAGACGTCGCCCTTCACCTGCACCTCGACCTCGGGGTTCTTCGCGAGGTTGCGGTACCAGCCCGGATGCTCGGGCGCGCCGCCCTTCGACGCAACGACCACGTACGCGTCGCCGGCATTCTCGTAGATCAGCGGCGCCGTGCGGGGCTCGCCGCTGGTACGACCGGACGTCGTGAGTAGGAGGATCTTCGAGCCGCCTCGCCAGATGTGCCCGACCTCGCCGTCGGTCTCACGGTATCGCCGGACGTGCTCGTCGCCGAACAGGTTCTCCGCCTCGCTCATGCGATGCTCCTTCCACTCATGCCACGCCACCTCCTTGTGAATCCAACATCGACGTACTATCGCAAGGCGGCATGAGCCGCTCGCACGAGGGAGAGGGGGGAGTCGGGGGTCTGTGTGTAGGCGAGGAGGGCGAGATGGCTCGAGCCGAACGGCTGCTGCCAGCTCGCTGTGTCGGGAAGGAGCGGCTGCTCTGCGAGGCCGGCGGGCTAGGGGCCGTGTACGAGTAGAAGGCGGGCATGCGCACCTTCTGGTCGCCGGGCCAGAAGGGAGGGAGAGGAGAGGGAGAAGAAGGAGTTAAGTGGAGTCTGGGAGAGAGGACGATGTGTCGAGATGTGTGAGAGTCTATTGGTCTCCTCTCCGCCGTTCGCGCGCAGGCGCCTCCGGCCTGAATGTCCATCCCTGGCCGGCCCGCTATTGCTCGTACTGCTCGACGACGTCGGCTCCTCGGGCCGCTGCCGTCTCCGGGTCGAGGCCGGCCTCGCGCAGCGCGCGCCGCTGGCGGAGCAGGTCCCAGCACTGGTCGAGCGAGACCTTCACCTCCTCGAGGCGCCGCCGATCAGCTTCGCCCGCGTCGCCGGCCGCCTCACGCGACCAAAGCTCATGCTCCTCAGCGACCAGCTGCTCGATGGTCTTGTGGATCTGGGGATCGTTCATCGGTCCTCCTCGAGATAGGCGCCTGCTGGTTCGTCACCCTGCTCATAACACCCTTGCGTGTCGGCGACTTGAGTCGGCCTAGGCGAAGCGCTGGACGAACGCGAGCGCCGTGTCGGCGACCTCGCGCCAGCCGCTGTCGATCGTGAGCGCGTGCCCGCGGTCCGGGATCTCGACGATCTCGGTGACGCCCTCGTTGCGCTGCTGCTGCTTGAACGACGCGTTCGCGATCGCCCACGGCACGGTGTGGTCCTTCTCGCCGGAGATGATCAGCAGCGGGCCGCGCTCGGGGTTCTTCGCTGTCGACCTTCGCCTCGGTCCACGGGTTGAGGTTGGCCGCCGCGGCCTGGAACAGCGGCGCGCCCGACGCCGGGCACCGCGTAGGTCTCGTACAGCTCCTTGGCCTCGTCCTCGCTCGACCGCGTTGGCGAACGCGTAGCGGAACTGCTCGTAGGTGAGCGGGACCGCGCGGTTGCGGTTGGCCGGGTTGCCGAGCACCGGCGACGCCGACTTCAGCGCCGAGATCGGCAGCGGCAGCACGCCGCGGAACGGCGCCGGGTCGATCGCCACCGACGCGGCCGCGAGCCCGCGCCCGGCGATGATCTGCGTCGAGCAGCCCGCCGAAGGAGTGCCCGATGACGGCCGGCTTCTTGTCGAGCCGGCGGATGACCTCGTCGAAGTGGTCGGCGACCTGCCCGACGGTCTTGTGGGCGAAGACCTCGGGATGCGCCTTCGCCTCCTCGACCGTCTCGGGATCGTCCGGCCAGCCCGGCGTCAGCGCCGTGTAGCCGGCCTCCTCGAACACCGTCGCCCAGCGGTCCCAGCTGCTCGGCAGCAGCCACAGGCCGTGGATGAACACGACCGGCGTGTGCCCGACGCGTTCGCGCGCTCGACCTGCTCGGCCTCGTGCTCGGTGATCGTCGTCGCACCGGTCGATGGCGTGCTGGACGGCATTGGAGCTCCTCTCTGTATCCAAGATCCGCCTGATCGATCAGGTCGGTGCTAGCCAGCTTGGTCCCGGGGTGCTCATCACGGAGGGTACCCGTCCCGTCGAAGCCGGCCCATGCACTGCGTTGAGTCATGCCGAGGTTCGAGGGTGCGCTCGAGCTGCGAGGAGCGTTGAGGCGGTCGCAGCTCGCTGCTAGGCGACCTGCAGGATCCCCTCGATCTCGACAGAGATCCCCATCGGTAGCGCGCCCATCCCGACGGCGGACCTTCCGTGCTGGCCCCGCTCTTTGCCGAAGATCTCGACGAGCAGATCGGAGGCTCCGTTCGCGACGAGTGGCTGGTCGGCGAAGTCAGGATCGGAGTTCACCATCACCAGCAGCTTGACGACCCGCTCGACGTGATCGAGGCTGCCCAGCACCGCCCTCACCGTCGCGAGGAAGTTGACCATGACGATCCGCGCCGCTGCCTGGCCGGCAGCGACGTCGAGGTCGCGGCCGAGCTTCCCGAGGTAGACGTACTCGCCGTTCTGGTAGGGCCCGTGGCCCGAGACGAACAAGAGCTCGCCGACGCGTACAGCGCCCACATAGTTGGCAACAGACGGGGCAGGCTCCGGAATCTCGATCCCCAGTTCGCGTAAGCGTTCTTCCGGCGATGTGTCCAAGCTCTGCTCCTCTACTCGATGTCACTCAGGGTTTTGTGGGTGGGGGCGGAGGTTGCGCGCCGGTCGCTACCCACGCGTCGACCTTCTCAGCGTGCCCGCGCAAGTCGAGCGCTCGTCGCTCGAGGGCCGCCGTGTCGAGTCCGGCGGTCGCGGCGGCTGCCGAGCTGACGAGCAGCTCACCGGCCCCGGCTACCGACACAAGCCGCGCGGCGATGTTTACCGGATCGCCGAGCGCCGTGAAGTCGCGGGCATCGCCCTCGCCGACGGTTCCCACATAGGCGACGCCCGTGTGCAGCCCGCCACCGAGGGCGATCCAGGGATCGCCTCGGTCGTTGCCTGTGGCCTCGAGTAGTTGACGCCCGGCTGCGACGGAGCGCGCGGCGTGATCTTCACCGGTGAAGCCGGGGATGAACAGAGCCATGACCTCGTCGCCGACGAATTTGTCGACGATGCCCTCGTAGTGGTCGACGACCTCGGCGGCCGTGCCGTAGAACCTCGCCATCAGCGACGGAGAATTCATGCGGCGAGATGCGCTCCGCAAGAGCGGTCGAGCCTCGAACGTCGGCAAAGAGCACCGAAACGTTCACCTCGGCACCACCAGGGTTCTTCAGAACCGTGCGGATGCACCCTTTGCAGAGACGACGATTGAGCGGTGAGGGGCCGAAGCCGAGGAACTTCAGGAATGTTTGACCGGGCCCGCCGAACGGAGCGGCGCAGAGCTTGCAACGGGGCGCCGAGGGGATGTGCAGCATGAAGCGCCGCCTGCGCTGCAGCCCAGGGACCTGGCCGGTAAGCATGTCGCGCCACAGCTCATCCGGTGTCTTTTCGGTCTCACCCCGGCTCCTCGGCGATCGACGGAAGCCGTTCCTCAAGAGGGCGCGACCAGTCGCGGCGATCTCGCCAGCAGAGCGTGGACGAATTGGACGGCCATCGCACCCTCGCCGACCGCGGTAGCGCATCGCTTGGTCGAGCCGGAGCGGACGTCGCCTGCCGCGAACACACCGGGCAGGCTCGTCGCGAGCAGGCTCTCGGCATCGGCGGCGACGCCCGTGAGGACGAAGCCATCCTCGTCGCGCGCAACGGCCCCCTGGAGCCACTCCGTGCAAGGCAGCGCTCCGAGGAAGAGGAACAGGAACGAGAGCGGTAGCCGTTGGCCGTCCTTGAGCGTGACCGCCTCGAGTTGCCCGTCGTTCCCGTGGAGGGCGGCGATCTCGGTCTGGTCGCGTACGGCGACGCCGTAGCGCTCGAGGTCGTGCACGAGATAGTCAGACATCGTCTCCCGCAGGTCGGCTCGGCGGTGCAGCAGGGTCACGAGTGCCCCGCCCCGAGCTAGCCAGACGGCAGCCTGCCCGGCCGAGTTGCCGCCGCCGACCACGCCGACGCGCGAGGCGCCACAGAGCTGAGCTTCGGGCGGCCCGGCCGCGTAGAAGACACTGATCCCCTCGTACTCCGCAAGGCCGTCGACCGGCAGCCGCCGGTATTGCGCGCCGGTCGCAAGCACGACCGTACGCGCGACGATGTCGCGCCCGTCCTCGAGGCGCACGACATAGCCCGTGTCGAGTGGCTCGAGTGAAAGCGCGCGGTATGGGGTGGCCGTGCGGCCGTTGAACTTGTGCGCCTGCATGACGGCGCGGCTGGTCAGTTCCGTGCCGGTGATTCCCGCCGGGAAGCCGAGGTAGTTTTCGATCCGTCGGGACGAGCCCGCTTGCCCACCGAGGGCCGTGCTCTCGACGACGAGTGTCTCGAGGCCTTCGGATGCTCCGTAGACGGCGGCGCCGAGGCCGGCGGGCCGCCGCCCACCACAAGGAGATCGACTTCCTCCCGCCGGGCCAGTTCGCGGCCCACTCCCAGCAGACGCGAAACTTCCCCGGTCGAGGGGCCACGGAGCTCGATCCCGCCCGGTAGCCGCACCAAAGGCAGGCTCACGCATCGAGGCCCGCGATCAGCGCTGTCGCGGACTCGTCGTGTGCCGGGTCAAGCCAGGTGAACGGGAGCCGGTTGCTCCGCGCGAAATCGAGCATCCTCATCGTCGGCTCGGAGGAGTGCGGCCCCACGATCTCGACGCCGACCCCCTCAACGCGCTGGAGGGCCTCGCGCCGTGCAATGAAGGTGGACAGGACCATGTCGCTGAGCGGCCCATCCTCGAACAGAAGAGCCCGCAGCACGTCGCGCTCGACCGCGATGTAGCGCAGCCGCTCCGTGACGACCGCCGTGAGAAAAACGGTCTGTCCCGTGAGCAGGTTCATCTCGCCGAGGAAGCCCGACCGCCCATGCCGGACGATCTCGTTCCCGGACGCGTCCAGGATTGCGACCTCACCTTCGACGATCGCGATAAACGGATAGCGGTGGTCGCCGACCTGGTACAGCACGTCGCCCACGTCTGCGTTTCGTTCCTCGCCGAGCGAGGCAAGTGTCGCCAGCTGCGACGGGGACAACGTGGGGCTGGGGGGCGCGGCCACGCCTTCCAGCCTACCCCTGTCGCGCATGTCAGTCGTAGGCATGAGCGCCGCTCAGGGCCCGCCGCGATATCGGCGCCTGTGAAGGTCAGACGTGGTCGCGGGGGATCTCGAAGCTCCAGTCGCGGGTGAAGACCGTCTCGTCGTCTTCCGAGGCGGCGAGGTCGGTTTGCACCGAGAAGGTGGTCGCGTCGCAGGTGAGTTGGGCGCGAGCGCGGACGCGCGTGCGCCAGGTATCGCGGGCGATCGCGATTTCGTGCTCGCTGTGCGCGCTTGCCGACAGCGGCTCGTCGTCGACGATCGAGAACGTGTTCGCGACCTGGCCGTGGTACTCGAGGCCGTCCGGCAGCCGGTATCCATGCGCTCGTTCCACCGTGAGCTCGGTGCGGCCGCTGTCGACGGTGGCAGCTGAGGCGCGACGTCCTCGCACCGTCTGCGAGTCGCACGAGCGGTAGGGGCTCGCTGCCTTCCGCCTCGGCGAAGGCCGGCAGGCGGGCGTCGGTGTCGCGCGGGAGCCGCACCGGCAGTTCGAGGTAGGAGGCGCCGGCGACGACGGTCAGCGTCACGGCCTCGGGCGAGGGCCACGCTCTCGGCCATCCGGTCGGCGAGACGCTCACCCGCAGCCGATGACCGGCCGGGATCGCGCGCCCGATCGCGTCGAGCCGCACGCTGGCGCGCGTTCGCTCGCCTGGCACGAGCTGGGCGCGGCTCTCGTGGCCGTCGCGGTGCGCCAGGTTGAGCTGCCCGCGGGTGATGAGCGTGGAGACGCCGTCAGGGGCAACGTCGCACAGGCGCACGGAGGCGAGGGCGAGCGGGCGGTCCGAGGCGAACACGAGCTCGAGCCGAGGGATGCCGAGCAGCTCGATCCGCTCGCGCAGCGGCTCCGAGGTGAACGAGAGCGCGCGCCCGTCCTCGGCGCGCTGGTCACGGGAGAAGATCCAGCCGCTGTCGAGGCCGGCCGTCTGCAAGCCGCGGATCGCGAGCTCGGCCTCGTCCGCGACTCCCGCCGTCAGCCCGCCGTCCGCGGTCAGCGTGAGCGTCTGTGTCTCGACGTTGGCGCTCGGCCAGCCAGGCTCGGCGACCCAGCGGCCCGGCAGCTCGTCGTGGAGCCCGGGCGCGAACGGCTCGGTCATCCACGCCCGCAAGCAGCGGCTCGCTCTCGACGCCGTTCTCGGCTGCCCTTGAGCCAGCGGTCCCACCAGCGAAGCGACTCCTGCAGAAAGCCGATCGCCGGCCCCGGCGCCGCCTGCTCCGGATACGTGTGCGCCCACGGCCCGATCAGCCCTTTCCGCGGGACGTCGAGCCCCTCGAGCAGCGCGAAGACCGGGTTCCGATACCAGTCGCTCCACCCGGAGACGACGTAGACCGGGCAGCGAATCGCCCGCGTAGTCCGCGTACACCGACCCCTGCAGCCAGTACTCGTCGCGCCGCTGATGGCCGAGCCAGCTCTCGATCAACGGACGGTTTCCCTCCAGGCGAGCGAGCCACAGGTCGCGCCAGCGCTCTCCGACGACCACGGGATCAGGCGGCCGCGCGTCGTAGGCGAGCATCGTCGTCGCCCAGTCGAGCATCGGCTGGAACACGCAGCCTCCGCACCAGTGGACGTCGTCCGTGTAGCGGTCGTGCGTCGTGGAGACCGCGATCACGGCCTTCAGCGCGGGCGGCTGCCGCGCCGCGACCTGGAGCGCGTTGAAGCCGCCCCAGGAGATGCCGAACATGCCGACCGCGCCGGAGCACCACGGCTGCGCGGCAAGCCACTCGATCACCTCCACTGCGTCGAGCTGCTCCTGCGGCAAGTACTCGTCAAGCAGCAAGCCGTCAGAGTCGCCGCTGCCGCGCATGTCCACACGAACCGACGCGTAACCGTGGCCGGCGAGGTACGGGTGGCGGACGGCGTCGCGGGCGGCCGTCTCGTCGTCCTTGCGGTACGGAAGGTACTCGAGCAGCGCCGGCACCGGCGCGTCCTCGGCGTCCTCCGGCAGCCAGATCCGCGCCGAAAGTCGCACACCGTCGGACAGCGGGATCCACACGTTCCGCAGCTCGCGCACGCGCCGCGGAAGATCCCTCGATACACGCACGGGCCAAGCCTAATCGACACGACGGCTCTGGCAAGGAGAGCCGATCGATGCGCACCAGCCGCAGACAGCTGGCCCTGTTCCTGCGGACGACTGCCACCGTGGTGCGCGGCTTCGTGCGTTCACCACTTTGAAATCCGCCGATCTGGACCATCTAGGATGCGTGTCCCATGGCGGACATCCCGTCCCGTTGGGAGACGCGGGGCTGGCGCCGAGTGGTTGCCGACGCGCTGATGCGGCGTGCCACGGCGAAAGCGCACTGGTTGTGCACGGAGGCCGGAGCCTGCACGACGACCTGGAGTACCGGCGAGCGGGCTCGCAGTGCCGACCGTCGACTCGCGAAGCAACGCACAACGAAGGAGGTCGACATGAGCAGCACTCCGGTCAGCGAGAGCGCGACCGGGACGCCAAGAGCGGGCACGGCGGACATGAAGCTCGAGGTGGTCGTCATCCCCGTCTCGGACGTCGACCGCGCGAAGGAGTTCTACGTGGGTCTCGGGTGGCGGCTGGACGTCGACGCCGACACGGCTCTGGCGTCGTCCAGTTCACGCCGCCCGGCTCCGGCTGCTCGATCCAGTTCGGCACGAACCTCACGTCCGCCGCGCCCGGCTCGGCCCAGGGCCTGTACCTGATCGTCTCCGACATCGAGGCTGCCCGCGAGGAGCTGGTGGGGCGCGGCGTCGAGGTCAGCGAGGTCTTCCACCTCGGCCCGGACGGCCCAGGTCGCAGCGGTCCCGGCGCCCGATCACGCGCAGCTACGGCTCGTTCGCCACGTTCAGCGACCCCGACGGCAACGGCTGGCTGCTGCAGGAGATCACGACGCGGCTGCCCGGCCGGATCGACGCGGCCGAGACGACATTCGCGTCCGCGGCGGACCTGGCGAACGCGATGCGGCGCGCGGCGGCCGCCCACGGCGAGCACGAGAAGCGGACCGGGGGCGAGTACGACGTGAACTGGCCCGACTGGTACGCCGCGTACATGGTCGCCGAGCAGGCGGGAACGGAGCTGCCGACATGAGCGACTACGACGTGATCGTCATCGGCGGCGGGCTCCCCGGGCGAGCACTGCGCCGGCGCGCTGGCCGAAGGCGGCCTGCGCGTCGCCGTCGTCGAGCGCGAGCTCGTCGGTGGCGAGTGCTCCTACTGGGCCTGCATCCCGTCGAAGACGCTGCTGCGCCCGGGCGAGGCGGTGCATGCCGCGCGCGACGCGGCGGCGACTGCGGAGGTCGACGTCGAGGCGGCGCTCGCCTGGCGCGACTTCATGGTCTCGAACTACTCCGACGCCGGCCAGGAGCGTTGGCTGGCGACACAACGGCATCGACCTCCTGCGCGGAACCGGCCGGCTCGCCGGCACCGGGCGTCGTCGAGGTCGACGGCGTCCGCCACACCGCCGACCACGTCGTCCTCGCGAACGGCGCCGATCCGGTCGTGCCGCCGGTTCCCGGCCTGCGCGAGCTCGACGGCATCTGGACGAATCGCGAGGCGACGGGCATGAAGGAAGTCCCGCGCCGGCTGCTCGTGCTCGGCGGCGGCCCGGTCGGCGTCGAGATGGCGCAGGCCGTCCGCCGCTTCGGCGGCGAGGTGGCGCTCGTCGAGGGCGCGGAGCATCTGCTCCCGCGCGAGCCCGCGCCGCTCGGCGAGGCGCTCGGCGAGGTGCTGCGCCGCGACGGCATCGAGCTCGCGCTCGGCGTGCACGCGACCGCCGCGCGGCGCGAAGGCGACGACTACGTCCTCGAGCTCGACGACGGCAGCGCGAGCTTCGCGGCGACCGGCTGCTCGTCGCCACCGGCCGGCGCCCGCGCGTCGACGGGATCGGCCTGGAGACCGTCGGCATCGAAGCCGACGGCCGCGGCATTCCGGTCGACTCGCGCCTGCAGCGCGGGCGAGCGCCTCTGGGCGATCGGCGACGTCACCGGCATCTGGCAGCTGACCCACGTCGGCAAGTACCAGGGCGAGGTCGTCGCCGCGAACATCCTCGGCGAGCCGCGCGAGGCCAACTACGAGGCCGTGCCGCGCGTCGTCTACACCGACCCGCAGGCGGCGGCGGTCGGCGCGACCGAGGCCGGTTCAGCGCGACCGCCGCCGTGGCAGAGGTCGCGAAGACCGCCGACGTACACGCGCGCGTACGCCGAGTCGAACGGCTTCCTGACGCTGCTCAGCGACGGCGAGCGGCTGACCGGCGCCTACGCGCTCGGCCCGGAGGCGGGCGAGTGGCTGCAGCAGGCGACGCTGGCGATCCGGGCGCGCGTGCCGCTCGACGTGCTGCGCGACACGATCCAGCCGTTCCCGACCTTCTCCGAGATCTACGTCGACGCGCTGAAGGCGCTCCGCGCGACGAGATCGCGGCCGCGCGACAGCCGATCGAGTGGCGAGATCCGCGTCGACGCCAGCGCGAGACGAGCTGCTCGGGCAGACCGTCGTCGTGATCGGCGGCAGCGCCGGCATCGGGCTCGAGACGGCCCGGCGGGCCCGCGCCGAGGGCGCCGAGGTCATCCTCACCGGCCGCGACCCCGAGCGCCTGGAGCAGGCCGCGACCGAACTCGGCGCGCTGCAGCACCGCGGCCTTCGACGCCACCGACTCGCCGCGCTCGAACAGTTCTTCGAGGACCTGCCGGCACCGATCGACCACGTGATGGTCACCGGCCGGCGGCCCGCTACTACGCGCCGCTCGCCGACATCGACGTCGACGAGGCGCGCCGCGCGTCGAAGCGCACCTCTGGCTGCGCTCGAGGTCGCCCGCACGCCGCCGGCAAGGTGCGGCCCGGCGGGCACGCTGCTCTTCATGGGCGGCACCGGCGGCCGCCGCCCGGCGCCGGGCTGGCGTTCATCGCGGCGTCACGGCCGCGCTGCCCGCGCTGACCGCGAACCTCGCGCTCGAGCTCGCGCCGATCCGCGTCAACCTCATCGCCGCCGGGTTCGTCGACACGCCGCTGTCGGCGTCGCTGCTCGGCGACGAGCTCGACGAGCGCCGCGAGCAGCTCCGCGCGACGCTGCCGATCGGACGCGTCGTCGGACCGGCCGACGTCGCCGCGCTCGCCGTGCACATCATGACCAACACGGCGCTCACCGGCGCGACCTACGACATCGACGGCGGCCAGCAGCTCGTCGCGGGTGAGCGACAGCCACTTCGACCCGAAAGGAGGCTCGACATGCGCTCCGACATCGTCCCCGGCGGCACGTTCCCCGACTACGCGCTGCCCGACCACACGGAACCCCGCGCAAGCTCAGCGAGATCCAGGGCGACGATCCGATGATCCTCACGCTCGCCCGCGGCCACTACTGCCCGAAGGAGCACCAGCAGCACCTCGAGCTCGCCGGCGTTCCAGCCGAAGATCGCCGTGGCCTACACCCAGATCGCCACGATCGCGACCGACGAGCACCACACGCTGCAGGAGTTCCGCGCCTCGGTCGGCGCCCAGTGGCCCTTCCTCTCCGACCCGGGGCGGATCGTCCAGAAGGACCTCGACATCCAGGAGTACACCGACCCCGAGCACGACCCGATGATCCCGCACACGCTCGTGCTCAAGCCGGGCCTCGTCATCCACAGCATCTACAACGGCTACTGGTTCTGGGGCCGCCCGTCGGTCGTCGACCTCTGGCACGACCTGCGCGCGGTCGAGCAGCGAGATCCGCCCCGACTGGGATCTGAGCACGCCCGGGCTCCGCGAGGCCTGGGACGCCGGGCGACTTCTCGCGCTTCCACGGGTGGGACAAGCGGCCGGTCAGAACCGGCCCGCGTGTAGGAACGGCGATCGCGTGGGCCGTGCCCGGCCGGCATATGACGAGAGACTTCCCCCCCGGTCGAAGCCGACCCGGGAACGGCTACGCGCGCGGAGTAGCCTAGAGCGATGGCCGAGCAGACCGACGACCGCGCAGCCAGACGGCACCGCCTGCGCCGCGAGGATCGTCGCCGACGCCGCCTCAGCGTCCAGAGGTTCGGGCTCTCAGGCCGTTGGATTGTCTTCTTCGTCGCGCTGCTCGCAGTCAACCTGTTCATCAGCATCCAGGCCATGGGGCCCGAGTCGCGGGTGCGTGTCCCGTACAGCCCGTTCTTCCTGCAACAGGTGAAGACGCGCAACGTCGAAGAGATCACGTCCAAGGGGACGGACATCCAGGGCACGTTCAAGAAAGAGGTGAACTTCGAGGACTCGAAGCCGACGACGCGATTCCGAACGGAGATTCCCGCGTTCGCCAATACCGACGAGCTTTCCCAGCTGCTCCAAGACAACGACGTCACGGTCAACGCCGAACCGCTCGAAACGGCTGCGCCATGGTGGCAGACGTTGCTGTTCGGCTTCGGACCGACGATCCTGTTCGTTCTCCTGCTCTTCTGGCTGCTCCGCCGGGCCGGCAACGTGCAGAACGCCCTCGGCTCGTTCGGACGCTCACGTGCCCGCCGCTATGAGCCGTCCGGCGACAAGGTCACGTTTGCGGACGTCGCCGGGATCGAGGAGGCCAAGGACGAACTGAGCGAGGTTGTCGACTTCCTCCGGAATCCGGAGAAGTACCGGCGGCTCGGTGGCCGCATTCCGCACGGCGTGCTCCTTTCCGGCTCGCCCGGAACCGGAAGACACTCCTTGCCCGCGCGGTCGCGGGCGAGGCGAGCGTGCCGTTCTATTCGATGGCGGCCTCCGAGTTCGTCGAGGCGATCGTGGGAGTTGGGGCGGCGCGTGTGCGCGACCTGTTCAAGGAGGCGAAGGCGAACGCGCCGGCGATCGTCTTCATCGACGAGTTGGATGCGGTCGGTCGCGCGCGTACGAGCGGCGTTGCGGGGTTCAGCGGCGGCAACGACGAACGGGAGCAGACCCTCAACCAGATCCTGACCGAGATGGACGGGTTTGACTCGGCGACAAGCGTGATCGTCATCGGGGCGACGAATCGGCCTGACGTGCTCGACCAGGCACTCCTTCGGCCGGGGCGGTTCGACCGCCGGGTCGCCGTCCAGCCGCCGGACCGTGCCGGGCGCGAGGCGATTCTGCGGGTGCACACCCGCGGCGTCCCGCTCGGTCCGGACGTCGACCTCGCACGCATCGCCGCGACGACACCCGGGATGGTCGGAGCCGACCTCGCCAACCTGGTGAACGAGGCGGCGCTCACTGCCGCCCGGCGCGAGCACGATGTGGTCGAGGAAGCCGACTTCACCGACTCGCTCGAACGGATCGTGCTCGGCGCGGAGCGCCAGGTGATGATGAGCGACGAGGATCGTCGTCGGACGGCCTACCACGAGGGAGGGCACGCGATCGTCGGGATGCTGACGCCCGGCGCAGATCCCGTGCGCAAGGTATCGATCATCCCGCGGGGATGGCGCTGGGAGTGACGTTCTCCGCCCCCGACGCCGATCGCTTCAACTACCTGAAGCCGGAGATACTCGCGAAGATCAAGGTCGCCCTCGGCGGCCGCGTCGCCGAGGAGATCGTCTTGGGCGAGATCAGCACGGGCGCCGAGTCCGACATCGAGCAGCTGACGGGGCTCGCCCGACAGATGGTCGGGCGCTGGGGGATGAGCGACGCGCTCGGGCCGATCTCCGTGATTCCCCGCGACGGGTCGGGGCCGTTCTTCCCCGGCGTCGCCGAGGTGTCACCGGAGACCCAGAAGCTCCTCGACGACGAGGTGCGCCGCATCGTCGCCGAGGCACAGGACGAGGTCGTTACGCTCCTGACGGAGAATAGGCCGCGGCTCGACGCACTCGCGAGCGCACTGCTCGAGCACGAGACGCTGGACGAGGACGACGCCTACGCGGCCGCCGGCGTCACCCGACCCCAGGCGACTCCGGCCGCAGAGCTCACCGCGGCGGCACGCTCCAGGACGTAGGAGCGGCAGAAAACCCTGGACGTACTCGGTCCTCTGCCACGCTCGTCGCGCGGGCTCAGGTCGGCGGCCACGCTCCGAGGGGGGTGCCGATTTCCCACTCGTGGCCGAATGGGTCGATGATCCTACCGAGCCGCCAGCCGTGCTCGTTGCCCACGGGCGAGGACTCCGTTGCGCCGGCGTCGAGGGCCTGGCGGACGACGTTTTCAGGGTCTTCGACCACGAGCAGCGTTCGGCTGGTCGCGCCATCGATGGCGCGGGGGCTGAGCCGCTTCATGGCTGCTGATGTTCCGGCGACCCAGAACGCTGCGTCGCCAAAACCGAGTTGCGCAACAGTGTCGTCCTCACGGCCGACCCTGTGCAGCACAGTCGCGCCGAACGCTGCTTCGTAGAAGGCGACCGCTTCGCTCGGACTCTCGACCCACAGTTCCGGCTGGATACTGGTCATGCCGACTCCTTCCGGGGACCATTGCACGACGATTCTGATCCCCTCTCGTGCACGACGCCTTCGCCGAGACGGTGACCTGCTACACCCGACGCCCCTAGGCTGGCCTCGTCCCACCGTCCTGGTTGACCTCACCGGCAGTCACGTCGAGCCCCACCCGGAAGTCTCGGATGAACGGGAGCTCGGCGTGCGAGTACCGGCAGCTCACTTCCGATTCGGCCATCGACGATCCGGCGATGGGGCGGCAGGCCATTCGTCACTAGAGTGACACGCCGTGAGGGAAGCCACGGCACAGCCCGCGTTCGGTCCCGAACTCTTTTCGTTCCTGTCCGACCTGGCGGCCAACAACGACCGCGAGTGGTTCGCCGCCAACAGGCACCGCTACGAGGATCATCTGCTCGAGCCTGCGCTGGCGTTCATCGACGCCTTCGCGACGCCGCTGGAGCAGATCAGCCCGCATTTTCGCGCCGACCCGCGGCCGAGCGGCGGGTCGCTCTTCCGGATCTACCGCGACACGCGCTTCTCCAAGGACAAGAGCCCCTACAAGACCAACCTCGGAATCCATTTTCGGCACGAGCGGGCCAAGGACGCCCACGCGCCCGGCTATTACCTCCATATCGGCCCTGGCGAGGTCTTTGGCGGCGGCGGTATCTGGCATCCGGACACCCAGGCGGCCACGCTCATTCGCGAGGCCATCGTCGCGGATCCGGAGCGTTGGCGGCGCGCCACGCGAGGCGGCGTGTTCGCCAAGCGGCTTGAGCTCGGCGGCGACGCGCTCAAGCGCGTGCCACCCTGGGCCGACCCAGAGCACCCGTTCGCGGATGACCTGAAGCGGAAGGACTTCTTCGGCTGGGCGCGCCTGAGCGAGGACGACGTCGTCGCTCCCGGGTTCGTCGACGAATATGCGGGGATCTGCCGCGCGGTCGCGCCGCTGATGCAGTTCCTCTGCGAAGCGCTTGACGTGCCCTACTAGTCGGTCGTTGGCTGCGGCTGCGCCGCCGTGGATTGAGTGTGGGAGTAGTGCGCCTCAGCGCGTGACGGTTGTGTCCCCGGATGCCGGTTGCGGCGTCGTCGCGTGCGTGGTCGGCGAAGTCTCGGGGTTGGCCGGGCAGCCCCGGCGCGCCCGGCCGAATATGGGAGCGCCTGGGAGTTAGAAGTCGCCGCCGCCAAAGTCGCCGCCGCCGAAGTCGCCGCCGCCGAAATCGTCCCCGCCAAGATCGCCGCCGACGTCGTCCGCGTCGCCGGCGTCATCGGCGTCGGCCTGCGAGGCGTCGTCGCCCTCGGCGGAACCCTGATCGTAGCCCGCATCCCCGAAGAACGCCTCGGCGATCGCGCTCCCGACGAGGATCCCGGCGAAGGCACTCAAGAAGCTCCCGCCCATCAACCCGCCGTAACCGATGCCGCGGGATCCCATCCCACCGAACGAGCGCTCCAACGCACCAGGCTGGCGCATCTCAGTGCGCGTCGCCAGTCGTGCCAGCGAGCGCGGGTCATCTTCATAGCGAACGGCAGCCGCCTGCTCGTGCTCGGGCAGCTCGCGGCTCAGCTCCTCGAGCACCATCCGGCGCTGCTCCGGCGTCAGCTGAGCAAACGCTTCCGCGTGCGCCTCCTCGATCGTCTCAGGCGGGGCTGTCCGCAGCAAGTAGCGATAACGCTCGAGCGCTTGCTCGTCAGCGCTCGAGCGTGGCCCTTCACGGACTTGCTCCTCACCGGTCGGAACCGATCCCGGTTCTTTTCTGCCTCCACCGCCGAAGAGTCGTCGCAAAGCGTCCATACCTGCTGCCTACTGATGACGCTACCACGCGGCCGACACACCAGCCGTCCGCCGACGCGCTGATGAGCGCCGACCGAATGAATCTTGGTCGTTCGTCGCCTCGCCGTCTGCAATAGCCCGGGGTGAGTCGCGCGGAGGATGTCACGCTCAGTTGGGCGGCGCGCGCCTGGCCTACCCGCTCTCGTACTCGTCGTGCCGGCGGATCCAGAGCTGCCACGCCTCGCCCTCGCCGCGACCGTTCGGCGCATGGTCGAGGATCGGGTAGTACGTCATGAGAAACTCCAACCCGCGCCACGTTGTCGAGTACGTGTGGTAGACGGTGGCGTCGTCTCGGACGAACGTGCTGAACCCAGGGCTCTCGGTGAGGTAGCCCGCGACGTCGGTGCCCGTCGAGCTGGCGTTGTGCTCCACGATCGATGGTAGCCCGCTCTCCATCATCAGCGCCACAGCCTCCCGGCTCTGTTCCTCCGTACGGGAAAAACCTAGGTCGAGGTTGAAGGTGCCGGGTGCGGACGAGACCCAGGGAAAGCTCCAGCCCATGCGGCGCTTGTAGGCCTGCAGTTTCTCCAGCGGTGCCTGTGAGACGAAGACGAAGGTCACGTCACGAGCGTGCAGGTGCGGGAGCACGCTGTCGACGGCGTCGGCGATCGACGAATTCACAGGACAACCGGCCTCGTAGCTCGGGCCGAACATGAAGTGGTAGACGAGCAGTTGGGATCGCCCGTCGAACAGCTCGACGAGCGCCTTCTCGCCGTCGTCAGTGTCGAAGCGGTACTCCGCGTCCACCGGCACCCATGGCAGCTCGCGTCGCTGCTGCGCGATCTCGTCGCCGAGCCTGGTGTGCTCTTTCTCGCGGGTGAGTAGCTGCTCGCGTGCCGCCTGCCATTTTTCATGTGTTCCGATCCTGTGATCAGTCATTTGATCAGTCACTGTCTTCTCTCTTTCTTGTCGTCAGAACGGGTTGGCCCTGGCCCGGCCCCGAGCGCGCTCCTACGAACCACTGCGACGATCTGCGCGGATTGCCCAGCCTGGCCACCGGCGAGTCTCGTCGCGGATCAGTCTTGGCGGGTCAGCATCAACACCGGAATCTGCCGTGTGATGCTGGTCTGGTATTTGCCTAGTGGAGGAGCCTCCGCGACCAGCTTCGGCCACAGCTCGGTGCGGGCGGTGTCGCCGAGCTCCTCCGCCAGCACCGTGAACGTCTCGGGACCCAGCTCGACTTTGATCCTGGGGTTGGTCTTGAGGTTGTAGTACCAGTCTGGGTGGGTTCGTGATCCTCCATTGGAGGCGACGATGACGAAGTTGCCGTCTCCTTGAGGGAAGCAGCCCAGCGGCGTGACGCGCTCGATCCCGGACTTGGCACCGACGTGGTGGACGAGAATCAGCGTGCTGTCCGCCCACGGCCCGCCGACGCGTCCGTCGTTCGCTCGGAACTCGTCGATGATCTTGGCGTTGTAGTCATTGGCCTCGATCGTGTGGTTGGTCATTGGGTGTCTCCTTCGTGGCTCACAAGTGCGGCGTATGGCGGGTCAAGGCAGCGTCTGCAGCCCGGCGCCGGTCAGCAGGTAAGCGGGGGCGACGGCGGCGGCATCGGCTCGTACCAACTCGAGTACGGCCGCGCCGGCGATCTCCGGGGTGACCAGCGGGCCCATCTGCTGGAGGTATTCCTTCTCGGATTGGCCGGCGCGGGCCGCGTAAGCCTGAACGGCCGGCCGGCCGAGCTCTGTCAGCGGCGTGATCCGGGGCAGCACCGCAGTGAAGGTGATGCCCAGCCCGTCGCGGTTTGCTTCTTCCTGGGCATAGCCGGTGATGAAGCGCTGGGTGGCCTTGGCGCCGGCGTACCCACCGCTGAGCGGTGACCCCGCCAGCGCGGCACCGCTGCTGACCACGATCACCCGGCTGCCGGGCCGCAACGGCTTGAGCAGAGCTTCGCGCAGCCAGTGGAAGGCGACCCGGACATCGGTGTGCCAGTTGACCGAGAACGTCTCCCAGGTCTGGTGCTGCAGGGGACGCATGAGCGGACTTGCGCCGGCCACCAGAACCACGGTCTCCGGCTCATAGCGGTCGAGGAGGCTGCCCGGCACCGTAGCGTCGCCGGCATCGGCAACCTCCCGCCGGACGGTGCCGGCGCCGTTGGCCAGATCAGCAAGCGCGGATCCGGTGCGGGCGACGGCAACCACCGGCGCGCCCGCCTCGGCGAAGGCCGCGGCGACCCCGCGGCCCAGGCCGCGGCTCGCACCTACGACGATCGTGGTCTTGTTAGACAGTTCGCTCATGGTGTCCTCCAAGATCGTGATTCATTTCCCTCCGAGGTCGTTTCAGTCGTCGCCGTACGATCCGGCGTCGCGCCGAAACTCATCGGTCGCTCGTAACCGGCGCTCGCGACACGGCCACAAGGACGAGCCGATCGGGGCCGACGTTGCGGAGGTGGGATATAGGGAGCCGTGCGATCGGGATCATCGAGCCGCGCCCGAAGCGCCGGCAGATCCCCGCTCGGCACTCGAGCTCGAGCTCTCCCTGCTCGACGACCACGATGGCGTCATGGAAGCTACCCGGCTCCAGGCCGAGCTCGAGCCCGGGCGCAACGCTGAACGTGCGCCTGGAGAAGCCCTCCGGGAGCGGACGGCGAAAGAGTGCGTCGCCGGCGCTCTCGTCCGCGGTCATCGGAGCGTGTTCGAGAGGCCGAAGGCCGGGAAGAGCTCGGGGTAGAGGAAGAAGTCCATGTCCGCGACCAGGCCGGATCTGATCCCGACCACGTGGATCCCGAACGGTCTGGCGTCGGCGCCGTCGCCGCGATAGACGCCGAACGCCGGCTGCCTGTTTGCACGTGTCGACACGAACCGGTGCGCTTCCGACCCCGGCGCGAATGCGACGTCGGCGAGGAACGCGGCGACCGCCTCACGTCCCTCGAACCAGGTTGGATGGGGCGGCATCGCCATCCGCACGTCCTCGCGAAGGAGCGCGACGAGCCGGGACGCATCGTGTCGCTCCCACGCCTCCATGTACGTCTGGAGGAGCGACCGTTCCGCGTCCTGGGCGTTGGCGGCTGTCGCCCATTCGAGCCGTGCCGCCGGGAGCCGCTCCTTCATCGTCACCCGCGCCCGCTGCAGCGCGCTGTTCACGGCGGCGACGCTTATCTCGAGAACCGCGGCGGTCTCGTTCGCGGACCAGTCGAGCGCGTCGCGGAGGATCAAGACCGCACGCTGGCGCGGCGGGAGATGTTGGATCGCCGCAAGAAATGCGAGCTCGATCGTCTCTCGCGCGACGACGGCGTCACCCGGCTCGAGACCCTGGTCGAGCAGAAGATCGGGGTACGGCTGAAGCCAGGGAAGGTCGGCAGGCGGCAGCGGGCCGGCGCCGAGCTCGGCCGCGGGGCCCGCGTCGTACGGCACCAGACGCCGAGGACGACGCTCGAGGATCCTGAGGCAGGCGTTGGTGGTGATCCGGTAGAGCCAGGCGCGGAAGGTGGCCTGGCGCCGGTACGTCGCGCGCCCGTTCCACGCTCGGAGGAACGCCTCTTGGAGCGCGTCCTGGGCGTCCTCGAGCGAGCCTAGCATCCGGTAGGCGTGAGCCTGTAGCTCGCCGCGGTAGCGCTCCACGAGCTGGGTGAACGCGGCCTCGTCTCCGCCGATCGCCGCGCTGACGATCTGCTCCTCGATCGCGTTCGTCGCCGTCGCCTGCTCCTTCAATCGCATTGCGGCCCGCGCTCGATCACCGGCGGCACCACTGGTGTGATCCCTCTGGGGGCCGAAACTCATCGGTCCCAGCTGGAGTGGAATCCGTGGTCCTGGGGGAGGGCCGACGTGGACTCCGCTCGGTGCCTTGGGGCAGTTGCGCCGGCCCGTGAAGGCGAGCGTTCTCGGCGCCTGCCGGCTTCGAGCCTCGCAACGCGCTATGGGCGCGCTGAGTTCGCTTCTTCCTCGACCGTGAGCTCGGCGGTCGGCAAGAGCTCGAGGCGTTCGTCCGCGATCGGCTGCCCGCTGAGAACGGACAGGCCATAGGTTCCGGCAGCGAGTCGGGCCTCGGCCCGTTCAACGGCGGCGAGCTGCGCGCGGAGGTCGTCCGCCAGGGTTTGGTCGAGCTCTTCCTGGTAGAGATTCGAGGCCAGGTTCGCCGGGTCGTACTCGTCGGTTGGCTCGGCGTCGTCCTCGTGGGCGAGCCTCCCGAGCGCGCGTTCGATCCGTGTGCGCTCGGCCGTCAAAAGCTTCCGGGCGCGATCGGCCTCCACCGCACAAGCGTACCGGCGTGTCGAGCGCGGAAGAGATGCAGGCTCGTTGACGCGTTGGCGACGACATGACGCGCAGTGGGGGCCCACCCGCGCGTGAAGTGCCGGGCAGCCGATCCGACACGAGCCCGCCGTACACCGGTGGGTCGTTCGGGGTCGACATCGTGCGACGACCCCAGAGGTTCCCCGGTATTTGTTCGCATTACCCCCAACGTCACAGCGGGGGTGAGGGCTTGTCTGACAGCACCGCTGGCAAGTCGCGGGGCGATGGCGACTGCGAGCGGCGGTTCCTCAGCGTTCCGCGGTCGCTCCGGTTCGTGGCCCTCGCAGGACCTCGCAGAACGTTTCGCTGTCGGTGAGAAACGCGTCCCCGGCGAAGCGAAGACTGGCAATCGATCTCTCGGCCGCGTCCTGGTCTCCGGCGCCGCACGCATCGGTGACGACGATCGGAATGAAGCCGAGATCGGCCCCGTGGCGGACGGTCGGCTCAATCCCAATCTCGGTCGCAACACCGACGATCGCGAACGCATTGAGCCCGCAGTCCCGCAAGACGATTGGAAGGGGCGTCCCCTCGAACGCAGACATCGTGATCTTGTCGAAGACGGCCTCGGTCGAGCGAGGAGACAGCTCCGGCGCGAGATCGAATCCTGGTGAATCGCGCAGGAACCAGGGGCTCACCTCCTCCGCGCGCGCAACCTTTTGCCACGCCATCGCCATTCGAAGCTGGAAAACACCGGTGAGCTCGTTCGGAAGGGACATGTGGCGCAAGAAGACGACTCGAACACCGGCGTCGCGCGCTGCCTCGAGCACGCGGAGCACCTTGCCTACAACCTCAGCGGCGTTTCGCAACTGCCGCAGAATCCCGACCTGCATGTCGTAGACAACCAGTGCAAGTTTCGCCGGGTCACAGGCCTCTTCGAGGCTCTGAGGGATCTCCAGCCCATAGGCCTTCTCCATGCCGCTGACTCTACTCCGAGGTCTGCGCCTGCCGCGACGTTTGGGCCGACGACAGCGCGGTATCAACAAGGCGAGGCGGCCTGATTCCCTAGGAGGCAGCGTGCGGGAGCTGAGACCTCAGATTCAACAGCAGCTCGACCACGGGCTCAAATCGCTGAGCGCCGAGTTCGAGTCAGAAGTGGCGCCTGATGCCATAGAGAGAGCGGGCCGCCAGCGGCTGCGCGACTTCCTCGCCGGCGCGCGCATTGACGACTTCATCCCTGTGCTCGTTCACCGCAACGTGCGCGAGCGCATCGTCGAACGTATGCAAGAGCAAAATCGGCCGCCGCGTGGCGTCGCGCGGAACGGATGATGGACGACTCCGATTCGGCGATAGATCGAGCGCCGACATCGTAAGGTCTGCCGGCCCGAGCCGGCGTGAGGGCCAGGACGCGCGTTCGCCTCGGCAGAGCGCCCGGGCCCGGCCGCCGGGTCAGATGACGTGGGCGGCGGCGCGGTGTTGCCGCGGGCTGATCCCGCGCACCCGTTTGAACGCAGTGCTGAGTGCGAAAGGACTGCCGTAGCCGACCTGGTGGGCGACCGAGCCGATGGTCGCGCCGGGCTCGAGCAGCAGGTCGGCTGCCAGAGCGATCCGCCAGCTGGTCAGGAAGGCCATGGGCGGCTCGCCGACCAGCTCGCTGAAGCGCCTGGCCAGGGTCGCCCGCGAGACGTTTGTCGCGTCTGCCAGCGCTGCGATCGTCCATCGATGCGTGGGGTTGTTCTCGAGGATCCGCAGCGCGCGGCCCACCACGGGATCGCTGTAGGCGCGGTACCAGGCAGGGGTCTCAGCCTCGGTCGGGCGAACCAGGCTCGGAGTACGGCGATGAGGAGGAGGTCGAGGAGGCGGTCGAGCACGGCCTCCTGGCCGGGCTCGTCCTTGACGATCTCCTCGGCGAGCAGCGGGATCAGCGGTGACTCCAGAGCACCCTCGGGGAGCACGAGAAGCGGCGGCAGTGCGCGCAGGAGGCGCTGGCTCACCTCGCCCTCGAGCTGGTAGGTGCCGGTCAGCATCACGGTGGCGCCGTGAGGGCTGTTGCCCCAGGTGCGAACGCCGAGAAGGCCCATCTCGGTCAGTTCCTTGCCATCGGGCGTCGTGCAGCGCTGGCCCGGGTGGATGACTGCCTGCGGCGGCGTGGCGGGGTCGTCGGCGACCGTGTAGTGATCGGGCCCGCGCAGGATCACCACGTCTCCCTGGTGCAACCACGCGGCCGGACTGCCGTCGGGGAGGACCGACGCCTCGCCCTGGACGACCGCCACGAGTGTCAGCGGCGCCTCGTCCTGGATGCGCAACGACCAGGGCGGGTCCATGACCGAGCGAAGGAGGAAGGCCTCCCGCGCCCGAGGCCCGTCGAGGAGACCGGCGAGAGCGTCGATGGTCTGAGCTTAGACGCTCGCGCATGAATGTGCGCGAATCAGCCATGGACAGTCTCAGAGCTGGGGTGTTCACTGGCTCTAATGACACGACGGCAATGGAGGTTCCAATGAGCACCGATGCACACAAGCCGACGTTGGTGGTGGGCGCTAGGGGCAAGACAGGCAGACGGGTTGTCGAGCGGCTAGGCGCCCGCGGCCTGCCGGTGCGGGAGGGCTCGCGTCGAGGCGAGCCGCCTTTCGACTGGGACGACCGCGCCACCTGGGCGCCCGCGCTGCGCGGCACGACGGCCGCGTACCTCTCCTATTACCCTGACCTGGCGGTGCCGGGCGCGGCGGCGGCGATCGGCGACTTTACCCAGGTCGCCCTCGAGCAGGGCGTTCGGCGGCTGGTGCTTCTGTCCGGCCGCGGCGAGGAGGAGGCCCAGCGTGCCGAGCGGGCACTACAGGACGCCGGCGCCGACTGGACGATCGTGCGGTGCAGCTGGTTCAGCCAGAACTTCAGCGAGAACTTCTTCCTCGACGGCGTGCTCGCCGGAGAGCTCGCGCTGCCGGTCGACGGGATCCCCGAGCCGTTCGTGGACGCCGAGGACATCGCCGACGTCGCGACGGCCGCGCTCACCGAGGACGGGCACGTGGGACGGCTCTACGAGCTGACCGGGCCGAGGCTGCTGACGTTCGCGGAGGCAATCGACGAGATCGCAGCAGCATCCCGCCGGCCCGTACGGTTCGTGCCGGTGTCGCTCGAGCAGTTCGCAGCCGCGCTGAGCGAGCAGGAAGTCCCCGCCGATCTCGTATCGCTTCTGACCTACCTCTTCACCGAGGTTCTCGACGGCCGCAACGCGAAGCTCGCAGACGGCGTGCAGCGTGCCCTCGGCCGCGAGCCCACCGACTTCCGCGACTACGCGCGCCGCACCGCTGCGGCAGGGGTATGGGCCGGCTGATATCGACGAAAGCCGAACCGTCGCCGCGACCGATGCACCGTCATAGCGCCCGCGTCAGCCGCGCGCTCGACGCCCAGGTGTGGCTGGCCGCACTGCGAGTCGGGCGGCCAGCCGACCAACGAACGCATGCCAGCCCGTCTGTCCGACCTCGCCGGGCGTGAGAGCCTCAAGCACAACCGAGCAAAGGAGCGCCGAGATGGCCCCGACCGCCGAATCCCACGAGGCTCAGCCCACACAAGCGCCGGCCCTAGTCACGGAGCGACCGCTTGGCTACCGCGACGTGCCCAAGGTCCGCCGCAACAGCCTCAGGCCTAACGCCTTCGTCGCAGCGCGGATGGGCCGCTGGGCATTTGACTGAGGCCCGGGGTCGGCGCCGACCTCCCGCCCTACCGTGCACGTTGACAGCTGGGAGATCGTGCACTAGCTTCCCGTCCCCTCATGGAGTCAAGAGAGGAACCACCGACGATGCTTCGACTCGAAGGCAAGGAACAGCGGCAGATCGACACCGCCATTGAGTCGCTGGACCGGGAATTCGAAGGTCGAATCCCAACCCAAACGGTTCACCGGGTCAGTGCCGAGGTTCTCGACCACTTGCTGACCCAAGCGCGCTTGCCGAACTACGTTCCGGTGCTCACTCGCCGCTACACGCGCGAGCAGCTGCTTCGCCAGGCATCCGAAGAGCGCTAGGCAGCGGCTCAGCCGGCAGATCGTGGGACCGAGCGGGTCTCGGTGACGCCGAAGGTAAGGGACCCAGCGCCGAAACGTACGATGACGGCTGTGGCGTACGACGTGGAGCTTGCCGATCGAATCCGTGAGCTGATCGTCGGAGAGCCTGACGTCACGGAGAAGAAGATGTTCGGCGGGCTCGCTTTCCTGATCGGCGGGAACATGGCGGTGGCGGCGAGCGGACAAGGGGGAGTGCTCGTTCGCATCGATCCAGCGCAGTCGGACAACCTTGTTGCGACCACGAATGCCCGTCTCATGGAGATGCGCGGACGCCAGATGCAGGGCTGGCTGCGAGTCGACTCCGCCGACGTGCGCACAAAGCGGCAACTCGCCAAGTGGGTGGAGCGCGGCACGACGTACGCGCGCTCGCTCCCTGCGAAGCCCTAGACGATCCTGACGCGCATCATCCGCTTGCAGAGGAGCACACGCGAGAATGCGCGTCTTCACCGCCAGCGAGCGCCGCAACCGGCTCGCGCGTCGCCACCACCTCGCCGCCGAGACGCCGGCCTCTGACGCGACCTTCCTGGCGAAGCGGTTGGTGGGCCTGCACGCCTCTGACCCGGCCACCCCGTTTCTCACAGCGCGCGCCCGGATTCCCGGCTTTACGGCATCGGATCTCGAGCTCGCGCTCTACGAACAGGGCGTGTTGCGCAAGCACCTCGCCATGCGGCGAACGCTGTTCGTGTTCCCGACCGATCTGCTGCCTGTCGTGCAGGCCGCCTGTACCAGAGCCGTCCTCGCCGCCGAGCGCAAGCGGCTGGTACGAGACGTCGAGCGAGCGGGTATTGCGCACGACGGTGCCCGCTGGCTGGTCAAGGCCGAGCGAGCGACCCTGAAGGCGCTTGCCGAGCGCGGCGAGGCGACCGGGGCGCAGCTGTCGAGAGCCGTGCCGGAGCTCCGGGGCAAGATCACGATCGGCGAGGGGCGCACCTGGGGAGGTCAGATCGGCGTTGCGGGACGAGTCTTCACGATCCTCTCAGCCGACGGCCGGATCGTTCGAGGTCCACCGAACGGCTCGTGGAGGAGCAGCCAGCACCGGTGGGCTCTCGCAGGCGCGACGCAGATTCCGTCACTGCCCGAGACCGAAGCCCGCCGGGAGCTCGTACGCCGCTGGCTCGACGCCTTCGGTCCGGCAACGATGGCCGATCTTGCCTGGTGGACCGGGCTCGGCCTGACGCGGGTCCGCACGGCGGCCGCCGCGCTCGGCGTCGTCGAGGTCGACCTCGAGGGCGAGCCCGGTGTGGTTCTGGCCGACGATGTCGATCCGGACCCGGCTGTTGCTCCGTGGGCTGCCTTTCTCCCCTCGCTCGACCCGACGACGATGGGCTGGAAGCAGCGCGACTGGTACCTCGGCGAGCACGGCGCAGCGCTGTTCGACCTGAGCGGCAATGCCGGTCCCACCGTGTGGTGGGACGGCCGTGTGGTCGGCGGTTGGAGTCAGCGCGGAAGCGGCGAGGTTTCCTATCGGCTCCTCGAGGACGTGGGCGCCGACGCACGCGCGGCGATCGAGCACGAGGCGGCTCACCTGCAGGACTGGCTCGGCGACACCGTGGTGACGGCGCGGTTCCCCACCGCGTTTCACCGCGATCTGGCCGGCTGATCCTGCTGTCGGCGTGGCGCTACTGCTGGTAGCGCTCGACGACCTCGGGCGCGCCGGCGCCGCTTTAGCTCGGCGCCGCGCCGAGGTAGGCGGCGAGGTGGTCGGTGAGCTCGCGGGCGTCGTCCTCGGCGCCGTGGATGAAGCTCGACTTGCGACGGCGGAGGAGGTTCAGCCCGATCGCGTACATGCCGGGGGCGCCGGTTACCACGCCGCCGTCGTGACGCAATCGCCCCTTGCGGTCGAGCACGGGCACCTGCAGCCAGGAGTAGTCAGGTCGGAAGCCGGTCGCCCACACGATCGTCGCGATCTCCCCCGAGCGGAGATCCAGCGAGAGCGGCGGCTCGAGCGTCGACACGGGTCGGCTCCAGCCGGTGCGGGGGCTCGACCTCGCCGTCGACGCCGCTGCCGAGGGCCCACTCGTCGAAGCGGTCGAGCAGCCGGCCCAGCTTGAGGTCCGCGAGCGAGCACACGTTGCGCAGCGACCCCGAGAACAGGGCGACGCCGTCCCGGATCACGCCCAGCCGGCCGACCAGCGCGACGCCCTGGCGCGGTGAGGGCGTTCAGGTCGAGCGTGGCTCGGTCCGGCGTTCCGACGAGCTGCGGCGAGGGCATGTCGCGGCCGCGGACGATGTCGTCGATCTCGTCGTAGCGCTGGTCCGAGACGCCCGCCATCCGCCATCCACCACATGACGTCGCGTCCGCGATAGAGGCGGGGCATCCGAACGTGCTCGCCGACGCAGAGCGTCACCGGCCGCCCCGACCGGTGCATCTCGTCGGCGATCTGGATTCCGGTCGCCGACGCGCCGACGACGAGCACCCCGCCGTCGGGAGCTGGTCCGGCCGCCGGTAGTCGTGCGGCGTGATCACCTCGACCCAGTCCGGCACGTCGGCGGCCAGGTCCGGCACGTGCGGAACGGTTGAACCCGCCGCTGGCCAGCATGACGGTGGGGGCCTCCCAGACCCCCTGGTCGGTTATGACGCGGTAGCCACCATCGACGCTGCGCACGTCGTGTCACGGTTGTCCGCGTCCGCACCGGTGCGTCGACGGTGGACGCGTACCGGTCGATGAACTCGATCACCTCGGGCATCGTCATGAAGCCGTCGGGGTCGTCGCCCTCGTAGGCGACGCCGGGTAGCCGGCTCAGCCAGTTGGGCGTCAGCAGCCGCAGCGAATCCCAGCGCTGGGTCCGCCAGGTGTTGGCCACCTCCCCGCGCTCGATGACCACGTGGTCGATCGAGCGCCGGGAGAGGAAGTGGCTGACTGCGAGACCGGAGTGTCCTGCTCCGATGACGACGGTCGTCGTGCGCACCGGGAGGCCGGACTGGCTCAGTTGACCTGACGGTCACGTTGGTCGGGTTCGTCACGCACGTCGAAGACGGCCGATCGCTTCTGCGACTGGGCGACGAGGGCCTCGATCTCCTCGGGCGTGGCGTCCGCGTCGATGTCGTAGTGGACCCTGATCTCGGTGAAGCCGTTGCGGACCTCCGGGTCGCCCCCGAGGATCCCGAGGATGTCCATGTCGCCCTCGATCGTCGCCTTCACCGAGTTGAGCTGGATGCCGCGGTTCTGCGCGACGGCGGCGATTCCCGCGGTCAGGCAGCTCGCCAGGCCGACCAGCACGTACTCGACGGGCGTCGGACCGTGGTCCTCGGACGCGAAGACCTCGGGGTGGTCGGCGTCGAAGGACCACGAGGACCGGTGGCTCTGCTCGCCGCCGAGGCCGAAGAAGTCGTTGATCGCGCTCTGGCTGTGGGTGCCCCTGACCCACTCGTTGCTGGCGCGCCAGGTGAACTTCGCGCCCTCCGGGGCGTCCACGAGCGCGGTGCGAGCGTCGAGCAGGGCCTGGACATTGACTCCGTTGTCGGTGGGGGCTTCCGGTCGTCATCGTTCCTCCTTGGGAGTGCGTCCGTTCCTACGGGACGGGCTTCACGGCATAGAGCTTCCGCTGGCCGACGACCGGGTCGCCGTGCCGGTGGACGGAGTGCCGTTCAGCCAGTTGTATACGAATCGCGGCAACGAGTGGTGACGGGCCGCACTCCATCGGGACCCATACCATCCCGGTTGCCGATGCCGCCCGTTAGCATCGACGTCGTGCCCGAAGACAGGCAGTTCGGCTTCGACACGCTCGCGGTGCACGCTGGTCAGCGGCCCGATCCGGTGACCGGCAGCCGCGCGGTGCCGATCTACCAGACCGGGGCGTACGTCTTCGAAGACACCGAGCATGCAGCGAACCTCTTCGCGCTGCAGCGGTTCGGGAACATCTACTCGCGCATCATGAACCCGACCGTGGCCGTGTTCGAGGAGCGAATCGCCGCGCTCGAGAACGGCATCGGAGCGGTTGCGACGGCGTCCGGACAGGCCGCGCAGCACCTGGCCCTCTTCACCTTGATGGAGGCCGGCGACGAGTTCGTCTCGTCGCGGAGCCTCTACGGCGGAAGCTTCCAGCAGTTCGACGTGAGCTTCCGGAAGGTCGGCATCAACGCACGCTTCGTCGACGGTTCGGACCTCGATCAGTGGCAGGCCGCCGTGACGCCGCAGACGAAGGCGTTCTACGCCGAGATGATCGGCAACCCGACGATCGACGTGATCGACGTCCAGGCGCTGGCGCAGCTCGCACACGAGAACGACGTCCCGCTGGTCGTCGACAACACGTTCGCCTCCCCGTACCTGTGCCGGCCGCTCGAGTGGGGCGCGGACATCGTCGTGCACTCGGCGACGAAGTTCATCTGCGGCCACGGCACCGCGATCGGCGGCGTGATCGTCGACAGCGGCCGGTTCCCGTGGGACAACGGCAAGTTCCCCGGCATGACCGAGCCGTCCAAGGGCTACCACGACCTGCGCTTCTTCGAGTACTTCGGTGACTTCGGCTGGTTGCTCAAGTGCCGCGCCGAGATGCTGCGCGACTACGGCCCGACCATGGCCCCGTTCACGGCCTGGCAGATGCTGATCGGGCTCGAGACCCTGCCGGTACGGATGGACCGCCACGTGGTGAACGCTCAACGTGTCGCCGAGTTTCTGGAGCAGCACGAGGCGGTCGAGTACGTCGACTACCCGGGCCTGCCGTCGAACCCGTACCACGAGCTCGCCCAGAAGTACCTGCCGAGAGGTGCGGGCTCGATCCTGACGTTCGGTATCCGCGGCGGCCGCGAGGCCGGTCGGAGGCTGATCGAGTCGCTGCAGCTCTTCAGCCACCTTGCGAACGTCGGCGACGCGAAGTCCCTCGTCATCCACCCGGCCTCGACGACGCACCAGCAGCTGACCGACGACGAGTTGCGCGCGGCACGGATCGGCCCTGAACGGGTCCGCCTCTCGGTCGGCATCGAGAGCGTCGAGGACATCCTGTGGGACCTCGAGCAGGCGCTCGCGGCTTCGCAGCGGACGACGGCGCTACCAGCTCATGACGGCCGCGGGCACTCGATCCTCTCCAAGGCGTTCGGCGCGCCCTACCAGTCATGAGCCTGAAGTGAGCGAAGTCGGCGAACGCAACACGTTCGGGCTCGCGAAGGCGGAGCGCTTCCGGATCCTGACCTCGTACCGGACGATCGCCATGGTCGGTCTGAGCACGAACTACTACAACGCCAGCTCGTTCGCGGCCATCTACCTGGACGCGAACGGCTACGACATCGTGCCCGTCAACCCCGTCCGGGCGGGCGAGGAGATACTCGGCCGCCCGGTCTACGCGGACCTGGCGGATGCGGCTGCCGGGCATCCTCGTCCGATCGAGATCGTCGACGTCTTCCGACCTAGCGGCGAGGCTCCGGAGATCGCCGAGCAGGCCGTCGCGATCGGCGCCAAGGTGCTGTGGCTGCAACTCGGAGTGATCAGTGAAGAGGCAGCCGAGATTGCCCAAGCGGCAGGCCTGCAGGTTGTGATGGACCGCTGCTGCAAGATCGAGCACGCACGGCTGTTCGGCGGCCTGCGCACGATCGGCCTGAACACCGGCCTCGTCACGAGCCGGCTGGCGATGCGCTTGCCCGACTAGGGCCAGGCTTGCCGGCGCAGCCGCCTCCGTGGCTGGCCTAGCCGGTTCGCGCCTCGCGCAGCAACCTCGCCATCGACTCGAGGAGCTTCCAGCCGATCTGGCCGTTCGCCTGGACGAGCGGCTGAAATTCCCACAGGGTGATGCCCCAGCAGACGAGATCGGTCCTCGCGGTGATCGTCGCGAGGCGCGTGCCCTCGTCGATCAGCGCAATCTCGCCGAAGTGGTCACCCACGGTGAGCTCGCCCTGCTCGGCCGAGCCGATCGAGATGGCCGCCGTGCCGGAATCGATCACGTAGAACGCCGAACCACCCGTGCCCTCCTTCACGATGACGTCGCCGGCGGCGAAACGCCGTTCCTTGAACAGCGCCGCGACCTGCTTCAGCTCACGCTTGTTCAGGCCCGCGAAGAGGGGCACATGCTCGAGCGCCTCGATGGGAGCGCCGGCCATCAGGGCCCGGCCCGCGTGACGGCGCGGCACTGGAGCAGATAGAGCGAGCGGCCGACGAACGCCCACTCGATGTCCCGCGCCGGGCCGTAGATCTCCTCGCAACGGCGCGCCAGTTCATTGAGCGCCTCGAGCTGCCCGTCGTCGAGGCACAGCTGCTCGACCAGCTCGGGGGCGATCTCCTCGTCGACCGTGCCGCCGCTTGCCGCGTTCCGGATTGCCAACGCCTTGCGCCCCGGCGTCCGGGAGAGCACCTGCCCGGAAGCGGCGACCCGGTAGTTGTCGGGGATGACGCGCCCGGACACGACGACCTCGCCCAGGCCCCAGCTGGCCTCGATGACTCGTTCGTCCTCTCCGGTGACGGGGTTTTGCGTGAACATCACGCCCGCTGTGTCAGGGTCGAGCAGCGCCTGCACCACGACGCCGACGCTGGGACGCTGGTAGACCCCGAGGCGCTCGCCGGTAGGTGATCGCGGAGTCGGAGTTCGCCGACCACCAGACCTCGCGCAGCGCTTCTGCCAGCTCGTCGTCCGATTTCACGTTCAGCAAGGTGATGTGCTGCCCGGCGAAGCTGGCTTCGGCACCGTCCTCGTCGACGGCCGACGAACGCACGGCCAGCGGCACGCCGAGCGGGCGGGCAGCTTTCGCGACCGCGCGGGTGGCCCGCTTCTCCCGCGCAGCCACGGCTTCGACGACCGGCCCGGCGAGGGCGATCCCCGGCGGCACGGGCAGGCCGTCACGGAGCGCCTGCCCGAGGCCTACCGCCTTGGAGCCGAACGTATCGGTCTCGTGCGCCTTCTCGAGCGGGACGACGCCTTTCATCCGAGCACGGTCACCTCTCCGGCGTCGCCGTCCACCCGCACGCGCGCCCCGTCGGCGATGACCTCCGTGGCGTCACGTGTCCCGACGACGCCCGGAATGCCGACCTCACGCGCGACGATCGCCGAGTGGGAGAGCAGACCGCCGCTGTCGGTGACGATCGCGCCGAGCAGCGGCAGCAGGATGTTGAACGCCTCTGTCGTCGCGGTGGTGACGAGGATGTCCCCCTGGACGATCCGGTCGAACTCTGTCGGCCCGGCAATCAGGCGCGCGGGCCCCTCGTAGACACCCTTGCTCGCGGGGAGGCCGCGGAGAACGTTTCCCTCGTGCGGCGCCTCCGAGCTCCCGAACAGCGCGTGTAGCGCGAGCCCGATCGCGCGCGTGATGCGAGCGGCGCCGGGCGGCAGCTTCGAGAGGTCGGGCGGTGGGGGCGGCGGCGGTCCGAGTACCGGCGGAGCCTCCTTTGCGCTGTGTGAGGCGCGATACGCAGCTCGGGCCGCAAGCTCGTCCGCGGAGGGCCCGTCCGCCGCCGGACACGAGCTGGCGCATCTCGTCGAGGCCGGCGTCGACGAGGTGCACGGGCTCGTGGATCCGTCCCCTGTCAGCGAGCCGGCGTCCGGCCGAGAGCGCGGCCCGGCGCATCAGTCCCGAGGCCCAGATGTCGCTGAAGACGCCGCGCTCGTCCCTGAGCCGGTAGGTGAGCCGCGCCTCGCCCAGCAGCTCGTCGAACTGCGCCCGGTGCTGCTCGGGGACCTTGTCGCGGATCTCGGCGACCTTCGCCTCGACGTCGGTCGTCTCCTCGCCGCCGCCTTCGACGGCAGCCCGGATCGCGCGCAGCAGGACGTCGGGCAGCTCGAGCGCCGTCGGCTCCGAGATGTCGAATCCGTCCAGCAGCCGGTTGCCGACCAGGTCCAGATACGCCGACACGGCTGCACCTGACTCCCCATCGAGCGAGCGCAGTGCAGAGAGGATGCTGCCCGGCTCCTCGTCCGACTCGAGCAGCTCGCGCGCGCGCGGGTCGTTTTCGATCACGGCGATCAGACGCGCGAGCTCGGCAGACGCTCCGGCCGAGACGGGCGCCGAGCCGCGCATGAGCTCGAGCAGCTCAGCCGGGGAAACGCCTGTCCACTCGCTCACGTGCACGAGGAAGTCGGCGGTCGGCACGACCGCCGACGCGGTGTGGCGCATGTGCTGGCTGATCATGGCCGCGTGGTGGTCCCGGCACCGGACCAGGTACTCGACCAGCTCGTCGTCGGAGAGCTCGTCCGGAACCACGGCCTGGATCTTTCGGTGCTCCTCGATCGAGGCCGGCTTCACCCGCTCGTCCCACTCGCGCAACTGCTCACGCCAGAGCTTTCCGGCGATGACCTCCTCGGCGCGCTGGAAGCGTTCCGGTACCTGCTCGTCGGCGACGGGAACGAGGCCCTTGTAGCCAAAGCCGTTGACGTACCGCATCTCCATCGTCTCGAGGAGCATCCCGTAGAAGCTCATGAAGTCCGCGACGCCGGTGCGGAAGGCGTCTGGATGGGTTTCCACCCAGTAGCGCGTCGAAGGTCGAGGGAAGTGCACGGGATCGAGCTCCCAGGTCCCCGGGCCCGGGGGCTCGAACCGAAGCTCGGTTGGTGCCGCTGCGGTGCTCAACTGGACTCCTTTCGCGCTGCTCGTACAGCCGCGTCGTCGGTCGGTAGAGCAGCGATTATGCGCTGTGGCGACGCGTACACCACATGGAAACGTTCGTAGGTTGCGGAGGTGAGGCTTGACGGCGAGCTCGGCGGCAGCTCCGGCGGAAGCCGCTCGGGCCGGTCGGACGACGGCGGCAATAGTCGCCGTTGTCGCCGGCGGCGCATTCCTCGCGCCGATCAATTCGACGATGATCGCGGTCGCGCTGCCGTCGCTCGCCGATCAGTATCGGATCGAGGTCGCCGACGCCGCGTGGCTCGTCATCGCGTACCTGCTCGTGATGGCGAGCGCGCAGCCGCTCGCCGGACGGCTCGGCGACTCGTTCGGCCACCGGAAGCTCTTCGTCACCGGTTGCGTCGGTCTCCTCGCGGCGTCAGTCGGCTGCGCCTTGGCGCCGTCGTTCGGCGTTCTTCTCGCCTGTCGATCCCTTCAGGGGCTGGCAACGGCTGCGATGGGCCCGAACGGCGCCGCCATCCTCCGGCACGCCGTTCCCGCCGCACGCCGGGGGCAAGCGTTCGGGTCGTTCGCCGCCTGCATGACGGTGGGGGCCGCCATCGGGCCTGCCGTCGGCGGGGTCCTCATCGACCAGTTTGGCTCCGCCTCGATCTTCTGGATCAACCTCCCGATACTCGCGGTGGTCGTGCCGCTTGCGCTGCGACTGCTTCCCGAAACGCCGACGGCTTCGGTGACACCGCTCGACGGCATCGGAGCCGTGCTTCTCACCTCGACGCTGGTCGCGGGCGCCTCGGCGTTCGTCTTCGCACGAAGTGTCGACGTTGCGGTATCAGCGGCGTTGGGCGGGGCTACCGTCGTGCTCGCCTTCGCGTTCGTCCGCTGGGAACGGAGGCATCCCCGACCGCTCGTCGATCTGCGGCTCTTCCGCCATCCGGCCTTCTCGGCCGCATGTGGATCGGTGCTGCTGTCCAACCTGATCATGTACACGACGCTGCTCCTCATTCCCGTGTTGCTCACGGAGCTGCAGGGCAAAGGCGCGGACGACGTCGGCTGGGTCCTGGTCGTGTTCTCCGGCTCAATGGCCCTTGTCTCGCCGATCGGCGGGCGGCTCAGCGACCGTGTGGGACGCGCGCTGCCGGTCGTCATAGGCAGTGTGTTGCTCGTCGCGGGCACCGCCCTGCTTCTCGGTGTGGACGCCGAGACCTCGACTGCGGCGCTGTTGCTCCCACTGGTCCTCGTCGGTGTCGGCGTCGGTCTGCAGATGGGGCCGCAGCAAGCTGCCGCACTCGAGTCTGCGCCGTCGAGCATGAGCGGAGTCGCAGGCGGCGTCTGGCTGACGTCGCGCTACATCGGCTCGATTGCCGGCTCGGCCATCCTCGCCATGCTGATCCGCGGGCAAGTCGACGCCGACGAGATCCACACCGTCGTGGCCGTCTCTCTCGCCGCCGGCCTCGTCCTGCTCCCCACCGGAGCTGCGCTGCGGGCCTCGGGGCGTCCGCTTGGCCTGATGCGACCTGCCGGCTAGCCGGATGGCGGTCGCGAGCTACACGACGTCGCGCCGGCTCGCCTCGTCGCGAAGGATCCAGAAGAGGAGGGCGTCGCGATCCGTCAGGTTGCGCCAGCCCGAGATCGAGCTCGATTCGGCGATCAGCGCCTCCCCCTGCCGCAGAACCGGCCTGCCCGTCGGCAGCATGACCTGAACGAGGCCCTGGGCGACCGCCACCATCTCGACGCCCTTGTGCGCGAAGTCAGAGCTCGCCGACCCGCCCGGCTCGAGGCGAACGAGATAGACCCGCAGGCCGGCGACGGGATCGTCGAGGAGCGGCACAGGCTCGCCCTCCGCCGCTTTGACGCGGATCATCCCGGCGGGCGAGGCGATACCCGGGCGCCACCTCCCCGCGGAGAAGCTCGTCGATCGTGATGTTGAGCCGGGCGCTCAGATCGAGGAGCGTCTGGAGCGAGAGCCCGCGCTGTCCCCGTTCGGCCTGCGAGATCGCGCTTGCCGAGACACCCGCAAGCTGCGCGAGCTCGCTCTGGCTGAGCCGGCGCTGAACCCGGAGAGCGCGGAGCGCCGCCCCAAGACGGGCGGCAGCGGGAGCTGCGGCAAGCACCGGCACGCCGTCCTCGAGCCGGTAGCGAAACACGCTTCCTGCCACTCCGGGCGGGCGACCCTCGGCCTTCGCGATCCGTAGCCGCTCCTCGCCGACGACGAGCACGCACTGGGTGATCCCGTTGATCTCGCGGCGGAGAGCTGCCGAGTGCCTGGCGGTGGTGAGCGACCAGTGCGCGATCGCGCCGAGACCGAGCAGCAGCGGGCAGCCTCGCGTGAAGAACCGCTGCGCCACCTGGGAGCCCCATGCGGCGCTCATCGCCTCGAGGGAGTCGAAGAGGAGGAGATGGCGCTTCGGCCCGAGGCAGCGTTCCCGGATCGCCTCCAGGAGGGGGCGCGGCTCGGCGAGGTCGGTGCCCTCGCGGGCGTCGATGACCTCGAGCATCGGGTAGGCGTCCCGCACGGCGTCGGGCTCGTGTGCGAGCGTTACGTACGCGGCCTCGTCGTACTCGTCCGCCCCGGCGGCGATCACCCGATAGAAGGGCGCCAGCACGTCCTCCTGCTCGGCCTCCCAGACGACGTTGTCGCCCCAGTAGAGCCCGCCGAGCACCTGATCGAGCTCCGGAAAGCCCGTGCTCGCCGTGATCGTTCGCCCGTCAGCCATGGTCCCCGAACCGGTGTGATTGTCGCTTGTCCCGACTATAAAGCACTGCTTATCTAAATGTAGCTCTCGTGCCCTTTGCTTTATAAGAAGCAGTGCAGAGCTGCTACGCGAACGAGCAAAGGAGTCACGATGGCACCGGTACTGTGCGGAATCGACGATCGATCCGCGAGCAAGGACGCGGCTCGCGCCGCAATCGACTTCTGTCGCGAGAGCGGCGCTGACCTGACGCTGGTCGGGGTGACGCGGCCGACGCTGGCGTTCACCCAACCCGCCGGCGGCGAGCTGATCCGCCGCTTCCAGGACGTCGAGCAGCAGGTCCTCAAGGCCGCCCGCGCCGCGCGCGAGGACGGGGTCACCGCGAAGATCGTCTTCCGAGCGGGAGATCCTGCCGAAGAGCTCGTGCGCGAGGCGGAGTCCGTCGGCGCGAGCGACGTCTTCCTCGCAAGCACGCCAACCCGTCTCGCCTCGCTGTTCACGCGAGACGCGGGCGTCACGGTGAATCGCATCGTGCTGCCGGCGCATGCGACGCTCGCCGAGGTCGACCTCGCCGTAGCCGCCTAGCGCAGGGCTCGTCCTCCCGCTCACAGCCGCTCGACAGCGCGGCTGTCATGGACCGTCGCCGGGCCAGGCCCGGCGCCGGCTGCTCGGCCACCTGCGAAACTCCCGGCATCGACCACGGGAGGTGATCCCGGTATGAGAGCCGAGTGGAACGGCGTCGTCCTCGGAGAAAGCGAATCGACGGTCGAGGTCGCCGGCTATCACTACTTCCCGCCGGAGGCGGTGCGCATGGATCTCCTGCGCCCCACGCCCCGGACGGAGAAAGACCTCGAATGTCCCCACGGCGTCCAGTTCTTCGACGTCACCGACGGGGATCGGGAGTCGCTGCGAGCGGCCTGGTCGTACGAGGCTCCGCAGCCGTCGCATGCGGCGATCGACCACTGGGTCGGCTTCTGGAAGGACGTCCGGCTCGTGCCCTGACGGAGAGCTGTCAGCGGCCCTCGAAACCATCCCAACGTCGGCGGGCCTCCGTGACGGAGGCCCGCCCATCCTGTTCGGGTCGGTCTGCTAGGGGACGAGGACACCGTCCACGAAGAGCTGGATCGCGCCGGCGTCCAACCCGCCGGAGCCCACCGCGTCCGTGCCCTCGAGCGTCTCGATCTCGAGCCGGTCGTTCGGCGACGCCCGGGTGGAGGATCGCGATCGCCGCCGCCAGACCGCCGACCTCCACACGTCCGGCGTTCCCGCTGACGGTGACCGTGTCGTTGCCGTTGGTGCCGTTGACGACGATGCGGTCGGGTTGAGCGTCGGCTGCGGTGCCGCCGGGGGTGCCTGCGAGGTCGAGGTTCACGTCGTCGACGTCGGTCGCGGTCAGGTCGTTGACGGTGACGAGGTCGGCGCCGTCGAGCGCCTTGAAGTCGACCTGTTCGACGCCGGCGGTGTCCATGGTGATGTTGCCGGGGTTGCGGAAGAACTTGAGGCGAGCTCCGTTCGCCGACAGGTCGACCTGGTCGGCGATTGCGGCGCCGTTGAAGAGCATCGTGTCGTGGCCCTTCTGGCCTTCGATGACGTCGCTGCCGTCGCCGGGGTCCCAGATGAACACGTCGCTCCCGGCGCCCATGCGGGCCGTGTCGTTGCCCTTGTTGCCGTCGATCGAGTCGTTTCCATCGCCACCGAAGAGGGTTTCCGCTCCCGAGCCCCCGACGAGCGTGTCGCGTCCGCTTCCACCGCGGACGGTTGTCGGGATGCTGTCGGTGAACGCTCCGTTGCTTTCGTCGATGCTCACGAGATCGCCGCCGGCCTGGGCTGTGATGACGATCCTCGTGACGTCGTCGCGCTCGAAGCTGTAGTCGGCATAGCCGTGTCCGACGTCGACCTCGAGAATCTCGGGCGAGCCGTCCTGCAGTCGCAGGACGATCTCGTCGCTGCCGGCGGTGCCCTTGACCGTCAGCAGGCCGTGCTCGAGCTTCGCCGGCGTGTAGACGGAGGGCGCCGCGCTCGCCGGAGCCGCCGCGGTTCCTGCCGCGGCCACGACTCCGGCAGCGGTCAGCGCGAAGGCCGCCAGCCGGATGTTCCGGCGGACGCGCCTGTTCTTGCGTGGTGTGAGGTTCTTCATGGTTTCCTCTCTGGTCGCCCGGGCCGCTAGGGCTCGGGCACCGTGTTCGTTGGTTTGACCTTCGTGGGCTAGAGACACCGGCGAGCCGCGGTCTATTCCCGCCCGCGTGCCGCGCGGGGAAGATCAGCGCCCCCGGGAATAGCGACGAGCGAAACGGGGTCCTTCAGAGCATGCGAGTCTCGAGCGTGTCCAGGCCGGTGCCCCGTTGCGCAAGCTCGAACAGTGCGGCCAGCCGCACCCCGGGTCTCGTGCAGCCCCTACCGTTGCGCGGGCGCCAGCACCGTTTCAATCCCGGCGCACGTCGGCGACCGTGGAGGCTCATCGAGCGAGCCATGGGTGGGCGGGGCCCCGGGGCTACGAAGCAGGGGTGATTTGTCATGCCGAAGCCAAAAGAGCGAATGCCTGGAACCGGTCACGGCGTGGCCGGCAGGCCACAGAGGGACGGCAAGCGAGCGACTTCCCGATCGCCGTCGCAGGGTGCGGGCGCGCGCCCGAGCGTCACGAGCCGGAGCCCGGACAGCGTCGGCGTCACGTTGCCGGACGACGTGGACGTCCTCGTCGTCGGCGCGGGTCATGCCGGCCTGGTGATGTCGGGCCTGCTCACGGAGGCCGGCCGCGAGCACGTGGTGGTGGAGCGCCGTGACCGGCTGGGCGGCGGGTGGCGGGACCGTTGGGACGAGTTCGTGCTCGTCACCCCGAACTGGACGGCGTCGTTTCCGGGGTGGGCCTACGACGGCCCCGACCCGGACGGCTTCATGGGGCGCGAGGAGATCGCCGAGCGGGTGGCACGCTACGCCGACGTCGTGGGCGCACCGGTTGCGCTGGGCACGGGGGTGTCGCGGCTCGATCCGGCCGGCGGTCGCGGTTTCAAGGCCACCACCAACCGGGGCGACGTCACGGCCCGGCAGGTCGTCGTGGCCACGGGCAGCTACCACAGGCCCCGAATCCCGCTGGCGGCCCGGGCCATCTCCGACCGCGTCCTGCAGCTCCACTCCCATGACTACCGCACCGAGGCGGCGTTACCCGCCGGCGGCGTGCTGATCGTCGGCTCGGGCCAGACCGGGCTGCAGCTCGCCGAGGAGATGCACGAGGCAGGGCGGCCCGTGTACATCTCGGTCGGATCCGCCGGCCGGATCCCACGGCGCTACCGGGGTCTCGACATCTTCAGCTGGATTGCCGAGGTTCTCCGGCACGGTGCGGATTTCGGAGTGAGCCTTCCGACGGCCGACCAGTTGCCCGACCCCAAGCGCAGATTCAGCCCCATGCCCGCCCTCTCGGGTCACGGCGGCGGCCACGACACGAATCTGCGCCGGTATGCAGCCGACGGAATGATGCTTGCCGGGCGCCTGATCGGCGCGGACGGCGAGACACTGACCTTCGCCGACGATCTGGCGCTCAACCTCGAACGGGCGGATGCGTTCTTCGACGAGCGCTTCCGTCCCGTCATCGACACGTACATCGAGAGGGCCGCGATAGGCGCTCCGCCGGACGACCGCGTTCCCGTTACCTACCAGCCTCGCGCGCTGAACGAGCTGAACCTGCGCGACGCGGGCATCTCGACCGTCATCTGGGCGACCGGCTACGCGCTCGACTTCGGCTGGATCGACGCGCCGATCTTCGACGAACGCGGGTATCCGCGCAATCTGCGCGGCGTCTCGACCGTCCCCGGCCTCTACTTCCTGGGCCTTCTCTGGCAACACTCCCAAGCGTCCGCATCGCTCATCGGCCCATCGCTCGACGGCCGCTATCTCCTCGACGCGATGGCGCTTGCCAAGGCGCCGCGCTAGCTGCGATCAGGGCGTCGTAGTCGTCGAGCGGAGCGGCAGCTCGCGTAGGAGCCACGTGAGCAGGAAGGCGAGGAAGGTGATCGCCATCGCCGTCAGAAAGACAGGCTGGAGCGCCGCCGCGACCGAGTCGACGTAGGGCGCGTGGATCGCCGGCGGGAGCTGCCCGACGACCTCCGGGTTCGTCGCGTCCGGGATCTCCGCGCCGGGCAGTCTGGCCGCGAACTCGCTGCCGAGCCGGTTGGCGAAGATGGCGCCGAACGCGGCGACGCCGATCGAGCCGCCGATCTGCCGAAAGAGGGTGGAGCCGGAGGTTGCGACGCCGAGCATCCGGTAGTCGACGGAGTTCTGGGCGGCGAGGACGAGCACCTGCATGACCATCCCCAGGCCGAGACCGAGGATGACCATCCCGAGGATCGTCATCCACATCGGTGTCTCGACGGTGAGGCGCGAGAGCAGGTAGAGAGCGCCGGTCATGATCGCGGTACCGACGATCGGGAAGACCTTGTAGCGGCCGTAGCGGCTGATCAGCCGGCCGCCGACGATCGAGGTGACGAGCAGGCCGCCCATCAGCGGGACCAGGGTCAGCCCGGAGTTCGTCGGGCTCGTCCCCTTGACGATCTGGAGGTACAGCGGGAGGTAGGTGATCGCGCCGAAGAGGGCGAGACCGACGACGAACCCGACCGCGCTGGTGACGGCGAACACCCGGTTGCGGAAGAGCTCGAGCGGCAGGATCGGCTCGGCAGCCCGCCGCTCGACCAGCAGGAAGAGCGCGAGCAGCACGACGCCGACGGCGATCAGCACGAGAATCTGCGCCGATTGCCAGGGGTAGGTCGTCCCTCCGAGGCTCGCGGCGAGCACGATCGCCGAGAGGCCCGCGGCGAGGACCGCCGCGCCCAGGTAGTCGATGCTGTGGCGCACGTGCTCGCTGCGAGCGTGGAAGGCGGCCGCGATCACGGCGAGTGCCACCAGGCCGATCGGCAGGTTGACGTAGAAGATCCAGCGCCAGGAGAGGTTGTCGACGAAGAAGCCGCCGAGCAGCGGACCGATCACCGTGGAGACTCCGAAGACCGCGCCGAAGAGGCCCTGGTAGCGACCCCGTTCTCGCGGGGGGAAGATGTCGCCGACCACGGCCAGCGTGATCACGATCAACCCGCCCGCCCCGAGCCCCTGCAGGGCACGGAAGCCGATCAGCTCGGTCATGTTCTGGCTGAGCCCGCACAGCGCCGAGCCCACCAGGAAGAGCACGATTGCCGTCTGCAGGACGGTCTTGCGGCCGTAGAGGTCCCCGAGCTTGCCGTAGAGCGGCCCCGATACGGTCGAGGCCAGCAGATAGCGCGGTCACGACCCAGGAGAGGTGCGTGAGGCCGCCCAGGTCGCCGACGATCGTGGGCAGCGCCGTCGAGACGATCGTCTGGTCGAGCGACGCGAGCAGCAGGACGAGCATCAGCGCGCCGACGATCAGCCTGACCCGCTGTGCCGGCTGCGCTGCGGTCGTCGCGGTCGCGCTCACGACCCGCGTGCGGGGCGACCGGTCGACGCCGGCCTCTGCTGGAACCGCTGTTCTCGGCGACGGCGCATCGCTTCGGCGAATTGCTCGTCGTCGAGCGGGGGCTCGCTCTGCGGAGTCGCGCCTTCCGGGCGGAGACCGTCGAGAAGCCAGTGCAGATGGCGCCGCCAGGCCGTGGGGGCGACCTCGGCCGTCGCGTCGATCACCGGGGCGAAGGACCAGAGCACGAGCGCGAGATCGGGAACGTCGAAGTCGGGTCGCAGGACACCCTGTGCGTGAGCCCGCCCGACCACCTTCTCGAACAGCTCCCGCAGCTGCTGCCGCGTTTCCCCCAGCAGGCCTTCGCCGGGCGGGTAACGGACGAAGATCTCGCGCAGAATGCGGTCTCTGCTCTGAAGCTCGAGCGTCGCCTCCAGGAACCTGACGAAGCCCGCCCACGCGTCGGGCTCCTCGAGCGCGCTTTCGGCGAGCGCGAAGAACTCGTCGACGCGCTCGGCGAAGATCGCCTCGACCAGCGCGCCCCGGTTCGGGAAGTGGCGGTACAGCGTCGCCGTGCCCACCCCGGCGCGGCGGGCAATCTCGTCCAGGCGGGTATCGACGCCGTCCTGCGCGAACGCCGCGCCGGCAGCAGTTACGAGCGCCGCGCGGTTGCGCCGCGCATCTCGTCGAGATCCCGGCTCGCGTTGAGCTGCACGTGCCATGCCTTGACCCTAGCAAAAACGGATAGAGTATCCGTTTCGGCCACGGTGTCCTCGCGAACGCCGGCTGACAGAGTCTTAACCCAGACCTTCCGTTCGCTTACCGCCCCCTGGCCCGCGCCTCACCGCGGGCGGGAAATCCTGTGGCGGTACGGGCAAACGGCCGGCAGACCGGCCAGGAAGGAGAGTCGTGTCGAAACGGATTTTCTTGCTTACTGCGCTCCTCGCGGCGCTGACGGCGCTCACGCTCGCGCCGGTCGCATCGTCGAAGGACGGCGACGTGCGCGTCGCGGGGAATTGCTCCCGGGCCAGCTCCGCGAAGCTGAAGCTGAGCCCCGAGGACGGCAGGATCGAGGTCGAGTTCGAGGTCGACCAGAACCGCGCAGGCGTGCGCTGGCGCGTCGTGCTCAAGCACGGGGCCCGCGCGTTCGCCCGGACCACGGCCAGGACGAAGGCGCCGAGCGGATCGTTCGAGCTGCGCCGGCTGGCCCCCAACCGGCCGGGCACCGACGTCGTGTCGGCGAGGGCGACGAGCCCGAGCGGCGAGGTCTGCCGGGCCACGGCGAGGATCTGACATGTCGGTCAATGACAAGGAGCAGCCATGAAGCGACTCGTATTCGTGCTCGCCGCGTTCCTGGCCGTCGCCGGAGGGGCCGCCCTGGCAGCCGCGACGGGAGGCGGGGACAGCGTGCCGGTGTCGTCCACGATCACGGCCCCGCTCGCCGCCGCAACGTCGACGGAAGACGCCATGACGACCGAAGCCCGGACGACGAGCGACGCGGTCACGACCGTCGAGCGCACGACGACGGAGGCCGGCGAGGACATCTCCGGCCCGTGCGACGAGGCCGAGCACGCGGCGGATCCTCGCTGCACCGGGCAGGCCGGAGCGACCGGCGACGACAACTCCGGTCGGGGCTCGGGCCACGGCCGCGACGACGCCGGCGACGACTCGGGTCACGGCTCCGGCCGCAGCGGCCACGACGACGACAACTCCGGCTCGGGGTCGGGCGGGTCGGGATCGAGTGGCCACGGCGGCGGCCACGACGACGACTCCGGGTCCGGATCCGGCCACGGCGAGGACGACTAGGGACGCTTGGGACGCGGCGCTCGGGCAAGCTTTCTCCATGCAACCCGGGCGCCGCACGGTCCTCCTCGTCGAGGACGAGGAGTCGATCACCGCGCCGCTCTCGGACGCGCTCACCCGGGAGGGGTTCGATACGGAAGTCGCGCGGACGGCAGGAGACGCCCTGTCGCTCGCCGGCCGCAACGCCTTCGACCTCGTGCTGCTGGACGTGATGCTGCCCGACGGCTCCGGCTTCGACGTGTGCCGTGAGCTCCGTCGCACCTCCCGCGTCCCGATCATCATGCTCACGGCGCGAGGCGACGAGACCGACCGGATCGTCGGTCTCGAGATCGGGGCCGACGACTACGTCGTCAAGCCCTTCAGCGCCCGCGAGGTGGTCGCGCGCATCCGCGCCGTCCTCAGGCGAACGGAGGGGAGTGAGCAAGCGGACGGCGCCGAGGAGCCGATCGAGATCGGCGCCGTACGGCTCGATCCGGCGCGCCGCTCGGTGTCGATGGGCGGCGAGCCCATCGAGCTCAGTCGCAAGGAATTCGACCTGCTTCGGCTGCTCATGGCGAATGCAGGCTCGGTCCTCACCCGCGAGCGGATCATCGAGGAGGTGTGGGACACGACCTGGTTCGGGCAGACGAAGACGCTCGACGTCCACGTGAGCAGCCTTCGCAAGAAGCTCGGCGACGATCCGGCCGATCCCACGTACGTCCACACGGCGCGGGGCGTCGGGTTCCGGTTCGCCGCCCGCGACGAGGTCGCCGGCGTGGAGGGCGCATGAGCCTGCGGCTCCGCCTGCTCGCGGCCTTCGCGTACGTCCTCGTTCTCGTGCTCGTCGCGCTCGAGCTGCCGCTCTCGCTCAACCTCTCGCGACGGGTCGATGCGGAGGTGAAGGCGCAGGCCGCGAGCGAAGCGCACCTTGTCGCGGCGAGCGTGTCCGACAGCCTCGACAACCAGGCGGATCTCGGGAATCTCGTGACGAGGGCGTCCGACGAGGTCGGCGGCCGGGTCATCGTCGTCGACAGGGCCGGCGCCCTGCTCGCGGATTCCGCGGGCACGGCTCCCGGGGCGTCATACGCGAGCCGTCCGGAGATCTCGACCGTCCTGGCGACGGGACGACCGACCCAGGGAGAGCGGCGGAGCGAGACGCTCGACGAGCAGCTGCTGTACACGGCGGTGCCGGTCATCCACGAGGCGCAGCGCATCGGCGCCGTGCGGGTCACCCAGAGCGTCGAGGCAATCGGTGGGAAGGTCCGGCGTGACATCCTCACGCTCGCGGGCATCGGGCTCGTGGCGTTGCTGCTGGGGCTCGTGCTCGCGTGGATCCTTGCGGGATCGCTGTCGCGACCGCTTCGCGCGCTGGCACGGACCGCGGAGCGGGTCGCCGGCGGTGATCTCGACGCACGCGCCGAGGTCGACGGCTCGACGGAGCAGCGCGAGGTCGCGCAGTCGTTCAACAACATGACGAGCCGGCTGGCGACCGCAGTGTCGGCGCAGCGAGAGTTCGTCGCCAATGCCTCGCATCAGCTGCGGACCCCGCTCACCGGTCTTCGCCTCCGTCTCGAGGCTGCGTCCGCGAAGGCGGCCGACCCGGAGCTTCAGCAGGAGCTCTCGGCGGCCGAGCGGGAGACCGAGCGGCTGGCGCGCCTGCTTTCGGGGCTGCTGACCCTCGCCCGCGAGGGCGAGCCGCCGATGCTGCGCGAGCCCACCTCCCTCGTCGAGGCGGCGGAGGCTGCGGCCGACCGCTGGAGCCCCGCGGCGGAGCAGAGCGGCCACCGGCTCAGGGTCGATGTCGAGGAAGACGTCTACGCTCGCATCACGCTCGAGGACGTCGCGATCGCGCTCGACAACATGATCGAGAACGCGCTGACCTATTCGCCCTCCGGCGGCACGGTGACGATCGCGGTCGGCCGCTCCGCGGACGAGTGTGTCCTGGCCGTGCTCGACGAGGGCCCGGGGCTTGCGGCCGACGAGCTCGAGCACGTCTTCGAGCGCTTCGCCCGGGGCAGTGCAGGCCGTCACGCGGCGGGGACGGGGCTCGGTCTCTCGATCGTTCAGACCCTCGCCCGGCGCTGGGGCGGCGACGCACGGATCGCAAACAGGCCCGAGGGCGGCGCGTGCGTCGAGCTCCGCCTCGCGCGTGAAGCTTTGCCAACCCCGAACCGGGAGCTGGAGAAGGCTTTACCACGCGGCGGCTACGGTGAAGAGCGATGATCGGCTCCAGGCTTCGAATCGTGCTTCTCGGCCTCGCGGGGGTCGCGGCGGCGGCGGCGCTCGGGTACTCCGCCCATGTTGTTGCCGGCTCGCAGATCGGCCTGCCTGCGAACAACCTCTCCGGCGTCAATCAGCTCGCGCCCGCGGACACGAGCGGGCCGTCCTCCGACGACGATAGGGGAGGCACGACCGGGCGCGACGATCGCTCGAGCGACGACGGAGGCGACACCACTGCGACCGTAACTGGACCCTCGCGCTCGGACGAGGATCGCGGCGGCTCCGGCTCGAGCGGGAGCGACGACCGCGGGAGCAACGACCGCACCACGACGGGCTCCTCCGGGTCCTCCGGCTCCGGCGAGCCTGGGGACGACCACAGCGGCTCGGGCGGCTCCGACGACCACGGCTCGGGGTCGAGCGGCAGCGGCTCCGGTTCGAGCGGGAGCGGTTCGGGCTCGGGCGGCGGAAGCCACTCGGGCGGCTCGGACGACTCGGGCTCCGAAGGGCCCGACGACTAGTCCGCCGCCTGCACGTCTTCGAGCAGGCGCTCGAAGCCCGGTGAGTCGAATTCCTGCACGGCCCGTTCGTACTTCTCCATCGACCACGCCCAGAAGTCGAAGTCGATCGACGAGATGCCCTCCTGGATCGAGCCCCACAGCGTCCAGCCGTACTTCGACATGAGGCCCCACAGCCGGGCTCGCGCCACCTTGCTCCGCAGCCGGCGGCCGTAGTACTCGGCGATCAGCCGGTCGAGCTGCTCGAGCGAGAGGTTCGACTCGCTCCAGACGTTGCCGAGCTCGAAGCAGGCGTCGTTGTTCCCCGAGTACTCGTAGTCGATCAGCCGGAATCGGTCGCCGACGTCGATGAAGTTCTCCGCCAGCAGGTCGTTGTTGCACGGCACGGTCCCCTCGTCGCGAACCCGCATCGCTTCCTCGATCGCACGCACCTGGGGCTCGAACTCGAGATAGCGGTCCGGTAGGCGGAACCCGCGCTCCCGCACGATCTCGAGGTAGCCGCGCTGGATCTCGAACATGTTGAAATCGTCGCGGAAGCGCCGCGCGCCGTGCAGCCGCCGGCAGGCATCCGCAACGAGGTGCAGCTTGTCGCCGCGGCGCAGGTCCTCTGCGGACTGCGTGCGTCCCTCGATGAACTCGAGCACGAGAGCGCCGTGCTCGGGCAGGTACGCGACGACCCGCGCCCCGACCCCGACCTCCGCCGCCGCGATCGTGTTGTGGACCTCGTTCTCGCGGTCGATTGCAAGGAGGCTCGTGTCCTCGCCCGCGACGCGCACGACGTAGGCCCGGTGTCGGCCGTGACCTTGTAGTTCGTGTTCGTGAGCCCGCCCGGCAGCGGCTCGACTGCGCGGGCCTCCCGGAGCTCGGGGACGCTCTCGAGGATCTCCTCGGCCAGCACGCGCCCGAGTATAGAAGCGATTTCCGATTTGGCCTAGACCTTTACGGCGAAAGCTGGAATACTCGGCCCGTGGTACCCGATCGGGCGCGGGCGGTGGTCATCGGCGGCGGCGTCGGCGGCTGCAGCGTCCTCTACCACCTCGCCAAGCTCGGCTGGAGCGACTCGGTGCTCGTCGAGCAGTTCCAGCTGACGCACGGCTCGACCTGGCACTCGGCCGGGCTCGTCGGCCAGCTGCGCTCCACGATCAGCCTGACGAGGATGATGCAGTACTCGGTCGGCCTCTACGCCGAGCTGACCGAGCTGACGGGCAAGGATCCCGGCTGGCACCAGCTCGGCGGCCTGCGGCTCGCCTCGTCACAGGCCCGGCTCGAGGAGATCCGCCGCCAGGCCGCGTGGGCACGGACGTTCGGGCTGCCGATGGAGATCGTGTCGGCGAAGGAGGCGCAGGAGCGCTTCCCGCCGCTGAGCCCGAAGGGTGTTCTCGCCGCCGCCTATCTCCCCGGCGACGGCTACCTCGACCCCAGCCAGCTGACGTTCGCGCTCGCCGACGGCGCCCGCGCGCTCGGTGCGCAGATCGAGCAGCGCACGAGGGTGACCGACATCCGCCTTCGCGGCGGCCGCGTGCACGAGGTCGTCACGGACAGAGGCACGATCGAATGCGACGTCGTCGTCAACGCCGCCGGCATGTACGCGCCGCAGATCGGTCGCCTGGTGGGCGTCGACATCCCGATCATCCCGTTCGGCCACCAGTACCTCGTCACGGAGCCGCTCGACCCGCCGCTGCCGCCGCTGCCCACGCTGCGCGACCCCGACAAGCTCGTCTACTTCCGCACCGAGGTAGGAGGGCTCGTCATGGGCGGGTACGAGCGCAAGCCGTACCCCTGGGCGCTCGACGGCGTCCCGGAGGGGTTCGAGGCGCGGTTGCTCCCCGAGGACTGGGAGCGCATGGAGGAGCTGCTGCAGAACTCGATCGAGCGGGTGCCGATCATGGAGACGCAGCCGGTCAAGATGTTCTTCAACGGCCCGGAGGCGTTCACGCCGGACGCCGAGTTCGTGCTCGGGGAGTCCGACGTACCGGGCTTCTTCGTCGCGGCCGGCTTCTGCGCGCACGGTCTCGCGGGTGCCGGCGGTGTCGGCAAGGTCATGGCCGAGTGGATCGTCGACGGCCAGCCCGAGTGGGACCTCTGGCACATGGACATCCGCCGCTTCAACCGGCACTACCGCAGTCAGAGCTACGCGCTCGCCCGCGCCTACGAGTCGCTGTCGAAGTACTACGACATCAAGTACCCGGGCGAGGAGAAGCAGGCCGGCCGGCCCTTGCGTGTCTCGTCCGCCTACCGCCGCCACGAGGAGCTCGGGGCAGTGTTCGGCGAGAAGGCCGGGTGGGAGCGCGTCAACTGGTACGAGTCGAACGCGCCCGGCGGCGATGCCGGGCTCCGCCCGCGCGGCTGGGCGGGCGAGAACTGGTCGCCCGCGATCGGTGTCGAGGCACTGGCAACGCGCCAGGCAGCCGGGCTGTTCGACGAATCGAGCTTCTCGAAGCTCGAGGTGATCGGACCGGGCGCGTGCGCGTTCCTGGAGCGGATCTGCGCGAACCGGATCGACAAGCCCGTCGGCAGCGTCGTGTACACGCAGATGCTCAATCCGCGAGGCGGCATCGAGTGCGACCTCTCCGTGATTCGGCGCGCACCCGACCGCTTCCAGCTCGTGACGGGCACGGCCTTCGGCGTCCACGACCGGCGGTGGATCGAGGGCCAGGCGCCGAAGGACGGAACCGTGTACGTCACCGACGTGACCTCGGCGTCGGCGTGCTTCGGTCTCTGGGGGCCACGCGCACGCGACATTCTCCAGCCGCTCACGAAATCGTCGCTCGCGAACGAGGACTTTCCCTACCTCACCGCGCAGGAGATCGAGCGTCGGCGACGTGCCGTGCCTCGCCGTCCGCGTCACGTACGTCGGAGAGCTGGGCTGGGAGCTCTACTGCCCGACCGAGTACGGGCTGCGTCTGTGGGACACGTTGTGGGAGGCCGGGCAGTCGCATGGTCTCGTCGCCTGCGGCTACCGGGCCATCGACGCGCTTCGCCTCGAGAAGGGCTACCGGGCCTGGGCGACCGATCTCACGCCGGAGCGAACGCCGGACGCGGCCGGCCTGGCCTTCGCCGTCAAGCTCGACAAGGGAGAGTTCCTCGGGCGGGACGCGCTCGCCGCCTCGCGCAACGACGGTGGCCCGCCCGAGCGTCTCGTGACTCTCGTGCTCGAGGATCCGCGGGCCATCGCGCTCGGCTCCGAGCCGGTCCGGCTCGCGGGCGGCGACGTCGTAGGGCGCATCACGAGCGGCGGCTTCGGCTACGTGACCGGTGCGAGCATCGCGCTCGCGTACGTCCCGTCGTCGCACGCCGAGCCCGGTACGCGTGTGGAGGTCGACATCTTCGGAGACTGGATCGGCGGCGAGATACGGGCCGACCCGCTCTACGACCCGAGCGGCGAGCGAGTCCGCGCATGAAGCTCGAGCTCGATCGGAGCGGGCCGCCCGCCTACGCACAGATCATCGAGCGAATCGAGGCGGCCGTTTCTCGGGGCGAGCTGAGGGCCGGCGACCGTCTGCCGCCGGAGCGCCGGCTCGCCGCCGACCTGGGCGTCAGCCGGATGACGTTGCGGCAGGCGCTCGCGACTCTCGAGAGCCGCGGGCTCGTGACTCGCACGACCGGGCGGCGTGGCGGCACGTTCGTCGCCTCGCCGAAGGTCGAGCGGGACGTGAGCGCGTTCGCCGGGCTCTCCGAGCAGCTGCGTCGCCAGAACGTCACCGCCGGCGCCCGGCTCCTCTCCGCGGTCGAGGCGCCCGCCGGGGAGGCTGTCGCCGAAGCCCTGCAGCTGGGGCTCGGCGACCCGGTCGCGGAGATCGTCCGGATTCGCCTGGCCGACCGCGAGCCGCTCGCGCTCGAGCGCTCGACCTTCCCTCTCGCCCGCTTTCCCGGCCTCCTGGAGCTCGATCTGACCGGCTCCCTGTACGACCTGCTGTCGGAGCACTATTCGGAGCCGCCGACCCACGCGGTCGAGCGCCTGGAGCCGGTGCTGGCCGGCGACTTCGAGTCCAAGACACTCGAGGTCGGGCTCGGGGCGCCGCTGATGCTCGTCGAGCGCACCGCCTATGCGGCCACCGGTGACGCGGTGGAATTTGCCCGAGATCTCTTTCGCGGCGACCGAACGCGCATCGTCGCGTGGGCGTCGGCGCTCACGCGCGCATGACGGACGACCGGGCCCAGGTCGTCGTCATCGGCGGCGGGATCGCCGGCGTCAGCGCCGCGTACCACCTCGCCCGCGAAGGCATCACCGACGTGCTGCTGCTCGACAAGGGCGACCTGACGAGCGGCTCCACGCACCACGCTGCCGGGCTCGTGACGCAGTTCAATCCCTCGCCGACGATGATGCGCTTCCGCCGCTACAGCGTCGAGCTCTATCGCAGCCTCGACGTTTTCGAGACGGTCGGCAGCCTCCGGATGGCGTCGAGCGAGGACAGCCTCCTCGAGCTGCGGCGGGGCGTCAGCCGGGCACGGGGCATCGGGCTCGACGCCGAGCTCGTCTCGCCCGAAGAAGCCGTCCGTCTGCTGCCCGCGGCAAGCCCGGAATCGCTCTACGGCGCGGTCTGGATGCCCGGTGACGGCTACGTCGATCCGCATATCGCGACGTACGCCGTCGCCAACGCCGGCCGCGAGCTCGGCGTCCGCATTCGGACGGGAACGCGCGTGACCGGCATCGAGCTCGGAACGCGCGGCGAGGTGCGGGCTGTGCGGACGGACGCAGGCCGGATCGAAACGGAGCAGGTCGTCAACGCGTGCGGAATCTGGGCGCCGCAGGTGTCGGCGATGGTCGGGGCGTTCACGCCGTCGGTTCCCGTCGACCATCAGCACGTCACGCTCCACGCCGTCGCCGGGCACGAGCTGCCGCGGAGCACGCCCTGTTTCCGCGACACCGACAACCTCGTCTACGGCAAGGCCGAGTCGGGCGGAATCATGTTCGGCGGCTACGAGCCCGACCCGGTGGCACGGTGGGCGGACGGCGTCCCCTGGGAGCACGAGAGCCGCCCCGTTGCTCCGGATCACGAGCGGTTCGCCCAGCTGATGGACGGCGCCGTCAGGCGCTTCCCGTTTCTCGAGAATGCCGGGATCGTGGCGCTCGTAGGGCATCCGGACGCGATGACGCCCGACGGCAACCCTCTGCTCGGGCCCGTCCCCGGGGTTCCCGGGTTCTGGCTGGCGGCCGGCCTGTCGCTGAACGGCTTCGGCGGCGCCGGCGGGATCGGCAAGGCGGTTGCAGAGCTGATCGTCGCCGGGGAGAGCGAGGTCGACGTCGAGCCGTATCGGCCCTGGCGCTTCGGCGGCCCCTACCGTGACATCCAGTTCGCGACGGCGGCCGCGCGCGAGGTCTACAGGTACTACTACCGGCTCCGCTACCCGCTCGACGTGTCGCAAGCGGGCCGCCCTCAACGGCTGAGCTCGCTGCACGGGCGCCTGCAGGAAGCCGGTGCCGTGTTCGGCACGAAGAACGGCTGGGAGCGCGCCGACTACTTCGATCCGGACCGGCCCTGGAGGCGCGCCGGCGAGGATCAGCGCGGGTTCGGCTGGTCACGTCCTCCGTATCACGACCTCGTCGCCGCAGAGCACGCGGCGATACGCGAGGGCGCCGGCATCGTCGACATGAGCTCGTTCGGGAAGATCGAGGTAGCCGGTCCCGGTGCGCTCGGGCCTGCTCGAGCGCGTCTGTGACAACCGCATCGACCGCTCGCCCGGCTCGGTCGTCTACACCCAGTTCCTCAACGACCGCGGCGGCATCGTCGGCGACGTGACGGTGACCCGTCTCGAGCCGGAGCGCTTCCGGGTCGTCACGGGCGCCGGGGCCGTCGACTCCGACCTCGGCTGGCTCCGGCTGAACGTCCGCGAGACCGACGCACCCGTGACAATCCGGGACGTCACCGACGAGCTGGCGGTGATCGGGCTGTGGGGGCCGTCGTCCCGTGATCTTCTCCAGTCGGTGACGAGCGACGACGTTTCCAGCGAGGGCTTTCCCTTCCGGGCCGCGCGCACGATCGAGATCGGCGGCGCGGCGACGCTCGCGCAGCGGATCACCTACGTCGGCGAGCTCGGCTTCGAGCTGTACGTGCCACGCGAGTGGGCGGTCCAGGTCTGGGACCGCCTCGTCGCTGCGGGTGCCCCGCGACCGGTGGGCTACACGGCGCTCGACTCGCTGCGGATCGAGAAGGGCTACCGCTACCTGGGAACCGACCTCACGGCCGCCGACACGCCCTACGAGGCGGGTCTCGGCTTCTGCGTCGCGATCGACAAGGGAGAGTTCAACGGCCGCGCCGCGCTCCTCGACGCCGCCGAGCCCGAGTCGAGGCTGCGGACGCTGCTCGTCGGCGGCGAGGACTACCTCACGATCTACGGAGGCGAGGCGGTGCACGCGGACGGTGCGGTCATCGGCCGGGTCCGCAGCTGCGCGTACGGGTTCACCGTTCGCCGCAACGTCGCGCTCGCGAAGCTTCCGGCCGCCCTCGAGCGCGGAGCGAAAGTGGAAGTGGAGGTCTTCGGCCGCCTCGTTCCCGCCGAGCTCGCGGACGACGTCCTGTACGACCCCGAAAACAGCCGCATTCGCGGCTAGGAGGCCCAGTGGAGATCTCGCACGCCAACGCAGACACGAACGGCGGAGCGCTCGTCGCAGCGACCCTTCGAGGGGCGGGCGTCGAGGTGATCTTCAGCCTCAACGGCGGCCATATCGGCCCGATCTACGACGGCTGTATCGACGAGCAGATCCGCATCGTCGACGTCCGCCACGAGGAGGCCGCCGGGCACATGGCGCACGCGTACTCGCGCGTCGGCAGCCACATCGGGGTCGCCGTCGTCTCCGCCGGGCCGGGCGTCACGAACATCGTGACCGCCGTCGCCAACGCATATCAGGCCGGGGCACCGCTGCTGGTCATCGGCGGCAAGGCGCCGCTTCGCCAGTTCGAGCTGGGGGCGCTCCAGGACATCCCGCAGGTGGAGATCATGGCGCCGATCACGAAGTGGTCCCGCACCGTGCTGGAGACGAGGCGCATTCCCGAGTACGTCGCGGAAGGGCTTCGTCGGGCCCGCTCGGGCAGGCCCGGGCCCGTCTACCTCGAGATCCCGACGGACGTGCTTCGCCGGGAGCTCGACTCGCGCGACGTCGTGCCGGCGGCCGGCGTCGAGGTCGAGGGTAGAAGCGGGGCCGACCCCGAGGCCGTCGCTCGAGCCGTCGAGCTCCTCCGAGAGGCGCGCCGGCCGCTGGTCGTGGCCGGCAGCGGAGTCGGCTGGTCCGGCGCCGAGAACGAGCTGCGCACGTTCCTCGAGCAGGCCGGCTGCCCGTTCATCACGACCTCGGCGGCGAAGGGCTGCGTCCGCGCCGACCATCCCCAGCACGTCGGGGGCGCCCGATCGGCGGCCCTGTCGGGCGCGGACCTGGTCGTCGTCGTCGGCACGCGGCTCAACTTCGTGATGGGCTACGGACGGCCTCCGAGGTTCGATGCCGATGCCAGGGTCATCCAGATCGATGTCGACCCGGCCGAGCTCGGGCGCAACCGGCGCGTCGACGTCGGAATTGCCGCGGACGCGCGAATGGCCCTCGCCCAGCTCGCCGAGGCGCTGGCCGAATCGTCACCGCTCGAGACGGGCGACTGGCTCGAGACGCTTCGGGAGAAGGACGGGCAGGCGCGCCTGGCGCTCGATGGTCTGCGACGCTCGGACGCGACTCCCGTTCACCCACTGCGGCTGTGCGCCGAGGTCGCGACCGCGGTGGGCGAGGACGGCATCGTCGCCGCCGACGGCGGCGACATCTTCTCGTTCGCGCGGCTGGGGATCGATACCTACCGTCCGGGCCACTGGCTCGAGCCGGGCGTCTTCGGCTGCCTCGGCGTCGGGGTCCCGTTCGCCGTCGCGGCGAAGATCGCGAAACCGGAGCATCGCGTCGCCTGCGTGACGGGGGACGGAGCTTTCGGGCTCACCGGGCTGGAGCTGGACACCGCCGTCCGGCACAACGCCCCGGTGGTGGTCGTGATCAGCAACAACGCGGCCTGGGCGATCGAGCGCGCCTCGCAGATCAAGGACTACGGCCCGGATCGCGTGATCGGCACGGATCTTCTACCGACGCGGTATGACCTCATGGCCGAGGCGCTCGGCTGCCACGGGGAGCTTGTCGAGCGACCCGACGACCTGGCGCCCGCGCTCGAGCGCGCGTTCGCGTCCGGCCTGCCCGCCTGCGTCAACGTGATGACGGATCCGAACGCCGTAAGCCCCGATTCGGCGCGTGGGCTGGCAAAGGTACCCGATGACCAGCCGCTCGGCTGGCGCGGCGGGGAGTAGGCAGCCCGCTCCGCTCAGGGGACGATCGTCGCCACGACGACCGGCGGGACAGCCTTCACTGTGATCTCGACGGTCGACTCCGCCGATGCGCCCTCCTGGTTCGTCGCGCTGAGCGTGATCACGTGCCGGCCGGGCTGCAGGGCGGTCGTGACGGCCGGACCTCGGCCGAGGATGCCCTGCAGTGACGAGCGCCATTCGAGCTTCGAGGCCGGCAGCGTGCCGTCCTGGAGGTCGGTCGTCGAGCAGACGAACGTGATCGGTGTGGCCCGCGAGGAACTCCGCCCCGGCCACCGGTGTTGCAATCGAGACGTGGGGCGGCTTCACGGAACGGCGAATGCGCGGTCGGAGCGGTCACTGCCGGTGCGAACGCCGTCGGTCGCGATCACCTCGAACCGTGCGCTCGCGCCGCCTGGGAGCGTTGTCAGGTTCACGCGCAGCGACGTGCGGCGGATTCCCGTGGCCACGGGAATGAAGTGCTCGCCGTCGGGCGTGTAGAGAATCGTGTACCAGCGTCGGTTTCGGTCGGCATCGCTTGACTTCCAGCGCACCTTCACGCGTTCCCCGAGAGGCTTGCCGCCGTTGGGCGAAAGGAGACGCACCTTCGGGGCATGGGCCGACACGCGCACGGAAGCGAGTGTCCGGTTCCCGTTCGTGATCGCGATCTGCTTCGTGGCGGCCGGGAACGGGACGACCTCGTGGATCAGCGCACCGGCCGTCTGCGGGCCGATGGGATCGCTCTGCTCCCGGGGCTGGAACGGGTGTCGCGTCAGCACCTTCCCGCCGGCTCCGCGTAGCTCGATCGCGTAGGCGCTACCGGGCGCCGGCTCGTCGGCGTGAGCCCGTTGCGCGCCCAGAGAGGGCCGAGCTCGACCTTTCCGCTCCCGAGCCTCAGCGTTCCCGTGATCGCGACGGCGAGCCCGCGCAGTGCGCCGCGAGAAGCAGCGTGGCCACGGCTCCGCGCGCCGAAGAGCGCGTGATCCGGGCAATTCGGCTGATCGCCCGCGCAGAGGTTCTGAAGGATGCCGCGGTACGTGTAGTCGGACATCCACTGGAAGTGGCAGTACGTCATGACGTCGTGCCAGCCGGCGCGCCAGTCGTTGAGGCTGAGCGGCAGGCTCAGGCCGCCGTCCCCGGCGTCGAGGCCCTGGAAGTCGAAGATCGCGTTGCCGAGGAACCCTCCCGGAAAGGGATAGTTGGGATCGCCGGTGTCCTGGTCGGCACAGAAGCCGGGGTGCTTGCGCCCGTACATGTGCGCGATCTCGTGGCCGCCGTATGCATCTCCGTAGCTGCCGTCGAGGTCCCACGGCGAGGCCTCCGGGAAGAGCGGGCCGGTCGGGCCCGAGCCGAACTGGCCGCCGATGATCGAGCAGCCGCCCACGAAGTTGTTCTTGCGCGTTGTCCGGGATGAGGCCGTAGTAGCGCGTCTGGGCGGGCTGAGCAGGGAGCAGCGCGACGAAGTCGCTGAGCGCCGTGTTGACGTCGTCGCATGACGCCGGCGGCGCCGCGAGGGTGGCGAGACTCATCTGCGTGATCTGGACATCGGCGCTCGGATAGGCCCGCCGCAGCCACGAGCTGAGCATGTCGAAATCGAGCTGGCGCGGCATCACCTGGGTAGTGCCGGCCATGTACGGGACGCCGATCAGCCAGATCCGCAGCGGTCGGCACCCGGTGAAAGCGGACGAGAGCAGGCCCGGACGGCGGGCCGGGCCCGGCGGGCCCCGGGTTGTCGCACTGGATGCACGGGAGCGTCGACTGGGCTCCTTCGATGTCGAGGTGGTCGATCTGCAGGTGCAGCTGCCCTTCCGTGAGCCACTCCGGCGGGAGCTCGAAGTTCAGGCTCGTGCCGAGTGACGAGCGGGCGCCCTCGAGCGTGTTGGAGGAGTCGACCGTGATGCTGTTCAGCGACGCGACGCTGGGCGGCCCACCCGGCAGGGAGCCGTCGGGACGGCTCGCGGTCAGTCTTCCGGAGACCTGCATGATCCGGGACACCCCGCCGGCGCCGAGGTACACGCGGACGAACGTCCGCTTGAACGAGTTCCCGGCCGCCGCGATCAGCGGCACGGTGTTGGACGGGCTCTGCACGCTCTGGGTGACCTCGAGGCCGAGGAGACGGAAGCTCGCCCCGCTCGGGATCGGAAGGAATCGCACCACCGCCTGCCGGCTGACGCCGGTCCCGAGGCAGTTTGTGGCCGTCACCACGAGCTTGTTCTCACCGGGCGACAGGAGCCCGCCGAAGCGGATCGGGCCGAAGCTGCCGCCGGTCGGCCGGATCACCGACGGGTAGAGGGTCGCCTCGCGGGCGCCCTGCTGGCTGTCGTCGAGGATCGAGGCGCTCTCGATCGGCGCGCCGCCCGTGGCGACCGACCCCTGGAGCAGGAATTCGTTGTTCTGGACGGTCGAGTCGCCGGTCGGCGCGCTGAGCTCGACGGTCGGGACGCTCCCGGCGTTACAGGGCGGCGGCGGCCCGGCGCTCGAGAACTCGAGGTCGTCCGCGGCGACGCCGTTCATGAAACCACCGGGGACCGAGACCTCGATCGACCGGATCGTCGGGGTTCGTCACCGTCACGGACAGCGCGGTCTGAATCGGCGTGACGGCCGCGTTCGCCGGAAGCGTGGCGTCGGCCGTTCCCACGCTCACATGTGCGGCGTCGAACGCGGTCAGACGGACGCCGATCGGCTGCGGCGAGGGGAACGAAAGGCCCACCCGGATGCTGACGGTTCGCTGGCCGGCCGTGAAGCTCGCCGCGATCGGCGAGCTGCAGAACTCGACGGCGAAGCACTGCTCGATGCCGACCGTTCCGGAGTGCGCGAAACCCGCCGGGAAGGGAGGCTGCGAGTAGTCGATCGCGGAAACGTCGTTGAAGGTCACGCCCTGCGCCGCGTACTGGGTATTCACGGTCACACGGCCGCCCGCCGGCACGTTCAGGTCATCGAAGGTGATGACGGGCGTGGTTCCCGCGTGCGCCGGCCCGCCACGTGACAGCACTGCTCCCAGAGCGGCCACAAGGAGCACCACCAGGGAGCATGTCGTGAGCCGGCGCCAGGACACGGATGCGCTCCTTGTCGGATCCCGCACCGTCGGGCTCAGCGCGCCGCCACGCCCCAGCTCATGGCCGGAGCGCTGTACGAGCCGTCCTCGTTTCGGTACTGAGCAAAGTTCTCGATCATGGCGTCGCGCGTCGCGTTTCGCTCGTCCTCGGGCAGGCCGTCGATGACGCGCGCGAGTGCGCCGGCGAGGTCCATGATCGAGTCCCAGATGTCGTCCGCGTCTGCGTACCGGAACGCGAATGCGATCTCCTCGATCTCGGGCTCCGCGAAGCCGGCTCCCGTGACGAGCTCGCGGATGCGGCCTGGATCTCCCATCGAGAAGACCCCGGGCGCGCCCGGCTCCGGGGGAGGCATGTGGCCCCTCTGGACGAGCGTCCTGCCCGGTACCGCCGCCCAGGCGTTGCGATCCGGTGTCGACCAGACGGCGAAGGCGAGCCTTCCATCGTCGCGGAGCACCCGCCGCGTCTGCTCGAGCGCCGCGGCGGGGTCGGCCATGAGCATGTAGCCGAAGCGGCACACCACTGCGTCCACGCTGTCCTCGGCCAGGTCCATCCTCTCCGCGTCGAGCACGCGGAACTCGACGTTGTCGACTCCGCGAGCCGAGCCCTGTCGACGGGCGACGTCCACCATCTCTGACGAGAAGTCGGTCGAGAGGACACGGCCCTCGCTGCCGACCTGCGTTGCGATCCGGAGGCCCAGGTCACCCGTGCCGGCCGCCAGCTCGAGGACGACCGCGCCGGGCCGCGCGTCGACCTTGTCGACGAGCCAGTTCGCAACGGGCGCCGTGGAGCTCATGACCCACTCGCGCCGGGCCTCCCAGCCCGACGCCATCTGATTCCAGTTCTCGAGGCTCTGCTGCCGGTAGGAGTCGAGGTCGATACCCATGTTCCGCCTCCTATGTCGTGGCTCGGGCGCCTCGCATCGACCGCAAGGCGCGCTCAGTCTAGACGCGAAGCTCGCTCAGAAACTTCCCACCTCCGATCACACGCTCGGCCTCCCCGCCGGCGCGTTCCCGCAGCTCCCGGTCGGAGGTGACGAGCCAGTAGGGACGGTGATCTCGCGCGTGCCGCGCGATCCAGTCGTCCGCGCTCTCACCGGGCTGCTCCCAGACCAGCAGCACCTCGTGTCCCTGCTGCGTGGCCCAGTCACGCGTCCTGGTCTCGAGCTCCTCGCGGCTCAGGTTCGGCCAGCGCGAGCGCCGCACGTTCTCGGCGTCGACCAGAACGGTGGCCAAGAGCTGCCTCGGACGTGCTCAGTCGAGCCAGCGCTCGAGGTTCGCGGCCACGAAGTCGTCGTCCGCGAGCTCCGGATAGAGACGGTAGACGCGGTCGATCTCGTCCGCCTGGCCCGGGCTCAGGTCCTCGTCCGGATCGAGGCACCAGCGCCCCTCGAGCAGGCCCTGCCGCCGCAGCACCTCGTGGCAGCCGGCGATCACGCCGTGGAAGCCGTTCGCCACGTCGAAGAAGGCCGCGTTGCAGTCGGTGACGGCGCCGTCCAGCGCGAGCAGGTCGGCCGGCACCTCCGGCTGCCCGCGCACGGCGCGGCAGCGCTCGAGGATCTCGACCGCGGTGCGCACCCACACCGACCAGTGGCCGAGCAGGCCTCCGACGAAGCGGAGCTCGCCCGCCTCGGTGCGGAACGGAACGGTCAGGTCGAGCACGATGTGGTCGTCGTTGCCGGTGTAGAGCGAGATCCGCTCCTGCGCTCCCGCTTCGGCGACACCGTGGACGACGTCGAGCGTCGCGTAGCGGTTGAACGGCGCGACCTTGATGCCGACGACGTTGTCGATTCCGGCGAGCCGCCGCCAGAAGCTGCGGGACAGCGGGACGCCTCCGACTGCCGGCTGCAGGTAGAAGCCGATCACGGGCAATTCCTCGGCGACGGCGTCGCAGTGCTCGACCAGCGCGTCCTCGGTCTCGCCCTTGAGCGCCGCGAGGCTGAGGAGCACCGCGTGATAGCCGAGCGAGCGCGCAGTCCTGGCCTCGGTCACGGCCTGATCGGTGCGCCCGACCGCGCCGGCGATGAGGAAGAGCGGTCGATCCGTCCAGCTCTTCGCCGTCTCCATCGCCAGCTCGAGCACCGGCTCGTAGAGGCCGAACTCGCGGATCGCGAACTGAGTCGTGTGGACGCCGACCGCGAGGCCGCCCGAGCCGGCGTCGAGGTAGTACCGGGTGAGCGCCCGCTGACGTCGCCTGTCGAGGCTGCGGTTCGCGTCCAGGGCGAGCGGATGCGCGGGAATGACGGCGCCGGCGCGGAACACGGCGAGGACGTCCTCCGGGATCTCGCGCCAGTGCATGTCTACCCGAGCTCCGGCGCGGCGGCGGCGCAGACAAGGGTGGGGTCACCGAAGCCGCTGTCGTGCTCGAGCGCCATCCGGGCGAACGGCCGCTCTTTCTCGAATCCGCGGCTCGAGAGCAGCTTCGTGACGTCCGTTTGACGGTCGGGGACGTCGATCAACACCGGCCCGGAGACGGCGGCGAGCGCCGACTCGAGCAGCCGGAGCGCCGTCGCGGTCTTGCGCGCCACGACGGGGCCGATGTACGTCGCGGTGCGACCCCGGCGCGCCAGGAGGAAGCCTCCCGCTCGGATCGTGCCGCGACAGCGCGCCCGGGCGCTGGAGAAGATCCTCGAGGAAAGCCGACCGGTCGGTGCCGAACGCGGCGGCGTCGAGCTCGGCGACGCTCTGGACCTCCGTCAGCGCGGGGCAGCTCGTGAGCCGCCGCCCCGCCCCCCGGGCCGCGCCAGCGCGCCAGCGCATCGACCGGGCGGAAACCCATGCGTTCGTAGACAGCCTGCGCCGGCCGGTGTCGCGTCGAGGAACGGAACGAGATCGCGGTCGCGCAGCTCGGCGATCGTCCGCTCCATCAGGCGTGACGCGAGCCCGCGCCGCCGATAGGGCTCGTGGACGATGACCATGCCCGACCCAGCCGAACGCCGACGGATACGGCACCGCGAGAGCGGTCGCGACGAGACGGCCGGCCGGGTCCGGGATGCCGTACGCCCGCCCGAGCCGGATCAGCAGCGACCAGTCCTCCGCGGTCTGGTTCCAGCCGGCCTCCTCGGACAGCGCAAAGCCGGCGCGGGCGTCCGTCGCTCGAAGCTCGACGAGCGGCGCGAGCTCGAGCTCCGCGCCTCAGTAGGAGCCATCCCGCACCTCGAAGCTGCGTCGGCTTGGAGAGGGTCGGCATGTCGCGCGCGAGCCAGTCCGCCACCCAGTCGATCATCGTCGCGAGCGAGACCTTCGGATAGCCGAAGCAGCGCGAAGGCGCGGCTTGCGTCGCTGAGCCACGCGGTCGGCGCCTCCTCGCCCGACGATCGTCGGCCGCTTGCCGAACCGCTCGCCGAAAGCGTGCGCGAGCCCGCGGACCGAGATCGTCTCCGGGCCGGTGACGTTCAGCGGCTCGGTCGGGGTCGTGCAGTGGGCGCAGGCAGCGCAGCGCCATCGCGTTCGCGTCGCCCTGCCAGATCACGTTGACGTGGCCCGTCGTCACGTCGACCGGCTCGCCGTCGCGCACCTTGCGGCGCGACGTCGTGCAGCACGCCGTAGCGCAGGTCGATCGCGTAGTTGAGCCGGAAGAGGCGGCCCGGCGTGCCGTGCGTCTCCGAGTACCAGCTGCAGCATGCGCTCGCGGCCGACGCAGCTGTTCGCGTACTCGCCCGGCGGCGTCAGCGGCGAGTCCTCGGTCGCGCCGCCGGACTCGACCGGCACGAACGGGTAGACGCAGCCGGTCGAGAACGCGACGATCCGGCTCTCCGGCATGGCTTCGGCGACGAGCGCCGGGCAGGACGGTGTTCATCGCCCAGGTGCGCGACGGCGCATCCGGTGGTGCCGAACTTCTGACCGGCCATGAAGACGACGTTCGGGCGCCTCGGCAGCGCTCGCGACGCGGCTGCGGTCGAGCAGGTCGGCCTGCACCGTCTCGACGCCGTGCGCCTCGCAGGCTCTCCTCGGCGGACGCATCGCTGAAGCGCGCGACCGCGATGATGCGTCTTCTCGGGCGCGGCGCGCTTGGCCATGCGCGCGAGCGTCGGCCCCATCTTGCCGCCGGCGCCGAGCACCAGGACGTCGCCGTCGATCGCGCGAGGTCGGCGATCGACGTCGTCGTCGGGTCGCGAAAGCCGCTCCTCCAGCGCGTCGACGTCCGCGATCGTCGCCGGCTCCTCGGTTGTCGGAGCATGCGGGTGGTCGAGGTCATCGAAGGCTCTCCAGGCGACTGAGGTTACTCGGCTTGGCGAGCGGCGGGCGACGTGTCAAGATTGGCGCCGTGAGCGAGTCGCTGCGCCCATCGTCGCTGCCCAGCTTCCGCCCGCGGAGCGCGTGGCCGCCCCGGCGCTGCTCGTCGTCGACATGCAGAACGACTTCGTGCGCGCCGGCGCGCCGCTCGAGGTGCCGGACGCGCGAGCGACGATCCCGGCGCAGCAGCGTCTGCTCGAGCGCTTCCGCGCGCGCGGGCCTGCCGGTCGTCTACACGCGGTTTCTCTCGCTACGAGCCGACAACCTGCTCTGGCTCTGGTCGCCGCAGTGCCACCCGGACAGCCGCGCGTGCTGGCCCGGCCACCTGCGCAGCTACGACGACGCCGACGGCCCGCTCGACTGCGCTGCGGTGATCGACGAGCTCGCGCCCGCGCCGGGCGAGCTCGTCGTCGACAAGTTCGGCTACGGCGCCTTCCACGGCACCGACCTCGACGATCGCCTGCGGGCGACGGCGTCGCGCTCGCTGGTCGTCACCGGCACGGTCACGCAGATCTGCGTCGAGGAGTCGGCCCGCGAGGCCTTCCACCACGGCTACCGCACGACGGTCGTCGCCGACGCGGTCTCCTCGCATCGCGCCCGATCTGCACGCCGCCACACTTGAAGAACTTCGCGCATCAAGTTCGGCTGGGTGGCGGACACGGACACGGTGCTCACGTGGCTGTAATCAGCGAGACCGACCGTGACGTCGTTCAGGGACTGCTCGAGGAGCATGCGATCGAGCTCGTCCGGCTCGAGACGCCTGACCTGAACGGCGTGTCTCGAGGCAAGACCGTGACGACCGACCATTTCTGGTCGTTCGTCGAGAACGGCCTCGCTCTCGTCAGCGACATCTACTGCTGGGATCACGACTGCTGGGTCGCGACCGGGACGGGGTTCGGTGAAGACCTGACCTTCGCCGACCTGTCCATGCAGCCGGATCTCTCGACGTTCGTCGTCCTGCCGCACGTCGACGGGCAGGCCAGGGTGATCTGCGACACGTACTACTCGGACGGACGGCCGGTCGAGGCGAGCCCTCGCCGCGTGCTGCGCCGCCAGGTCGACGCGGCCGCCGAGCACGGCCTGACGGCCCGGATGCAGGCCGAGTACGAGTTCTACCTCCTCGACGGGGAGACAGGGCAGCCTCCGTTCGGCGGCACCCCCATCACGACCACGCTTACGAACCAGCGTCTGCCGGTTCTGCAGCAGCTCGTGCGCGATCTCCGAGCTCTCGGCCTGTCGCCGCGGACGCTCAACCACGAGTGGGGCCCGACGCAGTACGAGCTCACCTTCGACGCCGTCGAAGGGCTCGCCGCCGGCGACGACAACTTCACGTACAAGACCTACGCGAAGGAGATCGCCTCCCAGCACGGCCTGCTCGCTGAGCTTCATGACCAAGCCGTTCGCCGGGCTCAGCGGGTCGAGCAGCCACCTCCACCTCAGCCTCTACGAGGGCGGCCGCAACATCTTCTGGGACGCCGACGAGAACGAGCTGACGCAGGAGTTCCACTGGGCGATCGGCGGGCTCCTGGAGCATGCGCCTGGTCTGAACGCCCTGCTCGGGCCGACCGTCAACTGCGCGAAGCGATACCGGAAGGGAACCTACGCGCCCGCGAGCATCACCTGGGGGTTCGAGAACCGCTCGGTCGCGGTGCGCGTCAAGGCCGGGCGCGGCGACCACACGCACATCGAGAACCGCCTGGGGTCGGGAGCCTCGAATCCCTACCTCGCGCTCGCGGCGATGCTCGTTGCCGTGCTCGACGGCATCCGGCGGCGGATCGAGCCGCCGGAGCCTCTGGCCACGAGCGCCTATCAGCTGGACGATCTCGATCTTCTCCCGGCCACCCTCGAGGAGTCGCTCGATGCCTTCGAGAGCGACGAGACGCTTCGCGACGCGTTCCATCCCGAGTTCGTGAAGGCGTTCCTGGCCCTGAAGCGTCACGAGGTGAGGAAGGCACGCGAGGCCGTCCCCGGCTACGGCTCCGGCGAGTGGCACGACGAGGTGACGGATTGGGAGCGCGGCCAGTTCCTGTTCCTGTCGTGAGGCGCGGGGAGGCGACCCGGGCCCGGTGAGCGGCGACCGCGCCGACGTCCTCGTCATCGGGGCGGGAGCCTCGGGCGGCGTCGTCGGGCGCCGGCTCGCGGAGGCCGGGTTCAAGGTCGTCTGCCTGGAGCAGGGGACGTGGCCCGACCGGCACGAGTTTCCGGGCTCCAAGCCCGATTGGGAGCTGCAGGCCCAGAAGCAGTGGTCGCCCGATCCGAACGTGCGGCAGCGGCCCGGCCGACTACCCGATCAACACGGAGGACTCCGAGATCGTCCCGCTGATGTTCAACGGCGTGGGGGGCTCCACGATCCTGTACGCGGGCGACTGGCCGCGCCTGACGCCCTCCGACTTCCGCGTCAAGACGCTCGACGGCGTCGCGGACGACTGGCCGCTCACGTACGAGGAGCTCGAGCCCTTCTACGACCGCATCGCGCGCGAGGTCGGCGTCTCGGGGCTCGCGGGCGATCCGGCCTATCCCGAAGGGCGCCGACCTGCCGCTGCCCGCGCTCCCGCTCGGGGAGGGGATCATCGACGTCGTGCGGGCCCACGACCGGCTCGGCTGGCACTGGTGGCCGGCGCCGAACGCGATCCTGTCCGCGCCCTACCGCGGGCGCCATCCGTGCGCGCAATGGGGCTCCTGTATGCAGGGCTGCCCGGAGGGCGCGAAGGCGTCGACCGACATCACCCACTGGCCGGAGGCGATCGAGCGGGGAGCCCGTGTCGTCACAGGTGCGCGCGTGACTCGTATCCTCAACGGCCGCAACCGCCTGGTCAGGGGCGTCGAGTACGTCGACGAGGCCGGCGCCGTTCGCGTCGCCGAGGCCGACGTGGTCGTGCTCGCGGCGAACGCGGTGGGAACGGCTCGGCTGTTGCTCGCGTCTGCCGATCGCGAGTTCCCGGACGGGCTTGCGAACTCGAGCGGGCTCGTCGGGCGGCGGCTGATGATGCATCCGTTTGCCGTCGTCACCGGAGTCTTCGAGCGGTTCATCGAGACGTGGAGGGGGCACGTCGGCTCGAGGATCCACTGCCTCGAGTTCTACGAGACCGATGCGAGCCGAGGGTTCGTGCGGGGGGCGAAGTGGAGCTTGTCGCCGTCCACCGGCGGCCCCATGAACGCCGCGATGCCGACGCGGGCCGGGGAGGCGGTCTGGGGCTCGGAGCACCACCGCCGCGTCAGGGAGCGCTTCGGCCACTGTCTGAGCTGGGGAATCTTCGGCGAGGACCTGCCCGACGAGCGCAACCGCGTGGAGCTCGACCCCGAGCTCGTCGACGGCGCGGGCCTGCCGGCGCCGAAGATCGTGTACGCGGTCTCCGAGAACTCGCGGCGGCTGCTGGACTTCCACGTCGAGCGCGCCCGCGAGGCGCTGCTGGAAGCGGGGGCCACGAGCGTCGATTCCCTGACCCCCATGCGCAGCGCCGGCTGGCACCTGCTCGGTACGGCGCGCATGGGGGAGGACCCGGCGACGTCGGTCGTCGACCCGTGGGGCAAGACGCACGACATCGACAACCTCTACGTCGTGGACGGCAGCGTCTTCGTGACCGCGGGCGGCGTCAACCCGACGAACACGATCTCCTCGCTGGCGTTGCGCTTCGCAGACGGCCTGGTCGAGCGGCGTTCCCGGCAGCGGGTGCCGGTCTGAACATGCAGGACGGCCTGCGTGAACGGCTCGCCCGGGTCGCCGACGGGCTGATCCCGGAGGCGGACGGCATGCCTGCGCCGAGCGATGTCGACATCGGCGGCCGCCAGCTCGACATCGTCCTCGCGTCGCGGCCGGATCTCGCCGAGAGCCTGAGACGGGCCCTGGCAGGGGCCGCAGACGTGGACGATGCGATCGCCTGGGTCGAGGAGCTGCGCGCCCACGATCCCGACGCGTACGACGCGCTCGTGACGGCGGTCGTGGCCGGGTACTACATGCACCCGCGGGTCATGCGCCTGCTCGGCTACCCGGGCCAGGTTCCGCAGGAGGTGAGCGTCGACGGGTACCCGGACTACGTCGACGAGGGCCTTCTGGAGCGCGTGTACGAGCGGGGGCCGATCTACCGCCCCACGCCGGAGAGCTAAGCGATGACCGCGGCCCTGCGGGCCGCTTCCCGCCCGAAACCAGCCTGCGGCTGTTTCGGGCTAGAGCGATGACCGCGGCCCTGCGGGCCGCTTCCCGCCCGAAACCAGCCTGCGGCTGTTTCGGGCTAGAGCGTGCCGGGCCGGCCGACGCGATAGAAGAACGGCCCCCCGCCTCCCTGCGAGACGGCGAAGAAGAGCGGCAGCGCGTCCTCGAGCGACCGGGCACTGTCGAGCCCGCCCGCGTTCACGGGCGAGTAGCCGGCGTCCCGGATGAGCCGCTCCGTCACGTCGCGTGCCGCGTCATCTGCGCAGTAGAGGGAGCCGGGCGGCGTTCCTTCCGCAGAGGCGTTGTCGTGGATGGACGCGAAATTGAGATTGAAGGCCTTTGCCACCGGGCCACCGGTGATGGACTGCACCTGATGCGAGAGCGACGGAAAGTCCGGCCTGTCGCCCTGGAAGTGGTTGGTCGCGTCGATGACGACCTTGCCGTCGACGCCCTTCGCGGCGGCGAGCGCGTCGGCAATCGCGGCTGAGGGAACCGCGAGCAGCACGACATCGGCATCGGAGACGTCGCCGCCGTCGCGGCCGATCTCCTGTACGTCGTGACCGGCCGCCCGCCAGAGCGTTGCGAGCCCACCGCCCACATTGCCCTTGCCGACGACGGCGACCCTCATGCCCGTTAGAACGGCCCGCGGCCGCTCGGGATTCCCGCTACTGCCCCGTTAGCGCGAACCCCTCGTAACCGCGATCGGCGATCTCGGAGCACCTGCGCCGGAAGGCGCCGACGCCGCCCGTGTAGACCATGAAGACCCGAGGCTTGCCGGGGATGTTCGCTCCCGTGTACCAGGAGTCGGCTTCGGGCAACAGCGTTCGCGCGGCGCGCTCGTTCGAATGGTCGACCCAGGCGTCCTCCGCGTCGTGCGTCGCCTCGATTCCGGCCAGGTCATGCTCGTGCAGGTACTGGATGCAGTCCGCCGCCCACTCGACGTGCTGCTCGATCGAGACGATCATGTTGCTCAGCACTGACGGGCTGCCGGGGCCGGTGATGAGAAACAGGTTCGGGAAGCCGGCGGTCTGGATGCCGAGATAGGTTCGCGGGCCCGCCGCCCACTTCTCCGCGAGGGTGAGGCCGCCGCGCCCGCGGATGTCGATGTCGAGCACCGCGCCTGTCATCGCATCGAAGCCGGTGGCGAACACGATCGCATCGAGCGCGATCTCTCCGTCTCGCGCTCAGCCGAAACAGCCGCAGGCTGGTTTCGGCGAAAAGCGGCCGGAAAGGTCGCGTAGACGCACGCCCCGCGGGGTGATCTCCTCGATCGGCGTTCGCCTGAGATCGATCAGCGTGACGTTGTCGCGGTTGTAGGTCGCGTAGTAGTTCGTGTCGACGCAGAGGCGCTTCGTTCCGAAGGGATGGTCCGTCGGGCAGAGGCGCTCGGCGAGCTCCGGGTCGCGCACGATCCCCCGGATCTTCTCGTGCACGAACCGGGCGGCGAGCTCGTTGGCCTCCCGGTTCGTGACGAGGTCGGAGAACGTGTTGAGGAAGCCGAAGCCGCCTCGATTCCAACCGGCCTCGAACGTCCGTTGCCGCTCGGCGTCGTCGACCTCGAGCGCCGAGCTCTCGTTCGGTACCCAGGACGCGAAGACCCCCATCGACGAATCGCGGGCGTTGCGCCGGTTCTCGGCGAAGGTCTCCTTCATCCGTCGCTCGTCCTCGGGGTCGCGCGGGCGGTTGTGCGCGGGCACGCTGAAGTTGGGCGTTCGCTGAAAGACGGTGAGATGCGCAGCCTGCTCCGCGATGAGCGGGATCGCCTGGATAGCCGAAGAGCCGGTGCCGACGACCGCCACCCGCCGGGCGGTGAAGTCGACGCCCTCGTGCGGCCAGCGCGCGGTGTGGTACCAGTCACCCTCGAAGCGCTCGAGCCCGGGCACGTCGGGCAGCCTCGCCGCGGACAGGCAGCCCGTGGCCATGACGCAGTGCTTCGCCGTGAAGATCTCCCCGCCATCCGTTGCGACCGTCCAGCGGCTCGTCGCCTCGTCGAACAGCAGGCGCGTGACGCGCTTTTCAAGCTCGATGTTCTCGCGGAGGCCGAGTCTGTCGGCGACGTGGTTCAGGTACGCGAGGATCTCGGGCTGGCTCCCGTACCGCTCGCTCCAGGTCCACTCCTGAACGAGGTCGTCGTCGAAGCCGTACTGGTAGTCGGTGCTCTCGACATCGCAGCGCGCCCCCGGGTAGCGATTCCAGTACCAGGTGCCGCCGACGCCGGCGCCGGCCTCGATCAAACGCACCGGCAGTCCGAGCTTTCGAACGAGATGAAGCATGTACAGGCCCGAGAACCCGGCGCCGACGACGAGCACTTCGACATCGCCGGGCCGCTTCGTCTCGCCCGGATGGGGTGATTGCCGCTGCGAGTCCGCCATTGGGAGACCTGTGCCCGTGCCCCGCCTTGCGAGCGAGATTAACGGACATCGAATTGCCGGCAATCACACCGCGCGCCCGAGCGGTAAGACTCCCGGGGACGAAGGCAGACGCAGCCCCCGGGCAGCAGTCCCCACCGAAAGGAGCCATCGTGCCAACGCAGGCGACAGGTCCCACCAGCGCCTCCGAGGAGATCAACGAGGCGCTGGAGCGGCTCTTCTCGCTCGACTCGGAGCTTTACCGCGGCCGCGGGTTTCTCGAACGACGGATCGGCTTCGGGAGGCGGCCTGCCCTCGTCGTCATCGACCTCGCCAACATGTGGACGCAGGAAGGCAGCCCCTTCAGCTGCGACGGCATCGATGAGCTGATCGGGAACGTGAACCGGCTCCTCGCCGTCGCGCGGGCAAAGGGTCTCCCGATTGTGTTCACGACGATGGGCTACGAGGTCACCGAGGGCCCGAACTCGGACGCCGGGCTCTACCGCCACAAGCTGCCGATGGAGCTCTTCAAGCTGGGCTCGCCGGACATCGACGTCGACGAGCGGCTCGAGCGGCGGTCGAACGAGCAGCTGATCGTCAAGAAGCGTGCGAGCGCGTTCCACGGCACCTACCTGTCGGGCTTTCTACGCTCGATCGACGTCGACACGGTGATCATCACCGGCGTCACGGCTTCCGGCTGCGTGCGCAACACGACGGAGGATGCGATCAACGAGGGCTTTCGGCCGATCGTCGTCCGGGAGTGCGTCGGGGACCGAATCCCCGGAGCGGTCGAGTGGAACCTCTTCGACATCGACGCCAAGTTCGGGGACGTCGAGCCGATCGACAAGGTGCTCGAGTACCTCGAAGCGCAGCGGGCGACGGCGGCGTAGCCGGTGGGTGTCAGCGAGCTACGTCTGCTGTCGGCGGCCGAGATCGCTCCCCGGGTGAACGCGGGCGCGCTCGGCGCGCACGAGGTCGTGCGCGAGCACGTCGAGGCACTCGCGGAGCTGGAGCCGCTCAACGCGCTGCTCGCCGACTGCGGGGAGCAGGCTGTCGGGCGGGCGGAGGCCGGCGTGTCCGGGCCGCTGGCGGGCGTTCCGGTGCTCGTCAAGGATCTCTTCGACACAGCGGGGGTGCGGACGACCTACGGGTCGGCGATCTTCCGAGACCATGTCCCGACGGGCACGGCGCGGGCGGTCACCCTGCTCGAGGAGGCCGGTGCGGTCGTGATCGGCAAGGCGAACCTGCACGAGTTCGCCTGGGGGACGTCGAGCCAGAACCCCCATTTCGGCTTCGTCCAGAACCCCGTTCGGCCGGGGCGGACGCCCGGGGGCTCGAGCGGCGGCAACGCGGCCGCGCTCGCCGCCCACGTCTCGGCGCTCGGGCTCGGGACGGATACCGGCGGCTCGGTTCGGCTCCCGTCCGCCTGCTGTGACACGGTCGGCTTCAAGCCCAGCTTCGGGAAGGTGCCGATCGAAGGCTGCTTCCCGCTCGTGCCGTCGTTCGACCACGTGGGACCGATGGCGCGGACGGTGCAGGACTGCGCCCTTGCGTACTCGGTGCTCGCCGGGGAGCCGATCCCCAGTCCGCGGTCCGAGGGGCTCGTCGTCGGCTTGCTCGAGCAGGCGCCTCGCGCGTCGCCCCACGAGCCGGGGTCAGCCGGCGCCGAGCCCGGGCAGAGCTGGTTGCCGCGCAGCGAGATCGAGCGCGTCGCCGCGAAGCTCGAGGCCATCGGCGCGCGCGTCGTCGAGGCGGCGCTGCCGGAGCCGGAGGCGGAGATCATCCCGCTCTTCCTGCTCGAGGCCGCGGTCGCGCACCGCGGGCTCTTCCCGGAGCGGCGGGCAGAGTACGGGCCCGACACGCAGCTGAAGTGGGACGCGGCACGCGCGGTGCCGGCGATCGACGCCTACGAAGCTGCCCAGGCTCTGCCGCGCTGGCGCGAGGCGGCGTCGCGCGAGCCGGCCGTCGACGTCGTCCTCTGCCCGACGCTCGGCATCGAGATCCCGCCGGTCGACATCTGGGAGCCGGACGTCCGGGTTCAGATGACCTCCTACACGCGCGTCTTCAACTTCCTCGGCTGGCCGGCGATCGCGATCGGAGGCTTTCAGCTCGCCGGGCGCGACGACGCGACCGTGCTGGGGCTCGCGCTGGCCTGGGAGGAGCCGGGGCAGCGGCCGGCGGCTGAGCGGCCGGCTCGGCCGGCCGCGACCCGCTTGGAGCGGCCCGAAGGGCCGCGGTCACCCCGCGCGCTCTTGTACCGAGCCCTACGGGCTCGGTGGAGCTTCGCGGCCGCCTTCGGCGTCCGCTGCGCGGCGCGCTACGCGCGCCTTGCAGTTGACATGTGACCATATAGTCACCTATTCTGATCGCGTGGACGACGACCCGGTGTTCAAGGCGCTGGCGGACCCCACCCGCCGGTTCCTGCTCGACCGGCTCTTCGAGCGCGACGGCCGCACGCTCACCGAGCTCGAGTCGGAGCTGGAGATGACGCGCTTCGGTGTGATGAAACATCTGCGCGTGCTCGAGGGCGCGGGCCTCGTCGTCGCACGGCGTTCGGGCCGGGAGAAGCTGCACTACCTGAACCCGGTGCCGATCAGGTTGATCCACGACCGCTGGATCGACAAGTACACGGAGCGTCAGGTGTCGGCGCTCGCGGACCTCAAACACGAACTGGAGGCAACGGCATGACAACCGCGACGGAGCAGAGGGTGACCACTCAGGTCTACCGCGTGTACATCAGGACGACACCCGAAGCGATCTGGGATGCGATCACGAAGCCGGAGTGGACCGAGCGCTACGGCTACGGTGGCCGCGCGGAGTACGACCTGAGGCCGGGCGGTGCCTACAAAGTCAGCGCGCCCCGGAGATGCAGGCGATGGGTCTGCCCGAGATCATGCGTCGACGGCGAGGTCGTCGAGGCCGATCCCCCTCGCAAGCTCGTCCAGACCTGGCATCCGCTCTGGGGCGACGACGTCGTGGCCGAGCGCCCGACGCGTCTCACCTACGAGATCGAGGAAGACGACGGAGGCGTGACGAGGCTCACCGTGACCCACGAGCTCGAGGGCGCTCCGATCACGGCTGCCCAGGTCACGAACGCGACCGCGGCCCGGATCCACGAGGGCGGCGGAGGCTGGAGCTGGATTCTCAGCGACCTGAAGACGCTGCTCGAGTCCGGTACGCGGATGGAGAACTAGCAAGGCGCGCGCAGGCGCGCGCGGCGCGCGGCAGCGGCCGCGCCCGAAGGGCGCCAGGCCGCGAAGCCTCACCGAGCCCGTAGGGCTCGGCTGACGGCGGCCGCGGTCGGCCCTGGCCGCGACGCGCCAGCCGGGCTCAGCGGCCGGCGCGGCCGGCCGCGGCCCGCTCGGAGCGCGCCGTCGCGCCGCGCGGACCGCTACGCGCCTGTACCGAGCCCTGACGGGCTCGGTGAGGCTTCGCGTCCGCCTTCGGGCCGTCCGCTGCGCGGCGCGCTACCGCGCGCCTTGCGGGTCAGACTACGAGTCGCCCCATGGACTCCTCGCTTCGGGTCAGCGTGCTCGATCAGTCGCCGGTACCGGAGGGCTACACGGGGCCCGACGCGCTGCGCAACACCGTCGATCTCGCCCGGCTGTGCGAATCGCTCGGGTACGGGCGCTACTGGCTGGCGGAGCACCACGCGACGCCGATGCTCGCCTGCACGACCCCCGAGGTCGTGATCGCGGCGGTTGCCGCCGAGACGGCGCGCATCCGCGTCGGCAGCGGCGGAGTGATGTTGCCGCACTACAGCCCGCTCAAGGTCGCCGAGAGCTTCAGCGTGCTCAGCGGCCTCTATCCCGGGCGCATCGACCTCGGGATCGGCCGGGCACCCGGGACGGATCCCCAGACGATGTTCGCGCTGCAGCGCGACCGGCGGCTCGCGGCCCCGGACGACTTCCCGGAGCAGCTTGCCGAGCTGCTCGCCTACCTCGAGGACGACTTCCCACCCGGCCATCCGCTCGCGCGGTTGACGGCATTGCCGGGGCTGCCCGAGGCGCCGGAGGTGTGGCTGCTCGGCTCCTCGCTGCAGAGCGCGATCTGGGCGGCCGAGCTCGGGCTTCCCTATTCCTTCGCGGATTTCATCAACCCCGGAGGATCGGAGCACGCCAAGCTCTACCGCGAGCGGTTCACACCCTCGCAGCGTGCCTCCGAGCCCCTGGTCGCCGTCGCCGTCGCGACGATCTGTGCAGCGACCGACGAGGAGGCGGAGCGACTTGCCGTGAGCCTGCGCATGGCGATCACGCTGCTGCACCGCGGCCAGCTGACCCAGGTGCCGTCCGTCGAGAGAGCAGAGCGCTGGCTGGCGGGCCAGGGCCTCCGCAACGCGATGCCTCCCGGTCGCCGTGCGGTTGTGGGCTCGCCGGCGACCGTGCGCGCCGGCCTCGAGGAGGTTGTCGCCGAGTACGGCGCCGACGAGCTGCAGATCGTCACCATCACGCACGATCACGCCGCCCGCCGTCGCTCCTACGAGCTGGTTGCCGATGCGTTCGGCCTGACGGTGGCCTGGGAGGAAAAGCCGGCGGCCGCGGAGCCGCCCATAGCTCGGCCGGCGGGCGGATAGCCGAACGTCGCCGCGGGTGCCGGCACCCCCTTCGGACGGGGGCCAGCACGGTCGGCGCAAGAGACGCCGGTTGCGAACCTCTCCACAGAGGATCGTGACGACATGCGCCTGATCGAGACGACGATGAGCGAGACGACGCTGAGCGGCGTGCCCGGCATGCCGGAATCGACCTTGCGTCTGGCGATTCCCGAGGAGGGGATCAGCGACGGCGAGCTCGTGCTGCGCCTGCCCGGCGAGCACGACGTCGACGCGTTGCTGCCGGCCTTCTCGGACCCCGAGATACTCGAGGCCGGCAACCTGCCCCCGTTCGGCCGCGAGGAGCTCATGGAGACGCTCCCGTACCTGCCGGCGCTCGCCGAGAGCGGCCGGCTCTTACCGCTCGTGGTCGTCGATGCCGGCGGCGAGATCCTCGGTGGCGGCACGCTTCACCACCTCGACGCCGAGCGCGGGATCGTCGAGATCGGCTACTGGCTCCTGCCGCATGCCCGCGGGCGCGGCGTGGCGACGCGTGTCGCGCGCCTCCTCGCAGAGCACGCGTTCTCACTCGGCGTCCAGCGCGTCGCGGCGTATGTCAACGTCGGCAACGAGCGCTCGGACCGCGTGCTCGAGCGGGCAGGGTTCACGCGGGAGGGTGTCGTTCGCTCGCTCCCGAAGCCGGGCGGTCGTCGCGTCGACAAGACGCTGTACTCGATGCTGCCCGGCGAGTAGGGACGCTCAGCCGCCGACGCGGGGCAGGAGCTCCGCGCCGAGCAGGTCGACGGTGGCCAGATCCTCGTGGTCGAGGTGCTGCAGCATGACCCGCTCGACCCCGGCCTCTTCGAGCGCGTGCAGCTGCTCGGCGACCTCGTCGACCGTGCCGACGATCCTGCCGTCCGCCGTGTCGGCGAGGTAGGCGGCGGGATCGCTGTGCTCGCTGCCGGTCAGGCGCATGACCCTTGCGGCGTTCTCGAGGAGCTGCTCACGGTCGCGAGCGACGACGCAGGTCGCCATGAGCGAGAACGTGAGCGTTGCCGGGTCGCGGCCGGCCTGCTCGCAGGCCTCCACGAGGCGGCGGCGGCGAGCCCGGCACGTCTCGGCGGATGCGGAGAAAGTGTTGTACTCGTCCGCGAAGCGAACGGCCGGCCCGACGGTCCCCGCCTGGCCGATGCCTCCTACGATCAGCGGCGGCCTCGGCTGCTGCACCGGTTTGGGCAGGGCGCGGCAGCCGGAAAGCTGGTAGTGGCGTCCCGCGAAGTCGAAGACCTCCTCGGTCCACTGCCGATGGACGATCTCGAGCTGCTCCGCGAAGACCTCGAGTCGCGTGTGGAGGTCCGGAAACGGAAAGCCGTTGGCCGTGTGCTCGAGCTCGTACCAGCCCGCGCCGAGGCCGAGCTCGACGCGCCCGCCCGAGATGTGGTCGACCGTGGCCGCCTCCCGCGCGAGCGCCGAGGGGTGGCGGAAGGTGGCCGGGGAGACCATCGTCCCGAGGCGGATGCGCTCGGTGTTGGCCGCGAGACCGGCCAGCGTGGCCCAGGCGTCCAGCGAGCCGCGCTCGCCCGCCGCGAGGATCGACGTGTAGTGATCCGAGCGAAACAGCCCCTCGAGCCCCGCCGCCTCGCACGCGCGGGCGAGCGCCAGCCACTGCTCCCAGCCGACTCCTTCCTGGCCCTCGATCATCAGACAGACGCGCATGCTGCGCCCAGTATCGCGGCAACGCCGGAACCGCCGGGTCGCCGTCCGGCATCAGACGCCGCGCGGTGTTACCGTGCCCAGCGCTGATCAGGCAATCGCGATCCGGAGGAGGTAGCGATGTCGGCCCGATGGGTGCTCTTGCAGGGTAGGGAGGCAAGGCTCATTGAGGAGGGCGAAACCGCTTCGAATCGCCCCGCAGGCGATCTGCACGAAGCCGCCGAAGACCTCCTGCCCGTGGCGCACGTACATGGAGGAGCGCGCCGTCGCCCTCCTCGACGTGGACGCCGCTGGACGAGATCGAGACGAAAGCTCGAACGAGGATTCGAGACTGCCCGAAGGCGGCCATCGGCGCGCGAAAGCGCTGATCTAGAGCCGCCGGCGCGGCGCTCGTGCGGCCGCGTACGCGTCATGGCGCTCCTCCCGGATCTTCACCTGCGCTCGAGCCCGCGCTTCGAGCTCGATCGTCGTCGACCGGCTCGCGCCGGGCGATCTCGAGCCGCTCGCCGAGCGCAGCCAGACGCCGTGTACGGCGTCATTCGGAGCGCGGGGAGGGGGTTTCCACGAGCGACGCGCCCCGTCGGCCGCGAGCTCGCGCTGCTGTTTCTCGTGCTGCGGGAGCCTGGGCCGGTGCCGCGCTCGGCTCTGGCGGAGTCGGCGAGGAGGCGATCGTCGAGCTCGTCCTCGACGGCGTCCTGGAGGTCGAGCGAGAACGGGGCCTTCGTCGGCGGTCCGGCTGCGACGGAGGTCCTGTCGAGCCGGAGATCGGCTCCGGGTTGCGAGGCCGCCTGGCGCAGCTTTCCATGGATGCGCTCCGTTACGGCCAGGAGCTTCGGGCCTCTCGACGGAGGAGCTCGGGTTTCGGCTCTACGCTTTCGGTCGCCGGCCGTCGGCGCCGTCTTCGCAGCCGGCTGCCGACCGCCGAGGCGCTCGAGGTCTTTCTCGGGCTCGCGCCCGACGGCCCGTTACGCCGACGGCTCGAGGCATCCTGGCGGGCGTCGCCCACTCTCGGGGAGTGGATGGCCTGGCGGTCGCGTGCCCCGGTACGGCGCGGCCGGTGGAGGCCGCAGGGCGCTTCAAGCTGTATGTCAGCCCGGGCTGGGAGGAGCTCCCGGAGGCATTTCGCGCCGTCGTCGAGGTCGCATCCGAGTCACGCGGCGCGGGGCGTTCAAGATCGCGGCCACTCCCGGGGTTTCTGCCGGCCGGACAAGCTCGTCGCGTACTTCGACGGGCTCGACGACCTGCGGGCCGTCGCCGAGCGGCTTGCCGACCGCGTGGGGAGTGGGCCGCACACGGTGTTCCTTTCACGGCGGCGGCAACCGACGACGGGCTCCTCTCGTGGGGCGCTCGACCCACCGCGGGCGACCGGCCGGGAAGCTGGCGCGAGTGGTTGACCCACCGCCTCGCCGTCCACCTCGTGCGACGCCCGCTCCACTCCGATCTGGTGGGCCGGAGCCGTGGCGGTACGCGATCGAGCGAATTCGCCTGGAAGGGGTCGACCCGGAGACGTGGTCGCCGCCTGTCTCGCGTGCCGGCGGCGACCGCCTCGCCTGACGCGTGGCCGTCGACGAGCAGTACGTCCTGCCGCCGGACGTCGTCGTGCGATCGGCCGCAAGGACTGCGGCCGGAGCTCCGCAGGAGCCTCGGTCTCGCAGAGGACGAATGGGTGCTGGCGCGGCCCCACTCGCGCGACCTCGTGGCGCGTCGTCGACGCCGAGACCGACAGTCTCGTCGAGCTCTTTCGAACGCCCCGCACGATCCTCGATGCCGTGCTCGCGCACAGCGAGGCGAACGCGCTCGAGCCTCGCGGGACGCTTCGCCACGTCTTCCCGGACCGTGAGAGAGCTTGTCAACGGGGGGCTCCTCGTGCAGGCCGGCTCGGCGCTCGCCGATCCGATCGAGCTCGCTACCAGCGAGGGCGACCGGCTGGGCGGTTTCGAGATCCTCGCTCCCGTGCATCTGGCCGCGGACACCGAGGTCTACCTCGCCCGGCACGACGACGGCTTCGCCGCGATCAAGATCGCCCGCCCGGGCACGAGGCGTGTCATGCGGCGCCGGCTCACGATGCGAGGCCGAGGCGCTGCGCGATCTCGGCAGCGGAGTCGCCCCGGAGCTGCTGGAGGAGGGGCCGTCGCCGAGGTCCCGTATCTGGCGCTTGCATGGTGCGCGGGCGTCGACGCCGACGTCGCAGCCGCCGAGCTGAGAACGGACGGCGAGCCGGGTCGTCGTCGGCTGCTCGACCTCGTCGGCCGCCTGCTGTCCGCCTACGCGACCGCTCACGACGCCGGGTCCTCCACGGCGACGCGAGCACGCGGAACGTGCTCGTCGACGGGAGAGGACGGTGATCCTGATCGACTTCGGGCTCGCCCGCGTTCCGGGTCAGACGGCCGACGACGCGGCTCGCTCCGCGCGGCCTCGACCTGACCACCGAGCCGGAGGCGGCCGCGGCCCGGCTTCGGGGGGTCGCGCCCGAGCCGACGGCAGCAGGCGAGCAGTACTCGCTCGCGGCGATGGTCTACGCGCTGCTCACGGGCTCCGAGCGCCAGCTGTTCGCCCTCGAGCAGCGAGGCGCTTTGCAAGAGCTTGCCGCACCCGATGTCTGCCCTTCGGCGACCACGACGTCGAGGGCTTGCCGGCTGTGGAAGGGGTCGTGAGCCGAGCGCTGTCTCGGGACGCCGGGCGGCGCTTCGACTCGGTCGCGGCCTTTCGCGATGCCTTCGAGGCTGCTGCCGCCCCCGATCTCTCGCGGAGCAACCAGGCGCTCGCGCCGCCGCGAGCGCGACGCCGACGGCCGGCGGCTTGCCGACGAGGTCGTGGCGCGAATCGTGTCGCCCGGGCACGAGGCCGAGCTCGACGACTCGCCGGCGAGCGCGGCTACCGGCGCCGCGGGGATCGCCTACGCGCTGCTGCGCATGGCGATGGCGCGCGACGACGAGATCCTGCTCGCGAACGCGGACATCTGGGCCCGCCGCGCGGCCGGCCGGGACGCCGGCGCCCCACCGGCTCGCTGCTCGAGGGAGCTGTGGGTGTTCACTGCGTCGATTGCCTGGTGGCGTTGGCTCGTGACGACGAGGGCGCCGCGCAGACGGCCGTCGACTCGTTCGCGACGTGCGCGGTCGCGGCGGGCGACGCGGTCGAGGTCTTCTCCGGCAGCGCCGGAGGGCTGATCGCCTGTGCGCTCCTCGTCGACGCACTCACTCGAGCCGGCCTGGACGGCCCGCGAGATCTCGTGCTCGCGCGCGGCGATGAGCTTGCAGCGCACCTCCGGCAAGGCCTCGGGGCCGATCCGGACGCATCGCCGATCAGGGCTCTCGGCGCGGCGCACGGCATCGTGGGGATCCTGTACGCACTGCTGCGCTGGCACGAGTCGCCAAACCGGCCCCTGCCGACGGGCATCGACGGATGGCTGCGCCGGCTTGCCGACCGGGCTCTACCAGAGGGCCGAGGCTTGCGCTGGCCGTGCGAGCTCGGCATGCCGATCGGCGATCGCGCTCTCGCGGCGAGCTGGTGCAACGGCGCGGCCGGCCACGTCTCTCTCTGGACGCTCGCCGAGCGACTGCTCGGTGAGTCGTCGTACGGGCGACTTGCGCAGGGCGCGGCATGGACGGCCTGGGAGAGTCCCGACACCACGGCCGATCTCTGCTGCGGGCTGGCCGGGCGGGCTTATGCCCAGCTAAGCCTCTACCGGCATACGGGCGACCCGGCGTGGCTGAGCCGGGCCCGGAGGCTCGCGGCGCGGGCTGCTCACCACGTGCGCGGCAACCTCCAACCGCGCGACAGCCTCTATCACGGTGAGCTCGGCGTTGCCGTCGCTGATTGCGGACCTCGACTGCCCCGACTGCGGCGGGATGCCTCTCTACGAAGCCGAGGGGGCTGACCTGTGCCGGGGCAGACGGGCTCGTAGGGGCGGCCGGGCCAGGAACTCGCGCCACTCCGCACGGGTGAGGTTGCGGCCCGCGACGCTGCAGGCGTGGGCTTCCCAGGCGGACGGGCTCATCTCCCACATGAGCCCCTGGCCGGTGGGGGAGAGCTCGAGCAACCGTGAGCCGTCGGGGCTGAAGTCGCCGATGGCGTCGATGTTCGGCGCTGCCTGAAGCCCCGTACCGAGCTCGCGGCGTGACGCGAGATCCCAGAGCCTGACAACGCCGTCCGTGCCGCTCGTGGCGACGGTGCGCCTGTCTGGACTGAACGAGCTGTGAGAGATCGCCGGCGTGCGCGTGAACGGCGTGCCCGGAGCTTCCCGTTTGCGTGTCCCAGATCCTCAGCTTGCCTTCGACTCCTCCGGTCGCCACGTAGCGTCCGTCAGGGCTGAAGGAGACGCTGAACACCCCCTCGTCCCCCGTCTCGAGCGTGAGCGCCTTCTTGCGACTGGCAACATCCCAGATCGAGACGGCGCTCCCGTAGAGCGACACGGCCAGCCGACCGTCCGGGCTGAAGTCGAGGTCCTGCACGAAGGTCTCGTCGTGCGTGAGCGGCGCTGCGACGGGCGCCAGCGTCCCGGCGTCGAGCAGCAAGACCTCGCCGCTGAAGCCGCCGGCTGCGAGCGATGCTCCGTCCTCGCTGTACGCGACGTGCACGTTCGCCCCCGGGTCGTCGACACGCGCCGGGCCGGCGGCGACCGATCGCGCGGCGACGTCGACGAGGAACACCTTGCCGTCTGCGTCGCCGACGGCGAGCGTTTTCCCGTCGGGGCTGAAGTCGACCGAGATGATGTTCGTGTCCTTCGGCAACGTCACCGCGTCGCCGGTCTGGGTGAGGGTCGCCGCATCCCAGAGTGAGGCGATTGCCGGCTCCGATCGCGACTGCCGCTCCGTCGGGGCTGAACGCCCGCCCGAAGACGCCCGGCGTTCCCTCGGGGGAGAACACGAACGGGCGTGCGAGGCGGCGGTCGCCCGCCATGTCCCAGACCATCGACGGTGCCGTCCTGGCTCGGCGTGTAGATCGTTGCTCCATCCGAGGTGACCGCCGGTGCGAACACCCGGCCCGAGTGCCCGCTCAGGATCTCGCGGATCTGGCCGGTCTCGACGTCCCAGACGACGACCTTCGCATCGTCGCCGGCGGTGAAGAGCGTCGTGCCGTCCGGGCTGAAGCTGGCCCGACATCTTGCCTCGTGGCCGCGCCGAGCCGGCGGGTGTCGCCGGTCTCGAGGTCGAGCAGGGTCACGGCGCCGTCGAGGTCGCCGATCGCGGCCGTCTTGCCGTCGGGGCTAGCGCGAACGCCCCGCCGAGCGGATAGCTGTGGAGCAGTTGTCCGGTCGCGGGGTCCCACACCGTGGTGCGGGCGGGTCCCGGGTCGAGACGGCGAGGTTCCCGTCGGGCGTGAAATCGAGCTCACCGGCCCGTGCTGCTCGCCGATCGGCATCGAGACGCCCGTCGGCTGACCGTCGTCACCTTGCGGAGCACGACCTCCACCCCGACCGAGCTCCTTCGAGGCTGGTGCGCTGGGATCCGACGGTGCCCTCGACGACGGCCAGCAGGCTGCCGTCGTCCGAGTACGCGGCATCCGCCGGGATCCGCCCTTCGCCGGGGAGCGCGATCGTGTCCGAGATCTCGATGCCCGCCCGGCTCGAGGAAGCTGATCCCCTCCACCGTCGTCACGGTCAAGCGGCCGTCGGGGCCGAACCCGAGGTCGCTGACCGGTTCTTGCCGCTCGGAGACCTGGATCGGCTGTCCGAGCCGCTCGCGGGTCTCTGTATCGACGAAGATGACCGTTCCGTCCTCGTCGCCCGAGGGCCAGCATGCGGTCGTCCGGACTGAGGGCCGCGTTGAACAGCCGCCCGCCGTCTCCGTACGCGACTCCGATCGCCGCCGGGCTGCGTAGCAGGTCGGCGAGCAGATATCCCTTTGTGGCCACCGACGGATCGAGCTTGTCGCCGGCCCGCGCGAGCAGCAGGGAGAGATCGAGGCGATTCTCGAGCAGCGCCTGCGCGCCGAGGCGCTGTGCGTCTGCCTTCACCGCTGCGGCGTCCGCTTTCGGCGGCCGCGTCCAGGGCCCTGCTCTCGGCAGTTTGCGCGACTGCGGCCGCGTCACGCGCCTTGCCCCGTTGCGAGAGCGCGACGAACCCGACTGCGACGGCGGCGGCGAGAAGCACGGCGATACCCGCAAGCAGCCCTCGCAGCCTCCTGTTCGTTCGGCGCATTCGCTTCGTCTCGCGCTCCGAGGCGTCGCGGCTCTCGGCGAGGAACTCGCGCTCGCGCTCGTTCAGGTCGGCGTCGTGCTCGCTGCTCCAGTCGAGCGCGGAAGCCAGCCGGGCGCCGCGATACAGCTCGGCCGGGTCGCGGCCCTCCTCGTGCCATTCGCCGGCCGCCTGGATCAGGTGCTGGTGGAGCCGGTGGCCCTGCGCGTCCTCCTCGAGCCACGTGCGCAGCCGCGGCCACTCGTGCAGGAGAGCCTCGTGGGCGACCTCGACGGTGCCCTCGCTGACGGTGACGAGCCGGCTGTCCGCGAGCACCGCCAGGCGCGCGTGCGACGTCCTCGTTCGTCTCGACGTCGAGCTCCGCGAGCTGGGCGCGGCGTCGAACGACCGCTGCCGCCTTCACCCTCCTGCGCCAGGCGGAGCATGAGGCCCCGGGCGCCCTTCTGCTGGGCTTCCGTCAGCCGGCCGTATGCGTCCTCCGCCAGGCGCGCGACCGCCCCCTGGACGCCGCCCATCGTCGTGTAGTCGGCGAGGCGCAGCGTCTCGCCGTCGCGGCGCTGCCAGAGCTCGAGCAGAGTCGTCGAGAGAGCGGCAGCCCCCCGGGCTCGCCTGCAACCCCGCGCCACCAGCGCATCGACGAGCGGCGGCTCGACGACGAGGCCGACGCGCTGCGCGGGGAGCTCGATGGCGCGGCGAAGCTCTTCGGCCTGCATGGGTCCCACGAGGACGTGGCTGTCCCCGAGCAGGACGGCGAGGTCGGGATACCCGGCGCAGCGCCCGTAGTAGGCCGCGCGAATCGCCAGGACGATCACCGCCCGCCCGCGGGCGTCTCGCGCCAGCGACGTGAGCGCCGCGATGAACTGAGAGCGCTCTTCCTCGTCCTGGCAGAGGGTGAACGTCTCCTCGAACTGATCGACCACGAGGAACAGGCGATCCCCCTCAGGGAGGGAATCGAGCGCCGCAGTAGGCCGCTCGGGATCGAACTGCGGCAGCGCCCCGACACGGCATCGCGGAGCGAGGTGAGCGGGTGCTCTCCGGGGCGGAGCAGCACGCGCGGCCAGCGATGGCTGCCGGGGAGCACGCCGCCGGCCACGGCGGACAGCAGCCCCGCGCGTACGACGGACGACTTGCCGCTTCCGGAGGGGCCGACGACACCGAGCAGCGACGAGCCGACGAGCCGCGCGACCAGCTCGGCCACGAGCCGTTCGCGTCCGTGGAAGTAATGGGCGTCCGCGGGCTCGAACGAGGCCAGGCCCTTGAACGGGCAGACGCCCGGCGCCGGGCCGTCGTCGGCACCGCCGAGCAGCCGTGCCTGCTCCGCGAGGGACTGGATATCCGTGACGTGGTCGACGAGCGCCGCCTCGGCCGCGCGCAGGTCGTTGCGCCCTGCCGAGGCGTAATCGGCGGCTTCCGCCAGCCGCCGGCTTGCCTCGTCGCGAGCCCACTCGAGCAACATCGTGTGGGCTCGTTGCGGGATCCCTCCCGAGGCCGCCAGGATCATTGACGCCGAGACGCCCGAGCTCGGATCGAGGTAGAGCCGCCGCGATGGCGGCCACGCCTTCCTCGTCGAGGCCCTCGAGGCGCCGGTGGCCGGCGGCGCGGGACACGGCCAGCTCGAGACCCGGTGACGTCGCATCGTCGCGATAGGTCGCGAGCAGGAGAACCGGAACCGCGCCGAGGCTTTCCTGGATTCCGGCCAGCTCCTCGATGAGGCCGGCATCGGCAGCGTCCAGATCCTCCACGACGGCCAGAGTCGGTTCCTCGGCCGTGCGCAAGTCGTCGAGGAGCTCACGCGCTGCGGCCGGCTGGCGCAGGCAGCTCGCGTACCGTACTGCGCCTCGGGCACGCGCCTCCTGCGCCAGCTCGGCGGCGAGGCGCGTCTTGCCGGCCCCGCGAACGCCCGAAACGAAGACCATGCGACCGCTACCGGCCAGTGTCTCGTACCACTGCTCACGCAGCCATTCGAGCTCGGCCTGGCGGCCGACGAGAGGCGTCGCCGTGTCGAGCTCGGGAGGCAGGTCGGCGGCCGGGCCGATGCCGCTGGCAAGCGCAGCCTGGACGAGATCCCGGCAGGTCGGGTAACGGTCGGGAGGATCCTTGGCAAGCGCCCGCGCGAAGACGGCGTCGAGCCCGACCGGAAGCTCGGGCGCCGCCGTGGTTATCGGGGGCGGCGTCTCCTGCATGTGCGCCCAGAGCACGGCGAGGTCGGAGTCCCGCTCGAACGGCGGAGCGCCCGTCAGGCACTGGTAGAGCAGGCAGCCGAGCGAGTAGATATCGGCGCTCGGGCCCGCATCCCCGTGCTCGATCTGCTCCGGGGCGATGTACGCGACCGTGCCGAGCACCTCGCCGGGCGCGGAGAGCGCGGAAGCCGACGACGAGCTGCGCTTGGAGAGGCCGAAGTCGCACAGGTAGGCGTGGTCGTCCGCACTGACGAGGACGTTCGCGGCGGTGACGTCCCGGTGGACGAGCAGGCGCTCGTGAGCGGCGTCGAGCGCGCTGCCGACCTGGCCGACGATCCGCAGCGCGCGCGCCGGCTCGAGCGGGCCCTCCTGGGCAAGCAGGGTGCGCAGGTCCGTTCCCTCGACGTAGCGCATCGCGAGGAAGAGCACGCCGTCCGCCTCGTCGGCGTCGTGGATGGGAATCACGTTGGGATGGTTCAGCCCGGCGGCAATGCGGGATTCCTCGAGGAAACGCCGGCGAAACCGCTCGTTCCCGGCCCGCTCCGGCGCAAGCACCTTGAGCGCGACCTTCCGCTTCAGGCGGCGATGCTCGGCGAGATAGACAACGCCCATCCCGCCTCGTCCGATCACGGATTCGATCAGGTAACCGGCCAGCTCGGTGCCGACCAGCCCGTTGGTTGTATCAACCCGCACCACGCCGCCAGAGTAGGTCGGCAATCGCCGCAGCGCAAGGGGTCGACGGGCCTGACCGGCCATCTCGCGCCCTACTTTCGCCCGCGGTCCTTGAGAGTCGCTTGACGAACGCTGGACGCGCAGTAGCGCTACCCGGCGCTATCGGAATCCGGTCAGCGATCGGCGCCGCCGACTCGCCGGCGCAGTCGCCCCACCGCATCGGCAACCGGATCGCCGGGCTCCGACTCCGAGGAGGTGTGCCATTCGAAGCGCTTGTCGAGCAGCGTGATACGGAAGACCTGCATCACCTGGTCGGGCGGTGGGACGAGGACGAGCCTGCGGCCGTCTCGCCGTGCCCGCGTCTCCGTGTCGAGCAGGGCGGAGAGCCCGTGGGAGTCGACCAGCGAGAGCTCGCTCAGGTCGAGCACGAGGAGAGCCGGACGCTGCTCCTCCAGGCGTGCGAGCTCGGTCTCGAGCGCGCCGATCTCGGCCATGTCCAGCTCGCCCACGAGCGCGACGGACGCGACGCCGTCCAGCTCGTCGACGACCAGTCGAAAGTTGCGCACGCGCGCAACCCTATCACCGCGGATCCGCCGCGATCTTCGCTGCTTGCGGCAGAAACGGGCTGGTTTCGTTGGCTCGGACGGTGGGAAAACGCAGCTCATGGAAACGGATTACGTCGAGCACACACACATCGAGCGCCGCCGGGCTCGGGCGCCGGTACCCAGAGAGCTCGCGGGGCCCGCGCTGCTGATCTTCCTGCTCGGCCTCTGGGTCTTCTTCGTGCCGCTCGTGGGCCCGTATTTCGACTTCGGCTTTCACACCGAGGATGCCTGGTCGTTCTCGGAGCCGCACTGGATCCTGAGCCTCGGGCCGGGCCTCACAGCCGCGTTGGCCGGGCTGCTGATGGTCGTGCCGAACCGCGCGGCGAGCTCGTTCTGGGCGTTCCTGGCGGCCGTGGCGGGAGCCTGGCTCGTCGTCGGGCCCACGCTCTATCCGTTGTGGTCGTCCACCGACATTCAGCCGATCGCCGGGTCCGAGACCACGAACGTCCTGCTGTGGATCGGGTACTTCTACGGGCCCGGTGCGCTGATTCTGTATCTCTCGGGCCTCGCACACGGCCTTCTGGCTCGCCCCGCTCGCCCCGAGCCGGTGGTGGTCGCGGAGCCGATCGAAGAGCCCGAGCATGAGCAGCGCACCGTCGTCGTCGGGTGAGTGCGAGCCGACAGCCGGTCGAAGGCTCCGAGGAGGCGCCCTCGCCTCAGCCGGAGCGGCGCGAGCCTCGGCTCGTCGATCCCGGTCTGTTCGACCTCTCCGGACGCGACGCGGTCGCGGCCGCCAAACGTGCCGCGAAGGAGGCGCTCGACGACGATCTCCCGACCTGGGCCGGCGCGATCGCGTACGCGCTCTTGCTCGCGGTACCGGCGGCACTGCTCCTCTCGCTCGGTCTCTTCGGCGTCATCGCAGGCCAGGACGCCGTCGACACGCTGATGGACAAGTTCGCCACGATTGCGCCGCCGGAGGCTGTCACGCTGCTCGACGACGCGCTGACGCGCGTGATGGAGAACCAGGGCACGAGCACCGTGCTGATCGTCGTCGGCGCGGCCGTCGCGCTGTGGTCGGCCACGGGAGCGATGAACACGCTGATGACGGCCCTGAACCGCGTCTACGAGCGGGAGGAGACTCGGAGCTTCCTTCGCAGGCGGTTGACGGGGCTGCTCATGGTCGCGCTCGCGATCGTCGCGTTCGGGCTGGTCGTCGGCCTGCTGGTGCTCGGGCCGTATCTCGCCGACTGGATCGGCAGCGCCACGGGTCTCGAGTCTCTGGTCGGGTGGATCTGGTGGACGGCGCAGTGGCCGATACTGATCGCCGGGCTGTTCACGGTCTTCGCGGTCATGCTCTCCCTCGGCCCGAACAGTCGACCCGCCGAAGTTCTCGTTGATCACGCCGGGCTCGGTGCTCGCCGTTGTGATCTGGCTCGTCTCGTCTGCGCTCTTCGCCGTCTACACCGGCTGGTTCGGCTCGTACAACAAGACATGGGGCGCGCTGGCGGGCGTCATCGTGCTGCTCGTGTGGCTCTGGCTGTCCGCCCTGGCCGTGCTCCTCGGAGCAGAGCTCAACTCGGAGATAGAGCGCAGCCGGCGCCTGCGCACCGAGCGGCCGACGGCGACCGGCCGGGCCGAGCTCGCAGCGCGCGCCTAGGCGGGGCGCTCGTCGGGGTCAGGCCGATCCGGCGAGGGCCGGTCGGCCTCGTCGGGCGGCGGCCACGGCTCCGGAAGTCGCGCCGGCTGCGGGGGATCTGCTTCCCTCGCCGGGCGCGGAGGATCGGTGGTCCTCGCGGCTCGAAGCTCCCTGGTGGATCCTCGCGGGTCGAAGCTCGTCCACCCGTGTACCTGAGGGCCGGCTCGAGATACGTGGCGCGCATCGCCCCGGCTGCTCAGGCCGATCGCGCGAACCCGGCGGTCGTAAACGGCCGCCACGGCGAAGGCTCCCACACCGCATTGCGGCACATGGGGCACGCGTGCGGGAGGACTCTGACCGAGACGCTGTACCCGCACTCGGCGCAGCGGAACTCTCCCCGCGGCACAGTCACCTTCAGCGATGTGGTCGACAACTCGGGCGCGATGCTCATGCTGTTCCTCCTGCTTCCAACCCCTACTGGCGTTGGCGATACCCGGCGGGCGAAGGTCTCAAACGCGGCGGGTCGAGCCTGCGTCGAGTCGGTCCCCACGCAGCGCCGCCTGGTCGGGGGCCGGGGCGGCGCGGACCTGCGAGCCGCCCCGGCAGGAGGAGAGGACGGTCGTCGTCTACCCCGGGACACGGATAAGCGAAACATCCGTCGCACCGTTCCACCGAGGCGTTTTTTCGCGCCGGCGGACGCGGGGGTAGGGAAGCGTCCCGTGGCCGAGACTCAGGCGATCCGACTGCTCCCAGCCGGGAATCTCGAGACGCGGCCGAGGGCGCGGGTTCGAATACCGCGACGCGACGGGCGCGCCGCTGCGCGGACTCCCGAGCGATCGAGCGGATACGGGCGCTCGCGATCCCGCCGGCATGGGCCGACGTGTGGATCTGTCCCGACCCTCTCGGCCACCTCCAGGCCACCGGAATCGATTCCGCCGGCCGCAAGCAGTACCTGTACCACGAGCAATGGCGGGGCGGCGCGACCGCGAGAAGTTCGACCGCATGCTCGCGTTCGCTGGCCGCCTGCCCCGACTCCGCCGGGCGACGATCTCCCTGCTCGACGGCAACGACCTGACCCGCGAGCGCGTCCTGGCGGGGGCGGTGCGACTGCTCGATCTCGGATTCTTTCGGATCGGGAGCGAGTCGTACGCCGAGGAGAACGAGACCTTCGGCCTCGCAACGATGCGAAAGACGCACGTGCGCCTCGCGCCCGAGTGCGCGCTCGTTTCGACTATGCGGCGAAGGGCGGGCAAAGGCGCGTGCAGTCGGTCGTCGACCCGGCCGTCTACGGCCTCGTCGAGGCTCTAAAGCGCCGCCGCAACGGCCACGAGCTCCTCGCGTACCGGACCGCCCGGGCCTGGGTCGACGTCACCTCAACGGATATCAACGACTTCATCCGCCAAGAGGCAGGCGGCCCCTTCACGGCCAAGGACTTTCGAACGTGGAACGCCACCGTCCTTGCTGCGGCGGCCCTCGGCGTCGCGCGAGGCGCCGCCGGGACGAAGACGGGCCGGCAGCGTGCCAAGTCCCTGGCCGTCAACGAGGTCGCGCGCTACCTCGGCAACACGCCCACCGTCTGTCGGAGCTCGTACATCGATCCGCGGGTCTTCGACCGCTTCGACGCGGGGGTGACGATCGGCCCGCTGGTCGAACGCCTCTGCGGTGCCGTAGTGGGGAACCCCGAAACCCAGGCTCGGATCGATGCCGCCGTTCGCAAGCTGCTCGACGGCGGCACCGGGCACCGGAGGCGTGCTACGCCCTGAGCCTCAGGCGCCGTCGAGCCGCGCCGCGCCGACGGGGCTCTCCAGAGCCTCACTCTGGCTCTCGAGGATCGGGAACACCCGATCGAGGCCCGTGATCTCGAAGATCTTGCGGATCTTGCGGTCGGTGATCACGAGGAGCAGCTCACCTCCGGACGGACGGAGCCGCCGCAGCCCTCCGACGAGCACGCCAAGAGTGGTCGAGTCGATGAACGTCGTCTCGGTCATGTCGACGACCACCCGTCTCGCGCCCGAGGTCGTTGCCTGGACGAGCTCCTCCTTGAACTGGGGAGCCGTGTAGAGGTCAACCTCCCCGGTGAGCGCGATCAGCCACCCGGCGTCGGGGAGCTCCTCGCTCCGGATTCCGAAGTTCATGCGTCCTCCTGCATCTGCCCCGTCGGCGGGTGTTCCCCGCTGCCGCGGTTCTCAAACACCGTCGAAGGCAGCCGCCCTTCGATTCGGGACGAAGCTACGGCAGACGACGGACGAAGCGAACGCACGAGCCTCGACCGTCGCGCCCGGGCCGCACTTCGCATTCGTCCGAGACCGCGCGGATGATCGCAAGCCCGAGACCGCCCTCGTCGAGTGTCTCGGAGTCGAACGCCTTTCCGGACGAGTCGGGATCGAACCCGGGGCCTTCGTCCTCGATCTGGACTGCGAGGTAGCCGTCACCGAGCTCGTAGTCGACGTCGACGGCTCCAGGCGTGCTTGCAACGTACGCATGACGTACCGAGTTGGAGCACGCCTCCGTCAGAGCGAGCTTCAGGTCGCTCAACGTGTCGTCCTCCATCACCTGGGCCCTGGAGAGCCCGGTGAGGACGAGCCGGCCCAGGACCAGGTACTCGGGCCGGGCGGGAAAGCGCAGGTGCAAATGACTGGTCGTGGCGTCCATGGCTGCTTCCTTGTTCACGTCCTTCGTCATCGTGACTCGGCGGTCCGCTGTTCCTCGATCGCTGCCCGCATCTTCTCCAGCGAGTGCCTGATCAGGCGAGACACGTGCATCTGCGAGATTCCCACCTCGGACGCAATCTCGGACTGTGTCAGGCCACCGAAGAATCGCAAGGTCATGATCTTTCGTTCCCGTTCTTCGAGAACCTTGAACCCCGGCAAGAGCAGTGTCCGGTCTTCGCTTGTGTCGTAGCCGGTATCGAGAGCGCCGATCGAGCCGAGCGGATCGAGGTCGGAATCCTCGTCCCCGGGCGAGAGCGAGAGCGTCGAGTACGCCTGGCCTATCTCGAGCGCCTCGATCACGTCTTCCTCGTCGACCTTGGCAGCCTTGGCGAGCTCGCCGATCGTCGGAGACCGTCCGAGCTTCGTCGAAAGCGTCTCCACGAGCTGGGTGAGCTGGAGCGAGAGCTCCTTGAGCCGCCGCGGCACGTGGAGCGCCCAGCCCTTGTCGCGGAAATGCCGCTTGAGCTCGCCGATGATCGTCGGGATCGCGTAGGTCGTCAGCGCGACGCCGCGCTCCACGTCGAACCTGTCGACGGCCTTGATGAGGCCGATGGAGCCGACCTGGATCAGGTCGTCGAGCTGCTCGCTGCGTCCCGCGTACCGTCGGGCGAGCGCGCGCACGAGAGGCAGGTGCAGCTCGATCAGCCGGTCCCGCGCCTTGAGATCTCCCTCGACGTGGTAGGCGCGCAGCAAGGCGCGCGTCTCTGGCTCCTGTGCGGTCGCCATGGTCACGCCGCGGGAGCGGGCGGGACTTGCTTCTCGAGCCTCAGATGACGGGCGGGCAGGTCCGCGCCGTCGAGACGGAACGAGTCGACGACGGCAGCAAGCAGCACGCGGAGGCCGAAGCCATCCTCGGTTTGCGCAAGATCGGCTGCCACGCGCTCCGTGTCGAGCGGTCCGATATCGACGGCGATCAACCGGCCGTCGACGGTGATCTCGACGGTGACCTCGTCGGCAGCTCGATAGCCGGGCTGGGCGAGCACCGTCTCGACGGCGAGCTGAAGGTCGTCGAGGCTCTCGTAGGGCAGATCGAGCCGGGCGGCGAGCCCACCGACCACGATCCGGGCGACGTTGAGGAAGCGCTCCTCGTGGGGCACCGTGAGGCGGATGACCTCTGGCTCGGCTGGCGCTCCCTCGTCCACGCTTCGTCCGTCGCCGGGCGTCGATGCCTCCCTTGCCTCCCTGGTGGCCACCAGCCCAGCTTACCTCCTTCACCGCCATCCTAAACGCCGGATCGGGAAGAGCCCTCGAATTCTCGCAGGAAGCCCTCGAACAGCCGGCGGTGGCGCTCCTCGTCGTGGAGGATCTCGATCGCCATGTCCTGGGTCACCCAGTCGGCGCCGTCGCAGGCTTCGATGATGCGCCCGTAATGCTCGATCGCGCCGGTCTCCGCCTCGATCACGCCGCGAATCACGTGGACGAGGTCGGTCTGCTCCTCGGGCGGCTGGAGCGATTGCTGCTCCGGCTTGAACTCGGCAGAGCCGGGAACGACGCCGTAGAGCTCCTTGATGCGGCTCGCGAACTCGCGCGCATGCCGCAACTCCTCCTCGACGTCCTCTGAGAGCGACTCGGCGATCTCCTGTGCGCGGAGCCCGTCCGGATTCACGGACGCGGCGATGTAGTTCATGACGGTCTCGATCTCCATCCAGTACGCCTTCTCGAGAAGCTCGAGGATCTCCTCGCGCTTCTCGCTGTGCTCCTCGGCGAGAATCGAGACCGACCCTCCTCGTGTCGTCGCGCCCATGGGACCTCCTTGCGTCGCTTGTCGTCAGGAGGACGTACCCAGCGGCGGCGCTTTCCAAGCGCCTTGAGCTGTTGTTGCGCGCGCCGTCTCGAGGAAGAAGTTGTGTGTCAGGTCCTCGACGAGGTCACCCGAGGCGAACACGTAATCGCCGTTCCAGGGCGGCCCTGTGAGTTCTGGGTAGCGCGCCCTGGCCACCCGCGATGAAGTGGTGTGGATTCCCGATGCCCTTCACCGCGGAAAGGGCGTCGCTGGGCGCCCTGCCGTCGTTCTCGGCGGTGGCGCCCGTCAGCATCGTGTTGATGGCGGCGGCGACGAGCTCGACGTGCCCGAACTCCTCCGCGGCGATGTTCGCGACCAGGTCGAAGAACGGCCTCGCCCCTTCCCGGTCGCGGAAATTGAACGACTGAAACGTGTAGTTCATGAACGTGGACAACTCGCCGAACCGCCCGCCCAGAAGCTCCTGGACGGCCTGCGCGCCCGCTGGATCGGGCTCGGACGGAGGGGGCAACTCGGCGGCAACACGATCGAGCCGAAGAATCATGCGAACCTCCAGTGGGGTTGAACGGAATGTGCTTGATACCCGGCTGGTGGCTCGCGAAACAGACGGCCTGAGGTTTGCTCGGCGGGCCTCGCGCCGCAGCGTTTGACGATGGCCCCAGGGGGCATGAACGACGTCGTGGGACCCGACGACAAGGCAGCGCCTTGACGCGGACGGGCCTTCGACGGGCCGCCCGCCCCCTCGGTCCAGCTCATCCGTCCCTGGGGGCGCCTGTCCTCCGCGACGGTCGCGATCGGCACGAGCGGCTGGTCGTACCGGCATTGGCGGGAGCGGTTCTACCCGCGCGAGCTCCCGGCCTCGGAGTGGCTTCCGTTCTATGCCGAGCGCTTCGACACGGTCGAGATCAACGCGACCTTCTATCGCGTGCCGACCGAGGTCGCGGTGCGTCGCTGGCGCGACGCCGTGCCGCGCGGCTTCACGTTCTCGGTCAAGGGGAGCCGCCTGATCACGCACGCGCGCCGGCTCGAGCACGCCGACAGGGCGCTGGACACCTTCTTCAGCCGGGTGTCACTCCTCGGCAACTGCCTCGGCTGCGTGCTCTGGCAGCTCCCTCCGGGGTTCGTGCCTGATCTTGGCGTCCTCGATCGCTTTCTTGCGTCGGTTCCGGACCAGGTTCGGCACGCCGTCGAGTTCCGCCGCATCGGTGACCCCGCCCCCGAGCTCCTGAGCGTGCTGGCCGAGCACGGAGCGAGCTACGTCTGCACGAGCTCACTCTCGGCTCCAGACGATCGTGCGTCGACCACCGACCTCGTCTACGTTCGCTTCCACGGTCTCTCCGGGGGTTTCGGCCATTCGTACACAGTCGCCGAGCTGCGACCGTGGGCGCGCTTCCTGCGCACGGCACGGGACGAAGGACGGTCGGCGCTCGTGTACTTCAACAACGACGCCGAGGGGCACGCACCCGACGACGCCGAGAGGCTCAGAGCTCTACTGTGACCCGCTCGACCGGTGCGGCTCTCCGGTCGACACGGACGCCCGCGACGCGCTCGAGATACGTGAGTGCGACTTGCTCGTCGGCCGGATCCACGCACGCGCACGCGTCGGCGAGGACCGTGACCTTGTAGCCGTGCTCCCGCGCGGCGATCGCCGTCTGCGCGACGCACATCTCGGTCGCCATGCCGCGAGCAGAATCCTGTCGACGGCGAGGTCGTCGAGCAGATCGCGAGCGGCGTGGAGTCGAAGGCCGAATAGCGCTTCTTCAAGAGGAAGCGGTCGCCCATGCGCGGTTGTACCGCGGCGATCAGGTCGGCTGCACGGCCGTGTTCGATCGCGTCCCGAACGAGCCCGGGTGCGTCGCCGTCCCACCGGCCCCAGTCGTCGTTGGCGTAGACGACGTCGATCCCCGACCGGCGGGCGCGCTCGAGAGCTGCGACGAGCGCCGTATGCCGAGTCCGAAAGGACGCCAGGAGAGCCGTCGCCGTCCTCGTGCTCGAAATCGTTGACGACGTCGACGAGCAGCAGGACGTCTCGCACCGACGCTCAGACCCGGTCGCGCAAACCGGACACGTCCTCCTCGCCCGCGCAGTGGGCGCAGCAGAACATCGCACCGCCCGCTTCGACGCCGTGGCCGAGAATCGTGCAGCCGCAGTGTTCGCACCGAGGGGCGAGCGCATGAACGGCGCACTCGAAGCTGTCGAAGACGTGCTTCGAGCCCGCCATCGTGATCTCGAACGCCTTGTCGTAGTCGTTGCCGCAGACCTCGCACGTGGCCATCGCTGCCTCCTTGAGAGCGGACGCTGCGTCCTCGTTTCCCCGGCCTGCCGGCGGCAAACGTGGCGCCCGCCGAGCATGCGTTTGCCGCCGAATGGCCTCGGGTACTCCGGGTCTGTCCGTGAACGCGGAGCCAGCCCCCGAGAGCCCACACCGACCGGCCGTGCTGAGCCGTGGGCTCGCGTGGGTGACGGTTCGGCTGCGCTACCTCGTCGTCCTCGCATGGGCCGCCGGCCTCGTCGCGGCCACCCTGTACCTGCCGACCCTGAGCGAGGCCGGCAGTGGACCGCTCGGTGGCCTCGTACCGCGTGACTCGGAGGCCGTGGCAGCCGCCGAGCGCTCGGCGGAGCTGTTCCCGGTTCCGATCCGGTCCGACATCGCCATCGTCGAGCGCGACGCGAACGGCCTCTCCGAGGACGCCCAGGCGAGAGTCGCCGAGCGTGCCGCCGCAATCGTGCGCGCGGAGGGCGAGCATCCTTCAGGCGCGCAATTCGCCTTGCCGGTCATCAACGACCAGCGGGCGTTTCCCGCCGCGAGAGAGAGCTCGACGACCGCGATCACGTGGCTCTTTTTCGACCCGGAGCATCGGGTTGCGGGATCAGACCGAGCGCGCCAGGGACCTTGCCCTCGCCGGTGGGCCAAACGACGCATTCGTCGGGGTGACCGGAGCGATACCCGCACGCCTGACGGAGTTCGACGAGATCGACGCCGCGCTCCCCTACGTCGAGCTCGCCAGCATCGTGGTCATCGCCGTCCTGCTGGCATTCACCTTCCGCTCGGTGGGCGCGCCGCTCCTCGCCCTGCTCGCCGCCGCGGTCGCGTACGGCGTCTCGATCCGCGTCGTGGCCTGGGTGGGCGACGTGACCGGCATCGGGATACCGCAGGAGGTCGAGCCGTTGATGGTGGTGCTCCTGCTCGGGATCATCACCGACTACGCCATCTTCTTCCTCGCGGGCGTGCGCCGGCGCCTCGAGGCCGGGGAGCCGCGGGAGGAGGCAGTGCGCCACGCGACCGTCGAGGTGCTGCCGATCGTCGTCACGGCCGGCCTCATCGTCGTCTGCGGAAGCGCGGCGCTGCTCGTCGGCAAGCTCGAGTTCTTCCGTGCCTTCGGGCCGGGCATGGCGCTGTCAGCCCTGATCGGGCTCGCCGTATCGATCACGCTCATTCCGGCGCTCCTTGCCGTCTTCGGCAGGGCGGTCTTCTGGCCTGGGCTGCGCCGTGGCGCCGATCCGGCTCCCGCGGAGTCGCCGCCGCCGGACGAGGGCGCGATTGCGGATGCGCTTCCCGAGCCGCCGCCGACGGTATCGCGGCGTCAGCGCTTCGCCCGGGTCGCCACGGCCCGGCCTATCGCCGCCGTGATCACCCTCGTCGTCCTGGCCGGCCTTCTCGTCGCAGCAACGGGTCTGCGGCACACGAATCTCGGCTTCACGCTGGTCCGCGGCCTGCCCGCTGACTCGGAGGTTCGCGAGGCCGATCTCGCGGCGAGCCAGGGTTTCGTGGACGGCATCGTGGCGCCGACCGAGGTCATCGTCGAGGCCCAAGGCGTCGGGGCGCGGGTCGACGCGCTCGTGCGCCTGGAGGGTCTGATCGGCGAGCAGGACGGCGTCGCGGCCGTCCTCGGGCCTCGCGAGAGGCCTGACCGCGTTGCCGAGGGTGCGGTCATCTCGGAGAACGGCGACGCCGCGCGCTACGCCGTCGTCTGGGACGAGACGGCGCTCGGCGGCAAGGCGATCGACGATCTCGAGGCGCTGCAGCAGGCGATGCCGCAGTTACTCGATGAAGCCGGGCTCGAAGGCGCGCGGGCCTCGTTTGCCGGCGACACGGCGCTCGCGGCCGAGACCGTTTCCAGCACGGTGGGCGACGTCTGGCGAATCGCAATCGTGGCCCTCGGCGTCAACCTCCTGCTGCTCGTCGTCTTCCTGCGCTCCATCGTCGCGCCGCTCGTCCTGCTGGCAACCAGCGTCCTCGCGCTTGCGGCCACCCTCGGAATCACGACGTTCGTCTTTCAGGACCTGCTGGGCTACGACGAGCTGACCTACTACGTTCCGTTCGCCGCGGCCGTCCTGCTTGTCTCGCTCGGCTCGGACTACAACGTCTTCATCGCAGGCCAGATCTCGGCGGAGGCGCGGCGCAGGCCCCTGCGGGAGGCCGTCGCCGTCGCCACGCCCCGGGCGAGCCGCGCGATCAGCATTGCCGGCCTGGCGCTCGCGGCGAGCTTCGCAGCCCTGGCGCTCGTTCAGCTACGGGTCTTCCGGGAGCTGGCCTTCGTGCTCGCGGTGGGCGTCCTCCTCGACGCGTTCCTGGTCAGGTCCTTGCTCGTGCCGTCGCTGATCGCGTTGATCGGTCGGCTGACCTGGTGGCCGCGACGGATCCATCTGCGCCGCCGGCGTCCCGTCGGCGAGCAGCCGCCGGTCGCCTAGCCCGGCGCTAGGAGCGCGACCCGCCGCTCGTCCGGCGGGTCCTCGGCAGCGTGTTCCGCCAGGTTGACGCCGGCCGGCGTCGCCACCATCGACTCGCGGCGCCACCGCAGGAGCTCCGTGGCGATCACGGAGACCGAGCCGGCCACCGGGATGGCGGCCAGTGCCCCGAGTACGCCGGCAAGCTCGGCGCCGACGAGCACGGCGATGAGGACGGCCAGCGGCGAGAGCTCCACGGAGCGCCCGTAGACGAGCGGCTGAAGCACGTGGTTCTCGAACTGCTGGTAGAGGATGAGCACGACGGCGACGATCGCGGCCGCCGTGAAGCTCTCGGTCAGGGCCACGAGGCAGACGAGCACCGTCGCGATGGTGGCGCCGACGAGGGGGATCAGGTCGAGGATCCCGACGAGGATGGCGAGCGGGATGGCGAAGGGCACGCCGACCGCGAACAGCGTGACCCCGGCCACGATCCCGGCCGCGATGCTGATGAGCAGGTTTCCGGCGACGTAGCCGCCGACCGTCCGGTAGATGCCTGCGAATACCCGCTCCCACCGGGGCCGGGCCGGATCGGGCACGACGTCGAGGATGGCTCCGACCCAGCGGCGGCCGTCGAGCAGCATGAAGAAGGTGAGAAACGCGATCGCGATCCCGCTGTAGATCGTCGACACGACGGCCCGCACTGCATCGGCGACCGGCGTTGCGAACCCGAGCGCGGACCCGGCGCCGCCGTTTTCGATCGCCTGCTGCACGCGGTCGACGAGGTGCAGCTTGCGCTCGAGGAAGCCGAAGGGCCCGCGCCCCTGGTCGAGCTCCCGAATGAGGCCGGGAGCGGCTTCGACGAAGTCGACGACCTCCCTCGCGAGCGGCGGGATGAGCAGGAAGCCGATCGCGCCCAGAATCACGAAGGCGGCGACGAAGACCGTGGTGGAGGCCATCGCGCGTGAGAAGCCCCGGCGCTGGACGTACTCGACAAGCGGGTTGAGGGCCATCGCCAGAAAGGCGGCGATCAGGATCCACGTGATGGCCCGCCAGGCGAGGTAGCCGAGCGAGAGGAAGAACAGCGCCGCGAGCGTGATCCCGAGCACGATGAGGACGGACCGCGGGCGCACCACATCTCGCTTGCTCGGGCGCTCGGGTGCCGCCTCGTCTGCCGGGGGCCCCTGGTGCTTCCCCGCCGGGCAGCAGAATCGACACGGCTCGGACTTCCCCCGGGACCCTTATCCGAAACGCCACAAGCCGCATCCGAGACGCGTTTGGCGGTCGCGGGCGACGGGGATTCTTCTATCGAAGTCACTTGCCGAAGGGAGGCAATGTGGGGTTCGGAGCAAGCTTGGTTCTCATGGCCGCCGGCGCGATTCTCTGGCTGGCAGTGGACGTCGATACCGAGGGCGTGAACCTCGACACCGTCGGTGTGATCCTGCTCGTCGCCGGCGCCGTCGGGCTGGCGCTGTCGCTGATCTTCTGGTCGACGTGGGGCGGTTTCGGCGGGTGGCGCCGAGGCGATGTCGTCGAACGCGAGGTGCCGCCGGCGGAGCGATACCGCGAGCGAACGATCGACCGCTATTGACCGGGCCCGGCACAGCCCAACGGGCCGGCGCCGGGAACGGCGCGCTCGAAGCGGTCCGGGAGCGCGCTTCCAGCTGTCGTGCATGCGACCTCTGGGAGCGCGCGACCCAGACCGTCTTCGGGGAGGGGCCGACGGGCGCTCGGGTCATGCTCGTCGGCGAGCAGCCCGGCGACCAGGAGGACCGGGAGGGCCGCCCCTTCGTGGGCCCGGCCGGCCGGTTGCTCGATGCGGCCCTCGACGAGGCGGGCATCGACCGCGACGACATCTACGTCACGAACGCCGTCAAGCACTTCAAGTGGAAGCCCGACCGAGGCGGTAAGCGCCGCATCCACGACAAGCCGACCTGGACCGAGGTCGGCGCGTGCCTTCCGTGGCTTCATTCCGAGCTGGCCCTCGTCAAGCCCGAAGTCGTCGTCTGCCTCGGGGCGACGGCCGCCCAGGCGCTCCTGGGCCGCTCGGCGCGGGTGGGGGAGCTACGGGGCCGTCTGCTCACGGGGCAACTCGACGCCGCGATTCTCGTCACCGCCCATCCCTCGTCGGTGCTCCGGGCCCGCGACGACGCGCGGGCGGCGGCCCGCGAGGCCCTCGTCGCGGATCTTGCCGTCGTGGGCGAGCTGCTTTCCGACGAGCGGCCGCGGCGACGGCTGGCCGGCTGACGAATCTCCGTCAGTGCTTGCGCGCCGTCGAGCGGCGCCGGGGCCGCCGGCTGTGCGGGCGAGAGTGTGCGCGGCTGCGGCGCCGGCCGGACTCTTCGAGGCTCTGGCGGAGAGCCTCCATCAGGTCGGCAGGAGGCTCCGGCTCGTCGGACGGCACCGCCTGAATCTCCTTGCCACGACCCTTGGCTCGGATCACCGCGAGCAGCTTCTTGCGGTAGACGTCCTCGTACTTCCCCGGGTCGAAGTCGCCGGCAAGGCGATCGATCAGGTCTCGCGCCATCTCCAACTCCTGTTTCTCGACCTTGACGCCCGTCGGCGCGATTCCCTTCGCGGGCCGGATCTCGTCCGCCAGGTACATCTTCTCGAGCGTGAGCACGCCGTCCCGGACGCGGACACAGCCAAGCTGTTGCCGGTTGCGGAAGACGTAGCGGGCCACCGCGGCGAGGCCTGACTGCTCGAGGGCCTTGGCGAGCAGGACGTAGGCACGCTCGGCGCCCTCGTCCGGGCCGAGGTAGTAGGTGCGCTCGAAGAAGATCGGGTCGATCTGCTCGTACGGGACGAAGTCGAGCAGCGTCAGCGTGTGATACCCGCTCTCCTCGGCGGCCTCGAAGTCCTCGTCCGCCATCTCGACGTACTTGCCGTCGGACAGCTCGTAGGCCTTGACGATCTCGTCGTCCGGGACAGGCTTTCCCTCCGCCTTGCAGATCTTCTGGTAGCCGATCGGCGAGCTGTCCTTCTCATGGACGAGATGGAACGAGAGATCCTGCTCGTCGATCGCCGGGTACATCCGCGCCGGGACGTTGACGAGCCCGAACGAGATGCTGCCCGACCAGATGGGACGAGGTTTTCGCGGGGCCACGAGGCGCCGATACCCGCTCTCGGAGCCGGGGAAACGCCCCGTCTAGTGAGGAGCGGCCCGTTGCCGGGCCAGCGCCTGCTCGAGGCTGCGGTCGAGAGCTGCAACTTCCGTCGACGTTCGTCAGGCCGAGCACGCGCTCGATGGCCGCACCCTCGGGCACGACGAGCCGCAGGTCCTGGCCCCGCCTGCTGAGCCTCTCCGACAGACCGAAGATGAGACGAATGCCCGCGCTGTCGAGATAGCCGCACTCGGTCAGATCCAGCACGAGGGCCCGTGACTGGTTGGAGAGGGCGCGACTGATCTCATGCTCGAGCTGATTCGCGTTCGAGAGGTCGATCTCCCCGATCAGCCGGGCGACGACGACGTCTCGCTCGGACGCAAGCTCGACGCGGCCGGGCTCCGTCAAGGAGAGCGCCTTCTGAGGGCGAGCCGCACCTCCGTTCCATCCTCCCCGGCCACGAACTCGACTCGGTCCGCGAACGCCTCCATCAGCGCGAGGCCTCGCCCGCGGCCCGAGCTCCGCGGATCCCGCCACCGGCCGACATCCCGAACGAGGACGTGGACCTCGTCACCCTCTGCCCAGGCCTCCACATGGAAGCTCGACTCCGTGGGGCCGTAGGCATGCTCGATCGCGTTGGCAGCCGCCTCTCCGGTCGCGACGATGAGCGCGAAGGCGTCGTCCTTTCCGAGGCCCGCCTCCTGCAGGAAATTGCGGAGCGAGCGCCTGAGCGAGAAGAGCACGGTCGGATCCGCGGGCAGGTCGAGTGTCAGCCTGTCGGCCGCCGCGGGTTGGCAGGACAGCGCGAGCACTGCGACGTCGTCGCTCGGGCTCGTCTCGACGAGGTCGTCGACGATCCGGTCGAGAAGCTCGTCGAGCTCGGTTCCGGCATGCCGCTCGGCGGACAGCCGCAGCCGCTCGAGCCCCTCGTCCAGTGCCTCGCCGCGCCGCTCGATCAGCCCGTCCGTGTAGAGGATCAGCGTCGAGCCGGGCACGAGGGGCGCCTTCTCCTCCCGGAACTGCGCGTGAGGAACCGCCCCCAGCGGGAGCGAACGGCCGCCTTCGAGGTAGTACGCGTTCCCGTCCGGGCCGATCACGAGCGGCGGTGGATGCCCGGCGCTCAGGTGCGTGAGCTCCTGCCGTACCGGGTCGACCACGACGCAGGTCAGCGTGGCGATCTCACCGGCATGAGTCAGGTGGACGAGGCGGTTGATGCTCGCGATCGCCTCTGCCGGGCGGTTCTCCTCCAGCAGCGCCAGGCGAAGCGCAGTGCGTAGCTGTCCCATCGTGGATGCCGCGTCGATGCCGTGGCCGACCACGTCGCCGACGTTCAAGGCGAGGCTGCCGTCGGGAAGCTCGAGCGCGTCGTACCAGTCTCCGCCGATCTGCAGGCCCTGGCCTCCCGCGAGGTAGCGTGCGGCCAGAGGGAGGCCGCCGACGGTGGGGAGTCGCTCGGGCAGGAGCCGGCGCTGGAGCGTCTCCGCGATGTCCCGGTCCCGTTCGTAGAGGCGAGCACGCTCGAGCGCCACCGCCCCTTCACGGCCGAGCGTCGTCAGGAATGCCAGGTCGTCCTGATCGAAGCTGCGGGGGGCCGCGAACGTGACCGAGAGCGCCCCGAGAATACGTCCCGGCGCCTTGAGGGGAACGTAGGCGCCCACGGACATGCCTGTTTGCCGATAGCGGACCGCGAGATCGGGATACTGCGCCACGTCCTGAGGCGATGTCAGGACGACGGGCCGGCCCGTCCGCATCACCTCGTTCCAGGGAAGGCGAAGCGACCGCGAGAACGTGCGCCACGAGTCGACGACCTCGTCCGGGACGCCGGTGAACGCGATCACCTGAACCGTCTCGCTGCCCTCGTCGGCGATCGCGAGGCCGCCGCCGTCGGCGGAGAAGGCCGCCCTCGCGGACTCCACGATGATCGAGCCGACCTCGAACGAGTCGGCTGCCTGCGCCACGGCCGCCGTCACCTCGTGGATCCGTGCCAGGCGCTCCTCTGCGCGCTTGCGCTCGGTGATGTCGATGCCGATCCCCGAAAACCGACGTACATGACCTCCCGCGTCACGCAGGACCCGGCCCCGGGCGACGAGCCAGCGCACCCCGCGGGCCGGGTGCACGATCCGGAACTCCTCGTTCCACTCGTCGCCGGCCGTGAGCAGCTCGCGGATCAGGACGTCCACGCGCCTGCGGTCCTCCGGGTGAATCGAATCGAGCCACAGCTCATAGCTGGGCTCTGTGGCGGGGGCGAAGCCGTGGAGGTCGCGATACTCGGGCGACCAGTACGTCGGGCCTTCCGGCCCCCAGTCCCACACCCCGGCAGCCGCAGCGCCCTGGGCGAGCGAGAGCCGCTCGTGGGCTTCGCGAAGCTCGTCCTCGACACGCTTGCGATCGGTGATGTCGGTCGAGCTGACGATCACGCCGACCACGTCGTCCTCGGCGTCGCGCAGCGGGCTCTTCCTCGTGATGTACGTCCGTGGCCCCGAGGGCAGATCGCGCGTTTGCTCGAAGCTCTGCGCTTCCCCGGTCTCGAGCACCCGTCTGTCGCTCGCAAGCTCCGCGAGCGCGGACTCCGGGTGAAGATCGTGGTCTGTCTTGCCGAGGACCAGATCGGCGCTCTCGAGACCCAGTGCGCGCGACGCCGCATCGTTTGCAAGCACATAGCGGCCCGAGCGGTCCTTCACGCTGACCGGGTCCTCCATTCCCGCAGCAACGGCCCTGAGCAAGACGTTCGCATCGCGCAAGCGGCGCTCGGTCGTGCGAACTTCCTCGTACAGCAGCGCCCGCTCGAATGCCCGCTCGCACTCGGCGACGAGCGAGATCATCAGCAGCCGGCGATCCGCGGGGAGAGGCCCCGGTTCGCGAAAGTGGAACGACACGACGCCGACCGAGCGGTCGGCCGCCGCCAGGGGTCGGACGCCGCACGCCTCGAGCTCCGGCGGGCCGGGAGGCGCCGTCCCGTAGCGAGCCTCGTAGTCCTCGCGCGAGTCGATCCAGATGGGCTCGCGTGTCCGGAGCGCCTCGGCGGCGGGCAAGCGCGACGACAGGGAAATCGAGGGGGGCGCGAGGCCCTCCGCAGCTCGACCGTGGGTCGCGACCGTCCGTAGGACTCCGGCGGGCTCGTCGGAGAGTGCCACCCAGGCCGCCTCGGCTTCGAGCGCCCGCGCCCCTTGGTCCGCAAGCACCTCCACGACCTCCTGCGGGGTGGCCGCCGACGCGAGCTGGGCGGAGAGCCGGCGGAGCGTCTCGGCGCGCTCGTGGGCCGCCCGGTCGCGCCGCTCCGCCTGCTTGCGTTCGCTGATGTCGGCGACGAAGGCCAGCGTCCCGAGGAACCGGCCGCCGGCGTCGTGACGGCTGGCGGACCAGATCGCAACCTCGATCTCGGCGCCGTCCTTCCGCCGCCGTCGCGTCTCCACCCCGCGCAGCACCTCGCCGGCGACCTGGCGGCTGCGGATGCTCTCGTACTCCTGGCGCAACGAGTCCGGGATGTGCCGCAGCGGCCTGCCGAGCGCTTCGGCGGCCGACCAGCCGAAGAGAGCTTCCGCCTCGGCGTTCCAGGTCGTGACCATGCCTTCGGCGTCGATGGCGATGATCGCGAGCGGGGAGGCATCGACGAGCGCCTGGAACTCCTCGCGACGGGTTCCGAGGAGCACATCGGCGAGCTCACCGGCTTCGAGAAGCGCGACGTAGGCGACCGTTCCGAGAGACGTGCCGTCGTCGTCGAAACGCCCGGCGCTCCAGATGGCGACATCCACAAGCGAGCCGTCCTTGCGCAGGCGCTGCGTCCGGTATGCGGCAAAAGACTCACCGCGGCGCTGGCGCTCGTGAACGAGCTCGAACTCGGCGCGTCGGTCCTCGGGAACGGTCGGCAGCTCGCGGCCGAGGACCTCCTCGGACTGCCAGCCGAACAGCGCCTCCGCGCCGCCGCTCCAGTATGTGACCCTCCCCTCGGGGTCGAGGTTCACGACGGCCAGGGGACAGGTGTCGAGACTGGCGAGCAGCTCCTCGATCGCCGGCAGCCGGCGTTCCGCGCGCTCCGTCATCGCAGGAGCCTCGCTCTCTCGATCGCTCACGGGTCCTCCATCCTTCTCCCCACGCCTAGTCTGAGCCTTACGGCGACGTCTCGCCGTCAGGGTGACCCGACAACGATCTCGCTAGCGGAGCCGTCCGAACCGGCTGACGGTTCTCGGGTCGTCGGCCGGTGCGTGATCGCGGGCCGCCTCCCACGCACGCAGCGATGCAAGCGCCTCGTGCGAACGGCCGCCGTCGAGCACCTCGACGGGAACGCCGTAGTCGGCGAGCGCGATCGCCAGCTCGTCCCAGTTGTCGATCGGCTCGTCACGGAAATCGTGCGTGGGCAGCCAGAGACGGCACGGGTAGGCACGCGAGCCCCTCCAGCCGTGCTCGTGCTCGCGAACGACTCCCCAGAGACGCACGAGCCCGATCGCCTGAATCCTCGGTACGGGGCCGAGGCCGTGCCCGACGTAGTTCGCAAGCCCGTCGACTCTGGCCGTGCCGTAGATCCCGCACTGGCAGCCGTCGGCCGGGGCCGGATGCGGGCGGGACACGATCCCCCGGGTCGTCAGGCAGCTCGCCTCGAGCTTCTTCGCCACCGGCCACTCGCAGTTGTGGATGACCGAGTGCAGGCGCGGAGATCCGTCGTCGGACTCCCGCCCCGACGAACCAGGCCCGCCACGCCGTTACCGGCTCGAGAGCATCCGGCGCCCGGTCTACGGCCGCTCCGTTCGCGGTGTTCATCACCGCGGTAGCTAGTACCGCTCCGACCCGGCTGGGAGATCTCTCCGACCACCCGACCGGTTGCCTGCTCGTCCGCTGTCCGGGCGACATCCGCCTGCGCCAGGATGCCGACCAGCCGGCCGTCGTCGACGACCGGGAGCCGCCGCACCTGGGCGCTCGCCATGAGCTGCAGAGCCTCGTCCAGCGGCTGCTCGGGTGAGACGGTCACGATCTCGCGGGTGGCGACGCCCGCGACCGGGAGATCGGTCGGGTCCTTGCCCTCGGCGACGACGCGAACGGCGATGTCGCGGTCCGTAAGGACGCCGATCAGCCGGTCACCCTGCACCACCGGCAGCGAGCCGATGTCCTCGGCCAGCATGATCCGCGCGGCCTCGATGACGGGAAGCTCCGGGTCGACACTGCGTAGGTTCGAGGACATTGCCTCCTTGACGGACAGGTTGGCGCTCATGGGGCTCCTCTCGGTCGAAGTAGGTCAGCGGCCGGGGACGAGTGACGCGAGCATCTGCTTCAGCGCGTTGCCCACCATTGCGCCTCGTGCCGGGTCGCTGACGGTGGCGAGAGCGAAGTTCTTTGCCTGCTCGAAGGAGATGTGGGGCGGCAACGGCGGCACCTCGGGATCGGTCACGGCCTCGAGCACACACGGGCGCTCGGCGCGCAATGCCGCATCCCAGGCCTCGCCGACCTGATCCGGCGCGTCGACCCGGATCCCCTTCAACCCGATCAGCTCCGCGAAGTGGGCATACGGGAAGTCGGGGATCTGCTGGGCGGCGTCGTACTTCGGGTCGCCCTGGAAGGCCCGCTGCTCCCATGTGACGAGGTTCAGGTCGCGGTTGTTGAGGACGAGCACGACCAGCCGCGGGTCACTCCAGCGCCGCCAGTACTTCGCCACGGTGATGAGCTCGTTCAGCCCGTTCATCTGCATGGCGCCGTCCCCTACGAGCGCGACGACCGGGCGGTGCGGGTGCGCGAACTTCGCCGCGATCGCGTACGGGACACCGGGGCCCATCGTGGCGAGCGTCCCGGAGAGGGAAGCCATCATGCCCCGCCGGATCCTCACGTCCCGCGCGAACCAGTTCGCCGACGAGCCCGAGTCGGCCGTGATGATGCAGTCGTCGGGCAGGCGCGGCGACAGCTCGTGGAAGACGAGCTCCGGGTTGATCGGGTCGGCGTCCTGCGCGGCGCGCTGCTCGAGGACGCGCCACCAGCGCTCGACGTCACGCTCGATGCTCCGTCGCCAGGAACGATCCTCCTTGTATCGCAGGAGGGGCATCAGCGCGCGGAGCGTGGCGGCGCTGTCGCCGACAAGGCTCACCTCCATCGGGTAGCGGATCGACAGCATGCGACCGTCGATGTCTATCTGGACGCCCCGCGCCTGACCCGGTTTCGGGAGAAACTCGGCGTACGGGAAGCTCGACCCGACGACGAGCAGCGTGTCGCAGCCGTCCATCAGCTCCCAGCTCGGGCGGGTCCCGAGCAGCCCGATCGAGCCCGTGACGAAGGGAAGGTCGTCGGGAAGCGCGGCCTTGCCGAGGAGGGCCTTGGCCACTCCCGCCCCGAGCAGCTCGGCGGTCTCGATGACCTCGTCGGTGGCCGAGAGAGCGCCCGCGCCGACGAGAATCGCGACGCGCTCCCCCGCGTTGAGCACCTCCGCAGCGCGGTCGAGCTCCGGTGCGGCAGGGACGATTCTCGGACGGGCGAAGCCGATGCCCGACTGCACGGTGCCGTGAACCCGGGGCGGCTCGTCGACCGCGGGAAGCGTCTGGAGGTCGCTCGGCACGATGATGCAGGTCACCGTGCGCTCGGCGAGCGCGATCCGAACGGCCCGGTCGACCAGATGGCGGATCTGTACGGGATCGGACGCCATGTGGACGTACTCGTGCGCGACGTCCTTGAAGAGCGAGACGAGGTCGATCTCCTGCTGGTAGTCGCCCCCGATCGATGCGCGTGCCTGCTGGCCGACGATCGCGAGCACGGGCTGGTGGTCGAGCTTCGCGTCGTAGAGCCCGTTGAGCAGGTGAATCGCGCCGGGCCCGGAGGTCGCAAGGCAGACACCGAGCTCCCCCGTGAACTTCGCATGGCCGCATGCCATGAGGGCCGACGCCTCCTCGTGGCGAGCCTGGACGAGATCGATGTCCTCCTCGGCCCGCCGGAGAGCGCCCATGATCCCGTTGATCCCGTCGCCGGGATAGCCGTAGATGCGCCGCACGCCCCAGGCCGCCAGGCGCTGGACGAGCTGATCGCTCACGTTCTTGGCCATGGGTCTCCTTCCCGCCGGTTCCAACTCGGGCTATGCCCGTCGCAGTCGGCCCCGAAACCACGGAGCTCGGTCGTTTGCGCCGGGGCCCCGAGGGGGAACCGTCGGGCCATGGACATCGGTGAGCCGAAGCGAGAGATCGTGATCGAGCCGATCGAGGATCCCGTTCCGCGTGAGGCTCCGATCGAGACCCCGGTCGAGCCGGCCGTGCCGGAGCCGGACCCGGCGGAGCCTGCGCGCGTCGGCTGAGGCCGGTTCGTCCCGCAGCGCGTGAGAGGCAGGGACACTGTCCCTGCCTCTCGTTTCGAGCGGGTTTGCTGGCTCGACTAGCGGACGGGATCCCAGTCGCGGTAGCCGGCGCCGCCGCTGCCGTAGTACGAGCCGAGCTCGCCCCGGTAGGCGGTGTCGGCATGCACCGACTCGTCGAACTCCGGCGAGCTCTTGATCTCGTCCTTCGTCCTGTTCACGAAGACCTTCTCGTCCTCGAGGTCGATCCGGTCGATCACGCCCGCCGGAAGCATGACCTTCTTCCCGAAGATCCACGGACCGGTGTCGACGACCATGTAGCTGCCCCCGACGTCGTACGTAGCCTCGTCGACCTTGCCGATCGACCCGTCGATCGCCTCGACCCCGAAGCCGGTCAGATCGACGCCGCGACTGACGTCGACGCCGAGGGCGCTGGAATCACGATAGGTCCAAATATCGACATCCATATACAGCTCTCCTTGTGGTCTGGCGGCTCCTTGGGAAGCCGCGACTATGGGGTACGAGTGGGTTTACCCCGGACCGCAACGAGTGAATCGCGCGGACCGCGATCCGGGCCCTTCGGTCAGGGGCTTCGCGTTGCGGAATGCCGCCCGGGCGGCGGAAGCGGCGACATCTCGCGCCCGTTGTCGCGGGCTCGGCGCCAGAGCGGCAGCGCGTACCAGCAGCAGAGCAGTGCCAGGCCGATGACCGCCGTAACGGCGGCGGCCACCTCGACGCTGTAAAGGAGATCGGTCACGAGGAAGACCGTGCACGCGATCGCGACGGCGAGGAAGCCGAGGCCGGCGATGGCGAAGATGTTCGACGTGCGCAGGAGGTGCTCCTTGTCGTGCTGCCGCCAGCGCAGGCGGTGGTAGGCAGACGGAGCGATCAACAGGATCGAGGCCACCGCGGTGCACACGAACGCTGCGAAGTACACGGACTGGTCGACCGACTCGGCGTCCTTGAACGTCTGCGTGAACGGCACCGTCAGAAGGAACGCAAACAGCACCTGGACGCCCGGCAGCACGACCCGGAGGCCGTTCATCAGCTCGATCAGCTCACGGTCGAGCCGTTCCCCCTGATCCTCGTGTGCGCTCATGTCTCCTCCGGCCGCGACAGTGTCGAAGCGACCCGGGTGCCGGATACCCGCCACGCCGCGCGGTCAAACCCGAGGTTTATGCGGCTGCGAAACGGGGAACGCGCCGTTGTGCGCGCGGTTTGCGCAGGCTGCAGGCACAAAAACGGCCGCGTGATCAGCGCGCCTCCTCCCCGGTGGCACGGGGAGCCGCCCCTCCCCGTGCCGCCGGTCCCCTTCCTCTCGTAGCCTTCGCGGCTAGCCTCCGCGGCGAGGCGGAGCGAGAGAGGAACAGAGGAGGGCGGAGCGTGAAGGTGGTCATCACCGGCGGGACGGGCTTCATCGGGCAGCGGCTCGCCCGGCTGCTCCTCGACCGCGGCACGGTCGTCGGCTCTTCCGGCCGCAGCGAGGAGATCGACGATCTCGTCCTTTTCGACGCTGTGGCGCCCGAGCGCCTGTCCGACGGGCTCGGCGCGGCCCGCGTGGTGGCCGGGGACGTCGCAGATCGCGAGACGATCGCAGCTCTGATCGACCGCGACGACTGCACCGTGTTCCATCTCGCCTCGATCGTGAGCGCGGGTGCCGAGAAGGACTTCGACCTTGCGCTGCGCGTCAACCTCCAGGGCGGGCTGAACGTCCTCGAAGCCTGTCGGGCACTGTCCTCCACGCCCCGCGCCGTGGTCGCCAGCACCTACGCGGGCTTCGGGGGCGAATGGCTCCCCGAGACGGTCTCGGACCTGACCAAGCTGACGCCGGAGACGACGTACGGCACGACAAAGGTGATCCTCGAGCTGCTCGTGAACGACTTCACCCGAAAGGGCTTTCTCGACGGACGCTCGGCCCGGCTTCCGACGGTGATCGTTCGGCCGGGCAAGCCCAACCTTGCCGCGTCCTCATGGGTCAGCGCCGTCTTCCGTGAGCCGCTCCACGGGCGCGGGTATGTGCTTCCGGTCGGGCTCGATCTGCGCCACCCGGTCGCAGGTGTCCGAACCGTGGTCGAGGGGCTCGAGCGCCTGCACAGCGTCGACCCGGCAGCGCTGAGTCACGACCGCGCAGTGACGTTTCCGAGCGTCTCCGTGACCGCGGGCGAGATGGTCGAGTGCGTCCAGCGGGTGGGCCGGGGCCGGGAGCTGGGCGAGATCTCGGTGCAGCCCGACCCCATGATCGAGGCCATCTGCGGAAGCTGGGCAAAGCGCGCGAGCTTCGAGCCGGCGCTCGCCCTCGGCATCCCCCTCGACGAGAGCCTGGACTCGATCGTCCGGGCCTACGTGGACGACTACCTCTGAACGTGGGCGCAGGCGGTCACCGGCCCGCCTGCCAGAGGGCGAGCGCCGCGATCGAGCCGGCGTCGGAGAGGAGGCCGAGCGTGCCCGCCACGGGCCGCCGCACCACCTCGATGTCCTCGTCGGCATCGGGAGTGCCCTGGCCGCAGGGACGATGCCGCTGGCCTCGTAGACGTGCGTGAACTCGGTCGAATACGAGGGGACCACCCAGAAGCCACCGATGTGCCGCCAGGAAGAAGCCCCCAGGGCGCATTCCTCGGCGAGCTCTCTCGCGGCGGCCTGCTCGGGGAGCTCTCCCTGCTCGACCGCGCCCGCGGGCAGCTCCAGCGTGGGCTCGAGCGCGCCCGGGCGGCTCTGTCGCACGAGCACGAGCTCGTCTCCGTCGATGACGACCAGGGTCACCGACTCCGGGTGCGCGACGAAGCCGTACCGGCTCACGAGGCTGTCGGCTCCCAGCGGAAGGTGCGCAGCGCGACGACGAGGCCGACGATTCCCCACACGGCGAGGACGGCCACGGCTGTTGCCGACCAGCTCTCGCCCTCGACGAACAGATCGCGCACCAGCTCGAGGAGGTACGTGAGGGGCAACACGTCCGCGATCTTCTCGAGGAATCCCGGGAACGCGGTGGCCGAGAAGAAGACTCCGCAGATGAAGGTCATCGGCAGGTAGATGGCGTTGACGACGGCGGACGAGCCCTCGCTGCTCCGCACGAGCCCTGTGACTGCGAGCCCCAGCGCGGCAAACGAGGCCGCGCCGAGCACGAGCGCCAGGACGAGCCCGCCGGGTGACTCCGGGAAGCTCGCGTCCAGGAGGTAATGCCCGATCAGCACCTGGCAGACGACCTGGATCCCGATCACGATCAGCTCCGAGACGATCACGGCGAGGAGGTAGACGGCCGGCGGCAGCGGGGTACCGCGGACGCGCTTGAGAACTCCGGACTCCCGCCGGATCACGACGTTGATCGCGAGCCCGGCGAACGCGACGGCGACGACGCCGTACCCGATCAGCCCGGCCACGAGATAGTCCGCCCCGGGGATACCGTCGATCTCGTCGTCCCCGTACACCGAGCCCAGCAGAACGAGCAGCAGGATCGGCAGCAGGAAGGTAAAGAAGGCCGACTCCCGGCTGCGCCAGAACAACCGCTGCTGGTTGCGTACCTCGTGCAGGAGGATCCTCATTCGGCCCCCTGCTCTCGCACGAGCTCGAGGTAGACGTCCTCCAGGGTCTGGCGGCGAACCTCGATGCCCTCGAGCTCGACGCCGGCGGCCAACGCTTCGCCGGTCATCTCGTGGAGCACCCGGGTCGGCTCGTCCGTATGAACGACGACGAGCTCGCCGGCGCGCCGGAAGCGGATCTCCACCGACCCGTTGGCCGACAGCAGCTCCTGCGGGCTGCCGATCGCGGCGATGCGACCGTCGCGGAGGATGGCGACTCTGTCGGCGAGCCGCTGGGCTTCCTCGAGATAGTGCGTCGTGAGCAGCACCGTCTTCCCGAGGTCCCGCAGCCCCAGCACCGTGTCCCAGGCGCGGCGTCGCGCCTCGGGGTCGAAGCCCGTTGTCGGCTCGTCCAGGAAGATCAGCTCGGGGTCGCCGACGAGCGCCAAGCCCGAGATCGAGGCGACGCAGCTGCCCGCCGGACAGCGTGCGAACGCGGGCGTCTCGCTTCTCTTCGAGGCCGACGATCGCGACGACCTCAGAGGGGTCGCGGGGGCTCGGGTAGTAGCCGGCGAACAGCTCGAGCGTCTCCGACACGGTGAGCGTGGGGTAGACGGCCGAGGACTGCAGGACGATGCCGATTCGGGCCCGAAAGCCCGTGCCTGTCTCGCCGGGATCGCAGCCCAGCACGCGGGCGGCGCCGCCGTCGCGACGGCGGTAGCCCTCGAGGATCTCGACGGTCGTCGTCTTGCCGGCGCCGTTCGGGCCGAGGAGGGCGAACACCTCGCCCTGCTCGACCGTGAAGTCCAGCCCGTGAAGAACCTCGCGCGACCCGTACGACTTGCGGAGGCCGGTGACCTCGATCGTCGCCATGGCTCAGCGGTGCGCGCGCAGGCCGTACCGAAGCATCGCGCTGAGGAGGATAGCGGCGGGCATTCGGCCCGCCGCGCTCCTACTTGTAGCGGTAGACGATGCGCCCTCGGTCGAGGTCGTACGGCGAGATCTCGATCCGCACTCGGTCCCCGGGGAACATCTTGATCCGGTAGCGGCGCATCTTCCCCGATGCGTACCCGAGCGCCTCGTGTCCGTTGTCGAGAGCGATCCGAAACATGCTGTTCCGGAGCGCCTCGATGATCTCGCCCTCGAGCTCGACCTTCTCTTCCTTGGTGCTTGCGATGAGATGCTCCTAGCTCAGAGGGGTGACGTTTGCCGCTTCGGGCCCCTTCTGGCCCTCGCGGGTCTCGAACTCGACGCGGGCGCCCTCGGCGAGGCTCCTGAAGCCCTCGCTGGCGATGGCGGAGTGGTGGACGAACAGGTCCTTGCCGCCCTCGTCAGGCGTGATGAAGCCGTAGCCCTTCGCGTCGTTGAACCACTTGACGGTTCCGGTTGCCATGAAAATCCATTCACCTCCCTCCCGGGTAGCGCAGAACGGGTAGGGAGGCAGTGGCCTTCCGGTACTCGCTCTCGTGTCTTCATGAAAACTGTAGCGCAACGACCGGCGTCAAAGCGGGCTCGGGTACGATCATCGATGCTCCTCGCGCCACGGCTCGAGGCGGTTCCTCTCCCCAGCGCATGTGACAGGCATCTCATGCTCCTGACGAAGCTCGGCATTCCCTGGCTCTGGGGTGCCGATGTCGAGAGAGGCTGGGTCTTCATGTACACGAACGTCAAGCCGATCACGGCGTACCTGATGGCGCCGGGATCCTGTGCGTACGGCCGTGACCGGATCCCCGCCACGGGCGGCGCGGTGCTCGCCGCGAACCACCTTTCCGGCCTCGACCCGCCGCTCGTGGGGAGCTACTCGCGTCGTGCGATCTGGTACATGATGAAGTCCGAGCTGCTCGACATACCGGTGGTCGGGGAGGCGCTCACGTGGACGGGTGCGTTCCCGATCCGTCGCGGCGAGGGTGACCGGGAGGGCATGCGCAAGGCACGCGAGCTGGTGCGCGAGGGCCATGTGGTCGGCGTCTTCGTCGAGGGCACGAGGCAGCGATTCGGGTACCCCGGTCGGCCGATCCATGCGGGAGCGCTGGCGATCGCCATGAACGAGAACGTGCCTGTCATCCCGACCGGGCTCGAGTCCTTCGGCTGGTCTCTGAAGAACCGCCGGGCCTGCTGCGTCGTGTACGGAGAGCCGATGACGTTCGAGGGGCTGACGCGAAACGGTCGCGGCTACAAGGAGGCGGCCGAGCTCGTGGCGGACGAGATCCTCCGGCTGTGGCGGCAGGCCGCCGAGGCCGTCGCCGCCGGCCTGCCGCCGGAGCTTCCTGACGGCACGCCCCGAACGGGCGTCCCCGGGTTCCGCACGTTTCTGCCGGCCCGGACGCCGCGCCGGGTCAGCGGCCTCGTCTAGGAGCTCACGCTGCAGCCGGCTCGCGGCCGGCCTCCCGCTAGACCCCGGCTCCCCGCTCGCGGCTAGAGTCGCCCTCATGGCACGCAGCTTCCGGTTCGTCGTCTGCGACGTCTTCACGGATGTCCCGCTGGCCGGCAACCAGCTCGCCGTCTTCACCGACGCACGTGACATTCCCGAGGCGACGTTGCAGCCGCTCGCCAAGGAGATCGGCTTCTCGGAGACCGTGTTCGTCTACCCGCCCGGCGAGGGCGGGCATGTCCGGATCCGGATCTTCACGCCGCAGAGCGAGCTTCCGTTCGCGGGCCATCCGGTGCTCGGCACGGCGTTCGTGCTGGCCGGGCCCATGCAGCTTGCCGAGATCCGTCTCGAGACCGGACGCGGGATCGTTCCCGTGTCGCTCGAGCGCGAGGGCGCCCGCATCGTCTTCGGACGGATGTCACAGCCGGTTCCGTCGGTGTCGGAGTACGCCGAGGTCGACTCGCTCCTCGAGGCGCTCGGCGTCGAGGGCTCGGTGCTGCCCGTCGAGGCGTACGACAACGGCGTGCCGCACGTCTACGTGGCGCTCGGGAGCGAGCCGGAGGTGGCGGCGCTCAGCCCGGACCTCCCGAAGCTCGAGCGCCTCGCCCGCGCCACGATCCCGATCGTCGGCTTCAACTGCTTCGCCGGCTCCGGCGGCAAGTGGAAGACGCGGATGTTCGCGCCTGCCGACGGGGTGCCGGAGGACCCGGCGACCGGCTCGGCTGCGGGGCCGCTCGCCTACCACCTGGCCCGGCACGGCGCGATCGCCTTCGGCGACGAGATCGAGATCTCGCAGGGCGCGGAGCTCGGCCGCCCCAGCACGCTCTACGCCCGCGTCGACGGCTCGCCCGAGCGCGTCGAGGCGATCGAAGTGGGGGGCAGCGCCGTCATCGTCGCCCGCGGCGAGTTCAGGCTCTGACGCGATCTGCTACGGGGCCACCCCTCGCCTCCACCCGCTTTCGAGCGTAGCGCCCTCGGGCGCACGGCGGGCCCGCGGAGCGTGCCGAAAGCGTGCCCGAAGCGTGGCGACTTGCCCGCCGCCCGGCGCGAGCGACGGCGCTCTCGCGGCCCGACGACTCATCCCCAGGCGATCGCCCTGACCTCCGGCAGCTCCGCGGCGACTGCGCGCCAGAAGATCCCTCCGTCGCTCGACACGTAGAGGCGGTTCCGCGCGGCGAAGAGAACCTGCTCCGGGGTCTCGCCGAGCGCCACGCAGCGCCCCCGCGGCAGGCCGCCGCCGCGCTCGCTCCACGTGGCGCCGGCGTCGTGCGAGACGAGCAGCGGCGGGCGGGCGTCCACGACGACGACGACCGTCGCGCCAAGCGCATCCACGTCGACGAGGCTTGCCGAGACGAAGCGGGGAACGAGCTCGACCGGCCGAGGGCGCGGCGGGAGCGCGTCGCCGGGGCGTCTCTCGATGAGCTCGTCCCCGTCGCCGGTCGGGCCGAGCTCGATCACGTAGACACCGTCCTCGCATTCGGCCAGCACCTGCGCTGCCGGCTCGCCGGTCACCGAAGCGCATCCCGAGAGCAGGCCGTGGACGACCTCCGTCGCGCGCCGGGCGGCCGAGGCAGGCCCGTGGCCGCCCCGGCGCGAGGCGAGATAGGCGGCCATGAAGGCATCCCCGGCGCCGGTCGGGTCGGCCCCGGCCACGGGCCGGGCCGGCACCCGGTCTGCGCGCTCGCGCCACCACACGATCGAGCCCTCCTCGCCGAGGGTGACGACGACCTCGGGGACTCCCAGCGATCCGAGCGAGCGCCCGTCGAGGGAGAGCCCGAGGGCATCGGCTTCGTCGATCGAGAGGTGGAGGACGTCGATCGCGGACAGAAGGAGAGGATCGAGGCTCGGCTCGAGTCGTACCGGACCCGAGCGGCCCGGACGGACGAGCCCCTGGCCGTCGAAAGACAGCCGGCGGCCGCGCGCGAGCTCCTGGATCGTCTCGGCCGGAAAGTCGCCGCTCCAGAGGGCGCCCAGGTGGACCCAGTCGGCGTCGCGAAGAGCCTCGCCTAGCCAGCCGCGGGCGTCGTCAACCGTCCAGGGCTCCGCGATGGTCTCGAGCTCGAGCTCGCGTACGCCTTCTCGGTAGCGGAGGCTGAATGACGCAGACTCCGCGACGGGCTGCCACACCACCCGCAAGCCGGTCGCCCGGAGCGGCGCGATCAGGCTCTCGTCGTCGGCCGAGCAGCGCGTGACGACGAGCGCCTGTTCTCCGACTGCCCGCAGGGCCCTCGCGGCGAACAGGGGTGCGCCCCCGGCCCGCACCGGGCCACCGTCGACGACGTCTCTGGTCGTATGCCCGACGATGGCGAGCATGGCGCGCCGGACTGTACTCGGCCGGGTGAAGGACGGCTACGTCGCCGGGATCGGCGTCAGCGGCCCGAGTCCAGCATCGGGGTGACGGCGCTGCTAGCCTCGCCCCGTGGGAACGGTCGAGGGAGAGCCGCGCGACCGGCCGACCGGACTGGGCCGCCGCTTCCTGTACGAGCTGTTGTGGGCGTGGCTCTCGAACATCGTTGCGCTGTTCGTGGCCGCCGCGATCTTCTCGGGCGTCTCCTACGGGGACGACTTCTGGGTGCTCGTCGTCGCCGGCCTCGTGTTCGGTCTCGTCAACGTCTTCGTGCGGCCGCTCGTGCTCTTCCTGGCGCTGCCGGCCGTGATCCTGACGCTGGGCCTCGCGCTCCTGCTCGTCAACGCGTTCATGCTCTGGCTGACCGATCTGATCGTGCCGAGCTTCGAGGTCTCGGGCTTCTGGACGGCCGTCGGGGCGGGTGTCATCGTCGGGCTCGTCAACTGGCTCCTTGCAGTGCTCCTCCGGCGTGACGCCCGGAGGCGCGTGCAGGTCTCCGTCCGCCGCAGTTGACTCTCGGGCTCGGTGCCGCGGTCGGGTTTGCGCTCGCGGCGGTAGATTGAAGGTGCCATGGCGAAGACGCTCTTCGACCGCATCTGGGAAGGGCACGTTGTCCACGAGGAGCCGGGCGAGCCGGCGATCCTGTACGTCGATCTTCACCTCGTTCACGAGGTGACGTCTGCGCAGGCCTTCGACGGCCTGCGCCTCGCGGGACGCCCCGTGCGCCGGCCGGATCTGACCGTCGCGACGATGGACCACAACGTGCCGACGGACGGCGGGCCGGTCTCCGACCCGCTGGCGAAGGCCCAGCTCGACGCGCTGCGGCGCAACTGCGAGGAGTTCGGCGTCCCGCTCTACGCGACCGGCTCCGGCCGCGAGGGGATCGTCCACGTGATCGGGCCGGAGCTCGGCGTGACCCAGCCCGGCATGACGATCGTCTGCGGTGACAGCCATACCTCGACCCACGGCGCCTTCGGGGCACTCGCGTTCGGGATCGGAACGTCGGAGGTCGAGCACGTCCTTGCCACGCAGTGCCTTCCGCAGCCCAAGCCGAAGTCGATGCGAATCACGTTCAGCGGCGAGCGTTCGCCGGGCGTGACGGCCAAGGACATGATCCTCGGCGCGATCGGGAAGATCGGCGTGTCAGGCGGTCAGGGTCATGTCATCGAGTACGCCGGCGAGCCGATCCGGGCGCTCAGCATGGAGAACCGCATGACCGTCTGCAACATGTCGATCGAGGGTGGGGCGCGTGCCGGGATGATCGCGCCGGACGACACGACGTTCACCTACATGGAGGGCCGGCCCGGCGTCCCGCAGGGCGCGGAGTGGGAGGAGGCGCTCGAGCGCTGGCGCGGGCTGCGCTCGGACGACGACGCGGTCTTCGACCGCCAGGTGGAGGTCGATGTCGGCGAGCTCGTGCCGCAGGTGACGTGGGGGACCAATCCCGGGATGGTGGTCCCGGTAACCGGCCGTGTCCCCGATCCGGCCGACTTCGACGATCCCGACGATCGCGCCAACGTCGAGCGGGCGCTCGCCTACATGGCTCTCGAGCCGGGCACGCCGATGCAGGACATCTCGATCGACCGGGTGTTCATCGGCTCCTGCACGAACGCCCGCATCGAGGACCTGCGCACGGCTGCGGAGGTCGTCGCCGGGCGCACGGTCAGCTCGAGCGTTCGGGCGCTGGTCGTGCCGGGGTCTGCCCAGGTGAAGCAGCAGGCGGAAGCCGAGGGCCTCGACCGGATCTTCCGCGAGGCGGGCTTCGAATGGCGCGAAGCCGGCTGCTCGATGTGCCTCGGCATGAACCCGGACATCCTGCGGCCCGGCGAGCGCTGCGCCTCGACGTCCAACCGGAACTTCGAAGGCCGCCAGGGGCGCGGTGGACGGACCCACCTCGTCAGCCCGGAGATGGCGGCCGCCGCGGCGATCGCCGGTCATTTCGTGGACGTCCGGGAGCTTCCGTGAAGCCCTTCGTCCGCACCACGGGCCGGGTGGCCGTCCTCGACCGCCCCGACGTCGACACCGACCAGATCATCCCGAAGCAGTTCCTGAAGCGCATCGAGCGGACGGGCTGGGACGACGGCCTCTTCTTCGACTGGCGAAAGGACCCGGATTTCGAGCTCAACAATCCTGCGTTCGCCGGGGCGAAGATCTTGCTGGCGGGGCGCAACTTCGGCTGCGGCTCGTCCCGCGAGCACGCGCCCTGGGCGCTGCAGGACTCGGGCTACGAGGTCATCGTGGCGTCGTCGTTCGCGGACATCTTCGTCTCCAACTGTGTGAAGGTCGGCCTGGTGCCGATCGCCCTGGCGCCCGACGAGGTGCGCCGGCTCATGGATCTCGTCGATCTCGAGAACGGATCGGAGATGACGGTCGACCTCGAGCAGCAGACGATCACGGCCGGCGGAGAGGCCATCGCCTTCCCGTTCGATCCCTTCCAGCGGAACCGCCTTCTCAACGGGCTCGACGACATCGGTCTGACGCTCCGGCACGAAGCGAGATCGCCGCGTTCGAGGCTGCGCACCCCGGACGGGTCGACACGCTCGCGCTCGCCTGAAGCGGCCTGCGAAGAGAGCTTAAGCCAGCCTTCACGAGCGCTTAACGGCCCGCAACAGCGGGTTAAGACGGCCTCGATATAACCGGGGCCGTGGACGACGAAACCACCCGGGACCAGGCGACCGAAGCCAGGTCAGACCCCGCAGGGAAGCGGTTCCGGGCGAATGCGCCGCCTGCTCTTCCACACGGCCCCACTCGTCGCGGCCGGCGTGATCGGCGCCGGCGTCGCCGTCGGCGTCGGCTATGCGATCGACGGCGGCGGTGAGACGACGACCGTTGCCGTGCCGGTCGCCGCGACGAGCAACTCGACCGTGGCGAGCGCGACGTCCGGAGGCACGACGTCGCAGACCGCGACCGCGCCGTCCAAGTCCGACACGTTCGAGGCCCGAGGAGCCAGCCTGTCGGTGGCGGAGATCTACGAGCGCTCCGGTCCGGGCGTCGTACGCGTCACATCCGTGGGCCAGGCAGCCGGCGCCGATTCGCAGGATCCTTTCGCGCCTTCCCAACCGCAAGACGTTCCGCTCGGGGAGGGCTCGGGCTTCGTGATCGACAAGGCCGGCCACATTGTCACGAACTACCACGTCGTCCAGAACGCGAACGAGGTGCAGATCACCTTCTCCGGGGGCGACTCGGTGCGCGCGACGGTCGTCGGTGTCGATCCGTCCACCGATCTCGCAGTGCTCGAGGTGGACCTTCCGGCGTCGGCGTTGACTCCTGTCCCGCTTGGAGACTCGGACGACGGTCCAGGTCGGCGACGAGGTCGTTGCGATCGGGAACCCCTTCGGGCTCGACCGCACGGTCACGAAGGGGATCGTCAGCGCCCTGCAGCGCCAGATCACGGCGCCGAACGGCTTCACCATCGACGAGGCGATCCAGACCGACGCCGCGATCAATCACGGCAACTCCGGCGGTCCCCTCATCAACACGCAAGGAGAGGTGATCGGCGTCAACTCCCAGATCGAGACCGGGGGCGTCTCCGAGGGCAACGTCGGCGTCGGCTTCGCAGTCCCGGTCAACACCGTCAAGGACGTCGCGGCGCAACTGATCGACACCGGCAAGGTCGAGCGCGCCTTCCTCGGCATCGAGATGGAGCCGATCACCCGGACCTTGCCCAGGCCATCCACGTACCGGTCGACAAGGGCGTTCTCATCGCCGCTGTTCGCCCGGGCAGCCCGGCCGATGCCGCAGGGCTCAAGGGCGGCGACTCGCAGGTCATCGTCAACGGCCAGGCCTACTCGATCGGAGGCGACGTGATCACGGCAGTGAACGGAACCTCGATCACAGATCCCGACCAGCTGCGCGAGCTGATTCTCGGCATGAAGCCCGGCGACAAAGTCCAACTGGAGGTAAACCGCGACGGATCCACGCTGACCATCACGGTTGAGCTTGGCCGCCAGCCCGCTACCCAAGCGGGCTAGGCGACCGCGGCCCCGCAGTCAAGGGGCCAGCTTCCGAACACCCCCCACCATCCTCCCTTGGGGACGAGCCAAACCGACGCCACGGAAGGCTCCGGAAGCACACGACCGGCCGGAGGCCCGACTCGCCTGCCCGGGTCTCCGGCCACTTCTCTCCCCGAGCCGGCCCATCCTCCCGGGCCGGCTCACCCCCTTTTGCGGTTGAGCGGCCCGGCAAGGGCGAAGCCCGCGCAGCGGACGCCGAAGGCGGCCGCGGAGGTTCGCGCGCGGAGCGCGCAGGCCGGCCGCGACCCGCGATCGCCGAGCCCGTCAGGGCTCGGCACATGATGGCAAGGGCGAAGCCCGCGCAGCGGACGCCGAAGGCGGCCGCGGAGGTTCGCGCGCGGAGCGCGCAGGCCGGCCGCGACCCGCGATCGCCGAGCCCGTCAGGGCTCGGCACATGATGGCAAGGGCGAAGCCCGCGCATCGAGCGGCGCTCACTACCATTCGGCGCGTGCCCCTGCAGTCCGAGACCCTTCAGATGAGCGGGATCCGCTGCGAGCGCTGTGTCATGCGGCTCGGCGCCGCGCTGCAGGGTGTCGAGGGGATCGAGGCGGCCCGGGCCAATCTCGTCGGAGAGGTCTCGCTGTCCTGGGACGACGAGCTCGTCGATCGCGAGACAATCCTCGCCGCACTGGCGCGCGCCGGGTTCCGCCGCCGGCGGCTGAGCGGCCGGCTAGGGCGAAGCCCGCGCAGCGGACGCCGAAGGCGGCCGCGGAGCCTCGCGCGCTAGCGCGCACAGACGAACAGGCAGGCGCGTGCCTGGTCGAAGACCGTGCCGAGCTCTGACGGGCTCGGCGATCGCGGGTCGCGGCCGGCCGAGCCGGCCGCTCAGCCGCATGGGGAATAGTCCGCCCCTGCAGGCCGTTCCTACGGTCTATAGGTGGTAGCGTCCGCGATCGTGAGCGAGACAGAGTCGTCCTCCGATGGGCGTCGCCTCGCTGCGGAGGCGCGCGATCGCGTTCGCTTCGAGGAGGAAGCGCTCGAGCTGGGCGACCAGGTGTACCGGGTCGCACGGCGGCTCGTCCCCAGCCGGGAAGAGGCCGAGGACCTCGTCCAGGAGACGTACGCCCGCGCGTTTCGCAACTGGCGCTCGTTCCAGCCGGGGACCAACCTGCGGGCCTGGCTGTTCCGAATCCTCACGAATCTGAACATCGATCGCGGGCGCCGGGAGCAGCGGGCGCCGGCCTTCGAGCCGATCGAGGAAGGCGATTACTTCCTCTACAACCGCCTGGAGGAGGCGGGCGGGTCGAGCGATGAAGAGCGGATCGTCGAACGGCTCTCACAGGACGAGGTCGTGAGCGCGCTCGCAGCCGTGCCTCACGATTTTCGTGACGTGATCGTCCTCGTCGACATCGGCGACTTCAGCTACACGGACGCGGCGCAGATCCTCGACATCCCCGTGGGGACGGTGATGTCCCGGCTGCACCGCGGCAGGCGCGTCCTGAAGCAGGAGCTGGCGGAGAAGGCGCTTCGGGCATGATGAGAGGGAGCAAGCTGTGAGGGGAGGGGGAACGCGTGAGCGGCGACTGCGGCGACACCGGGCTTTGCGCGAAATGTGAGGAGCTGCTCCAGCCATACATCGATCGTGAGCTCACGACCGAGGAGCAGGCGGAGGCCGAGGGCCACCTGGCGGCATGCGGCTACTGCGCGAAGCGCTATCGCTTCGAGGAGAGCCTGCGCATGTATGTCAGACGATGTTGCGAGGAGCCGATGCCGGCTGAGCTGAAGGAGCGGCTGCTGTCGCTCCGGACGCCGCTGGCCTGAGCCCTTCGCAGGCCCGTCACTCGGCGAGCAGCGACTCGATCCGCCGCAGGTCTTCGGGCGTGTCGACGTCTGCGGGCTCACCGAGATCGTCGCAGGGGACGAGCACGGCCTCGAGCTCACGGCCGCCTGCGTCCGGGATATCGGACCATGCGGCTCGGCCGATGCACACGGGATGGCCCCGGACGCCGCCGTAGCTTGCGGCTACGACCTCAGCGGTCCCCGATTCCCATGCTGCGACCACCCGCTTGATCGCCTCAGGCGAGATCAGCGGGCCGTCCGCGAGGCAGACGACCGCCGCGTCGACTTCGGCGGGAAGCGCACGCGAGCCCCGCACGCAGCGATGCGCCGGGCCCGTCGTCCCAGTCGGCCGCAGTGACGGCAACCGCCTCCTCGACGGGGAACTCGTAAGCGCCGAGCGTCACGACCGTCGTCTCGATCCCGGCCTCGTTCACCCGGCGCAGCACGTACGGCAGCAGAAGCTGCTGCTTCGCCGCGCCGAATCGCGTTGCCGCGCCGGCCGCGAGCACGACCGCCGCGATCACGGCTGGGCCGTGAGCGCCTCGATGTCCGCGAGATGGACGAGGCGGAACGCGAGGCGCATGTGCTGCACGCGCTCCGCCTCCTCCTCGATTTCCGCCGCGCTCACCCACAGATCGCGGGCACACGTGAGCAGATCGGCGATCTGCTCGCGCACCTCTGCCTGGCCGTCTTGCTCGGCGGCGGCGTTCAGCGCGAGGCCGAGCGCGCCGATCGTGTCGGGCTGGCGCGTCCACAGGAGCGGCGTCGCCATGGTCAGGTAGGTGTGGATGCGCGCCATCGCGATCGGCTGGCGGAACGCCCTCGACCCGAGTTTCGGGGGCGACAGCGGTGGCGCGTCTTCGCGGTCCGCGATCCGGCCCGCGTTGAGGCCGAGGATGCCCTCGAGCTCGTCCCGGCTAAAGCCCGCGAGCTCCGCGATGCGAAGGTCGAGCAGCAGCTGCGCGGGCTGTCCGCCGTAGGGAAAGTCGGACGCGTAGAGCAGTTGCTCCGGGGAGACGCGGCTGTAGAGGTCGAGGAGGTCGACCACGCCCCAGAGCGACGTGTCGAAGTACACGCCCGGGTGCTCGGCGAACGCGTCGGCGAGCGCCGCGAGGTCGGCGATCCCTCCGTGGGCGATGATGAGCTGCGAATCGGGATAGCGCTCGACGAGCCTGAGCAGATCGTCGGCAACGGGGGGAAGGCCGCGGCCTCCGTGGATGAGAATCGGAGCGCGCCGTTCGGCGGCCAGCGCGAAGACGCCGTCGAGCCGCTCGTCGTTCAGGAGAAACGCCTGCGCGCGAGGATGGAGCTTGATGCCGAACGCGCCGCGGTCGAGGCAGCGCGTTGCCTCTTCCACGGGGCCTTCCGCCAGATCCAGCCGCGCGAACGGGATCAGCACGCCGTCCGACTGCGCGGCGGCTTCGAGCGTGCGGTCATTCGCCGCGCGGAAGGCGGGATGGCGGTCGGGCTCGTCCAGGCAGAAGCAGAACGCCCGCGAGGCACCGGAGTGGCGCAGGAAGGCGAGCACCTCCTCCAGCGGGCTGTGCGTGCCGTCGATATCGGTTCCGCAGTGGAGGTGAGCGTCGAAGACCTGGCAGCCCGCCGGGATGCGGCGCTCGAGCTCGGCGCTGTAGGACGCCATCAGCTCGACGGCATGCTCGACGGGGTCACTCACGCTGATCGACGATAGCGAAACGCGCTGCGCGGGCTTCCGGGAAGCCGCGCTCGCCTACGATGTCGACGCGGCGGGAGCGCGCTCGGGCTGGAGGTATACCCCCTGCTGGCGGAGCTCGTGGCGGAGCTCCGCGACGTCGATCGCCCTGGGGACGGCGCCTGTCCCCGCCGAGATCGCCGCCGCCGCGCCGGCCGCCTGCCCGGTCAGCCAGCACTGCGGGATCTCGCGCATGAACGCCTGCGTCGGCGCGTCCGTGGCTACGTGACGACCCCCGACGAGGACGTTGTCGAGCTCCACCGGCACGAGCGCCCCATACGGAACCGACACGTTCGCGAACTTCTGCGACGGGGACGGCGAGACACCGATCTCGTCGTCGTGGCGGGCCCCGGCCTTCCAGTCGGCGCTCGCCAGCTTCTGCACCCCGACGAGCCGGCGCGTGTGCCGGACGCCGATCTGCGGCGCCGACAGCAGCAGCCAGGCGTGCTCGAACCCCGGCGCATGCCGGCGAAAGAAGTCGAGATGGGCGATCATGCGCCTGCGCGACTCGAGCTCCACGCTCGTCAGGTCGGCGATCTCGAGGGCGCTGTAGCCGGCCAGGCGCGGGCCGAGAAACAGGACGATGTCGTCGCGCCACGCGACGTGCGGCGTCTCGAGGTAGCCGAGTGCTTCGCGGCCCGCCTCGAGCAGCGCCTGGTAGGCCTGCGGCTCGCCGTGCTTGAACTCGAGCCACCGGACAAAGTCGACGCCGGCCCACATCCATGCCGTGTTGACGCAGTGCTGGACGTTGCTGCCCTCGGCCTCGACGTCGGACTCGTACGGAGCGCCGGCGCCGGCGCAGACGTCGAGATCGCCTGTGGCGTCGACGACGACCTTCGCGAGGATCGCGCGGCGGCCCTCCTTGCTCTCGAAGAGGACACCGCGCACCGTGCGCCCGTCGACGATCGGCGCAACCGCCCACGAGTGCAGGAGCAGCCGTACGCCGGTCTCGGTGAGAAGGTCGGCGGAAACGACCTTGAGCCACTCCGGGTCGATCATCGGGGACCACGTGACGGTGTCACGGAAAGCGCTCAGGCGCTCGCGCCAGTGGGCGACCGCGTCGTCGTCCGTCGAGCCCCAGAGCTCCGGAGGTGCGCCGGCGATCGCGTCTTCCGGCAGCCGCTCGAGGATCTCGGAGGCGAAGCCGGTGATGACCTGACGGCCTTCCCAGTCGGTCATGCGGTCGATCCAGATGACGAGCCCACCGGTCGAGAGCCCGCCGAGATGGTTGTAGCGCTCGACGAGCGTCACCCGGGCGCCCAGCCGGGCTGCCGCAACGGCTGCGGCACAGCCCGCCGGCCCGCCGCCGACGACGAGCACGTCCGTCTCGTCGTACACAGGGGTCTCGCGGGCCGGCTCGTGCACGCTCCCGAGGGCCTGCTCGCCCGACCGCTCCTCGCCGCGGGGCGCGCTCCGTCCACCAGTTGTCGCGCCCCGTGTGGTAGCGGTCCGCGTCGCGGCGCTCGTACTGGGGCTCGCCGTTGCCGGGACCCTCGGCGCTCACCGCGCCGATGGTACGGGATCGTGCGGCTCGGCCGGCCGGGCCGGCGTCAGGCCGCGAGGGCGAGAAGGGCCTCGAAGCGAGAGGCGTCCTCGAACGGCCCGATCAGCGCCAGGTTGAGCCGCTCCTCCCGGACGAGCTCGACCGCCACGCGCTGGATGTCCTCTGCGGTGACCGCGTCGTAGCCTGCGAGCACCTCGTCCGGCTCCCGGATCCGGTTCTCGAGCACCTCGCCGCGCAGGCCGAACAGGATCATGCCCTTCGGGTCCTCGAGCGACAGGATCAGGCGGCCCTTGGCGTAGTTCCGCGCCTTCTCGAGCTCCTCGGCCTCGACGGGCTCGGCGGCGATGCGGGCGAACTCGCCCGCGATCGTCGTCACGGCGTCGTCGATCCGGTTGATGTCGACGCCTGCCTGCGAGAACAGCGTGCCCGTGTCCGTGTAGCCCTGGTTGTAGCCGTACACGTAGTAGGCGAGGCCCCGCCGCTCGCGCACCTCGGTGAACAGCCGTGACGACATGCCGCCTCCCAGCACGGTGGCGAGCAGGCCGAGCGCGTAGCGGTCGGGGTGGTCGATCGGATGGCTCGGAACGCCGAAGCGCAGGTGCGCCTGGTCGCTCTGCTTCGTATGCACCTGTACGCGCGGGCCGTCCTGGGCGAGCACGACGGGCGGCGGACCGCTGGTCGAGCCGTCCTGCACGTCGCCGAGCAGTTGCTCCAAACGGGGGTGGAGATCGTCGCCGAGCGCTCCCGCCACGCCTGCGACGATTCTCGGAGCCCGGTACCAGCGGCCGAGGTAGTCGAGGAACGACTCGCGCGTCGCCGAGCGGACGGTCTCCTTCGTGCCGATGATGTCCCACCCGAGTGGCTGGTCGCCGAAGAGCAGGTCGTCGTAGACCGAGTCGATGAAGTCCCGGGGCGTGTCGAAGTACATGTTCATCTCCTCGACGATCACGCCCTTCTCGCGCTCGATCTCCTCCTTGTCGAGTAGCGAGTGGCGGAGCATGTCTACGAGGACGTCGAGCGCGACGTCGCGGTGCTCGGCGGCGCACTTCACGTAGTAGCCCGTGTACTCCTTGCCCGTGAAGGCGTTGAACTCTCCGCCGATCGCATCGATCTCGCCGGCGATCTGCCTTGCGGTCGGCCGGCGCTCCGTGCCCTTGAAGAACATGTGCTCGGCGAAGTGCGCAATGCCGTTGCTCTCACGCGTCTCGTAGCGCGATCCGGCCGCGATCATCACGAAGCAGGCGACGGATTTCGCCTGGGGCATCGGCGCGGTGACGACCCGCAGGCCGTTGCTCAGGGTGGTTCGCTCGAAGGACGCCACGCGCGCATGCTACCGACCTGGCACACGCGGAAGATGCACAAGCGCGGTCACGCAACGGGCCGAAGGCCCAGCCGTGGCTGAGCGGCCGGCTGGCGGCCGCGACCCGCCTGGAAGCGGGCCAAGGGCCGCGGTCGGCCGCGACCCGCCTGCGCAGAGCGCCGGCGGCCGGCCGCCGCGACCCGCCTGGAAGCGGCCAAGGGCCGCGGTCACGCAACGGGGCCGACCCCAGCCTGGCGGCTGAGCGGCCGGCTCGGCCGGCCGCGACCCGCCTGAAGCCGCCGCAGGCGGCGGTCACTCACGCCGCTGCGCGCGTCGAAGCCTGCACCGGAAGCTCGACCCGGAAGGTCGCGCCTTCGCTCGGAGCGCTGCGCACGGTGACGGTGCCGCCGTGGGACTCGGCGATCGCGCGGACGATCGTCAGCCCGAGACCGGTACCCTGGATGGCCTCCTGTCGCGCCTCGGCGGCTCGGTAGAACCGTTCGAAGAGGCGATCCAGGTCTTTCTCCGCAATCCCGATCCCCGAGTCCTCGACCTCGACGAACGCCGTCCCCGCGTTCGCTCCGACCCGCACGGTCACGTGCCCGCCGGATGCCGTGAACTTGATCGCATTGCCGAGCAGGTTGTCGACGAGCTGGACGAGACGGGGGTGGTCGCCGCGGAAGCCGGCGACCGGCTCCGCCTCCAGCCGCAGGGTCAGGCCCTTGAGCTGCGCCGCCGCCCGCGCATTCTCCACCGATTCCCGAACGAGCGCCGGCAGGTCGACCGGCTTGTTCTGGATCGTGAGCTTGCCCGAATCGACCTGAGCGACGACCAGCAGGTCGTTGACGAGGTTCAACAGCCGCTTCGCATTGCGCTCGATGACGGAGAGAAGCCTGCGGCCCTCGCCCTCCGAGATCACGCCGACCGCGACGTTCACGTAACCGAGGATGTTCGTCAGGGGAGTTCGCAGCTCGTGGGAGACAGTTGCCACGAGATCGTCCTTGAGCCCGTCGAGCTCCCGCAGACGCTCGACCTGCTCGCGTTCGTAGGCGAGCAGCCGCTCGCGTTCCTCCTCGGCCTGCTTGCGGTCCGTGACGTCGACGGCGACCCCGGTGAGGCCCGCGTAGGAGCCGTCGGGCAGGAACCGCGGCACGGCCCAGTCCGAGATCCAACGGTAAGCGCCGTCATGGCGGCGGAGCCGGTACTCGGCTTCCCAGCTCGTCCGCGCCGCGATCGCCTCCGCAAACGAGGCGGTCGTCGCGGCTATGTCGTCGGGGTGAATGGCTCTCGACGGCTGGGCCAGCTCCTCCTCGAGCGTGCGGCCGGTGAAGTCGAGCCACCCCCGGTTGTAGAACGCCGGCCGGCCGTCGGCTTCCGACATCCAGGCCAGCGCCGGCGCGCTGTCCGCCATCAGCCGGAATCGCTCCTCGCTCTCACGCAGCGCCTGCACCGCGCGCTTCCAGTCCGTGATGTCCTGGATCTCCGTCACGTAGTACAGCGGGGTGCCCGCCGCGTCGCGGACGAGGGCGATGTTCAGCAGTACCCAGACCTCGTCGCCGTTGCTGTGCAGGTAGCGCTTCTCGAGCCTCAGCACCCGCGCGTCGCCCTCGACGAACTCCTGCAGCGCCGCGACGTTGTCCTCGCGGTCGTCGAGATGGGTGATGTCGTGGAAGCGCATCTGCAGGAGCTCGTCGGCCGAGTAGCCGATGATGTCGCAGAGCGCGCGGTTCACCCGCCTGAAGTTGCCGTCGAGACCCGTGATCGCCATACCCACGGCTGCCTCGTCGAATGCGGTTCGGAAGCGCTCCTCGCTCTCTCGCAGCGCCTCTTCGACCTGCTTGCGCTCCGTGATGTCGGCGATCATGGTCATGTTGCCGCCGGGCCGGCCGAGCTCGTCGTGCAGGGGCGCGACGTAGATCACGACGTCGACGACGGAGCCGTCGCGTCGCAGCCGCTGTGTCTCGAGGTGCAGGACCTCGTTGCCTTCGAGCGACCGGCGACGGCATTCGTCAAACTCCGTCCGCCTGTCCTCGGCGACGTTCGGCGGCGTCTGGCCGATGACCTCGCCGGCCCGCCAGCCGAACAGGCGCTCAGCGGCCTGGCTCCAGGACGTGACGTTGCCCTCGAGGTCGAGGCTGATCGTGGCGAGCGGCGACGCCTCGACGAGCGCCTTCAGGCGATCCCCGGTCTCTCGCAGCGAGGCATTCGCCTTGCTCAGCTTCATGGTGCGGTCCTCGACGAGTCGCTCGATGCGTGCCGTGTGCAGCGAGCCGCGGCCGAGCCGCAGCGCCAGCAATGTCGTCACCGCGAGACCGAGAACGAGCCCTCCCCACGGAAGCCAGGTCGATGCCGCCGCCGTGTATTCCGGGCTCGGGGCGACCGACGAGTGCCCAGCTGCGCCCGCCGAGCCCGAATGGGAACTCGTTGCGGTACCGCGCTCCCGCCCGCGCCAGTCGCTGCTCCGCGGCTGCGAGCGAAGCCGCCGGCCGCCCGCCTGCAGAGTCCCGGAAGGCGAGCAGCTGCCCCGCGGGCTCCGTTCGGTCGACGAGCATGGTCTCGATGCCGCTTCGCGCTGAGAGGCCCCGACCGCATGGTCGAGCAGCGAGGCGGGGTTGAGTATCGCGACTGCATAGCCCGCGATCGTGCTACGCCGCTGACGGACGGTCTTGGTCGGCGGCGCCCGGGTGGTAGATCGGCGCCACCAGGATCGAGGCGCCGCTTCTTCGCCTGCGGCAGCCCCAGCCCTGCGCTTGCCACTTCCTGGCCGGAGTCGCGCGCGTCTGCCAACAGCGGCAGTCGCTCGCGGTCCGAGCTGAGGTCGTACCCGAGCAGACGGTGTCCTGTCCCCGGCACGGCGAAGTAGACGGGGTAGTAGCCTCCCGGCGCGCCGCACGCACGAGCCGCCCCGAACGGGTCAGCTCGGTGAACCGGAAGCCGGCAGCGCCCTCGAGACCCGCGAGCCGCTCGTACGCCTCGCGCCGGCTTCCGGCACGTACGGCGCCCAGGCGATTGCCTCGAGTGCCGCCGACGCATTCGAGGAGCTTGCCGGCGGTGGCGTCGAACTCCTCGCGGCTGACGGCGTCCGAGGAGGCCTGGAGAGCGCGGATTGCACGAACCGCCGCGAGAGCGTCATTGACCTCGTCCGCCACCGCTTCGGCTCGGAGCTCCGCCTCCTCCCGCACGTCGTTCTCGATCGACCGGCGCTCCTGGGCCCGCAGGACGAAGAACGCGCCGACGGAGAGCGAGACCCCGAGAGCGAGCACCAGCGCGATCGCAATCCAACGCCGGGAGAGGGCATGGACCAGGCCGAAGGAGGGCACACCTTCTTATCGGCCGCCCGCGACGTCGACTTTTGCGCCGGCCGCGGCCGGCGGCCGAACCTATTCGAGCCGCTCGAGCTCCGACAGCAGCCTGTCGACCTCGTCCGCCGTGTTGTAGTGGACGAGGCCGATGCGCACCGCCCCGTTCTCGAGGCCGAGGTGGGCCATCACCTCGACGGCGTAGTAGTCCCCGTGCCAGACGGCGATGTCGCGCTCGGCGAGCCGCTCCGCGACGTCCGCGGGCGTTCGGCTCGGGTGGCTGATCGCGAACGTGGGCACGCGGCCGTCCATCGTCGGAAGCCCGTGAAGCCGGAAGCGCTCGGGCAGGCCGGCGAGGAACCGCTCGCCGAGGTCACGCTCGTAGGGCGCGATCGCGTCCCAGCCCAGAGACCGAAGGTACTCGACCGCCGCCACGAAGCCGGCCAGGGACTCGTGCGGAAGGGTCCCCGTTTCGAAGCGCTGCGCCCCGGATAGGGAGGCGACCGGCCGCACGACATACGGGCGCCAGCGCTCGACGAGGTCGCGGCGGGCGTAGAAGAGGCCCAGGTGCGGCCCGAAGAACTTGTAGGGCGAGCAGAGCAGAACGTCCACCCCGGCCGCCTCGACGTCGATCGGGCCGTGCGGCGCGTAATGGACGGCATCCACCCAGGCGAGCGCGCCGGCTTCGTGCGCGACGTCCGCGATGCGTCGCACATCGGTGACGGTCCCCACCGCGTTCGAGGCCCAGGGGAAGGCGACGATTCGCGTCCGCGGCGACAGTGCGCGCTCCACGTCGCCGACGTCGAGCGTGCAGTCGTCGGGGTCGAAGTCGACCATCCGGACGACGAGGCCCCGATCGCGGGCGAGCTCCAGCCAGGGCGCAATGTTGCCGTCGTGGTCGAGCCGCGTGACGACGATCTCGTCTCCTTCGGAGAGCTCCCGCGCGGCGGCCCGGGAAAGGGCGAAGTTGAGGCTCGTCATGTTCTGACCGAAGCCCACCTCGTCGGCTCCTGCGCCGAGGAATGCCGCGGCCGACATGTGCGCTCTCGATACGAGGAGATCGCTCGCCCGGCTGGATGCGAACGGCCCGCCGAGATTCGCGTTCGACTCCCTCAGATACGACGCGATCGCCTCGACGACGGCGTCCGGCGCCTGTGTACCGCCGGGGGCGTCGAAGAGCGCCGTCGGGCCGGCGAGCGCCGGGAAGCGCGCCCGTACGGCGGCGATGTCGAGCAGCGGCTGAGCGGGCGGCTCGGCCGCCCGCGACCCGCCTGGAAGCGGCCGAAGGCCGCGGTCACATCCACCGCGATCCCCAGTCCCTGAGACAACTCGATCGTCCCGCACCTAGTCCCCCTCGACGTCCCGTCCGTTCACCCGCCACCGATACGTCGGCCGGACGCTCAGCGAGTTGCCGATGAAGCAGTCGCGGCTAGCTCTCTCGAGCAGTTCGCCGAGCGGCTCATCGGCGGGCTCGGGATCGAGGCTCAGGTCGATCGCGACGCCGACGTCCACGAGCCCGTACAGCCCGTCAGCCCGCCGCGTGATCGTGCTGCTCGTCAGCGCGGATCCCGTCACGACGAAGCCCCGAGCGTGGTAGCGCAAGCTCGTCAGCGTGCAGCGCGCGAGCGCCGCCAGCAGCAGATGCTCGGACGTCCACGTCTCGGGCAGCTCGAGCGGCGCTTCGCCTTCGGCGAGTATCGTCCCGTCCGCCTCGAGAGCCACCGAGTGGCGAAAGACCTTCGCGCGAGTCCGCATCAGCGTCACGCTAACCGAAGCCGATGACCGATCAGGACAGCGCTGTCCCCGACATCCTCGGCCAGGGTCTCCGGGCAGTCTTCTGTGGCATCAACCCTGGGCGTCGGTCGTCGGCTGCCGGCTGCCACTTCGCCAACCCCCGCAACGACTTCTGGCGGCTCCTTCACGACGCCGGCCTGACGCCGCGGCTGCTCGCGCCCGCGGAGCAGTGGTCGCTGCTCCGGCTCGGCCTCGGCCTCACGAACGCGGCGCGGCGCACCACGCGCGGGAGCAGCGACCTGCGCCGAGGCGACTTCGCCGGAACGGCCGAGCGGCTCGAGCGTCTTGCCTGCGGGCTGCGACCGGGGGCGATGGCGTTCGTCGGCAAGGCCGCCTACGAGGGGAGCTTTCGGGAGCGCCCGGCGCTCGGGCTCCAGGAGCGGCGTCTGTGCGACACCGTCCTCTTCGTGCTGCCGTCCACGTCGCCCGCGAACGCCGCCGTTCCCTATGCCGAGCGCCTGCGCTGGTTCACCGCCTTCCGCGAGCTGCTTGACTCGGGTAACGTCGTTAGCTAGAGTGCAGCTAACAAAGTTAGCCAGGAGGAGGAAGGATGAACACGGCTCTCGCACATCGTTTCCCCGCCGCAAGGCGAATCGCCTACGGCGCACTGTTCGCCGGCAGCCTCGCGGCAGCCATCGCGGTCAGCGGCGCCGGAACCTGGCAGATCTGGGTCTTCCTCGTGCTGCCCGACGTGGCTCTTCTGCTCGGCATGGGAAGGGGCCTCGAGCGAGGACGGCTCCACCCGCGCGCCGTCCCGCTCTACAACGCCCTCCACCGGCTTGCCGGCCCCGTTGCGCTGGGCATCGCGTCGATCTGGCTCGGCCCGGAGTGGCTCGCCGGCGCGCTTGCGTGGGCGGCTCACATCTTCATCGACCGGAGCGTGGGCTACGGCTTCCGCTCGCGGGACGGCTACCAGGCGTGAGCGCGGAGCGGAGGGACGACATCGTCCGAGCCGCGCTCGAGCTGCTCGAGGAGGAAGGGGCCGACGCCCTCACGATGCGGCGTCTCGCTGACCGGCTGGGTGTCAAGGCGCCCTCGCTCTACAAGCACCTCGCCGGGAAAGACGATCTCGAAGCGGCTCTCATCGCCGTCGGGCTCGAGCAAGTCGCGTCGGTGCTCGCCGACGCAGCCCGGGGCGCTCCCGATCCGCTCGCAGCGATCGCGGCCGCCTATCGACGCTACGCGCACGCCCACCCACACCTCTACCGTCTCCTGACCGAGCGTCCACTGCCTCGTGACCGTCTGCCGGCGGGCCTCGAGGCGCGAGCGGCAGCGCCGCTCGTCGAGGCCGCGGGCAGCCCGGATCGCGCCCGGGCCGCGTGGGCGTTCGCACACGGGATGGTGCATCTCGAGCTCTCGGAGCGCTTCCCGCCCGACGCCGATCTGGACGCGGCCTGGCGTGACGGGATCGCAGCGCTCGGCGCAGCCCCGTCGCTGACGACCACGCCTGCCCGGACGGTGGTGCGGTCGTGGCGCGGGCCGGACTGAGCCGGTTGCGGCCTAGCCGCTCCAGCGATTCGTGATGGGGAGCCGACGGTCTCGGCCGAACGCCTTCGGCCGCAGCTTCACCCCCGGCGGCGCCTGCCGGCGCTTGTATTCCGCCCGATCCGTGAGCTCGACGGCGCGATCGACGACATCCGGGTCGAAGCCGTTCGAAGAGAGCTCCTCTCTCGTGAGATCCAGCTCGACGTAGGCCTCGAGCACGCGGTCGAGCTTCGCATACGGCGGCAGGGAGTCCTCGTCCTTCTGGTTCGGGCGCAGCTCGGCGCTCGGTGCCCGCTCGATGACCGACACGGGAATCAGCTCTCGCCCGGCGCGCTCGTTCAGGTGGCGTGCCAGACGGAAGACGTCGGTCTTGTACACGTCCTTGAGCAGCGCGAAGCCGCCCGCCATGTCGCCGTAGAGGGTTGCGTAGCCGACCGAGTACTCGCTCTTGTTCCCGGTCGCCACGAGCAGCCAGCCGAACTTGTTCGACAGGGCCATGAGCACCGTCCCGCGCACGCGTGCCTGGACGTTCTCCTCGGCGGGGCCGGCGGGGAGACCGGTGAACGCCTCTGCCAGTGATTCCGTGTACGCATGGACGACGCGGTCGATCGGGATCTCCATGTAACGGGCGCCCAGGGTTTCCGCAACCGTGCGGGCGTCGTCCCTCGTCTCCTGGGACGAGAAGCTGGACGGCATCGAGACGCAGACGACGCGGTCGGGCCCGAGCGCCTCCGCACACAGGGCCGCCGTGAGCGCCGAGTCGATGCCGCCGGAGATCCCGAGCACGACGTCCCTGAAGCCGTTCTTCGCGACGTAGTCGCGCAGGCCGAGCTCGAGCGCGAGCTTCATCTCCTCGAGCTCGGGGAGAAGCGGAGCGAGGGATCCATGCCTTGGGGGACGGTCCGTGGCTGTCCCACCGACGTCGATCACCTGGGGATCGGGGCTCGGCGCTCTCTCTCGCGCGAGCGCCCGCCGTCGGGCATCCCGCAGCCGGTTGGCCACCACGGCGGCAGGGTCGACGTCGACGACGAGCAGAGCCTCTTCGAACGCAGGCGCTCTTGCGACGACCTCGCCGTCCTGGTCGAGCACGAGCGAGTGGCCGTCGAAGACGAGCTCGTCCTGGCCTCCGACGGCGTTGACGAACGCGATCCAGCACGTGTTGTCCCGGGCTCGGACGGCGAGCATCTCCTCGCGCTCCCGACCCTTGCCGACGTGGAACGGCGATGCGGAGATGTTGCAGACGACGTGGGCTCCGGCCAGCGCGAGGTCGGTCGCGGGCGGTCCCGGTTGCCAGATGTCCTCGCAGACGGTCGGACCGACGAGCGTCTCTCCGAGCCGCAGCAGCACGAGCTCGCGACCCGACTGGAAGTACCGATCCTCGTCGAAGACGCCGTAGTTCGGCAGGAAGCGCTTGTGATAGACGCCCTTGATCTCGCCGTCGGCGAGCACGGCGCAGGCGTTGAAGAGGTCGCGATCGAGATGCGGGACGCCGACGAGGCAGGCGATCCCCTGCGCCTCGCGCGCGATCAGCTCGAGGCTCTCCCAGGCCGCGCGCAGAAAGCCCGTCCGCAGGAGCAGGTCCTCGGGCGGATAGCCGGTGACGGCCAGCTCGGGGAAGAGCGCGAGGTCGGCGCGCTCGTCCCGCGCAGCGCGAATGCCGGCGAGAATGCGCTCGCGGTTGCCGTCGATGTCCCCGACGACGGTGTCGATCTGCGCGAGAGCGAGACGCATTACCCGGAGGATAGCGACTCCGGGGCGAAATCTCTGCAAAACCGCGCACTAAGGGAGGCTGCGCCTCGCCCTCGGAGGGCGTCAACCCGAGGCGAGCACGTCGAGCGCCCGGTCGACATCCGCCTCGTCGTTGTAGAGGTGGAAGGAGAACCGGACAGCGCCGTCCCGCCCCGCGGCGCGCACTCCGGCCTTCTCCAACCGCGCGAGGAGGGCCTCGGCCTCGGCCGCTTCGACCTGCACGATCGCCGATCCGCTGTGCGGGATACCGAGCCCCGCGCAGAACCGCCGGGCGAGCGCGAGGTCGTGCTCGGCGATCTGCTCCGCGCCGAGCTCGGCGAGCAGCTCGAGGCTGGGGCGGGCTCCGGCCGCCAGGAACCAGGCGAGCGACGTATCGAGCCGTCGCGCGTCCTCGGTCAGATCGAGGGGCGGCCCGTAGTAGCGCTCGTAGGGCGATCGGCTCGACTTCCAGCCGGCCAGCCAGGGCTCGATCTCGTCGAGGCGCTCGCGTCGCACGTAGAGGAAGCCGAGGCCGCGCGGGCAGAGCAGCCACTTGTAGCCGCCGACGGCGAGATAGTCGACGCCGGCGAGGTCGAGCGGTAGCGCGCCGATCGACTGTGTGCCGTCGACGAATACCCGGACGCCGGCCGAGCGCAGCGCCGCCAGGTCGGCGACGTGCCCGTCGGCCGACTGGACGGAGCTGACCGCCACGAGGGCCGTCCTGTCGTCGACGGCGTCGGCGAGCCCGTCGAGCGGCTCGCAGCCGGACCTCGACGCCGCGCCGCTCGAGCGCGAGGAACGGGAAGAGAACCGAGTGGAAGTCCCGCTCGTAGCAGACGACGTTGTCGCCCGGCTCGACGGGCAGGCTGGCAGCGACGATGCCCGCCGCGGCCGAGACTGCGGGCTGCAGCGACACGTCCTCGGCCGCCGCGCCGACGAGGCGGCCGAACAGCGCCCGGCACTCCTCGCCGTCCTGCTCCCAGCGATGCCAGTCCTCCCATTCCTGCCAGCCGCGCAGCGCGGCCTCGAGGGCTGCGATCGTCGCGCGGGGAGGGAGCCCGTAGGTCGCGGTGTCGAGGTACCCGGCAGTGCCGTCGCGCTCGAATGCCCCCTCCGCCAGCACCGATTGCACCCTACAGACCCGCGGTCGCGATGCCTTGACAGCGAGGCTAGCAGCCGCTAGCTTAGCGTTGACTAACAGGAAGGAAAGAGGTATGCGAGCGAGGATCCTGGCCAGTGAGAACCGCAAGTGGTGGACGCTCGGCGCGGTTGCGTTCGCGCTGTTCATGATCATGCTCGACAACACGGTCGTCAACGTGGCCCTGCCGTCGATCCAGCGCTCGCTGGACGCCGGGATCTCGCAGCTCGAATGGGTCGTCAACGGCTACGCGTTGACCTTCGCGGTGCTCATGCTCACCGGAGGCAAGCTCGCCGACCTCCTCGGGCGCCGGAAGATCTTCCTGCTCGGACTCGTCGTCTTCACGCGGTGCGTCCCTCGCCTGTGGCCTGGCGGGATCCGCCGGCGAGCTCATCGCCTGGCGCGCGATTCAGGGCGCGGGCGCCGCGCTCATGATGCCCGCCACGCTCGCGATCATCTCGGCTGCCTTTCCTCCCCGCCAGCGCGGGCTCGCGATCGGCATCTGGGCGGGCGTCTCGGCGATGGCGCTCGCGATCGGGCCGCTGCTCGGCGGCATCCTCACCGAGCACATCGACTGGAGCTGGATCTTCTTCGTCAACGTTCCGGTCGGGCTGCTCGGGCTGATCGTGGGGCTGATCGTCATCGAGGAGTCGCGGGACACGTCGCTCGAGCAGAGCCTCGACCTCCCGGGCCTCGTGACCTCGGCCGGTGCGCTGTTCGCCCTGACGTTCGCCCTGATCGAGGCGAACTCGTACGGCTGGACCTCGCCCTTGATCCTCGGTCTCTTCGGCGCGGCGATCGCGGGGCTCGCCCTGTTCATCCTGATCGAGCACCGCCGGCGTGCGCCGATGCTCGATCTCTCGCTGTTCCGGAACCGCACCTTCACCGGCGCCAACATCGTGGCCCTGATGGTCACGCTCGCCATGTTCGGCGTCTTCTTCTTCATGTCGCTCTTCGTCCAGCGGATCCTCGGCTACTCGCCGGTGCAGGCCGGCGCGATCTTCCTGCCGATGACCGTGCTGATCATCTTCATCGCGCCCGTCGCAGGGAAGCTCTCGGACCGCGATCGGCTCGCGCTGGCTCATGGCGGGCGGCCTGACGCTGGTCGGCATCTCGCTCGTGATCTTCTCCCGCCTGGAGTCTCATCCGACTTCTGGGATCTGTTGCCGGGGCTCGTGATCGGCGGCGTTGGCATGGCCTCCGTGATGACGCCGATGAGCGCTGCCGCCATGGGCTCGGTGCAGCTCGCGAAGGCGGGCGTCGCGTCGGGCGTGCTCAACACGTTCCGCCAGGTCGGCGGCGCGCTCGGCATCGCGGTGCATGGGGGCGATCCTCACCTCTCGTCAGACGAATGCTCTCGCTTCCGGCGCCTCGCCCGCGGAGGCGTTCGTCGACGGATTCCAGACGGCATTGCTCGTCGCGGCCGTGATCGCGTTCGTCGGCGCCGTGACGGCGGCGGTGCTCGTCCGCCAGGTGACTCATCCCGAGGTCGGGGCCGATCGCGGAGGTCGCGGCGTGACGGCGACGAAGCGCGTGCGCCTGGCTGCTCCCGAGCGCCGCGCAGCAGTTCTCGACTGCGCGCTGCGCGAGTTCTCGGAAGGCAGCTACCGGGGCACGACGACGGCGTCGATCGCCCGCGTGGCGGGCGTGACGGAGCCGATCCTCTACCGCCACTTCACGTCGAAGCGGGCGCTGTTCCTGGCCTGCCTCGACGAATCATGGGTGCGCGTGCGCGAGCTCTGGGAGCGCGCCGTCGCCGAGGAGCCCGAGCCGGCGCACTGGGTGCGTGCGATGGCGCTCGCCTATCGCGACGCCGCCGGGCTGCGCAATCGTCATCTCGAGCCTGTGGATCCAGGCCCTGGCGGAGGCGAGCGAGGATCAGGAGATCGGCGCCTACATGAGCCGGCACCTGGGCGACATCCACGCGTTCGTGGCCGACGTCTATCGCCGCGCGCAGGCGGCCGGCGGCGTGGCCGAGGGCCGCGTCCCCGAGGTCGGAGGCGTGGATCTTCCTCGCGATCGGCCTCCTTCGTGCCGCGGACGATCGCCTCGGCGGCCCGGTCGACGAGTACTTCCCGGGAATCGGCGCGTCGCGCCAGGCCTGGCTCACCGGGGCGAGCGCACCGGCCCCGTTCGCCGGCTGATCACGCTTTCCGCTGCCCGCGAGGCCGCTCCGTTCCCAGAAACGGCGACGACCCGGAGAGGCGGCTCTGCGGCCCAGCCGCGCCTCCGGGTCATTCGTCGCCACGGATTCCGCACCTCTACCTGGCGTCCCGGATGAGGTGCGAACCAACTCGACTATAGCGCGGACCCCACAGAAGTCAAGTAGCCTTGTGAAGTGATCGTGCTCTTTTATACTTCACCGATATGGAGAACATGAAGATCAGCGACACTGCACAGACCACGGAAACCGCCATCGACCCGAGCGCCGCAGCGACTCTGGGCGACCGCGTCCGTCGCCTGCGGGCTGCGCGCGGCCTGACCCAGACGGAGCTCGCCGGCGACCGCTGCTCGAAGGAGTACGTCAGCCAGATCGAGCGCGGCAAGACGAGGCCGACCCCCCAGACGCTCGAGTGGCTGGCTGTCCAGCTCGGCGTCGACCGCCAGTTCCTCGAGACCGGAGTCTCGGAACGCGAGCGTCTTCGCGCGGAGAGCGTGATCGCGCAGGCCGAGGCCGCGATCGAGACCGCGAGCTACGAGGAGGCGGTCAGCTTCCTCACCGGCCTCGAGTGCCCGAGCGACGAGCTCCGCGTCCGCGCGTCGCTCGCCGAGTCGTGGTCGCGGATGTATCTCGGTGACGTTCGGACGGCGCTCACGTTGCTCGAGTCGGCGCGCGAGACGGTCGAGCAGCCGTGGTTCAGCGATCTCGACCGCGCCGAGATCCTCTACCGGCTGGCCTGCTGCCGCTACAAGCTCTCGTCGATCTCGACGGCGCTGGCGCTGTATACGCAGGCGCTCCAGGTAGCCGAGGGCTCGGGCCTTCCGTGTGACCGGCTGCGCGCGCACATCCTCGAGTGGCGCTCTCGGTGCTACCGGCGCCAGCGGGACTACGAGGCTGCGCGCGAGGACATCGAGCGGGCGCTCGAGCTCGCCGAAGGGCTCGGCGACACGCAGACGATCGCCCACGCCTTCTTCCAGGCCTCGCTCGTGGCCGAGCGGCAGGGCCAGTGGGTCGCGCGCGCGCTCCTACGCAGAGCGGGCGAAGGCCATCTACGAGGAGATCGCCGACCGCCAGAGCGTCGGCCGGATGCTCAACAACCTCGGCGGGCTCACCTTCCTGCTCGGGAAGCCGGAGCAGGCCAAGGACTACCTCAAGAGCGCGTTCGCCCACGCTCTCGACCTCGGTGCCACCGCCGACGCGGCGCAGGCCGTTTCGTCGCTGGCGCAGGTGCATCTCCGGACGGGCGAGCTCGAGCTGGCGGAAGAGCAGGCGCGCCACGCGCTCGAGCTCCTCGACGGGCGAGTGGACTTTCTCGACGAGATCGGCAACGCTCAGCTCGTGCTCGGCCGTGCGCTGCTCGAGCAGGATCGGCTGGAGGAGGCCGACGAGGCGTTCGGCCTCGCCGAGTCGAGCTTCGAGCAACTGTCGTCGGAGAGCCATCGAGCAGCCGCCTGGATCGCCCAGGGTGACCTCGCCGCACGGCGCAGCGACGATCGGTCGGCTGCGCGTCTGTATCGCCGCGCCGCCGAGGCGCTCCAGGACTTCAGGTTCTAGCCAAGGACAGAACGAAGAGAGGAGGAGCAGCCGTGTCCCGCGACCCTGTGGCGATCGCTCTGGCAACCCCAGGCTCGGTCGTGGCGAGACCCGTCGCCGACTTCTTCGAGATCGACTGATCTGTGCTACCCGACGTCCGTCGCTGCGGTTCCTACCAGGGAGAGGAGGAAGAAGTGAAGGCTCGCGTCCTGATCGCGCTTGTCAGCGTTGCCGCTGTTCTGTCGAGTGTTGCCGCCGGCTTCTGCGACGGCCGCTGAATACCCGTTTGTTGCTTACGACCGACCACGGAAAGAGGAGGAAGTTCATGAAGGCTCGCATGCTCGTCGCTCTCGTCAGCGTTGCCGCCGTTCTGTCCAGCGTTGCCGCCGGCTTCTGCGACGGCCGCTAGTCCGTCGCACTGGTTTTGCAACCCCGTAGCTCTGGCAGACCGAGGAAGGAGGTGACACCCGTGACCAAGGCCCGTCTTCTCATCGCGCTCGTCAGCGTCGCATCCGTGCTCTCGAGCATCGCCGCCGGCTTCTGCGACGGCCGCTAGCCCATCAGGAGGAGCTCGTCGCGCGCCGGCGAAGTCGGTGTCGATGGCTTATCAGCCCCGGACTTCGCCGGAGGAGGGACGACCTTCCCTTCGACCGCTCGCGCTGCTGCTCCTCGTGCTCGCCGGTGCGTGGCTGGCCGCAATCGTCCTGATCGCGGTCGAGCTCGCCTGACGAGCCACAGACTCTCCGGCGGCACCCACCCCGGCAGCGTGCTGTACTGAATCCGCGCCCGGGTGACTGTCCGTACACTCGGAGACATGAGCCTGCGCCCTGTGGCCCTCGCCGCGCTCGCCGCCTGCTCGCTCGTACTCGCGGCCTGCGGCGGCTCGAGCTCCGACAGCTCGAGCGCCGACACCGACCAAGGGGCGGCGGTGGTCGAGACCGGAGAGCCGGCAGGCACCGTGGCGTCGGGGCCGGAGGGGTCGATTGCGGCACTGCTGAACGACAACCCGGCTGCCGACTCGGCCCTCATCTGGGGCACCAGCCAGTACGCGGTCGGCGAGAACCGGCTGTCGTTTCTCATCGTCGACGCGAACGGCGAGCTGGTCGACGCGCCGAGCGCCGAGGTCCGCGTTGCCCGGGGCGGTTTCGATGCGATTCCCGATCTCGAGGCAACAGCACAGAACCTCCCCGTCGGCGCTCCGGCTGCGACGAAGAACGAAGGGGACTTCGACGTCCCGTTCGTCTACGTGGCCGGGCTCGAGCTCGACAAGCCGGGCACCTACTCGCTCCTGGTCGAGCCCAAAGGGAAGCAGATCCAGGCGTACGGCCAGATCGAGGTGAAGGCGGAGTCGGACGTACCGGCAGTCGGCTCGCCGGCCGTGCCGTCCGACAACCCGACCGTCGAGGACGACTTTCCCGAGAAGATCACGACCGCCACTCCTCCCGACGTGGACCTGCTCCAGTACTCCGTGAAGGACTCCCTCGAGGCGGGTGTCCCGTTCGTCGTCACGTTCGCGACGCCGAAGTTCTGCGTCAGCCGCGTCTGCGGGCCCGTCGTCGACATCGTCGATGCCGTCCGGAAGAAGTTCGAGAGCAGCGATGTCCGCTTCATCCACGTGGAGGTCTTCCAGTCGAACGACCCCCAGCAGGGCTACAACCAGTGGATGCAGGAGTGGAATCTGCCGACCGAGCCGTGGACCTTCCTCGTCGACGGGACCGGGAAGATCCGCGCCCGCTTCGAAGGCCTCATCACCGCGGGTGAGCTAGAGCAGGCCGTGCGCGATGACCTGCTCTAGCCCGAAACAGCCGGAGGCTGGTTTCGGGCGGGGAGCGGCCCGAAGGGCCGCGGTCATGCTCTAGCCCGAAACAGCCGGAGGCTGGTTTCGGGCGGGGAGCGGCCCGGAGGGCCGCGGTCACGCTCTAGCCCGAAACAGCCGGAGGCTGGTTTCGGGCGGGGAGCGGCCCGGGGGGCCGCGGTCACGGCTCTAGCCCGAAACAGCCGGAGGCTGGTTTCGGGCGGGGAGCGGCCCGGGGGCCGCGGTCATGCTAGCCCGAACCGGACAGACGGAGGGCCAGTTTCGGGCGGGGAGCGGCACGGGCGCGAGGATCTGCAGGAACGCGTGGAGCGAGATCTCTCGACAAGCCGACGTCGAGCGTCTGATGGGGAGCGTGGGGATCGCGCGCCGGCGAAGGGTTCGCGGCCTATCCAGCGCTCCTGGTAGCGTCACTGAGGCTCGACAGCGCACGTCCTGAGCCTGAACGGCGGCAGCATGGAACGCTGCCGCGCTCTCCACACGAGCCGGCCGCCTCCGTAGTCGCCTGTCACCTGCTCGCCGCGCGGTCGACGAGTCGATCCGCTCGCGATCGCCGGCCGTGGTCACGCGCTCGTGACGTGCGGTGCCCGGCTGAGTACGCGGGCGAGCTGCTCGCGCCGCCCGGGTCGAGCAGGAGGGCGCCCAGCCGTGCGGCACTTCCGTCTGCCGCAGTCGCGTTCCGTGGGCGAGCGCCGCATCGCAGCGATCGGCAGAGCGCAAGTCGGCTGAGCGTCGCGCTAGCTCTACGAGTCGTAAAGGGATCGATCGCGCGGCAGATCAGTCGCCATGATCACGGCCTACTGCGGAGCGGGCGAGCGCAATCGGCCCATCCTATTCGTGGTCTCGTCCATTGCGAAAGAAGCCACTCGGTTACGAGCGCGTGCGCAACTACTGACGGCGTCAACTGCGACCACGCAGGTGGCGGCTGAACCTGGCGTCGACAGTCCAGTCGTCTGACGGCCCGTGAGCGTCCGCGGCGCTCCGGCGGACGCTCAGTCTCCTTCCCGCGCCGCCCGCAGAAGCGTCAGGGAGTAGGCAGTTCGGCGTTCGGCTAGCGATCTCTGAGGATGGGGCGGGTGAGGCAGGTCGGGCCGCCGTCGCCCTTGTACGAGATCTCGTTCCCCTCGTAGACGAGGACCTCGACGCCCGCTTGCTCCATCCGGCGCCGCGTCCTGTCGTTGCCGTCGAGCGCGAGCGCGACGCGCGGCGCAAGCGCCAGGACGTTCGGGCCCATCGTCTCGAACTCCTCGTCCGGCACCTCGATCATCTGGACGCCCCGCTCCACGAGGAGCTGGGCCAGCCTCACCGGCAGGAGCGGCAGGTAGACGAGCGCGAGGTCGTCGTCGAGGGGCGAGATGAGCGACATGAGGTGCAGCACCTCGCCGGGCCCGCGGTGGTGAGGGAGGTCGAACGCGACGACGTCGACGTCCGGGAGCATCCTCGCGAGGGCCTCGATGCCCGGAGCGTTCGTCCGGTAGCCGTGGCCGACGAGCAGCGTTCGCTCGTCGAGCCAGAGGGTGTCGCCCCCCTCGGCCGTCGCCGGGGCATCCAGCGACCCGACGACGGGGACGCCGGCGGCCAGGAGATCGGCAGCCATCGCGTCGGGCTCGTCGCGGCGGGCCTGCTTCCCGGGGCGCAGGATGAGCGCCCCGGCGTCGCAGACGAGAGCCGGATCGTAGACGTAGATCGCGTCCGGATTGGCCGGGAGCGGCGCCTCGGCGACGATCAGCTCTGCGCCCGCGTCGGCCAGGATCGTGCAGAAGGCCTCGTGCTCGGTCGCGAGGACCACGGGGTCGGGCTCGGCTCTCCATCCGAAGGCTCGCCAGCTTGCGCCGCCGTGACGGGCGGGAGGCCGCACGAGGACCCGACGAAGCCGTCCCGTCATCGACTGGCACCCGAAGGCCCGTACCCCGGGCGCGGCGTCGTGCGTCATGCCGATCGTGCCTCGGTAACGTTCAAGCCGTGGAGACTACAAGCGGCCTCACGGACCTGGCCGTAGTGGGCGGCTGCGCGGCCAAGTACCCCGCCAGGCTGCTCGAGGAGCTGGTCGCGGGTCTCGTGCCGGCCGATTCGGAGAACCTGCTCGTCGGCCTCACGCCCGCCGACGACGCCGCCGTCTACCGGCTCGACGACGAGCGGGCGCTCATCTTCACCGTCGACTTCTTCCCGCCGCTCGTGGACGATCCCGCGGACTTCGGGGCAATCGCGGCGGTCAACGCGCTCAACGACGTGTTCGCCATGGGCGGCGCACCGCTGCTCGCGCTGTCCGTCGCCGCATTCCCCGAGGATCTGGCCCGGGAGACCGTTGCCGCCATCCTGAGCGCGGCGGATGCCAAGGTCCGCGAGGCCGGCGCGCTCCTGGCCGGCGGGCACACGATCAGGGACACCGAGCCGAAGTACGGCCTGGCCGTCGTGGGCACGGCGTCGCCTGAGGGCATCTGGCGCAACAGCACGGCCCGACCGGGAGACGCGCTGTTTCTCACGAAGCCGCTCGGCACCGGGCTCGTGCTCACGGGCGTGAAGGAGGGGCTGCTCGGCGCGGGAGGCCCAGACGACCGCTGTCGCGCAGATGCGGGCTCTCAACGGGGACGCGGCCGCGGCGCTGCGGCCGCGGGCCCTCACGCCGTCACGGACGTGACAGGCTTCGGTCTGTTCGGTCATGCCGTGGAGGTCGCCGAGCGGAGCGGCGTCCGCGCTGGTGATCGAGGCGGAGCGGCTACCGGCGCTGCCCGGCGCTCTGCGAGGCCGCGCGCGCGGGGCTCCGGACGGGCGGCGATACCGCGCAACCGCGACTTCACGGCCGGACGCCTGAGCTCCGAGGGCATCCCGCCCGAGCTCGACCTGCTCGGCTTCGACCCCCAGACCGCCGGCGGCCTGCTCGTCTCGCTGCCGCAGGAGCAGGGCGCGGTGCTCGAGGCGGATTTCCGGCGGGCGCGGCCTCTCGATCGCGAGGATCGGCCGGGTCGAGGAAGGCAGCGGGGTGGTCGTGATCTGATGGAGGCCGGAACCGACCAGGAGCCGGCAGCGGCCGTCGTGGCTCCGCGTTCGCCTCCCGCACGTCTCGCCTCAGGCCTTCCGCGGCTGCTGCTGGGCGGCGCTCGCGGCGATCGCGTTCGTCACCATCACCGGCGCGACGGTGCGCCTCACGGGCTCCGGGCTGGGCTGTGCGAACTGGCCGCGCTGCGGCGACACGTTCCTGCCGCCCAAGAGCTTCAACTCGATCGTCGAGTTCTCGAATCGCGGCGTCGGGGTCGCCGTGGGCGTCGCGACGATCGCCGCCGCCCTCGCCGCATTCAGGGTGCGAGGGCCTCCCGCGGCGCCTGCTCGTCGGCGCGATCGCCCTGCCCGTCAGCGTCCTCGCCCAGGGGATCCTGGGCGGGATCACCGTGCTCACCGAGCTGCACCCGTTGATCGTGATGGGGCACTTCCTCCTCTCGCTCCTGGCGGTCGCGCTCGCCGTCGTCGTCCTGCTCGGGGCGCACTGGTTCGCCGTCGGAAGGCCCGAACGCCTCGTCCCGCGGTGGCTCGCCTGGCTCGGAGTCGGCATCGTGCCGCTCCTGCTCGCGCTCGTCGTCACCGGCGCGTTCGTGACCGCGGCCGGGCCTCACTCGGGTGGCGAGGACATCCCGCGCTTCGGCGATCTCGAGACCGCCGTCTACGTCCACGTGCGCGTCACGGCGGCCTTCGGGATCGCATTCCTCGTGCTCCTCGCGCTGCTCTGGCGCCGCCGCCGGGTGCTGCGCGCGGAAGCGGCTCGCAGGCGCTTCGGTGCTCGTCCTCCTGCTCGGCCAGATGGTCGTCGGCGAGCTGCAGTGGCGGAGCCAGCTGACGCACTGGTGGCTGATCCTGATCCACGTCGCGCTCGCCACCGCCATCTTCGGCGCCATGTCGCTCCTCGCGGCGCGCCTCGTCGGCGAGCGAGCGCGGACCCAGCCCGTCGTAGACTCTCCCGCATCGGCGCAGCACCTTCGCATCGACCGTCGCCCGACGCTGCGCCGGCCGGTGCTGATCGCCGCCTTCCGCGGCTGGAACGACGGCGCGCAGGGCGCGTCGCTCGCGGCAAGCTTCCTCGCGCGAATCCTGGAACGCCGAGCGCTTCGCCGACATCGACCCGGAGGAGTTCTTCGACTTCCAGGCGGTGCGGCCGCACGTGTCGCTCGATGGACGGCATGACGCGCCGCATCGACTGGCCGGAGAACGCCTTCTACGACGCGACGATGCCGGCGGCGGCCGACCCGCGCCGAGCGCGACGCGGTGCTCCTCCTCGGAAGTCGAGCCGAACACGCGCTGGCGAACGTTCACCGGCGAGATCATCGGCTTGGCGCAGGAGCTCGACGTCGAGCTCGTCGTCACGCTCGGCGCGCTGCTCGCCGACGTCCCCCACACGCGCCCGAGCCCGGTGACGGGCGCGGCGACCGATCCGGCAGCTCGTCGAGGAGCTCGGGCTGTCGCGACCTCGCGCTACGAAGGGCCGACCGGCATCGTCGGGGTGCTCCACGACGCCTGCCGCGAGGCGGCGATCCCGTCCGCCAGCCTCTGGGCGGCGGTGCCGCACTACGCCTCGCTTGGCGCCGAGCCCCCGCGCCGCGCACGCTCTGTGCAAGCGGCTCGCAGATCTCGTCGGTGCCGAGCTCGATCTCGAGGAGCTCGAGCGAGCGGGAGACGTCTACGAGCGCAGGTGAGCGAGGCAGTCGCCTCGGACGAGGAGACGGAGGCGTACGTGCGCGAGCTCGAGCGGCGAGCCGACCAGCTCGAGGCCGAGGCGGATCTGCCCTCGGGCGACACGCTTGCAGCGGAGCTCACCCGCTTCCTGCAGCGAGCACGAGGCGCGCCGGCGCGAGGAGGAAGAGAGCGAGGACTGACGCGGCAGGGTCAGGACGTCGGGCGAGCGCGATCTCCTCGCCCTTGCCGGGGCGCTGCCGGCCTCGGGCGCGGGCTCGCCGTTCGCGCTCGGCCTGAGGCGGCTCCGCGGCAGTCTCGAGCGCCGGCTCGGCGCCGTTCGTCTCGGGCGGAGCGGCGCCGTGCGCTCGCCGCTCTCGGGAGGCGCCGCTCGTTTGCGGCCTCGCCTGCTGCTTCTTGCGGCGACGGCGGCGGCGCGACTTGCCGCTCGGCGCTTTCGGTGCGGCAGGTTCTCGGCGAGCGCGTCGGCGACCTGCGGCGATCGTCCCGACCCGCGCGCGGGCCCGCTCGATCAGCTGCTGCGCCGTCGGCGTGTAGCCCTCGGCAGACGCGAGCAGCGCGGCCGCGACCTGCGGCGGCTGCTCGAGCGCGACGTTGACGAGGCGCGCCGCGTTCTCCTCGTGGCGGTGCCCGCGTGAGTTCGCGAGCGCCCCGAGAAGCCGCTTGGCGTCCGGCAGCTCGGCGCTCGCGCGCCGATCCTGGAGCTTGCGCGTCGCGCGCGCCAGCCGCCACGTCCACCGGGCGATGATCTCCTCGGGAGCCTCGACCTTGCCTTCGGCGAGCGCCCGCAACAGGATCCGCACGCCCTGCACGCGGTCCTTCTCCCAGGTCGGGGACGAGGTCACGATGGTGACGAGATCGTCGAAGCTCGCGCGGTCGATCGGGGTCGCCACGCGATCCCCGAGCGCCGGCGAGGCGCAGCCGACGGTTCGGGTTCTCGGCCGCGCAGCTCATCAGGAACATCTCGCGGCATCTCGCGGCTCGCCCGCGCCAGCTTCTCCGCGAACTGCTGCCGCTCGTCGAAGCGGAGCTGGCGGCCGGCGATGCGCGCCCACAGCTCCTGCTCGTCGGCCGCGAGCCGCGACGGGTCGACGCGCTGCCACTCCCGCGCGATCACGGCCAGGCGGCGCCGCGGATCGGGAGTGACCGGAACGAGCCAGTACGCCGGGCGAGAGCTTGCGCCGCGCTCGCCGCTGCATCGCGCCGCCTCGGCGCCGGGGTCACGCGCGCGCCCGGGCGGTAGAAGTCGGAGTCGAGCAGCGAATGAAGCGTGATCGTCCGCTCCGTGTGCGTCGCCGCAGGATCGACGAAGTCGACGACGATGCCGGCTTCCTTGCGCGGATGGATGCGCATGATCCGGCCGATGCGCTGCTGGTACACGCGGCGGCTGGCGGTCGGTGCGAGATGCATGCAGACGGTCGCGCGCGGTGAGTTCCAACCCTCCGCCAGCAGCTGGGCGTTGATGAGCACGTTGATCTCGCCGCGCTCGTAGGCCGCGAGCGTCTCCGCGAGCCTGACCGGCGGGGTGCGACCGCTGACCGCCTCGGCCTTGAGCCCGGCCGCTCGGAACTCCTTCGCGAGGTTGTAGGCGTGGTCGACGCCGGCCGCGTAGACGATCCCGGGCGTCGCGTCGAAGCGGTCGCGATACAGGCTGGCCGCGGCCTGGTTGATCAGCTCGTGGTCGAGAACCTTGGCGAGCGCCTCCTGGTCGTAGTCGCCGCCGACGATCGGCACCGACGAGATCGCCGTTGCCGGAGGGACGCGCAGGCAGCGCAGCGGGGCGATCAGCCCGCGCCGGGCGGCATCGCCGAGCGGCAGATCGTCGACCGAGGCGGGGAAGACGTCGGAGACCTGCTTCGCGATCAGCTGCTCGGTGGCGGTCATGCCGATGTAGATCGGCTCGGGGAAGCTGCGGATCGCCGCGCTCGTCTTCTCGCCGAGGGCCGTGTGGGCCTCGTCGCAGATCACGAGCTGGTAGGCGGTCCGGCTGAGCGAGCCGACGTGCCGCGCAAACCAGGCGTAGGTCTGGATCGTGATCGGGTTGCCCCGCAGCGGATCCGTGCCCGTGGGTGACCGGCTCCGACGATCCGGTCGCCGTAACCCTCGGTCGGTCAGATCGCTCGGTGAACTGGCTCACGAGCAGGCGGCGGTGGGTGAGGATCAGGATCGCCCATCGTCCGGGCCGCCTCCACGAAGCCCGCCGGCCGCGATCGTCTTCCCGGAAGCGGTGGGATGCCGGAACCGGAACCGTCGCTTCGCGCCGGGGTCGTCGGCGACGGGATCCTCGAGCTCCTCGTCGTCGTCGCCGTCAGCTCCGTCGAGCGACTCGCCGTCCTCGTCGTCCTCGTCCGCGCCGTTCTCCGGCTCGAGGGCGTGACCGTTGCCGTTCGGCCGCGCCAGATGCTCCTCGTTGCGCGAGATCAGCTCGGTCAGCATCCCGGCGAGCGCGTCGATCTGGTGGCGCCGGAGCTCGGTTCCCGAGGCGAGGTGGGGGTCGCATCGGACAGAACGCGCTCGAGGCCCAGCATGAGGGCGAAGCTGACCTTCCACTCGGCCGACGGCGTACGCGCTTGCCCGCCTCCATCTCTGCCATGGCCGCGTCGAGGGCGCGGCGCCGTGCGCTCCCGCGGCAAGCGCCTTTGCGGGATCCTCGTCCGGGCGGAGGAAGGGCTCGCCGGCCCAGTCGGCGGCGAGCCGGGCGCGCTCGACGACATCGTCGAGCGTCAATCCGGGTACGGCAGGATTCGGGATGGTCGTTCGTGCATGCGGACGCAGAGAGCGCGCGCCGCCAGGAGAGAGATCGGCAAGGCGCGCAGCGGGCAGACTGCCTGCCCGCACGAAGCATATCCCACCCGGCAGGCGGTGCAACGGACAAGCGCCTCGCATTCGGGCAATCGCCTACAGTCCGGCGGTGAGCGGGTGGCAGGCCCACATCGAGCGCGGGCAGCGACGCTACCGCGACGCGATCGACCCGCGGCCCGACGACGACAAAGCAGCTCGTGCGCGCTGCGAACGCGGCGTGGGGCGCGGCCGCAGCTCTGCTCATGGCCGGCCGCACCGAGGAGTCGTCGCGAATGGTTCACGAAGGCGGCGGATGCGTACCGCCGCGAGCTACGAGGGAGCTCCGAAGGACAGCTGGGGACGCCCGATCGGAGCCGTCAAGGCCCGTCTGCTCGCGGGCGACGCTGCGGGAGCGGCCGAGCGACGCGCGCTGGGCGCTCGACCTCGACGCCGAAGGCCTGAGTCCCCGGTCGGACGCTACGCCGCGACGCTGGCGCGCTCGCGCTCGGTGCGGACGCCGAGGCCGCGGCGCTGGCGCAGTCGCTTCAGGACGCCGGCGATGCCTTTCCGAGAGACGTCGCGGACGCCCTCGCGGCGCTCGGGGCCGGGGACTCGGCGCTCTATGCGGATGGGCTCGAACGCGTCCTGCGCTCCTTCGAGGAACGGGACGCCTATCTCGAGAACGTGCCGGTCGCCGACACCGTCCTCGTCCTCGAGATCCTGGCCGAGTCGCGCGGCCTCGCAGCCCGCCCGTCGTCGCCCCTCGTTCCCTGACGGCCGGCGGGTCTTGCGAGTCCGCTACGGTACGCGGCGCTCGAGCCCGGCGAAGGAGGCATGACGGTGTCGGACTACTACGACCTCGGAACGTACGGCCGGGCCGTGTCGACATCCTCCCCCGACGCACAGCTGTGGTTCGATCGCGGCCTCGTCTGGTGCTACGGCTTCAACCACGAGGAGGCCGTCCGCTGCTTCCGCAAGGCGGCCGAGCACGATCCCGGACTGCGCCATGGCCCACTGGGGCATCGCCTACGCCGCCGGCCCGAACTACAACAAGCAGTGGGAGGCCTTCGATCCAGGTCGATCTGGCTCGCAGGCCGTCGCCGACGGCGTACGACGCGACGCAGGCAGGCGCTGCGCGCTGGCCGACGGCGCACGCCCGTCGAGCGGGCGCTGATCGAGGCCGCTCGCAGCACCGCTACCCGTCCGGCGACTCCCGACGCCGGACTGCTCGATCTGGAACGACGGCTACGCCGCCGCCATGCGCGAGCGTCTACGCGAGCTTCCCGGACGACCCCGACGTCGCCGCGCTCTTCGCCGAGGCGCTCATGAACCGCACGCCGTGGCAGCTGTGGGACCTCCAGACCGGCCAGCCGGCCGAAGGCGCCGACACGCCGAGGCGATCGCGACGTGCTGGAGCGGGCCATGCGCGAGGTCGAGGCGGCCGGACGCGAGCGCCATCCCGGCCTGCTGCACATGTACGTCCACCTCATGGAGATGTCGCCGCACCCGGAACGCGCGCTGCGCGCCGGCGACGAGCTGCGCGACCTCGTGCCCGATGCCGGCCACCTGCTGCACATGCCGACCCACATCGACGTGCTCTGCGGCCACTACCACGACGTCGTCGTCTGGAACGAGCAGGCGATCGCGGCCGACCGCAAGTTCCTCGAGCGCGAGGGGCCGCTCAACTTCTACTCGCTCTACCGCTGCCACGACTACCACTTCAAGCTCTACGGCGCGATGTTCCTCGGCCAGCTCGAGCCGGCGCTCGAGGCGGCGCGACGAGATGATCGCAACCTGCTCCCGGAGGAGCTGCTGCAGGCTCGAGGTTCCGCCGATGGCCGACTGGCTCGAGGGCTTCGTGCCGATGAAGCTGCACGTCCTCATCCGCTTCGGCAAGCTGGCAGGAGATCATCGACGAGCCGCTGCCGGACGACCCGGAGCTCTACTGCGTCACGACGGCGCATGATGCACTACGCCAAGGGCGTCGCGCACGCCGCGCTCGGCGACGTCGAGGCGCGCCGAGGCGGAGCGGCGCCTCTTCGCCGCGGCGGTGGCGCGCGTGCCGCCCACGCGCTACGTGTTCAACAACACCTGCCTCGACATCCTGGCCGTCGCCGCCGAGATGCTGAACGGCGAGATCGAGTACCGCAAGGGCAACTATCGACGCAGGCTTCGCCCACCTGCGCCGCTCGGTCGAGCTCGACGACAACCTGCCCTACGACGAGCCCTGGGGCTGGATGCAGCCGACGCGCCACGCGCTCGGCGCGCTGCTGCTCGAGCAGGGCCAGGTCGAGGAGGCGGAGGCGGTCTACCGCGCCGACCTCGGCCTCGACGGCACGCTGAGCCGCGCCTGCCAGCACCCCGACAACGTCTGGAGCCTGCACGGCTTCCACGAGTGCCTCAGCCGGCTCGGGAGAACGGCGGAGGCCGAGATCGTCAAGCAGCGTCTCGACCTGGCCTCGGCCCGCGCCGACGTCCCGATACGCGCCTCCTGCTACTGCCGGCTGAGCACGCTGCGTGACCAGCGGCCCATCGGTGCGGCGCTCGGCCGGCCGCGACCCGCCTAGACCCGGGGGCCGGCCCTGGTTGCCCGCGTCGCGTGGCGGCGGCTCGGCGGACCCGCTTGAGCGGCCCGAGGGCCGCTTCCTGGACGGGTCGCGGCTGGCACGGCTCGGCCGCTCGACCGCCTGGCAACGCTACCGCTCCGCCGCCCCGGCCACCCAGGCGATCGTCTTGGAGGCGAGGCGGTCGAGCGCCCGCACGGAGAGCTCGAGGTGCTCCTCGCGCGTGTCCTCGAGCTTCGTGTGGGAGAGGCCGCGTAGGCTCTGGACGAAGAGCATGACCGTCGGAACCCCGGCGCGGCAGACCTCGGCCGCGTCGTGGAGCGGGCCGCTGGGCAAGCGGTGCACGTGCCGGCCACTTCCTCGATCGACTCGCTGCAGAGCCCGACCAGCGTCTCGTCGAAGAGGATCGGCTCGATCCCCCAGACGCGCTCCCAGGCGACGTCGATGTGCTCCTCCTCGGCGAATCGCTCGCTCGCAGCCTGGCGTCGGAAAGCATCCCGGCGAGGCGATCGGCGTCGAGGTGGCGCTGGTCGAGCAGGCATGCGGCCTCCTCGACGACGGCCGTGACGATGCCCGGGCTTCGTCGTAACCGCCCCCATGGTGCAGACGGCGCCGTCGCCTGTCGAGCGCGCGATCTCGCGGATCTCCAGCTCGAGCCGCGCCGCGCCGGCCAGCGCGTCGCGCCGGTCGGCCATCGGCGTCGAGCCCGCATGAGCCGCCTGTCCCCGAAGGTCACGCGGTGCCGCTCGACGCCGAACGTGCCGAGCACGGCTCCGAGCGGCAGGTCGAGGGACTCGAGCACGGGGCCCTGCTCGATGTGGAGCTCGAGGTACGCGGCGGCCGAGTCGAGCTGCCGGCCGCTCTCGAGCACTCGGTCGAGCACAACGTCGTGCGCCGCGAGCGCGTCCGGCAGGGCGACGCCGTTCGCGTCGCGTAGCTCTCGGAGCCGGTCCTGGTCGGTCATCGTGCCCGCGCAGGCGCTCGAGCCGAACAGGCTGCGGCCGAAGCGGGCGCCCTCCTCGTCGGCCCAGTCCACGAGCCGCACCGTGATCGGCGGTTCGCCTTCCTCCGCGAGCCGGCGGAGCACCTCGAGCCCGGCGAGCACGTTGAGGCAGCCGTCGAGCCAGCCGCCGTTCGGAACCGAGTCGATGTGCCCGCCGATCAGCACGGCGCGCGTCGACCCGCCCGGCAGCGTTGCCCACTGGTTCCCGGCCTCGTCGACCTCGACCTCGACCGGCAGCGCCGAGAGCTTGTCTCGCATCCACGCCCTCGCCGTCGCCCAGGTCTCCGTCCACGCGACGCGCTGCGCGCCGTCGTCATTGCCGGTGAGGGATTGCAGCTCGCGGAGCTCGGCGACTGTGCGAGCCGGATCGAGCGCCATGGCCACGGAACCCTAACGTGATCCGTTACAGTTCGCCCCTCATGGGCCGAGGGTCGAGGGCGGTGAAACGCTGGCGGAACGACCGTCAGCGCAAGAAGAAGGCGCGGGAGAAGAAGAAGGCCCAGGAGGCCAAGGCCAAGTAGCGCCCCGATCGGAAAGGGAGGGCGTGGGCTACGTCACCGCCATCCACCTCTACGTCACCGATCTCGACCTCGCCACGGACTTCTACACGCGGCTGCTCGGCTACGGCCCGCAGGCTGCCTACGACGAGGGCGAGAACGCGCACAGCGCCTTCTTCGTTCTCGAGCAGCGCTCCTACCTCGTCCTGACCGGCGACGCCGACCGAGGCCGGGAAACCGGCGGCAGCGTCCGGCTCGAGCTCGCTGCGGAGGACATCCCGAGCGAGATCGAGGAGTTGCGGTCGCGCGGCATCTCCGGAGGACGAGTCACGAGGACGCGCTTCGGAACGGACGTCTACGACCTCACCGATCCGGACGGGCACCTCATACGGCTCGGGCCGCCCTGGGAGCTCCACGCGATCGAAGGAGCGGTCTGAGAGCTCTCTTCGCGCGCTACGTGCCCTGGGCCCAGAACGCGGCTCCCTTGCCTCGAGCGTCGCGCGGCTTCTTCACCGCTGCGCCCGGCCGCGGGTTGCGCTTGCGGAAGTCGTTGGCGATCTCGTCGAACGTCGCCCAGCGCACCCCGGCGTGCTTGTTGATGTGCTCGATGATCCGCTCGTGCATGAGGAGCACCTGGGGCTTGCCGCTGACGTCCGGATGGATCGTCATGCCGAACACCGCGTAGTCGTACTCGCGGTACACCCAGTCGAACTGGTCGATCCAGAGCTGCTCGAGCTGCCGCGGATTGACGAACCCGTGTGAGTTCGGCGAGGCCTTGATGAACATCATCGGCGGCAGGTCGTCGAGATACCAGCTCGCCGGAATCTCGATCAGAGGCGTCACCTTGCCGCGCCGCAGGGGCTTCATCCACGCGCTCGCGGACTTGGCGCCGTAGTCGATCTTCGTCCAGCTGTCGCCGACCCGCACGTAGTAGGGGTGGAAGTCGTCGTGCATGAGCGAGTGGTCGTACTTGATCCCGTGCTTCAGCAGGAGCTCGTTCGTGACGGGCGAGAACTCCCACCAGGGCGCCACGTAGCCGGTCGGGCGCCTGCCCGCGACCTTCTTGACGAGGTCGATGCACTTGACGAGCACCGCCTCCTCCTGCTCGCGGGTCATCGCGATCGGGTTCTCGTGCGAGTAGCCGTGGATCCCGATCTCGTGGCCCGCGTCGACGACCAGCTTCGTCTGCTTCGGAAAGGTCTCGATCGAATGGCCCGGGATGAACCAGGTCGTCCTGATCCCGTAGTGGTGGAAGAGCTCCAGCAGGCGGGGCGTCCCGACCTCGCCGGCGAACATGCCCCTCGAGATGTCGTCCGGCGAGTTCTCGCCGCCGTACGAGCCGAGCCAGCCCGCGACCGCGTCGACGTCGATGCCGTACGCGCACAGGATCTCCTTGGCCATGCCGTCTCCTTCCGTGCGTTTCGGTGTCGAGGAACCTAGTCGCTTGCCGTGCTAGAACGCAAGCTATGTGCGCGCTGTGCGGAGTGCTGATGTCGGAGCACTGGGCGGAGGCCGGGGAGGGCCGCCGTGCCCGCGTGTTCCGCGTCGAATTGCTGAATCGGGTGCTCGACCACTTCGGGCTCGAGCTCGGCGACTGGAGCGGCAGCGTCTACGTCCTGCGGGACCGGAAAGGCAGGTCGGAGGTCGTCGGCGATCTCGGCGCCCTCTGGCAGGCGGCCGAGCGGCTGGCCGGAGGCCCGCTCGATCCTCTGGACCCCGGGCTCGTCCGGGCGCTCTCGCGCTGATGGAGCGGCGGGCGCCGGTGGCGGTCCTGACCGGCTTCCTCGGGAGCGGCAAGACCACGTTGCTCTCCAGCCTCCTCGAGCACCCTTCGATGGGCGAGACGGCCGTGATCGTCAACGAGCTCGGCGAGATCGCCATCGACCACCATCTCGTGACGCAGGTCGACGAGAGGACCGTCGTGCTGCCGAGCGGCTGCGTCTGCTGCTCGTTGCGCGGTGACCTCGCCGACGAGCTGCGCGAGCTCCTGGCACGGCGGGAGCAAGGCGAGATCACGCCCTTTCGCCGCGTGGTGGTCGAGACGACCGGGCTCGCCGAGCCGGCGCCGATTCTCGCCACCCTGCTCTCGGAGCCCGCGCTGAAGCACCGTTACCGGCCTGAGGTCGTCGTCACCACGGTCGACGCCGTCCACGGCGCGCGGACGCTCGACCGCCACGACGTCTCGATCCGGCAGGCGGCAGCGGCGGACCGGATCGTCGTGACGAAGCCGGACCTCGTCGAGACACGCGAGGTCGAGCGCCTGGTAGCGAGGCTACGTGAGCTGAATCCGACGGCGGCCGTGACGGCGGCGTCGTTCGGGGCCGTGGCGCCGCGGACGCTGTTCGCGCGTCCGGCCCGGTCCCACGAGGCACGATCGGCAGCCTCTCCTCCGTCGAACGGCGACCACGGCGGCATCCACGCCTTCACCGTCATCGTCGACCGTCCGCTCGACTGGACGGCATTCGGAATCTGGCTGACGATGCTCCTGCAGGCCCGGGGCGGGGACATCCTGCGAGTCAAGGGCCTCGTCGACGCCGGCGGCCCGGGGCCGGTCGTGCTCAACGGCGTCCAGCATGCGGTTCATCCGCCGATCCATCTCGACGCGTGGCCCGACGGCGACCGCCGCTCGAGACTCGTGTTCATCGCCAGGGGCGTCGAGCGGGAGGCGCTCGAGGCGTCGCTCGCCGCGTTCGCCGCCTAGCCCGGGATCAGTCCTCGGGTCGCTTGATCTCTTCCTCGAGCTCGCGCTTGGCGCCGCGAGCGCCCCGGACGAGACCGGTCCATCGCTTCGTGTTCAGCAGCACGAGCAGCAGGACGGTGATGAGAACGAAGGCGACGACGATACCCATGCTCCTGCGTTGTACCGCCTCACGCCTCGGGCTGCAAGGTACACCGTGAGCGGCCTCGCGCTACCGTCGAGGCGTGCGCGTGAAAGCGCGACGCCGCGCGATCGCCGTTTTCCTCAGTTCCGCCGTGCTGGCAGCGGCCGCGTGCGGCGGCGGCGACGAGCCCGATGTTGCCGTTCCGGCGGCCGATCGCGGAGCCCCGGTCCTCGATGCCCTTCAGCTGCTGCCCGACGTCGAGCCGTTGCACCGGCAGGTCCTCTTCGGCGATCCCGGGCGTCTGCGCGAGGTCTACAGCGACGCCGCTGAGCTGAACGACGCCCTTGCCGGGCTGTGGCCGCCCGATGCCCTCGCCGGAGCGGAGCGACCGGCGTGGGGTCGCAGCTACGGGTTCAGGCTCGCCTCGGTGGACAGCTACGTGGCGGCCGGGTTCCACCCCGAGACGGCAGCAGTGCTCGTCGGTCGGTTCAAGCCCGCCGAGGTTCGGGCAGCTCTGCGCTCGAGCGGGTACCGGCGCCGCGGCCGCCTGTTCGTGCGCGGGAAGGACGGCTCCGTCGACTCGGAGTCCCGGGTCGGCCGTCTCGCGCTGAGCTCTCTCGACCGCGTAGCGGTGAGGAGGCAGCGGATCGTTGCCGCGTCGAGCACGGCGCTCGCACGGGCGACGCTCTCTCCCGATCCGTCGCTCGCCGCCGATCCCGACCTCTCGACGGCTGCCCGGGCCATCGGCCCCGTAACTGCCGCCGTGATCTTTCCTGCCGAGCTCCTGCGGCCGGCTACGGGGGTTCTCGTCGTGCCGGTCGCGGAGGAGGCCCCCAAAGTGGTCGCGGTCGGTATCGACGACCGCGGCGCTTCCGACCGGGTCTTCAAGGCCGCCCTCGTCTACGGAAGCGCGGAGGAGGCGGAGAGGGTGTCCGAGGGCCTCGCGAAGGCGTTCGCCGAGGCCGAGGTGCCGACCCGGACGGACGAGCGCTTCTCGGACCTGTTCGAGGAGCTCGAAGCGGACGTCGTCGCCGGCCGGGCTGTCCTCTTGCAGGGGCGCATCGCAGACTTCGAGCTCGCGGGCATCTGGCGCGCCTTGCTCGAGACGGGCGATCTCGCCGTTCTCGTGCCGGCGCGCTGAGGCCCGAGGCCCGCTTGATCGTGTAGTCCGCCACGGCCGTCCTCCTTCGGTTGCTTTCTCATTGAGACCACCAGCGGAGGTGCCGGTTCATCGGAGGCGTCAGAGCGGGCGGCCGTGCGCCTCGCGGGCGGGCTCGGCGCTCGCTTCAACGGCGCGCGGCAGCCGCAGCAGGGTCACCATGACGACGACGGCGATCGCCAGCGGCAGCAGGCCCACGGCGTCGAAGCCGAGCGTCTGCGCGACGGCACCGCCGACCGCCGGCCCGATCAGGTAGCCGACGGCGAAGACCTGATTCCAGACGACCATGGCGAGCAGCAGCCTCGACGGCCCGGTCGCCTCCAGCAGGAAGCCGAGCGACGACGTCTCCCCGAGCCCGAATCCCATGCCCACTACCGCAAGCCCGACGACCCAGATCCACACCTCGTCGCCGACCCCGGCGATCGCGAGGCCGATGACGATTGCACTGACCGCGACGGCCATGGTCGGCCGCAGCCGGAAGCGGGCGCCGAGCAGGGCGAAAAGCGCCACCACGAGCGACGTGCCGACGAAGAGGGCGGCAATCCCCGCCTGTCCCAGCTCGCTCGCAAAGTGGAGCGGGAGAACGCCGTCCAGCGTGCCGATCGTGACCGCGATCAGCACCATCGCCGCCGCCGAGACCGCGAAGGCCGGTGAGCGCAGGACGGTGCGGTCGGAGCCGAAGGCCGGCGCATGGCGGCTCGGTGGGCCGATCACGGGAAGCACGGCCACGCCGAGACGCAGAGCCCGAGATAGGCGAGAAACGGGCCGCGGATCCCTCCGATCGATCCGATCGCCGGGCCCGCGATGCCTCCGACGGAGTAGACGGCCATGAGCCCCGACAGGCGCCGATACTCGTTCCCCGGCCAGCGCTCGATCACTCCGAGGGAGATCGCCGTCCAGAGGCCGCCCGAGCCCAGGCCCATCAGGAACCGCCCGCAGAAGTAGATCGGGAGGCTCTCGCCGGTCGTGAACGCGAGCGCTCCGAGGATCATCAGCGCGAGCGACGCGCCACAGACGATGACGGCGCCGAACCGGCGGACCGCATGCGCCGCGGGATAGAAGCCGATCACCATGCCGATGCCGAACGTGGCGACGAGGCCGCCCATCACCGCCGGGCCGGCGTTCGTCGCCTCGGCGATCTCCGGCACGATCGGGCCGATCATCCCGTACCCGGCCGCGTCGAGCGCGCCGAGCCCGAGCAAGGCGGCGTACCGCCTGTCGATCGCGGGGAATCCGGCCATCGGAGCGGCTAGGTCAGCACTCGCCCACCGTCCAACACGATCGTCTGGCCGGTGACGAAGTCGCTCGCCGGCGAGGCGAGAAACACGAGCGTGCCGACAAGATCCTCCGGCTGCTGGACGCGTTGGACGGCCTGTTGCGCGAGAATCCCCGGCTCCCAGCCGGGGCCGGCGGTCGCATGCGCCGTCTCGGTGGCGACCTGGCTGGGCACGATGCAGTTCACCGTGATGCCGTCCGGGGCAAGCTCTCGCGCGAGCGAGTGGGTGAAGCCGGACAGCGCGGCCTTCGCCGTCGCATAGTGGACGAAGCCGGGAATCCCGAGGTACGGCATCACGCTGCCGATGTTCACGACCCGTGCCCGCCCGGCGGACGCCGCCGCGCGGCGCAGGAGGGGCAGAGCTGCCTTCGTGCAGAGGAACGGCCCCCGGACGTTGACGGCGATGACGCGGTCCCAGTCCTCGATCGAGACCTCCTCGAGCGATCCGGCCGGATAGATGCCGGCGTTGTTGAAGAGCAGGTGCAGTCCGGAATCGCCTGCGAACTCGGCGACCGCCTCCATCAGCCGCTCGACCTCGTCCGGCTCGGTGACGTCGGCCTGCACGCAGGTCACGCGTCCGCCGCCGGACTCGATCTCGGCAGCCGTTCGCTCGGCGCTCTCGCGCTCGCGGTGGTAGTGGACGACGACGGCGGCTCCTTCGCCGGCGAAGCCGAGGCAGGCAGCCCGCCCGATGCCGCGCGACCCGCCCGTGACGAGCACGGTCAATCCCTCGAGCAGCACGGCGCGATTCTAGGGGTCTGCCCAGGAACTCCGGTGCGTCCGAGACTCGCTCAGAGGCCCGCCCGGCAAGGACGCAGGAGGTGCCGCTACTAGGCAAGTAACGGCGCCTCCGAGGACGCGGCCGGGCGGTCTTCTGTGCCGCCTTCGGGCGCGGCGGGGTTCCTGGGCAGGCCCCTGGCACAGGCACGAGTACAATCGGCCCTCTCGAGAAGGAGGGCACCGGTGGCGGTCACGATCGATCTCAACGCCGACATGGGCGAGTCGTTCGGGCGGTGGACGCTCGGAGACGACAAGGCCCTCATGCCCCAGCTCACCTCGGCGAACATCGCGTGCGGGTTCCACGGCGGCGACCCGCACGTGATGCGCGAGACCGTGGCGCTTGCGCTCGAGCACGGGGTCGGGATCGGCGCGCACATCGGCCTGCCGGACCTCCTTGGCTTCGGGCGCCGGCGCATGGCCGTCTCGCCCGGAGAGCTGCGTGACTACGTGCTGTACCAGGCAGGTGCCATGAAGGCGTATGCGGAGGCGGCCGGAGCGCGCCTGCAGCACGTGAAGCCGCACGGGGTGATGTACGCGATGGCGCAGGAGGACCCTGCTCTCGCCCAGGGGATCGCGGACGGTGTCGCCGAGCTCGGGGACGGCGTCATCCTTCTTCTCGCCTCCAAGACGGTTGCCGACGCGGCCGCCCAGGCCGGCGTGCCGTTCGTCCCGGAGGGGTACGTCGACCTCGACTACGGCGGCGACGGCAAGCTCGTGATCGAGCGCGTCAAGCAGCTTCGCGACCCTGCCGTGATGGCCGAGCGCGCCGTGCGGCTTGCGACCGAGGGACGGGTCGAGACCCTCGACGGCACCGAGCTCGAGCTCGAGGCAAGCTCGATCTGCGTGCACGGCGACGCGCCCAACGCACCGGAGATCGCGACCGCCATCCGCCAGGGCCTCGAGGCCGCAGGCGTGACCCTGGCGCCTCTCGCCGCGATGGCCGCCGTAGAGGTGAAACGGCGAAGCCGTTATCACCCGTGAAGCCGGCCGAAGGGCCGCGGTCACCTCGCGAGCAACCGTCACTGAAGTTTGGCCAGCTGCTGCGCGACCCGAGTGGCCCTTGGCCACCCGGGTAACAGAACGTGATCGACGGTGAGTAGAAGCCGAACGTGACGTCGAGGGGCTCCGCGGGCCGCAGCGCCGACACCGGATGCTGCGCGTCGAGGAACTCGACAGACTCGACCTCGAAGGTCTCGGCCAGATCGGCGACGAACGGGTAGCGCCCGCTCACGAGCTCACCTGACTGCCGGGTGATGTAGCGGAGCTGGCCCGTGGCGCGTTGCGGCGACCCGATCTCGACGCGCGCCGTCGTCCGGATGACCGGCTGTCCGTCCACGAGGCTCGTCGCGACCAGGCGGCCGCCGTCCAGCTCGAGCGTCGTCGTTCCCGCGCCCGCCGGCACGCCCTGAGCCGTCGCGTAGCGGACCATGTTCTCCGAGCTGTTGAAGTAGTGCGTCCACCAGCGCCCCGGGACCCCCGCCTCCGTGTCGAGCCCCGCCAGGTCGATGCCGAGGTAGGTGAGCGAGTAGGCGCCGAAGCCGTCGGGCTCCGCTGCGTTCGAGGTCTGGGCCGCGTCGTCGACGACGTACTGGTTGAGGAACACCGGGCAGCTCTCGGCGGCCGTGAGCTCGTCGGGTAGCAGCCGAGCGGCCGCGTCCGGCTCGGCAGGAGTCCAGACCAGGTAGAGCATGCGGGCGTTGGCGATCAGCTGCGGCGGATGGAGCACGGGCGCAATCGTTACAGAGCAGCGTCCGGCACGCCGTGCGCGAGCTTTCGCTCCAGATAGTCGACGTGGTAGTCGCCCGTCTGCACGGCGGGATCGTCGAGCAGCGCGAGATGGAACGGGATCGTGGTCGTGACGCCCTCCACGCGGAACTCCCCGAGGGCGCGCCGCCCTCGCGCGAGCGCCTCGTCCCGGTCGCGGCCCGAGACGATGAGCTTCGCGACCAGCGAGTCGTAGAACGGCGGGATCGTGTAGCCGGCGTACATCGCCGTGTCGACGCGCACGCCAGGGCCGCCGGGCAGGTCGAGCGTCGTGATCGTGCCCGGCGAAGGCATGAAGTTGTCGTCGGCGTCCTCGGCGTTGACGCGGAACTCGATCGCGGCGCCGACCTGTCGGACGTCCTCCTGGGCGACGGAGAGCGGCTCGCCTGACGCCACCCGCAGCTGCTCCTTGACGAGGTCGACGCCGGTGATCATCTCGGTGACCGGGTGCTCCACCTGGATGCGCGTGTTCATCTCGATGAAGTAGAAGCCTCCGCCGGCGTCGAGCAGGAACTCGATCGTGCCGGCGTTCGTGTAGCCGACCGCCGCGGGCCAGCGTCACGGCCGCGTCGCACATCGCCGCGCGGGTCTGCGGGCGAGAGCGCGGGCGAAGGCGACTCCTCGACGAGCTTCTGCCGGCGCCGCTGCAGCGAGCACTCGCGCTCGTAGAGGTGGATCACGTTGCCGTGGTTGTCGCCGAGCACCTGGACCTCGACGTGCCGCGCGTCGACGAGGAGCTTCTCGACGTAGAGCGAGGCGTCGCCGAACGCGGCCTCGGCCTCGCGGGCCGCCTCTGTCACCAGCTACGGCGAGCTCGTCGGGCCCGGCCGCGACGCGGATCCCGCGGCCCCCACCTCCCGCGGCTGCCTTGACCATGACGGGGTAGCCGAGCTCGGCGGCCGTCGCGAGCGCCTCATCCGTCGACGCCGTTCCCTCGGTCCCGGGCACGGTCGGGACTCCGGCACTCCCCGGCGAGCTTGCGGGCGACCGCCTTGTCGCCCATCCGCTCGATCGCGTCCGGCCGAGGGCCCGACGAAGACGATGTCCTCCTCCGCGCACCGGCGCGGCGAAGGCCGCGTTCTCGGCGAGGAATCCGTAGCCGGGATGGATCGCGTCGGCGCCGGTCTGCTTCGCGGCCTGGATCAGCGCGTCGGCGTTGAGGTAGCTGTCCCGGGCGCGGGGCGGTCCGATGCAGACGGATTCGTCGGCCGCGCGGACGTGGCCCGCCGTCTCGTCTGCCGTCGAGTAGACGGCAACCGTCGCGAGCCCGAGCTCACGGCACGCCCGCGTGACGCGCAGTGCGATCTCACCGCGGTTCGCGACGAGGACCTTGCGAATCACGGCACGCTCAGCTCAGCTCGATGATGTCCTGGCCGGCCTCGACGAGGTCTTCGCTCTCGACGAGAATCCGCGCGATCGTTCCAGACTCCTCGCTCGTGATCTCGTGGAAGTTCTTCATGATCTCCACGAGGCCGACGACCTGACCCGCCTCGATGCTGTCGCCCTCGGAGACGTAGGGGTCCGCCTCCGGGCTCGGGCGGCGGTAGAACGTGCCCGGGTAGGGCGACTTGATCGTCTTGTCGGCCATCGCGCTCCTTGTCTCGTCGAAGGGCCTGATGGATCCGGCCCCTACGCGTCCTCCAGGCTCGCCGTGCTCAGCCGCTCGCCGAGGTCGCGGTCGAGCTCGGCAGCTTCTTCCTCGGTCACCTCGCGGAAGCGAACCGTGTCGCCGACGGGCCGCAGCTGACCGATCTTCCAGAACCCTGCGTGGATGACGGTCGCCGCACAGACGAAGCCGCCCGCGGTCGGGCCGTCGGGGCCGAGAATGACCGGCAGGTCGCCGTTGACGTTGACCGCTCCGACCGGATAGCTGTTGTCGAGGATGTTCGACGGGTGGCCGCCCGCCACCCCGCCGCTCGACCGCGCCCACTCGAAGAGATGCGACTCGAGGCGGATGCCGGTCCGGTTCGAGTTGCGATCCACCGCCCACGCGCGCCCGAAGAACGTCTGCATGTCGTCCTCGGTCAGGTAGTCGGGGGCGGCCTGTGGCCCGCGCATCGCCTCGATCTCCCACTCGCGCGTGTAGGTCGGACGGGCGCTCTGCTTGAACCGCAACGGGCTTGCGTCGCCGTCGGAGCCGAGCGGCAGGACGTCCCCGGCCTTCAGCGCCCTGCCCTCGAGGCCTCCGAGCGCGCCCATCGTGTAGGTCGCGCGCGAGCCGAAGAGCGGCGGCACGTCCACACCGCCCGAGAATGCGACGTACTGGCGAAAGCCCGGGCCCTGGGAGACGCCGATGCGAAGCTCCGAGCCCGCCGGCAGCCGGCGGCTCTCCCAGAGCGGGACGGCTTCGCCGTCGACGGTCACCTCGGTCTCGGCGCCGCAGACGGCGACCGTCGCCTCCCCGCTGATCCGCAAGGCGACGTTTCCGAGCGTCACCTCGAGGCCCGCGGCGGACTCGTCGTTCCCGGCGAGCAGGTTCGCGGCCCGCAGCGCGAGGTGGTCCATCGGGCCGGCCGGGAAAAAGCCCTGGGCGAGCATGCCCCGGCGGCCCGGGTAGTCCTGCACCGTCGTCTGGATACCGCCCTCGACGATCTCGACGCTTCTGTCTGCCATCTGCCTAGGGCACCGGGGTCTCCGCGGCCGCTCGCTCGCGAATCGCGCGGCGCTGCTCGGCCTCGTCCTTCAGGCCCGCCGCCCACTCGAGATGGGCGCCGACGTCGAGGACGCCTTCCTCGATCTGGTAGCGATAGCGGTCGGCGCGCACGTCCTCCCAGAGCTCGAGCAGCTCGGCTTCCTCGACCCGGTGGAACTGCACCCGGTCGGCGGCGCGCAGCAGGAGTGGGTTCTCGCGGAACACCTCGTTGCGGGCGGCCACGTCGTAGATCGGCAGCGTCCGCCCGACGATCTGGTACCCGCCGGCCGACTCGACCGGGTAGATGGCCCAGCACGGCCCGCCGACGCCGAGCGCGCCCTCGGCCGTCCAGGTCCGGGTGGGGTTGTACTTCGGCGCGACGACGACGTGCCGGGCATCGAGCGGGAACATGAACGGCAGTCCCGGAAAGAAGCCGATGAAGGCCGCCCAGTGCTCGGTCGAGACGACGGCGTTGTAGAGCTCCTCGCGGTCGGCGAAGCCGTTGTAGCGCACGACGTAGTCGATGTTGTTACCGCCCTCGGCGTTCGGAGCGTCCTTGCGGATCGTGTTGATGTAACGGGCCACGGCCGCACGGCTCTGCTCCTCGTCGAACGCGACCGGAAGGTGCACGAGCCTGCTCGGGATCGACATCTCGCGCTCGGCGGGCAAGTCGTCCGTCACCGCCTCGAGGTGTGCGAGCAAGTCGCCGGTCGAGACGACCAGCGGGTCGTAGGTGACGAGAATCGAGCGGAACCCGGGCGCGGTCTCGATCAGGCCCTCGAGCGGCCTCCCGCGCAGCGCGTCGTCCACCGCCTGGACGAAGAAGTTGAGCGTGAGGTCGAACTCCATCTCGCCGTACTCGACGAGCACGGCGCGGTCGCCGGCGTAGCGATACGTGATGCCGGGCTTCCCGGCTGCCGCGGCTCGCCGCTCGATGATCGCCGAGGCTGTCGCGCTCATGGCGCGGAATACTGCCGGATCGGATCGGGCGTTGCGGGAGCGGCCCCGGCCCCTACACGGCCCGGGCCGCCGCCTCTACCGCCGCCAGCGCCTGCTCGAGTTGGTCGTCCGTGTGTGCCGCGGTCAGCGACAGCCTGATGCGCGCCGTTCCTTCGGGCACGGTCGGCGGCCGGATGGCGACGCCGAGCACCCCGTTGCGCTCGAGCGCCTCGGAGAACGCGAGCGCTCGCTCGTTCGCGCCGACGAGAACCGGGACGATCTGGGTCGTCGAGCCGGCTGTGTCGAGGCCGAGCGCCGCGAGCCTGCTTCGGAACATCCTGCGCGCTGTGAACGCAGGGAATCCCGCAGTTCGCTCGCCTCCGCCACGAGCTCGAGCGCCGCCCGTACACCGCCCACGACGGCCGGAGGCAGCGCCGTCGTGAAGACGAACGGACGGCAGGTGTTCACCAGCCAGTCGATCCAGACCTGTGCTCCCGCGACATAGGCCCCGTAGACCCCGAACGCCTTGCCGAGGGTGCCGATCGTGAGATCGACGCGATCCCCGAGCTCGAGCTCTCGCACGAGGCCCTCGCCCCGCGGGCCGAAGACTCCGGCCGCGTGCGCTTCGTCCACGACCAGGGCCGCATCGTGGCGCTCGGCAAGGTCGGCGAGCTCGGCAAGCGGTGCGACGTCGCCGTCCATCGAGAACACCGACTCGGTCACGACCAGCTTTCGGGACGCGTCGCCGGCCGACTCGAGCAGCGTTGCGAGATGGCCGGCGTCGCAATGCCGAAAACGGTGGATCGTCGCCCCGGACAGCCGGCAGCCGTCGATGATGCTCGCGTGGTTGAGGCTGTCGGAGAAGACCGCGTCGCCGCGGCCGACGAGCGCCGTCAGCACGCCGAAATTGGCCGCGTAGCCCGATCCGAAGAGCAGCGCGGCCTCCGTCCCTTTCCATGCCGCCAGCTCCTGCTCCAGCGCGAGCGTCTCCGGATCGGTGCCGACGACGAGGCGCGACGCGGTGGAGCCGGCTCCCCGGCGCGCGCCTTCGCCCATGGCCGCCTCGATCGTGGGGTGGCCGGCCAGCCCGAGGTAGTTGTTCGAGGAGAGGTTGATCAGGCGGCGGCCTTCACGTTCGACGACCGGGGCCACCGGTCGATCGACGGGGACGAGGCGGCGCCGAAGGCCCGCTTCCTCACGCTCCGCGAGCCGGCGCTCGAGCTCGGCCGCCCAGGTGTTCGCGGCGATTCGCGGGCCGGACAGGTCCGGCCCCTACGTTGCGACGGGGCCGTTCACAACGCGCACTCCTCGATCTCCAGGCCGAGGTCCTCGATCATGCGGTAGTCGTCCTCCGCCGCCTGGCCGGGTGTCGTGAGGTAGTCGCCGATGAAGATCGCGTTCGCCGGGAGGAGGGAGAGCGGCTGCAGCGAGCGCAGGTTGACCTCGCGTCCTCCCGAAACCCGAATCTCCTTCGTCGGGCACACGAACCGGAAGAGGCAGAGCACCTTCAGGCAGCGGCGCGGGTCGAGCTCGCGAACGCCCTCGAGCGGAGTCCCGTCGATCGGGTGCAGGAAGTTCACGGGAATCGAGTCGGCGTCGAGCTCGCGCAGCGCGAAGGCGACGTCGACGAGCTGCTCGTCCGTCTCGCGCATGCCGGTGATCACGCCGGAGCACGGCGAGATGCCCGCGCGCTTGACCGCCTCGAGGGTACGCACGCGGTCCTCGTACGTGTGTGTCGTCGTGATCCGGCCGTAGTGGTCGGCGCTCGTGTTGAGGTTGTGGTTGTAGCGGTCGACGCCGGCCTCACGGAGGGCGACCGCCTGCTCGTCGGTCAGCAGCCCGAGGCAGGCGCAGACCTTCATCGGCAGCTCGGCCTTGATCCTGCGCACGGCTGCCGTCACGCCGCGCAGCTCGCGCGCGCTCGGCCCCCGGCCGCTCGCGACGATGCAGTACGTCCCGGCCTTGCGCCGCCAGGCCTCGCGGGCGCCCTCGACGATGACCTCCTCGTCCAGGAGCGAGTACTTCGGAATCGCGGCGGTCGACACGATCGACTGCGAGCAGTAGCCGCAGTCCTCGGGGCAGACGCCGCTCTTCGCGTTCATCAGCAGGTTGAGCTTCACCTTCTTGCCGAAGGTCGCCCGGCGCACTCGATACGCCGCGCCGAGCAGCGGCAGCAGCTCCTCGTCCGGGGCGCGCAGCACGGCGAGCGCCTCGGCACGCGACGGCGGCTCGCCGCGCAGCGCCCGGTCGGCCAGCGCCTCCCAGTCCGTCCCAGTGGCCTCAGCGAGCCGTGTCAAGCACGAAGAACCTCCTCTCGTCCGAGTGCAGCGAAGAGCGGGCCGAGCTCGAGCCTGTCGGCGACGAGCTCGGGAAGCGCGTCGCCATTCTCCTCGAACCACGGGACGACCGCGAGCACCGGCACGTCACCGTAGGTCTCGATCAGCTCGGGGTTCGTGTCGACGCTGCGGTCCGCGCCGGGACGGCGTCCGTTCAGCACGACGCCGGCCACGTGCAGCCCCCGCCGCCGTGCCGCCTCGACCGTGAGCAACGTGTGGTTCACCGTGCCGAGCCCGGCACGGGCCACGACGACGAGGGGCAGGCCGAGGCGGACGGCGAGATCGGCGATCGTCCAGCTCTCGCCGACCGGCACGAGCAGGCCGCCCGCACCCTCGACGAGCAGGACGTCGTGCCGCGCCGCCAGCGATTCGACGGCCGCGGCGACGGCGTCGAGCTCGAGCGAGCGCCCCTCGAGCCGGGCGGCCACGAGCGGCGCCAGCGGCGCCTCGAACGCGAACGGGCAGATCTCGTCCGGGGCGTCCTCGACCTCCGCCGCCGCCCGGAGCAGCATGGCGTCACCTTCCGGGTCGTCCGCCGCAGCTCCGCTCTGCACCGGCTTCGCGACCCCGACGTCGAGACCGGCCGCCCCGAGCGCTCGCGCGAGCCCGCAGGTCACGACCGTCTTGCCGACCTCCGTGTCGGTCGCCGTGACGAAGAGGCCGTTCAGGAGGCCCTCCGTCCCCTCCGCGACCGCCTGCTCGAGGATGTCGAGCATGGCCTCGAGATCGCTCTCCTCCGTCGCCAGCGGCGGCACGAAGGTCACGACGTCGCCGAGAGGCCGCGTGATCATGCCCAGCTCGCGCGCCCGCCGGCAGACGCGCTGGCCCACGGCCAGCGTCCAGTCGAACGCCTCCTTTGTCGCCGCGGTCGCGGACGAGCTCGATTCCGATCATCAGCCCGCGCTGGCGGATCTCGCCGACGTGGGGGAGGTCCGTGAGGGGCGCCAGGCGACCACGGACGATCTCCGAGCTTGCCGCCACCCGGTCGAGCAGGGCATCACGCTCGAACAGGTCGAGGCTGGCAAGCGCGGCGGCGCAGGCGAGCTGGTTCCCGGTGTAGGAATGGCCGTGGTAGAAGGTGCGCAGGTCCTGGTGCTCGCCGAGGAAGGCGTCGTAGATGTCGTCCGTTGTGAACGTGGCCGCGAGCGGCAGGTAGCCGCCCGTGATGCCCTTGCCGACGGTCATCAGGTCGGGTGTGACGTCCTCGTGCTCGCACGCGAACATCGGCCCGGTCCTGCCGAAGCCGACCGCCACCTCGTCGCAGACGAGCAGCACCTCGTGCGCCCGGCAGAGGGCCGCGAGCTCGCGGAGGAAGCCGGGCTGGCATCGTGATCATTCCTGCCGCCGCCTGGACGATCGGCTCGACGACGACTGCCGCCGTCTCGCTGCCGCGAGCCTCGAGCTCCTGCTCGAGCTCGGCGAGGCACGCGCTCGCGCACTCCTCCTCGCTGCCGTCGAAGCGGTAGGCGTACGGGTAGGAGACCTTCCGCGTCGGGAAGAGCAGCGGCTCGAACTCCGAGTGGAACAGATCGATTCCGCCCACCGAGACCGCGCCGACGGTGTCCCCGTGGTAGGCGTTGCGCATGCTGACGAGCACGCGCTTTTCCGGCCGGCCCCGCCGACGCCAGTAGCCGACCGCGAGCTTGAGCGCGATCTCGACCGCCTCCGAGCCCGAGTCCGAGTAGAAGACCTTGCCGAGCCCCGGCGGGACGATGTCGACGAGGCGCTCGGCCAGCTCCAACGCGGGGACGTTTCCCTGCCCGAGCAGGGTGGAGTGCGCGACGCGCTCGAGCTGCTCCGAGATCGCGCGGTCCAGCTCGGCCTTGCGGTGCCCGTGGACGTTCAGCCACATCGAGGAGTTGCCGTCGTAGTAGCTGCGGCCCTCGACGTCGACGAGCCTGACGCCCTCCGCCCGTTCGACGATGACCGGCTCCGACTCGAGGTAGCCCTTCATCTGCGTGAACGGGTTCCAGAGGAAACGCCGGTTCTTCTCGAGCAGCTCCTCGTAGGTCACGGTCGTCCGGGTCGTGTCGAGCACCTGATCCTCCTTCGGCCTCGTACACCTTATTCGGGCATGATCCCCGCCGATGGACCTGGCGGGGCACACGGCGCTCGTCACGGGCGGGGGCACCGGGCTCGGTCGTGCGATCGCGGGGCGTCTCGCGTCCGAGGGTGTGGCGGTCGCCGTGAACTACTCGCGCTCGCGCGACGAGGCCGAGGCGGTCGCGGCCGAGATCGAGGGCGCCGGCGGGCGAGCGCTGGCTGTCCAGGGGGACGTATCCGAGCCGGCCGATGTCGACGCCATGGTGGCCGAGGTCGAGAAGCGCCTCGGGCCGATCGACGTCCTGGTCGCGAACGCCGGCACCACCTCGTACGTGCCGTACGCGGAGCTCGAGCGCGTGACGCCCGAGCTCTGGCACCGCATTCTCGGCGTCAACCTCCTCGGCACCTTCAGCTGCGTCCAGCGCGTCGCGCCCGGGATGCTCGAGCGAGGCTTCGGACGAATCGTGGCCGTCTCGTCGAACTCGGCGCTCGGCGGCACCGGCAGCTCCATCCCCTACGTCGTGTCGAAGGGCGCGCTCAACACACTGGTCGTCTGCCTCGCCCGCGCGCTCGCGCCCACGGTTCAGGTGAACGCCGTCGCGCCCGGGTGGATGCGCACGCCCTGGATCGAGAAGCATCTCCCGGAGGAGGTGGCCGTCGAGGTCCTCGACAGCGATGCCGACTCGGCCGACGTCGAGGACGTCGCCGCCGTGGTCGTCGGGCTGGCCGGCAACCGGGCGGTCACGGGCCAGGTGGTCGTCGTCGACCGGGGTGAGCTGGCCCTGGCAGGAGGGACGTAGCATGATCCCGCGCATTTCCTCGGGGGAGCTCAACGAGCTGGCCGGCCGCTGGGGCTTCTCGGTCGACGCAGCGGATGCGGAGGCGTACCGCGACCTCCTCGAGCGCGTCTTCTCGGTCGTCGACGACGTGGAGCCGTCGGCGGCAGCGCCCCCGTCGCGTGACGCCGGCAGACCGCCGCAGGCGGACGAGGACCCGCTCAACGCCGTCGTGCGCTGGTGCCGGGTGCAGGAGAAGCAGGAGGGCCCGCTGGCGGGCATGCGCATCGCGCTGAAGGACTCGATGGCGCTCGCCGGCGTGCCCATGACGTGCGGCTCCCGTGTCCTCGAGGGCTACGTCCCGCTCTCGGGACGCGGTGATCGTCGAGCGGCTGCTGGCCGCGGGCGCCGAGATCGTCGCGATCACGAACATGGACGACCTCGCCTTCTCCGGCGGCGGCGATTCGAGCGCCTACGGCGCCACGCTGTGTCCGTTCGACCTGGAGCGGACGGCCGGCGGCTCGTCGGGCGGCTCCGCGGCGGCGCTCTGGTACGAGGGAGTCGATGCGGGCCTCGGCACCGACCAGGGGGCTCGATCCGCGTGCCTGCGGCCTGGTGCGGCGTCGTCGGGCTCAAGCCCACCCACGGGCTCGTCCCCTACGCGGGCATCGTCGGGATCGACCGCACCTTCGATCACGCGGGGCCCATGGCACGCAGCGTCGAGGCGGCGGCACGCGTGCTCGACGTGATCGCGCCGGCCGCGGGTGCCGTCCCGGCCGTCGATGCGGCCCCGGGGGATCTCGGCGGCGTGCGTCTCGGCGTCGTCACCGAAGGCCTCGGCGAAGGTGTGGGCGCACAGGCGGTCGTCGTCGAGGCCCTCGAGGCGGCGCTCGAACGGCTCCGTGGGTTGGGCGCGGAGGTCGTGGAGCGCTCGCTGCCCGAGCACCTCCAGGCCGGCGGGATCGCCTTCGCCGGCTTCGTCGAGGGCGTGACGGCGCTCTTCGCGGGAGGAGGTAACGGCTTCCACCACGAGGGCCGCTACGAGCCGGAGCTCGCCCTTGCCCTCCGCGAGGGCCTTGCCGAGCGCGGCGACGCGCTACCGCCGCAGGTGAAGACGGCGCTGCTCGCCGGTACGCAACTCGGCCGGCTCTACCTCGGCGCGGCATACGCGACCGCGCAGAACCGTCGGCCGTGGCTGCGCGCAGCCCACGATCGCGCGCTCGAGGGTCTGGACGCGCTCGTGTATCCGACTACCCCTGGATTGCCGCACGGCGTCGACCCGCAGCTGCCGATGGCGGAGCGCGTGTGGCGCGGCTGGGGGCTGCTCGCGAACACGTACCCGACCGACATGACCGGGCATCCCGCGCTGTCGCTTCCCGCTGGCCGAGGCCGAGGGCCTCCCGGTCGGCGTCATGCTCGTCGGGCGCCACGGCGACGACGCGCGGCTGCTCGCGCTCGGACGGACCGCAGAGCGCGAGCTGGGCTGGCGGCCCGATCCCGTGGGCGTCCGAGCCCCGGCCGTCGTCCCGCAGATCTAGCCACGCAGCCGCGCGGTCTCCTCCTCGTCGACCTCGTACAGCGCCGCGTCCTCGTCGACCGCTCGAATAGCCACGCCGTAGAGCTCTCGGGCCGCCTCGATGCTGACGAGGCCGTCGATGACGTCCTCGAGAACCCATTCGGCGGGCCGGGTGAGCGGATCCTCCCAACCGCCGCCGCCGCCTTCCCAGAAGCGGATCACGGCGCCCTTGTGGGCTTCGACGCCCGATCGCATCACGCCGATCTCCCACTCGTCCGGCCCGCCCGCGTCGTAGATCAGGCCGCTTCCGAGCGCCGGGCGCCCGCCCTCCCATCCCCACACGGGCTCGACCCCTCGGCTGCCGAGCACGGACAGCGTCGCGTCGCCGTGGGTGAGCTCGAAGTCGCGCGTGACGCCCATACCGCCCCTATGCCGGCCGGCGCCGGGCGAGTCGACGATGAACTCGTAGCGGTGGGTGATGATCGGGTACACACGCTCCTGGACCTCGACCGGCTCGTTGCGGGTCCCGGAGGCGTAGAGGCTGATCGCCGTGTGGTTGTCCTTCTTCCCCGGCCGAGCCCCGTAGCCGCCCTCTTTCCAGATGTACATGACGAAGTCGCGCTCGTAGCCGGGCCGGGGGTCGAACCCGCCCACGACCATGTTCGTCATGTTCCCGGAGCAGGCCATTGACCGCTCGGGGAGCATCTGGAGGTAGCAGCCGAAGACGCAGGCGGTGATCACCTCGTACGAGGTGGCGAAGGCGCCGCTGATCGGGCGCGGGAACTGCGCGTTCGTTACGAGACCCTCCGGATTGACGACGTCGATCGCGTTGTAGATCCCCTCGCTTGCGGGCACGTGAGGGAAGATCGCCTTCGTGGCGACGACGAGCGCCGACTGGGCCATGCTCCTCGTCGAGTTGACCGCTCCGATCGCCTGCGGGTCGCTGCCCGACAGGTCGTAGGTGGCCCGGTCACCCTCGATCGTGATCGCAACCCGGATCGCCACGGGCGTCTTGCGGTCGCCCATCGGGTCGAAGTCGATCGCGTCCGCGAAGGTGTAGGTGCCGTCGGGGATGCGCCGGAACTCCTCGCGCAGCAACGCCTCGGAGTAGCGCATCAGCTCCTCCATCTCGGCGAGGAGCAGCTCGGTGCCGTACTTGTCGATCATCGCCTGGAGGCGAGCCTCGCCCGTCCGGCAGGCGGCGACCTGGGCGAACATGTCGCCCTGCGTCGTCTCCGGTACGCGGACGTTCCGCAGGATGAAGCGCATCACCTCGTCGTCGAGCTCTCCCTCCCGGACGAGGTGGATGGGCGGGATGTAGAGCGCCTCGCCGTACGTCGAGGCCGCCTCGGCGTGGAAGCTCCCGGGGACCGGCCCACCGGCGTCCGACCAGTGAGCGGAGTTCTGGACGAACGCGAACAGCTCGCCGTCGCGGAAGACCGGCATGATCGTGCGCGCGTCCTGGCAGTGCGTGCCGCCGACGAAGGCGTCGTTCATGATGAAGATGTCGCCCTCGTGGATCGCCTCCTTGCCGACCCACGAGATCACGCCCTTGACGGTGTGCGGGAGTGTCCCCACGTGCGCAGGGAGGTCTTCCTTCCCTTCCGCCACCATCCGTCCGTCGGCGTCGCAGATGGCGGCGCTGAAGTCGCGGCCCTCGCTCACGACGAGCGAGTGGCCTACGCGCTCGAGCATCAGGCCCATCTCGTCGACGACGCTCATGAAGGCGTTGCGGAGGACCTCGAACGTCATCGGGTCGATCCGTTCCGGCCGGGTGACGATGGTCTCGCTCATCGGGACGCCTCCAGAGTGATCACGATGTTCCCGACCGCATCCACGTGGGCGGCCGTGCCGGGAGGCAGCACCACGGTGCTGTCGAGCTCCTCGACCACGCACGGCCCGGCCAGCTCGTCTCCGGACACGAGCGTTTTCCGGTCGAGAATGCGTGTGGCGACCCAGCCGTGTTTGTCGAAGTGCACTTCTCGCTCGCGCTCGGGAGCCACCGCTCGGCTCTGCTCCTCGTGCCGCATGGTCGCGAGCTCGCGCTTCTCGCGCAGGCCTCGCGCCGCCACCCGCAGCGTCGAGGTCTCGACCGGGTTCTCGGGATGGGAATAGCGGTACTGGCGCAGATGCTCCTCGTGGAATGCGGCGACCGCTCCGGCGAACCCCTTCTCCGTCAGGTCGGCGATCGACACCGTCACCGCGTGGAGCTGGCCGATGTAGCGGAGGTCGATCGAGCGCTCGATGACGATCGCGCCGGGCTCGACGCCCTGACGGGTCAGCCCGGCCGCGACCCGCTTCTCCATCTCCTCGAAGAGCTCCCGCATCTCCGCCAGGTCGACCTCGTCCTGCCGGCGTACCCACGCCCACGAGAAGTCGTCGAGAGGGTCGACGAAGACGAGGCCGATTGCGCTCGTCACGCCCGGGAACGGGGGAACGATCACCTCGGGCATCTGGAGCTCGACGGCGAGATCGACCGCGTGTAACGGCCCTGCCCCGCCGAAGGCGATGAGACTGAACTCGCGCGGGTCGAACCCTCGCTCCACCGTCAACAGGCGGGTCGCCTTGACCATGTTCGCGTTCGCGATCCGCAGCACCCCCTCTGCCGCGTCTTCCACGCTCAGTCCGAGCGGATCCGCGATCCGGGCGCGCAGCGCCTCCCGGGCCAGCTCGACGTCCAGCTGCATCCGTCCGTCGAGGAAGAGATCGTTGCTGACGCGTCCCAGAACCAGGTGCGCATCGGTGTTGGTGGGCTCGGTTCCGCCTCTCCCGTAGCACGCGGGGCCTGGATCGGCGCCGGCGCTCTGCGGGCCGCTGCGCGGGTAGCCGGCCGAGTCGAGCCAGGCGATCGAGCCGCCCCCCGCCCCGATCGAGATCACGTCGATGCTGGGAAAGCGGATCGGCATTCCCCATTCCAGGTCGAACGAGGTCGTCAGCCGCGGCTTGCCGTCGAGGACGACTCCGATGTCCGCGCTCGTGCCTCCCATGTCCAGGCAGACCACGTTCGTCCTCCCGGCAGAAGCGGCGACCGCCGCGCCGGCGATCACGCCCGCAGCCGGGCCCGAGTTCAAGCGTCTTGACGGACACACCTCTGGCGTAGTCCGTGGTCATCGTGCCGCCGCCGTTGTGCATGACGAGGACGATGTCGCTCCGAAACCCTTCGTCGGCGAGCCGCCGCTCGAGGCTGTCCATGTAGCGCCGCAGGATGGGGGCGCAGTACGCGTTCGCCACGGTGGTCGCCGTCCGCTCGAACTCGGGTGGCTCCGGCAGGATGTCCGTCGACAGCGAGACGTGAAGGTCGGGAAGCTCCGCCAGGAGGAGCTCGCGCACCTGCCGCTCGTGGACCGGGTTCATGTGCGCGTTGATCAGGCAAACGGCCACGGACTCGAGGCCGCGCGCCTTGATCTTCCTGGCCGCGGCTCGCACGGATTCGGGATCGAGCGGCCGGACGACCTCGCCGGCGTAGTCGATGCGCTCGTCGACTTCCAGGCGGTGGCGGCGCGGGATCAGAGGGGGCGGCGGGTCCCAGAGGATGTCGTAGAGCTCCTCGCGGTTTGCGCGACGGATCTCGAGCACGTCCCGGAAGCCCAGGGTCGTCACGAGCGCCGACGGAGAGCCGGTCTTCGTGATCACGGCGTTCGTCGTCACCGTCGTGCCGTGAAAGACGGTCTCGACCTCGGAAGGTGGAATTCGGAGCGCGCGCACGCCCTCGGCGACCGCCGACGTCGAAGTGCGGCGGCGTCGAGGGCACCTTCGCGACGCGCGTGTCACCCGTGTCGCTCACCGCGAACACGTCGGTGAACGTGCCGCCGGTGTCACAGCCGACGATCCAGCTCATCTCACCCCTTCCAGGACGTTTGCAGCATCCGCGGGATCGTACTGATGGGTCAGCGGCTGATCACGATGATGCCGCTGACGATCAGGAGCGCCCCGATCACACGGGCAGTGGTGATTTGCTCCCCGAGGAAGATCGCCGCGCCGACGAGGGTGACGAGCGGGTACACCGAGGTCACAGGCACGACCGTGCTGGCCTCTCCCTTCGTGAGCGCGTAGAAGAAGAGCACGAGGGCGCCGGCCGCACAGAACGCGGTCACGGCGGCCCAGAAGCCTCCGACCCCGACCGGGAAGCGTGCGCCTCTCGTGGCTACGAGCACGATCGCGAACGGGAGATAGGCGACCGGCACCCAGAGCACCATCTGCTCCCACGTGATCGTCCTGAGCGCGTACCGCGTCGTCACCCCGGTGGCGCCGAGGAGGACGATGTACGCCGCTGCAGGTACGACCCAACCGGGCATGGTTCTCCTCACAGCGCCGCTCGGCCTGCGGCCCTGACCCTCAGGCGCGGACCGACTCGAGCCGGGGGATGATCTCCCGGCCGACGATCTCCATCTGCTCGTCGCGACCGTTCAGGTACGCGGGCGCGACCTCGTCGAGGCCGACCTCGGAGAGCTCGTGCAGCATCTCGAGGATCCGGTCCGGGGTGCCGTTGAAGGCGAAGTCGTCGACGATGTCGTCCGGGTACTCGGAGCGCTCGACCGTCGGGTCGAGATGGCCCGCGTAGTCGTAGTGGCCGCGCTGGACGTCCAGGATCCGCGCCATCTCCGGGGGCATCCCGTGATCCTTGACGTTGCGAGCCACCTGCTCGATGTGGTTCGCGGCGCAGGCGGCGAGCCAGCGCGTCATGCCGCGGGCCTCGTTCATGTCGTCCGAGACCCACATGGCGGTGTACATCGTCGTCTGCACCTCGTCCGGGTCACGGCCGGCTGCCTCGGCTCCGGCGTGGATGTGGTCGATCGCCCACTTGACGGCAACGGGGTTGAGCCCGACCTGGATCATCACGATGTCGGCGAGCGCCCCGGCGACCCGGAGGTTCTTCGGCCCGGTGGCCGGCATCATGATCGGCACCTCTGGCGCACTGCCGTCGGCCCAGAGGATCTTGATCTCGGTGCCGTCGTTGTCCGCCGTCTCGCCGGCCATCAGGGCTCGGACCTTCGGGATGATCTCCTTGAACTCGTCCGTCTTCACCGGGGCGCGGCCCAGGGTTCGAACCGAGTTGTCGCCGCGACCCATGCCGAGGATGACCCGGCCGGGATAGATCTCGGCCAGCGTCGCGTGCGCGTTCGCGACTACGGTGTAATGGCGGGTGAACGGGTTCGTCACCGCCGTGCCGAAGGGAATCTGCTCGGTCGCTGCGAGGCCGTGCGTCATGTAGACGAACACGTTGCGCCACAGCAGCTGTCCGTCGACGAGCCACGCTCGCGAGTAGCCCATCTCCTCTGCCTTGCGCACCGATTCGGTGAAGACGGGCAGGTCGCCCGGCATGAACTGCGCGCTGATCTTCATCCGTCCTCCTCGTTCCTCCGTCTGTTGCCGTCGCCTGACGACTCGAGCTCGCGCTCGAACGCCTTGAAGAACTGCCGCATCATGCTCTTCGCGATGCCTTCCATGAACCGCTGACCGACGCCGCTCAGCACGCCTCCGGTCTGGAACGACATCGTCGAGGCGACGTGCGTCGCCTCACCCGTCTCGGTCAGCTCGAAGCGGGCGTCGCCTCTGACCCAGCCGAGCGTTCCGGCGGCCTCGCCTCGCAGCTCGTAGTTCTCGATCGGGTTCTTGCCGACGACCTCGACCGTTCCCTCGTAGGTCCCGGTGATGGCGGAGACCGGAGGATCGACCGTCAGGCGGCAGACCTCGCCGTCGACCGGGTCGAGCCGCGTCACCCCGGGCAGCGTCCGGGCGAGGACGCCGAAATCCATGAGCTTCTCCCAGACCTCGGCGCGCGGCCGTTGGAACGTGCGCTGTTCGACGACCTGCATGTGCTTCCGGGGCTAGCCCGCCGCGGGGGCCGGCTCGCGCATGACTCGGGCCGCTTCGACGATCGACTTCACGATCAGCTGATAGCCGGTGCAGCGACAGAGATTGCCTGCGATCGCGTGTCGCACCTCCGCCGGAGTCGGGTCCTGATTCTCCTGCAGGAGCTGCAGGGCCGACATCACGACACCGGGCGTGCAATAGCCGCACTGGAGCCCCTGGTTGGCGACGAATGCCTGCTGGATCGGATGCAGGTCGGTCGCGCTCGAGCTCAGGGCCTCGATCGTCGTAATCTCCTGACCGGCGACGTCGGCGGCGAGCACGCAGCAGGACTTGACCGTGCGGCCGTTCAGCATCACCGTGCAGGCTCCGCAGCTCCCCGTGGCGCAGCCGACGTGCGTCCCCGTGAGGCTTAGGGTCTCTCGCAGCATCTGCACGAGCGTCGCCCGCTGGTCGAGCTCGACCGTTTGGCTGCGGCCGTTCACGGTCACCGAAATCGACGTGCGCACTATTCGGGCCCTCCGTTGCGTTGACCGAGCGCCGCCTGGACGGCGCGCCGGGCGAAGACACGCGCCAGCTCTCGTCGGTACTCGGCCGACGAGTGGAGGTCGCCGAAGGCTTCGTCGGTTGCCTCGTAGGCCGAGTCGCCGATCTCCTCGAGCGCCTCGTCCGAGAGGCCGCCCGACAGATCGACGTCCGGCTCGATCAGCACCGGGGCGCCGGTCGCTCCCCCGATCGCGACGGCAGCCTTGCCGCCGTCGACGACGGCCGCGGCGTTCACGATCGCGAAGCTGCCTTCGACCCGGGCAAGCCGGACGTAGGCGGAGCGCGCCGACTCCGGTAGCTTCGGCGCCTCCACCTCGACGAGGAGCTCGTCGGGAGCCAGGTCGGTGAGCATGATGTCCACGAAGAAGTCGCGGGCCGGGACGGCTCGCTCGCCCTCACGGCTGCGCAGCCGCATCGTCGCGTCGAGCACGGTCATCACGGGCAAGTAGTCCGCGGCCGGGTCCGCGTGCGCCAGGCTGCCGCCGAGCGTGCCGCGGTGGCGGATCTGGACGTCTCCGATGACCTCCGCTGCTGCCGCGAGCAGCGGGAAAGCGCTCCGGATCAGAGGATCGCCGGCGATTCGCTCATGGCGGACCATCGCGCCGAACGCGACGGTGTCGCCTCGATCCTCGACGTGATCGAGGCCGCGCACGTGGTTCAGCGACAAAACGGTGTCCGGCCGAACGAGGCCGAGGTTCATCGCCGGGACGAGGCTCATCCCTCCCGCGAGCACCTTCACGATGCCACCGCCGTTTCCGAGCAAGTCGAGCGCCGCATCGACCTCCTCAGGCGCGTGGAATTCGAACTCCTTTGCCAGCATCAGACGGTCGCCGTCTCCCCGGCCTCGCGCTTCGTCCGGGCCTCCCTGATCGCCTCCCAGACCCGGCCGGGCGTCAGCGGCAGCTCCGTGAGCCGGATGTCGAGCTCGGGCAGCGCGTTCTCGATCGCGCTGCAGAGCGCGCCGAGCGGCGCCCCGACTCCGGACTCGCCCACGCCCTTCGTCCCGAGCGGCGTGAATGGCGTCGGCGTCTCCTGGTGGCCGAGCTCGAGGTCGGGCACCTCGACCGCGGTCGGGATCGTGTAGTCCATGAACGTCGCGGTCAGCGGCTGGGCAGCCTCGTCGTACGCGATCTGCTCGTAGAGCGCGGCGCCGATTCCCTGCGCGATGCCGCCGTGGAGGTTGGCCTCGGCAAGCAGCGGGTTCACGATCGTGCCGGCATCGTGAACCATGCAGAAGCGGAGAATCTCGACGAAGCCGGTCTCCGGGTCGACCTCGACCACGCACGCGGCGACGCCGTTCGGCCAGGACGGGTAGGCGCTGAAGCGGCCCTGCTTCTCGGGCTGGTGGTAGACGTTGCCGATCCGGAAGTGGCGCTGTGCCTCGAGCGCGGGCTCGATTCCTTCCATGTTCGGCCCGTGCGGGTTGCGGTAGACCTCGGCGGCGACCTCGTCCAGGGTGAGCGACCGCTCGGGCGCGCCCCGCACCGAGATGACGCCGTCGGCGGCTTCGAGGTCCTCCGCGGCCGTCTCGAGCATGTTCGCCGCGACGGTCAGCATCTTGTCGCGAACGGCGGTTGCGGCCAGATGCGCCGCCGAGCCCCCGATGATGATGCTGCGCGCGCTGTAGTTGCCGAATCCCCACGGGCAGGCCTCGGTGTCGCCCTGGATCACACGGATCCGGTCGAACTCGCAGCCGAGGGCGTCCGCCACGATCTGGGCGATGCCGGTCTCGTTGCCGCTGCCCGGGGACGTGACGCCGGTGAGCACGGTGACCTCGCCGGTCGGGCTCACCCGCACCTCGGTCCCGTCGGTGCCGTTGAGGAGCAGTGAGCCGGGCATCGAGCAGCCCTCGGGGATCAGCTCCTGACCGATGCCGAGGCCGATGTAGCGACCCTCGTTCCGCGCTTCCTCCTGGACGAGGGCGAAGCCCTCGTAGTCGACCATGTCGAGCACCGTGCGGAGCGCCTCCGCGTAGTTGCCGCTGTCGATCATCGCGCCCGAGACCTGGGGGAACGGGAACTCCTCGGGCGGGATGAAGTTCTTGAAGCGGATCTCAGCGCGGTCGCGCCCGGTCTCCTTGGCGATGTGATCCATGATCCGGTCCATCAGGAAGGACGCGGCGTCCTTGCCGTAACCCCGGTAGGCGTTCCACGGGCACTTGTTCGTCACGACGGAGCGAAGGTGCGTCTCCGAGTTCGGGATCTTGTAGACGCACGGCAGGCAGTACCAGGTGACGAAGGACATGCCCCAGCCGCAGAGCGCGGAGGGGGCGCCGACGTCGGCGATGACCGTCAGGCGGATCCCGGTGACCGTGCCGTCGTTCTTGTACGCGGCCTCGTAGTGGAACCGCGTGTCACGGGCGTGGCCGCCCGTCTGGAAGTTCTCGCTGCGCTCCTCGATCCACTTGACCGGGCGACGGAGCTTGCGCGCGAGGTATGCGACCAGCGGCTCCTCCTGGAAGGTCGGGATCTTGAGGCCGAACCCGCCGCCCACGTGCGGCTGCACCACTCGGATCGAGGTCTCCGGCATGCCGAGCGTTCCGGCGATGTAGTTGCGAAGCGGGTGCGGGTTCTGCGTCGAGTCCCAGAACGTGATCGTGTCGTCGTAGGCGTCGTACGAGGCGAGGCACCCGCGGGGCTCGATCGCAGTGCCGGTGATCCGGGCCGAGCGGACGTAGCCGCTGATCGTGCCGTCGGCCTCCGCGAACGCGGCGTCCGGATCGCCGAGAACGATGTCGCGGCTCGCCATGATGTTGTCGCCCCACTCGGGCTCGACGAGCGGCGCGCCGGGTTGCATCGCCTCCTCCGGGCCTGCGGCGACGGGCAGCTCCTCGTAGTCGACATCGATCAGGTCGAGCGCCGCGTAGGCGGTGAAACGGTCCTCGGCGACGACCGCTGCGACCGCCTCGCCGACGTAGCGCGCCCGGTCGACGCAGAGGGCGTACCACTTCACGCCCTTTGCTCCGACGGCGGCCGTGTCGTAGGTCTCCGGGATCGGGTTCATCTGCTCCTTGACCTCGCTCCCGGTGACGACACACAGCACGCCCGGGAGGCTCTCGGCCCGCGCGGTGTCGATCGAGCGGATGCGTGCATGCGCGTACGGGCTGCGCAAGACGGCCGCATGGGCCGTGCCCGGCAGCGAGATATCGTCGACGAACGTCCCCTTGCCGGCGACGAGCTTCGTGTTCGTCAGGCTCGGAATCTCTTGACCGACGTATGTCATCGCTGTGACCTCGCTGTGGTCTCGGCTTTGACTCGGGCAGTGACTCTAGAGGTTCGCGGCAGAAGGTGACATGAAAAGATGCTGGCCGAACCGAGGAGGTGAAGCTGTGACAGAAAGCCTGGATGCACGGGTCGCGCGGCTCGAGGCCGTGGAGGAGATCAGGGTGCTGAAGGCGCGCTACGCCGACGTCTGCGACACCGGCTACGACCCCGACCGGATGCTGCCGTTCTTCACGCAGGACGCCGTCTGGGACGGCGGCGAGCGGTTCGGCCGCTACGAGGGAATCGACGCGATCTACGGGTTCTTCAGGGGCGTGTCCAGCCAGATCACGTGGGCGCTCCACTACATGATCGCGCCCGTGATCGAGGTCTCGGACGACGGCACGGCAACCGGCAGCTGGTATCTGTGGCAGCCATGCACCGTGGTGGGCCCCGACGGGCCGCAGGCCGTCTGGCTGACGGGGCGCTACGCGGACCGCTACCGGCGCGAGGAGGACGGCTGGAAGTTCTCGGAGGTGCCGCCTCGACACCCAGACGGTCAGTCCGTTCGAGGATGGGTGGGTGCGAAAGCCTTTCTGGACCGACTGACGCACAGGCGGAGGCCGGGTCTAGGCGGAAATGGCCGTGAGGCCGTTATCCGCCGGGGAGCGGGCCGGAGGCCCGCGGTTGGGTCTAGGCGGAAATGGCCGTGAGGCCGTTATCCGCCGGGGAGCGGGCCGGAGGCCCGCGGTTGGGTCTAGGCGGAAATGGCCGTGAGGCCGTTATCCGCCGGGGAGCGGGCCGGAGGCCCGCGGTTGGGTCTAGGCGGAAATGGCCGTGAGGCCATTATCCGCCGGGGAGCGGGCCGGAGGCCCGCGTTCAGGTCGTCTTCCCTAGGCTGCCGACGATGGACATCGGGCTGACGATGAGCACGCACGGGCTGCTGCGGCGGGACGAGCGCGACTTCTACCTGCAGAAGCTCGACCCCGCCGACATGCGCCCGCTCGAGCTCGCCGAGGCTGGCGGAGCGGCTCGGCTACCACTCGGTCTGGTTCTCAGACCACGTCGTGATGGGCCGAACGGAGTCGACGTTCCACACCGCGAACGAGTCCGGCACCCGTGCGTATCCCGAGCGGCCGAACATGCTCGATGTCGTCGTCACGATGGGCGCCGTGGCAGCGCGGACGACGCGTCTGCGCCTGGCCTCCTCGGTGCACATCGCGCCGTACCGGCACCCGATGTCGAGCGCCCACCAGTTCGCGACGGTCGACGTGCTCTCGAACGGACGCCTGATCGTCGGCGTCGGCTCCGGCTGGGATCCCGAGGAGTTCGCCGCCGTCGGCGCCGATTTCGAGCACCGCGGCGCGGTAGCGGAGGAGTGCATCGAGATCTACAAGAAGGCGTGGACCCAGCCCTGGGTGGAGCACCGTGGGCGCTTCTTCACGATCGAGAACGTCTCGATGGATCCGAAGCCCGTCCAGCAGCCGCACCCGCCGATCGTCTACGGCGCCGTGACGCCGGCCGGCGCGCGCCGGGCGGCCCGCTGCGCCGACGGCCTCTATCCGATGTTCCTCGACACGAACGGTGACCCGGCTCGCTACGACGGCCTCCGCGACGTCGTCCGGCGCGAGGCCGAGCAGGATGGCCGCGATCTCTCGGGCTTCCGCCTCTACGCGTTCGCGTCCGGGCTCGTCGTGGAGGCTCGGACGAGCTCGCCGGGCGCGATCCGCGGCCGACGCTGACCGGGACGCGCCGACCAGGTGATCGCGGACCTCGAGCGCTTCGCCGAGCACGGCTACCACCACATCACCATGCACTTCGACGTGCGCTCGGGAACGATCGACGAGCTGTTCGAGCAGGTGGAGCGGTTCGCCGCGGAGGTCCTGCCGGCGGCCAAGGAGATCGGAACGCCGCCGTTCCAGTGAGCCGCTAGCTCGCGAAGCAGCCGAGGATCGCGTCGTAATTCGCGGCGATCTCGTCGGGACCGAGCTGGAAGCTCGGGGAGAACAGCACGACGAGCCCCACGTTGTCGAAGCTCCCGAGCCTTGCCCGGCACTGATCCGGCGTGCCGGCGATCGCGAACGTCTCGACCATCTCGTCCGTCACCGCCGCCAGCATCCCGTTGACGTCCTCCCGCGCTGCGGCGGCGCGTACGGCGGCGGCCTCCCGCTCGAAGCCGTGGAGCCGGAACATGACGTCGAAGTACGGAATGACCGCATAGAACGCGAGATGGCGGCGCGCCCAGTCGCGCGCCTGGGCGCCGTCCTCGTGCACCGCTGTCGTGACCACCGCGGCGAGCTCCATGTCCTGCATCGAGCGCCCAGCCTTCTGCGCGGACTCGCTGAGGATCGGCAGCGCGTATTCCGCCACGTAGCGCGGCGTCGTGAAGACGTTGAACAGCAGTCCGTCGGCGACGGCGCCCGCGAGGCGGAGCATCTTCTCCTGCACCGTGCCGAGGTAGATCGGGATCCGCTCGTACGGCTGCGCGACCGTGCGGCTGAAGCCCTCGACCTTGTACACCGAGCCTTCGTAGTCGAAGGACGCGCCGCTGTGCGCGCTCCAGACGCCGCGGACGGTCTCGATGTACTCCCGCATCCGATCGACCGGGTGGTCGTAGGTCATGCCGAAGAACCGCTCGTTCCATTCCTTCGGCCCGGCACCGAGCCCGAGGACGAACCGGCCGTCGGCGAGCTCGCTCAGGCTCGCGCTCATGAGCGCCGCGAGGACAGGCTGATGTGCCCACGTGGCGACACCGGTCCCGATGCGGATCCGCTTCGTCCGTGCGGCGACTGCGGTCAGCGGGACGAACGGCTCCCGCTGGATCTGCACGTGCCAGACGCTCTCGAAGCCGGCATCCTCGGCTCCCACCGCGAGGTCGACGACCTTCTCGAGCGACATGCCGTCGCCGCTCAGCAGGAGGCCGACGTGCGGCGAGCCGGTTGCGCTCATCGGCCGTCGCTCGGGGGCCGGCAGTCGCAGGTAGCTCGGAGCATCAGCACGAAACTTAACCCCAGTAGCGCTCGCAGAACGTGACCTTGATGTTCGCGCCCGCCCGCGTCGCCCTGCCGGCGGCTAGCCCGTACCGAGCCCTTCGGGCTCGGAAACGCTTCGCGGCCTGGCGGGCCTTCGGCCCGCGTCCGCTGCGCGCAGCCTTTCAGGCTGCTTGCTATCCCCAGTAGCGCTCGCAGAAGGTGCCCGAGGTTCTCCGCCTGGTCCGGGTGCTCGGGGCCGTGCCGTGACCACTCGCGAGTCCAGCGCTCGACGTTCCCCCGAACGACCGGGTCGGCCACGATCGCCTGCCAGCTGCGAGAAGTCGGCGATCTCCATGAGGTCGAAGTGCGTGAATCGCTCCTTGCCCTGGACGCTCTCGACGCGCGCCAGCAGCTGTAGTCGAGGATGTCGGGGTTCTGGCGGAAGGCGGGGTAGTCGATCTCGCGGATGAACTTGGCGTACTCGTCCTCGTCGAGCTCGCGTGGCGTGTACGTCAGCAGCACGAGCTTCTTCGCCACCTCAAGCCTCCTCTTCGGTCGGCGTGGCCTCCCCGACGCTCCGGCGGGGTTCGCGCCGGCGGAGCCTCCGGGAGCGCGCGTCCGCCGAGCGCTCGGCTCCGGCCCCGCTCAGGCGCGGGCGGCAGCTACCAGTCGCCCGGCCACGGGATCTCCTTGCCGGCGGTGATGCCCTTCGGGCGCAGGATCAGCGTCACGAGCAGGACGACCGCGAGCACGAGGTTGGCCGTGCCCGACGGCGGCGTCACGCCTGCGAAGCCGTCCACCTCCCAGCGGCGGAAGCAGCTCGTTGACGAACGTGAGGAAGAACACCCCGACGACGGCGCCGGAACGCTCGTCATGCCGCCGACGATGAGCATCGCGATCGGTGAGGAACGTCATGTCGAAGTAGAACGTCACCGGGGCTGAAGGTGACGAAGTAGTGGCCGTAGAGCGCGCCGCCGACGCCGCCCACGAAGCCCGAGAGCACCCAGGCGATCGCGCGCTCGACCCGCGACCCGCACGCCGACCGACCTCGCGGCCCGCTCGTTCTCACGCGAGGCGCGCAGCCGCAGGCCGAAGCGGGACTGCTGGAAGACGAACGCGACGACGATGAAGATGAGCACCCAGATCATCACGCTGAGGAACGTCGTCGTCTCCGGGACGCCGATCATCGTGCTCGTGCCGCGCGTGATCGAGACGGTCTGGATGATGAAGACGTTGACGATCACGAGCATCGCGAGCGTGCCGATGCCGGCCGCGACGCCGCGCCAGGCGCGCGATCGGCGCGGCGGTGAGCAACGCGAAGCGCGCCGCGAAGCCTGCGCCGGCCAGCGTCGCCTTCGATCGTCCCGAGCTCCGCCGGGAAGATCCACGACTTGAGGAAGCCCGGCATCTCGAGGTACGTGAACTCCTTGATCTCGGGCGGGATCGTGAGCAGCGCCGACGTGTAGGCCCCGATCGCCATGAAGGCGACGTGGCCGAACGAGAGCACGCCGGAGTTGCCGCTGAACATCTGCAGGCCGAGAGGGTCACGATCAGCAGCAGGAACATCAGGACGGTCGTCCGCGTGTAGACGGCGCTGTCGAGCGCCGTGACGATCGCCCAGCTGATCACGATCACGACGCAGAGGACGAGCGGCGGCCAGACGCGCCGTGCGGGCCCTTCGAGCGTGCGCGGCTCGAATCACGCGCTTGCGCCCCCTCGGCAACGCGGCTGGCGGTCGGAGCCGCCGCCACGCGCGCTTGACCGCAGCCGCCGCGGATGGCCACGAGACCGTTCGGCTGCCAGCACGAGGATCGCGATCACGGCCGAGGAACGCGAACATCAGCGTGTGGCTCGCGAACTTCGTCGGCAGCGTGGCCTGGAGGCCGTTGATGATCGCCGCCGAGGACGAAGCCGCCGAGCGCGGCGCCGGCGAGGCTGCCCGAGCCCGCCGATGACGCCGCCGACGAACGCGACGAGCAGCGGGCCGCGGCCGATCTCCGGGTCGATGGCGCCGGTGCGGAGGACGTAGAGGAGGGCGACGACCGCGGCCGAGGCACGCCGGTGATCGCGAACGCGGACGAGATCACCCAGTTCGCCTTGCACGCCGACGAGCTGCGCCATGCGGAAGTCCTCGGTCGAGGCACGCAGCTGGATGCCGAGCATCGTGCGTTTGAGCATGAGGCTCATCGCCGACGAGCAGCACGATCGCCACGACCATCGTCAGGATCGCGAGCCGTGAGATCCGCACGCCGCCGATGTCCATCTGCACGGTCAGCCACGGGTAGGGCTCGACGCCCTTCTGCGGGCCGCGGCCGACGGTCATCCAGGCGAGCTGCTGCAGCCCGTAGCTGACGGCGAAGGAGGTGACCAGCAGCGTGATCGGCGAGGCGTTCCGAACGGGCCGGAACGCGACCAGCTCGAGCAGGAGCGAGAGGACGGTGACGACGACGATCGTCAGCACGACCATCGCGGCCAGCCGACAGTCGCGCGTGTAGTACATCGTGTAGCGCGCCGACCATGATCAGCTCGCCGTACGCGAAGTTCATGAGGCCCATGACGTTGAAGAGCAGCGCGAGCCCGAGCGCCATCAGCGCGAAGAGGCTGCCGTAGGCGATCGCGTCGACCGCGTACTGGATTGCGTTGGTCATCGGTCTCTACGCCGTCGCCATGCCGATGTACGCGGTCTCGAAGTCGCCGACCTGCGCCAGCTCCTCCGCCGTGCCGTGGAACGCGACCCGCCCTCCGCTCCGCAGCACGTAGGTGCGGTCGGCGACCTCGATCGTGCGCGCGGCGTTCTGCTCGACGAGCAGGATCGTGACGCCCTCCTCCTTCAGCTCGTGGAGGATCTCGAAGACCTGGTCGACGATGAGCGGCGCGAGCCCGAGCGTCGGCTCGTCGAGGAGCAGGAGCTTCGGGCGCGCGAGCAGCGCGCGGGCGATCGCGAGCTGCTGCTGCTCGCCGCCCGAGAGCTTCGAGCCGGACCGGTCGTAGAACTTGCCGAGCACCTCGAAGCGCTCGCACATGCGCTTGATGTCGGCGTGCGGCGGCGCGGCGGTCGGAGCGCGCCGAGGTGCCGATCGAGAGGTTCTCGCCGACCGTGAGCCGGCCGAAGATGCGGCGGTTCTCGGGGACGAGCGCGATGCCGCGCCGCAGGATCTCGCTCCGGCGAGCGGCCGCCGATCGGCTGCCCCTGGAAGTCGATCGTCCCCGAGCGTCGGCTTGAGCACGCCGGTGATCGCCCAGAGCGTCGTGGACTTGCCGGCGCCGTTGTGGCCGACGAGCCCGACGAGCTCGCCCTCGTTGACCTCGAGGGAGAGCCCTGGACGGCGGCGATCCGCCCGTAGTGGACGCTGACGTCAGTGAGCCGCAGCATCCTGTGCTCCCTTCTCGCCGAGGTAGGCCGCGATCACGGCCTTGCTCGTGCGGATCTCCTCCGGCGTGCCGACGGCGATCGACTTGCCGTAGTCGAGCACCTGGATCCGCTCGCAGACCCGGAAGATGATGCGCATGTCGTGCTCGACGAGCAGCACGCCGCAGCCGAGCTGCTCGCGCAGCTGCGCGATGCGTCTCGGTGAGCGCCAGGCTCTCGGCGTCGTCGAGCCCGGCCGCCGGCTCGTCGAGCAGAAGGAACTTCGGCTGCGACCGCGACCGCGCGGGCGATGCCGACCCGGCGCTCCTCGCCGTGCGGGAGCGCGGACGCGCGGCAGCTGCGCGAGCTGCCGTCGAGCCCCAGGCTCGTCGAGCAGCTCCCACGCTCGCTTGCGGGCGCCTCCCGGCGGCCGAGCCCGGCGCCGAGCGCCCCGAGCTCGACGTTCTCGAAGACCGTGAGCTCCGGGAACGTCGCGACGTCCTGGAACGTCCGGACGAGCCCCAGCCGAACGAGCTTCTGCGGCGACCAGCCGGTCACGTCGGTGCCGCCCATCGTCACGGTGCCGGCGGTCAGCGGCACGAAGCCGCTGACCGCGTTCATGAACGTCGTCTTGCCGGCGCCGTTGGGGCCGATCAGCCCCATGATCTGGCCCTGCTCGAGCGTCAGGTCGATGCCGTCGACGGCCCGGACGCCCTCGAAGTGGACGTGGATGCCCTCCGCGACGAGCTTCGCGCGGGCCGAGCCGTCGACGGCGTCGTTCATCGGTCTCCTCGGTTGTCTCGGACGCTTCTCCTTCGTCTACCCGGCGGCCGGCGGCTCGCCGGAGCACGGGCTCCCGTCGCCGATGTCGGGGATCGACTCCACGGCCGCGGTGTCGATCTGCGTGTTGACGCCGTTCTGAACTCCTCGACCGAGTAGCACGGCCGGCTGAGGCCGGTGGCACGTCTCGGTGAATGCCATCGGCGTTCCGAAGTAGTCGATCTTGCACCTGACCGCTGAACAGCGCCTCGGCGATCGCCGGGCCCTCGGTCGAGCCTGCCGCCTCGATCGCGGCGACGACCGCGTCTGCGAGCGCGTAGCCGCGGCAGCGCGTAGTGGTTGCCGAGCGGCTCGCCGTACTCGGCCTGGAACTCGTCGGCGATCTGCTGCGACCTCTCCGGTCTGCGTGCCCTCGCAGTAGGTCGGCAGGCAGGCGAAGCCGAGCGCGCAGAAGTTCGAGACGTCGTGCCCGGCCACCTCGGTGACGAGCGTGCCGTTCACCGATGCGTTGGTCACGATCGGCAGTCGATCCCGGCGTCGCGGATCGCGCGGATGCAGCTGGGAGCCGTAGGGCTGCCAGGAGCCGTCGTAGATGAAGTCGCAGCCGTCGACCGCGCTGCGGAGGCGCGTCACCTGCGAGGACAGGTCGAGGTCGGGCCCGCCGACGAAGGTGTCCTTGCCGCAGATCTCGCCGCCGAGCTCCTCCCAGCGGGCCTCGAAGTAGTCCGCCGTCGCCTTCGAGTACTCGAGCGAGTCGTCGCGGAAGATGTACGCACGCTTCAGCTCCGGCTTGTTCTCGAGACCACTCGGCCATCGCCGACGCCCTCGGTGTCGGAGCCGAGGCCCATCGACCCGCCGTAGGGGCCGACGATGTCGGGCGTGGCGACCTTCGGCGAGGAGGCGCACAGTGCGATGCCCGGCACCTCGGCGGCGCCCGCCGCCTGGATTGCCGGGAACGAGAAGTCGAAGTCGCACGTGGCGATGATGACCACGGCGCCCTTGCCGATCAGCTCCTCGGCGTTCGTCGCGGCCAGCGGCTGGTCCGACTTCGTGTCGATCCACTGCGTCTCGATCGGGCGGCCGAGCACGCCGCCCGCGTCGTTGATCTGCTTGATCCGCATCTCGAAGAGCTGGCCCGCCTGCAGGTCGTACGGGGCGAGAATGCCGGTCTGTGCCGTCGAGATCCCGATCAGGATCGGATCGCCCGACGGCGCCCCGCTCGCGGGCTCCTCGGCGGGCGCGCCGGTCTCGGCGGGCGGTGCCCCGGTCTCCGCCGGCGGCTCCGCGGGCGGTTCTCGCCGGCGCCTCGGCCGGCGGCGCGGCCGTCTCCTCGTCGCCCCCGCCACACCCGGCGGCAACGGCAAGGCCGAGCGCCAGGAGCGCCAAGAGAATGACCTTCGAAAACTTTCCTGCCACGTGTCCTCCCTCCATTTCGTCCCGTTCCCCCCGCGGACCCGGGCGCGCCGGAGCCGCGTCTTTTTGCCGGACCGTCAATTCAAGGCGGCGGGTCCGGCCTAGTCAAGCCCCGAGCATAAGCCGAGGCGCCATGTCGAGTGAGACGACCGAGCCCGCGATCTTGTTGGCGTAACGCGCTCGCGGGCGCCTCATCGCGCCGTCCAGCCGCCGTCGACGAGCAGCGACGTGCCGTGGACATAGCTCGCCGCGTCGGAGGCGAGAAACAGGATCGCCGCCGCGATCTCGTCCGCCTCCCCGAAGCGGCCGGCCGGCGTGACGGCGTTGCACACGGCTTCGTAGTCGGTGGTGGTGCGGAGCTCCTCGTTCATCGGCGTCTGGATGTTGCCCGGTGCGATGCGTTGACCCGGATGCCGCGCGGCGCGAGCTCGAGCGCGAGCGACCGCGTGACGAGCTCGAGCGCTCCCTTCGTCGCGCAGTAGGCGGCGGAGTCCGGGAAGCCGACGTGCCCGGCGATGGACGAGATGAAGACAACCGACGCGCCGGCGCCGAGGTGCGGAAGGGCCGCCTGCGTGATCAGCAACGGCGCCCGGACGTTCGTGCTCCACTGGCGGTCGAGGCTCTCGGCGGGCAGCTCGGCGAACGGGCACCGGCTCGAACAGCGCCGGCGGAGTGGACGAGCACGTCGATGCGGCCGAAGGCCTCGAGCGTCCGCTCGACGATCGCGGCCGGTGCGTCGTCGTCGGTGATGTCGACGGCCAGCACGAGGTGCTCCGGGACGTCGGCCGCCGCGGCTGCGAGACGTCCGTCGTCGCGCCCGACCAGCACGACCCGGGCGCCCGCCGCGCCCATCGCCCGCGGCGGTCGCGGCGCCGATGCCCGAGCTCGCGCCCGTGACGATCGCGACCTTGCCGTCGAGACGCAGATCGGGGCTCTTCACCTGCGGCGCCTTTCGCAGGCGCTCGGTCTCGGCCTCGTCGACCGCGAGCGTGTCGTCGAGCGTCTCCTGCTCGAACGCGACGCCGTAGACGTCGCGGGCGCGCTCGACGGTGACGAAGCGGGCGAGCACGTCGTCGCGGACAAGCGCCGGCTCGCGCTCGAACGGGTCGCCGTAGCCCCCGCCGCCGCTGAGCTCGTGGCCGAGCAGCTCGCCGGGCTCGATCACCTCCTGCGAGATGGGCCGCAGCGGCTCCTCCGTGCCGTCGGGCAGGACCTTGAACGGGATCGACGACGCCGCGTCACCGCCGCCGCGGGTTCCGCGCGGCGGATGGAAGTGGCCGTCGGTGACGTAGGCGGCCGTCATCGGGTCGTGCTTCGGCCCGTAGGTCACGCGCGTGCCGGGAGCGCCGCGGCGCCGGCCCGCGCCCTCGGAGTCGTCGCGGACCCGGATCTCGCGCACCCGGATCGGGTACTTCAGCTCGTCGATCTCGACGGAGTCGCGGAACATGAGGCCGTTCGTGACGGCGTTGCCGTAGGTGACCCAGCCGTCGTGCTCCGGGCCGGCCGGCCCACCCTGGGAGCCGAGGAACTTCTGGTTCACGTAGCGGTCGTCGCCCTTGCGCCAGTCGGTGCCCGAGACGACGGCGAAGCCCGGGCCGATCCCGCAGGCGCCCTCGGCCAGGCCGTAGCCGGGCCAGCGCGTCCGCGATCGCCCGCTGCGTCGTGACGACGAGGCGCTCGCCGACGTTCGTCGTCGCGACCGAGCAGGAGTGCGGGAACGTCGGGATGCCCGACGACGCAGTTCTCGCGCAGCTTCACCTTCACGCGCCTGAAGGTGCCCGCGTTGTGCGGGATGTCCGGGTCGATCGAGTTGAAGAGGCCGGTCATGCAGTTGTTCATCGCGCACGTGCGCGACTCGTTCACGCCGGCCGGCAGGCAGTCGATGTTGTCGGTCGAGGTCGAGCTCGATCATCCCCGCGTCGGGATCGACGGTGACCGTGACGTTGATCGGGATGCCGTCGGGAGCGGGCCCGAACGGGTCGTGCATCCCGTGCCCGACGATCGTGGCCTTCGGCATCTGCGAGATGACGTGGGCGATGCGTCGCTCCGAGTAGTCGAACCACTCCTCGACGAAGCGCTCGAGCGTATCGCGCCCGTACTTCGCGCACAGCTCCTCGAGCCGCGCCTCGCCGATCCGCGCTGCGCCGACCATGGCGAGGTAGTCGCCGTACCACTGGTCGGGCACGCGGATGCGGCGCCTGCACATGCGGATGATGTCGTCGATGTCCTCGTAGTCGCGCTGCACCCGCACGGCCGGGAAGATCAGGCTGCCCTCCTCGTAGACGTCGCGCGCGTAGGGCATGTACGTCGTCGGCTGCGCGTTGCCGCAGTCGGCCTGGTGCGCCTTGGCCGCCGCCGTGAAGACGTGGCGTCCCTCCCAGAAGACCGGCACGAGGATGACGTGGTCGGCAGGGTGGGTGTTGCCGAGGTACGGGTCGTTGTGCAGGAAGGCGTCGCCGTCGGTCGATGTCGTCGTGCAGGTCGGTCATCGCCTCGGCGAGGAACTCCATGCCGATCACGTGGACGGGCAGGCCCTCGGCGGAGGCGAGCAGGCGATTGTCCGCCGGTGATGAGCGCGCACGAGAAGTCGCGCGCCATGTTGAGGACCGCCGAGCGGCCGCTGCGCAGGAGCGTGTTCTCCATCTCGCGCACGATCGAGTCGAGCCGGTTCGCGATCACCGCGAGCAGAACGCGGTCGAACCGGCGTTCACGCGGCCTCGCTCTCCTCGTCGACGAGCGCCGTCGCCCGCGTGCCGTCCCCGACCTCGAGCAGGTAGTTGCCGAGCGGGCCGTGACCGTGGCGGACGAGCCCGGATAGACGACGACCGTCGTCGTCGGCTCGCGGATGATCGCCGGGGCCCTCGATGCGCGCGCCCTGGGCAAGCGCCGCGCCGTCGTAGCGCGGCACGGGAGCGAGCCCCAGGTCTGGGAAGTACGCCGTCGGCGAGCTCGACCGGCTCCGGGTCGCCCTCGGCGGGCAGTCGCGCGAGCGCACGGCCGGCTTGGCGAGCACCGCAGTCGCCCGGACCTTCCAGAGCAGGCACTCGAGGTACTGGCCGGGCTCGCGCACCGCGAAGACCCGCTCGTGCGTCGCGTGGAACGCCTCCTCCAGTGCGCGCGACGTCCTTGTCGTCCTCGAGCCGAGCGCGGGATCGGGACCTCGAGCTCCCAGACCTGCGCCCGGTAGCGGGCCTCGACGACGAACTCCTTGCGCGTCTCGAGCGGCTCCGACGTCGGCGAGCTCGTCGAGGAACGCGTCCGCCGCCGCCTCGATCTCGTCGAGGACGGCGTTGACCGCGTCCAGGTCGAGCGTGCGCGTCTCCGCGTAGCGGCTGCGCGAGAACTCGGCGATCACGTCCGAGTAGAGCGCTCCGCAGGCCGACAGCGCGCCGGCGGTGGACGGCAGCAGCACGCGCGCGCAGCCGAGCTCGCGCGCGATCGGGACGATCGTTCAGCCCCGACGCCCCGCCGCCCGCGACGATCGCGACCTCGCGCGGGTCGATGCCCTGCGCGATCGTGATCTCGCGGATCGCGCCGACGATGTTCTCGCGTCGCGATCGTGAGCGCGGCGTATGCCGCCTCCTCGACGGTCATGCCGAGCGGCCCTGCGACGGCCGTGTCGATCGCATCCGCGCGCCGCGTCGGCGTCGAGCTGCAGCCGTCCGCCGAGGAAGTAGTCGGGGTCGATCCAGCCGAGCACGACGGCAGCGTCGGTGACGGTGGGGCTCGTGCCGCCGAGCCCGTAGCAGGCCGGCCCCGGGTCGGCCCCCGCGCTGCGCGGGCCGACGCGGAGCAGTCCCCCGGGGTCGATCCAGACGATCGAGCCGCCGCCGGCGCCGATCGACTTCACGTCCACGGAGCGGATGCCCGTGATGTGGCCGATCCAGCGCCCGCCGAGCCAGGTCTCCGCCGTGTAGTTGATCTGGCCGCCCGAGACGAGGCCGACGTCGAACGTCGTGCCGCCGGTGTCGCAGACGATCAGCTCGTCCGGCTCGTCGCCAGCTCCTCGCGCGCGTACGTGACCGCCGCGACCGGCGCCATCGACGGCCCCGAGCCGACCGAGTAGATCGGCCGCTCGACGATCGCCTGCGGCCGCCAGGAGCCGCCGAACGAGGTCGAGATGAGCAGGTGCCCCCGGAAGCCGGCCTGCGCGAGATCGCGCTCCATCGTCGCCAGGTACTCCTGCATGACCGGCTTCAGCGAGGCGTCGATCGCGGTCGACGACGCCCGCCGGTACTCGCGGATGATCGGGTTCAGCCGGTGCGAGAGGGTGTACGGGACCTCCGGCCAGTGCTCGTCGAGCAGCTCGCCGACCCTGAGCTCGTGCGCCGGGTTCGACGATCGACCACAGGAGGCAGACGGCGACCGCCTCGGCGCGCAATGCCCGCGCCTCCTCGATCGCGCGCAGGACCGAATCCTCGTCGAGCGGGAGGAACGCCGTCGCCCTCGGAGTCCATGCGCTCCGCGATCTCGAACGTGAGGTAGCGCGGAACGTAGGGCGGCGGGTAGGGGATCTGCTTGAACGGGTCGAGCTTGCCGCCCTCGCGCAGCAGCAGGATGTCGGGAAAGCCCTCGGTGGTGAAGAACGCGGTCCTGCGCCGTCTTGCCCTCGACGATCGCGTTCGTCGAGCGCGTCGTGCCGTAGGTGAAGACCTCGGTTTGCGAGAGCAGCTCCTCGACGCTGAGCCCGAGCTCGGGGGCGATCTGTGCGAGCCCCTGCCGGATCCCGTCGTAGGCGCGCTCGCGGCTCGTCAGCGCCTTGCCGATCCGGAGGTGCCCGCGCTCGTCGTCGACGACGACGTCGGTGAACGTCCCGCCGGTGTCGACCGAGATCCTGAATGCCATCGTCGGGCCGCCCGTGGGCTAGCGAACGGGAACGGTCGGCTCGGCGTCGTGGTCGACCGCGGGCACGCCGGGCTCGCGCTGCCCGTTCCCGCGCCGGGCGATCGGCTGGCGAGGCGTCTCGTCGATCCGCAGCTCGAAGACGTCGGGACGGTTGTAGTGACCGGCGACGTCGAGGGCCTGTTGCTCCTCGGCGATCCGCCCGAGGTCGAGGTCGCCGTAGACGATCGTCTCCTCCCCGGCCGGCGCCTCCGCCACGACCGTTCCGTCCGGAGCAAAGATCGCCGTCCCCGGCGACGTCCCCGCAGCGGCCTCGAAGTCGTCGGAGGCCCCCATCGCCCCGGGGAGCTCGAAGTCCGCCGGGATCGCATTCGCGGGGAGCGCAGCGCCGATCACGCAGAGCGAGAAGCACCGCCCCTCGAAGGCGTAGTGGCGGCTTGCGAAGCGGTGCAGCTCGGGATTCCCGACCTCGGGCCAGGCGGCGATGTGGATCTGCTCGCCCTTGGCGTGCATGGCGAAGCGCGCGAGCGGCATCCAGTGCTCCCAGCAGGCGAGGCCTCCCACGCGTCCTACGGCGGTGTCGAACACGTGCAAGGTGCTGCCGTCGCCGAGCCCCCAGACGATCCGCTCGGCGTGGGTCGGCATCAGCTTGCGATGGACGCCGAGCAGCTCGCCGCGGTCGGACACGTACAGCAGCGAGTTGTAGAGCGAGCCGCCGTCGCGCTCCGTCATGCCGACGACGAGCACGGCCCCGCCGGCACGCGCGGCGCGGCAGAGCTCCTCGGTCTCCGGGCTCGGGACCTCGACCGAGTTCGCGTGCAGCCGGCGATACGCCTTCTTCGCCTGCGGGTCGTCCCAGCCGGCCGCGCCGAAGATCCACGCCGGATAGCCCGGGATCCACGTCTCGGGGAAGGCGACGAGCTTCGCGCCGTTCGCCGTCGCCTCTTCGACGAGCGCGACTGCCTTCTCGACGGTCGCCGGCCCGTCGAGGAACACGGGCGCGGCCTGGACGGCAGCGACGCGCACTGTCTCGGGGGACACGGCCACCTCGCTTCGCCCCTACGCCGTCGCGCCCACCTCGGCGCGCGGCCAGTGGGCGGCGGCGCGCCTCCGCACCATCGCGCGGAACGTCTCCGTCGTCTTCGGCAGCAGCTCGCCGGTGCCCCAGTCGAGGATGACGCCGTAGCGGCGGATCACGTCGAGCGTGTCGAGCTCGCCGGCGCGGTAGCGCTCGGCGACCGACTCCGGATCCTCGTCGAGCCAGCCCAGGCGCTCCTCCGCGATGCGGGCGCGCTCGCGCTCGGTCTCCTCGAGGTCGACCTCGTACTCGGAGAGCTCGGCGTCCACCTCGCGGACGACGACGCCGTAGTCCTTGAGCGCCCGCTCGATCGAGACGTAGCCGTCGACGACGTCCTCCCTCACCGCTCCGGGTCGCGCTCGAGCGGATCGCCGAAGCCGCCGCCGCCGGCCGACGGCCGGGTGAACGTGTCGCCGGAACGGATCGGCACGTCGGAGAAGACGGCCCCGAGGAAGCGTTCCTCGTCGGTGCCCTTGTTCAGCCAGACGCCGTGCGGGATCGACGGCAGGCCGCCCTCGATGCCCCAGGTGATCGACCGTGCGCGGTCGCAGAGGTAGGACATGACCGTGCTCTCGGCCCCGGTCAGCGTGGCGCCCTTCTCGACGCCGCATGCCGCCGCGGTAGCGTTCCCGGGCCGCCCGAGTCGGTCACGATCTCGTGGCCGGTCGTGAGCGACGGGACACAGCCGCTCCTGGCCCTCGAGCGGCTGGACGGCGAGGCCCGACGCCGAAGATCGGGGCGGTGCCGTTCGAGCCGTCCCTGCCGTTGCGGCCGCCCCAGCCGCCGACCATCCAGTCGTACCACATGAAGATCGGCTTGCTCTCGCCGGCGCGACGTCGCGTCCGCCGACGAGCAGGTACTCGAGGTTGAACGAGCAGGCGAGCGCGCGCTCGGGAATGATCTTCGACCAGAGCTCGAAGATCGCGTTCATGATCTTCTCGTAGGGCCCGGAGCAGAAGCCGGTGACGGCGATCGGCCAGGTCGCGTTGACGACCGTGCCCTCGGGCCCGAGATCGACGCTGCACGACCCGGTAGAAGCCGGAGTTGAGCGGCACGTCGGGGAAGAACGTCTTCGTGCCGGCGATGACGCCCGAGAACGTCGTCCCGTAGCAGGAGTTGAGGAACGTGCCGACCGCCGGATGCGAGCCCGTGAGGTCGTAGTGGATCTGGTCGCCCTCGATCGTCAGCTTGACCTTGATCGGGATCATGCCCTCGCCGACCGAGGGGTCGTAGTCGATGTAGTCCTCGGTCTCCCAGGTGCCGTCGGGCAGCTCGGCGACGCGCTGGCGGGTGAGCCGCTCGACGTAGTCCTGCACCTCCGAGAACGCCGTCATCGACCGTCTCCCTGCCGTACTTGTCGACCAGCCGCAGGATCTCCCGCTCGGCCACCCGCGTCGCCTCGGCCTGCGCGTGCAGGTCGCCCTCGGCGTCGCTCGGCGCCCGCGTGTTCGAGACGATCATCCGGACGATGTCGCCGCGGAAGCGGCCCTCGTCCCAGATCCGGATCGGCGGGATGCGCAGGCCCTCGCCGAAGTGCTCCTTCGCGCTGATGTCGAACGAGCCGGGCACGCTGCCGCCGACGTCGGCCCAGTGGCCGTTCGACTGAGCGCGAAGGCGATGACCTCGCCGTCGTGGAAGATCGGCCGGACGATCCGCACGTCGTTGAAGTGCGTGCCGCCGAGGTACGGGTCGTTCATCGCGTAGACGTCGCCCGGGTGCATGTCGTCCCCGAAGGCCTCGATGATCGACTTCGCGCGTCGTGTGCAGCGTGCCGACGTGCACGGCGATGTCCTGGCTGCCCTGCATGATCGTGTCGCCGCGCGACGTCGCAGAGCGCCGACGAGAAGTCGCGCGCGTAGATGACGAACGAGTGGCAGGTGCGGAGGATCTGCTCCGCCATCTGGTCGACGGTCGTCACGAACGCGTTCTTGAGCACCTCGAACGTGACCGGGTCGAGGCGTGTAGGCGCGCTCGCTGCTCATCGGTGTCGCCTCCGTGTCGTGCATGCGGATGTTGAGCCACTCGTCCACCTCCGCGTGCCAGCCGGGCGGGACGAGCGTCGTCGAGTCGAGCTGCTCGACGACGGCCGGGCCCTCGAGAGCCGCGCCGGCAGGGAGATCGCCGCGGAGGTAGACGGGCGTCTCGTGCGAGCGAGCCGTCGTCGAAGCGAACCTGCCGCGTCGTCGTGCGGCGCGGGCAGCGCGCCGTCGCGCGCGTGCCGGGCGAGCTCCGGCTTGGGCGTCACGCCCGACCGCCTGCACGCCGAGCCGGTAGATCTCGACGGGCGCGTCGTCGCGGCGGTAGTTGTACTCGCGCTCGTGCTCGGCGTGGAAGCCCGCCGTCGCGGCCGCGAGGTCGAGCGGCGAGCTCGACGGGGATCGACAGCGAGCGCCACTGCCCCAGGTAGCGCATGTCGATCGTCCGCTGCAGGCTGCATCTGCTCGGCGGGCACGCCTCTCGTGCTCGAGCCGCTCCCGCGCCTCGGCCTCGAGCGTCGCGAACTCGCCCTCGAGCTCGCCGTGTCGACGTCGTCGACCTGGCGCGAGGAACATCGTCGAGAGGTCGTGGCGGACGTCGACGAGCAGGCAGCCGAGCGCCGAGGTGATGCCGGGGTTCGGCGGCACGAGCACCGTCGGGATCGACAGCTCGCGCGCGAGCGCCGCGCCGTGCAGCGGGCCGGCGCCGCCGAAGACGACGAGCGCGAACTCGCGCGGGTCGTAGCCGCGGCGGATCGAGATCAGCCGCACCGCGTCGGCCATGTTCGCGTTCGCCACCTGGATGATCGCGTTCGCGGCCGTCGTCGAGCTCGAGCCCGAGCGGCTCGGCCGACCCCGGCGACGGATCGCCCGCTCGGCCGCGGCCCGGTCGAGCCGCATCGCGCCGCCGATCAGCTCCTCGCCGAGCCGGCCGAGCACGAGGTTCGCGTCGGTGTTCGTCGGCTGCGTCGTTGCCGCGCCCGTAGCAGGCGGGCCCGGGATCGGCGCCCGCCGACTGCGGCCCGTTGCGGAGCGATCCGGCCGCGTCGATCCAGGCGAGCGACCCGCCGCCCGCGCCGATCGTCAGCACCTCGATCGACGGGAAGCAGATCGGGTAGCCGTACTCGACGAACCACTCCTTCGTCATGCGCGCCTCGCCCGTCGTAGACGAGCGAGATGTCGGTGCTCGTCCCGCCCATGTCGAGGCCGATCGCGTTCGCGTAGCCGCACAGGCCGGCGAGGTGCCGGCTCGCGATGGCGCCGGCCGCGATGCCCGAGGCGGCAAGCCGCACGGCGAGGCTGCTCGCGCCGACTGCGGCGTCATCACGCCGCCGCCGGAGTGGAGCAGCAGCAGGTCGCCGTCGTAGCCGCCCTCCGCGAGCCGCTCCCGAGCCGCTCGCACGTAGCCCGCCGACGAGCGGCGCGAGCACGGCGTTCGCGACCGTCGTCGAGAAGCGCTCGTGCTCGAAGATCTCCGGCAGGACCTCGCGCGAGGTCGACACCGCGACGCCGGGCAGCTCCTCCTCGAGGATCTCGCGCATCCGCAGCTCGTGGGCCGGGTTCGCGTAGGCGTTGATGAAGCAGACGGCCACGGTCGTGACGCCGCGCCTGCGGAGGACGCCGGCGACCCGCCGCGCCTCGTCCTCGTCGAGCGGCTCGACGACCTCGCCGGCGTAGTCGACGCGCTCCGTCGACCTCGAAGCGGTCGCGGCGGCGGATGTACGGGCGGAGCGACGTCCTTGTAGGCGTCCCAGAGGTCGTCCTTCGTGCCGCGGCGGATCTCGATCACGTCGCGGAAGCCCTTCGTCGTCACCATCGCCGCCGGCGGCAGCCGCCGCGTGAGCAGCGCGTTCGTCGCCACGGTCGTGCCGTGGCGAGAAGAGGACGACGTCGCGGAGGTCGACGCCGGCCTCCTCCACGCCGGCCAGCACCCCGTCGATCGGATCCGCGGTCGACGGCACCTTCGCGACCTCGACCGTGCCGCTGGCCTCGTCCATGACGCAGATGTCGGTGAACGTCCCGCCGACGTCGACTGCCACTCGTGTTGGCACGCTTCTCCTCCTCCTCTGCAAACGGGCGCGAGAGTGATGCGCGAGCGCGCGCCCGCTTGCAGGCCGTTCCCAACCGGACCGCCCGGACTTGCGCCGCCGCGCCGAGCGTGGCATCGTGCCCGCATGGCGCTTCCCGAGACTGCTGTCGGCACGACGCGGCTCTGGCATCCGTTCGCCGACATGGCGGTCGTCGACGGCGCCGAGGTGGTGCTGACGCGCGGCGAGGGCGTGTGGCTCTGGGACGAGGAGGGCCGGCGCTACCTCGACGGCTCGGCGAGCCTCTGGTACGCGAACGTCGGCCACGGGCGGCGGGAGATCGTCGACGCCGTCGAGCGTCAGATGCGCGAGCTCGAGACGTACTCGATCTTCCAGGACGTCGCGAACCGCCCCGCGCTCGACCTGGCGGAGCGGCTCTCCGGTCTCGCGCCGATGGACGACGCGCGGGTCTTCTTCACGTCCGGCGGAGGCGAGGCGATCGAGACCGCGGCGAAGCTCGCGCGCCTCTACTGGGACATCCTCGGGAAGCCTGAACGAGTACACCTCGTCAGCCGCACGAGTGCCTACCACGGAGCGATGGGCTTCGGGACGAGCGTGGGAGGGATCGACGCGAACCGCGCCGGCTTCGGCCCGCTGCTCGAGGACACGAGCCGCGTCCCGCACGACTCGGTCGACGCGCTCGAGCGGACGCTCGCGGAGCTCGGCCCCGAGAACGTGGCGGCGTTCTTCTTCGAGCCGGTCATCGGGGCGGGCGGCGTGATCCCACCGAAGCCGGGGTACCTCGAGGCCGTCACCGAGCTCTGCCAGGCGCTCGGCGTGCTCGTCGTCTGCGACTCCGTCATCTGCGGCTTCGGACGGCTCGGCGGCTGGTTCGGCACCGAGCGCTTCGGCATCGAGCCCGACCTGATCACGTTCGCGAAGGGCGTGACGAGCGGCTACCTCCCGCTGGCCGGCGTGGTCGTCTCGGGCCGCGTCGCCGAGCCGTTCTGGTCGACGCCCGGGCGCGCGCCGTTCCGCCACGGCCCGACGTACGCAGGCCATGCCGCGTGCTGTGCGGCCGGGCTCGCAAACGTCGACATCCTCGAGCGCGAGGGTCTCGTCACGAAGGGCGAGGAGCTCGAGGGGGTCCTCTACGAGGCGCTCGCGCCACTCGCCGAGCACCCGCTCGTCGGCGAGGTGCGCGGCGGGCTCGGGCTCCTGGCAGCGATCGAGCTCGACGCGGCGGTGCTCGAGCGCCACCCGCGAGCGGTGTGGGACGCCTACATCGCGATCCGCGAGCAGGGCGTGCTCCTGCGCCCGCTCGTCCGAGGCCTCGCCGTCTCGCCGCCGCTCACGATCACGCCCGAGGAGATCGGGCAGATCGCTGAGGCCACGAAGGCCGGCCTCGACGCTCTGGCGCTCGAAGTCTGACCGAGCGGCAACGAGTCGCAGCGGCCTCCGGCGCCTGAGGCGCGCGCGCCGCGAAGACCGTGCCGAGCCCGGCGGGCTCGGCGATCGCGGGTCGCGGCCGGCCGAGCCGTCCGCTGCCGCCGCTAAGGATCGCGTTGCGTGACGCGCGCCGCGAGGGCCTGGTTCGCCTTGACGGCGAGCCAGAGCTCCATCCGCTGCTCGGGATCGTCCGGATGGCGGCCGGTCTGCTCCCGGAGCCGCTCCATCCGGTAGCGCAGCGTGTGCCGGTGAACGCCGAGCCGCTCGGCCGCATCGCTCCAGCGACAGCCGGTGTCGAGGAGCGCGGAGAGGGAGTCGACGAGCCAGGCGTTCTGAACGGCCGGGCCGAGCACGCGGTCGACGTACGCTTCGAGCGCGGCGTTCGGCAGGCTGAGCATCAGCTCGAGCGAGCCCAGGTCGTGGTAGGAAGCGACGGGAGCGGCGGCCGTGTCCAGCGCCGCCCGGGCCTCGAGCAGGCTGCGACCGAGCGCCCGGCCCTGCGCCGGCCGGCCGACGCCGACGCGCGCGGACGGCTCGACCTGGACGAGCGCCTGCGCGAGCGCCAGCGCCTCGTCCTCGCCCGGTGACTCGATCAGGAACGCCGCACGGCCGCGGCGCACCGTCGACAGGTAGCCGACAACCCGGCGGTCGAGCTCCCTCGCGAGCGACGCGCGGAGCCGCTCGCTCGAGAGGCCGTCGCCCGCCAGCGCGACGAGCGCCGCGTAGTTGCGGTCCGGCTCGAGCCCGAACGCCGTCATCCGGCGGGCAGCCTCGCGGTCGTCCAACCGGTCCTGCTCGAGATCCTCGAGCAGGTTGCCCGCGAGCCGCAGCTCGGCCGCGGACACGGCATGCCGCTTCGCGAGCTCGAACGCGAGCGCGGTCTGGCCGTGGTGGAGGACGAGGCGGTCGTACTCGCCGAACTCGCCGCCGTCGCGGGCTGCCCGCAGGGTGGCCATCTCGTCGTCGGCGACGACGGGCAGCTCGAGCGCGCGCTCGAAGCTCAGGCGCTTTCGGGCATGGCGCTCCGCCAGCACGCGTCCGCTCTCGTCCAGGAGCGCGAGGCTGCAGCCGAGATGGCCCGCGACGACCGCGAGGAGCTCCTGGAGGCCGCGGCCGTGGGTGACCGCCTCGGCGAGGCGCTCGTTGACCTCGAGCGCCTGGGTGACCAGCTCGAGCTGCTCACTGGCCAGGTGGGTGAACACCGCCTTCGAGATGGCGATGAACGGAACCTCGTAGGGAACCGTGAACACCGGGAAGCCGAGCCGGTTGGCCTCCGTGGCGACAGCCTTCGGCACGGCATCGAAGCCGAAGCCGAGCCCGAAGCCGAGCCCCGCCAGCCGATGCTCGGCGAGCCGCCGGAGATACTCCTTCTGGGCCGCCGCCGTCGTGTCGAGGCCGAGCCCGGTGGTGAGGACGAGCTCGCCGCCCTCGAGCCACGGCGTCGGATCGAGCAGCTCGGAGGCGTGGAGCCACGTCACGTGGTTGTCGAGCCCCCGCTCTCCGGCAGCCGTGCGCAGGCCGAGCGAGGGGATCGAGACGATGTCCCGGACGGTCAGCATGCCCGCGGCCGTTCGCGACCGCCGGAGCCTCGACCGAGCCGCGGTACGACGTTCGACACCACGTCCAACACCGATTGTACGAAGCGGGCAACGGCGCGTCGATGGGACGCGTGAGGCGTGGTCTAGGATTGGGCCATCGCGGTACAGCGCACCTACGAGCAGGCAGGCGTCTCCCTCGGCAAGGCCGAAGAGGTCGTAGGACGGCTCCGCGCGGCGGTCGAGTCGACGCGTACCGCGCCGGTTGTGGGGGCGCTCGGCGGCTTCGCCGGCCTCTTCGCCCTCGACGGCGACCGGTTGCTGGCCGCGTCGACGGACGGGGTCGGCACGAAGCTCGTGCTCGCGCGGCGGGCCGGGCGCCTGCGCGACTGCGGCGCGGACCTCGCCGCGCACTGCATCAACGACGTCGTCACGACCGGAGCCAAGCCGCTGTTCTTCCTCGACTACGTGGCGGCCGGCCGGCTCGACCTGGACCAGGTGGCCGAGCTCGTCGAGGGCGCCGCCGCGGTCTGCCGGGACGCCGGCTGCGCGATCCTGGGCGGCGAGACCGCCGAGCTGCCCGGCATCTACCGCGACGAGGAGGTCGACATCGCGGGAACCTGCGTCGGCATCGTCGAGCGGGCAAAGCTCGTCGACGGATCCCGGGTCGAGGAGGGCGACGTCGTGCTCGGGTTGGCCTCTGCGGGCCTGCATGCGAACGGCTTCTCGCTCGTTCGCTCGCTGGTCGGCGACGGCCCATTCGATGCCGACCTGCTGCTCGTCCCCACGCGCTGCTATCTGGACGATGTCCGGCGTCTGCGCGAGCAGTGCGACGTCCGCGCGCTCGCCCACGTGACCGGCGGCGGGATTCCGGGGAACCTGGCACGCGTTCTGCCGACGGGGCTCGGGGCGATCATCGACCCGGCCGCCTGGGAGCGTCCGGCCGTGTTCGCATGGCTCGATGCTCAGGGCGTGTCCGAGGAGGAGCAACGGCGGGTGTTCAATCTCGGGATCGGGTACTGCGCGATCGTGTCTGCGCCCGACGCGGGCCTCTCGGGGCTGCCCGTCATCGGGCGGGTCGCGGCCGGGATCGACGGCGTCGTCTTCGCGTGACTAGATGATCGATCCCGGCGTGCTCGGCGTCCTCGTCTCGGGCTCGGGCACGAACCTCCAGGCACTGGTCGACGACGCGCTTCCCGTCGGCGCTGTCGCCTCGAACGTGGCCGGCGTCCGCGCGCTCGAGCGGGCAGCGAACGCCGGAATTCCCACCGCCGTGTTCGAGCTCGCCGCCTACCCGGGACGCGAGGAGCGTGATCTCGCCATGGCCGACTGGCTTTCGGCCCGTGGGGTCGGCCTCGTCGTCTGCGCCGGGTACATGCAGCTGCTGACGCCGGCTTTCCTCGCCCGCTTCCCGCGGCGTGTGATCAACGTCCATCCCTCGCTGCTGCCCGCCTTTCCGGGGACGCATGCGGTCGAGGACGCGCTGGCGGCCGGGGTGGCCGAGACCGGCGTGACCGTGCACTACGTCGACGAGGGCGTCGACACGGGCCCGGTGATCGCCCAGGAGCGCGTCCGGGTCGAGGCGGGCGATACGCCCGAATCGCTGCTCGAGCGCGTCCACGACGTCGAGCACCGCCTGCTGCCGCGCGTCGTCCGGGATCTGCTGCCGACCGCGCAGGCCGTCGGAGGCGCCCGGTGATCGGATGCGCCCTCGTGTCGGTGTACGACAAGCGGGGAATTGCCGAGTTCGCCCGCGGCCTGGCCGACCTCGGTGTCGGCCTGCTCGCCAGCGGCGGCACGGCGACCCGGCTCGAGGAGGAAGGCCTCCCCGTGCGCCGCGTCGACGATCTCACCGAGTCCCCGGAGTTGCTCGGCGGGCGGGTCAAGACACTCCATCCGCGTGTGCACGCCGGGATTCTGGCCAGGCGTGACAGTGAGGACGACATGGCGGCGCTCGCCGAGCACGGCATCGAGCCGATCGACCTCGTGTGCGTCAACCTCTACCCGTTCGACGAGGTCGCCTGGCGCAAGGACACCCGCGAGGAAGACGCGGTCGAGATGATCGACGTGGGCGGCCCGGCCATGCTCCGGGCGGCCGCGAAGAACTTCATGCACGTCGTGCCGATCTCCTCGCCCGTGCAGTACGACATCGTTCTCGCGGAGCTCGCCGAGCGCGAGCGAGGTCTCGCTTGCGACCCGCCGCATGCTCGCCGCCGAGGCGTTCGCGGCGACCGCCGTCTACGAGGCGTCGATCGCGTCCTGGTTCTCCGATCGGGAGACCTTTCCCGAGCGTCTGCTGCTGTCACTGGTGAAGGAGCGCGAGCTCGCCTACGGAGAGAACCCTCACCAGCGGGCCGCGTACTACAGCGAAGCCGTCGTCCGGCGCCATCTCCTGTCCCGGATCACACAGCTCGCGGGACGCGACCTCTCGTACAACAACCTCAACGACCTGGGCGCAGCGCGGGCCCTGCTCGAGGAGCTCACGGTTCCTGCCTGCGTGATCGTCAAGCACGCAAACCCGTGCGGCTGCGCGCTTGCCGGCACGATCGGGGAGGCGTTCGACAAGGCGCTCGCATCGGACCCCGTCTCGGCCTACGGCGGCATCGTCGCCCTGAACCGGCCGGTCGACGAGGCCCTCGCCGAGCGTCTCGCCGCACAGTTCGTCGAGGTGCTCTTCGCGCCCGGCTACTCGGAGGGAGCGTTGGCCGTTTTGGAGGGAAAGGGCTCGACGCGCGTCCTCCTCAACGAGGAGCGCCGCGGAGGGGTCGGCGGGCGCGACTACCGTCGCGTGCTCGGCGGCATGCTCGTCCAGGATCCGGACGGCGACGTCGACGAGCGGGAAGCCATGGAGGTCGTCACCACGCGCTCACCGGACGAGGCGACGTGGGGGGACCTCCTGCTCGCCTGGCGGGTCGTGAAGCACGTTGCCTCGAACGCGATCGTGGTCGTCCGCGACCTCGCCACGATCGGAGTGGGGGCCGGCCAGATGAGCCGCGTCGACTCGGTCCGCATCGCACTCGACAAGGCACGCGAGCACGGCCACGACACCGCCGGCGCCGCGCTGGCATCGGACGCGTTCTTCCCGTTCGCCGACGGCCCGCAGCTGGCTCTGGAGGCAGGCGTCGGCGCGTTCGTGCAACCGGGCGGCTCGAAGCGAGATGCCGACGTCGTCGCAGCCGTGGAGGCCGCGGGCGCGGCGATGGTCTTCACCCACCGCCGCCACTTCCGCCACTAGCGACTCGTTACGTTACGCCCGGCCCGCTCCGCGGGCCTTTCCGTCACGGCTGAGCCGGGCTGTGCCCGGCTCGTTGCGTGACCCAGCATGAGCTCGTAGGCCGCGACGTAGTCCGCCACCATCCGCTCGCGCGAGAAGCGCTCCTCGACGTAGCGTCGGCACTCGAGCGGGTCGATCCGGTCGACCTCCTCGACGGCGGCGGCCATGTCGCGATGGTGGTCGACGATGATGCCGCCGCGGTGGTGCTCGATCACCTCGGGCACCGCGCCGCGCCGGGTGGCGATGACCGGGGTACCGCAGGCCATGGACTCGAGCATGACGAGGCCGAACGGCTCCTCCCAGGCAATGGGGAAGAGTGTCGCCCGGGCGTTCTGAAGGAGATCGACCTTCTCCTCGTGCGGCACCTCGCCCAGATACTCGATGCCCCAGCCGAGCCTGGGGCGTATGTGCTCCTCGAAATACTGCTTCTCGAGCGGCTCGCGCATCTTCCCGGCGATCTTGAGCGACAACCCGGTCTCCTTCGCGACTTCGATGGCGCGGTGGGCCCCCTTGTCGTGGCTCAGGCGCCCGAGGAAGAGAAGGTAGTCGCCGCGATGGGGCTGCACGGGATACGCGGTCAGGTCGAGCGCGTTCGGGCAGTTCGCGATCCAGGGCAAGTCCGGCTTCGGCTTGCGCTGGTTGAGGGAGAGCGAGATCAGCCCGAGCCGTGGCGCCACGTGCGCGACGCGCTCGTAGATCCGTCCAGCCTCGCCGTCGAGCGGGCCGTGCACGGTGTGGACGACCGGCGTCTCGACCGTGCCCGCCAGCGCGGCACCGGCAATGCCCGAATGGTCATTGATGACGTCGAACTCCGACGCCCGCTCGTAGCAGGCGAGCGCGTGATCGAGCTCCACGAGCGAGCTGCCGATCCGATCCGAGGGCGCCGTCTCGTAGACGGATACGAGCTTTGCGCTCGTCTCCGAATCGCCGGACGCGAACAGGGTCACCTCGTGCCCGGCTGCGACCAGACCGTCCGCGAGCAGCGCCACGACCCACTCGATCCCGCCGTAGCCGGTGGGCGGGACCGGGAACCACACCGGGCTGAGCAGTCCGATCCGCACGTCGCTACGTCTCCTCGACCCGCACGGCTCCGTCATCGAGACGGATCTCCCAGCTCTTCCCGAACGCGCGGACGCCCGCCAGCTTGAGCCGGCCCGCCCAGCTCGGGATCCTCCCCGTCGCGTTCGAGACGAGCAGGTGGCGCTCCCGATCGGGCTCCAGCCCGAGCAGCACCTGCAGGAGGATGACGGGGGTCGCCGCGGCCCAGGCCTGCGGCCGGCACGAGGTCGGATACGGCACCGGGAAGGGCGTCTCGCCCCGCGAGAAGCCGGCGAAGACCTCCGGCAACTGGTACTCGAAGTAGGCGGCGGCGTTGAGCATCCGTCTGACGATGCGGTGTGCCTCCGCCAAGCGGCCGTAGCGCGCCAGGCCCCAGGCGATCAGCGAGTTGTCGTGCGGCCAGACGGTCCCGTTGTGGTACTCGAGCGGGTTGAAGCCGCCGTCCGCCGACGACATCGTCCGCACGCCCCAGCCCGACCAGAGCTCCTCGCCCATGAGCCGGTCGACGATCGCATCGACTCGCTCGGGCGGGACGATGCCGCTCCACAGCAGGTGCCCGATGGGCGAGCCCAGTGAGTCGATTCTCGACTTTTCGGCGTCGAGGCCGAGCGCGTAGTACCCGCCGCGCTCGTCGATCCAGAACGCGTCGTCGAATCTCCGTGCGAGCTCGGCGGCCTCTTGCTCGAGCCGCTCGGCGAGCTCGCGGTCGCGCCAGATCTCGCGCGCCAGCTCGGCCATGCGCAGCTTCGCGTCGAAGACGTAGCCCTGTACCTCCACGGGTGCGATCGGCGGCCGGGCAAGCGAGCCGTCGGCGAACTTCTGCGAGATCCCGGAGTCTCGCCAGGACTGGTTGTCGAGCCCTCGCTCGGACCGCCTCAGGTACTCGACGAAACCGTCGCCGTCCAGATCGCCGTACCTGTCGATCCATTCCAGCGCGCGCAGGGCCGGCCCCTTCAGGTCCTGTACAAGCGTGGCGTCGTCGGTCCACCGCCACACCTCGGACAGGAGCACGAGGTAGAGCGGCGTGGCGTCGAGCGAGCCGTAGTAGGCGGGGAACCAGGCGCGGGCACCGCGGCCGTTGCGAACCTCATGGACGATCTTTCCCGGCTCGGCGTCGATCGAAGCGTCGTCCGCATCCGCCTGCAGGTCGGCCAGGGTCTGAAGGGCGCTCTGGGCGAGCTCGGGGCCGAAGAGCAGGGTCTGCAGGCACGTGATGATCGTGTCGCGCCCGAAGACGGCCATGAACCACGGCATGCCCGCCGCCGGAAGGTGACCGTGCTGTCCCAGGCCGCGCATCCGCAGCGACGCCAGGTCGGAGACCGAGCGCGAGAACGTGTGGTTCAGGTCGTCCCAGGTGCTGCGCAGCTGCGGCACGCGGAGCTGCCAGGCGGCGAGCGACTCCCGGACGCGCGCGAGCTCGTCGCCGAAGTGGCGATCGGCCAGTCGCGGCGCGATGCTTTCACCGTCCTGGGCGGCGATCACGTCCATTCGGAGCTGCCAGCTTTCGCGCGGTCCGAGCGAGACCCGGTAACGCACCGTGCCGCCTTCGACGGTCCCCCGTAGGGACAGGAGCACCTGAGTGCGGCCCGCGTAGTCGTCTGGCGAGGCGAACACGAAGACGTTCTCTTGCTGGTCGTAGAAGGCGGGCACGAGCTCCGGCAGGCTCGCCCTCTGCGGATCCCCGAGCGCCGAATCGAACGCCTTGACGGTGAAGATGTCCGCGAAGTCGCTGCCCAGCTCGAGCCCGAGGTCGAACTCGACCGGATGCTCGGAGTGATTCGCGCAGACGATGTGATCCTGCATGCCGTCCCCGACGAAGCGCCTGCGGGCCACAGAGACGGCGTCCTGCCCGAGGCCGTCGGTGACGGGGTTGCGTAGGAACCAGGCCGCCGAGTAGTACTCCACCTTCCCGAACGACAGCAGCAGGGGCCTCCGGCCGTCGATCGTGAGCCGCAGGCGCGAGAGGAAGCGCGTGTCGTCGTCGAAGAAGCCGTCTGTCGGCTCGTCGATGTCGCCGACCTCGTTGCAGACGCAGAAGGTCGAGCCTTCGAGGATCGTCAGCTGCATCTGCTGTTGCGTCCCGAGGGCGAGCACCCCGTTCAGGTTCGCTTGCCCAGCGCCTCGTCCACGAGCTCCGCGAGGTCGCGGTCGGGATGGCGACCGCGGGCCAGCCCCACGAGATACGAGACGAGCGGCGCGTTCGTTCGCTCTCCGCTCTCGTGCGCCGCCACGCGGGCGAGCTCGAGGAGCTGCTCCACATCGCCGGCGTCGAGCTCGTAGATCGAGGTGTCGTCGCCCACGCCGGCGGCGAGCCGGCTTCGGTGCTCCTCGAGCCACTCGTGCACAGCGAAAGCCTAACGGCCTGCCGGCGCGAGCCGCCCGAGCGCGAGGATCGCGTGGGGCACGACCGCGAGCACGTAGAGGGCCGCGAAGGTGGCTCCGGCCGCCGCGTAGCCGCCGAAGTGCAGCGCGAGGCCGCCCAGGCCGGCGCCGACGAGGTAGCCGACCTGCGTCGCCGAGGCCCGCATTCCCATCGCCGTCACCGAGCGGCCCGGCGCCACGTCGAGCCCGAGCGCGCTGCCCGCGAGCGTCCTGCCCGAGTTCAGGAAGACGTAGGTGGCCAGAAGCGGCATGGTGAGCCAGAGACCGGGGCGGGCGGCGCCGATGAGCGCTGCCACGACCCCTGCGGACAGGCCGAGCACGACGATGAGCCGCCGGGCGGAGCGGTCGATGAAGCGGCGGAACAGCAGGCTGCCCGGGAAGTACGCGAGGAACATGAGGCCGAGCAAGAGGCCGGCGAGGCGCAGCGAGATGCCGTAGGAGTCGATCAGCAGGGCGCCGGAGTAGACGAGGAGCCCGACCCAGCCCGAGAACGCGAGCGCCTCGCCGACCCACCAGCCGCGCACGGCGCGGTCACGGGCGAGCAGCGAGAGGTCGTCCGTGAGGCGCGCCGGCTGCCGCGGCACCGCCGGGAGGCCCGCTGCGAGCACGAGCGCGGGCACCGTGGCGGCGAGCGGCAGCGCAACCCAGGCGAGCCTCCAGCTCACCTCTCCCACGGCGCCGACGAGCGGCATGCCGACGAGCCAGGCGATCGCCTGCCCGGAGAACGCCGCCGACAGCGCGTCCGCCCGGCGGTCGGGTCGGATCCAGGCCGTCGTGCCCGCGACGCCGCTCGAGAGCAGCACGGCGATCGCGATCCCGAGCGGCACCTGGGCGATGGCGAGGACGGCGAAGGTGGGGGCCACCGCCGAGAGCGCCGCGGCGAAGGCGAGCGTCAGCAGGCCCGCGATCAGGAGCCGGTTGAGGCCGAGACGTCCCGCGAGATATCCGACACCGATCGCGGTGGCGGCGGCGACGGCGCCGGAGATCGTCCGGAGCTGCCCCGCCGTGGCGGTGGATACGTCGAAGTCGGCGGCGACCTCGACGAGGATCGGGGTCAGGACGAGGGTGCCGGCCTGGCTTGCGAACAGGCAGGCCGAGAGGGTCGTCGCAGCTCGAAGCACCCCGAGAAATCTAGGTGCGGTTCCCGTGCTGCACCGGTCGTGCGAGGGCGTATGCTGACGCCGCGCTAGCTGGTTGAATCAACCATCTCCAGGCGGGGCCGGATCACCGGCCCCTTCCAGGAAGGGACGCATTCGCCATGGCAGATCCACTTTCCCAGTTCCGGCTCGACGGCAAGGTGGCGCTCGTCACCGGTGGCACGGGCGGCATCGGGCTGCCCCTTTCGCAGGCTCTCGTCCAGGCAGGCGCTCGCGTGGCGATCGCCGGTCGATCGCTCGAGCGCGCTTCCGAGGCGGCCGCTTCGCTCGGCAACGACGAGGCCGCGCACGCCGTCGAGGCCGACCTGACCAAGAAGGAGGAGTCCGATCGTGCCGTGGCGGAGACGGTCGAGCGGTTCGGCCGCATCGACGTGCTCGTCAACGGGGTCGGCGGCGGCGGGGCGGGGATCCTGGCGCCCGCCGAGGACTACCCCGAGGAGAAGTGGAACTGGATCATGGATCTCAACCTGACGGCCGTCCTCTGGCCGTCGCAGGCGGCCGCGCGCCGCATGATCGCGCAGGGTGAAGGCGGCTCGATCCTCAACATCTCCTCCGTGCGCGGCGAGCTCGCACTGCGTGCGGGCTATTCCTCGTACGTGGCGGCGAAGGGCGCGCTCAACATGCTGACGAAGCAGCACGCGACGGAGTGGGCGCCGCAGGGCATTCGCGTCAACGCGATCTCGCCGACGTTCGTGCGTACGGACATGGTGGCCGACATGCTCGCGCAGCCGGGCTTCTACGACGCCCTCGTGGCGCGTATCCCGCTCGGGCGCATCGCAGAGCCCGAGGATCTCATCGGCGCCGCCCTCTTCTTCTGCTCGGGCGCGTCCGCGTTCGTGACGGGTCAGATCTTGACCATGGACGGCGGGTTGACGGCATGCCAGTGAGGGTCGGCGTCGCGCGGGAGACGGCGGCCGGGGAACGCCGCGTCGCCCTCGTCCCGGACGCCGCCGCCAAGCTGAGCCCCGCCGGCATCGAGCTGATCGTCCAGTCCGGCGCCGGCGAGGGCGCCTCCTTTCTCGACTCCGCGTACTCGGAGGCCGGGTTCAACGTCGTTCCGGACGCGGCCGTGCTCCACCGCGTCGCGGACGTCGTGGTGAGGATCCAGAAGCCTTCCACGGAGGAGATCTCCCAGCTGCGCAACGGACAGGTGCTCGTCGCCCTGTTGCAGCCGCTCGTCAACCCTGACCTCGTGACGCAGATCGCCGCGCGGGGGGTGACGGCGTTCTCCATGGACTCGATCCCTCGCATAACCCGCGCGCAGTCGATGGACGTCCTCTCCTCGCAGGCGACCGTCTCCGGCTACAAGGCCGTGCTTGCCGCCGCGGGAGCGCTCGGCAAGTTCATGCCCATGCTCACCACGGCGGCGGGCACTGTGCCGCCGGCGCGGGTGCTCGTGCTCGGCGCCGGCGTGGCTGGGCTGCAGGCGCTCGCCACGGCGCGCCGGCTCGGCGCGGTCGTGTCGGCCTTCGACACGCGACCGGTCGTCAAGGAGCAGGTCGAGAGCCTCGGCGCGACCTTCCTCGAGCTCGACGTGCACGGCGACGAGACCTCGGGCGGCTACGCGACCGAGCTCTCCGAGGACCAGCACCACAGGGAGCAGGAGCTGATCGCGACCCACGTCGGGCAGGCGGACGCGGTGATCACGACGGCCGCGATTCCGGGCAAGCGTGCGCCGGTGCTCATCACGGAGGCTGCGGTGCTCTCGATGCGGCCCGGCGCGGTCATCGTCGACCTGGCCGCCGAGACCGGGGGGAACTGCGAGCTGACGGTGCCCGGCGAGACGGTCGTCCGCCACAACGTGACGATCATCGGCCAGCTCAACTGGCCGAGCCAGATGCCGCAGCACGCGAGCCAGATGTACTCGCGCAACGTGCAGGCCCTGCTGCTCCACCTCGTCGAGGACGGCGAGCTCGTCCTGGACTTCGACGACGAGATCACGCGCGAGACCTGCGTCGCCCACGACGGCCGGCCGACGCGGGAGCCCGCGCCGGTCGCCGTGCCGCTGAGCCATCCCGAGGGACCATGAGCGTCGCTCGCCTCCGGCTCGCTCCGTGGGGGAAACCAGGTTTCCCCCACGAGCCCCCTTCTTTGACAATGAGAGGGGAACCTCCCGGTTCCCCCACTCCCCCTCCCCCCGCTCATAGGCCAAAGGTCGGCCTATGAGCGCCGAGCTGATCTCCTCGATCACGATCCTCGTGGTCTCGATCTTCCTGGGGATCGAGCTCATCTCGCGCGTGCCGACGCTCCTGCATACGCCGCTCATGTCCGGGACGAACGCGATCCACGGCATCGTCCTGATCGGCGGGATGCTCATCCTCGGATCGGCCGACTCGACGCTCGAGCAGACGCTGGCGTTCATCGCCGTCGTCTTCGGCACGATCAACATCGTCGGCGGTTTCCTCGTCACGGACCGCATGCTCGACATGTTCAAGCGCAAGAAGGAGACCGAGGCCGAGGCTCCTGATCCCGCGGAACGATGACGCTCGCTCTCTCGCAGAACGTCGTCAACCTCATGTACGTCGTCGCCTCGGTGGGGCTGATCCTCGGCATCAAGGGTCTCTCGCATCCGGCCACGGCCCGACGCGGCAACTTCCTCGCCGCGGCCGGGATGACGATCGCGGTGGCCTTCACGTTCGCGTCACCCGAGATCGACAAGTACTGGCTGATCATCGTCGGGATCGCGATCGGAGCGGTCATCGGGGCCGTCTCGGCCCGCAAGGTGAAGATGACCGCGATGCCGCAGATGGTGGCGCTGTTCAACGGCGTCGGCGGCGGAGCGGCCGCGCTCATCGCGGCGGCGGAATTTCACCGCCTGGCGCCGGCGCCAGATCACATCGCGGGCGACACGATCGCGGCGATCCTGTTCTCGGCGCTGATCGGCTCGATCAGCCTCACGGGCAGCCTGATCGCCTTCGCAAAGCTCCAGGAGCTGATGACGGGCTCGCCGATCACGTTCCCTGCCCAGCAGGTTGTCAACGGCTTCGTGCTGGTCGCAGGGCTCGGTTGCGCGGTCGCTGCGGGGGCCACCGAGGCCGGCGTGTGGATGGTCCTCCTCCTTGTGCTGGCGCTCCTGTTCGGCGCGCTGCTCGTGCTGCCGATCGGCGGCGCCGACATGCCCGTGGTCATCTCGTTCCTCAACGCGTTCACGGGTCTCGCCGCCGCCTCGAGCGGCTTCGTGCTCGACAACACCGCGCTGATCATCGGCGGGTCGCTCGTCGGGGCCTCGGGCACCCTGCTCACGATCCTCATGAGCCGGGCGATGAACCGCTCGCTCGCCAACGTCCTCTTCTCGGCGTTCGGGCAGGCGCCGTCCGGGGGAGCCGCGGTCGCGGCAGGAGCCGACGGCCAGACGGCGCGGGAAGTGTCCGCGGACGACCTGGCCGTCATGCTGGCCTACGCCCGCCAGGTCATGGTCGTGCCCGGCTACGGGCTCGCCGTCGCGCAGGCCCAGTACGCCGTGCGCGAGCTCGCCGATCTGCTCGAGAGCAGGGGCGTTCAGGTCAAGTACGCGATCCACCCGGTCGCCGGGCGCATGCCGGGCCACATGAACGTGCTGCTCGCGGAGGCCGACGTGCCCTATCCGCAGCTGCTCGACATGGAGGACGCGAATCCGGAGTTCCCGCGCACCGACGTCGCGCTCGTGATCGGGGCCAACGACGTCACGAATCCCGCGGCGCGCACGAACCGCGACAGCCCGCTCTACGGAATGCCGATCCTCGACGTCGACCGGGCGGCGAACGTCGTCGTCCTCAAGCGCAGCATGAGCCCCGGCTTCGCGGGCGTCGACAACGAGCTCTACTTCAACCCGAAGTGCGCGATGCTCTTCGGCGACGCGAAGGCCTCGCTCGAGAAGCTGATCGTGGCCGCGCGGGCTCTCTGATCGATGGAACCAATTCGCGTGCCAGGCAATCCAAGAGATATCAGCATGCGCGTCATCCCCCTCCTTGCCGTTCTGCTCGCGCTTCTGGCGGCCACACCGGCGAGCGCCGCGACGAAGTCCCTCACCGCAAGCTCGGGGGGCGTCGAGACGACGCTCTCGTGGAGGACCGGCGGCATCTTCGTGCACGACGTACGTCTGCAGATCGTCCGGGCGGGCCTTTCCGTCTTCGACCAGCCGCTCCTGGACGACAGCGGTGAGCCCACGATCGACCTTCCCCAGAAGCTCCGCGTGCGCGATCTCGACGGAGACGGGGAGCCCGAAGTCGTCGCCGATCTCTACACGAACGGCGCCCACTGCTGCCTCTACTCCCTGATCTACCGCTACGTGGCGAGCACGCCGGCCGCCTACCACGCGGTCCTGCACCTCTGGGGGAACGTGGGCTACCGGCTCCAGGATCTCGACGGCGACGGCCTTCCCGAGCTCGAGAGTGCCGACGACCGCTTCGCCTACGCCTTCACCTCGTTTGCCGGGTCGGGCTTCCCGAAACAGATCTGGCGGTATTCGGGGAGCGACTTCGAGGCGGGCCTGGTCGACGTCACCTCCGAGTTCCCGGCGCTCGTCCGCAAGGACGCCGTGGCCTGGTGGAAGGCATACGTGCGCGGGCGCGGCAAGCGCTACGGCGACGTGCGTGGCGTCCTGGCCGCCTGGCTCGCGGACAAGTACCTGCTCGGTGAGAAGGCGGACGGGCTGCACAAGCTGGCCCTCATCCGCAAGGCCGGCTACCTCGACGGAGACGCGGGTTGGCCCTCGGGCAGGCGATACGTCGCCGAGCTCAAGAAGTTCCTCGAGCAGCTCGGCTACGACTGACGTGGCCGGCGCCTACGAGCGCTACGTCGAGGCCGTCGGCGGCCGAAGTCGCGTAGCGCTCGTGGAGTTCGGCGGCACGGGCGCAGTGCGCCAGCCGGTGATCGGAGGCGCCGGGTTCTGGCTCCCGGTCGTATGGGACGGGTACGTCGTGCCCGGGCAGGAGTTCGTCTGGGTCGCTCAGGTCAAGCCGCTGGGGCTGCCGCTCATGCGGGCCGGCGACGAGTTCAAGGACGGCAAGGGCAGGATGCGTGTCGGCCGGCGGTTCTTCGACGGCGATGGGTACGACCGTGCCGAGTACACGGTGCTGTGGTGCTGGACGCTCCTGCTCGCGCCCCAGGAAGCGCAGGCGAGGCCGGACGTTGTGATCGAGGCCGCCGGGGCCGACGCCGCTCGCGTCACCTTCCCGTTTCGCAACGAGACCTGGGAGTGCACGCTTCGCTTCGCAACCGATGACGGGCTGCTCCGAACCCTCGAGACACACCGCTTCGACCCCAAGAGCGGGCAGCCGAGACGCTGGTCGGCCGAGGTGGAGCGCTGGCGCGCCTCGGGCGCGGCGCCGATTCCCGAGGCCGTGCTGACCCGCTGGGAGAGCGAGCCCGCGGTCCGGATCGAGATCGATCGCGTAGAGGTCGAGAGCGCCCGCTAGGACGCCTGCTCCGGCGCCTCGTGACCGAAGCGGCGGGTTCGATTCCGCAGGCCCTCGCGACGACCACTTATCCCCAATCCGGGGGTGCGACCTCCCCAACCGAGGTATTGCCTGCAGCGTCCCAGTGACGACAGTGAGCCTAGGCGGCTGATCGGAGGCCGAGGCACCACGATCCGATCGCCCGTCCAGGAAGGGATGGTGGCAATGAACAGTTGGAGCAACCGGCGGCGGTGGGACCGATGACTGTCCTGGCGCTCGCCCGCGAAGAGCCCGACGCGGAGGGTCCGCGCGACGTGACCGGCGAGTTGTTTGCACGTTTCGAGGCGCTCGAGCGAGTCTTCGCCGAGCAGACCGAGATCCTGCGCGAGCAGTCCGCCCAGCTCGCTGCCCACGAGGCCGATCTGCTCACGCGCGAGACGGACCTCCGCGGCGAGGTCGACCGCCTCGAGCAGGAGCAGCTGATCTGGGGCGAGGCCGCGCGCGAGTCCCGCGCCGCTCTCGACGAGCGCCAGGAAGCGATCGAGGCGAAGGAGAGCGAGCTCCGTGCGCTCGAGAGCTCGACCGCGTCCACGGCAGCGGAGCTCGAGCTTCGCGAGGCCGGTCTCAACGACCGCGAGACCGAGCTCGCCGGCCGCGAAGAGCGGCTGGCGGAGGCCGAGGCCGACCTCGAGCGGCGCGTGAGCGACGCGCTCGCGGCGCTCGGCGCTGCCGCGCCAAAGAAGAAGAAGTAAGGCTGCGCTGGGGGAGGCGCTCCCGGGGGCCGGCTCGCCGAGGCCGGCCCTCACTGGTTTCACCGGCAAACGCCGCAGCCGGTTTCTGCCGCGAACCGGGTAGGATCGCCGGCATGCGGCTGCGCAGGGACTCGAAGATCGACCTCATCGGCAAGGTTCCGCTCTTCTCCCAGTGCACGAAACGGGAGCTCAACGCGCTCGCCAAGAAGGCCGACCTGATCCAGGTGCCGTCGGGAATGCCGCTCGTCACCGAGGGGGCGCATGACCGGGAGCTGATGGTGATCGTCGACGGCAACGTCGAGGTGCGCCGCGGCGGGCGGAGGATCGCCACGCTGACGTCGGGAGACTTCTTCGGCGAGATCGCGATGATCTCCGGCGGCCCGCGGACGGCGACGGTGACCACGACCTCGCCCTCGAGCCTGCTCGTGATCGGTGAGCGGGAGTTCGGCGAGCTCGTCGACGAGACGCCGTCCATCGCAACGAGCGTCCTGCAGGTGCTCGGCGAGCGTTTCCAGCCGAAGGCCGTCTGAGCCTCCGGCAGTGCGAGCCGCACGGGCAGCACCGTGTAGATTGCCGCCTCCATGCGAGGCCGTCGTCATATGGCTCTGCTCGCGCGTGACGGGCCTGCTCGTGTGCGTGGCGCTGGCGAGTGGACCGACGGCGGGCGCGGCGGTGGCGGCACCCGGTACCCAGCGGATCACGATCGGCTGCTCTCCTCGACCTGTCGGCCGGCTGGACCACGCTGGGACGGGCGAGCCGGGTCACCCTTCGGCTCGCGCGGGACGATGCGAATGCGAGGTTCCGGCAACTCGGGTCCCGGTATCGCGTCCGGCTCGTGCTTGCCGACGCCGCCGGTGATACGGCGGTTGCGCTCCGGCAGCTGCGACGTCTCGCCAGGCTCGGCGCCCGCGTGATCATCGGCCCTCAGTCCAGCTCCGAGGTGATCGCGGTGAGGACGGAGGCGAAGCGCCTCGGCGTGCTCGTCGTCAGCCAGGGGAGCACGGCGCACTCACTTGCGATCGCGGGTGACAACGTGTTCCGCCTCGTACCCGACGACGTGCGTGAGGCCGAGGCCCTCGACGCGCTCCTCGAACGTGACGGGATCACCGCCGTCGCCCCGATCTGGCGGGCGGATCCCGGCAACGAGGGCCTTGCCATCTCGCTACGGGCCGAGGTGCTGGCCCGAGGGGGCACGGTCTCGGACGGCGTGCAGTACGCGACCGAGAGCCCGGACTTCGCCGCCGCTCTCGTCGCTCTTCGCGGCCAGGTCGAGGCCCTTCAAGCGGCGGCAGGCGTCGATCGGGTGGCCGTGTATCTCGCCGCCTTCGACGAGGTCGTCGACCTCTTCCACGCCGCGCAGGCGGATCCCGTCCTTTCGGCCGTAGCGTGGTACGGCAGCGACGGCGTCGCCTTGAGCCAGGCGGTCATCGAGGACGAGGACGCCGCGACGTTCGCGTCGCACGCGGGCTACCCGAACCCGGTGCTCGGGCTCGACGACACGGCGTCGCCGCGCTCGCAAGAAGTCGTCGAGCGAGCGGCCGAGCTCGGGGCCACGCCCGACGCGTTCGCGCTTGCTGCGTACGACGGCCTACGACTTGGGGTGGGTGCGACCCGGGCAGCGGCAGGCCGCGGAACGGCCTTCCTGCGCAGGACGTTCGCCGCGCTGACCGACGGCTACCGCGGCGTCAGCGGCCGGATCATTCTCAACGACGCGGGTGACCGTGCGTTCGGCACGTACGACTTCTGGTCCGTCTGCATCGATGCGGATGGTCCCGTGTGGACGCGGACGGTGAGCTATCTGTCGACCGTGCTGGGCGTCGGAACGATCGTCGACCGCCAGGCCTGCCCGCTCTGACCGGCTAGAGCCCGCGAGGACAGCTCGACAGCTTGCGCTCGACCACCGGGCCGCGTAGATTCGCCTGGTGGCGGACAGCGGGCCAGTAGGCGTTCTCTTCGACCTGCCCGGCGGTGACGCAACAGCAGTACGACTCGCTGATGCAAGCGCTGGAGGAACAACCCCGGCCATAGACGGCCTCGCGACTAACAGCTCGCCGGCGAACGAGGTCCGGCCGCTTCTCACGGGGCCAAGCGATGCGGAGTCGCAGGCTTTGCAGGCTCTCTTGAGATCGCGCACGACTATCCCCAGGCTCCTGTGGAACCTGTGGAAGTCCTCCCCTTTCCCCGAACGCCCGCGGAAACGGCGAGCGACCACCGATGAATCTACGGCAGGCGCCCGATGCGCTCCAGCGCGATTTCCGCAAATAGCATCAAGATCGTTTAAGGTGCCCGCTCGGTGCGTCGTGGCCGGGCCGGTTTGCCTCCCGCCCCCTGGGGAACGACGTACAGGGATGGCGAACGAGACAGACGAGCGCCAGCGGCGCAGGCTGATGTCCCGCCGGACACTGCTCGTCTTTCTGCCGTTCGTGCTGGCGGCGATGGTCCTTGTCGGCATCGCGACCGCGGGCGCCGGACCGATCACGGTCACGCCCAGCCACGCGAGTGGTTGGTACCAGTCTTCGCTGACGCTCACGTGGACCGTCACCGGCGACCCAAAGTCCAGGGAGGGCTGTGATCCCCTGACCATCGACGAATCGCCGATGACGCCGTACACATGCACGGCGCATACGACCGGTCCGCCGACCAGGGTGACGGTCGAGATCGGCGTCGATCTGACGAATCCATCGTTCACGGATCCACCTGATCTCGGTCCTCTGCCTGCGACCAGCCCGGATGGGCGAGTCGTCGACTACGCGTTGCCGGCGGCGACTGACAACCTCTCGACGCCCATCGTCGGATGCAATCCCACGCCCGGTTTCGAGTTCCCGGTGGGTACGACAACCGTCAACTGCACGGCGCGAGACGCGTCAGGCCGCTCGGCGTCAGCGGATTTCACAGTCACGATCAGCCCGTTCGTCGCGTCGAACACGCCTCCGACGGTCACGGTCAGCGGACCCGGCACCGTCGCAGCTGAAAGTCCCGCAGGAGCTGTTGTCTCCTACACGGTGAGCGTCGACGATGCCGAGGACGATCCTGACCCTCCGTTCACGTGTCCCGGCGCTCCTGCGTCCGGTACGACATTTCCGGTCGGCAAGACGACGTTCACCTGCTCTGCGACCGATTCTGGAGGCCTATCGGGCTCGGATCTCTACGAGGTCACGGTGACGCCGTACGTCGACGACGTACCGCCCATGTTCGTCGGTCCCTCGGGAACCACGGTCAACGACTCCGCACCACCGTCCGGTAGCGAGCCCGTCAACTACACGATCTCGGCGACCGACAATGTCGAGACCGCCGTCGACGTCGACTGCAACCCACCGCCTGGATCTCCGTTCCCAGTTGGTTCGACCACGGTCACCTGCACCGCCAGCGACGGCACGGCAACCAGTCGCAGATCTCTTTCTCAGGTGACCGTGCAGGACAAGGAGGCGCCGATCGTCACGGTGCCGGCGAGCATGACCGTCGAGGCGAACGGACCTGGCGGAGCCGTCGTCAACTACCCGTCGGCGACGGCAACCGACTCGGGTTCGGGCCAGCTCCAGGCGACGTGTGTGCCGCCGCCGGGCTCCACGTTCCCGCTCGGAACAACAGTCGTCACCTGTAGCGCGAGCGACGGGTCCGGAAATCCCGGCAGCGCCTCCTTCCAGATCCGAGTGGTCGACACGACGGCGCCGGCGCTGACGATCCCGACCAACCTCGCGATCCAGTCGACGACGGCTATTCCCGCGTCGGACTCGCGCATCAGGTCGTTCCTCGAGGGCGCGACCGCGACGGACATCGTCGACCAGACCCCGCAGACCGTGACGACCAACGCGCCGGCGTCGTTCCCGCTCGGCGTGACGACCGTGATCTTCACAGCCATCGACGACTCCGGCAACACGACCCAGAAGAGTGCGACCGTCACTGTCTCGCCTGATCCCGCCGGCCAGCCTGGCGGCGACACGACACCTCCGGAGAACGTCGGCAGCGTCCGGGCGATCGTCGGCAACCTCTCCGTCTCGCTCTCCTGGAAGCCGCCGGCGAAGGACTTCGACCACGTCGACATCGTCCAGTCGCCCGGTGGCAGCGGTGACGGCGAGGCGGTCGTCTACAGCGGCAAGAAGACGAGCTTCGTCGCCAGGGGGTTGGCGAACAGCGTCCAGTACCGGTTCGTCCTGATCGCCTACGACGAGGCCGGGAACCGCGCTGCCGGTGTCGCGGTCGTCGCTCTCGCGCAAGACGCAGACGCTGCTGGCGCCGCCGAACGGCGCCGTCCTCTCGGGCCCGCCGCTTGTCAAGTGGAAGCCCGTGAAGAACGCGAAGTACTACAACGCCCAGATCTGGTACGAGCCCGCAGGCCCTGGCAGGGCAGTGCTCGCGGCGGCGGCCGCGCGCAAGGTCATGAGCGTCTGGCCGACCAAGCCGTCCTACAAGATGAAAAAGAGCCTGGCGATTCCGCGGCAAAAAAGTCACGCTGAAGCCCGGCCGCTACCTCCTCTTCGTCTGGCCCGGCATCGGCCTCAAGGCCGCGGGAAAGTACGGCAAGCTGCTCGTCCAGGCGGAGTTCACGATCCGTCGGGGCGGCTGAGCCGCCAGCTCAGGCGCGCAAACTGCCTGCAAGCAGCTTGCTTTTCGCTTCGCTGAGCGATACCCCCAGCGGGATTCGAACCCGCGATCTCCGGCTTGAAAGGCCGGTGTCCTAGGCCACTAGACGATGGGGGCGGAGCCTCGACAACCGTACCGTAAGGAACTGGCGGTCTCGGGGTTTCCCCGGCATGGACGACGAGCCCGAGATCACCGCAATCGACGTCGACGAGCTCTGGCTGCGCGAGTGGGCCGGGGAGGGGCTGGCCGAGCTCGGACGCTACCTCGCCAAGCACGCGGCCTTCGCGGACTTCCTCCGCGAGCGCGGGGAGGGATAATCGAGGTATGGCGACCGCGCCGCCTCGCCCGGACGCGGAGCTGCTCGAGCGTCTCCGCCGGCGTGACCGCACGGCGTGGGACGAGCTGTACCGCGCCTACGAGGGCCGTCTCTACGGCTTCGCCTACCGGCTGACCGGGAACCCGCACGATGCGGCCGACCTCGTGCAGGAAACGTTCGTCCGCGCGCTCCCGAAGCTCGACAGCCTGCCTCCGGAGCGCGCCGACGTGGGCGCCTACCTGTTCGCGACCGAGAAGAACCTCTTCCTGAAGCAGGTCGAGCGCGGCAAACGGGCGCAGCCCGTGGAGGAGGTACCCGAGCCGGAGGAGCCGGCGGCGATCGAGGACGACCCCCAGCGCTCGCTGCTGCTGCGCCGCCAGCAGGAGGAGGTGCGGGTCGCCAACGGGAAGCTCGCCCCGCGCCAGCGGCTCGTGCTTGCGCTGCGCGAGCTCGAGGACAAGAGCTACGCCGAGATCGGCGTGCTCGTCGGCCTCAACGAGAACGCCGTCGCGCAGCTCATCTCGCGGGCGCGCCAGAGCCTTCGCGAGGAGCTGCGGCTCGTCCAGGTCGACCGCTCGAAGCTGCCAGAGGAATGCCAGGGCTATCTGCCGTTGCTCTCGGCACATCTCGACGGGCAACTCAAGGGAGCGAAGCTGCAGGAGACGCTCGCCCACCTCGAAGCCTGCGAGAACTGCCAGAAGGCCCTCGAGGACATGGAAGAGGCCAAGCGGCGCTACCGCCTCCTCATCCCGCCGCTGGCCGGGGTCGTCGCGCTCCGCGAAAAGGTCGAGGATGGGCTGGCCTCGAGCGGCTATTGGGAGCAGGGCGGGGCTTGGCGCGCCGCCGTGCTTCTTCGACGCAAGGGCGTCCTGATTGCGGCGGCGGCCACTCTTGCCGTGCTGGCCGGGATCGGCGGCGGGATCGCGGCGGTCATGTCGTCTGACGAGGAGGCCGCTCCGGGGCCCGCGAGCGCCACGGTTCCCGAGGGGACGCCCGTGGCCCCGGCCGAGCCGTCGGTCGTCGAGCCGGTCGCGCTTCCGGCGGAGTCGACGCTGCCCGCCACCGAGCCGCCGCCCTCGGAGCAGACCGGGGAGGAGCCAGACCCGTCGCCGGCCGAGCCCGGTGGCCAGGGGACTGAGGAGAACGAGCAAGACGAGGAACCGCCGGGAGCTCCCGGAGAGCCCGACCAGCCCACTCAGCCCGACCAGCCGACTCAGCCCGACCAGCAGACCCAGCCCGACCCGTCCGAGCCGTCGCCGCCCGACCCGCCGGAGCCCGGTCCCTCGGTGGCTCCGTCCGACACGAAGGCGCCGACCGTGTCCATCTCGTCGGGGCCCTCCGGCAACACCGAGCAGAAGGCGGCGAGCTTCTCCTTCTCGGCAACGGAGCAGGCGAGCTTCTCGTGCGCGCTCGACGGCGGCAGCTTCAAGGCCTGCTCGAGCCCGAAGGGCTACGAGGGGCTGGCCCTCGGCGATCACACCTTCAGCGTGCGGGCGAAGGATGCTGCCGGCAACACCGGGCCGGCGGCGAGCCGGTCGTGGACGATTGTGCCGCCGCCCGACACGACTGCTCCGACGGTCGAGATCGTCGGCGGCCCGTCAGGCTCGACGACCGCGACGAGCGCGACCTTCCGGTTCCAGGCGAGCGAGCCGGCGACGTTCGAGTGCAGCCTCGACGGCGCGGGGCTCTCGTCCTGCTCGAGCCCGATCTCCTACTCGAGGCTTGGCCCGGGAGGACACACATTCCGTGTGCGTGCGACCGACCAGGCCGGCAACCGCAGCGGCACCGCGAGTCAGGCCTGGACGATCGTCCGACCTCTGCCCGACCTCGTGATCGCGGGCCTCACGGGCTCGAGCGTCACCGTCTCGAACATCGGCAGCGGCCCTGCAGGCGCTTTCGTCCTGCGCGTCACGAGCGCCGGAAGCTTCGATGTCGGTGGTCTGGCGGCCGGGTCGAGCCGGACATTCACGTGGCGGCCGTGCTCCAGCGCTCCGATCTCGGCCGTCGCCGACGCGGGCGGCACCGTGGCCGAGTCGAACGAGAGCAACAACACGGCCCGGTCTTCCGGCGGCTGCTGAGCCCTCGGCCGAGCGTCTGCTCAGCTCCGCTGCCGCCGCGTAAGGAATCGCCTCCCTCCGGGTTTCAGGTTCACCAACCTACCTCAGGAGGCAGCGATGTTCAGCAAGGCCCTTCTCACGACGCTCGGGATCGCGGCGACTGCGGTCGCCGTCGCGGCGGCTGCGAGCCCTGCAGGCGCCGCGACACCCGGCAGCAACGGAAAGGTCGTCTTCATCTCTGACCGCGACGGGGACGACGAGATCTTCTCGATGAACGCCGACGGCACCGGGCTGACCCAGTTGACCTACAACGACGACGACGACTGGTCTCCCGCGGTCTCGCCGGACGGTTCGCACGTCGCCTTTGAGTCCCATCGCGACGGCGACTACGAGATCTACGTGATGGACATCGACGGCACTCAGGTGACTCGACTGACCAACCAGCCCGGCTTCGATCTCGACCCGACCTGGTCGCCGGGCGGCGGCAGGATCGCGTACACGTCCGACAGCGGCGGCAACCGCGACGTCTACGTGATGGACGCGGACGGAACGGACAAGACACGCCTGACCCATACGACCGCCCCGGACGAGCTCGCGAGCTGGTCTCCCGACGGCGACTCGATCGCGTTCGTCTCCGAGCGAGACGGCGAGCGCGAGATCTTCGTCATGAGCTCCGACGGGACGGAGGAGACGCAGCTCACGTCCAACACGAGCACGGATTACCTGCCGTCGTGGTCTCCGGACGGCCAGCGGATCGTCTTCACCTCGCACCGCACCGGGGACTACGAGATCTACTCGATGAATGCCGACGGCAGCGGCGTCGCGCAGCTGACGTACGAGGCTGGCGGTGACTACTGGCCTCACTACTCGCCGGACGGCGAGAAGATCGTGTTCTCGAGCACCCGCGAGGGCAATTACCAGATCTACACGATGAGCCCGAACGGAAGCGATGTGACGAGGCTCACCTTCGGCAACGACATGGATCGCCAGCCGGATTGGCAACGCCTGTCGGGTGGTTGCACGATCACCGGCACGGCCGGCGCGGACGTCCTCGTCGGCACGCCGGGCGCCGACGTGATCTGCGGCCTCGGCGGCGCGGATGTCATCTATGGCGGCGCGGGCGAGGACGTCCTCAAGGGCCAAAGGGCAAGGACGTCCTCAAGGGCCAGAAGGGCAAGGACAAGCTCTTCGGCGGCGCCGGCCCGGATGTCCTGCTGGGTGGCAAGGCCGCCGACAAGCTGAACGGCGGCAGTCAGGTCGACGTCTGCAAAGCGGGTACGCCCGGATTCGCGCACGGCGACTCGAAGGTCTCGTGCGAGGCCTGAGCCCGGTCTCACCGACGATCCGTAGGGGCCGGCGGAATCCGGCCCCTACCCTTGTCCCGCGGCGGTTGGCTCAGTCGAGGGCCGCCCCGACAAGGAGGTGGGTCAGGCGATGCCGGATGCGAATCGATTGCCGCCGCGCGCGGTGTTAGAGTCCTGCTCCCAGTCGCGTCGTCGAAAGGTCGGTGGTCACGTGAGGGCACTGAAGCTGGTCGGGTTGGCCGGCCTCGTCACAGGTCTCGTCCTCGTCATCGCGCAGCCGCTCGGTGCGAGCGGAGCCGCGCCCGTGAGGTTCGGTGCCAAGCTCACGAAGTCGAGCCAGCCCTCCAACGCAGAAAGCGGCCGGACCTGCGACGAGAACGGCGACGAGCAGATCCCGCTCGGCGGGATCTGCACGTGGGTCTCGGTCGAGGCGTATCACAACGGTGGCCACGAGAAGGCGCCGAAGGCCGGCACGATCGGCAAGCTCCGGCTCGTCTCCTGCGTGGCCGGCAGCTTCCGGCTCCAGCTCGCCAGGGCCAAGCCCGCGCTCGATCAGGCCAGGGTCGTCAGGAACGGCCCGATGATCAACTACCAGGCCGACCCGCGGCAGGTCGACGGGGACGACGACACGTTCTGCGGCGGCGAGGAAGGCAACGACTTCATCATCCAGACGTTCTCGATCAACGTGCACGTGAACAAGGGCGATTACATCGCCATCAGAACTGCGGGCACGGGCGCGCTCTACTGCGCCGGCGGCAGCGGCGTCCTGCTGTTCCACCCGCCCCTCGGCCGCGGCGGGCCCTTCCGCACCGCGACCGAGGACACGAGCTGCAATCTGCTCGTCCAGCTGGAGTACAAGCCCGGGGGATAGGCCTAGACTCAGGAAGGGGCGGTTAGCTCAGCTGGGAGAGCGCCTGCCTTACACGCAGGAGGTCGCCGGTTCAAGCCCGGCACCGCCCACTCACACCCCCGAACAGCACCGCCCGATGTCGGCGTAGCCGCCCGGCCCGAGGACCTCGCTACTCTGGCCGCATGGCGACGACGCAGCAGACCCGGTTCCTGCATGCGGCGTAGCGTCGTTGGACCCAGCACGGTCGAGGGGCCGTTAAGCCTGCGACCTGGTGCGATAGACGATGCCGCCGCACGGTTGCGGATAGGGGACCCGGGCCTGACAAGCGCGCTGCAGCGCCTCGTCGCTCGAGCTGAAGACGCGCTGACGGCGAGACCGGCGTCGGTCGTCGACAAGCCGAAGCTCGGGCCGGGGGAGATGGTTGCTCGCGATGTCCGGGACTACGTGAGCATGCACGCCTATGCGTGGCCTGACCCCGTGAAGAGCGACGGTCTGCCCTACGTGAAGCGCGGCGAGCAGGTGAACCCCGAGGCAAAGAGCACCCGGTACGACTGGTACCGCCTAATCGATGCAATGCGCCGCATCGAGATCCTCGCACTCGCTTACCGATTTACTGGAAATGACGTGTACGCGGAGTGTTGCGCTCGGCATCTGCGAACGTGGTTCACGGACGAGGCCACCGGGATGACTCCCCATTTGGATTACGCCCAGATCGTGCCTGGAACCTCCGGAGGAACCCGCGGCGGCGTGCTGGAAGGGCACTACCTGTTACCCGCCTTCGATGCCGCCTGGTTTCTGCGCCGGTCGCCGCACTGGACTGATCGCGATCAGCGGCTGATGCTTGAGTGGGCCGCCGAGTACTTGCGCTGGCTACGCGTCAGCGAGAGTGGCAAACGGGAGGCTCACGCTCGGAATAACCACGGCACGCTCTATGACCTCCAGATCACACATCTCGCGCTCGTGACCGGCGACGCCGATTTGGCGCGCAAAACTGCAAGTAGAGCGCGTAAACGGCGCATCGCGAGTCAGATCAAGCCCGACGGCTCACAGCCTTTCGAGCTCGCCCGCACAAAACCGTTCTTCTACGTCCAGTACAACCTCGCGGCCATGTTCAAGCTCGCGACTCGAGCCGAGCATGCGGGAATCGACCTCTGGCGCTATGAGACAGATCGCGGTGCGGGCATCCGCAGGGCTCTCGATTGTGTCGTGCCGCATCTGGAGGATCCGGGCACGCTCGCAGCCCTCGATGGACAGGCGCAGTGGTGTCCGCCCTTCTATGCAGTCCTTTCTCAGGCTGGGCGGGTGTACGGCGACGAGCGCTACGTCAATGTTTTGAGCGGGCTCCCGGGCGAGACCACGTTGAGTTTCATCGACCTGATCCGATAGCCGCCCGGACGGAGTCGCCCGGCCCGAGGGCGTCGCTATTCTGGCCACGGACGCACCGGTTGGGCACAGGAACACGACCAGTTCCCCAAATCCGGCGGAATCGGTCCGAATCGAGCCTAATCCTCCCGGCTCCGCGGCACGCGTCGGCCTTGGCTGATGCGTGCCTTACAAGCAGGAGGTCGCCGGTTCGAGCCCGGCACCGCCCATTCAGCTCAATCTACGACACCGGCCCACTATGTGCGCCGCCAACGAGATCTACGGCCGCGCTTCGAGCACGATGTTGAACGGCGTCTCGTGGGCGACGCGGACGGAGCTGAAGCCGGCCTCCTCGAGGACTGCGGCCAGGCGTGCCGGGCCGGCCTGTGCTCCCAGCGCGAGCCCGACGTCCTCGGATCGCGAGTGCGGAACGCACAGCGCGGTCGAGGCCGTGTAGTACATCTGACCTACGGGCCCGAGGTTGTCGGCGACGTCGTCCCCGCGCGTAGGGCTCGACGACCATCAGAGCCCCGTCGTCGGCGAGCGCGTTCAACGCGTGCCTGGCCGCTCCGACGGGGTCGCCCAGATCGTGGAGGCAGTCGAAGAAGCAGATGAGGTCGTACGGCGCGCCCGGGTACGAGCCGGCGTCGACCCGCTGGAAGTCGACCCGATCGGCGATGCCGGCCGCCTGCGCGTTGGCCCGTGCCGCTTCGACCGAAGCCTTGTGCGTGTCGAAGCCGACGAAGCGCGAGTGCTCGAACGCCGAGGCCATGAGCACCGTGGAGTGTCCGTGGCCACAGCCGACGTCGGCGACGCGTGCGCCCCGCTCGAGCTTCTCGACCACACCGTCGAGCGCGGGAAGCCACTCCGGCACGAGCGAAGCGCCATAGGCGTTTCGGTAGAAGGCCGAGACGCCGCAGAAGAGCCGCCCGTCGTGGTCGCCCCACGGATGCCGGCGCCCGTCCGAAAAGCTTCGAGCGTGCGCTCCTGGTCGAGCCACATCGACGCAGGCACGTCGTACGCGGCCGGTAGAAATAGCGGGCTGTCCTCGTCCGCGAGCACCGGCACGTGCTCGGCAGGCAACTCGTACGTCTCTGACTCCTCGTGGTAGGCGAGATAGCCGCTCGCGACCTGCGAGTTCAGCCACTCGCGCACGTAGCGCTCCTCGCACCCGGTCCGCGCAGCGAGCTCGAACGAGCTCAGCGGCTCCTGCCCTGCCAGCGCCCGGTACAGGCCGAGCTTGTGCCCGGTGCTGACCATGACGCCGCTGTAGCTGGCCGCCAGATCGGCTACGGCCTGCTCGATGAACGCTTCTGTCGATCGTTCCTGCACTGCCATTTCGACTACTCCTTGTCCTGATTGCTGTCTTAGGTCAGGGTCGTGGCTGCGGCTCGCCGGCGGTAGGGTGAGACTGCCCAGGACCGGTTCGAACGTGCCACCGAACACACGATTCACCCGTCGCGAGCCTCTGCATGTCTCGCTGCTCGCCCTGCCCGATGCGGGGGTCGGGAGCCTCATGGGCATGTACGACACACTCGCCGTCCTTCCCGTTGCTCGGCTCGTTCGACGCTCGGTTCCGCCCGACCCGCCCTTCGTGGTCGAGCTCGTCGCCGCCTCAGCCGGTGTCGTTCCGACGGCGAGCGGCTCTCGCTCCCGGTGCACCGCTCGATCGCCGATCCCGGGAGGACTGACATCGCGATCGTGCCCTCCCTGCTCGTGCACGAAGGCCGGTGGGTGCCGGGCCGCTACCCGGAGCTCGTCGCCTGGCTGCGGCAGACACACGAGCAGGGCGCGCTCGTCTGCTCCGCGTGCTCCGGCGTGCTCCTGATCGCCGAAACGGGCCTCCTCACCGGACGATCCGCCACGATCCACCCGGCCTACGCGCCGACCTTCAGGGCGAACTTCCCCGATGTCAGGCTGATGCTCGACGAGGTTCTCGTCGCGACAGGCGAGCGCGAGGAGCTCGTGATGGCCGGCGCGTCTGCGTCCTGGCACGACCTCGTCCTCTACCTCGTCGCACGCCATGTCGGCCCGACCGCGGCCCAGGCGCTTGCCAAGTTTCTGCTTGCTGCAATGGCACACCGGACGGCCAGGGACCCTACGTGCCGTTCGATGCGCCGACGGACCACGGCGATGCGATCGTCCTCGACGCGCAGAGTGGCTTCGCGCCAAGTACGCCGTGGCAGCACCGGTGACCGAGCTGGTCGAGCGCTCCGGATTGCCGAGCGGACATTCAAGCGGCGCTTCGCCCGGGCCACCGGATACTCGCCGATCGCCTACGTCCAGCACGTTCGGGTCGAGGAGGCGAAACGCCGCCTCGAGCGGACATCCGAGTCGGTCGACGCGATCAGCTATCTGGTCGGGTACAAGGACCCGGCATCGTTCCGCCGGCTCTTCAAGCGCATCACGGGCGTCACGCCGGCCGCCTACCGGCGCAAGCTCCAGCTCCCCGCCTTCGCGCGCACCGGCTGAGCAGGCCGTCCGCTGTCCGGCACGACCATCCTTCCGGGTGATGCCCGCCGGAGAAGCGCGCGATAGGCTCGCGGCGCAGTCCCGAGAGGAGGAGCCCAAATGGCGTTCTTCGAGCTTCCGCCGCGCGGTGAAGAGCCGGAGCCGTCGCCTGCGCCCGTGTGGGCAGGGCCGCCGTCGAACGTGCTCGGCGCTGCTGTCCCCCTCCGGCTCGTGCTCGTCCGGACGTCCGGGCTCGCGATCGCGATCACGGACGCCAGCGCCTACCCGACCGGGCTCTCGCTCACGCTTTCGCTCCGGCTGCGCGAAGCCGATCCGCGACTATCGATTCGACCCGCTCGGTCACCAGTTCATGGGAGGGCTCCCGGGATCACCGCAGACACCCGACTCGACCGGGCTGCCGCCGGAGCTGTTCCGCTTCGGCGTGCAGTACGCAGACGGGCGCAAGGCGACCACTGTCGGCAATCCATTCTCGGCAGACGCCGAGCCGCAGGGCCCGATCCTGCTTCCCGGCAGCGGCGGCGGCGGCGCGCGTGAATGGGACCAGAGCTACTGGCTCTGGCCGTTGCCCCCTGCAGGGCCGCTCGCCTTCGTCTGCGAGTGGCCTGCCCACGAGGTTGCGCTCACTCGAGCCGAGATCGACACCTCCCTGATTCTCGAAGCCGCCGCCAGGGCCGAGACGCTCTGGGACGAGTCTCCTACACAGGACGAGCGCGGGTGGGGGAGGCGTATCCTGGCGCCTCTACGGCCAAGGCGCCGGGTGACGCCTACCCGTAGCCCCTCCTACCCATGGCGAAACGTGCGCTCATCACCGGCGTCACAGGTCAGGACGGCGCGTACCTGACCGAGCTCCTGCTCGGCAAGGGCTACGAGGTGCACGGGATCATCCGGCGGGCCAGCCTCTTCAACACCGACCGGATCGACCATCTCTACCGGGATCCTCACGTCGAAGGCCCGCAGCTGAAGCTCCACTACGGCGATCTCGCGGACGGGACCGTCCTCCGCCGGGTGCTCGAAGCCGTAGCCCCGCACGAGATCTATCACCTCGGCGCGCAAAGCCACGTCCGCGTGTCCTTCGACATCCCCGAGTACACGGCCGACGTCGTGGCGCTGGGCACGTTGCGGCTGCTCGAGGCGCTCCGCGACCACGTGGCAGGCAGAGGAGAGGAAGTGCGCTTCTACCAGGCGGGCTCGTCGGAGATGTTCGGAGCGGCGCCGCCTCCCCAGAGCGAGCGCTCGCCCTTCCATCCGCGCAGCCCGTACGCCGTGAGCAAGGTCGCCGGGCACTGGTACGCGGTCAACTACCGCGAGGCGTACGGGCTCTTCATCTGCAACGGGATCCTGTTCAACCACGAAAGCCCGCGCCGCGGCGAGACCTTCGTCACCCGGAAGGTGACGCGCGCGGTCGGAAGAATCGCGGAAGGGCTCCAGGAGAAGCTCTTCCTCGGCAACCTCGACGCGCGGCGCGACTGGGGCTTCGCCGGAGACTACGTCGAGGCGATGTGGCTCATGCTCCAGCAGGACACGCCGGACGACTACGTCGTCGCCACCGGCGAGTCGCACAGCGTGCGCGAGTTGCTGGACGCCGCCTTCGGCGAGGTGGGGCTGGACTGGGGACGCCACGTCGAGCACGACCCCCGTTACCTGCGACCGACCGAGGTCGACGTGTTGCAAGGCGACGCTGCCAAGGCGCGCGAGCGGCTCGGCTGGCGCCCGCAGGTCGGCTTCGAGGAGCTGGTGCGGATGATGGTGCAGAGCGATCTCGAGCTCGCGCGGCAGGAGCGCGCCCTGAGCTCGCGCCGGCTACGAGAATCCGACGCGGGGCGCCGCGTCGGCCGAGCACGGCTAGGGGTGCCGTGAACGTCCAGGCGCCGGTGCTCTTTCCGCTGGCCGGGCAGGCGTGTGTACGTCGCCGGACACCGCGGGATGGTCGGGAGCGCTCTGATGCGGCGGCTCGCACGAGAGGACTGCGAGGTGCTGACGGTCGACCGCGCGGAGCTCGACCTGCGCAGGCAAGGCGAGGTCGAGTCCTGGATGGCCGCGCACCGGCCGGACGCGGTTTTCGTGGCCGCCGCGACCGCCGGCGGCATCCTTGCGAACTCGACTCGCCCCGCCGAGTTCCTCTACGACAACCTCGCGATCGCCGCCAACGTGATCGAGGCCGCGCGACAGGCGGAGGTGGCGAAGCTCTTGTATCTCGGCTCGTCGTGTGTCTACCCGCGCCTTGCGCCGCAGCCGATCCCGGAGGACGCGCTGCTCACCGGGCCGCTCGAGCCGACGAACGAGTGGTACGCGGTGGCCAAGATCGCCGGCATGAAGCTCTGCGCCGCCTATCGCCGCCAGCACGGCTGCGATTTCGTCTCGGCGCAGCCGACCAACCTGTACGGGCCGGGCGACACCTACGACCTCCGCGCGAGCCACGTCGTGCCGGCGCTGATCCTCAAGATGCACCTGGCCAAGACGGCCGCCGAGGACGCGGTCGAGATCTGGGGCACGGGCAAGCCGCGGCGCGAGTTCCTGCACGTGGACGATCTCGCCGACGCGCTCGTGTTCCTCATGGAGCGCTACTCCGACGAGCAGCACGTGAACGTCGGCTGCGGCGAGGACGTCTCGATCGCCGAGCTCGCCGCTCTCGTCGCCGACGTCGTCGGCTTCGACGGCGAGTTTCGCTACGCGACCGACCTGCCTGACGGCATGCCCAGGAAGCTCCTCGACGTGTCGCGGCTCACGGGTCTCGGCTGGCGGCCGCGCATCGAGCTTCGCGAGGGCCTCGAGGACGCGTATCGGTGGTTCCTCGAGAACGTTCCCGCGGGCGCTCCTCGCCGCGCCGAGCCTAAGCGGGCGGCAAGGCCGACAGAAAGGGTGTCTCGAGGCCCGTGTCGACCACGAACGAGGCCGCATCGAACGGCTGCGCCGGGTCGTGGATCGTGTACCTGGGAACGGCGCCGTAGTACGAGGCCCACGTCGTGTAGGTGCTTGGCGGTCCAAGCGATGCGATCGCAGGCAGCGAGCGCGTACAGGTCATCGAGCTCGTGGCCCGGACCCGAGACGACGTCGAAGCCGTCGAACGCACCGACCGGGATCGGCTCGTCCGAGCAAACGAGAAAGGTCACATCCCGGTCGGGGAACGCAGCTTCCGCGCTCCCGAGCAGATCCCGGTACTGCGCGTGCGAGTAGAAGAAGCGACCCCCCTTGAAGACCCGGTAATCGCCGCGGCGAACATGGACACCGACCAGTAGCCGCCCGCGTTTCCGCGCCGCCTCGACGAACGGCTCGACACGCGCGAGGTGCTTCTGCCATGGGGTGAAGAACGCGCAGATGAGATCCCGGTGGCGTGCGCAGTTGTCGGCGTTGCGGAAACGCCAGCCCCGGACGAACACCGCCCGGTGTCGGCGGAGGGCGTCGAGGAACGCGGGGCTGTTCAGGTCGAGGTGCTTATTCGAAGCGCAGGCTGATGAGGCCGACGTCGTGGCCGCGTCGCTGCAGCCGGTCGAGACGCCGCCGACCACGTGCTTGGACGTGTAGTAGACCGACCGCCGCAGTCGAATCGAGCTCGGCATTCCGTACGCGGCCGGATACCGGGCGGCAACGCGTTCGCCGTTGACGGAAATACCCCGCCTGCTCGGCGAAGGCCGGGTTCAGCACGGAGAAGCCGTGCTCGGCGGCCGCACCGATGAGGTGGGCGAAGAGCACGAGGCGATTCGCCAGCCGCCCCACTCCCTTGCCGACCACGACGACGCGGCGTCCGCCCGAGGGTGTCACCACGGCGCGCAAGGCTCGCTTCCGCCTGGGAGCCTGCGCCGGACGATGCCCCGCAAACGCCGAACCGGCGTCGCGGTGCGCCGGACGTCGTGAAGGTTCTCGGGTCCCCGATTGGACATGAGCCAGGCCACCTGAGCGAACGTCGAGCTCGTATCTGCGACGAGGTGGTCGCAGGCAGCCAGCAGGTAGAGGTCGACGAGGCCGGTGCGGCCGTTCTCCAGTCGATCGGGACAGGACGGGTCGTGGTGCGCGCTTCGGCCGGGCACCGGATACCAGTGCGGCGCCGTGACCACGTTTTCGTATGACCGCTGGAACATGTCCCGGATCTCGCTGTTGTCCGTCGCCAGGAAGATCCCGATCCGGGGCTGCCGGCGAGCAGCCGCTCGAGCCGACGGCGGATTGCCCGGACCGCCACACGCTTGTCCGAGTAGCGGACGTGGACGCCGACCATGTCGTCCTGGAAGTGCTCGGCTCGGAACCGCTCGACTCGCTCCCGGATCGGCGGCGGCAAGCACGAGATCCGCCGCCGCGATCGTCCGCAGGAGCTGGTGCGGCTGCAGGTCTCCGAAGGCCCGGGCGACGCGTTCACGATGCGCCCGGACCATCGCTCCGACCTTTGGCCCCCAGTGCCACATGACGACGAGATCCTCGGGGTAGTCGAGTCTCGTGGGGTCCATCGATGCGACCCGGCGGAACTCGGCATGGGACAGCTCGGGGCGGAGCTTCTGCAGCGCCTGCGACGAAATCGACAGGTGTCCTCTCCAGATGCTTGGAGCCACCGACTCGGTTGCCGGGAGCTCGGTCAGGGGCCTCGCCGGTGGGCATTCGAAGAGCAGCGGAAAGACATTCTGCTCGTCATCGGAGAAGACCGGATCTCTCCAGTCGACGATCAGTCTTCGCCTCGTCAACCTCGCGTAGAGGATGCCGGTCAGCGCGCACACGATCCGATTCCCGAGCCCGGCGCGGCCCTTGACGAGGACCGCTCCATTTTCGGTCACAGCAGCGCCCCGCTGTTCCGCCGGTCGTTCGGTCGAGCGTGCTCTCGAGGCGCCTGAGCGGCGGGCATTTCGAGATCACCGTCGCAGGCGGGATAGGTCGCTGACTTCCCCGGATCGAGCCCGGCTCAGGCGGCGCGCGCTCGTACCAGGCGCCGGCCCTCCCGCCAGCCCCGCACGCGGCCGAATCCCGCCACATAACCCACGAGGAGATACAGCGCCGCGACGGCACGGATCTCCCTGCCCCGACGTGGCGCGACTCCGGAGCCTTGAGGCGGTCTTGCTGGAGCTGCAGCGCGGGCCGAGCGCTTGGCGACGGGGCCGCGCGATCCCGAGCACCGGGACGAAAGCGACGAGCACGGACACCATGTCCGGCCCTCCCCGGCGCGAGCCGCCGAACGGCCGACCACCTGTTCGTCTCCCTGACCTTGCGGAGGAACGCCGTCCGCTGGTCCATCGTGGGATGGCGGACGGTCGCCCGGCGCGTACCCGAGGCGGGCCCCTGCTCGACCGCCCGCTCGACGAAGTCGTAGTCGCCGCCGGAGGGCAGTGTGGGATCGAAGCCTCGAGCTCGTCGAAGAGCTCGCGGCGCACGAAGAGGTTCGCCGTCACGGCCCGCGAGAGCAGGACGTTCCGCTCCTGGTCGAGGAACATGTCGATCGTCAGGAGCGACCACACCGTCGGCTCCGGCGGCGCGACGAAGCGCACCTCTCCCGCGACGATGTCAGCGTTCTCGAGCGCCGCCAGCCCTTCCTCGAGCCAGTCCGGATCCGGCAGGCAGTCGCTGTCGCAGAAAGCGAGTACGGGGGACGTTGTTGTCCTGGCAGCCCGGTTGCGCGCCGCGTAGGAGGTCTGCGGAGGGCCCGAGACGACCCGGACCCTGCCGTCCGGCGTCGCGAGCCCGTCGAGCGAGCCCGGTGCCGAGCCGTCGTCGCCGATCACGATCTCGAAGCGATCGCGCGAAAGCGTCTGGCTCGGCCAGGCGCCTCACGACCTCGCGGACGCCGTCGACGTCGTCGCGCACGGGAACGATGACCGAGACGAATGCCGTGGCCGGATCGCACGGCTCGGCTCCCGGCTGCATCGCGCTCAGAGTCTTCCAGGGGCCCGGCCCGAGGCGCCACAGACTCGAGTTGTCGGCCGCGACTTGGCACTGCTGCTCCGGGTGCAGACATGCTTGCCGTCCGATGGCCGTGAAGCCAGCGGTACCGCCTGAGAGTAGCGCAGTACACGCGTTGCCGACGTTTGTTGCAGAGCGCCACCATGCCTAGAATCGCGTCGCCGGGGCGCGTGCGCGTCGTCTGCGCGCTCCCAGGCGACAGGAGATGCCCAAGCAGCTGGTCACGCGGTTCCGCCTGTTCGTCTCGCGGGCGCGGCAGGGTCAGGCTCGCCCTCGCCGGGCCCGGTTCCCGAGGCGGGCGCTCGCGGTGGGATCTACGGGCTGCGTCCCGGAGCGCTGGAGGAGGCGGCCGCCCTTCTTCGGCAGGACGACCCCACTCTGCAGAGCGCGCTCCAGCGCCTGCTCGTGCAGGCCGACGCAGGCGCTGGCGACGAAGCCGGCGTCGGTCGTCGACAAGCACGAGGCCGGGCCGGCCTGGCGCGCACGAGGGATCGTCCGCGACTACGTCAGCATGGCGCCCTACTTCTGGCCCGACCCCAGCAAGCAAGACGGCCTGCCCTACGTCAGACGCGACGGGCAGCTGAATCCGGAGGCGTTCAGCCACAGGTACGACAAGCAGCGCCTGATCGATGCGATGCGCCGGATGGAAGCTCTCGGCCTCGCCTATCGCTTCACCGGAAACGATGCGTACGCCGAGTGCGGTGCTCGTCACCTGAGGGCGTGGTTCACGGACGAGACGACCCGGATGAACCCGCATCTCGACTACGCCCAGGTGGTGCCTGGAACCTCCGCGGGCCGCAGCTACGGCGTCCTGGATGGGCACTTCCTGCTGCCCGCCTTCGATGCCGCGTGGCTTCTTGCGCCGCTCCTCGCATTGGAGCGACGGGGATCAGCAGGCGCTGGTCGAATGGGCGACGGAGTTCCTGCGCTGGCTCCGCAGCAGCAAGAGCGGCAGGGAGGAGGCGCGGGCTCAGAACAATCACGGCACGCTCTACGACGTACAGGTCGCGCACCTGGCGCTCGTGACCGGCGACCTCCACCTTGCTCGCGAGACCGTGGAGAGAGCGCGGGAGCGGCGCATCGCCCGACAGATCAGGCCCGACGGGTCACAGCCTCTTGAGCTCGAGCGGGCGGAGCCCTTCTACTACCTGCTGTACCACCTCGCGGCCCTGTTCAAGCTGGCGACCCGCGCCGAGCACGCCGGAGTCGACCTCTGGCGCTACGAGACGGATCGCGGCGCCGGCATCCGCAAGGCGCTCGACTACGTCGTGCCGCACCTCGAGGATCCGAGCACGGCGCGGGCCTTCGAGGGAAAGGCGGAGTGGTGGCCGCCGTTCTCCGCGGTCCTCTTCCAGGCGGGTCGAGTGTACGGCGACGAGCGTTATCTCAACCTCCAGAGCAAGGATCCGGGCCGGACCACCTGGGAGCTCGTCGACCTGATCCGATGACCTGCGGAGGCCGCCGGGCCCGGGCGCCTCGCTATTCTGGCCGCGTGGCCGACGACGCAGCTCAACTCGCTCCCGTCGAGCCCAGCATTCGGTTCGACGCCGTCGTCGTCGGGGCCGGCATCTCCGGCCTCTACGCGCTCCACCGGCTGCGCGAGCTCGGGCTCTCGGTGCGCGTGATCGAGGCCGGTGACGACGTGGGTGGCACCTGGTACTGGAACCGCTATCCCGGCGCCCGCTGCGACATCGAGAGCATGATCTACTCGTACTCCTGGTCGGACGAGCTCGAGCAGGACTGGACCTGGAGCGAGCGCTACGCGGCGCCAGCCGGAGATCCTCCGCTATCTCGAGCACGTCGCCGACCGGTTCGACCTGCGCCGTGACATCCAGCTCGGCACACGCGTGACGGCCGCCGCGTTCGACGAGGACGAGCACCGCTGGTCCATCTCGACCGACGCCGGCGACGTGCTGTCGGCGTCGTTCCTCGTCCTGGCGACGGGCTGCCTCTCGGTGCCGCGGCTCCCCGACATCGAAGGCGTCGAGCGCTTCGCCGGCGAGGCCTACCACACGGGGTCATGGCCGCACGAGCCCGTCGACTTCACCGGCAAGCGTGTCGCCGTGATCGGCACGGGCTCTTCGGCCGTTCAGGTCGTTCCGGCCATCGCGGAAGAGGCCGCCGAGGTCACCGTGTTCCAGCGCACTCCGGCGTTCAGCGTCCCGGCCTGGAACGGCCCGCTCGACGCCGAGACCGTGCGCGAGCGCAAGGAGCGCTACTCCGAGTACCGGCGGCTCGCACGCGAGACGGGCGGCGGCAACCCGTGGCACACGCGCAAGCAGAGCGTGCACGACGAGACGCCGGAGCAGCGCGAGCGGGAGTTCGAAGCGCGGTACGCGCTCGGCGGTTTCAATCTCCATGCCGCCTATCACGACCTGTTCACCGACGCCGAGGCCAACGAGATGCTCTCCGACTTCGTCCGCGACAAGATCCGTGGACGCGTGCGCGATCCGGGGCTGGCCGAGCTCCTCTGCCCGTACGACTACCCGCTGGCGACGAAGCGCATGTGCGTCGACACCGGCTACTACGAGGCGTTCGACCGGGACAACGTCCATCTCGTCAGCGTCCGCGAGACGCCGATCGAGGAGATCACCGAGGCCGGGCTACGCGTCGGCGGGGAGGAGCTCGCCTTCGACGTCATCGTGTTCGCAACCGGTTTCGACGCCATGACGGGCGCCCTGCTCCGCATCGACCTGCGCGGCCGCGGAGGCAGCTCGCTGCAGGAGAAGTGGGCGGCAGGGCCACGGACCTATCTCGGTCTGACGCTGGCCGGCTTCCCGAACCTGTTCACGATCACGGGCCCCGGCAGCCCGTCGGTGCTCAGCAACATGATGGTCTCGATCGAGCAGCACGTCGATTTCGTCGCCGACTGCATTGCGTACATGGAAGACAAGGGCTTCACGTCCGTCGAGCCGACGCCCGAGGCCGAACAGGGCTGGGTCGATCACGTGCGGGAGCTCGGCGAGGCGTCGCTCTACCCGCGTGCGAAGTCAGCGCGCTCCTGGTACATGGGCGCGAACGTCCCCGGCAAGCCGCAGGTCCTGCTGCCCTACGTCGGGGGCGTCGGTCGGTATCGGCGGGAGTGCCAGGGAGTCGTGGAGCGCGGCTACGAAGGCTTTGCGTTCGGCCAGCCAAGGCGCGGAGCGCCGCGCCGCGACCGCGCCGAAGGCGCCAGGCCGCGAAGCTTCGTCGAGCCGTGAGGCTCGACACGCTGACTGGCCCGTTCCCTCGAACCGCGCTCCAGCTTCTCCGCCGCCTCAGTGGTGGACGTCGATCACGATCCGCTTGGGATTCGTGAGCTTGAAGACCCTGAAGGCTCCCTTCGTCTTGAGCCCGAGCCCGTAGGAGACGACGCCCTCGAAGTCGCCGGCCAGCTTGACCTGGCGCAGGTTCGCGCAGAGCGGCGTGATGACGTTGGGCACGAGCGAGCTGATTCCGTTGATCCTGTGCGCCCGTGCGTTCGGGAGCACGACGGAGAGGTTCTTGCTGCCGAGCAGCGGCACCGGCAGGCCGGAGCCGTCCGAGATGATCTGGTTGACGTACCGCACCCGGTAGCCGGACTGACCGCCGAACCGGAGCCGGATCACGAAGCGGTCGTACGTCAGATGGCATCCGACGGTGATCGAGTAGTTCTCCGTCTGCCCGCCTGACGGAGGCGAGGTCTTCAATCCGAACGCGAACGGCGGCAGGGCCCATGCGGCTGCCGCCGAGGACGCGAACACCGCGAGGCCGCAGAGGGTTACTACAAGCCGGCGGCGCCGGCGCGTCGAGGAACGGGATTCGGCCATCGTGCCCTCCTTGTGGATACGCGCGACCCGCGCGCCGGGGTGCCGCCCGTCCATTCTGCAGTTTCCCCTAGGCCGGGAGCAACCCGTGTTCCGGGAGCGCCCAGGTCTTAGACGCGTACGACCTTGACCTCCGCTCGATGCCGGGCGTAAGCTCGCTGCTCCTTCGGAAAGGAGGCTCGATGGCCTGGAAGCGCCAGCAGGAAGCGCTGCAGGCAATCCTCTCGGGTCAGCACGGCGGTACGCCCGAGCTCCTGGCGCCGCTGATCGGAGAGATGCTCGGGCTCAAGCTCGTCCCCATCCACTACGAGTCGAGTGGCAGTCGGTACCGGGTCGAGGTTCCCGGGATCATGGAATTCGAGGTCGAGGGAGTGACTCGGCCTGATTCCGACGAGGTCATGGAGATCACGGGGACTGGCCATCCGATGGGCGCGAATCTGCCCATCGCGAAGGGCGTCAAGGGCGTCTACGACGACCCGGACTATGGCCTGGCCTTCGACAACACCGGGAAGAACGGGCATTTCCGCGAGTTCGCCTGGCAGGGCTAGCGCGCGGCCGAGCGCCGTCCTGTGGGCCGCATTGCTCGCAGCGGCCGCGTTGGCCTGGGCCCTCACCGTACGCAGCTGGGAAGACATGGGCAACGGGCCCGGCACGATGGGCCTCGGCCTGGCCGGCTTCGTCTCGGTCTGGACGACGATGATGGCCGCGATGATGCTCCCGGCCGTCGCGCCGGTGGGCTCGATCTACCTTCAGAGCATCCGGCTGCGAGCCACGGGCTGGGCGAGAGGCTTGCGAGTGGCGGCTCTGCTCGCCGGCTATCTCGGCGTGTGGGCGGCGGTGGGCATCCTCGCCTACTTCGCCGCCCTCGGCGCCGGGCGGCTCGTCGACGACGCGCCGTCGGCCGGCCGCTGGGCTGCCGCGGCGATCCTGATCGTCGCGGGCCTCTATCAGCTGACGCCGCTCAAGGCCGCCTGCCTCGCCCATTGCCGGTCGCCGCTCGGCTTCCTCCTCCACTTCGGCAACTACCGCGGACGGCTCCGGGACGTTCGTGCAGGCGTCTACCACGGGGCCTTCTGCGCCGGTTGCTGCTGGGCGCTCTTCGCGGTGCTCGTGGCGGTCGGGATCATGAATCTCGCCTGGATGGCCGGCCTCGCGGCACTCGTCTTCCTCGAGAAGACCTGGCGCCACGGCGCGTTGCTCGGAATCGCGGTCGGCGTCGCGCTCGTCGTCTACGGCTGCCTCATTCCGTTCTTTCCGGAGCTCGCGCCCGGGCTCGTGCAGAGCCCGAGCCCCATGCCAGGGATGCAGCCCAGCATGCAGATGGGCAGCTAATGTCGGATTCGATGCTTTCTCGAGAGCCCTGGCAGATCTCCGGGTCGTACCTGGAGGCGTGCAACTGCGAGGTCATCTGCCCGTGCCGAACCGTCAACGGCATGCGAGGAGGACGCTCGACCTACGGCGTCTGCGCCGGCGCGCTTTCCTGGGGGATCGAGCAGGGTCATGCGGGCGCGGTGGACGTGTCGGGGCTCGCGGTCGGGCTTGTCTTCCAGTACAGCGACGACGAGCCCGGGTCGCCGTGGACGTATGTCCTCTATCTCGACAGCGAGGCCGAAGCCGAGCAGCGAGATGCGCTCGAGGACATCTTCCTCGGTCGCGGCGGCGGGTCAGCGCTCGAGCAGTTCCCGTGGGCCCGAAAGGCCGCCACGCTCGTCGCGGTCCGGCCCGCCCGGATCGAGTTCGACCATTCGGCGCAGCGGGGCTGGTTCCGCCTGCATCGGTTCGCAACCGTGCGGATTGCCGGCCCGGTCAACGATGACGCGGTCGTGACGTGCTTCATCCCCGGTCACGATCAGCCGGGCACCGAGGTGATCGTCGACGAGCTGGTCGCTCACGACGGGGATCTGAGCTTCGAGTTCTCCGGGCGCTGCGGGTTCTCCTCGCGCTTCGACTACTCCGGACCGGACTGACCCGCAAGCCGGCTCGGACGGCGGCGGGTCGGCGGCCGAGCGGCGCAGCGCGTAGAGCTGGATGGGCAGACCGGCGAGGCAGGCGGCCTCGCGGGCGAGCAGCGGGAGCGGGGCGGGGGACGGCGCGCCGACCGCGCGCACCGGCGGCCCCTCTGAGCCAACCGCGCGCCTGACGAGCAGCGCGGCGCGTCTGCGGTGCCACCACGACGTCACCACCACGATCTCGTCCGCATCGACCTCGCGTGCGACCGCGGCGATCCGGGCCGCGTTCTGAACCGTGTGCCGCGCGTCCCTGTCGTAGACGAGCTCGACCTGCGCGCCGCGCCAGGCAGCGGCCATGAGGTCGGCCTCCGTTTTCGAGCCGTTTCGACGCGACCACCCGGAGAAGACGACGGTGTCGCCGGGCCCGGCGATCTGCTCGGCGCGGGTGAGCCGGGCCGCGCAGATCGGATGCAGGTCTGCCCCGCGCCGCGGCGAGTACCCGAGCACGGCCACGAGCCGGGTGCCGGCTACTTCCGCTTGCGTCTCCATCCCTCCACGGCGAGCAGCGTGCCGATCACCGTCAGCACGAGAATGATCGCCTTCTTGCCCTGGAGCTTCGACTCGCCGCTCGCCCGCTCGCGCATGTTCACCGGCACCTCGCACACCTGCAGGCCGGCCGCGTGGAGGCGGATGAGGGCCTCGACCTCCGGAGCGCCGCTCGTGTACGGCTCGGAGAGCAGCGGCAGCGCCTTCGCGTCCGCGGCGATCAGGCCGCTCGTCGCGTCTCCGAACTGCCGCCCCAGCCGTACCGCCATCCCGCGCCGCAGGACCGCGGTGCCGAAACGCCTCGCCGGGGAGGACGTATAGCGGTAGGCCGGGTAGCCGTCGCCAGACACGAAGCGCGAGCCGACCGCGACATCGCACTCTCCCGAGCGCACGCGATCGAGCAGCCGCGCCAGCTCGGCGACGGGATGCTGCCCGTCGGCGTCCACCCGCCCGACGATCGGGTAGCCGTGCTCCTTCGCCCAGCCCCAGCCGGCGGCGATCGCCGCCGCGCAAGCCCGCGGTTCTCTCCGAAGGAGAGCACCTGCGCCCCGTGCGATCGCGCCACCTCGGCCGTACCGTCTGTCGAGCCGTCGTCCACGACGAGGACGTCCGCGTCCGGAAGCCCGGCGGCAAGCTCGTCGAGCACCGCCGGAAGGCTGGCCTCCTCGTTCCAGGCCGGGATGAACACCAGGGTTTCACGCCGTGCTGCGATGGAACCAGCGTAGCCCCACGTGCTCGACTCGTGGGCTGACGTCGTTCGAGCCTCGGCCACATTCTCGCGGCGCGACCCGCGCATGCAGTCGAGACGGCGTACCATCCTGCTCGCGAGCGCCTGCGGCCCGCTCACACAAAACCGAGTTTGCGGCAACGCCGACGGGAGGCGTGTGATGCCGGAGAGGGCGAAGGGCAGGGTCCGCGGATCCGTCAACGCACTAATCGCCGGAGCCGCCGCCGTCGCCCTTGCACTCGTGGCCGCGGGTGAGGTCGCAGCCCAATCCGAGTCGTGTCGACCGTCTGGCCGATGCCTCCTCGGTTAGCGCCGCCGCCGTCGGCGACTCGGTCAGCGCCGCCGACATCGTCGAGTGCCTCGCAACCGAGCGCGTTGCGCTCGAGGAGATCAATGTCAGCGGCGAGCTGAATCTCCAGGACGCAGATCCCGTGGAGCATCCGTTTCGCTGTACCCGGTGCGTCTTCACGGCCGGGATCACGGCACCCGACGTGCTCTTCACCCGGCGACTCGATCTCAACGGCTCGCAAGTTCTCGGGCCGGCCGACTTCCAGGGGGCGGGTTTCGACGACGTGGTGACCTTCGAGCAGGTGACGTTCGAGTCGAAGGCGCGAGCTTCGAGGGCGCCGTCTTCTCGACAGTCGCGATCTTCGTCGCCACGCACTTCAAGTCACCGGTGAGCTTCGAGCGTGCTGCCTTTGCCGGACCGGCGATCTTCGCAGTGGCTCACTTCTACGCCAGGGGGACGGACGACGACCCGGGGGTCAGCTTCGTGCGGGCAACTGCCTTCGACGATCTCGACCTCGGGTTCGCGGCGTTCGACGGGTCGGCGTACTTCGACCGGTTGCGCATCACGGGGCTGTTGTCGCTGGACAATGCGCACTATCTGCATCCGTCCGACGTGCGTTTCAACGATGTCGCGGCGGCCGGGCTCACGATGGAGTTCGCTGCGATCCGGTCGCTGAGCTCCACGTTGGTGAAGAAGGACCTGCTCGGCAGGGTGGAGCAGACGGCCGAACAGGCCGGCGATCTCTCGCTTGCGAACGATGCTCGATACGAGCTTCGACGCCTTCAGGGAGATGACCATCAAGCGTTTCTTCGAACGCTCGATTTCGCCTTCTACGAGCAGCTCGCCGGCTACCTCGTGCGTCCGGGCCGTTCGGCGCTAATCCTGCTCGGCGTCGTCGCCGCGATGTCACTCGTACGCTGGCGGTACGGCAGACGGCGAGTCGCCGCTGCCGCTGCCAAGCCGTCCGAGGGAGAGGGCACGCCGCAGGAAGGCTCTCGGCGCACGCTCGGTGGTCGGCTCAGCGGCGCTGTCGGCGCGACGCTCCGGCGAATCAGGAAGCCGACCGAGCCCGAAAGCCCGTACGCGCTGTCGCCCCAGGTCGAGCTAGTCGAAGTCGTGATCGAGCGAGGGCTGCTCGCGTGCATCCTCGTGGGGCTGGCGGTCTCGAACTCGACTCTGCGGCAGATGGTCGATGCCGTTCTGTAGGAGGTGAGGGGACCATGCAACGGAGATTTCTGGGACTGATACTGGCGGCGGCGCTGGCCGTGGCGGCGGTGGCGGCCTGCGGCGGCGCTGCCGAATTGAACGGAGACGGAACGTCTCCGACCGGGCCCGGCAACGACGGGACGCAGACCGTGCCGCCGGACGGAGGAGACGGTGAGAACGGCGGTGAGGAGCAGCCTAGGGTGGGGAGCATCGAGGGTGTGTTCCCGTCCGCTCGCCAGAACGGCGAGGATGCGAACGAGGGCGACGACGTGCGCGCGAGAGACAAGCTCTCGACGGACGGTAGCGGCTCGATCGACTTCTCGGTGAGCGAGAGCTTCTGCATCGCCTCGAACAGCGCCAAGCTGATCGTGGTTCCGAGCCAGGCGGTTCTGGCACGCTTCAACGCTGGGATCGTCCGGTGCGGCGCCGTAGAGTCGAACCCCGACCTGAGCCTGGTGCTCGGGCGACGTCTGCATCCGTCCGAACGGCACCGTGTTCGCCTTCGAGATCGGCTCGGATCTACGTATCAAGCTCTTCGACGGTACCGCGGAGGTGTTCGACGAGCAGGACGGCGAGGTGCTCGACGTGGTCGGGCAGTGCTCGGAGATGACCCTGGTGGACGGCCAGGTCGAGGACGTGGACGGCTTCAACTCGACGACGGGAGAAGTGCGCGCCGTGACCGAGATCGCGGCCGCGCTCGGCGTGGCTCCGCCGTCGCCCTGCGGAGACGGGACGGATACAGGCGAGACTGGAGAAATCGACACAGGGACGACGGACACGGGTGAGACCGACACGGGGGTGACGGACACGGGAACGATCGGCGGCTAGCGCGTCTTCTCGAGCACCGCGGCGTAGCGCGGCGACCCGTCGTCGACGAAGCACCGGACGCGCCAGTCCGTCCCGGCGACGAGCTGCTCGAGCTCCTGCGGCGAGAACATCAGGTAGTAGAACCACGGCGTCGCGTAGCTGCGCCAGCGGACACGAAGCCGCTGCGCCCGCGGGCGGATCGTGCCGCCCGCCTTGCCGCGATACGTGCGGAACGCCGGGTCGTCGACCCGCTCGGGATCGACGCTGTCCGTGACGATGCGGCCCCGCTCGGACGTGATCGCCGCGAGCCGGCGCAGGATCCTCGGGGCGTCGACCTCCTTGCCGACCAGGCCGAAGTTGTTGCGCATGACGATCACCGTGTCGAAGACGCCGAGCGACCCGTCGACGTCGCCGAGCCGGAGCACCTCCGCCCTCCGGACGCCTCGGCCGCCGCGCCACCTCCACGGCGAGCGGCGACTCGTCGACCGCGACCACGTCGTGACCGCGCTCCTGGAGGTGGAGCGCAACGCGGCCCGCCCCGCAGCCGACGTCGAGGACACGTCCACGGACGTAGCGCATCACCCGCCGCTCGACCGGCGGCCAGCGGCGAAACGGCGCAAAGTAGTCGCTGGGGTCTCCCGCGTAGATGAAGCCGTCGTCGCGCTCCATGATCTCCTGCGCCCGCGCCCCCTTCCAGCACCGCGAGCAGCATTTGCCCGTAGGCGTCCTCGTCGGGGCGAAGCCCCTGCGGAGCTCGTCGTCTGGCGCTCACGAAAGGTGGTCGTCTTGCAGGCAGAAATGCCCGTTTGCAGCGGTAACTCTAGGGTTGAGATGTCGTCTCATGTGAACAGGTCCGCCTGAAAACTGGGTACTATCGAGCCAGGAGGGAGCGGTTGACTCGGATGCACGGTTGGGCGAGGCGGCTCGCTCTTTTCACCATCCTCTGCGGCGTGGCCCTGGCCTGCGTGCCCGTCGCACTGTCCCAGGAGCAACCTCCCGTCACGCCGTCGCCCTCGGGCGGCGGCGGCAACCCCGCGCCGGACCCGGCGCCCCCGCCCCCGAGCCCTCCTCCGCCCCCGCCCAGCCCTCCTCCGCCCCCGCCGTCGGCCCCTCCACCCGAGCCGACGTTCGTCCCGCCTCCTGCTGCGCCCTCTGGGCCCACGGCCGCACAGATCAGGGCGGCGCAGCAGAGGGCCGAGAGGGAGCGTAAGCGCAAGGAGGCGGCGCGCAAGCGCGCGGCCGAGGAGCGCCAGCGGCGGGCGATCGAGAAGCGGATTCGCCTGGCGACGAAGAAGGAGGCCGGGGAAGGCTACGCTCTTCCGGCGGGGTTCTCCCTGCCGCCGCCGCCCGTCGTCCCGGAGCGCGTCGAGGCCGAGCCTCCTCCTCCCTGAGCCAGCCGTCCGGCCGAGTCTCCTCCGGCCCAGACCCTCGAGATCGAGCCGACGGGCAACGTTCAGCCCACGGCGCGCATCCTCGTTCTCCGCGCCTGCCGGTGACTCGGGCGGCCTCAACGGCGCCGCGCCGATCCTGCTCGGGCTCTTCGGCCTCTCGGTGCTGCTGCTCGGTCTCGCCGCGATGCCGCCCTGGCACACGCAAAGCGCCTTCGCCGACCTGCTCGTGCGCCGCCGCTTCGAGCTCGGGCTGCTCGGGACGGCCGTGCTCGTCAGCGCGGCAGTCGGCCTCCTGATCGCGGTGATCGCAAGCTGATGTCGCGCCGCGCCCTGCTTGTGTTTCTGCCGTTCGCGCTGACGGCGATGGTGATAGCCGGGACGGTCACCGCGGGAAGCGCGAGACCCGGAGATCACGATCACGCCGAGTCACGCAGAGCGGCTGGTACCAGGCTCCGATCACCCTCAGCTGGACGGTCACCGGTGACCCCGAGTTCCAGAGTGGCTGCGACGACGATCGCCGATCGGCGAATCCGCGGTACACGCCGTACACGTGCACGGCGCAGCACTCGACCGGACAGCCGACGAGCGATGACGGTCAATATCGGCGTCGATCTCACGGCCCCGACGTTCCCGGATCCGCCCGATATCGGTCCGTTGCAGGCGACAAGCCCAGCTGGGGCGCAGGTCACCTATTCGGCCAGCGCAACGGACAACCTCTCGAACCCGACGGTCGTCTGCAACCCGCCGAGCGGTTCCGTGTTCCCAGTCGGTCCGAACCACTGTGAGCTGCACTGCCACGGACGCCGCAGGGAATTCGACGTCAGCCAGTTTCACGGTGACGATCAGCTCGCCGCCGAACACGCCGCCGGCCCTCTCCGTTCCAGGTTCGATCACACGCGAGGCCACGGGCCGAGCGGCGCGTCGGTGACCTACTCGGCGCACCGCCACCGATGCCGAGGACGATCCGGACCCGACCTGCGATTGCAACCCGCCTCCGGACGCACCTTCCCGCTCGGGATCGACGACGGTCAACTGCACGGCAACGGACAGCGGCAGGCCAGCTGCCGACCAGCGAGTCCTTCAGCGTCACGGTCCAAGACACGACCCCTCCGTCGCTGACCGTCCCGGCCAGCATCACCGTCCCGACGTCGGGGACGAGCGCAACGTGTCGTACCCAGCGGCGACGGCCGTGGATCTCGTCGATCCGAGCCCGACGGTCGGCTGCTCGCCCGGAACCGGGCGTGTTCACGATCGGGCAGCACATCGGTGACGTGCACCGCAAGCGATGGATCGCGGAACTCGACGTCCGACTCCTTCACGATCACGGTGCAGGACGGCAGCGCGCCGATCGTCGTGGCCCCTGGAAACATCACCGTTGAAGCGAACGGACCGAGCGGGGCGATCGTCAGCTACCCGCCCGCGACAGCAAGCGACACGGGCTCGCCCTCGCTCCAAGCAACCTGCACGCCGCCGTCCCGCTCGACGTTCCCGCTGGGCAGGACACAGGTGACGTGTGTCGCCAGCGATGCGCAGGGCAACGTCGGCAGCGCCTCGTTCTTCGATCACCGTGACGGACACGACGCCGCCGGTGCTGACGGCCCCGGCCGACCTGGCCGTCCAGTCGACCGGCCCGGTGGCCGCGACCGACTCGCGCATCAAGGCGTTCCTCGACGGCGCGACGGCGACCGACATCGTCGACGACGAGCCCGGCGGTGACGACGAACGCGCCGTCGTCGTTCCCGGTCGGTGTGACGACCGTGATGTTCACCGCCAGAGACGACGCGGGCAACACGACCCAGAAGAGCGCGACGCGTCACCGTCTCGCCCGATCCCCCCGGCCAGCCGGGCGGCGACACGACGCCGCCGGAGAACGTCGGCAGCGTTCGAGCGATCCTCGGCAACCTCGCCGTGTCGCTCTCATGGAAGCCGCCGGCGAATGACTTCGACCACGTCGACGTCGTCCAGTCGCCGGCTCCCGGTGGCGGCGAGAAGGTCGTCTACAGCGGCAAGAAGAAGAGCTTCGTCGCCAAGGGGCTGACGAACGGCGTCGAGTACCGGTTCGTCGTCGTCGCCTACGACAAGGCCGGTAACCGTGCCAGCGGTGTCGCGGTCGTCGCCCTCGCCCAGCAGCAGACGCTGCTGGCCCCCCCGAACGGCGCGGTCCTCTCGGCCGCACCGCTCGTGAAGTGGAAGCCGGTGAAGGGCGCGAAGTACTACAACGCCCAGATCTGGTTCGAGCCGGCCGGGCCAGGCAGGGCGGTGCTCGCGTCGGCTGCCGCGCGCAAGGTCATGAGTGTCTGGCCGACCAAGGCGTCCTTCAAGATGAAGAAGAGCTGGAGGTTCGGGGGCAAGAAGTTCACCCTGAAGCAGGGCCGCTACCTCCTCTACATCTGGCCCGGCGTCGGCCCCAAGTCGGCCAACAGGTACGGCAAGCTGCTCGTCCAGGCCGAGTTCACGATCAGCCGCGGCTGAGATAAACCGGGGCCGGCGCCGATCAGAGCCCAGGCGGCTGAGCGGCCGGCTCGGCCGGCCGCGACCCGCCAAGGAGCGGCCCGAAGGGCCGCGGTCACAAAGCGGTCGCCACGCGACAGGAGCGGCCCGAAGGGCCGCGGTCCGGCGGTCGCCACGCCCAGGCGCGAGCGGCCGGCTCGGCCGGCCGCGACCCGCCAAGGAGCGGCCGAAGGCCGCGTTTACAGCCGCGCAGCGCCTATAACGCGGCCAGCGCGTCGTCGATTCGCGCGTCTCGCGTCACGAGCTCTGCGTAGCGCCCGCCGAGGAGCATGAGCTCGTCGTGCGTCCCGCGCTCCGCGACCCGCCCCTCGTCCAGGACGACGATCTGGTCGGCCTCGCGGATCGTGGAGAGCCGGTGCGCGATGGCGATCGTCGTGCGTCCCTCGCAGAGGCCGTCCAGAGCCTCCTGAACGAGCCGCTCCGTCTGGGTGTCGAGGGCGCTCGTCGCTTCGTCGAGCACGAGGATCGGCGGATTGCGCAGCACCGTGCGCGCGATTGCGATCCGCTGCTTCTCACCGCCGGAGAAGCGGTAGCCGCGCTCGCCGACGACGGTGTCGTAGCCGTCTGGCAGGGCGGCGATGACGTGGTGGATCTGCGCCGCGCGGGCGGCAGCCTCGACTTCCTCGTCGGTCGCGTCGGGTCGCGCGAAGCGCAGGTTTTCGCGCACCGAGGCATGGAAGAGATAGGTCTCCTGCGAGACGACGCCGACGAGCTCGGCGAGCCGCTCGAACGACAGCTCGCGGACGTCGACGCCGTCGATCGTGACCGCGCCCCGGTGACGTCGTACAGCCTGGCGACGAGGTATCCGAGCGTCGTCTTGCCCGAGCCCGTCTCGCCGACGATTGCGGTAGTCGTGCCCGCCGGCACGTCCAGCGACACGTCCCTGAGCGTCCAGTCCGTCTCCGAGTCGTAGCGGAAGCCCACCTGCTCGTAGCTCGACGTCGCCCCGCACTCGCGGGAGGCTGCGAGGCGCCTCCACCTCGGCGATGTCGACGGGCAGGTCGAGATACTCGAAGATCCGGTCGAAGAGCGCGAGCGAGGTCTGTACGTCGATCTGGACGTTGAGCAGCCCCTGGATCGGCCAGAACAGGCGCGTCTGCAGCGTCGTGAACGCGACGACGGTACCGACCGAGATCGCGCCGCCGACGAAGCTCTGACCGGCCAGCCAGTAGACCGCGGCAGGCATGATCGCGAAGCTCATCTGGATCGAGGCCATCATCCAGCGGCCGGCCATCCGCTGGCGCACCTCGAGGTCGGCCAGCCGCTCGGACTCGCCCTCGAAGCGGTCGGCGAGCTCGGGCGAGCGGCCCATCGTCTTGCCGAGCAGGATCCCGGACACCGAGAGCGACTCCTGCACGAGGCTCGACATGTCGGCCATCGTCGTCTGGCGGCTCGACGTGATGCGCTTTCGCTGCCGGCCCACGCGCTGTGTCATCCAGACGAAGAGCGGCAGCAGCGCGAGCGAGAGCAGCGCGAGCCGCCAGTCGAGGATGAACATCGCGACGACGGTGGCGAGCACTGTCGTCACGTTGGAGACGATCGACGTCGCCGTGGACGTGACCACGGTCTGTACGCCGCCGATGTCGTTGGAGATGCGCGACTGCACCTCGCCCGTGCGGGTGCGGGTGAAGAACGCGAGCGAGAGCCGCTGCAGGTGGCGGTAGACGGCCGTTCGCAGGTCGTGCATGACCCGCTGGCCGACCTGGTTGGACAGCAGCGTCTGGTAGACGCCGATCACGCCGGTGGCGATCGCCGCGGCGATCATCCCGAGCACGAGCCACGTCAGGTAGACGCCGTTCTGGTCGGGCAAGGCCACGTCCAGCACTTCGCGCAGCAGGAACGGCGGCACGAGGCCGATCAGCGCCGAGATCCCGATGAGAGCGCCGACCGCCCCGAGGCGGGCCTTGTAGGGGATGAAAAGCCGCAGGGCGCGGCGCAGATTGGCCTTGCGGACGGCCGGATCGCTCGGGCGCTCTACGGCCGGATCCTGCTCAGTCGGTGAATTTCGGGAATATCGCGCCATCGGTAGTACGTTCAAATGGTATAGTTAGACCGTAGATTACAGGAAACCTTATAGGTGGTGACTAGATCTTGGAAACTCTGCTTCTCGTTCCTTTGGAGGACGTTGTCGTCTTCCCGAACATGAACGTGACGCTCCCCGTGGACGTGGGCGACGAGGAGCGCGTCCTGCTCGTACCTGTCCACGAAGGTGACTATGCCAAGGTCGGGACCGTTGCCGAGGTCGCCGACCGCGTCCGCCTGCCCGGCGGCGCCCGCGCCGTCACGCTCAACGGCCTGCACCGCGGCATCGCGGGCGTCGCGAGCAACGATGCCGACGGGCGCCTGCGCGTCCAGGTGGACGAGCGACCCGACCCCGAGGACGCCCGTGACGGCCGAGTCCGCGAGCTCGAGACCGAGTACCGCGGTGTCGTCGAGGAGATCCTCGAGCTGCGCGGCGACGATGGCCGCATCTCCGCCTTCGTCCGCTCGATCACCGAGCCCGGCGCGCTCGCCGATACGACCGGCTACGCGCCGGACGTGTCCTTCGAGAGCAAGGTCCAGCTGCTCGAGACCGTCGAGATTCGCGATCGTCTCGAGCTGGCGGTGCAGATCCAGCGCGACCGCCTGGCCGAGCTGCAGGTGCGCAAGCGGATCCGTGACGACGTCGACTCCGGCGTCCAGAAGCAGCAGCGTGAGTACATCCTGCGCCGGCAGCTCGAGTCGATCAAGAAGGAGCTGGGCGACGACGACGCCTCGGTCGTCGACGAGTACCGCACGAAGATCGCCGAGGCCGGCATGCCCGAAGAGGTGCAAGAGCAGGCGGAGCGTGAGCTCGGCCGGCTCGAGCGCGTCGGCGAGCAGTCGCCCGAGGCATCCGTCATTCGCACCTACCTCGACTGGCTCATCGCCGTGCCGTGGTCGAAGCGCTCCGACGAGCGGCTCGACCCCAAGTACGCGCGCCAGATCCTGGACGAGGACCACTACGGCCTCGACGATGTCAAAGACCGGATCGTGGAGTACCTCGCCGTCCGCAAGCTGCGCCAGGAGCGCGGCATCGAGGAGGACAAGCGCTCCGGGGCGATCCTGACCCTGGTCGGCCCTCCCGGCACCGGCAAGACCTCGATCGGCGAGTCGGTTGCGCGGGCGCTCGGCCGCGAGTTCGTCCGCATGTCGCTCGGCGGCGTGCGCGACGAGGCCGAGATCCGCGGCCACCGGCGCACGTACATCGGCGCTCTGCCCGGCCGCCTCGTGCGCGCCCTGCGCGACGCCGGGACGATGAACCCGGTGATCATGCTGGACGAGGTCGACAAGGTCGGCGCCGACTGGCGCGGTGACCCCTCCTCGGCGCTACTCGAGGTGCTCGACCCGGCGCAGAACCACAGCTTCCGCGACCACTACCTCGACATCGAGCTCGACCTCTCGGAGGTGTTCTTCATCGCCACCGGGAACATCGTCGACACGATCCCCAGCCCGCTGCTCGACCGGATGGAGATCATCCGGTTCGACGGCTACACGGTCGACGAGAAGGTCGCGATCGCGCGCGGCTACCTGTGGCCGCGCCAGCGGGAGCGCAACGGCCTTCTGGAGGGCGAGGTCGAGATCTCGGACGAGGTGCTCGGCACCGTGGTCACCGAATACACGCGTGAGGCGGGAGTCCGCCAGCTCGAGCGAGAGCTCGGAAGGTCCTGCGCAAGACGGCGACCGGAGTCGCCGAAGGCAGCGTGGTGCCGCCCGTGTCGATCGACCTCGACGCGGTGCGGGACGGACTCGGGCGGCAGAAGTTCTTCCGCGAGGCCGCCGAGCGCACGGCGACGCCGGGCGTGGCCACGGGCCTGTCCGTAACCGGAACCGGCGGCGAGGTGCTCTTCATCGAGGCCACCGTCATGAAGTCCGCAGGCAACTCCGATCTCCTCCTGACGGGCCAGCTCGGCGACGTCATGAAGGAGTCGGCGCGAATCGCTCTCTCCTACGTGCGAGCGCACGCGGCGGAGCTCGGGATCGACGAGTCGGACTTCGACGACATGACCTTCCATCTCCACGTGCCGGCCGGCGCGATCCCGAAGGACGGGCCGAGCGCCGGTATCACGATGGCGACGGCGCTTGCCTCCCTGCTCACGGGACGCGCCGTCAAGCACACGGTCGGAATGACCGGCGAGGTGACCCTGCAGGGCCGCGTGCTGCCGATCGGCGGCCTGAAGCAGAAGGTGCTCGCAGCGCACGCCGCCGGCCTCACCGACGTGATCCTTCCCGAACGCAACCGGGCCGATCTCGACGACGTGCCCGAGAAGGTCCGTGAGGAGCTCAGCTTCCACCCCGTGATGAGCCTCGGCGAGGTGCTCGAGCTCGCGCTCGAGCCCGCCTCCCCGAGGGCCGTCGCGGCCTGACGGGAGAGAGCCGTGTCGCGCTGCCGCAGGTGCGCGCCCGTTCCGGAGGAGGTCCGCCGTGCGGCGGACCTCCTCGAGCGGCGCTGGCTGCTGCAGATCGTCTACGCAGCACACAGCGGAGCGACCCGCTTCAACGAGTTTCGCTACGCGCTCGGGGAGGACATCCCGCCGCGCACGCTCGCGGCGCGGCTGTCGGAGCTCGAGCAGGCAGGCTTGCTGCGGCGGACGGTCGTCGAGGACGCGCGGCCCCCGCGCGTCGAGTACAGCCTCACCGAGCAGGGAGAGAACCTGCGGGCGCTGCTCCTCGCGCTCCGAGGAGTGGGCGGACGCAGCCGCGGGCGCGCGTTCGGCCGGCGAGCAGTCGGCGGTGCCTGTCACGAATCCGTAGCGGCGGGCCGGATGAGATCCGGCCCCTACATCAACCGCGGGGGCGCGTCGGAGACCATCGCGTTCGGCTGCCGCGTGAAAGTTGTTGGCGGCGGGACCTGCCCGGCCCGGGATCATCAACCGCGGGGGCTTGGGCACGGAGACATAGCGTTTGGGACGTCGCGTGGAAGTTGTAGGGGCCGGACCTGTCCGGCCCGGGATCACGATTCCGCTTCGTCCGGTTCCCAGCTGACCTCGACGACGTAGCCGTCCGGGTCGCGGAACTTGACGCTCACGTAAGCGGGCTCCTCCCACCAGCCGACGATCTCGATCCCGTCGGCGAGCAGCCGCTCGCGGAAGGCGTGCACCTCGGCGGCGGTTTCCAGTCCCTTGCCGAAGTGCATGAACGGCGGCAGCCGGATCGGCTCGTCCACGTGTCCGAGCGCCAGCGCGAAGCCGTCGGCGTCGTGGAGCATCAGCGTCCCGTCCGGGTAGGGGTCCGGCGGGTGAGCGTCGAAGCCGAGGTAGGTCTCGTAGAACTGCCGCGAGCGCTGCTGATCGCGAACTGCGAGCGCGAGATGGTCCATCAGCGCATGTTGACACTGTCCCGCCGCTCGGGTGGTTCGCGGCGGGACGGCCCCCGCCGCGATAATCGAGGTAGTGGCAACTCGGTTCCAGCCTGGACTGATACCGCCCGCAGCCGTACCGGAGCGCGCTTTCTGGCTGGCGGTGCGGAATGCCGAGCTTCTGCTCGTCGAGGACGACGAGCGACCGCAGGTGCCGCTCGCGGGCGACCTGGTCGAGCTCGGACTGGAGCCCGAGGGACGTCACTACCTCGGCACCCTGGACGGCGTCGCGTGCTACGCGGCCGACATTCCGGAATCGGGCGAGCCGGCAGCCGGCGCAGCTTTCCACGGGCTGAGGCCGTTGTGGAGCCTCGTCGACGAGGAGCTCTTCGCGCTCGCAGGGCGTGCCGTGCAGATCGTCGAGTGGGACCGGACGCACCGCTTCTGCGGCCGCTGCGGGACTGCCACCGTGCGCGCCGACGGCGAGCGGGCCAGGCGCTGCGCCGCCTGCGGCCTGCTGGCGTTCCCGCGCGTCTCGCCGGCGATCATCGTCAGGATCACGCGGGGAGACGAGATCCTGCTCGCCCGCGGCAGGCGCTGGACGACGGAGGTCATGTACAGCGTGCTCGCGGGATTCGTCGACCCCGGCGAGTCGCTCGAGGAGTGCGTCGCGCGCGAGGTGGGCGAGGAGGTCGGGATCGACGTGACGAACGTCCGGTACTTCGGCAGCCAGCCGTGGCCGTTCCCGCACTCGCTGATGGTGGGCTTCACCGCGGAGCACGCGGGCGGGGAGATCACGATCGACGACGAGGAGCTCATCGACGCGCAATGGTTCCGGGCGGACGCGCTGCCGCCTATCCCGCCGAGACTCTCGATCGCCCGCCGCCTGATCGACGACTACCTCGAGCGCTTCGCCTAGTAGCCCTCGGCTCGTTTCGTTCGGCGTCAGCAGGGCCTTCACGGCGCGCACGAGCGCACGCTGCTTGCGGGCCGGATCGTTCGAGGCGTTGTCGCTGTGGAGGCGGCGGAGCAGCAGGACGTCGTCGGTGACCGTGAGCTGAACGCCGGCGCGCTGCGCCCGCGCGAACCTCTCGAAGTCTCTGGGCACGCCTCGTCCGAACGTTGAACGGCCCCACCACGATCGAAGACCCGCGCGGCGGACGAGCGCCGTACCGAGCATAACCTGCGTCCATTCGCCGAGGCGATGGTCTGCCGTCGCCGCGTCGGGCCGCGTCTCGCCGGCCTCGACGAAGTTGCGCAGGCGGCTCAGCACGATGCCGACCTCCGGATGTCTCGCCGACGTAGCCCCCTGCAGCGCGAGCTTCTCCGGCGACCCAGAGATCGTCCTGATCGAGAAACGCCGATCAGCTCACCGCGTGCCTCGGCGACACCGCGGTTGCGCGCCGCCCTCGCGCTCTCGATGCTCCTGGGCAAAGCAGCGGACGCCCTCATACGAGCCCGCGATCTCCCGCTTGCGTCACTCGAGCCGTCGTCCACGACGACCACGTCGAGCGGTCGATAGTCCTGGCGAAGACGCTGTCGAGCGCCTGCGCCAGAACCGCTCGCCGTTGTAGGTCGGGATGACACGCTGATCAGGGGTGGCTCGCCATCCGGCGCAACCTCTCCGCTCTAGCGGACGCTCTACCTCGCTCCGCCCCCGGGCTCCGCGTGCTTCGGAGACCAGCCGGCGGGCTCCCTCCGCGGGTACCGACCACGTGCTTGCCGAGCCCCCACCAGTCGCGCAGGTAGGCGGGAAACTGTACGGCTCGCTGCCAGGCCGGAAGCTCGCCCGTGACGCAGCGGTAGTTGCTCCGGTGGAACTCGAGACCCGCCAGCGGACCAGTCTGGTGCCGGCGCTGGGCGAGCTCTCGGCGCTCGTAGCGCGGAGCGCGCACCCGCTCGAGGCTCTCGATCACGGTCGGTGGCACCGCGGCGAAGCGCCCCTGCAGGTAGCGCAGCCCGATTGCCACGCTCTGCGTGAACCGCCGCGAAATGCACTCCTGCACGAACCGGTCCCAGTCGATCTCCAAGCGGCGGAGGATCAGCACCGAGTCCGGGACCCAGCGAATCGTGGTCTGCCCGGGCGTCTGCCCGGCCCGGACGAGTGCGCCGAGCAGCAGGTGCGTCGGGCTCGGCAGCCTCGTCGGTATTCCCCTCACCTCGAGAGGAGTCGATGCCGACCAGAAATCGTCGTCACCGTGATAGCGCCAGGCGATGGCCCGCCGGTGCAGGTCGATGTTGATCCATTCGGCGAGCGGTCTCCGCAGGTGGACGGCGTGCATGAGGGGCAGCCGGGAGTCAGGGATGACCTCGTCGGGGTAGATGTCCCAGCCGCTTGCGACCAGCGTGTCGATGGCGCGTCGCGCCCGCTCGGGCGCCACGAGCACGTCGCAGGTCCTCCATCGTCCGAGCGGCGGGGCTCGAGTAGACGCAATGAAGCAAGGCCGAGCCCTTGAGCAGCATCGTCTCGATGCCGGCTCCGTGGAGCAACCGCAAGGCCTCGTCCAGGCCCTGCTGCTGGAGCTGGGTGCGGGCCCAGGCCTGCCGGTACACGCCCTTGAGACGGCCGAGGTCCGGATCCTCGATGCCGTGCTCGAGCAGGTTGAGGTATGCGAGCGGGAGCAGGCGAAAGCTGGCGAGCTCGACATCGTCCAGATTGACGCGACGCCGCCATTCCGACCAGTGGCGCGAAACCTCGCCGTCGACGCCGAGCGCCGCCTTCAGCAGCAGCTCCTGCTCCGGCGTGGGCAGCCAGCCGTTCACAGCGCCGCTCCACGGCGGCGGTCCAGCGCCTCCTTCACGATCCGGGTGTAGTCCGAGTGTGTCGCGGCGCTCGCGAACGGTGTTCGTCCGGTGGATGCGCCGCTTCAGCAAGACGTCGGGAAGCATCGAGAAGCCGAGGCCGAGCTCGGTCGCGCGTGCGTACCAGTCGATGAACTCGCCGGCGGGGAACCGGGACGAGAAGCCCCCTGTGCGATCGAACGAGGTCTTGCGGACGAGCAGGGCGCTCGGCAGGGCACCGGGTTGCGGATCCTCGGGGCATTGGACCCGGGCGCGCTCCTCGTCGGTGAGGTCGGGGCTGACGAACTGCAGGGCGTGGCAGAGCACGCCGTCGAGGTCACCGGTCGCCTCGAGCGCGGCGACCTGGAGCCCGAGCTTGGTCGGGGCCCAGAGGTCGTCGGCGTCGAGGAACGCGATCGCGTCGCCGTTCGCCGCCTGCGCGCCGGCGTTGCGCGCAGGGCCGCCGCCGGCCTGCTCCTGCCGGATGCAGGACGCTCCGAGCGAGCGCGCGAGGTCGCCGCTGCCGTCCGTCGAGCCGTCGTCGACGACGATGAGCTCCGTGCGGCGGCGCGGTCTGAGCGCGCGCGCTCGCGATCGCCTCGGCGAGGTAGCGGGAGCCGTTGTGGACCGGGATGACGACGCTCACTCTCACGCGCCGGCCTCCTCGGCCCGCTTTCGGGCTGAGCGAGCGACGGAGCGAGAGAAGAGGCTCCTGTGACCCATGGTCCACGTGAGGCTGTCGTTGTGGGCGCGCTTGAGGAGCAGCACCTGCGGCGAGCACTTCCATCGCAACGCCGAGGTCGACCGCACGGGAGAACCAGTCGATGTCGCCGCCGGAGGGCATGCTCTCGTCGAACTCGCCGACGACGTCGAAGGCCTCACGCCGCGCGACGAGCGTCGAGGGAAGCCAGCCCGGATGGATTCCTTCGAGCACGTCTTCACGGATGCCCTCCACCGAGCCGCCGTCCTGGAAATGGCGGAAGTGGGTGATCGTGAAGAGCAGCTCGGGATGAGTTCGCATGTGTGCCGTCTGGATCTCGAGCTTGTCCGGCGTCCAGACGTCGTCGGAGTCCAGCAGCGCGATCAGCTCCCCGGAGGCGGCGCGCACGCCGAGATTGCGCGCGGCGGACACGCCGACGCGGCCCGGGCGCAGACAGGTCGCCCCGAGCGACTCGGCGATGTCGGCCGTGCCGTCGGTCGATCCGTCGTCCACGACGATGACCTCGTCCGGAGGAGCGGTCTGAGCGGCCACGCTCGTCGAGCGCCTCTGCGATCCAGTCGGCGCTGTTGTACGCGGGGATGAGCGCGGTGACCTTCACGGGCGGCTCCGGGCCGTGTGCCTTCTCGTCGAGGTCCGGCCCAGCGCGGCAGTGGAGTCGGGACAGCTCGCCGCCATGTTCACGGCGCCGCTCCAGCGAGCGCGCAGCGCCCTCGCGAAGTAGACCGCGTTGAGGTCCCGGTCGCACGTGACGTTGGCGCGGTGGCGGCGGTAGACGAGCGACACGTGGTCGACGATCAGCATCGGCAGGCCTTGCTCGAGCGCGCGCAGGAACCAGTCGACGTCCTCCGCCTGGCGGAAGCTCGTGTCCAGTAGGCCGACCCGCTCGAACACCTCGCGCCGGAAGACTCCGGAGCTGAACTTGGAGCTCGTGATGCTGCCGTCCTCGTCGGCCGGGAACTCGACCAGCAGGGCGCCGGGGAGATACTCGACGCGGTGGCGACCCAGCACGACCTGGAGCTCCGGGTCGCTCTCGAGGGCGTCGAGGCGCCGGGCGAGCGAGCCGTCGGTCCAGAGGTCGTCGCAGTCGAGGAACGCGATCACCTCACCGTCCGAGGCCTCGACACCCCGGTTCCGCGCGGCAGCCGGGCCTTCGTTCTGCTGCTGCACGACACGCGCGCCGAGCCGCTCGGCAAGCTCGGCGGTGCCGTCCGTCGAGCCGTCGTCGACGACGACGATCTCGTGGATCGGGCACTCCTGAGCGCGGACGCTGGCGACCGCGTCCGAAAGGAAGCGCTCGCCGTCGAAGGCCGGGATGACGACCGAGACCCTCATGCCACCGCGAGCTCCAGGAGCGACGGGGGGATCTGCTCCAGCTCGGTGCCCGCGTCCAGCCAGTAGCCCGGCACCCGGCGGGCGAGCGCGCCGAGCTTCTCGAGCACCCGTTCCCGGTCGACCTTCATGTGGAACACGGTCGTCGGCGCGAGCGCGTGCAGCACGTCGATCGGGGTGGCGCGCCTGATCGTCGTGTCCACCGCACCGGACACCCGCGGCAGGACGACGGCCTTGACCGGGAAGCCGTCGCTCAGGCGGTCGGGAGCGTAGACGTTGAGGCCGAGCATGGGCTTCTCGGTCTCGACGCGCTCCCCGTTGACGAGCATGCCGGCGAGCGCGAAGCGCCCGACCATGTCCGGCTCGAGCTTTGCGATGCCGTAGATCCCGTGGACGAAGGGCGGCTCGACGTCGACCAGGACGTAGTCGTCCCCGGCAATGCGCAGCGGCGAGTCGAGACAGGCGAGCGTCGTCGTCGACTTGCCCGATCCGGCCCTCCCGGCGATCAGAACGCCGCCCTCGGGCACGCCGACGGCCCCGGCATGCACGAGCTGACAGGGCTCGTCCCGCAGCCAGCAGTGGAGAACCAGCCGCAGCGGGAAGCTTCCGACCCACCACGGCACCCGTGCTGCATCTCCAACCCAGGAGACCGCAAGCCCGCGCTGCCGGTCGACGAGGTGGAGGAAGTCGGCGCCCGCCTCGTAGACCGCCGCGATCCTGTCGCCGTGGTAGCCGCGAACCTCGCCCAGCACGCAGGCCGGGTCCTCGCGCCACGGCCGGAACGGCATCGCGACACCCGAGGAGACGGTGTCCCAGATACAGACCTCGAGGTCGGCAGGGCCGGGCGCTGCCGCCAGGTGCTCGAAGGCCGGCGTGAGGTGCGGGACGAGCGCATCGCCGGCGAAGCGCATCGCGATCGTGCGGCCGGCGAGCCGGTACGTGCGCTCGAAGGTGCCCAGGGCACGCGCGGCGTCCTCGAACGCGCCGTAGACAGCGTCGAACGCCGCGACGGCGTCGGTCACGCGGATTCGCGCGGAGCCGGCCACCCCTCCGGCTCGACCTCGTGAATCGGATCCATCATGATGAGGTCCTGGAGGTCCGTGTACTTCTCCAGCTGCGGCGGGGCGAAATCGGCGCTCGCCGAGCCGAGATCGGGTGCCTCGACGGCGGCACCGTCTGCGTCGACGACGAGCCCCTCCTCCCGCAGCTCCCCGAGGAAGCGGGTTGCCTCGCGTGCCACCTCGTCGGCGCGCGCTGCTCGAGTAACGAGCGCTCATCGCCTCGACGATCGTCTCCGATGCGCAGCCTTGCTCGACGAGCTCCCAGAGCTCGGCGGCGGTGTCACGCAGGCTGAAGTAGCTCCCGCGCTCGAGATGGATGACGATGACTTCGCCGTCGATCGCCTCGCTCACGACGGCGGGCGTGTTCTTCTGAAGCCCCACAGACCCCCCTCCCTCTCTCATGATAGGCAGGTCGCGCCCGCTGACAAGCGCGTGGCGGCCCCTCGGGCGGGCATACGATGGGCTCGTGGCGCCGCCCCGACGACCCGCCCGGGCCGAGATCGTCGGCAGCTTGCTGCGGCCGCCGGCACTGCGCTCGGCGATCGACGAGGTCTACGAGCCCGGTCACCACGCCCTGCTGCCGGAGGAGCGCGCCAGGGACCTGAGCGGGCTGCGGGCGGCCGAGGACGCCGCGATTGCCGAGGCCGTCCGGCGTCAGATCGAGTGCGGCCTCGACGTCGTCTCCGACGGCGAGTTTCGCCGCTGGATGTTCCTGAACTCCTTCTACGACGCCGTCGCCGGCTACTCGACCGACCGCAACGAGGTGGAGTTCACGAACGCCCGCGGCGGGCACGTCACGCTCACCGTCCACCGGATCGAGGATCGCCTTCGCCGGGTCGACAGCCCCGCGGCGCGGGAGGCCGCGTACCTGGCCTCGATCACCGACCATCCGTTCAAGGTCTCGTTTCCCGCGGCGTCGATCTTCACCCATCCCTTCGGCCTCGAGACGCCCGCCTACGAGAGCATCGACGAGTTCGCCGCGCACGCAATCGAGCTGGAGCGCGGGTTGATCGACGACGTGATCGCGGCCGGCTGCCGCTACGTTCAGCTCGACTTCCCGCTCTACCCGTACCTCGTCGACGAGGCCTGGGCGGAGCGGTTTCGCTCGGCGGGGCACCGCATCGACGAGCTCCTCGACCGGGCAATCGCAGCCGACCGGGCGATTCTCGACCTGATTCCCGCCGGTGTTACGACCGGCCTCCATGTCTGCCGGGGCAACTACCGGTCGAGCTGGCTCTGCAGCGGCTCGCTGGAGCCCGTGGCAGAGCGGATGTTCACGGAGCTTCCGTACGACGTCTTCCTCATCGAATGGGAGGACGTCGGGCGCGACGGCGATTACGCACCGATCCGCTTCGTGCCCGAGGCAGCCACGATCGTGATGGGTCTCGTCAGCTCGAAGGTTCGTGACCTCGAGCAGGAGGACGAGCTCTTGCGCCGCCTGGACGAGGCGAGCCGCTACCTCCCGCTCGAGCAGCTCGCGCTCTCGTCGCAATGCGGGTTCGCCTCCGTCGTCGAAGGCAACGACATCGACGAGGATACGCAGTGGCGAAAGCTCGAGCTCGTGGCCCGCGTGGCCGACCGGCTCTGGGGGAGGTAACCAGATGGAGTCGATGTGGTCGCAAAGTCGTGAACACGACGCGCTCCGGGGCGCGTGAGGCTAGCGTTCTCGACACCCGACCGGAGGAGCAGCGCGATGAGACCCGATCCCGCCCAACTGGCGAGCTTGCCGCTCTTTGCAGGGCTGAGTCCGCAGGAGCGCGAGCAGCTCGCCGGTTGGACCGAGGTGCGGGAGGTGTCGGCCGGCCAGCCGCTCACCCTCGAGGGTGCCTCCGGCTACACGTTCTTCGTAATCGAGTCGGGGACGGCCGACGTTCACGAGGGCGACGAGAAGGTGCGCGAGCTCGGCCCCGGTGACTTCTTCGGCGAGATGGCGATCCTCGGCGAGGGCAGGCGGCGTGGGACTGTCGTCGCCACGTCGCCGCTCACGGTGCTGACGATGTTCGGGACCGAGTTCCGCCGGCTCGAAGCCGAGCTTCCCGAGCTGGCGGAGCGGATCCGAGCCGAGATGGAGCAGCGGCTCGCAGGTCCCGGCGGCGCCGGCTAGATCTCGCTACGCCGGACAGCTCCGGCGCCGATGGCTAGAGGCGCTTGCGCAGCATCCCGAGGACGCCGCGCACGATGTCGCGCTGTAGAGCCTTGCCCTCCCGCGAGCCCAGGAAATCGCCGAGAACGTCGCCGCCGCTCTTTGTAGCCTCGGCCGCCTGCTTGCTCCGGCGCGTCGGCTTCGGGGCTTTCTTCGCGGGCTCGGCGGGCGCCTCGAGCCGCGCGGCAAGACGCTCGCGCGCGCTGTCGTGATCCTGACGCGCCCCGTACTTCGCCCACAACGGCGACGCCTTGGCGATCGCGTCGACGTCGTCTGCCGGAGCCATGCGCGAAGCGGGCGCGCGCAGGCGCGTGTGAACCACCGGCGTCGGCACGCCTTTCTCCGAGAGCAGCGTCACGGCGGCCTCGCCGATGCCGAGGGCGGGCAGAAGCTCCTCGAGGTCGTAGAACTCCGACTTCGGGTACGTGGAGACCGCGGCCTTCAGGGCCTTGGCGTCCTCGGGCGTGAACGCCCGGAGCGCGTGCTGCACCCGGTTGCCCAGCTGCGCCAGGACGTCGCGGTGCACGTCCTTCGGCACCTGGGTGCAGAAGAAGACGCCGACTCCCTTCGACCGGATCATGCGCACCGTCTGCACGACGGACTCGAGGAACGATTTGGTCGCGTCCGTGAACAACAGGTGCGCCTCGTCGAAGAAGAAGACGAGCTTCGGCTTCTCGAGGTCGCCGACCTCGGGCAGCTCTTCGAAGATCTCGGCGAGAAGCCACATGAGAGCGGTCGACCAGAGCTTCGGCTTGTCCTGAACCGCGGGCAGCTCGAGGCACGAGATGATCCCGCGGCCGTCCGGGGTCGTACGGAGCAGGTCGGCGATTTCCAGTTGCGGCTCGCCGAAGAGCTCGTTGCCGCCGCCGTCCTCGACGGCGACGAGCTTGCGAAGGAGCACGCCGATTGTTTGCGAGGACACACCGCCGATGCCCTTCAGCGCCTCCTTTCCCTGGTCGGAGTCGAGAAAGGTGAGCAGCGCACGCAGGTCGGATAGGTCGAGCAGCGGCAGGCCGTGCTCGTCGGCGAAGCGAAAGACGAGGGCGAGGCTCTGCTCCTGCGTCTCGTTGGCCTCGAGGATCTTGCCGAGCAGCTGCGGCCCGAAGTCCGAAACGGTTGCCCGCAGGGGAACGCCCGGGCCGAGGCCGCCGAGCGAGAGGAACTCGACCGGGAACGCCCTGGGCTCGTAGGGGATCCCGAGCTCGGTCATCCTTGTCGGCGCCGGCCCGTCGGCGGCACCGGGCGCCGCGAGACCGGAGAGGTCGCCCTTGACGTCGGCGGCGAACACCGGCACCCCTGCGTCGGACAGCTGCTCGGCGATCCCCTGGAGCGTTTTCGTCTTGCCGGTGCCGGTGGCCCCTGCCACGAGACCGTGGCGGTTCATCATGGAGAGCGGGATGAGGACCTCCGCCTGCGGGGCGACCGAGCCCTCGTGAACCCCGCGTCCGAGGTCGATCGTGCTTCCCTCGGCTGCGTAGGCCTCGGCGATGGTCTCGGCGAAGGCGGTCACGCGACCGGATCATAGGCCGCCCTCGCGGCGGCGATCAGTAGATCTCGGCGGGCAGGCCGAAGGCTGCGAGCCGCTCGACCGCGAGCACATCCGAGAGAGGCGCTGTCTTGCAGCCGAAGGAACTCGACCACCTGGCGGTAGTGGTAGGCGGCGTGCCAGCGCTGGGAGGCGAGCACGTCGGAGAAGGGCACCTCACCTCGCGGCGAGCTCACGCGCGGGTCGTGTTCCTCGAGCCCGTCGTCGACCTCCAGGACGAAGTCGTTCCACCCGGCTGCGATTCGCCCGGCGTACGAGCGGACGGCGTCGGCATCCCCGAGCGCCCGCTCTCGCTCGTCGTCACCCTCGGGATCCCAGTCGAACGCGCCGGTCCGCCAGGCGCCCGGCAGCAGCTCGATCGGGTGGAACGTGTTGACCGTGAGATTGCGCAGCGAACGTCCGCGCGACGGTGTCGGCGCAACGAGCAGCTCCCAGTCGGCGCTCGTCAGGTGGCCGCACCAGGCGTCGAGTATCGCGACCAGGTCCCAGGCCGCAGCCGGTCCTGCGGCGCCGGCCGGCGCCGGCAGCCCGAGGGCCGCCGCGAGCTGCGACACGTGCAGGATCGGCTGCACGGCGCCGTCGAGCACGAGCGAGGGAACGATGGGCTTCCCGGCCTCTTCCCAGCGCCGGCGCCCGTCGGGGGCCCCGATGTCCCGGCTCTCGTACGCGACCCTGTTGGCGCCAAGGAACTCCCTGGCCGCGGCGCACGACGCTCAGGAGTGGCGCCAGAAAAGCTCGATGCGCATGGCCTGAGTGTAGGGGCCGGATCTCATCCGGCCCGAACGCTCGAACCGTGGCGGGCGCTCCGACGTTCTCGGGCCGGACAGGTCCGGCCCCTACAGGCCTCGCGAGGCTCGTCGCTGCAGCGCTCCGGCCCCTCGTCGAGCGCTCCGGCGTTCCGGGCCTTGCGTGTACGGGGCCGGATCTTCATCCGGCCCTCGAACATCCCGGCCTAGTCCTCGCCCTGGGCTTTGGTGAACGCCTCTTCGCCGTGGAACTCCTGGAGCTTCTCCAGGTGCATCCAGCGGTGCTCGGCGCCCACGCGCTGGACGAGGTCGAAGACCTCGCGCGTCGCTCGGCTCGCCGTTCTGGGCCAGGAAGCGGCAGAACCACTGGTCGATGCAGTCCGTCATCGCTCCGGTCGGCGGGTAGACGACCGTGCCGCGGTTCGAGATCCCCTTGAGGCGGAACGGCGTCCCCTCGGCGAGCCGCTCGAGGCTCGGGCCGAGCTGCTCCGGGCCGAGGCCCGACTCCACGAAGACGTCGACGCCGATCACCCGGCGTGTGGCCTCCTTGACCATGTCCGGGGCGGCGGACACGGAAGGCAGCTGCAGCGGCTTGTACTGACGGGGCGTCCACCGCTGCGGGCGGCTGCCGAAGTTGGCGATCACGGCGTCCGTGAAGTCCGTGGTCGAGAGCGCGCCGCCCTCGTCGCCGGCGATGTCCCGGGTCGTCTTCCCCTGCTCGAGGGTCGTGAGGAGCGCCTGCTCGATCGTCTCGGCGGCGTCGAACTGACCGAGGTGTCGCAGCATCATCACGGCTGACAGGATCAGCGCCGTGGGGTTGATGACGTTCTTGCCCGCGTACTTCGGCGCCGAGCCGTGGACGGCCTCGAAGATCGCGACGTCGGAGCCGAGGTTCGCCGAGGGGGCGAACCCGAGCCCGCCGACGAGCGCGGAGGCCTCGTCGCTGAGGATGTCGCCGTTCATGTTCGTCGTGACGATCACGTCGAACTGCTCGGGCCGCTTGACGAGCTGGTGCGCGCAGTTGTCGACGATGATGTGCTGCGCCTCGATATCGCCGTACTCCGGCGCGATCTCCTCGAACGTGCGCTTGAGCAGCCCCTCGGTGAGCTTCATGATGTTCGACTTCGTGGCGCAGTGGACGGTCTTGCGTCCCTCTGCGCGCGCGAGCTCGAACGCGAGGCGAACGATCTTCTCGCAGCCCTTGCGCGAGATGAGCTTGAGGCACTGCGCGACGCCGGGCGTCTGCATGTGCTCGATCCCCGCGTAGAGATCCTCCACGTTCTCGCGTACGACGACGAGGTCCACGCCACGCCCCGCGTACGGGGTCTCGATCCCGGGCAGCTCGCGGGCGGGGCGGATGTTGCCGTAGGTCTCGAAGAGCTTGCGCAGCGTGACGTTGGCGCTCTTCTCGCCGAAGCCGACCGGCGTCTCGAGCGGGCCCTTGAGCACCACGCGGGTCTTGCGGATCGACTCGATCGTGTCCTCGGGAACGCCGGTGGCGAGACCTTCGAGGAAGACGCTTGCGCCTGCGCGGCGCTCCTCCCAGTCGAGCGGAGCACCGGTCGCCTCGATGATGCGGCGCGCGGAGTCGACAACCTCGGGGCCGATGCCGTCGCCGGGTATGAGAGTGACAAGCTTGCGGTCCATAGGGTGCATCATCGCTTAGTGGGCAACCGCGCGCCGGAGGATGTCGCGCAGCGCGCGCTTGTCGGCCGCAGGGAGCGCCTCGATCGCGGCCGGAGGAGTCTGCATGCTTGCGAGGACCCGCTCCCGCATCGCGAGCCCGGCCGGCGTCGGAGCAAGCGCCTTGACGCGCCTGTCGCCGGGGGCGCTCCCGCGCGCGACGAGGCCGCGCGCCTCGAGGCGGTCGACGATCCCCGTGATGTTCGATGCGTCGCACTTGAGCATCTCGGCCAGCTCGCCCATGGGTCGCGGCGTCGTCGGATCGAGCAGGCGCAGCACGTGCGCCTGCATGAATGTGAGGTCGAGCTGCTCGAGCGCCTCCATCAATCGCGCCCGGTTCTCCATTGCGAGCTCGAAGAAGATCGACCATGCCTCGCGTGCCGGATCCCCTTCCATCGCCAGGGTCATATTACTTGATTGCTTCAACACTTGACAACATCAATCTTCTGGTACCCTACCGGGATGCTCGAGCGCGCCATCGAGGTCAACGGGCTCGTCCGTGAGTTCAAGGGGGGCATCCGCGCGGTCGACGGGATCGACCTCGAGGTGTCCTCGGGCGAGATCTACGGCTTCCTGGGACCCAACGGCGCCGGCAAGTCGACGACCGTGCTGGTGCTCACGACGCTGCTGCCGCCCACCGCGGGCAGCGCGCGGGTCGGGGGGTTCGACGTCGTCCGCGACGGGCCGCGCGTGCGCGGAGTCATCGGGGCGGCGCTTCAGGAGGCTGCGCTCGACCCCGTTCTCACCGGCAGGGAGCATCTGCACCTGCAGGCGGCGCTCCACGGCTTTCCGCGCGACGAGAGGCGGGTACGCGGGCAAGAGCTCCTCGAGCGGGTGGGGCTCACCGAGGCCGCCGACCGGAAGGTGGGCGGCTACTCGGGCGGGATGAAGCGGCGCCTCGACCTCGCTCTCGCGCTCGTGCACCGCCCCCGGATCCTGTTTCTCGACGAGCCCACCACCGGCCTCGACCCCCAGAGCCGCACCGCGCTCTGGCAGGAGGTCGGCCGGCTGGCGCACGAGGACGGCGTCACCGTGTTCCTCACCACCCAGTACCTCGAGGAGGCCGACGTCCTCGCCGACCGCGTCGGCATCATCGACCACGGTCAGATCGTCGCGGAGGGCACGCCGACGGCTCTCAAGGCCGAGATCGGGCGGCCGCGTCTCGAGGCGATCCCTGCCGAGGAGAGCGACCGGGACGCCATCGAGGAGGCGCTCGCGCCCTTCGGAGACCCGTGCGCGGGCGGGCCTCGCACGGTGGCGGTTCGACTGGCCCACGGCGCCGAGGACCTCGCCGGCGTGGTCCGCGCGCTCGACGCTCAGGGGCTCGCCGTTGCCGATCTCAAGCTTCACGCGCCCTCGCTCGACGATGTGTTCCTCGCGAAAACCGGCCGCTCGCTCGAGGGCGCCGGTGACGAGGACGAGGCCGAGGAGGCCGAGCCCGCCGTCGTCGGATGAGCCACGCCGCCACCATCCAGGTCGGGCAGCTTGCCCAGCGGTCGGTGACACGAACGCTCCGACAGCCGGTGAACATCGTGCCGGCGCTGCTCTTCCCGGTGCTGCTGCTGGCCGTCACGGCCGGCGGGCTTGCGTCGGCGACCCGGATACCGGGGTTCCCGACCGACTCCTACATCGACTTCTTCATCGCGTTCAGCTTCGTCCAGGGGGCGATCTTCGCGACCATGAACGCCGGCAGCGACCTGGCCAAGGACATCCAGACGGGATTCCTCAACCGGCTCGCGCTGACACCCCTCCGCGGCTCCGCGCTGCTCTCCGGCCACCTGGCGGGCGCCGTGCTCATGGGCCTCGTGCAGTCGATCTTCTACCTCGCGGTCGGTCTTGCGGCGGGCGTGGAGATCGTCACCGGGGTCCCCGGGGCGCTCGTCATCCTGCTGCTGGCGGTGCTCATCGTCGCCGGGTTCGGTGCGATCGGCGCCATGCTCGCGCTGCGCACCGGCACCGGCGAGGCGATCCAGGGCATGTTCCCGCTCTTCTTCGTCCTGCTGTTCCTGTCGTCGATGAGCCTGCCGCGGAACCTGATCGAGTCCGACTGGTTCCGGGCGCTTGCGACGATCAACCCGGTCTCGTACCTGATCGAGGCGATTCGCAGTCTCATCATCACGGGCTGGGACGGCCAGGCGCTGGCACTCGGCTTCGGCATCGCGATCCTGATCCTCGCGCTCGGGCTCGCCGGCTCCGCCCACGCGCTGCGAGGAAGGCTGGCGCGGACATGAGTGTCGGCGGCTGGGCTCGGTTCCGGTCCGTGGCGCTCGCCGTCGCGTGGCGCAACCTGCACAACTACTTCACCAACCCGGCGCTGATCCTGCCGGGCCTGCTCTTCCCGTTGTTCTTCTTCACGGCCTTCGCCGGCGGTCTCTCGGCGGTCGGCAACGTGCGCGGCTTCGACTACGCAGGCGACTACACGTCGTTCCAGTTCGTCTTCGTGCTCTTCCAGTCGGCTGCGTTCGCCGGAGTCTTCAACGCGTTCTCGATCGCACGGGACTTCGAGACCGGCTTCGCGCGACGGCTGTTCCTCGCGGCGCCCAACCGCATCGCGGTTGTCGCCGGCTACGGCCTCGCCTCGCTCGGCAGATGGGTGTTTACCGCTTCCGTCCTCACCGCCGTCGCCTTCGCGGTTCAGATGGACGTCGGCGGGAGCGGGATCGACCTGTTCGGCCTCTACCTGCTGGCCGCGCTGATCAACATGGCCTCGACCCTCTTCGCCGCCGGCGTCGCCCTGCGCGCCCGCACGATCCAGGCCGGGCCGGCGATGCAGATCCCCGTCTTCCTCGTGCTCTTCTTCGCTCCGGTCTACGTGCCGCTGTCCCTCCTGGCGGACTGGATTCACGCGATCGCGACGGTCAACCCGCTCACGTACGTGCTCGAGGCCGGCCGGGGCCTGATCTCCGGCGACCTTGCGTACATCGGCCTGGCGTTCGGTCTCGCCGTGGCGCTCATCGCCGGGTTCGCCGTGTGGGCGCTGCGAGGGCTGCGCAAGGCCGAAGCGGCCGGGTAGCCGCGCGGATCGGCGTGAGACGCACGCCCGCCATGCGGCTTCGCGACGGCGTGGCGGGCGTTCTTCCGAGGAGGCTGCGCGAGCCGCTCGGCTCGCGCATCAGGCTCGGGCGCTTCAACCCCGCTTGTTCCTTGCCCGAGCCGCTCGACCTGTCGCCGCTCGCTGCCGTGCGAACGGCGGACGCTGATCGCCTTCTCGATCCGGCGTGGCTCGAGCGGCTCCTGGCGAGTCTCGGGCTCAGCGAGGATCTCGGCTCCCGCTCGCTCTTTCCCGACGAGCTTTCTCCCTTTCTCGGGACCGGCCTACGGCAGGCGCAGTATCCGAATCAGCTTGCGCCGTATCTGGTCGAGCTCGCGGGCAGGCGAATCCGCAGCTATCTCGAGATCGGCGCCCAGCACGGCGGCACGTTTCTCCTCCTGAGCGAGTATCTGAGGCGAACGAGCGGCCTCGAACGCGCTCTGGCAGTGGATCTCTATCGCGTCCCGGCGATCGCGGACTACAGGCAGGCGAAGCCCGCGGTCGAGGTGCGAGCGATCCGGACGAGCTCGGCCTCGCGCCGGTTCCGCCGGCTCGTGGAGGACGAGGGACCGTTCGACCTCGTCATGATCGACGCCGACCACTCGGAGGAGGCGTGCCGGAGGGATTTCGAGGCGGTGCGTGAGCACTCGAGGCTCATCGCGTTCCACGACGTCGTCGGCTCCGACACGCCTGGCGTCGTCGCGGTCTGGGACGACGTCAAGCGGTCGTACGGCGGGGAGTTCGATTTCTCCGAGTTCGTGGCTCAGTACCCACAGGTACAGGCGGCGCATCAGGGCGCCTGCTTCCTCGGAATCGGGCTGGCGGCTCGGCGCGAGTCGCCGCAGCCGGCGAAACGCGTCAGGCTAGGCGAGCAGCTCGCGCTTGACGGCCGCGAGGAGGTCGCGGGGCGTGGACGCGGCCACGACGCGCGCTCCCGAGAAACGGTCGAACCAGCGCTCGTACGCGCCGCAGCGAACCTCCCAGCCGCGCCGGGCATAGATGACGTTCGTGCCGCCGAAGTAGCTGGCGAGATACGAGCTGCCGCCGAGCACGGAGACGAATCGCTCGCAGCCGGCGAACAGGCGGAGCTGCAGCTCGTTGAACGTGAGCCCCGGGTGCTCGCGCGTGCAGGCTCCTGGATCGTCAGGACGTCCGGGATAGGCGCGCTCGACGGCCTCGATGTCGCCGAGCTCCCGGATCTCCTGATGGTCGTTGACGATGTCGGAGCCGCGTGGCCGGACGTAGACGACCTGGTAGCGATCCCGGAGTCTTCCGATCACCTCGACAGCGAGCTCCGGTGCTCATGGCGTTGACGCTGAACCCGTGATGGAGGTAGCTCTCGTCGCTCGCCTTGTTGCAGACGATGCAGGTCTCCTTCGCGAAGCGGAGCCGGTCGTTGGCGTAGGCCTCGCGGTAGGGCGGCGGCAGCCAGCGGGTGTCGTCGAGGGAGGAAGAGAAGGCGTGCTGGTCGTAGCGCCACTTCCCGCCCTCGCCGCTGGGGTACTCGGTGATCGGCACGTACCGGCGCGGCACGGGGCGCTCCTCGTGGTTCTGCGAGAAGTAGTAGAGGGCACGCGTGTCCTGCGTCGAGATCGTGAAATCGAGGCGGCCCGTTCCGATGCAGCCAGTAGGCGTAGGGGAGGACGGCGAGCAGCTCGAAGGCGAACTCGCCGAAGTACTGCGTCCCGCGCGCGATCAGCTCGTCCGGCCTGACCCCCGTCTCCTTGGCCAGCAGCCGGGCGAGATTGAAGTCCTTGGCGGAGAAGCAGGCGATCCGATCGACCTCTCCGTCTCGGATGCGGCGCCAGAGCTCGGGCGCGTGGACGAGCGCTCCGAGGCGAGCCCCCCGCGTGTCGAGGCAGGCTCGCAGCAGGCGTCGCCGCGTTCTCGGCGGCGCTTCGAGCCCGAGCCAATTGCCGAGCGCGCCCGGCAGCTCGCGCAGGAGCGCCGGCGGTTGCTTGTGTAGGCCGGCGATGTCCCAGACGACGACCTCGTCACCGGGCTCACCGATTCGCCCGGCCGCATACCGACGGGACGGGTCGCGGAAGCGCTCGAGCGCGGCGATCTTCAAGCCGGGCCTTGCTCCTCGACCCACGGCTGGAGGCTGCGGCGAACCTGCCACGTCCGCTGCGGCAGCAGAAGCCGGCGCCACTGTGCCGTGAGGCCGCTGTTCGGGGACGGTCGCTGCACGAGGCCCTTGAGAACGGTCGGCCGGTGGGGGCTCGTGTTGAAGTGGACGAGGCGCCCGCCGCTCGGGGCGGAGAACCGCGTCCGCTCCGCCTGCGGCCTGGCGAAGTACGTCTCGTGAGCGCGCTCGAGGACGCCGAGGAGCGGATCGATGCTCGCGTCGAAGGAGTACGCCTTGCGCTCGCTCCGCGCCGCGAGGCTCCTGGCGCGCGTCGCGTCTCTCCTCCTCGAGCTGGGCGCGGAGGCCGTCGTAGTCCCCGTCTGCGAGCTCGAGCTCGACGCCGCGCGTTCGGAGCTCCTCGTAGCGGTACGAGCCCGGACGCCGATCGGTGATGACGGGCAGGCCGGACAGCAGATACGTGCCGACTCGGTTCGGGATCGCCGCGCGATCGTCGAGCGGTGCCCACGAAAGCGGGCTTCCGATGTAGGACCAGCCCGCGTCGTAGCGCGAGAACTCCTCGACCCAGCGCGCCTTCGTCCGGCGGACGTCGGCCCAGCTGCCGCGCAGCGTCTGGAGGGACGTGTGGACGTGGAGATACCGGCCGAGGAGAGCGGCCTCCCTCCGCGCGTCCCGCGGCGACAGGTCCGGCGCGATCATCCGGTAGGCGTCGTCGAAGCTGTTGCAGTACACGTGGAGGTGGATTCCCCGCCGCGCGAGCGCGACACAGTCGATCCCGACCGGCCTGCCGACGCACACCGTGTGCAGCTCCCCGTCGGCGTCGGAGAGCCGCTCGGCGAAGCGGTCGTTCATGAACTCGAGCTTCGGACGGTCGCCGTCCAGGAAGTCCACGACCGCGCTCTCACCGGTCACGTCGAGCCCGCAACCGCCCTCGGCTCCGCGGTGCTGTCCAGTAGGCGAGCTTCTCTCGGTTGCAGAAGACGTGGCCGTCGAGCGCGCGGGCCACGTCGAGGTCGATGTCGTGGATGTCGAATCCCCAGTGGCGGACGACGGGGGCGTCGAAGGTGCCGCGCCCGCGTTCGATGAGCAGCGACGCGGAGGATCGTCCAGATCCCATGCTCGATGCCGGGCGAGGCGGGCGCCCAGATCCGACGGTCGTAGACCTGGAAGAGGCTGTAGACGCAGTCGATCTTCTCGTCGTGGATCGTCCTCGCGGCGTCCTCGAGCGCTATCTGCCGCAGGCAGCCTTCGAGCGCCGGGTACGGCCCCTGATCCCAGGCCAGGCTGCGCGACCAGAGGCCCCAGAGCTCGTGGCCGCGCTCGTGCAGGCTTCGGATCCGCTCCGGATTCCAGGCGAGCGCGCCGACCAGTAGGATCTTCATGCGCCTTCTCGTGAGGAGCGCACATGCCTCGGCGCGACCCGAGGAAGACGCGGATGGAGATTGTCGTCGTCGGAGCCGGCTTCGCCGGGACCTGCGCGGCCTGGATGCTGCGCGAGCGCCACGACGCGACGATCACGATTCTCGAGCAGCGAGACGTGGCCGGCGGCATGCTGCGGACGCTCGAGACGCCGGAGGGCCTGCCGTACGAGTACGGCCCGAGGGTCGTCAGCGTCTTTCGCGGGACGCCTGATGTCATTCCCTTCCTGCGGCGATTCCTCGACCTTCACGAGCGTCAGGTGTACCAGGGAACGCGCCTGCGGCCCGATTTCGCCGTGATCCCGTTCCCGGTCGACCTCGAGAGCCTCCGGCAGCTTCCGTGCGGCGATCGTATCCACGACGAGCTCACGGCCATCCAGGAGGCGGGAGAGCCTCCCGCGGAGGGCAACCTCAGGGAATATCTCGAGTCCTCGGTCGGGCCGACGCTCACGGAGCTCGCGTTCGAGGGCTTCAACCGGAAGTTCTGGGGGCGCCGGCTCGAGGACATGCCGGCGGACTGGGGAAGCTCCGCCGGCTCGAGCGAATCGCCGAGACGGGCGACTTCAGGCTGCCGAGCACGGCTCCGCACTACTACCCGGCGGGCGGCTTCAACCAGCTCTTCGACCAGATGCTGGACGGGTTCGACGTGCGCACCGGCACGCGGGTTAGGCGGATCGAGGGCGACCACCGAGGATCGACGATCGTCGTCACGGACAAGGATGTCCTCCACGCCGACGTCGTGATCTCGACCGCGCCGATCGACGGTCTGCTCGGCTACCGGTTCGGCCCCCTCGAATGGAGGGGCTACCGGATCGAGCCAGAGGTCATCGAGGACGCGGAGCAGCGCGAGCTGGGGCGGGCGCCCGACGGGATTCCCTTCGCCTGGGTCTATACGCCGTGGGCGGAGACGCCGGCCTGCCGCACGACCGACTTCGGCGTGATCCACCAGGGGCCGCGTCCCTCGCGGCCGGCCGTGCTGCTGCGGGAGATCGTGGACGACTCCGTGCCGATGTACCCGGTCTGGTGGGAGAACGATCGCTTCGGCCGGTATCTCGAGGAGGCCGTGACCATCCAGGGGCTGATCCCGCTCGGACGGCTGGGCCTCTACAAGTACGTCACGGTCGACAGCACGTTCGCCATGGTCGAGCGCCTGATCGCCTGCCTCGAGGACTACCTGCGCGCCGAGCCCGCCGAGCGGCTCGAGCTTCTCCGGGAGATACGGGGCGACTGGCAGAACTAAGCTGCCGCAGGTGTAGGGGCCGGATCTCATCCGGCCCGATCGCCCCTTGCCCCTCGGTACCGAGCCGCTCACGGGCCGGAAACGCTTCGCGGCCTGGCGCCCTACGGGCGCGCCCGCTGCGCGCGGCGCTGAGCGTGCTTCCGGGCCGGCATGAGATCCGGCCCCTACACCTCCGAGCGGGCAAGGCGGTTTTCCCGGCCGGATGAGATCCGGCCCCTACCTCACCCGGAGGCCGCCGCGCTCTGAGGCGCCTGCGAGGAAGTCGAGGAAGTCCTGCCAGAGCTTCACGTCGCTCATCGCGGCCGGCTCGCGTGAGGCGACCGCGAGCGCCTCGTCGATCTCGATCGGCGACACGATACCAGTTCCGCGGCGTCTCGAGCTTGTGGATCGGGATGCCGCGCCCTCCCTCCGGCCGCAGGCCATCCCCTGGCGGGTGAGCTCCTCGCGCAGGTCGCGCATCTGATCCTCGAGCAGGAAAACGTGCCCGCTCATGCCGTCGTGGCGCTGGTGCCAGAGATGGAACACGGCGCCGAGTCTAGGTCCGCTGGCGGCGGCCCGCTCGCGCTCGAGCTCGCGCAGCTCCGACTCGGCGGATCTTGCCGCTTCTCGTCTTCGGCAGCTCGGCCGACGAACTCGATCTCGCGCGGGTACTTGTAGGGCGCGGTCACGCGCTTCGCGTGCTCCTGGAGCTCCCGGACGAGCGCGTCGCTGCCGGCTCGTGGCCGGGCCGCAGGACGACGAACGCCTTGACGATCTCGCCGCGGTCGGCGTCCGGCTTGCCGACGACCGCGCTCTCGGCGACCGCCTCGTGCTCGAGCAGAGCGCTCTCGACCTCGAACGGCCCGATCCGGTACGCGGCCGAGAGGATCACGTCGTCTGCGCGACCGGCGAACCACAGGTAGCCGTCCTCGTCGCGTGACGCCCGGTCGCCGGTCACGTACCAGTCGCCGCGGAAGACGGCTGCGGTCTGCTCGGGCGCGTCCCAGTAGCCGGCGAAGAGCGTCGGCGGCCGCCCCCGCAGCGCGACGTCGCCCTCCTCCCCGGCCGGAAGCTCACGGCCGTCGTCGCCGATCACCGCGACCTCGTGCCCGGGCGACGGCAGACCCATCGATCCCGGTCGCATCTCCATGCCCGGGAAGTTGCCGGCGAGGAGCGTGTTCTCGGTCTGGCCGTAGCCGTCGTAGATCGTGAGGCCGAAGGCGTCCCGGAACGACCGGATCACCTCGGGGTTGAGCGGCTCGCCGGCGGAGACGAGCGTGGCGGATGCGGGAGAGGTCGTAGCGCTCCATGCCCGTCCAGCTTCGCCATCAGCCGGAACTCGGTCGGCGCCTGGCAGAGCACGGTGACCCCTAGCTGCTCGAGCAGCCCGAAGCGCTCCGCCGCGTCGAAGCCGCCCTCGTGCAGGACGATCGCCGACCCGCGGCTCCAGGGGCCGAGCAGCACGTTCCAGATCGACTTCGCCCAGCCGGTCCCGGCCGTGCACCAGACGAGGTCGCCCGGGCGCGCGTCGAGCCAGCGCTCGGCCTGCAGGCGCTTCGTGAAGCACCAGCCGTGGGTATGCGTGACGCCCTTCGGGTCCTTCGTCGTTCCCGACGTGTAGAGGACGAAGGCGGGATCGCCGGCCGCGGTGTCGGCGGCCTCGGCGCGATCCGGCTCGGCCTCGAGCCGCCGGGCCGCCTCGTCGAGGAAGAGGACCTCGGGGGGCGTCTCCGACGTGCCTCGCGCATGACGTTCGACCTCCGCCTCCGCGGCTCGCTCGGCCGACCAGCAACCGCGCGCCCGAGTGCCGCGCCCGGAACGCGAGGTCCGACCGCGGAGCATGTCGGAGCACGGAATCGCCACCGCGCCCGCCTTGCAGCACGCCGAGCATGAGCGGGTGCCAGTCGAGCGTCTTCCCGCAGAGCACGAGCACGCGGTCGCCGCGCGACACCCCAGCCGCGCAGCAGGTTCGTCCAGCGGGCGCGGCGCGCGGCCACCTCGGCGAAGGTGACGTCGCGGGTCGGCTCCGTCCTTCGTCAGGAAGCGGATCGCGAGGCGGCCCGGCTCGGCCGCGAGCAGCTCGACCACGTCGCGGGAGAAGTTGAACCGCGCAGGCACCTGCCACCGCCCGTCCCGAAGCGCAGGCACGTGCTCGCTCATCGGAGCGATTGTAGGCGCGTCGCGAAGAGCGCCTAGCGGGTGCGCGTGAAGCGATGCACCGCCTCGAGCAACTCGCGGCTCTTCTCCTGCGCGACGCCGGGATCGCCGGCGGCGAGCGCGCCGGTCACGCAATGACCCACGTGGTCGTCGAGGATCCGGAAGGCCAGGCTCTCGAGCGCGGTATTGACGGCGCTGATCTGGGTCAGGATGTCGATGCAGTACCGCTCCTCCTCGACCATGCGCTCGATGCCGCGGACCTGGCCTTCGATCCGGTGCAGGCGCTTGACGAGGGCGGACTTGTTCTCGACGTAGCCGTGGCTCATCGTGCTCCTTCCCTGACGCTTCGGAACCGCCGCAGACGCAGCGAGTTGGTGACGACGAAAACGCTCGAGAACGCCATCGCGGCGGCGGCGACGATCGGGCTCAGCAAGCCGGCGACCGCGAGGGGGATCGCGGCAACGTTGTAGGCGAAGGCCCAGAAGAGGTTTCCCTCGATCGTTCGGAGCGTCCGGCGGGAGAGCCGGATCGCGTCCACGGCGCCTCTCAGGTCACCCGAGACGAGCGTGAGATCGCTCGCCTCCATCGCGACGTCGGTGCCGGTACCGAGCGCGATTCCGAGGTCGGCCTGGGCGAGCGCCGGGGCGTCGTTGATTCCGTCGCCGACCATCGCGACGACCGCGCCGTCCTCCTGGAGCCGCCGGCACCTCCCGCGCCTTGCCGTCGGGCAAGACGTCCGCGATCACGGTCTCGATGCCGATCTCGGCTGCGACCTGCTCGGCCGTCTCGCGCGCGTCCCCGGTAACCAGCACAGGTCGCAGTCCCAGCTCCCGCAGCCCACGGACGGCCTCCGCGCTCGTCGCCTTGACCGTGTCGCGCACGACCAGCGTTCCCCTGCGGGCGCCCTCCCACGACACCGCGATGCCGGCGCCGTTCGCGCGGCCGACCTCTACCAGCCTCCCGTCGACAACTCCGCGAACGCCGATGCCGGGGAGATTGACGAAGTCCTCGACCGCCGGCAGCTCAGCCTGACGCTCTCGTGCGGCCCGGGTCACGGCCTGTGCGATCGGGTGCTCGCTCGCGCTCTCGACGGCGCCTGCGGCACGCAGCACCTCGTCTGCGTCTGCCCCGTTCGTCGGCTGGACGTCGACGAGTTGCATGCGGCCCTCGGTCACCGTTCCCGTCTTGTCGAGCAGGACGGTGTCGATGCGGCGTGTCTGCTCGAGCGACTCCGGGCCCCTGATGAGGATGCCCAGCTGCGCCCCTCTGCCGGTTCCGACCATCAGCGCGGTCGGCGTAGCGAGACCGAGCGCGCACGGGCAGGCGATCACGAGCACGCTGACGGCGGCGGAGAATGCGAACGCGGTCTCCGCGCCCGTGGCGAGCCAGATCCCGAGCGTCGCTGCCGCCACGAGGATGACGACGGGCACGAAGACGGCCGAGACACGGTCGGCGAGCCGCTGGACCGGCGCCTTGCCGCTCTGGGCCTGCGCGACGAGGCGCGCGATCTGGGCGAGAGCCGTCTCGGAGCCGACGCGAGTCGCACGAACGACGAGGCGGCCGTAGGTGTTGATCGTGCCGCCGGCGACCTCCGCGCCGGGTGCGACCTCAAGCGGAAGCGACTCGCCCGTCAGCATCGACTGGTCGACCGCGGAGGTTCCCGCCTCGACGATCCCGTCGGCGGCGAGCTTCTCTCCCGGCCGAACGACGAAGCGATCGCCGACGAGCAGCTGCTCGACGGGAACCATGGTCTCGACACCGTCCTGCGTGACGCGCGCCTCCTTCGCTCCGAGATCCAGGAGCGCCCGGATCGCGCTGCCCGCGCGGGTCTTGGCGCGAGCCTCGAGATAGCGGCCGAGCAGGATGAGCGTCGTGACGACGGCCGCGACCTCCAGGTAGAGCTCCGCGTCGTCCGGGGCGCCCAGCGTGAGGTCGAAGTCCATCCGGAGCCCCGGCTCCCCGGCGCCCAGGAAGAGAAGCGCGACGACCGACCAGCCCCACGCGGCCAGCGTGCCGAGCGAGATCAGCGTGTCCATCGTGACCGCGCGGTGCCGGAGGTTCGAGAACGTGGCCCGGTGGAACGGCCAGCCTCCCCAGAAGACGACGGGCGTCGCCAGGGCGAGCGAGACCCACTGCCAGTAGTCGAACTGGAGCGAGGACACCATCGCGAGCACGACGACGGGCACCGAGAGCACAGCCGAGACGACGAGGCGCGTACGGAGCGCGGCCGCCGCGCGGGTTGCGGGTGGATCCGTCTGCTCGGCGCGTGGAGCGGGGAGCCGTGCTTCGTACCCGGCCTGCTCGACGGCCTCGACGAGGCTTTCCGGCGTCGCGAGGCCGGGATCGAGCTCGACCGTAGCGGTCTCGGTTGCGAGGTTCACCGTTGCCACCACTCCGTCGAGCCGGTTCAACCGCTGCTCGATTCTCGCCACACACGAGGCGCAGGTCATGCCCTCGATCGGAAGCTCGATGCGGCGGAGAGGTGTGGTCGACGAAGCGGGGGTGAGGCGTCGCGTCGCCATGCCTCGATTATACCCTTATGGGGTATAAGTGTCTCTCAGCGGCGCCAGGCGACCTCGCCGTCTCTGATCACGAGGGCCGCGTGCTCCGTGCCCAGGTGGTACGCCACGTAGCGCCAGTCCGAGGCGTCGAGCAGGACGAGGTCGGCCGCGTAGCCCGGCGCGAGCCGGCCGCGTCGGTCGCCTTCGCCGAGCACGTGGGCCGCGTTGACCGTCGCGGCGGCGAGCGCCTCTGCTGGGCCGAGCCGCAACTTCGTGCACGCGAGAGCCATCACGAGGGGAAGGCTCTCGCAGAACGCGCTGCCCGGATTGAAGTCCGTAGCAAGCGCCACGGCTGCACCGGCCTCGACGAGCGCTCGTGCCGGGGGCATCGGCCGGTCGAGGAAGAGCGCGCTCGCGGGCAGGAGCACTCCGGTCACGTCGCTTTCCGCGAGCAGCGCGATGCCGTTCGGGCCGGTGGCTTCCAGATGGTCGACGCTGCGCGCGCCGAGCTCGATCGCGAGCGGGATCGCACCGGCCTCGGTGAACTGATCGCCGTGGAGGCGCAGCGCGAGGCCGGCGCCGCGGCAGGCCTCGAGGTACCGGCGCGCCTGAGCTGCGTCGAAAGCGCCCCGCTCGAGGAAGACGTCGGCAGCCGCCGCAATCGAAGCCGCCTCGGGCAGCACGTCGGCGATCGCGTAGTCGAGGTAGGCGTCCGCGTCGTCGAACTCCGGCGGGACGGCGTGGGCGCCGAGCCAGGTCGGCACGCCGCCGGCCGCGCGGATCGCCTGGAGGGAGCGCAGCTCGGTCTCGCGGTCCAGGCCGTAGCCCGACTTCCCCTCGAAGCGCGTCGTCCCGTGCGCGAGCATCCACGCTGCGTGGCGTTCCACCCGGCGGTGCAGCCCCTCCGCGTCGAGGGCGCGCGTCATGCGGACCGTCGACATGATCCCGCCGCCCGCCGCGTGCAGCTCCTCATAGCCGGCCCCGCGGGCGCGAAGCGCGAACTCGTCCACGCGGTCGCCGCCGAACGCGGGGTGCGTATGGCAGTCGACGAGGCCCGGGAGCGCGCAGAGACCGCGCGCGTCCAGCTCCGTCACATCGTCGTCGAGATGACCGAGCTCTCCCATCGTGCCCACGGAGGCGATGCGTCCGTTCTCGCAGAGGACGAACGCGTCCTCGAGCACGTCCACCTCTCCGAGAGCCGCACCGCGGAGGGGCGCTTCGCGGCCTGCCGGCGTCGCAAGCTGAGCGATGTCTCGGACGAGCAGCCGACCCACAGCCACGGCAACACGCTATGCCCTTGCCGTGCGGTTGGCCGGACAAAGAGGAGGCGGCTCCCATGCGAGCCGCCTCGCTCCTGGTCGTGACGTGGGCTCCGGCCCACGTTCTCCGCGACCCCCCGCATTGACAGTGGCGCACGCATGCCGATTCCGCCTGCCCCGCAAAGGTGATTCCCGCCGCCGGGAGCCGCGCCTCCTTGTTCCTATACTCGCCGGGCGGGCCGTTAGCTCAGTGGTAGAGCAGGGGACTTTTAATCCCAAGGTCGCTGGTTCGAATCCAGCACGGCCCATCGGATTTGCAGGTATTTCGTTATTCTGCTCAAGCCCTGATCCCCGACAAGGAGCAAACATGGCAGTAGGCCCGGTCGACATCTACATCATTGGCTTTCCGGGCAACAAGTTCAGCGGGCGGATCGCGCCGGCGATCTTGGAGCTCGTGGAGAACGGCACGATCCGGATTCTCGATCTGCTCTTCGTGATGAAGGATGCAGACGGCGTTGTGACGACACTCGAGGCCGCGGACCTCGACGAGGACGGCGCCGCCTTCGTCGAGATCGACGTCACACGGCCAGGTGCGCTGGGACCCGACGACGCCGAGGAGGTCAGCGACGACCTGCCGGCGAACAGCTCGGCCCTGCTTATCGCGTTCGAGAACCTCTGGGTCGGGAAAGTGGTCGACGCTCTGCGGGCCGCGGACGCGGTGCTGATCGACTCGATCCGGATCCCGGTCGACGTCGTCGAAGCGTTCGAGGCCAGCTAGCCCCCGCCCCTTCGAGATCGAGAGGTAACGACATGGGACTTCTACGTATGGCAACCCGTACCGCCGTCGTCGCGGGAACCGCGACCGCCGTCTCAGGACGCGTCGCGCGCCGCCAGGCCGCGAAGTACGACGACCAGGACCAGCAGCAGTACGAGCAGCAGCAGGCGCAGCAGCCGCAGTACCAGCAGCCGCCGCCGGACCCGCAAGACGACGCGACAGCGCAGCTCCAGAATCTGGCGCAGCTCAACAAGCAGGGCGTGCTCACCGACGAGGAGTTCGCAGCCGCCAAGGCCAAGATCCTCGGAATCTGACTGGCCCGCGCCCCGCTGACCTGTGAGACAGGTCGAGGCGTACTCGCGGCTGGCAGGGGTCTACGACGAGATCGTCATCGACCCCTGCCACGACCGCTGGGCCTCGTTCCTCCATGAGCTCTGGAGTGCCGACGCCGAGGGCGTACGGTCCGTCCTCGACCTCTGCTGCGGCACCGGCCTCCTCGCGGGCGAGCTGATCGCACGGGGCTACCAGGTCGTCGGCGTCGACGCCTCCGAGGCGATGCTGGCCCTCGCTCGCGAGCGGCTCGGCCCCGACGCGGCATTGAGCCGGACGACCCTTCCCGACCTGACGATCGACGGTGTCTTCGACGCGGCTGTCTGCACGTTCGACGGTTTCAACTACCTCACGCCGGATGAGCTGAGCCTGACGATGGCTGCGGTGGCCGACCGGCTTCGGCCCGCCGGGTGGCTCGTGTTCGACCTCCACACCGACGCGATGATGGACTTCACGATCGACAACGCGGTCGTTGCGGGTGAACAGGCCGGAAACGACTTCGTGATCAGCAGCGTCGTCGATCCCGGCGCCCGCACGTGCGACACGAAGGTGGAGCTCACACGGCTCCGCGACGGTGACCCCTTCTGCGAGCGGCACCGACAGTACTTCCACGCTGACACGGATGTGCGCGCCGCCCTCCAAGCCGGCGGCTTCGCGGTGACCGCGGTCAGCGAGGAGTACACACACCGGCCGGTGGACGCCTCGACCCTGCGTGCAACATGGACGGCGCGACGTCTCACGGCATAGCCGGCGCCGCAACGCTCCTCGACCTGCGCCTCCATCAGCGACGGCCTGAAACCCCGGTGCGGATGAGGAAGGGCTCGGACTACAGGTGCTCGTGATCTCCGGGTCAATCGTCTATGCGGGCGGCGACTTCGGAAGCATCGGAGGCAAGGACCGGCACAACCCCGCCGCGCTCGACGCTCAATCGGGAATGGCGACGGATTGGAGCCCGACGGCGGCCTGCCTCGGCGACTTCTGCGAAGTTGACGCCCTCGTCGTCGATGGCTCAACCGTGTACGCCGGCGGAGCTTTTGTTCTCAAAGGGGATGACGAGCAGGCGAGTGTCGCGGCCATCGACGCCGCACCCGCCCTCGTACGACCTTCCACGTAGCGGCAAACAGCTGCCTGCGTCCGGATTTGAGGCTCCACGACGACGCGCCCCGAATGGGCCTTGGAAGTGCCCTGGGATCACCTGCTGGGAACAAACTGGTTCAGGTCGGGGGCCGGGGTCACAGGCTCGACGCCGAGCCTGTCCCCAGCGCTGTTGAGTACGTCGCGCGTCCTGGGCTCGCTGACGGCCCCCCTCGGCGCTCCTGCTCGAGCTCCGTCTTGAGATCCTTGTCGTGAAGGCGACGGGTGAGTCCAGCGGTCAAAGAGGCAGGAGGTAACTCGTATGAGCTCTTCTCGAGGCATGGTCGATGCGAGTCTTTCGCGCCATGGTGTGCGCGGCATCCAGCTCGAAGGAGAGCTCGTGCTGTTGACGATCTTCCCGGAGGCTGGGGGGAAGATCCTCGATCTCGTCCACCGACCCAGCGGAAAGAACCTGCTCTGGCAGAACCCGCGCGTGCGCCTCGCTCGCACGCATGCGGGTGCGCCGTTCGAGGACGTTTGGTGCGGCGGCTGGGACGACCTCTTTCCGACCGACCCGGCTTGCACGATCGAAGGGAAGGCCTATCACGACCACGGTGACTTGTGGATCGGCCCCTGGGAATGGCAGATCGAGGAAGATACGGGCGATCAGGCGACGGTCCGGCTCTCCCGGTACAGCGCGTCGCTCCCCTGTCTAATGGAGAAGTGGCTGACGCTACGCCGCGATGAGTCTGTCGTGACGCTGCGGCAGCGCCTCACGAATCATGGCCCATGTTCTGTTCGCTTCATGTGGGACGTGCACGTCGCCCAGGCGGTCGAGCCGGGCTCTCGCATCTACCTCCCGACGTCCTCGCTGACCGTAGAGCCTCCTTACCTCGGAAGAGCGGGCGAGGGGGTATCTGCGTGCTCGTGGCCGCTCCACGTCGACCAGAACGGCGTCGAGCACGACCTTTCGCGCACGCCGACACCGAGCGACATCTCCGAGTTCTTTTGGGCGGATCCGCTTCGAGAAGGCTGGTGTGCCACTTTCCACCCCTCTGCCGGCGTGGGACTCGGCCTCGCCTTCGATCCCTCCGTATTCCCGTACGTCTGGCTGTTTGGTGACTACGGCGGCTGGCGAGGCCACTACTTTCTCCTCACCGAGCCCTGCACAAGTCCTCCGGGCAGCCTCGCCAACGCGATCGACAGCGGGACAGCGGCCACGATCGCGGCAGGCGAGACGCTCGAGACGTCCATCGTCGCGACCGTGCTCGAAGAGGTAGACGGCACCGGCCCTGCCGACGAGCGCCCTCGCCAACTCATCTCGGTCGCGGAGGCAACCTCCTAACCCTCGCGAGAGATTTCCTGCCGGGCCCGCGCGGACTAATCGGCATGTGTCCGTAGCAGCTAGTCGAGTGGCGCCTCAGCAATCGACCTGGTATCCCTGCGAGGCCGCGTACTCCGCCGCGACGCGCTTCGGCACGCACATGGCCCAGGCACCCTCGACGAGGTCACGCATCTCGTCGGCGTCGATGGCGGCCAGGCGCACGTGTACCCAGTTGAAGCGCATATCCGACTGGCTCGGCAGCGAGAACTTGTGCGGCTCGAACTCGACGAGCGCATCGCGCAACTCCTTCGGGAACGCGAAGCCCATCGTCCCCTCGTCGTGGGAGAAGGCTACGTAGACGATCTGGCCGATCCTGAACTTCACGCGCCCGCGCACGATCGCCTCATAGCTGCGCGGAAGGCTCAGCGCGAGTTCGCGCACATCATCGATCGTCACGGGCACCATCGCCCTCAGGGTACGGGCACCCTTACGCGCGGCTGGCACATCGGGCGGGGAAGGACCGCCACGCGGCATGACGGAGTACTACGAACGCGTGCCGCGGAGACCCCCGTCAGGGGTCACTAGCTGTTTGGCACGGGCCCCGTCTCGGTCGGCCCGTCCGCCGGAGGCCATTCGCCGACGGTGGAGCGCGCGACGACGCTCCCTTGCGCATCCTTCGCGGTGACGGTGATCGCTTCGATCCGGGCGGGGTGGGAGATCGTGCCGTCGTCGGCGCTCAGCGCTTGCCACGCCTTCGGAGGGAAATCGGCCAGGAAGAACCGCTCCTCGGCGACGGGTCTCGTCAGCGTGCCGCCCCCGTTCGGCACGGAGATCTCAACCGTCACGGCGCTCTCGGCGCCGACCCGCCCGAAGACGAAGCCGCCGTCATGCCCCACCGAGACGTTGATCGCGATCTCGTCCGACTTGGTGCCACGCGGGAGGCAAGAGCTGCCCGACGGTCCGCTTCTCTGAATCGCCCCGGGGTTCGGCGCGAAGTAGAGACAGAAGCTTCCGTCTGCGGTCGGCGCCGCGTATGCGGCGTGGTCGTCGATCACCCCGATCTCGATCGCCTTCGAGGCATCGACGCCCGTGCCCTCGAGACCGTCGAAGATGCTCTTCACGTCGTCAGGGGCGGCCGAGAAGAGTCCTGTCGTCGCGGCCACCGACGTGCCGCCGACGGCGACCGTGGCGGCGATCGCGAGGCCCGCCAGGCGAACGCGGCGGCGACGGCGCGAGCGCAACTGGTCGGCCGCGATCGCGAGCACGAGGTCTTCCCGTAGGCGTGCGAGGCACGTCGTCATGTCGATGATCTCCTCTCCGGGCTTCACCGGGCCACCTCCATCTGAGAACGAAGGTCACGCAGCCCGAGCGACACCCACTTGCGGGCCGTCGTCTCGGTGCAGCGCAGCTGCAGCGCGATGTCTGGATAGTCGAGACCGTCCACGACCCGCATGCGAACTGCCTCGCGCTGCCTGTCCGGAAGCTTGGCGAGCGCGAGTTCGAGCGTGGGTCGGCGCGCTACGGCATCGACGCGCTCGTCAACCATCTCGCTCGCATCGGTTACCTCGGCGGTCTGCAGTCGCAGCCGCCTCCTCGCTCTCGCCTCGATGGAGCCGCTGCGCAGGTGCGAGACCAAGAGGTTGCGGGCGATTCCGAAAAGCCACCGGCCCGCACTGCCGTCGCCCGGATCGCGGAAGCGCTTTCGCGAAACCCATACACGCGCGAACAGCTCGCCAACGAGGTCGAACGCATCGGACTGGTTGAGGCCCGCCCGGCGGGCCCACCGGTACAGCTGCTCCGCGTACCGGTCGTAGAGCGCCGCGAAGGCCAGCGGCTCGCCGGCAGCAGCCTTGAGCAATTCCGCATCCGACTGTGTCCTGTGATCGCGCATGTCCTTCTCGTAAGAATCCTCCACCTAGACATCGCACAAAGCGGCGCTCTTGTGAAAGGCAGTGGTCTGTCCAGCCGCGGCGGAGACCGAGCGATCGCAGGTCGAGCAAGTCCCATTCCGCCAACCCCCGTCGTTGGCCTCGTTCGGACGAACGAACCAGCCCGCCAGCGGGTGGGATGCCCGGCCCCCCGACCCGAGAGTTGTGCCAACTTGTCCGGGAGAGGAAGCTCGCTCGGAGGCTCGTGGATTGCGGATTTCCCGAAGCACCAAGCAGCGGCGATACCGATGTGCTTCGGACCCTTCGGTGGGAGACTGGGACACGACCCTACGCCGCCCACATATCGGCTCTGCGTGTGGAGGCGGTGAGCACTGATCGCAGCGGAGGTTCGCTAAATGGCAGCGCCCCATCAACTCCTGGTTGGTGGCTCCGTGAGCGAGGGATTCGAGCCCGTTCGGGAGGCTTTCATCGAGAACTTCAGCCGCCGGGGCGAGCTCGGGGGCGCCTGCTGCATCTACCAGAACGGCGTGAAGGTGGTCGACTTGTGGGGCGGCGTGCGCGACCGGGCAAGCGGCGAGCCGTGGCGCGAGGACACGATGGTGCCTGTCCACTCGACCACCAAGGGCCTGGCGGCGATGGTGATGGCGCTTGCCCACTCACGCGGCTGGCTCGATTACGAGGAGCGTGTCTGCACGTACTGGCCGGAGTTCGCCCAGAACGGCAAGGAGCAGGTCACGGTGCGCCAACTGCTCGCCCACCAGGCGGGGTTGTTCGCCTTCGACGAGCCCGTCGACCGCACGGTCGTCGCCGACCTGGATCGTCTAGCCGAGGTCATGGCCCGCCAGCGGCCCGCTTGGGAGCCCGGCGAGCGCCAGGCCTACCACGCGATCAGCTTGGGCTTTTACGAGGGCGAGCTGATACGGCGCGTCGACCCTCTCCATCGCAGCCTGGGCGGGGTTTTCGACGACGAGATCGCCAAGCCGCTCGGCGTCGACTTCTACATCCGTGTGCCGACGTCGATTCCCGACGAGCGCCTGGCACCACTCGAGCCGCCCAGTGTCTGGAAGCGGGTGACGGGGCTGCCGCTTCCGCTCGTGCTGAGGGCGATGGATCGAGGCTCGGTCCTTTACCGATCGCTGGTGGCCAACCCGGGAACCCAGTTCTACCTCGACCCGGATCACGTCATCGTGCGCAACCTCGAGGCACCGTCCGGGGGCGGCGTCGGCAGCGCAGCAGGGATCGCCAAAGCCTATGGCGTGTTTGCCGGCGGCGGCCACCAGCTGGGGCTACGCGACGAGACGATCGCGGCGTTGAGCGCATCGGCGCTCCCGGCGCGCCGCGGCTTCTTCGACGAGTGCCTGCGAGGCCCGGCCCAGTTCTCGCTCGGCTTCATGAAACCCAGCGAGAGCTTCCTCTTCGGCCATTCCGGAGCATTTGGAGCGCCTGGGGCAGGCGGTTCGATGGGTTACGCCGACCCGCAGACGGGCATCGGCTACGGCTACGTCACCAACCGGATGGGCACCAGCCTTTCCGGCGACCCGCGGGACATCGCCTTGCGAGCGGCGATCCCAGAGCTCGCCCACGTGGCCCCTTGACGCGTCCAGTTGCCGTGAGCTCAGTTCTCTTTCAGCACTGAGTGCCAGACTCGCTCGGCGACCTCGCGAAGGTCGCCGCTCGTACGCGCGAGTCGTCGGTAGAGCTCGCGTTTGGCAGCGATCTCGCGCGCGGCCCATTGCAGCCTCGGAATCTCGTCCGTAGCGCGACCGGCGACCGTCACCGGCGGCTCTTGCAGTCGCCTGGCCGCTCGACTAGCGTCCGCGTCCCGGCGGCCCTCGTCAGGCTCGCCGATCACAACAGGGAGCGTGTGTCTGTTCTATCGGCTCAACAGCCTCGAGCTCGGGCTGATCCTTTTCGGGGTCGTGTTCGGCGCGACCGCGCTCGGCCTCGTGTCGCTCGGGTGGTACGGCACCGGTCGGAAGAGTTCCGGGAGCCGTTCGGAGTACTGCAGGCTGCATTGCTCGGCCTCGTCGCGCTCGTCCTCGCGTTCGGGCTCGCGCTGGCGGTCGGACGCTACGAGTCTCGCCGCGCGGCCGTCGTCGACGACGCCAATGCGATTGGCACGACCTACCTGCGCGCCGAGACGCTGGCGGAGCCGTTTCGAACGGGCTCGCTCGAGCGGTTGGTCCGCTACACGGATACCAGCATCCGGCTTTCACGCTCCGTGCCGGGCAGCGCCGATGCCGAGGCGGCTATTGCCGACGGCGACCTGCTGCAGCGCGAGCTCTGGGGGCTCGCCGGACAGGCGCTCACCGACGCGCCCACCGCAAGCGCGCCGCGTCTGTACGTCGAGTCGCTCAACGAGATGATCGACATGCAGACCGTGCGCGTGGCCGCGCTGAACAACCGGGTACCGGGTGCGGTGCTGGCCGTGGAGGTGGTCGGCGCAGCTGTCGCCCTCTGCCTGCTTGCCTTCTACCTGTCGCTCCTCGGCCGCGGCATGCTCACCGTCCTCCTTGCCGCGGCTCTTGTCACACTGCTGCTCCTGGTGACGTTCGACCTCGACCGGCCAACGCGTGGTCTCATCCGCGTCCCCGACACGCCGCTCACAAGCCTTCGCGCGTCGATGGCGCTGCCGCCGGCCGCGACCGGACCGGGCGTTCCGTAGCGACCCGCTCAGTGCGGGTGCCGGCGCATCACTCCGCCGCGGCGGACACGAGCGATTCGATTCCGGCGGCTGCGCGCTCGAGGCCGGCCTCGTCGAAGACGTGGAGGACGCAGTTCCCGATCTCGTGTGCGGGCGCGTCGAGCGAGTCGGAGCCGAGGGCCGCGTTCAGCGCGTACCGAACGGGGATCTCGTGACAGACGACGAGGATCCGGCGCTCCGGTCGTTCGACCAGGCGCCTCAGCGCGGCGGCGTACCGGCGGGCCGCCTCGTCGAGGCTCTCGCCGGACGGGAACCGCTGGTCGCGCCCGTGCTGATGCTTCCACGCGCGGTAGTCCTCGATGGTCCGGCCCTCGAGGTCACCGACGTCGATGTCGTCGAGCAGCGGCTCTTGGGCGAAAGGAATCTCGCGGCCTGCCAGCGCGAGCTCGGCGGTCCTGCGTGTGCGACCGAAACGCGTGTGGACGCAGAGATCGAGGGCGACGTTCGCGACCTGCATTCCGAGGCCCAGCGCCTCGGCCTCGCCGGCCGGGGTCAGCTCGACCGGAACGCTTGGATCGCCGTTCACGCGCCGTGAGACGTTGAGCTCGGACTGCGCGTGACGGGTCAGGACAGTCCAGGCCGAGCAGGGCATCGACACCGACCTGCTGGTGCGGTCGGTGGTGCTGACCTCCTCCCCGGAGCCGGTGGTCGCTCCGCCAAGAACCAGGTCAAGGTCGCGGTGCTCGGGGCGGTGGCCGCGCTCGGGATCCTGGTCGTGCTGATCCTGCTCGTCGAGCGGCGCCGGATCGCGCGGCATGCTCGCCGCGCCAGCCGGCTGGCCGCGCCCGCACCGGAGAGCACCCGCCCGGGACGTCCGGCGGCAGCCGACCGCGCAGACCGGGGCGCGGCGCCCGAGGACCGGAAGCGCTCAGAGCCGGTGGGGGTCCCCACGCCGGGGCTCGTCCTCCCGTGGCGCTCGCTGAAGGCCGAGGTCGTCGACCTCCCCCTCCCGCCCGAGCGGGACCGCAGCGGCGACGTCCTCTGGGCGCTGGTCGTGTACATCGTGGCCCTCTTCGGCATCCCGAGCGCGCTGGTGCTCGCCCCCCTCGGCGCCGCTGGGAGCCCCGCCCAGATCGTCGGCATGGTCATGTGTGCCTGGTGGGCGGCCAGCCAGCTCCTCCCGGTGCGCGGTCCGGTCCGGCGCACGCCGGTGCACTGGTTGCTGCTCGTCTTCGTCGTGGCAATCCTGGTGTCGTACGTCGCGGGGATGAGCCGCCCGCTGTTCTCCGGGCTCGAGGTGAACTCGGCGAACCGGGGGTTGCTCGCGCTGTTCGCGTGGTGCGGGGTGGCCCTGGTGATCTCCGAGGGCCTCACCTCCGGGGAGCGGCTGCGGACGTTCCTGCGCACACTGGCGATGGAGCAGCGACCTACGTGGCGGTGCTCGGCTGCCTGCAGTTCTTCTTCGGCCTCGACCTGGCCCGCTACATCAAGATCCCCGGCCTGAGCGTGAACGACGCCTTCGGCGAGCTCTTCGGGCGCTCCGGCTACCGCCGCGTGTCCGGCACCACCGCCCACCCCATCGGAGTTCGGCGTGGTGCTCTCCGCCCTGCTGCCGCTGGTGATCCACTTCGCGCGCTTCGCCCCCACCCGGACCCAGGCCCGGCTCTGGTGGGTCGCCGTCTGCGTGGTGGGGGCCGCCCCATGCCGCTCTCGGTCGCCCGCAGCGCGATGATCGGCGGCGCGATCGCGCTGCTCTACCTGTTCCACACCTGGCCGGTGGCGCTGCGCCGCCGGATGCTCGTCGTCGGGGGCCTCGGCCTCCTCGGGATGTCGGTCGTGGTGCCCGGCCTGCTCGGCACGATCAGGCCCGCTCCTCACCGCCGGCTCCGACCCCAGCATCCAGGGCCGCACCGGCGACTACGCGCCGGTCCGTGGTACTTCACCGAGGCACCCTTCAGCGGCCGGGGCTTTGGCACCTTCCTCCCGGGCGTCTATCTTCCCTCGACAACCAGTACCTCGGGCTGCTCGTCGAGACCGGCGTGGTGGGCGTGCTGGCCTTCCTGCTGCTCGTCGTGGGCACCGTCGTGGTCGCCGGCCAGGTCCGCCGTCGGTCGGCCGACGGAGCAGACCGAGGACCTCCCCCAGTGCCTCAAGGCCGGCATCGTGGTGATCGCCGTGGACGCCGCCACTTTCGACGCGCTGGGCTTCGCCGTGTGCTCGGGGCTGCTGTTCGTGCTCGTCGGCGCGGTGGCCGTGATGTCGAAGACCCGCTCCCCAGGCTGCCGTGCCCGCACCCGCGACCAACCGTCGGCGCCGCCCCTCCGCGGGCAGCCTGGCGGTCGCCCTGCTGCTGGTGGTGTGCACCGCGGCCGCTGCGCTCAGCCTGACCCGTCCGCACCAGGAGTTCGCCGCACGCGGGTCGGTCGTCCTGGTGCCGCCGCAGCGCTCCGACGAGACCGCGTTTTCGTCCGGTCCCGAGCGCGACCGTCGCGGCCAGCGTGCTGCGCGACGTGCTGATCGTTACCAAGGTGCCGTGGGGCGCCCATGGCCGGCGGGGCAAGCAGGACGACCAGCAGGTTGACCATCGGGGACGCCAGCCTGATGCCCGGCAGCGACGCGCTCGGCTTCGGCCCGATCCTGCGGGTGTCGGCGACCTCGCCCGACGGGGAGGTGGCCGCCACGACGCGCCTGGAGGTGCTGGCGGCCGCGGAGCAGCAGTTCGTGCGGATCGAGCGTGCGGCCGGCACCCCGGCGAGCGAGGACATCGGCCTGCGCAGCTACGCCGCGGACCAGGTGGACCTGATCAGCGGCCGCCCACCGCGGGCGGTGGTCGGCTCCGACCTCCTGGTCTTCCCTGGTGCTCGCCGCAGGCGTGACCCACCCGGCCGTGCTCCGGCGGTTCGGCCGGCGCGGCTCCCGCCGTGCGGACGCGACCCGGCCGGCCGGGCCGTCGGGTGCCCGCTGAGCTCGACTTGACCACAGCGACGGGCACTCGCGGACTCGCGGGCCGGATCCAGGCTCAGCGCGCCCAGGTTCTCGGGGCGAGTGCACGTTCGAACGGCTGTCCGGCGCGATCCGCGCGGGGCACCAGCCGGCAGCGCCGAGTCCGACACGCCGCATGCAGGAGAGTGATCTCGTGAGCGAACAGCAGTCGAGGGCGGAGCGTGTGCTGGACGGGGTTCTCTACTGGCTACCTAGAAGCGTGGTGACGGAGAGCAGCTCGATGGAGGTGGTGGACTCCTGGACCGAAGGTCAGGACACCATCTGCGTCATGTACCGGTGGCCGGGTGCGCCGTGCACGGTCGGGCTGCGCCGACGTCTCGAACCTGATGAGACTGACGACGACCTGGTCGACGAAATCG
>CAWACA010000023.1:0-331490 GCA_963780385.1 uncultured Thermoleophilia bacterium | reverse complement strand
CCCAATCAGGGGCCGGCGCGGCTGTTACGAGCTGACGAATTGCTTCTTCAGCGCGAGTCGCCATCGGGATTCCGTCGATCCACGCCGCGTTTCCCGTGCGTCCCTGCACGAACGCCAGCGGAGCGAGCGCGGCAACGAGCAGGGCGATCGCTCCGGAGGAGTAGACGATCGTGCGCTTGAAGCGTGGCGGGCGAGGAGCGCAGCGGCTTCGGCGACAGACGAGGAAGATCGCGAAGTAATAGGTCACCACCGCAAGGCAGGACACGGCCGCCCAGAACACGACCCGCCTCCGTGACGGCGCTCCAGACGCGCGCGAACCCGTACAGCGAGAGCGTGCTGAGGAGGACGAGCAGGCTGTAGGCCCGTGCTTCCTGCGAGTACCAGACGAGGAGCGGGCTCACGGTTGCGAAGAGCGCCACCAGGATCCCGGTTCGCCGGGAGACGAGCTCCCGGGCCGCCAAGAAGGCGGCAGGTACGACGAGCGTCCCGATGACAGCCGAGAGGGAACGCAGAGCGAGATCCGACGAGCCGAACACGCGGGCCCAGATCCAGGCCAGCACGTAGTAGAGGGGCGGCGCCGTCTCGCTGTCCGGCAGGGCCCGCAGGAACTCGTCGAACGGAAGGCGGACGAGCGAGGCCGTGACGGTCTCGTCGTACCAGAGACTCTGCCCGCCGAGCGTGGAGAAGCGGAGCACGGCCGCCAGCACGGACAGTCCTCCGACAACGCTGCACATCTCGATGCCTGAGCATTCGCGCCGAAGCGATCGAGAGGCGCGGCTTCAGTAGCGCCCACAGGCACCGCTTCCGTGTCGACGTCGCGCGTAGACGACCACGAACGTTCTGGATCCATGGCCGCACACCTCTGTACGGACTGTAGGTCGGGCTGTCCGGCGTGACAACAGGCACCGGCCCTCCTGTCGGCGGCGGAATGATCCCGGGCAAACTACGGGGCGTGGTTGCTCCGTCGATGCTCATGGATGCGCTGCTCCCCACGGGCGAACGGGCCGACGTGCTCGTCGAGGGCGGCAGGATCGCGCGCATCGGGCCCCCTGGGTCGGATCCGGACCGACACCGCCGTCGAGCCTCTGCGGGGGGCGCTGCTCCTGCCGGCGCTCGTCGAGGGACACATGCATCTCGACAAGACCCTGCTGGGAGCCGGCTGGATCCCGCATCGCGAGGGTGGCACCGTGCCGGAGCGGATCGAGGCCGAGAAGACCCTGAGGCGCGGGCTCACGGTGGGCGTGAGCGAACGCGGCCGTCAGCTCGCCGAGCGGGCGATCGCGTTCGGCACGACGCGCATGCGCTGTCACGTCGACGTCGACAACGAGATCGGGCTGACGGGAGTCGAGGCGCTGCTCGAGCTGCGCGACGCGCTACGCGACCGGCTCGAGATCCAGCTCGTCGCGTTCCCGCAGAGCGGGATCCTCGCGAGCCCCGGCACGGCGGAGCTGATGGAGGCCGCGTTGCAGTCCGGCGTCGAGGTCGTTGGCGGGCTCGACCCGGCGGGCATCGACGGCGACGTAACGGGCCATCTCGACGTCGTCTTCGGGCTGGCCGAGCGGCACGGGGCGCACGTCGACATCCACCTCCACGATCACGGCGAGCAGGGCGCCCTCGAGCTCCGCGAGATCGCGGGCCGCACGCGGGCAACCGGGCTCGGCGGCCGCGTGACCGTGAGCCACGCCTACGCGCTCGGAGAGATCTCCGACACCGTCCTCGCGGAGACGGCCGCCGCGCTGGCCGAGGCGGGAGTCGCGATCATGACGACCGCTCCCGGAGCCTCGGCGATGCCGCCGGTCAAGCGCCTCGTCGACGAGGGAGTGCTCGTCTTCACCGGGAACGACAACGTCCGCGACGCCTGGTCGCCGCTCGGAAGCGGCGACATGCTGGAGCGCGCGGCGATCGTCGCCTACCGGCAAGGGCTCGCAACCGACCCGGACCTGGAGCTCGCGTTCTCGCTGGCCACGGAGCGGGCCGCGATCGCCCTCGGCCTCGATTCCGAGTACGGCCTGCGCGAGGGCGTGGCCGCCGACCTCGTGGCCGTCCGGGCGAGCGGCATTCCGGAGGCGGTTGCCGCCCACCCGGCCAGGGAGCTGGTGCTCAAGGCCGGCCGCCCGGTGGCGAGGGACGGCCGCCTCGTCTGACGGCCTTCGCGACCCTCAGGGGAAGCGCGTGGTGTCGGGATTCAGGTCGAGGGGGCCGCCGTCACGGCAGTCCGGCGGGACAACGTATTCGACGCTGCTCAGGCCGCGGCTCTGGTTCTCAGTGAGCTGCTCGCGCATCAGCTGCGCCGCGGTGGACGCCGTCAGCCCGAGCCTCTGCCCGAGCTCGACTCCGGACTGCAGCGCGTAGCACTCCGTCGTGCCCTCGTCGCCGACACCCTTCAGGTGCCAGGCCTCGTGCGCCAGAACGGCGATCGCGCGGCCGGTCCGGCTTGACCTCACCTCGTCCTCGAAGGCCAGCCGGTAGAGGTCGAAGCAGCGTTCGGGCGTCACGTAGGCCACGTCGCCGCCGAGCGGGGCCGCTCCGTCCGCGTGCTGGACGACTCCGACATGGTCGCCGGACTCGTCGCACTCCACCGTGACCGGCTTTGCCGCTATGCGTGAGGCCTCGTCCGAGAACCGCGCCGTCGCCGCTGCCTTCGTCTCCGTGTCGAGCCCTTCCCATCCGGTGCGGGTCTCGACCACCCACACGATCGCCGCGAGCGCCCCGATAAGCGCGAGGCCGACGAGCAGCCGACGGACCGGGGGCCTGGCGCGCCGGCGCTCCTCGACTACCGGGGGCTGCGCATCTTCCGCCGTCTCGGCCTGCTCGCGCGCTCCGGCGACGAGTGCCTCGAGCTCTTCTCCCGTCTCGCCCGCGTAGGGGATCCAGAGCTCCCGGCCCTCCTCTCGCACGAGTAGCAGGTCCGAGCTGTCGGCGTAGCCGTACCGCTCCCGATCCGCCTCTTGCGGCAGCCGGTCAGGACGACGCGAGGGAGCCCGGCCAAGCGCTCCGGCGAAGAAGTACAGCTCCAGGCCGACGGCGACCAGGAACACGAGCCACATCGGCACCCACGTGCGCAGCTCGTACGGGCCGAAGAGCCATGCAAGCACGAACGCGGCCAGCGCGACCCGCACCCACACAAGGCGGCCAGGCAGCCGATCGACGAGTCTCTGCACGCTTCGACGGTAGCGCGCTGAGTGCGCGTCGCCGTTCAGCCCGCCAGAACCGGGCTACGGGGAGAGGGGCGGGTAGGCCGAAGCCCCCCGCCCCAGCTCGCGCGTGTCTAGCTCAGCATTTCGCAGTTCTTGACCGTGTTCACACCGGGGCCCGGCCGGCAGCTGTCACTGCCCGCGCCGCCGTCGATCTTGTCGTTGCCTGCCCCGGTGGTGATGCTGTCGTTTCCGGCGCCGGCCTTGACGTCGTTGTTGCCGGCCCCGGCGTCGACGGTGTCAGCGCCGGCCCCCGAGTCGATCGTGTCAGCACCCGAACCGGTCGTCACGGCGTCGGCTCCGTCGCCTGCCTTGACGTCGTTGGCGCCGCCGGTGTCGAGGACCAGGTCATCGCCGGCTCCGGCGTCGATCTGGTCGTTGCCCCCGGCGCTGCAGATCCTGTCGTTGCCGTCCTTGCCATCGATCCTGTTGTTGCCACCCGTATCGATGATCACGTCGGCTCCGGCCGTGCCCTTGATCGTGTCGTTGCCGGCCCCGCGCAGAATCGTCGGGGCATAGCCGTCGCAGCTGATCGCCGTCACGGTCACCGACTGCCCGGGACCGAGCAATGACTGGTTGCCCGCCACGCTCACGACAACCTGGCCCGCGCCGCCCAGATGCTGGACCAGGAAGGTGCCGTCCGCGTTCCCCGAAACCTTCACGGTCACGCCGGCCGGAACGCTCACAACCGTGCTGCCGTCGCCGAGCTCGGCTTCGGCCACACCGTCGATCAGCTCGATGGTCACCGACCCGCAGGCGATCTCGGCCACGGTTCCCGGCCCGAACTTGACCGTGCCGGGCACACCGCACAGCGAGAAGCTCACCCGAGCCGCAGGCGCGCCTGCACCAATCGTGATCCGCACTCCATCCGGATCCGGCAAGTCCTCCACCAGGACGCCGAGGCCGGTCGGATTTGCAGTCACCGCACCCGTCGTCGGCGGAGAACCACCGTCGGCGAACGCGCCGTTGCCGGTATCGATCTGGTTCTCGATGCCGTCGCCGTCGCTGTCGGAGTCGCACACGTCCCCGAGGCCGTCACCCTCCGCGTCAGCCTGACCGGGGTTCGTGACCGCCGGGCAATTGTCCGCGGAGTCCGGCACGCCGTCGCCGTCCCCATCGGGCTCGCTCGTGGAGGCGCCGGCGATTGCGAGCGCGAAGGAGTTGCCTGCCTCGACGGCGACGACCTCGGGCGGGAGGCCGCTGATCTCGACCGGAACCGGCGAAGACGTGTTGCCGAAGTAGCCCCACGACCAGACCGAGCCGTCGGCGAGAAGCACGATGCTGCGGAAGCCGTGCGCTGAGACTTCCACCGCTGGGCCCGGCAGGCCGATCACCGGCGCGGGAGTGCCGCGACCGGTCGTGGTTCCGTCGCCCAGCTCGCCTCCGAAGTTCGAGCCCCAAGCCCAAACGGATCCGTCACCTCGCAGCGCGAGCACATGGCTCATTCCCGCGGACACGGCGACGACGTCGGTGATGCCGCTGACGAGCAACGGGTTCGAGCTGTTCGTCGTGGTACCGTCGCCGAGCTGGCCCTGGTCGTTGCGGCCCCAGGAATACAGGGCGCCGGAGGACGTGACCGCGTAACTCGACCATTCCGCAGCGCCGACTCCGACGACGTCAGAAAGTCCTCCGACCGGTACCGCTGAAGTGCGGTCTGTCGTGGTGCCGTCACCGATTGCGCCGAACACGTTGTGTCCCCACGCCTGCACCGCGCCGTCGTCCATGATCGCGAGTCCATGGAATCCACCGGCGACAATCGCCGTCACCGGTCCCATCAGCCCAGTGACCGAAACCGGGGCGAGACGGTTGGAAGTCGTTCCGTCACCGAGCTCGCCGTTCGAGTTCGAGCCCCAGCCGACGACCGAGCCGTCGTTCTTCAACGCGAAGCTCGAGTAGTAATGGGTCGTGGCGACGGCCTGCACCCCGCCGTTCAGGCCTGAGACTCCGATCGGGACGGGGGATTCCGTCATGGGCGAGCCCGTGCCGAGCTGATTCGACGCGCCGTTGCCCCAGGTGAGGACCGCACCGTCCCCGGTCAGCGCAACCGCGTGGTCGTAGGCGGCTGCCACCGCCACGATTCCGGAAACCGCCGGCGGTTGCACCGGCCCCGGCTCCGCCCTGAACGTCGTGTAGCCGTTCCCGATCTCGCCGTTCGTGTTGTTGCCCCACGACACGACCGTGCCGTCGGCGCGGAGCACCGCGGTGTGGCCGTAGCCGACGGCGATCCCTATGGCATCGGAGACGCCGCTGATCGGCTGCGGCGACAGCCCCTGCGATCCCGATGCCGAGTTCCCGAGCCGTCCGTACTCATTGGAGCCCCAGGTCATGACTGTGCCGTCGGCGAGGCGCACGACGGAGTGGTAGTTCCCGGCGGCAATCTCGGCGGCACCGGTCACGCCGGCGACCTGCTTCGGCACGTGACTGTCGTCATTGGTGCCGTCGCCGAGCTGGCCGGTGAAGTTGCCACCCCAGACCCAGACGGTGCCGTCGTCCTTGAGCGCCATGCTCCAGTAGGTTCCCGCGTCGAGAGCAACGACGTTCGTCAGCCCCGAGACCGCAACCGGCGTCGAGCTGGAAGTCGTGGTCCCGTTGCCGAGCTCGCCATGGAAGTTGCTGCCCCACGCGACAACCGTGCCGTCGCCGAGGAGCGCAAGGCTGTGATCGGATCCGGCCGCTACCGCAACCGCATCCGAAAGGCCGACGACTGGGACCGGCGAGGGGCTGTTTGTCGTGGTGCCGTCGCCGAGTTGGCCGTTCGAGTTGATCCCCCAGGCACGGATCGTGCCGTCGTCCAGCACGGCGAGCGCGTGGAAGAAGCCCGCGGCGACGTCCACGGCTCCGGAACTGAGGCCCGGAACGCCGATCGGGCTCGTCGCGTCCCCGACGAGGTCGTGGCCACACGTGAGTACCGCGCCGTCATCGAGGATGACCTCCTGGAACGCTCCTCCGACGATCTTCTCCGCACCTGCCGGCAGGGAAGCTGCAACCGGGGTCGCCGCGCCCGTATGGGTGCCGTTGCACAGCTCGCCGTTCGAGCCGCTGCCCCAGCCATACCAGGTCCCACCGTCGAGCGCGAACGAGCCGCCCTCGTACGCGACGATCGCGGAGGCGGGTCCGAGACCGCTCGGGCTTGTGGGTTCGACCGTCCTTGCCTCGATCCCGTCGCCGAGCTGGCGACGGCCGTTGTCGCCCCACGAATAGACGCCGCCCGATGTGCCGGCGCCGCTCGCAGTCGACGTGCCGAGCGCGAGCATCAGAAGCGCGGTAAACAGCAACGCGAGTCGCCGCATGTCGTTCGTCCCTCCCTTGAGTTGTCGAGCAGGGACGCAGTGTCCGTTCGCGCTCGAGCGGCAACAACCACAATCTGCGCCAACTTGTGACCGCGCCGTTGCGTAGGTTTCACCGGCACGGGCGGGAAGCCCGAGGCGACCATGGGCAGCGACGACGAGCAAGGGTCTCCATCGCCTGAGCACGGCACGACCGCCTACGGGCAGTCGGCGACGTTCCGGCCGGCGAAGCGGGAGCCGCTGCTCGTGCGCACCATCCCGGTCTCCGGGGACGTGCCCCGCTACCGGATCCCGAGCGCCCGACGAGATCTCGTCGCGGGGCTCACAGTCGCGGCGCTCGCGTTGCCCTCGGCGATGGCCTACGGCCAGCTGGCCGGGCTCTCGCCGGTCAACGGGCTCTACGCCCTGCTCTTGCCGACGATCGCGTACGTCTTGTTCGGCTCCTCGCGGCGACTCGTCATAGGCCCGGAGGGCTCGGTATCGACGCTGGTCGCCGCCGCCGTTCTTCCGCTCGCGGCCACTGCCAGCGACGAGGCGGCCGAGCTGGCGGCGATGCTGGCCCTGCTCGTCGCGGCCTGCTTCCTCCTGGCCCGGGCGCTACGCCTCGGCTGGGTGGCCGACTACTTCTCCCGGCCGGTGCTGATCGGCTACCTGCACGGAGTCGCGGTCGTGCTCGTGATCACCCAGCTGAGCAAGCTCCTCGGGCTCGACATCGAGGCGGACAATCCGCTGGGCAGGCTGAAGGAGACACTGCAAGAGCTCGGCGACGTGAGCGGAACTACGGTCGCCGTCAGCGTCGTCTCACTCGCGGCGTTGTTCATCCTGCGCCGCTTCGTACCGGCGCTTCCCGGCGCGCTGTTCGTGGTCGTGGCCGCCATCGCGGTCTCGTGGGCCTTCGACTTCACAAGCCACGGCATCGCGATCGTGGGCCCGATCCCGGGAGGCCTGCCGCACCCGACGCTGCCGACGCCCCCGCTCGACGACGTCATCGATCTCCTTCCGGCGGCCCTGGGCGTCTTCCTCGTCTCCTTCGCGGACGAGATCCTCACTGCACGCGCCTTCGCCGGCAAGCACAACGAGCACGTGCGCGCATCGCAGGAGCTGCTCGTGATGGGAGCAGCGAACGCGGCGGCAGGCTTCACACAGGGGTTCTCGGTGGGAGCCAGCGGCGCACGCACCGCGGTGAACGAGGCGATGGGCGCCCGGACCCAGATCGCGGGGCTGTTCGCCGCCGGGACGGTCGTCGTTGTGCTGCTCTTCCTGACGGAGCCGGTGCAGTACCTGCCTGATCGCCGTGCTCGGCGCCGTCATTGTCGTCGCGGCGATGAACATCGTCGATCCGCCCGCCTGGCGGGCGCTGGCGGCGATCGACCGCGTGGAGGTCGCGATCGCCGCGGTCACCGTGGGCTGCGTCGTCATCTTCGGCGTGCTCGAGGCCCTCGTCGTCGCCGTGGGGCTCTCGATCATCGACACGGTGCGCCGGAGCGCCCGGCCGTACGACGCCGTGCTCGGATGGGTCCCGCGTCTCGATGCCTACCGCGACGTCTCGCTGCACCCGTCGGCGCGCGTGACGCCGGGCGTCGTCGTCTACCGGCTCGACGACCGGCTCTTCTACGCAAACGCGCGCTACGTCAAGGGCCGGGTGCACGAGGCGATCCGCGCGGCGCCGACCGAGACCTCCTGGCTCGTGTTCGACGCGGAGGCGGTCAACCACATCGACTCGACGGGGATCGAAGCGCTTCTCGATCTCACCCGCGATCTCCGCCGCGACAACATCACGCTCGTCGTCGCGAGGCTCCGCGACGCGCTTCATGCCGGACTTCGAGGCGGCGGGCCTCACCGCCGAGATCGGGCCTGAGCATTTCTACCCCTCGGTTCGGCTCGCGGTCGCGGCGTTCGACGGCCGGTTGGGGTCAGGAGATCCCAGCGACAAGCTGGTATAGACTCGCCGGCGTCCGTCCACCGGCAGCTGGTGGGACTCCCGTTTCCGGATGCCTGGCGAGTAGTGGCCCGTCGGCTACCGAGGAGGACTTCGTGTCCGTCGCGTCTACGGAGCGAGCACAGCTCGGATACGGGCTGAGCCCGCGAGCCCGTGGAGGGAGGCTCGCCGGTCGCGCAGCCGGGCTCGTGCGTCAATGAGGGCGACCGATGACGGAGACGAGCAGCGGCGACCCGAAGGCGAGCGGGCGACACTCCCGGATCGAGCGCCTGCTCGGCCGGCTCGACGGAGCCGACCACGACTCCGAGTGGCTGGTTCAGGCCTTCCCGGAGGCGCCCGTCCCGCTCCTCACCGAGGCGGCCGGCCGGCTGCAACGGGTCCGGTACCGACGGGGCGATGTCATCGTGGCCGAGGGTGAGGCGGCCGATCGCTTCTACGTCATCACGTCAGGTGAGGTCGAGGTCACCCAGCGGAGCGGAGACCGCGACGTCTACATCACCATGTATGCGGCCGGCGATCATTTCGGCGAGGTAGGTCTGCTCGAGTCCCTCCCACGCAATGCGACGGTGCGAGCCATCAGCAGCGTGAAGGTGTTGAGCCTCGATCAAGAGACCTTCCACCAGGTGGTAGAGCAGTCGGAGTCGACGGCCGAGCAACTGGCGCAGGTGCTCAAGGAACGCAGCGTCCCGCTTGCGTACGCCGCGCCGCGCGGTGACGCCATCCCGTTGCCTCCGTTGACAAGGCTGATGGAGCGAGTCTTCAAACACCCGAGCGCCATGCATTACAACCGCCTGATCGCTCTCGTGCTGGCGGTGAACGCGGGAGTGCTCTGGTACGGCCTGTCGGGCGGTGACTGGTGGAGCAGCCAGGGCGCGGACCTCGCTGCGATCGCGCTGGTGGCGCAGGTGAACTTCGGACTGGCGATCATCCTGCGCCAGCAGTTCGTCATCAACTTCCTCGGGTGGGCCGCCACGTTGCCGCCGACGTCCTGGCCGCTGCGCCTCCGGTGGATGATCGCGAAGTGGTACCACTTCGGCGGATTGCACGTCGGCGCGGCGATCGCGGGAACGCTCTGGTACGCCGCGTTCGTGGGCTCGCTCACCTACGACCAGGCGAAAGGCCTCGTTGATGTCCCGACCGCGGTCCTCGCGATTTCGTACGCCGGCGTCGCACTCTTCGTCGTCATCATCGTCATGGCGCTACCCGGTCGGCGTACAGCCGGGCACGACAACTTCGAGTTCACGCATCGGTTCGGCGGCTGGGCTGCTCTCTTGCTCGGATTCGCCAGCACCGTGCTGTTCATAGCGAGTCAGCGGGGGGACGACAGCCTCTCCTCGGCGTTCCTGTCCGCGCCGACGGTCTGGATCCTCGTGGTGTCTATCGCGTGTGCAGCGTGGCCGTGGATGCTGCTACGCAAAGTGCCGATCGTCGTCGAACGACCGGCCGCGCATGCGGCCGTGGTCAGCTTGGATCACGGCGTGCAACCTGCGGTCGGGACGACACGGCCGATCAGCCGCACGCCGTTCGTGGGTTGGCATCAGTTCGCCAACCTTCCGGCGCCCGCCGGGTCCACCGGCTATCGCATGATCATTTCCCGGGCCGGCGACTGGACCGGTGCGTTCATCGACGATCCGCCTGAGCACGTGTGGGTGCGGGGAATCCCCACGACCGAGATGGCCAACGTCAGGAAGCTGTTCGCCAAGGTGGTCTTCGTCGCCACCGGCAGCGGCATCGCACCGATAATCGGGCACCTCCTGACCAGGGAGCCTCCTTCGCGGCTCGTCTGGGTGACGAAGGACCCGGTCGGGACCTACGGCGAGGCTCTGTTCAACGAGATCAGCGAGGCGCAGCCGGACGCCGTCATCTGGAACGCCGACCACCGCGGTCGGCCTAACGTCCTGCGGTTGGCGTATTCCTCTTATCGGGACTCCGGAGCCGAGGCCGTGATCATCGTCGCCAACAAGAAGGTCACCTGGGAGGTCGTTTACGGGTTGGAGCGGCGCGGGATCCCGGCATTCGGCCCGATCTGGGACTCGTAGCCCGCGACCCCGGCCGGCCGAGCGCGCGCTGACGCCGGGCCTGATCTACTGACGTCGGCACGAGCCTCAGGCAGGCTCGCTCAATCTGGCGGCGACGACCCGATAAGGAGGCCCCAGTGAGAAAGGCTCTGGAATTCGGCGGCTACGCAGCGGCGGTGATCCTGGTCGGGTTCGGCATCGCCTCGCTCGTGGTGAGCATCGTGGGCCGAAGCGAGGTGCAGGACAATCTCGCCCGCGAGCAGATCGAGGGAACGCCGGACATGACGCCTGAGGGGATCCAGGAGAGCGCGCAGGCAGCGGGGATCCAGGTGTCCGATCTTCCGACCTGCAGTGTCGCGGGCGAGCTCGTCGACACCGGCAGCGAGGCGAAGTGCTTCGCCGACTACATGCGCGTGCACGCGCTCGAGGCGACCGGCGGCAAGGTCTACGCGGAGATGGGGCGCTACCTGACCGAAAGCGGCGAGGAGACGAACGATCCGGCCGAGGCCGCGAAGCAAGACGGACAGCCGGTCCCGAACCAGGCGCGCGACATCTGGGTCACCGAGACAGCGCTGTCCACCGCCCTCTACATGGGCTTCTTCGGCGAGACGGTCTCGATGTTCGGGATTCTCGTCGCGATCGCGCTCATCATCGCGGGCATCGGGTTCGGGATCCTCGCCTACGCAACCCTGCGCTGGCTGCCCGCGCAAGAGGCGAAACGGGCGGCCGCGTCGACCTGAGGCGAAGAGCCTTCGGGCTCACCACGAGGAACGAGGAGGCTACCCGGCAGGTGTTCCCGCGCCTCGCGATCGCGCCCGCGGCCGGGCGCCGGCGGTGAGCTCACCTTTCGGGCAGGTATCCGTGGCGAGACGGCCAAAGCCGCTTTCGAGGTGTTGTTCCCGGTGTCGGAGGGAAAGTCCGTGCCACCTCCGTGGCATGACGTGCCGATCCATGGGGGTCGCGACCTGGCGTCGAGCGATCTCTGGGAGCGGTCTCAGCGCCGGGCTGAGTCCAAGCGGAGGATCGCGAGGAGGCCGCCCCGGGTTCCGAGAGCGAGGCACGCCGGGGCCTTGCTCGTGACAGCCGCCGTCGCCGGCGTCGCTCCCTCTCTCGGCTCGGCGCACTCCCGACCGGAGCGGGCTGCGACGCGCCAGAGCTTGCGGGCCGGATTGCTCGAGTTCGGCGATCGCGGCAAGGCGGTCGCACGTCTGCAACGAGCGCTCGGCATCAGCGCTGACGGGGTCTTCGGTCCGGACACCCTCAAGGCGGTTCGGTCGTTCCAGCAGCGGGCAGGCCTGATTGTCGACGGAATCGTCGGCCCGCAAACCCGACTCGCGCTCGACCTCCTCGGTGTAGGTGGGCCCAAGGGATTGCTTCGGCTGAACGACCGAGGCCGCGCGGTGAGAATTGTTCAGCGCGCCCTCGGCATCTCTGCCGACGGGATCTTCGGTCGTCAAACGCTCGCGGCCGTGCGCTCCTTCCAGAAGCGAGCGCGGACTGGCCGTGGACGGGATCGTGGGCCCGCAAACGCGCGCCGCTCTGGCCGGTGCAGGTGTCGGCGGCATCGACCCGCGCCTGGAGGAGGCTCTCTCCCTTGCACGCCAGATGGGCCTGGAGCTCATCTCTGCGTACCGGCCGGGAGCGACGATCGCGGGCAGCGGCAACCGCTCCGACCACGCGTACTACCCCTCCAGGGCCATCGACGTCGCAGGAGGCGCCAACCAGATGCGGCGCTACGCCCGCGCCGTCGCCGGCAAGCCCGGCGTCGAGACAGTCATCCACTCAGGGGTCGGTCTCTGGCTTGCGGGCCGCGGCTGGGGCGAGATCAGCTCGCAGATCACCTACCGTGATCACGTCGACCACGTGCACGTCGACACCTTCTCGTAACCGCGGCGGGCGCGCCCGGCGGAGCGGAACCTAGAGCCGCGGGGATGCTCCGTACTTACTGCGCCACGGATTCTGGATCACAATGAGCCGGGCGAATGAAGGTCCTCATCGTCACCCCGTTTCTGGTCTATCCGCTCGCTCACGGGGGCCGCGTCCGGACGTTCAGGCTCGCCCACAGAGCTCGCCCGACTCGGCGCCAAGGTCGACCTGCTCTGCCCATGGCGGCCCGGGCTGCCGGCCCGGCTCTTCGAGAGCGACGGTGTCACCCTCCACCCTCATGCGTTCATCTCGAACGTGCTCCCACGGCTGCTCCCGGAGCGTCATGTTCCAGCGCTCGTCGCGCTCTCCTGGCAACCGTTCGCGATCGGGCCGAGGCGACGGTTGAACGCTTTCTCCGGCCACGACGTGATTCAGTTCGAGCTTTGCGCGCACGCCTCGTGGATGCAGCGGGTGGTGGCCGGCACACGCACGGTGTACTCCGCGCACAACGTGGAGGTCGACTACTTCGGTGCGCGCGCACGGCGCTCGCAGGCCAGTGCGGGGATGCTCCGCCGCGTGAAGGAGCTCGAGCGGCTGGCCGTCGCGTCGAGCGATCTGGTGGTTGCCTGCACGGAGGCGGACGCCTCGCGCCTGGCGGAGGTCTACGGGGCTGGAGAAACCGTCGTCGTCCCGAACGGATGCGATGACGAGCTCTTTGGGCTCGACCGCGCAGGCCTTCGCGGCTCAGCACGTGCCAGCCTCGGCATCCGCCCGGACGAGCTGTGCATCCTGTTCGTGGGAGGACCCGCACACCACAACCGTGAGGCGGTCGGCTACCTCGAGCGCCAGTTGATGCCCCGCCTCGGCGGCGGAACCACCCTCGTGGTCGCCGGGCGCTGCGGCGGCCGCCCCGGTCGCCTTGCACGGAACGGAGGCACCGTTCTGCGCCTCGGCTTCGTCCAGGACCTGCGGCCGCTCTTCGCCGCCGCCGACGTCGCCGTCAATCCGGTGGCGTACGGCTCGGGCTCGAGCGTGAAGCTCGTCGAGTACATCGGAGCCCGAGTCCCCGTTGTCACGACGCCGGTGGGGATGCGCGGCTTCGAGCGGTTTCGAAGCAACCTCGTCGTCTCCGAGCTACGCGACTTCTCGAGCGCAGTTCGGTCGGCCGCGGAAATGCCGCCGCCGAATGGCCTCGCGCTAGACGAGCTTCGCTGGAGCGTCGCCGGTCGGCGGCTCTATGACGCGTACGCGCGCCTGCTCGAGGAGCGCACGGGCTGAAGCGCAGCCCGACACCCGTCACCGTCGCGCTGCTCGGTTGCGGCGCAATCGCCTCCGCCGTGCACCTCAGGCTGCTTCGGCGAGCTCGCGGCGTCAAGCTGGTCGGCGTTGCCGATCCCTCCCCCGAGGCGAGGGAGCGTGCGCGGCGCGTCGGTGGAGTCGAGGTGGTGGCGGATCCGGCTGACCTTCTTCGCAGAGCCGACGTGTCGGCGGTGGTGATCTGCGCTCGCACGGACACGCACGCGGAGCTGGCGGTGGCAGCGGCCGAGGCCGGAAAGCATTTCTACCTCGAGAAGCCGATTGCCACGAGCCTCAGGGACGGGCAACGGGTCGTCCAGGCCGCTGAACAAGCCGGCGTACTGGCGACCGTCGGCTTCAACCACCGCTTCCATCCGCTTCATGCCAGTGCCCGCGAGCTCCTGGCCGACGGCGCGATCGGCGCGGTCCAGGCCGTTCAGACCTCGTTCTGTGAACCGGCCCCTGTCGCTTTGATGCCGGAATGGAAGCGCGCGCGGGCAACGGGCGGCGGCGTCATGCTCGACCTCGCCTCACACCAGATCGACCTCGTGCGCTGGTTCCTCGGGGACGAGATCGAGCTCGTCGAGGCGTCGGTCAGCTCTCAGCTCACCGAGGATGACGTCGCGCGCGTTCGTCTGCGCACGGCAGGAGGTGTAGCGGTGACAGGGTTCTTCTCGTTCCGCGCGGGGCGAGGGGATCACTTCCGGTTACTCGGCGAGCACGGCGTCCTTCACCTCGACCGTTACGCTCCGCGGCTCGAGCTCGCCGGTACCCGTACCGACATCGGCGCCGTGCGCCGGCGGCGCACTCCCTCGCTCCTGGCGCCGAGACCGTGGCAGGTACGCAAGCTGGCCAGGCCGGCCTACGAGCCTTCTTACCGGCGCTCACTCCAGGCGTTCGTCGACGCGCTTCGGGGGAACGCGGTCGAGCTGCCGAGCCTCGCCGACGGGCTGCGCAGCCTCGAGGTCGTCGTCGCGGCCGAGGCCTCCTCGGGGGCCGGCGAGCCGGTCGGGGTCACCGGCCGAGGCGCGTGATGCGCGTCCTCCTCGTCACGGACTGGACAGCGAACGAAGGTGGGATCGAGACGTACGTGGCGCGTCTCCGCGACGAGCTTCGCGCTGCCGGCGACGAGGTCAGGCTCTTGACGAGCTCGGCGGGCTCGGCCGCCCAGGGATCGGCGGAGTACGTCGCGCTCGGGAGTGACCGGCCGTTCGCGCAGGCTGGGCTCCAGCTCGTGAACCCGTCCGCGGTCGCTCGTGTTCGTCAGGCGCTCCGTGAGTTCCGGCCCGACGTCGTCCAGGTCAACATGTTCGAGAAGTACCTCTCGCCGGCCGTCCTCTACGCGACGCAAGCGGTGCCGACCGTCGCGATGGTGCACTACTCCAAGCCGATCTGCCCGACTGCACTGAAGCTGCTGCCCGACGGCGCGCTCTGCACGGAGCCCGCCGGCCTCGTCTGTCTCCGGAGTAAGTGCGTCGGGCTCGCCGAGTGGCTCCGCGATCGGCCTCGGTACGCGCTCCTGCACGGAGGCCTGGCTCGCATGTCCCGGGTCGCTCGCGTGTAGCCGCTGGCTGGCGCGCGAGCTCGCGTCGGCCGGGATCGAGGCCGAGCCGATCCCGCTCCCCGTTCCGCGCCCGGTTCGGGTTACCGGCATGTTCCACGGCGGAGCCGCGCTTCGTCTACGCCGGCCGCCTCAACCGCGAGAAAGGCGTCGACCTCCTGCTTCGCGCCTTCGCACGGCTTTCGACTCGTAGGCCGGCCGCGCGTCTTCGCATCATCGGCGACGGCCCCAGGCGCGCTGAGCTCGAGAGTCTGGCGGCCCAGCCTCGGGCTCGGTGCCCGTGTCGAGTTCGTCGGCCGGCTGCCCTTCGCCGCGGTTGAATTGGAGCTTGCAAGCGCGTGGGCTCTCGTTGCCCCATCTCTGTGGCCCGAGCCGTTCGGCTTTGCAGCGGCGGAGGCGATCATCCGCGGCGTGCCCGTGGTCGCAAGCGCGAGCGGCGGCCATGGCGAGACGATCGAGCAAGGCGTGAGCGGGCTTCTCTTCCCGAACGGCGACGAGACTGCCCTCCTCCAGGCCCTCGAGGAAGTCGAGGGCGGCCGCGCGTTTCCAGCACATGCGCTGCCAGAAGAGGTTGCTGAGCGCCTCCGCACCCGTCACGATCCGAAAGAGCACGCGAACCGTCTGCGGGCGATCTTCCACGAGCTCACCGCACGATCCGACTAGATCCGTCATGGCGTCGTCCAAACCCTCGCCCAAAGTTTTCGCGGTATCGCTCGATGCGACCAGCGCGCCGCTTATGTTCGCCTGGGCCCGCGAGGGCAAGCTGCCAACCCTGAACCGGCTGATGCAGGAAGGTGCGACCGCCCGCCTGCAGTCGATCGGCGACTACTTCCCTGATGCGATCTGGCCGACGATCAACACCGGCTGCCTGCCCGGGAAACACGGCCACTACAACTTCCGCTGCCTACGTCCAGGGACGTACTCGATGATGCTCGCGCCGGACGAGGCCTACCTCCAGCCGTTCTGGGAGCTCATGCGTTCGCGCGTGGACGGAGACGAACCGTCGCGGCTGATGGTGTTCGACGTCCAGCGCAGCACGCTGCTCCGAGAGGAGGGCGTCACGCAGGTGATCGGCTGGGGGCAACGCGCTGCACAGCGGTTCGAGTCGTGGCCGCCCGAGCTCCTCGACAACCTCGCTACCCGCTATGAACGGCCACCGCGGTGGCTCGACGACGACGTCGTGCGGCGATCAGCACGAGCGGAGGAACGCTACCTCCGGTACGGTCCTCCGCATGGCTGAGGCACGATCGCGGCTGCTCCGCGACCTCCTTCGCGAGCACGAGTGGGACTTCTGCCTCGCCTCCTACCACGAGACGCACAACGGTGGTCACGTGTTCTTCCGCTACCTCGAGCCGGGAACGTGGGCGTACGACGAGCGCCGCGCGGCCCGTTTCCGCGACGCGCTGCTCGAGATCTACCAGGCGGTCGACTCCGGGCTCGGCGAGGTGCTCGAGTCGCTGCCGGATGGGACGGAGGTCATCGCCTTCGCAGGTCAAGGCCTACGGCTGAACACGAACGGCCTGTACCTCCTCCCGCGGGCGCTCACGGCACTCGGGTATCAGGTGCCTGCCGACGCTCCCCTCCTCACACGCGCGCTCAACACGGCGTCGACGCATGTCCCGTGGTCGATTCGTCGCCACGTGAACCGTCGGCTTTCACCGGAGACGGGGAGACGTACGCTCGAGCGAATGTGGCGAGAGGCAACTGACTGGACCCGAACGCGCGCAATCGCGGAGACGGCCTTCGGCCAGTCCTGGGTGCGCATCAACCTTCGGGGACGCGAGCCCCAGGGAACCGTCGAGCCGGGTCCGGACTACGACGCGCTCTGCGAGGAGATCTCGGCCGAGCTCAGAGCACTGGTCGATGTCGAGACGGGCGAGCCGGCCGTCGCCGGTGTCGTTCCGCTCACCAACCTCATCGAGGGGCCCCGCGTCGGCGAAATGCCCGACCTGTGCGTGACATGGAATCGGAACGCGCTCGTGGGCGCGGTCCGCCACCCGCGCGCCGGCGTGATCCGCGAGAGCATGCACGACTTCGTCGCAACCGAGCACAGCGCCGATGCCTTCCTGCTCGCCGCCGGTCCGCGCATCCGCCGCGGCGCGACCAGCGACGCCGGTCACATCGTCGACATCGCTCCGACGCTGCTCTACCTCATGGGCTGCGCGATCCCGGACGACATGGATGGCAACGTCCTCACGAGCCTCGTCGAGCCGGACGAGCTCGCACGACACCCGGTTCGTCGTGAGCAGATGGAGTGGGAGCGAGACCCTCGGCCGGAGTCAGCGACCACCGGCTCGTGACTGCAGCAACCCAGGTCCGGTCGCGATCCGTGGAAGCGCTCGACCAGGCAGGCCATTCTCGAGAGCCGACGCGGGGACTCGAACCCCGGACCCCATCATGAATCCCGGACGAACGAGCCGAGCGGCGTGCCGGCAGGCGCCTCCTCACCGGGATACGGCAATGTCGCTTCAGAACCAGCCGCCGCTACCCGCAGCGCATCGTCGAAGGTCTGAATCGCGTTTCCTCCTCCGGAGCAAACAACCAGCCGCACCGTGATGAAACTGGCGTGAGACGTGCGTGAACTAGGGGTCAGTCGGCCGGGACGGCTCAGACAACCGCCGATGGCCTCGCTCCCGCGCCCCACTTCTTGCCGCCGGCTTTGGCTCCGCCAAGAGCGCTCGACACCAGCAGCAATGAGGCCAGGACAAGAACCGCGACGATGAGCAAAAAGGCATAGTGAGCGCGCTTCATTGATCTCCCCTCAGGCTTCGAACCAGCAAGCTCCAACACGGTAGCGCCGCGAGGATACATAGTCGCGGTCGCAAGCGCAAGCCCCTCTTGCGTCGCAGGTGCAAGGCCCGGTTGCGTTCGTGTATCGTCCGGGCATGGCACACGACGCCGAAGTCAAGACTGTGCTGCGCGCCTACAAGAAGGCGCTCGACGCACTTCAGCGCCTCGACCGGGCCCGGCGCGACTTCCGCAGCGCCCTGCTCACCGCGCACGAGGCAGGCGCCAGCAAGGCCGAACTCGCCAGGGCGCTCGGAGTCTCGCGTCAGCGCGTAGACGAGGTGCTCGCCCGGGCCCGTCACGAGCGCGCCGCCGGCGTCGAGGACGTGACCGACTAGGCGCCCCGCAGCGCGGGACACTCTCCGGGCGACCGACCGACCGCCCGCGGCATGCCCGCTTCCAGGCGATCCAAACCGACACGGGCCGCGCCAAGCGTGCGGCGAGAGGAGAGCTGAGATGGCACCAACGACCGCCACCGCCGAGATCGACCTGAGGACGACAACCAACATGGGGACCAAGCACGCGAGCGAGAGCAGCAGTGGCGACGCTGATCCGAAAAGGGTGCCGGAGCTCATTCTCGATGGCCAGCCGCCCGCGGGCAGCCCACCCATGGCCGTCAAGACGACCTGGCCATTCGGCCGAGATGGCTCCTCGACAAGGCCGGGGACGAAGACTGGGGAACGGCGGAGTGGCTTCGGTGGGAGAGACTGCGAAAGAGGTTTGTCTACCTGCGTGTCGAGCCGCGCTACTACGATCAGGCAGGGGGCCTTGTGTCTTGCACCTGGCTCGACGACGAATGTTGTCGGGCTCCCGACGATCAGCACCACTCTCCGCAATGGCGACCAGTTCCCAACCCTGGACGCGCTCACCCGACTCATGGAAGCGGTAGCCACCGCTCGCCTACGCCAGGTGCGGGACTCCTTAGACAGCACCGAATAATCCCGCGGCCCGAATGTCCCTAGCGGGAGCGCGTAGCTGTTACGGACAGGGCGGAGGGTCGGGCCGAGCGGCGATTGCCGTCACTCCCAGGATCTGGAACTGAAACGCCGCCCGGCCCGCCACACCGGCGCCCCAAGGATAACTCGTTGCATGCGCAAGTGCAAGTGCCTCTTGCGTCGAAAGTGAAAGGCCCAGTTGCGGTGGTATGAACGCCAGAGACCAGCGTTTTCACGCGTGCTAAAATGGTGGGTTGCCCACGACTTCGTTTCAGACTGCCGCACGCGAAGACACTACGAAGTCACCTCGGCGGCCTTGTCCGTCCTCCAGTGTCTTCGCGTCCTCTGCCCCGTCAACGGCCAACTGCCGCTTTGCAGGAGGAACCGCTGCGTACCGAGAGCCGACGCGGGGACTCGAACCCCGGACCCCATCATTACGAGGTCAGCGCGACCCGTTCCCGTGAGTGCCCGTGAGTGCCCGAGAGCGCATGGATACGACGTTCCCGACCGGCTCGGGAACGGGCGGGGACTCCTCGGATAGCGCCACCGCTTCCAGAACGCTTCCATAGCGGGCCTGCAGCACCGCCTTCGCGTGTCCGCCGCTGCCCGGTACGAGTTCACCGCGAGGCGTGTGCTCACTGTGGCCTCGTCCTGTGGGAGCCGCGGCGCTCGCAGGTCTTCTGCAACACGGCCCACCGCATGGCGGCGTACGGGCATCTCGTCGAGCCTCAGACGGTCGACGGTTCGAGTCCGTCAGAGGGCTTAACTTACCCGCCAATGCGGGTTTTTTGTTGGCTGAACTGAGCGCATAGAGCACCTCCTGTACGCTGCTTGATGATTATGCTCGGTCAGCGCCACCGCCACCGATCCCGTTGATCACCTCGACCCGGCGCACAGGTCGCGAATGCTCAAGCTCAAGCGTATGGTCAAGTCCAAACACAAGCCGATCCCAACTCTCAAGGATCGGCAGATTCACACCTCAACGCTCGGCCCGAAGGTGGGGCCAGAGCAGCGCTTACGAATGACCCCGAAGTGTGATTTGTTGGAATGCTGAGACCGCTCTTGGTTCAGGGGGAAACATGAATGATGATCTTCCGCCAATTGCGCGAGTCATGCAGATCCTGATGGGTGTAATGAATTCGGCAGCTGTGTCGGCAATTGCGCGGCTCGGCATTCCTGACCATCTTCAATCCGGTCCGAAGACAGTTGAGGATCTCGCCCACGCGGTCGGCGCAAAGCCGGAACTATTATTCCGGTTGATGCGCGCGACTGCTGGGCTTGGGATCCTGGCCCAGACGACAGACGGCAAGTGGCAACAAACTTCGATGTCAGATGTCTTGCGCTCCGATGCGACTGAGACGCTACGCCACTTTGCGTGCTTAATTTCCGACGACTGGCATGTCCGTGCCTTAGGATCCCTCGACGAGACCGTTCGAACGGGTGAACAGGCAACTAATCGTATCTACGGTATGCCGGTTTTTGCGTACTTCGAGAAGGATCGGAAGTCTGCCGAGACGTTCAATAAAGCCATGACTTCGTTCTCTACACTCGAAGCGCCGGCAATTGCTAAAGCGTATGACTTCTCAGGAATCCGGTCGCTAACTGATATCGGCGGCGGCCACGGTCTTTTTCTGGCGACTATCCTCGAACGCTATCCCGACATGACCGGAACTCTTTTCGAGTTACCACAGGTGGTTCGTGACCTAGCGGGCGGTCCGCTTGAGCCGTTTAAGGATCGAGTTCGTGTCCTAGATGGAGACATGTTCAAGTCTGTTCCGCCGGGTGCTGATGCGTACATTATGAAGCGCATTGTTCATGATTGGTCCGACGAACAATGTGGGAAGATCCTGTCATCATGTCGCGCGGGCGTCACCAACGGCGGAAAGCTGCTAGTCGTTGACAGCGTTGTGCCAGCTGACGCGAAGTACGATCCTGTGAAAGTCATGGACCTCATGATGATGCTCTTTTCAGGTGGAAAGGAGCGGACCGAAAAGGAGTTTAGCGCTCTCTTTGCGGCCTCGGGTTGGCGATTAAATCGGACCATATCGACAGCCTCACCTCTATCGATCATTGAAGGCGTTCCGATCTAGTAGAAGCCGGCGCAGAGCTTTTTCCGGAAGACTATTTCAGTCCACGAGTAATTTTTGATGCTGCTTCGTTTACCGTGTAGTCAACAGACGATACGTTCTTAACAAACGGTCTGCTTACAACTGCTGCTACCAGATCGGATTGCATAAAGGTGGCCATGGCGTCTTTGCTTTCCCACAGATAAAAACCACCAAATGCATTGTTTTCTTCGTCTGCCAACCAAACCTTTGAAATGAGTCCGCTGACATCAGCCAAAATAGGAGCATCTGGCTCAACCATTTGTTTTAAATATTCCATTTGTGAAATATCATTCAATTGATACGTAATAATTTGAGCATGCATTTTTACCCTTTCCGCTTTTTTGTTGCAGTCGTTGGAGTAGTGGCAGAGGGTAACACATCAACGTACATGAAATCATGTTTCACCCGGCAGGATGAGCCGCATCGCTGCGGTCGTCACCTCGTCAAGCACCGGGGCGGGCCGTCCCCTCGTAACGCCGGTCTGATGCTCGCGCTGCTCGGCCTCAAGGGGTGAGTAAGACGAGTCGATGACCTCTTGCACTTCGAGAGGAGAACGATGGCCCCCGAACTGCCACAGCCTAGGTGTCCGACGTGTGGCGCGGCCGGAACCGACGTGGAGCCGATTCCGGAAGAACTCTGACCTTCATCGCTTCTCGATTGCGCGGACGTCCCTTACGGGCCGCAGGTCAGGGCGGAGCGCCGCGAGCGTCTGGGCGGGCGGGTTCGGCATCGCCGCCGAAAGCGTACCCCGCGCCCTCGACGCTTCCATAGACGGCTCCGAAGCGGCCCCGAAGAAGAGATCTTCCTCACGAGAAAGCCCCCGTTGCCGGAGGCTTTCTCCGAAGCCGACGCGGGGACTCGAACCCCGGACCCCATCATTACGAGTGATGTGCTCTACCAGCTGAGCTACGTCGGCGGGTGCCCCGAAACTCTAGCGCGGGGCACAGCGCCGGCGACTATTCCTCGAGGCCTTCCTGCTCGTACACCTGCTGTGCCGCGGGGCGCTCTCGGACACGGCGCCAGTGCGCGCCGAGCTCGGGCTGGTCCCACCACTTGGGCTCGAACCGGCGGCCCCAGCGCGTCAGCATCCAGAGGTAGAGGTCGGCGCTGCTGAAACGCTCGCCGAGCACGTACGGCCCGCCGGCGGCGAGCTCGCTCTCGAGGAAGTCGCGCATTCGGACGAGCGATGCCTCGGCGCGCTCCTTCACGGGCTCGGCGTCGGCGCCCTCGGCCGTGTAGCGCTCCGGGTAGATGAAGATCATGAACGTCGCCTGCACCGTGTTCGTGAGATAGGTGAGCCAGCGGTACCAGAGGGCACGCTCGGGAGTCCCGGGTGCCGGCGCGAGCCCTGCCTCCGGATAGAGGTCCGAGAGGTGCATCACGATCGCGGCCGACTCGTACATGACGAGCCCGCCGTCCAGGACGACCGTTGGCACGCGCCCGTGCGGGCTCAGCTTCCGGAACTCGGCCGGCTCGACCTTGCCGTCCTCGCGCACTACCCGGTGCAGGCGATACTCGGCGCCGACCTCCTCGAGCAGCGTGTGAACGGCGAGCGAGGCGGCGCCGGGGATCCAGTAGAGGTCGAGCACGCGCCGGCCGCCCTAGCGCCGCCCCGAAGAGGGAGTCTCGAGCTCGCGGCAGTCGTCGATCTTGACCTCGAGCACCCGCTCCGACTCGAGCGCGACGACGCAGGAGTCCTTCAGCACCTCGTAGGACTTCACCAGCCCGATGCCCTCGGGCGTCTCCACTCGGCTCCCCACTCGCGGGGCCCGGTCGCGGAAGCTGCGGTACATCGGATGCTCGTAGGCAAGGCAGCAGCGCAGCCGCCCGCACAGCCCGGTGATACGCCCGGAGCTGAGCGGCAAATCCTGATCCTTGGCCATGCGGAGCGCGATCGGCTGCTCGTGTGACGGGAATCGCGTGCAGCAGAGCTGGGTGCCGCAGAGCCCGTAGCCGCCGCAGAGCCGCGACTGCTCGCGCGGCCCGACGGAGCGCAGCTCCACCCGCCGGCGCAACCGGCGCGAGAGCTCTTCCTGAAGGCGGCGCACCTCGATCTTGCCTTCGCCGCTGTAGGTGAAGACGAGACGTGAGCCGTCGAACACGAGCTCCGCCGCGATCGGCTTCACCTCGATGCCGAGCTCGCGGGTGACGTCGCGAAACGAGAGCATTGCGCGGCGTGATTCCTTTCGGTTCTCGAGCACCCGCTCGGCGTCCGCATCCGTGGCGCGCCGCATCACGCGCTTCAGCTTTCCGGTCAGCTCCTCGTCCGGCATCGCGTGGTTCGCCTGGACGACGCGGCCGTACTCCTTCCCGCGCGCCGTCTGGCAGATCACCTTTTCGTCCCACGCGAGCTCCAGCCCGGCTGGATCGAACGAGTAGACCTTCCCCCCGGGAGAGAACACGACTCCTACGGCTTCTGCCACGCGCTCACCTTACGCCACGGGCGCGGTCGTTCGTGCCAGCTCCCGTCGCAGGACGACAAACAGCGCCTCGAGCGCGAGGGGCGCGTAGACATTCAGGTCGAAGCGGCGGCGTGTCTCGACGACGGCCTCGACGGCACGGCCGGCCGCATCGAGACCGACCCGGCCCGCGTCCTCACCGAGATCCGCGACCCGGTCTGCATTGAGCGCTGCCTCCGCCGCGCCCGCCCCGGCGGCGAGGACGTCCCGATACCAGCCTGCGAGCAGGTCGAGCGACTCGACAATCACGTCGCGTTCCGCCCCGCGAGCAGCGCGCCGCGCGCGCTGCTCGAGCTCGCGCGCGGTCTCGCCCTCCCCTGCCTCGCCGATCGCCTCGCGTGCCCTGGCGCCCGCTGCTCTCCCGAGCTCGACGACCACCTGTGCGGCCGCACCCGGGTCGAACCGCTCGGCGAGGTAGACGGAGCGCGCGACCTGGATGAGCGCCTCGCGCTGGTCGGCAGCGTCCGGGTCGAGCAAGCGCGCCGCTCGATCGAGCCGCCCCGCGGCCATGCGCACGACGGCGGCGAGCTCCGGGTCGGCCAGGTCGGGCTTCTGCTCCGCGACGAATGTCTGCACCGCACGGCGCGAGAGGCGTCGGAAGGCAACGAGCTGACAGCGGGAGCGAATCGTGTCCGGCAGCGGCCCGAGCTCGTCGGCGACGAGCACCATGACGGCGTAGCTCGGTGGCTCCTCGAGGTCCTTCAGCAGCGCATCTGCCGCGTCCTCGTTCATCAGATCGGCACCGAGAACGAGGTAGACACGGCGGTCGCCTTCGAACGGCCTCATGTGGAGATCGCGCCGGAGCGTTCGGATCTCGTCGATGCGGATCTGGTCGCCCAGCGGCTCGAGGACGTACAGGTCCGGGTGGCTTCGGTGCTCGACCCGTGCCTGGTCGCCGAGCAGCGCCGCCGCAAAGGCGAGCGCCGTCTGGCGCTTTCCGACCCCCCGAGACCCGTGGAAGAGGTACGCGTGCGCAGGGCCCTCCTCGAGAGCGGCGTTCAGGAGACGCTTTGCCTCGTCCTGCTCGAGGACGGCTGCGAAGGGAGGCTCCGGCGAGGCCACGAAATCGACGAGGCGCTCAGGCGAGCGCCCGCAACTCCCCGCGAACCTGGTCGGCGACCTGGGCCTTCGGGAGCGTCGCATCCACGGTGACGATCCGCTCGGGGAAGGCCTCCGCGAGATGGAGGTAGGCATCCGCGACCCGCTCGAGGAACGCGCGGCCCTCACGCTCGATGCGGTCGCGCTTCCCGGGCAGACGTCGCAGGGCCTCTTCGACCGGCAGAACGAGCAGAAACGTCCTATCGGGCAAGGCTCCGCTCGTGGCGATGCGATTCAGCTCGAGCACCGCGTCGAGCCCGAGATTCCTGGCAATGCCCTGGTAGGCGAGCGATGAATCGATGAAGCGGTCGCAGACGACCACGACGCCCTGGTCGAGCGCGGGCCTGATGACCTGCTCGACGAGCTGCGCCCGCGCCGCAGCGAAGAGCGCCGCCTCCGCCCACGGCGAGATGTCGGTGCCGCCGAGCAGCAGGTCCCGGATCCGCTCGCCCGCCTCGGTGCCCCCGGGCTCACGGGTCGCGATGACCTCACGGCCCTCAACGCGCAGAGCCTCGGCAAGCAGCGCGGCGTGGGTGGACTTCCCGGAGCCGTCGATCCCTTCGAAGCTGACGAACACGGCCAGAGCGTACGCCAAGCGCCTCCGCCATCGCTACGGTGGCCGCCTTGCCCGCGGGCTGTCTCGCATGCCGTCGACGGGCGGGCAGCTACCTCTCGACGATTTTCCAGTAGGAGTCCTTGCGAACGATCTTGCCGCCCCTGAACTCGAACAGGTCGCAGCCCCGTACCTCGGTCCTCTCCCCCTCCGCGCTGGTACCGGTCAAGAGCCATTCGGAGCACCCGCGACCGCCGGCGAGCCAGTGGCGGGCGTCGCCGTAGTGAACATCGGGGATACCAGCGAAGCGGCTCGCAAGTCCCTCGCGCACTTGCTCCCGCCCTTCCAGCCTTCGCCCCCATGGATCCGGACCCCGAGGCATCTCGAGTACGCAGTCGTCGGCGAAGAAGCTCATCACCGCGTCGATGTCGTGCGCGTTGAAGGCATCCAGCAGCCTCTCGAGCGTCTCGACCGTTACCTGGTTGGTTTCCGTCGACACCGACTCACCCCCGTCTTTTTCCTGAGCGTAAGTCACGGGCCGCGGGCCGAAGGTTACGACGGGCCAGACCACGGCGACGGACTCGCTGCCGACAGGCGCCGCAACGGGTGATGCGCGAGCATCCGTTTGCGCGCGAGGGTCTGCTAGCCTGGCCGACACATCAGAGCGAGTCCGGTTTGCGTTCGCGCCTGCCTTACCCGTTCATGACTCTGGCGAGGAGGTGTTACATGGCAACCGGAACTGTCAAGTGGTTCAACGACAGCAAGGGGTACGGCTTCATTACCCCTGACGAGGGCACGAAGGACGTGTTCGTCCACCACAGCAACATCGTCGGTGAGGGCTTCAAGTCGCTCGCGGAGGGCGCGCGGGTCGAGTTCGAGACCCAGCAGGGGCAGAAGGGCCCCGAGGCGACGAACGTCACCGCGATCGCGTAGCCCCCGAGAATCGGAGCGTGTCCGCTTCGACCGGCCACGCCGGCGGTCCTTGCGCGGCCGAAGGGAGTCCGTGGTGCAGGCCGGTCGGTCCACCCCGGCCTGCAGCGCCTTCGGGGGCGACCCTGCCGCTACCCGCGGACGAGGATTCGGACGCCCCGACGAGTTTCTTATACCGCCTCGGTATCGGTCGGTGGCTCGGAGACCGACGGAACCATCCCGCTTGGCGCGGCGCGCCTCATCCTTCTTCTGCTGCTTCAGCGCTCGACGCTCCTTGACCGCGAACTCCCGCGCTCTCTTTGCGGCCGACTGCTGACGCTTGCTCACACTCATAGGATCTTCCTCCTTCACCGGATGCGGGCTGGGGCCGCAGAAACCTGACCCAGGCACGGATGAGCGGCCTGAGCCACGCCGCCACGCCCGACGTACCGCGCAAAACTCGCCGGGTAAGGCTGTCTGCGCGTCAATACAACCCTACAGGCTGGGATGGCGGGTGCCGCAGCGAGCGAACACGCGACGCGTCGATGGGGGACGTCCTGCGTTTCGAGCTCGTGCTCTCGCCACCGGCTCAGGCGGCGTCGAGACGGGCAAACGCTTCGTCCAGCAGGATCGGCATGTCCCGCCAGATGTTCCGCGAGTTCAGGACGACGGCGATCACCGAGTGTCCGTCGCGCCGCGCCGCCGCGAGCAGGCACGCTCCGGCCTTCTGCGTGTAGCCGGTCTTCACCCCGTAGGCGCCCTCGTACGAGCCGAGCAGACGGTTGTGGTTGATCCACTCCTTCGAGTACGTCGGCGGCGGCCAGTCGACGACCTTGCGGCGTGTCCGGACGATCCTGGCGAACGTGCGGTTCCCGAGTGCGTCACGGGCCAGGATCGCCTGATCGCGGGCGCTCGAGAGATTGGTCTCGTCTTCGAGGCCGGAGGCGCTGTGATACACGGTGTCGGTCATCCCGAGAGCGTCGGCACGCTCGTTCATGCGTGCGTAGAAGCTGTCGATGTCGCCCCGCGCGGCGCCGTAGGCCAGCGCCTCGGCGGAGTCGTTGGCCGATTCGAGCAGAGCCGAGTAGAGCAGGAGCCTGCGCGGATACCAGCGACCCGACAGGAGACCCTCCCGGTTGGGCTCGACGAGCGTCGCCTTCCGGGGGACGCGGATCTTCCGGTCGAGCTCGCCGGCCTCGATCACGAGCAGCGCCGTCATCACCTTCGTCAGCGAGGCGATCGGCAGCGCCCGCCGATCGCGCTTCCGGGCCACCACCTCACCGGTGTCCGCATCGATCGCGATGTAAGCGGCGGCCGTGAGCTTCGGCTTGATCGGCTTACGCGCGCCTTCGGTGTAGACGAGACCTCCCGCCGTAGGCTGGGCGGCCGGCGCCTCGGCAACAGTCGGGGGAGGCGCGACTTCGGTCGTCGCCTGGTCGGCTGCGGTCGCCGTAGCCGCGGCAGGTGCCGAGGGGGGCTTCGCCGCCCCGGAGCCGCCCACGAAGAACGCGTTGACGAGCACGCCGACGAGGACCGCGCCGGCGATCAACGCGAGGAGAACCGGGCCGCGGGATCTCAATGCGCCTTGAATTGTGACGGAGCGGTGAGGCGGTATGCGCCGACGAAGGCGGACATCGCGCCTAGGATCCGCTCGTGACCATCGTCGTCACCGGAGGCGCGGGTTTCATCGGCTCCCACCTGGTGGAGGCACTCCTCGCGCGCGGCGAAGACGTGCACGTCCTCGACAACCTGTCGAACGGTCGCCGGGAGAACATCCCTCCCGGCGCCGTTCTCGTCGAAGGGGACATCCGCGATGCTGCCACGGTCGACGAGCTGTTCGATCGGGTCCGGCCGGAGGCCTGCGCCCATCTGGCTGCCCAGGTCGACGTTCGAGTCTCGGTCGAGCGGCCCGACTATGACTGCGAGGTCAATGTCCTCGGCACGCTGCGCATCCTGGAGGCCGCACGCCGCCACGGGGCCCGCGTCGTCCTTGCGTCGACCGGCGGCGCCATCTACGGAGAGTGCGACCGGCCGGCGCGGGAGGATTCCGCACGGCGCCCGCTCGCTCCGTACGGCGCGTCCAAGCTCGCTGCCGAGGAGTACCTCGAGACCTACCGGCGCCTCCATGGAGGCAACCACGTCTCGCTCCGCTTCGGCAACGTGTACGGGCCCCGCCAGGACCCCCACGGCGAGGCAGGCGTCGTGGCTATCTTCCTCGGTCTGCTCGCGCAGGGAGACACCCCGCGGATCTTCGGCGACGGCCGCCAGACGCGCGACTATGTCTACGTGGGCGACGTCGCCCGCGCGACGCTCGCCGCGCTCTGGCATTCGGGCGGTGTGTTCAACGTGGGTACCGGACGCGAGACGTCCGTGCTCGAGCTGTACGACGCCTGCCGGCGCGTCGCGGGGGTCGACGTCGAGCCGAGCTTCGAGCCCCCGCGCGCCGGCGAGCTCCAGCGGAGCTTCCTCGACCCCGCGCTCGCCGAGCAGGGGCTCGGGTTCCGAGCCGAGGTCGGTCTCGACGACGGCCTGCGGTCGACCTGGGAGTGGGTCCAGGCGACACAGAGCTCCGACAGCAATTCCTGATTCGGCGTCCACGGACCCGGCCGGGCGGGCGTCGGGAGCGGTAGGCGGCAGCACAGGAGGAGTGGCGGCCGCGGCGGCGAAACCGATCGTCCGTGGAACTCCCCGCTCCGACCCTCCCGCGCTTCTCGGAGCCGACTCAGGGCTGGCGCAAGGCGGCGATCGTCGCAGGATGCATCGCAGCCGCCGAGCTCATCGCGCTCGTTGTAGTGGCCCTCGCGTTCGTCGCGAAGCCTTTCGCCGACGACGCGCCTGCGAAGGCCGCCGCGAAGCCCGGCTCGCAGGCAAGTGCCGCCGCCACCGAGAACGGAGGAACCGCCACGGTGAAGGTCGATGGGAAAGCCGGAGCGACGGTCGCCGTGCTGCCGCGCTCGAAAACGGGCGTGCTCGTTCTCAACGGCAACGGGTACGTCGGAGCGGCCGCTGAGAAGGCGTCGGTCGTGCGGAGCCTGCGCTACCCGGTGACGAACGTCGGCGATGCCGCGCAGCGCAACTTCCCGCAGACGATCGTCATGTACCGCGCCGGCTTCCTCGCCGAGGCCGTGCGCCTGGCGAAGGACCTCGGCATGCCGCGCCGGCGCGCCGTCCCGCTCGACGGCATGCGCCCGGCCGAGCTCGGGGGCGCCAAGATCGTCTTGGTCGTCGGGAACCAGGCCTAGCGAGCCTGGCCGGCTTGCCCGCCCGAAGCGGCGACGTGCGAACATGCGCGGCGTGGAGCAGCGCGTCAGCCTCGTGACGCTCGGAGTCTCGGACGTCGGCCGGGCACGTTCGTTCTACGAGGCGCTCGGGTGGAAGACCGGCGCGGAGCCCGGCGCGGACGTGGCCTTCTTCCAGGCGGGCGGCATGATCCTCGCGCTCTGGGGCCGCGACGAGCTGGCCGCCGACAGCGTCATGGCGGACAACGGCGGCTGGGGCGGCGTCACGCTTGCCCACAACGTCGCCTCCGACGCCGAGGTCGATCGGGTCCTGGAGGAAGCCGAGGCCGCCGGCGCCACGATCGCCAGAGCGGGAGCGCCGACCTTCTGGGGCGGGTACTCCGGCGTCTTCGTGGATCCCGACGGCCATCCGTGGGAGGTCGCGCACAACCCCCACTGGACGCTCGCCGAAGACGGCTCCGTCCGGCTGCCGGACGACTAGCCCGAGGGACCGGGATCGGCGAGATGCCGCCGCAGCGCGGCGAGCCTCCGGTCCCACTGACCGCCGACCCGCTCGATCCAGTCGAGGGCCTCTGAGAGCGGTTGCGGCGTCAGCTCGTAGCGGGCCTCTCGCCCACGGCGCGTCACCGACACGAGCCCGGCGCCGTCGAGGCTCGCCAGGTGCTTGGCCACCGCCTGCCTCGTGACGGGCAGCTCGCCGGAGAGCTCGGTCGCAGTCGCGCTTCCGCGCGCGGCCAGAAGCTCGACGACGGCCCTCCGGCGCTCGTCGGAGAGCGCCGAGAAAACGGCGTCTACGTCGCCGCGCATGCAGCGAGCGCCTGCAGGCCGAACGCAGCGCTGAACTCGGGCGAGGTCTCGACGACGTGAAGCCTCGTGCCCTCACCCGCTTCCTCGAGCTCGAGCGTGACGGCGCCGCCGTCGTCGAGCCAGCGCATGGCCAGCCGCCGCTCCGGCTCGACTTCCTCGATCACCGCCTCGCGCTGCTCGCCGTTCGACCAGCGGAACACAGCTTTGCCGCCCGGCTCGGCGTCGAGCTCGACGTCGTTCGCAAACCAGCGCTCGAGCTGCTCCGCCTCGGTCAGCGCCTCCCAGACCTCATCCGGCGGGCTCGACAGGAAGACCTCGCGTTCGACCTTCATCGCTTCCTCCTCGTGCAACCAATCGGTTGCGTATAGGATGCGCAACTGTTGGGTTGCACTATAGCGAGGAGGAGCAATGAGCCTTGTCCCGATCGTCGTCGAGTCGGATGGACGACTCGAGCGTTCGTTCGACATCTACTCCCGGCTGCTGCGCGAGCGAATCGTCTTTCTCGGCCAGGAGATCGACGACGCGATCGCCAACCTCGTCATCGCCCAGCTCCTCTTCCTCGAGAGCGAGGACCCCGAGCGCGACCTGAGTCTGTACGTCAACTCGCCGGGCGGCTCGGCATACGCCGGCATGGCGATCTACGACGCCATGCAGCACGTCCGCCCCGACGTGCGCACGGTGTGCTGCGGTATCGGGATGTCCGCCGCCGCCATGATCCTGGCCGGCGGCGCCGCGGGCAAGCGATTCGCGCTGCCCCACGCCAAGATGATGATCCATCAGGGGTCGGCGGGCTTCCGCGGAGCCCCGGCGGACATCCAGATCGCAGCCCGCGAGATCGCGGAGACGACGCGCCAGATGGCGGAGCTGATCGCCCACCACAGCGGCCGGACCGTCGACCAGGTCATGGAGGACATCGACCGTGACCGCTTCATGACGCCCGCCGAAGCGATCGAGTACGGACTGATCGACGCCGTGCTCGCGCCGGGAGAGCCCGAGGGGAGGCACGTCGATGCGGCCTGAGCGCTCCGAGGTGGAGATCGGCTTCGAGGGCGGCGGCGTCGTTCGCTGCACCGTGAGTCGCGCCGATGCCGAGGAGCTCGAGCGCGACTACCGCCGGGGCCGCGCGGAGCCGGTCACGCTCGACGGGGAGAGCGGCCCGATCGTCGTTGACCTCAGCCGTGTCGTGTACGTGCGCTCGCTGTTCCATCGCCGGCCGATCGGCTTCGGCGGGCCATGAGCGGCGCCGCCCCAGCACAACGCTGCGAAACTCAGCGCGTGGATGCCGATCATCCGGTCCTGCACGGCGAACGCGTCACGCTGCGCCCGCTCGAGCGCTCCGACGTGCCGCGTGTGATCGAGATCCTGCAGGAGCCCGAGGTCGCCCGCTGGTGGGGCGAGCACGACGAGAAGCGAGTGCGGCGCGATCTCCTCGACGACCCGGAGACGGTCGCGTTCGCCGTCGAGACGGACGACGAGCTGATCGGGGTCGTCATGTACTCGGAGGAGAACGACCCCGATTACCGGCATGCCGGCATCGACATCACGCTGACGACCGCCCGTCACGGGCAGGGCTACGGCACCGAGACGCTCCGCCTGCTCGGCCGCTACCTCCTCGACGAGCGCCGCCATCATCGACTCACGATCGACCCGGCGGCGGCGAACGAGCGCGCGATCCGGGCTTACGAGGCCGTCGGGTTCCGCCGCGTCGGCGTGATGCGCGACTACGAGCGCGGCCCCGACGGCAGTTCCACGACGGCCTGCTCATGGACCTGCTCGCAGGTGAGTTGCGCTGAGTCAAATCCCTGCAAACCGGCATAATTCGTGCCCACCCGCGTACCGCGCCTCGTTCCGTCCGACCGCCGCGCTACCTTCCGCAGTCCGCCCCTTCGGGGGCCTTGGAACAGGCAGGTAGTCTTCGGGGAGGATCAATGTCGGCCGTGGAACGGACAGGTTTGCCACCGCAGATCTCGGACGAGCAGCTCGTCAATACCGTCGTCGAAGCCGCCCGCGCGTGCGGCGTCGAGCGCTACTACACGATCCCCGGGCGAGACCCGTTCAGCGAGATCGAATGGGAGGTCCGCGACGCTCACATCCCCGGCAAGGACGGCCCCGCGTTCGAGCAGCGGAGCGTCGAGTTCCCGAAGTTCTGGTCTCAGACCGCCACCAACATCGTGGCCCAGAAGTACTTCCGCGGCCGCATGGACTCTCCCGAGCGCGAGCGCTCCGTCAAGCACATGGTCGACCGCGTGGCCGACACGATCACCGGCTGGGGCCGGCAGGGCGGCTACTTCGCCGACGAGACCGAGGCCGACACGTTCGCGGCCGAGCTCAAGGCGATCCTCGTCAACCAGCTCGCGTCGTTCAACTCTCCGGTCTGGTTCAACGTCGGCTTCGAGGAGACGCCGCAGTGCTCGGCCTGCTTCATCCTCTCGGTCGAAGACTCGATGGAGTCGATCCTCGACTGGATCCGCCGTGAGGGGATCATCTTCCGCGGCGGATCGGGGGCGGGCGTCAACCTCGCGCGGCTGCGCTCCTCGAAGGAGCAGCTCTCCAAGGGCGGGCATGCGTCCGGTCCGGTGAGCTTCATGCGCGGCGCCGACGCGTCCGCGGGCACGATCAAGTCGGGCGGCAAGACGCGGCGGGCGGCGAAGATGGTCGTCCTCGACGTCGATCACCCCGACGTCGAGGAGTTCATCTGGTGCAAGGCGCGCGAGGAAGAGAAGGCGCGCGTGCTGTCGGCCGCCGGCTACGACATGTCGCTGGACTCGCCGCACTGGGCGTCGATCCAGTATCAGAACGCGAACAACTCCGTCCGCGTCACCGACGCCTTCATGCAGGCGGTCGAGGCCGAGGAGGACTGGAACCTCACCGCGCGGACCGACGGCGCCGTGGTCGACACGGTGCCCGCGCGCAAGCTCCTCCACGACATGGCCGAAGCGGCCTGGCAGTGCGCCGATCCCGGAGTCCAGTTCGACACCACGATCAACTCCTGGCACACGTGCCCGAACTCGGGTCGCATCAATGCATCGAACCCGTGCTCCGAGTACATGCATCTCGACGACTCGGCATGCAACCTCGCGTCGCTGAACCTCATGAAGTTCCGGCGGGAGGACGGCGAGTTCGACGTCGAGGCCTTCCAGCACGCGGTCGACACGGTCTTCCTCGCCCAGGAGATCATCGTCGGCTACTCGAGCTATCCCACGCCCCAGATCGAGCGCAACGCGAAGGCCTACCGCGAGCTCGGCCTCGGCTACGCGAATCTCGGCGCGCTGCTCATGGCGCGCGGCCTGCCGTACGACTCGGACGAGGGCCGCGCCTATGCCGCAGCGATCACCGCGCTGATGACCGGCCGCACGTACCGCAAGTCGGCCGAGATCGCCGCCCGCATGGGGCCGTTCGCCGGCTACCGGCCGAACGCCGCGGCCATGATCGGCGTCATCGCCAAGCACCGCGCCGCGGTCGGCAACATCGAGAACGCCCACGCCGTCCCGAGCGACCTGCTGTCGGCCGCGCGCAAGGCCTGGGACGACGCGCTCGACCTCGGAGAGATCCACGGCTTCCGCAACTCCCAGGCGACCGTGCTGGCACCCACCGGCACGATCTCGTTCATGATGGATTGCGATACGACGGGCGTCGAGCCCGACTTCTCGCTCGTCAAGTCGAAGAAGCTCGTCGGCGGCGGCGAGATCACGATCGTCAACCGCACGGTGCCGATGGCGCTCGAGAAGCTCGGGTACGCACCGCCCGAGGTCGAGCAGATCGTCGCCTACATCGACGAGCGCAACACCGTCGTCGGCGCTCCGTTCGTGAAGACCGACCACTACCCCGTCTTCGACTGCGCGGTCGGCGAGCGCGCCATCCACTACATGGGTCACGTGAAGATGATGGGCGCCGTCCAGCCGTTCATCTCGGGCGCCATCTCGAAGACCGTCAACGTGCCGGAGCAGACGACAGCCGGCGAGATCGAGCAGCTTCTGATCGAGTCCTGGAAGCTCGGCATCAAGGCGATCGCGCTCTACCGCGACAACTGCAAGGTCGCCCAGCCGCTCTCCTCGAAGGACTCGGCCGGCGCCACCCTGCTCGGCAAGCCGCAGCGGCGTCGCCTACCCGACGACCGCACCGAGATCGGCCGCAAGTTCCGCGTCGGCGACTACGAGGGCTACATCCACGTCGGCCTCTTCGAGGACGGCACGGCGGGCGACGTCTTCGTCGACATCGCCAAGGAGGGCACGACCCTCGCCGGCCTCATGAACTCGTTCATGATCTCCGTCTCGCTCGGCCTCCAGTACGGCGTGCCGCTCGAGGTCTACGTCTCGAAGTTCAGCCACATGCGCTTCGAGCCGTCGGGCCTCACGAACGACAGCGACATCCGCGTTGCCAAGTCCCTCGTCGACTACATCTTCCGCTGGCTCGGCAAGAAGTTCCTCGACACGGAGACCCAGCAGGAGCTCGGGATCATGAGCCCCGACGTGAAGCGCCGCATCGCCGAGGCAGAGGCACTGCTGAACGGCGACGAGAACGACGGAACCTTCGCGGCGCCGGCGATGGCGCCCGGCCAGACGGCGCTCTTCAACGCCTGGGAGGACGCGGTCGAGTGCGCCAACTGCGGCGGCCGGATGCTGAGGACGGGGAGCTGTTACACCTGCCGCGACTGCGGCCAGAACACCGGGTGTAGCTGAGCTGAGCCGTCCCATCGGACTTGCGAGCCGGGCGCACCAGGCGCCCGGCTTCGTTTGACGCACGTTCTCAGCAAGACGTGCCGGTGGAACCTCTGCGTCAGTGCGCCGCGGTGTCCAGTCTCCCCCAGGCGAGTCTGGACCTCGTCACGAAGGGGAAGCGTGAGCCAATGGATGCGATTGCCGGCGCGCACCAACGCGATGAGCGCGCGCTGACCTCATGACCGCCGTCGCGGACAGGCCTCGTCGCGCCGTTGGCTTCCTGCGGGCGCTCGCTCCCGCAGCCGTCGACCTCTACTGGTTGCCACTTGGAGCAGGGGCGCCGAGCGGCAGCCATCTGGTGCGTCTCACCGGGAAGATGTACGAGGCGCTCAGCGCTGCCGTCGAACGACGGCAGCCGCTCGACCTCTACCACGCCGGTCTCGAGATTCGACTGGGCGACGAATGCTTCGTCATCGAGGTCGGCCCGTCACCGGACGCCCGGGGGGCGAACCGAGGGGTCGTTGCCGAAGGCCCCGTCGGCAGCCGCTTCGCAGGCGCCTTGCGGCTCTTTCGCTACGAAATCCGCTGCTGGTCCAACGGCGTCATCGTGGATGTCGACGAGGCAGTCGCGAGTCCGATCCGGCTCACCGACGAACCGGTGATCGCACGTCGATTGCTCGAGCTCGGGCCGGAGGCGCCGACGCCCGTTTGGGGGCGAGACGAGCTTCGAGCAGGCGACATGTGGAACTCGAATTCGGTGATCTCATGGCTCCTCGCCCGGGCTGGGCTGCCTGTGCAGGACGTGTCGCTTCCACCCGACGGACGGGCGCCGGGCTGGGAGGCTGGGATCGTGGTCGCGCGCCGTGCGCGCTAGCGGCCACGCGCCCGATACGCGCCCGGCCAAGCTCACGCGCTCGCGATCGGGCGGCCCACGGCCAGAGCGTCGCGCAGCTCGGGCTGCAGCTCGGCGAAAACGGCGTCGGGAAGTACGCCGAGCGCGTCGAGCGTCTTGCTGAAGAAGCAGCGAACGGCCGCGGCCGCGACGATGTCCAGGATCTCGGCGTCCTCGAGGCCGAGCTTCCGAAGGCGATCGATATCGTCGGCCGTGACCGCCGTGGCGTCACCGACCACCTTCTCGGCCAGCTCCATCGCGGCCAGATCGACTTCGTCGAGACCCGCCGACTCGGGGTCGCGAACGATTGCCCGAAGCTCGTCCTCGTCGATGAATTGGTCGACGAGAACCTTGCCGTGCGCGAGTGAGCAATAGCTCGAGCGAATCTGTTGCGCGGCGGCGAGGGTCACCAGCTCGTACCGGCGCGGGTCCATCCGGCCGTTGATGGCCGCGATCAGACTGCCCCACGCCGCGTAGATCTCCGGACGGTGCGCGAATGCCCGCGCGTAGTTCGGGACGTAGCCGAGCCGGGCGCGTGCCGACTCGAAGACCTCCGCAGCCGGGCCGGTTGCCCCCTCCTCGTCGGATACGAGCTCGATGAACGCCATGAACGCTCCTTCCCGATCGCTCCAGGTCACGCCGCCGGTTTCGCCACGTCCACCTCGAAGATGGCCGCGTCCTCCTCGACAAAGCGCAATAGTGCCTCGCCCTCGGACGCCAGCTCTTTCAGCGCCCGCTTCGGCAGCGCCTCGAAGGGCAGCAGCCTCAGTCTCGCGACGTCCTTCTTCCGCTCCACCTCCCACGTCCCCCGCACGAACCCGTCCCACAGGAACGTCGCGCGCACACGGAGGTTCTTCGTGACCACAAGACCACGGTAGGCGTCGTCGAGCACGCGCGTGCGGTCGTCGTGCGCGAGGACGAGGTTGTCGAACTCCGGCAGGAAGCGGGGCGGAGAAGGAATATCCTCGTCGGGCCGCGGTGCGTCAGGCAGATCGAAGAGCTCGCGACCGCGCTCGTCCTTGAACGCGCGAAGTTTCGGCCGCAGCCCCTCGAGTACAGGTCGAAGAGCCGGCAGGCCCGACCATGTCTGAACGTCCGCGGCCGTCGCGGGACCGAATGCCGCGAGATAGCGCAAGACGAGCGGCTCCGGCGCAGCGTCCTCGGAGATGGGGCGGCCGAGCCATGCGTCCGCGGGCGTGAACACGGCCGTCGAGGGATACCCCCACCGGTCATCGGTCGACACCATCACGAGCGGCAGGTGGAGACGGACGGCGTAGCCGAGCGCGCGATCGTACACACCCGGGAACGCGTCGACGAGCAGCGGGCGCAGCTCGTTGAACGTGCGAGGTCGCTCGTCGAAGAGCTCACGCGCCACGGGCAGCACGCGATCCAGCTCGAGCCCCTCCGCACGCTTGCCGACGACCTTCATGGCCTGAGTCATCGCCGGGGTGAGCGCGGCCCGGAGCGAGAGGTAGTCGGGAGCGCTCATCAGGTGGAGCGTGGCCCGCATGAGGGTGGCGCGAACCACCTTCCGCGCCTGCAGCGCCTCGTGCAGCTCCTCGCGCCGGAACCCCTCGACGCGGGTCCAGAGCCCGATGAAGGGCGGTTTCGCCTCCTGCGCCTGCAGCCCGCAGAGCCGCTCGACGGCCTCGACGGCCGAGACAGGTTCTCGCGCCAGCAGCAGCTGGCGCGCCAGCGTGGCGCGATTGAGCTGTCTCAGCGTCAGCGTCTCGGGCTTCAAAGGGCCGGGACAGTCTCGCGCCTTGGCCGCCGGCGCGCATGCGGTCTCTGCAAGACCGCCGCAATAGGGCCGAAACCGCCCGATCGCACCGTCCTCGCACAGGGCTGCAGCCCGGCAGCCCGGAGCCAGGAGGAGCGATGGGCGGGCGGACAACCAGAATCAGGTGTTGGGGGTTGCTCGTGTCCCTGGCGTCCGCGGCGGCCGTGTCGACGATGTTTCCGGGCACGGCCGACGCGATGACCGCCGTGGGCCATCATCCCAACGCCGTCCAGATCCGGCTTGCCACGCCTGACCGGCGGGCCGTTCCGATTCTCATGTACCACGTGATCCGCGAGCCGTATCGAGACGCGCCGTACCCGGCGCTGTACGTGCCGCGCGCCGAGTTCGCCGCCCAGATGCGCTGGCTCGATCGGCACCACTACGAGGCAGTCACCCTCCAGCAGGTCTACGACGCCTGGCACGGTCGCGCCGTTCTGCCCGCCAGGCCGGTCGTGCTCTCGTTCGACGACGGCGCCCACAGCCACTACACGAATGCGCTGCCGGTTCTGCGCGAGCTCGGCTGGCCGGGAGTGCTCAATCTCGACCTCTCGAATCTGGAACCGTCGTGGGGGATTCGACCCTGGATGGTTCGGGAGCTCATCGCCGCGGGCTGGGAGGTCGACGCCCACTCGCTCACGCACCCGGATCTCACGAGCTTGAGCGGATCGGCGCTGCGGCGCGAGGTGGCCGGCTCGCGGGCCGAGATCCGCCGCCGCTTCGGCGTGACGGCCGACTTTTTCTGCTTCCCCTCCGGGCGCTACGACGCCCGCGTCGTCGAGGCCGTCCGCGCCGCGGGATTCCTCGGAGCGACGACGACCGAGCCCGGCCTGGGAAGAGCCGCGGAGCCGTTCACGCTCGCTCGAGTCCGGGTCGACGGCGGTGACGGCGCCGGCGGCCTCGCCCGCAAGCTCGAAGCGCTGGAGCCGCGCTGACAGCCGCCGCCCCATCGAAGGCCGGGCCCCCTCCGTTCGGAGGGGGCCCGGCGAGGACGGCTCGGCCTACGCCCAGCCGTGAGTCCACGAGCCGGTCCAGATCGTGCTCGTGCTGGATCCGGCCCCGTTCAGCTTCAGCACCTTGACGGTGCCGGTGTGTGCCTTGTAGGCGAGGATGTGCGCGTCGCCGTCGATCGAGGAGCGGCGAGAACGCCGTCCAGGGCTTCGTCCAGGTCGTCTCACCGAGCGTCTGGACGCCCTGACCGTTGGCATTGGCCTTGAGGAACTTGACCTTCCCCGAGGCGGCCTTGTAGGCGAGGAACTGGACGGTGCCGTTGTGCTTGAGCGGAACGAGGCTCGTCCAGCCCGTCGTCCACGTGTCCGACCACACGGTGGTCACGCCGATGTTGTTGCCGCTGCCTGTGATCTTGACGATCTTGGCCGCGCCGCTCCCGCCCTGGTACAGGAGCAGGTACTGGTTCGGGCCCTGTGTAAAGGGGACGATCTCCGTCCGGCCCGCGATCCAGGCGTCCTGGTAGACGGTGGTGGCGCCGTTGCCCTCCGCGTTGACGCGGTCGATGTTCGCGGAACCGGTAGCGAGTTGTACGCGACGTAGTACGGGTTCCCGCCGATGCTGAAGGGCACGAAGTGCGTCCAGCCCTTGCCCCAGGTGCCGGTCGCGAGCGTCGTGATGCCGCTGCCCTGGCTGTCGAGCCGCAGGAACTTCACGAGGCCGGTCGAGGACTTGTAGATGAACGCGTGCTGCTTGCCGCCGCTGAGGTAGAAGGGCGTGAAGTGCGTCCAGCCCTTCGTCCACGTGTCCGAGTACGTGGTCGTCACGCCGGTCCCGTCCGCGTCCAGCCGCACGATCTTCGTGTCGCCGGTTCCCGGCTTGTACAGCAGCTGGTAGCGCATGCCGTTCTGGTTGAACCCCATGAACGAGTTCCCCGGGCAGTTCAGGCTCGTCAGCTCCTCGGCGTCGTCGCTGCCCCAGGTGTCGTACGACGCCTCGTTTTCCTTGTTCGTCGAGATCGGCGTTCCGTTGAACTCGATCCGACCGCGGTCGCCGTCCTCGACCTGCGTGTAGTGCAGGTGCATCGGCGTCGGCGCCGCTGTTGAACGTCCGCCCGATCTGCTCGCCCTGGGCGACGGCCTGTCCGACGCGCGAGCGGCGGCTGGAACTCGAGGTGGAGGTAGTACGTCTTCCACCCGCCGCCGTGGTTGAGGAAGACATAGTTGCCGAACACGGGATCACCGTCGACATTCGACGGCTGAAGTCGGTCCCGACCTCGAGCACGGTTCCAGCGGCGGAAGCCAGTACCGGCTGCCCCTCGCTGATGTTGTTGCCGTCGTCCTCGCGCATCGCCAGATCGATGCTGTTCTGGTTGGGCCAGTGGCCGTCGTAGGTGGAGGCCTCCCAGGTCTGCCCGCACGCGAAGGGCATCTGGAAGAGCGGACGCGGGCCGGAGGCCTGCGCCGCCGGCGACGCGACCAGCGCCGCAGTCACCAGGAGCGCGAGTGTGAGCGCGGCCCGGCGCGCCGTCTTCAGTACCTGCTCCAGAGAGTGCATCGTTCGTCTCCTCTCGGTCGTGGACGCCCCGGTGGGGAGCCCGTTGGTCGCGGACCGTGGCGTCCGCACCTCTGCAACCGGGAAGGGCGGGGAAACTTACGCTCGCGCGGGAGACCTGTGACGCCCTCACGCGCGGCTAGGGTGGCGGCGTGCAGGTGATCGCGCGGACGCGAGTCGGGCGATGAGGCGCTTCCTGCGCCAGACGGGCGACGGCGAGGAGCAACGGGCGACCACGCTCGAGCTGTTCTTCGACCTCGTCTTCGTCTTCGCAATCACGCAGCTCTCGCACTCCCTCGTCGAGCATCTCGACGCGGAGGGCATGTGGAAGACGCTGTTCCTCCTGCTCGTCGTCTGGTGGGCCTGGATCTACACGACCTGGATGACCAACTGGTTCGATCCGGAGTCACCGGTCGTGCGCAGCATCCTCATCGCCGTCATGCTCGCCAGCCTGCTGATGGCGGTCGCGATCCCGGAGGCGTTCGGCGACCGCGCGCTTCTGTTCGGAGCCTCGTACGCCGCGCTGCAGATCGTCAGGAACGCTTTCGCGGTCTTCGGCAGCCCCGCTGACTGGCCGTTGCGGCCGACGCTGGCCCGGATCCTGATCTGGTCGGTCGCCGTCGGCGTGCTCTGGGTGCTCGGCGGAGTGCTCGGCGGCACGGCGCTGATCGCGATCTGGCTCGTCGCGCTGGTGCTCGACTACGCCGGCCCGTACGCCGGGTACTGGAGCCCCGGGCTCGGGCGGTCTCCACCGAGCGATTGGGAGATCGAGAGCGCCCATTTCTCCGAGCGCTTCCAGCTCTTCGTGATCATCGCGCTCGGCGAGTCGATCGTCGTCACGGGCCTGACAGCGTCGATCTCGACATCACGCTCGCGCGGGGGACGGCAATTGCCGTCGCGTTCCTCTCGTCGGCCGCGCTCTGGTGGCTGTACTTCGACTACGTCGCCCGTATCGCCCAGATCCGGCTCGACGCGGCCGACGACCGCGGGCGATTGGCCCGCGACGCCTACACGTACCTCCACATCCCGATGATCGCCGGGATCATCGTCACGGCCGTCGGCGACGAGCTCGTGATCGCGCACCCGGGGGAGCAGCTCAGCGGCCCGGAGCTGGCGACGGTGGTGGGCGGCCCCGCCCTGTACCTGCTCGGCCACGTGGGCTTTCGGCTGCGCATGGCCCCGCTCGCTCAGCGGCAAGCGCCTCACGGCCGCGCTGGCGCTCTGCGCGGCCGGCGCGATCGGCGCCGTCATGCCGGCGCTGGCCACGGCGACGCTCGTCCTCGCCATTCTCATCGCGCTGATCGTGGCCGAGTTAGTCGCCGGCTCGCGGCGCCGCGCTCAAGGCCTGCCGAGCCCGATCGAGCAGCTTCAGGAACGCACTGGAGGGCGAGCGCAGCCTGAGCGGGGCGCCGTAGGCGGAGACGGCCCGCGCCGAGCCGTCAGGCGCCGACGGCCTCCTCGGCGTGGCGCTTTGCGAGGGCGACCGTGCGACCCATCACGTAGCTCGCGCCCGGTCCGACGAGCTTCCAGTACCTGCGGAACCGCTCCCGTGAAACCGGGTCGGTGACACGCGTCCGGCACTCGTCGACGAGAATCGAGCGGCCCTTGCCGTACGGCAGGACGGTGAAGCCCCACGCGATCTTGCCGTAGCCCGGGCGGTCGAAGGCGGCGAACTCGGTGGGCTCGATGTCGAGCCACTCGACGCCCGGCCCCCAGAAGCGGCCGATCGCTCCGACGACCAGCTCGCGCGGCTCGTCTTCGCCGAGCACGACCCAGGGTCGCGCCTCCACCATTCGAACGTGCTCCGGAGGCGGCTGCGCGGGACGCCCACGCAGCCGGTCTGCGAGGCGCACCGGGACGGCTCGGACGGCGATCAGCGCCCGCGCGGGCCGCGAGCTGCGAACGACCTCCGCGAGATCGAGCTCCTGGAGTGCGGCCCAAACCCGCTCGGGTGTCGCATCGACGATCGTCTGATGCGAAGAGGTCGCATCCGAGCTCGGCAAGACGCGGTCGAGAATGAGCTCGACGCCCCTGTCAACCGCCGATGTTTCCGCCGGCATCGTCATCGTGAGCCTCCTTTCGTCCCTGAAAGCATCTGCGCCGGCGGCCGACCTGCGCATCGGACCGCGACGCGGATCCAGCCGCGGAGAACTACGGGCAATTCGTGGGAGGCCGTCGGACCGGCGCGTCGAAGGCGACTCTCGTGCACACTGGACGACGAGTGGCTCGCAGTACCCGCTGGATCCTGGCCCTCGCCTGCATCGCCGCCGTTGGCGTGCCCGCAGCCTCGGCCGCCCCGAAGGCGACACTCGAGCCGTACCGCGGCCTGGCGACCTGGGTCGACATCTTCGATACCGGCATCTGGAGCGATCCCGAGGCCTCCGCCCGCTCGATTGCGGCCCGGGGCGTCAAGACCGTGTACGTGGAGACCTCGAACTTCAGCCAGTCCGTGGCATTCGACGTCCGTCGCGCGTCGCACGGTTCCTCGAGGCCGCGCACGCTCAGGGCCTCGACGTCGTCGCGTGGTACCTCCCGGGCTTCAACAAGCCCGCCAGGGATGTCCAGCGCTCGCTCGCAGCCGTGCGCTTCCGCAGCTCGGGCGGCCACAGCTTCGACGGCTTCGCGCTCGACATCGAGTCTCACGCGGTCAACTCGGTGGAGCTGAGGAACAAGCGGCTGCTCCGGGTCGCCGGTGACATACGCGCAGCCGTGGGACCGGACTACCGGCTCGGCGCGATCATTCCGTCCCCCCGCGGGCTCGAGCTCTCTCCCAACGCCTGGCCCGGGTTCCCGTACGCCGGCCTGGCCCGGCAGTTCGACGTCTTCCTGCCGATGGTCTACTTCACGTACCACACGAGGCAACCCAAGCGAACGCGGGCGTACATCAAGAACAGCATCGCCATCCTTCGGCGTGAGACGGGCGACCCGGACGTGCGCATCCACGTCATCGGTGGGGTCGGCGATCGAATGCGCGACGGTCAGACGAGGGCCTTCGTCGACGTCGCCTGCGGTGCCGGCATCCTCGGCGCGAGCCTCTACGACTTCGCGACGACGAGCCCCTCGAAGTGGTCTCAGCTGGGGCGGCTCCGGGCCTGTACCGCGTGACACGAGCGTGGTTTTGAGCCGCGCGGCGAAGCTGCTATCGTGAGCGCGTCAGTCAGTTCCAGAGCGAGTACGGTTCGCGCGTAGCGCCTTCCGCCCGTTCGTGAACTTGGTGAGGGAGGTGTTATCTATGGCCAGCGGAACCGTCAAGTGGTTCAACGACAGCAAGGGGTACGGGTTCATCACCCCGGATGACGGGGCGAAGGACGTCTTCGTGCACTTCAGCAACATCGTCGGCGAGGGTTTCAAGACTCTTGCGGAAGGTGCCCGCGTCGAGTTCGAGACGCGTGAGGGCACGAAGGGCCCGGAGGCGACAAACGTCTCCTTGGCCGCTTCCTAGCGACGCGCTGTGGCCGTGGCCGCTTCGGCGGCCACGGCCCAACTCTTTTCGGTCTGGACGCGCCGACGATCGGTGGAACGACTACGGCGCTCAACGCGTCCAAGAGGTAGTGCCACTGGAAATCGTTCAGCGCGGCCCAGCGGCTGCCTGGCTGGCAGCGACGGTCGCGGCGGTCACGCTCGTGGCTGCGTGCGGGGGCTCTGACGAGGCAGCCCCTTCCGCGCCGCCGCCAGCGCCCGCGCAGGAGCCGGCCGAGACCGGGGTCACGCAGCCCGCGCCGCCAGCCGCCGAGGCCCCGCCCGCCGCAGACCCGGCCGAGACCCAGCCGCCTGCCGTGACGGAGCTGCCGCCCGCCGTCACGCAGACGCGCGATGCCATCGTCGCCGCCGCGCATGCCCGCGACTACGAGGCCCTCGAGGCGCTCCTCGATCCCGAGACCTTCTCCTACTCCTTCGGCGAGAGCGGCGACCCGATCGGCTACTGGCAGAAGCTCGAATCGGAAGCGCACGTGCCCATCTTCGGCGACATCATCCCGCTGGTCCTCTCGATGCGCCCTGCGAGGACGGACGACGTGTACGTGTGGCCGGCGGCGGCCGCGAAGGATCCCGCCACATGGACCGAGAAGGACCGGGCCGACCTCCGGCTGTTCAACGCGGACGAGGACATCCCGAGCTTCGAGCAGGCCGGCGGCTATCTCGGCTATCGCGCCGGGATTCGCGAGGACGGCACCTGGCTGTTCTTCGTCGCCGGCGACTGAGCATCCACGGCCGGCGTCCACGCCGGCCGGCCGCCCTATGCTTCGGCTGTCCCGCCCGCGGGTTCGTCAACATTGAGGCAGCGAGGCCTCCACAGTGCAACCCGGCGGGCGGGACCTTCCGGCGCCCGGAGCAATGAGAAGGGAGCGGCCGGCAGGCCGCTCCCCTGCTACTCCCCTGGCGGAGAGCTCCTTGCGACTATGCGCGCTCGAGCGCCGCTCTTGCGGGGACGCCCTGGCGCTGCGTCGGGTCGCGCTTGACGAGGGTGACCGCGGCGAGCAGGCCGAGGACTGCCACGCACGACGCCGGCCCAGAGAGCCGCCTGGAAGCCCTCGGTGAGCGCCTGCGGGCTAGCCGTGCCGTCTGCGACCAGGTTCTCGGTGCGCGAGGTGGCGATCGCGGAGAGCGCCGCGATGCCGAGCGCGCCGCCGATCTGGAAGGCGGTGTTGTTGATCCCCGACGCGAGGCCCGCTTCACGGTCCGGCACGCCCGCAAGCGCGCCGATCGAGATCGAGACGAACGCGAACGGCATGCCGATTCCGATCAGCAGGAGCCCGGGCAGGAGGTCGGTGACATACGAGCCGCCGGGCGAGATCTGCGTGAAGTAGGCGATCCCGCCGGCCATCAGCGCCATGCCCGAGACCATGATCGGCTTGATGCCCACCCTGTTCACGAGCTCTGCGGCGACGTTCGCCCAGAGGATCGCGGTGCCTGCGCACGCGAGGTACGCGACACCGGTCTTCATCGCGGAGTATCCGAGCACCTGCTGCATGTAGAGCGTGAGCAACAGGAACATCGAGAAGAGCATCGTCCCCATCAGGAAGCCGGCGCTGTTCGATCCCGCGAGCGTCCGGATCTTGAAGATCGAGAACGGCATGAGCGGGTCGGTCACGCGGACCTCCCACGCCGCGAACGCGGCCAGCAGCCCGAACGAGCCGGCGAACAGGGAGATGGTCTCCCACGAGCCCCAGCCGAAGCTCGAGCCCTGAGTGATCGTGTACACGAGGAGCGAGAGGCCGGCGGTCACGAGCACCGCGCCGAGCGCGTCGAAGCGCCTCGCCCGGAGCGTCGCGGCTCTCGTTGAGCAGCACGCGGGCGACCGCCAGAGCGATGAGCCCGACGGGGACGTTCACGAAGAAGATCCACTCCCACGACAGAGCGTCGGTGAGCAGGCCGCCGAGCAGCACGCCCGCGGCCGCGCCGAAACCGCCCACGGCGCCCCAGGCACCGAGCGCGATGTTGCGCTCGCGGCCTTCGCGGAAGGTCGTCATGAGGATCGACAGGGCCGCGGGAGATACGACCGCGGCGCCGAGCCCCTGGATCGCCCTGGCGCCGATCAGCGACGCCTCGTCCCACGCCAGGCCGCAGAGCAGCGACCCGATCGTGAAGATGATGAGGCCGCCGATGAAGACGCGGCGGCGGCCGAGCAGGTCGGCTGCGCGCCCGCCCAGCAGCAGGAAGCCGCCGAACACGAGCGCGTAGGCGCTGACCACCCACTGCAGGCTCTCCTGCGAGAAGCCGAGGTCGAGCTGGATGGAAGGAAGCGCGACGTTGACGATCGCGATATCGAGAATGACCATGAACTGCACTGCGCAGAGAAGCGCGAGTGCGTACCACTGTTTCTTGCCGGCTTCGATCATGTCAACCTTCCTTCCCTTGGTTCCTCGGCTTTTCGGAAGGCTCGCAGCCGTCGAGGGGCTGAGGCGTCGTGCCTCCGCCCGAGATACCGTCGGGGTGGCGCCCGTTTGCACGGTGCGGGTAGCCGCACCGCGCCGTCAGCCAAGGCCGAGGCGGCGCGACAGGGCCGAATCTCTCTGTATCGGCAACCACGACCGGGGACTTGAGTCCCTCGAACGAGTGGCCGCAGCGGGCAGGTAGAGGCCTGTCGCGGGCTGTCAGGTCGCCGCGGAAGGAGTGCTCGCGCCGGTCTCCGACGCCAGGTCGGGGCGATTGACGAGCACGGCCTCCTTGCCGCAATTGATCTCGATCGAGTCCGGCGTGTCGGGAGCAGAAGCCAGAGCTCGACGCCGTGCACCGTCGCCCGCATGGTCTCGGCGATCGGAACGTCGTCCGGGCTGACCACCTCGACCTCGGATCCGTGCGGCCGTCTCAGATCGCCGGCGACGCCGTGCTTCCGCAGCACGTCGACCAGCTCGTCCGCCGTCTCGGTCGACGGCGCCTTCACGCGAATCGACTCTCCATCGAGCGCGCCGAGGCCGGGCCCTGCTCTTCGAGGGCCCCGGCCTCACGCGCTTCTTCTCCTTCCCCGATGCGCTCACGGCCGCGGCGCCAGCGCTCGAGGAGGCTCGAGATCGGATTCAACGTCGGCCCGCTAGAGCAGGATGACGAGCAGAACGATCAGCAGGATGAGCCCCAGCACGCTGATACCGATGTACATGTCTCCCCTTTCGTCGCGCCGGCACTGTGCCGGACTCCTCTGATTACCCGCATGCGAGGGCCGTCGAAACGCTCCTTCTGTGGAACGGCGGCCGGCGTCAGAGGACGCGACTGCCTCGATCTCGACGAGCTGGCCCGTATAGCCGAGCAGCCTGACCCCGGCCGCATGCGCATAGTCGGGCGGGGGAAAGAGCCCGTCAGCGATGAGACGCCGCACGGTCATCGTCGGAAGCCTACGAGCGCCGGCCTGGGCTGGCTAGGATCGGTCAGGTGGCCCGGCGATCAGGACGTGCGACCTGCCGCGACCGTAACCCCCGATGTCGCCATCGAGGCGCAGGGCCTGAGCAAGTCGTTCGGCGACGTTCGCGCGCTCGACGACGTCGATCTGACCGTCCCCGCCGGGATCGTCTACGGCCTGCTCGGCCCGAACGGCGCCGGGAAGACGACGCTCGTGAAAGTGCTCACAACACTGCTGCGCGCGGACAGCGGCAGCGCGCGCGTCGCCGGGCACGACGTCGAGAAAGACGCGGCGATGCTCCGCGCCCGGATCGGGCTCGCGGGTCAATACGCAGCAGTGGACGAGAACCTGACCGGCTTCGAGAACCTGGAGATGGTGGGCCGTCTGTATCACATGGGCAAGGGGCCCTCGCGCGAGCGGGCAAGCCAGCTGCTCGAGCGCTTCGATCTCGCGGACGCCGGCGGACGCCCGGTCAAGACCTACTCGGGCGGGATGCGCCGGCGGCTCGACCTGGCCGCGGCGCTCGTCGCCCGGCCGCCGGTCCTCTTCCTCGACGAGCCGACGACGGGGCTCGATCCGCGCAGTCGCATCGGCCTCTGGGAGACGATCGAGGCACGAGTCGAAGCGGGGAGCACCGTCCTGCTGACGACGCAGTATCTCGACGAGGCCGACCGGCTGGCCGATCGTGTCGCAGTCATCGACCACGGCCGCGTGATCGCGGAGGGGACGCCGGAAGAGCTCAAGGACCGGATCGGCGGCGAGTGCATCGAGGTCTCGCTCGCCGACGGCGATGCCGGCCAGGATGCTGTGGCGGCGCTGGTGCCGCTTGCGGACGGCCAGCCGCCTCGCGTCGAGGGCCGCAACGTCACCCTGAACGTGGGGGACGTCCGGGCCTCGTCGTCGAGGCAGTCCGGCGCCTGGATGCCGCCGGTGTCGAGATCGAGGACATTGCCGTGCGGCGCCCGACGCTCGACGACGTCTTCCTGACGCTCACCGGCCGTGCGGCAGAGGAAGAAGACGACGAGGAGGCGGCATGAGCGCGAGCTCGATCCGCACCGCGACGGCGGACACCCTCGTGATCACGCGCCGGAACCTGCTCAGGATCCCGCGCGCTCCGGATCTCCTGATCGGGTTCACGGTGCAGCCCGTCATGTTCGTGCTGCTCTTCGTCTACGTCTTCGGCGGCGCGATCCAGACGCCGGGCTACGACTACGTCGATTTCCTGATGCCCGGGATCCTCACCCAGACGATCGCATTCGGCGGCTACCTGACCGCGGTGGGGCTCAACGAGGACCTCCGCAAGGGCCTCATGGACCGCTTCCGCTCGTTGCCGATGGCCCGATCCGCCGTCCTTGCGGGCCGAACGCTCGCGGACGTCGTCATGAACATGCTCGCGATCGCGCTGATGCTCGGCGTCGGCTACGCGATCGGGTTTCGCTTCGCGACGAGCGTGCCGGAGATCCTCGCCGGTATCGCCCTGCTGCTTCTCTTCGGGTACGCGTTCTCGTGGATCTTCGCGCTGATGGGTCTCATCTCGAGCTCACCCGAGTCGGCGGGGTCGATCGGCTTCCTGATCGTCTTCCCGCTCACCTTCGTGTCGTCGGCCTTCGTCCCGGTCGAGTCGATGCCCGACGCACTCCAGGCGTTCGCCGAGCACAACCCGTTCACGGTCGTGGTCGACGCGGTGCGCACGCTGTTTCTCGGCCCGCCGGCGGACGACCCGGTCTGGCCCGCGGTCGCCTGGTCGGTCGGCCTGATCGCGGTCTTTGCGCCGCATCGCCGTCTGGCGCTACCGGCGCGCCTCCGGGGCGTAGGGGGGGGGGGGGGTGAGAGGGAGGGAGGGTGTTGGGGAGATGGGGAGGTTTGTGGCGGACAAGGGGATGGATCGCGCGCTACCGGCGGCACTGGGTCGCCCACGGCTTCGGGCAGTGGGCGATCGAGGAGAAGCAGAGCGACGCGTGGCTCGAACGCGGAGAGACGACGTCAGGCTGATCAGGTGCCGATCGGGTGCCAGACGGTCTTCAGCTCGAGGAAGGCCGTCACGTCGTCGAGGCTCTGGCCGTCGGCAGCACCGCGCACGACACGCTTCACGTTCTCCGCGGCGAGCCGCTCGAGGTCGGCGCCGTCCTCACCCATGCCTGTCACGTCGATCGCGTTCACGTCCATGTGACCTGCGAGCACGGGCGCCAGCTCCGCCTTGTGCCCGGTGAGCACATTGACGACTCCACCCGGCGTGTCGGAGGTCGCGAGCACCTCCGCGAGCTCCACCGCGGCCAGCGGACGAGACTCGGAGGCGATGACGACGAGCGCGTTGCCGGTGACAAGAGCCGGGGCGAGGCGTGAGATGAGCCCTGCCAGCGGCGGTTCCTCGGGCGCGATCAGGGCGACCACGCCGGTTGGCTCCGGGACAGTGAAGTTGAAGTACGGGCCGGCGACCGGGTTGGCGCCGCCCACGACCTGATCGATCTTGTCGGACCAGCCTGCGTACCAGACGACGCGGTCGACCGCGGCGTCGACCTCGGCCACGCCGCCCGCCAGCGCTGCGAAGTCGGCGCGGCGGCTCTCGAGCATCTCGGCGATGCGGTAGAGGACCTGCCCTCGGTTGTACGCGGTCAGGGCGGCCCACTTCGGGAACGCGGTCCTCGCCGCGCGCACCGCGTCGCGGGCGTCCTTGCGCGAGGCACGGGCGACGTTCTGATCCTGGGCCAGGTACGTGCGGCCGGATTCCGAGCGGGGGAAGGCTCCGTCGATGTAGAGCTTGTAGGTCTTCTTCACCGGGAGCCGGCTCATCGCCCGTCCTCGAATGCCACGTAGGGTCGAAGCCCGTGGAGCCCGCCCTCGCGGCCGAAGCCCGGACTCCTTGTAGCCGCCGAACGGCGAGGCGGGATCGAAGCGGTTGTACGTGTTCGCCCAGACGACGCCGGCCCGGAGCCGCTGTGCAGCCCAGAGGATCCGCGAGCCCTTCTCCGTCCAGACTCCTGCCGAGAGCCCGTACGGCGTGTTGTTCGCCTTCTCGATCGCCTCGTCAGGCGTCCTGAACGTGAGCACGGAGAGAACGGGCCCGAAGATCTCCTCCTGAGCGATCCGGTAGCTCTGCGCCACGTTCGTGAACACGGTCGGCGGGAACCAGTAGCCCCGGTCGGGCAGCTCGCAGGGCGGCTGGTAGATCTCTGCGCCCTCCGCCTTCCCGGACTCGACGAGCGCCTCGATCCTGTCGAGCTGGGCACGGGAGTTGATGGCGCCGACGTCGGTGTTCTTGTCGAGCGGATCGCCGACCCGCAACGTCGCGAGGCGCCGCTTCAGCTTCCCCACGAGCGGCTCGGCGATCGACTCCTGCACGAGGAGGCGCGAGCCGGCGCAGCAGACGTGGCCCTGGTTGAAGTAGATGCCGTTGACGATCCCCTCGATCGCCTGGTCGAGCGGTGCATCGTCGAAAACGACGTTGGCCGCTTTGCCGCCGAGCTCGAGCGTCAGGCGCTTCTGCGAGCCGGCCAGCTCGCGCTGGATCGCCTTGCCGACCTCGGTCGAGCCGGTGAAGGCGACCTTGTCGACCCCGGGGTGCTTGACGAGCTCGGCGCCGGTGCGCCCGTCGCCGGTCACGATGTTGACGACACCCGCCGGCAGCTCGGCCTGGCGCAGCACGTCGGTGAAGAGCAGCGCCGTCAGCGGGGTCGTTTCCGCCGGCTTGAGAACGACCGTGTTGCCGGCAGCGAGAGCGGGCGCGATCTTCCAGGCGAGCATCAGCAGCGGGAAGTTCCAGGGGATCACCTGCGCGGCGACGCCGAGGGGCTTCGGCCGGGCGTTCGGAAAGGCGTACTCGAGCTTGTCCGCCCAGCCGGCGTAGTAGAAGAAGTGCGCTGCGGCCAGCGGCACGTCCACGTCGCGCGACTCCTTGATCGGCTTGCCGCCGTTCAGCGACTCGAGCACGGCGAACTCTCGCGCGCGCTCCTGGAGGATCCGCGCGATGCGGAAGAGGTACTTGGCGCGCTCGGCGGGACGGATGCGAGACCAGCGCTTTTCGTACGCCTCCCGGGCCGCCTCGACCGCGATGTCGACGTCCTCCGGCCCTGCCTGGGAGACCTCCGCCAGCGGCTCCTCGGTCGACGGGTCGATCGTGGCCAGGTATTCGCCCGAGCGGGGCTCGACGAAACCGCCGCCGATGAAGAGCCCGTACCGCTCCTCGAGGCTGACGAGCTCCCGCGACTCGAGCGACGAGACGTAGTCGAACGCCGAGGGGGCGGGCGAGCGGTCCCTGCGCTTCTCGACGTCGCTCACAACGCTGGTCAATGGTACCGTCGGGCATCGTGCTGCCACGCCTCCGGCGCAACCGCCGCCGGTTCGTCCTGAAGCTGGCGCCCCGCGGATCCGTCTGCGCCGAGCTCGGCGTCTGGCAGGGTGATTTCGCGGCGGAGATCCTCCGGGTCGTGCGGCCCTCGAAGCTTCACCTGATCGACCCGTGGACCTTCATGAGCGACGACGCCTACAGCGACGCCCGCTACGGCGGGAAGGTTGCCCCGGACCAGGCCGCGATGGACCGGCTCCACGAGAGCGTCCTCGCGCGTTTCGCCGGGCAGATCGCGAACGGCACGGTCGAGGTTCACCGGTGCGGTTCGCAGGAAGCCTCCGCCCGTTTCGCGGACGGCTCCTTCGACTGGGTCTACGTGGACGGCAACCACCTGTACGAGTTCGTCCGGGCCGACCTCGAGCTCTACGATCCGAAGCTCCGCGCGGGCGGGGTGCTCGCCGGAGACGACTACGGTGAGCCCGGCTGGTGGCACGACGGGGTGACGAGGGCGGTCGACGAGTTCGTCGCCGCGGGACGTTACGACGTCGTGTCGTTCGCCGCCAGCCAGTTCGTGCTTCGCAAGCGCGGCGTCAGTCGATCGTGAAGTAGTCCGGGCTCGAGTAGAGACCGGTGCGCTGGAACCGGATCTGCATCAGCACGTCGTTGAGAAGCGACGAGGCTCCGATCCGGAAGCGGTCCGGCGTCAGCCATTCGGAGCCGAGCGTCTCGTTGACGAGCACGAGCTGGTGGATCGCCTGCTTCGCGGTCCGGATCCCGCCGGCGGCCTTGAAGCCCACCATGCGGCCCGTCTCCTCGAACACGTCGCGGACGGCCTCGAGCATCACGAGGCTGATCGGCGGTGTGGCCGACACCGGGAGCTTCCCGGTCGACGTCTTCACGAAGTCCGCCCCGGCCGCCATGGCGAGCAGCGAGGCACGCCGGACGTTGTCGTACGTGCCCAGCTCGTGCGTCTCGAGGATCACCTTCAGGTGCGCGCCGCCGGAGGCCTCCTTGACCCGGACGATCTCGTCGTACACCTCTGCGTAGCGGCCCGACAGGAAGGCGCCGCGGTCGATCACCATGTCGATCTCGTCGGCGCCGAGCGCGACCGCCTCCCGGGTCTCCTCGAGCTTGACGGACAGCGGCGACTGGCCGGACGGGAAGGCCGTCGCGACGGACGCGACCTTGACGGATGTCCCACGGAGGCGGGCGACGGCGGCCTCGACGAGGTTCGGATACACGCAGACGGCGGCCACGGGCGGAATCGAGGCATCGCTCGGATCAGGGCGCAACGCCTTCGACGCGAGCGCGGCGACCTTGCCGGGCGTGTCGGCGCCTTCGAGCGTCGTCAGGTCCATGCAGCGGATCGCGAGCTCGAGCGCGTAGAGCTTCGATTCGCGCTTGATCGAGCGCTTGCCGAGCTCAGCCGCGCGCGCCTCTACCGCGACAGCGTCGACCGAGCCGATCCGCGGCATCCGAGGCGCGAGCGGCAGCTCGAAGCCGCCGAGCGTGGCGGTCTGCGTCTCCTCGGAGCGCCGATCGACCTGCACGCAGCCAGTGTAGAGGTGGGCCGGCGCTGTTTCGGGCAAGCCCGGTGACCGCGGCCCCTCGGGCCGCTACCCGCCCGAAACCAGCCTCCGGCTGTTTCGGGCTAGGGCGGCTGTTTCGGGCTAGCCCGGTGACCGCGGCCCTAGCGGGCCGCTACCCGCCCGAAACCAGCCTCTGTTCCGGATGGTGCGCTTGTTCGTGCTAGACCCGGCTGTTTCGGGCTAGACCGCGGCCCCATCCCGCGCCCGGTCGAGCTCGCCCTCGTGGAGCGGGCCGGGGCCTCGTCGACGATGAAGCTCTCCTCGCCGACGACCTGGTAGCCGTGCCGCCTCAGACGCTTGGCGATTCCCTTCGCGGCCGATCCCGTCACCAGCTTCGGCTTGCCGAGGCGCGTGTCGAACGCAGCAGCCGCCACGCCGTCGGCCTTGCCGATGCCGTCGAACCAGTCTCTCAGTGCCGGGCCTTCGGCGGCGGGGTCGCGCTCGTACTCGGGATGCTTCTTGGCGTCCTCGGCCACCGCCTTGTGGGACATTCCGGAAGGCATTCCGTGAACATGGGTCGGGGCGCCCACCACGAGCAGCTCGGCACCTGCGACAACCTCCGGCGAAGCGTCGGAGACTGCGACAACGTCGACCTCCGCGTGCTCGCCGAGACCGTCCGCGATTGCCTCAGCCGCCCGATGCGTGTTGCCGTACATGGACTCGTAGACGACGATCGCCTTCATGACAGCCTCCTCGTCGGTTCACTGCCAGCGTCGCACGCCCGGCGTGTGCCGTCATCGGGGCCGCCCCGCACTCTGCTGCGGGTTGTCCGCAGGAGAACGCGGCCTACCGGCCGCTTCACGCCCGAAACCAGCCTTCGGCTGTTTCGGGCTAACCCCGTGACCGCGGCCCTCACGGGCCGCTACCCGCCCGAAACCAGCCTTCGGCTGTTTCGGGCTAGACGCGTCGTCAATTGATCGAGTAGTCGATGTCCGGCGTGTCGGCCATGCCGACCGCGAACACGAAGCAGCGGATCGAGGCGTTCGGGCTGACGGGCCGGATGCTGTGCACCACGTCGGGCGGGATGTAGATCGTGTCGCCGGGGATGACCTCGCGATCCTCGTCACCGATCGTCATGACACCGCGGCCGCCGATCACGAAGTAGAACTCGTGCGTCCGGTGACTGTGCGGCGCGACCTGCCCGCCCGCCTCCACCGTGAACTCGCCGACAAGCTCGAGGTAGCCGCCCATGGTTGCGTCCTTGAGCTCTCGCGGCTCCCACAGGTACCAGACGGGAGTCGTCCCCTGGTGCATCGGCACCATCGTCGTCGTCTCGATCGAGCGAACGTCCACACTCCCTCCAATCGTCGCGGCGCGGCGCCGAGCCTACTCCATCTCGGTCCGGCGGCAGGAACCGGACGCTCCGGCTACCCTTGGCGCTCTCATGGCAGCGACCGCCCAGTTCGCCGTCGAGGACTTCCAGGACGAGATCGAGCGCGCGCCCGGGAACTACGAGGTCGGCACGAGGCTCCTGTTCGAGAACGACGACATTCGCGTCTGGGAGCTTCAGCTCGCGCCCGGGGACCGGGTTCCCTTCCACTGCCACCGAACGCCCTACTTCTGGGTCTGCATCGACGGCGGCCGGGCCATCCAGCGCTACCCCGACGGCCATCTGATTCACGTCGAGTTCGAGTCGCGCGACACCGACTTCCTCGACGAGGCCCGGCTCGAGACCGAGCGCATCCACGATCTCGAGAACACCGGCGAGACGGCGTTTCGCTTCCACACGTTCGAGCTTCTGCGCTGACGGGCGGCTTCTCCCGGCGACGGCCGGACTCAAGCCGACCGGCCTTCGTACCGACACTGAAACGGTGAAGGACACGCCGGAGATCACGCGCAACGTCGTCCACGTGCGCGCCGGAGGCTGTAAAGACCTCGTCGCGCGCCTCGTCAAGCTCGAAGCCGACTCGATCGTGATCGGGTCGCCGGGCAGCGAAACCCAGTCGTACCTTCCGGAGCTGGCGGACCCGATCGAGATCGGGCTGATCACTGCCGACGGCGTGGTCTGGTACGCCGGCGTCGTCGCCGCGATCGAGCCCGGCGCCGAGCTGCGCCTTCTCGTCCGGCTGGGCGCGAACCATGCGGGCGCCGAGCGCCGCGCCCATCCTCGCGCGCCCGACTCGCTCTCCGTGGACTTCACGCTGCCGGGCTCCACCGAGTCCGTCAGCGGGCGCTTGATCGACGTCAGCGCCGGCGGGGTTCGCGTGGAAGCGCCGCTCGAGCTCCATGTCGGCGACATCGTTGGCATGACCGTCCACGTGCCCGGCATGAACCCGATCCAGGCCACGGCGCGCGTCGTCCACGTTCACACGGAGTCGAAGTCAGGGCTCCAGTTCGAGCTTGCCGTCGCACGCGATCGCGATAGCCTCGTGCGACGGGCGTTCGAGCATCTCGCGCTGATCGGCTGGCGCAACGAGACGCCCGCCGGGCAGAGCTAGCCCCCTAGACCGAGACGGTCGTGAGGCCGAGCTGCTCGAGCAAGCCGGCGACGGTCTCGTTGCCTCCGTCCGCGAGCCCGCGCATCGCCTCGTGCAGCGCCACGAGCGCCGCCAGGTACTGGGCGTGCGTCAGCGCCCGCCCGCCTGCGGCAGCCCGGAAGCGCATCGCGACCTCCGTCGGCACCTTCCGCAGCATGATGTCTTCGGCATCACGGCCCTGGCCGCTGTCGTCCTCCGGTTCATGACGGAAGAAGACGACGTTTCCGGGCGCAGGAAACCCGGGCGGCGGTGGAGGCAACGGGATCGTGAAGTCTTCCGGCTCGTCGCTCACGGAAGAGCAGGATAGCGTTGATAGCGCACGCAGTCAACGCTATCGATCGCGGGCTTCAGACCACGGCGACAGACACGCGCTGCACGGCGTTGTTGGCGTAACCGCCGAGGTTCCAGTGGGGCACGAGCGGCTGGACGTTGCCCGCGGCGTCGCTCGCGCGGCAGAGCAGGGCGGTCTCGCCGCGACGCGCCTCCCATGCATGCTCCCACGCTGTCCACGCCCAGGGCGAGTCGACGTCGCGCTCGAGCTCGGCCTCGACCCAGGAGTCGCCGTCGTCCGTCGAGACCTCGACCCGGGCGACGGCGGCGAACCCCGACCAGGCTCGTCCCTGCAGGAGGCAGCGGCCGGTCGCCAACGTCCGCTCGCGGGATGGAAACGACGGCACACCCGGCGGCACCATCAGGGCTCGGGGCAGCATCCGGTCGAGCGGAATGCCCTCCTCGTCCTCCGTCTCGCGGAGCCGGTAGGAGACGGTCTGCTGGTGCCCCTCGAACCGCCGATCGACCGCGGTAATCGCCGACAGCCACTTGACGTTCGTCATGCCGTACCAGCCGGGGACGACAAGGCGCAGTGGGAATCCGTGCTGCGGCGGCAGGGGCTGGCCGTTGACCTCGTAGGCGAGCAGCACGTCTTCTCGTAGCGCCTCGGTGAGCGGGAGACTGCGCGCGTAGACCTGCTCGACTCCCGCCTCGCTGCCGCGGTCGAGGCCGCTGAAGACGAGCTCGACGACACCGTCACGGAGGCCCGCGTCTTCCAGCACGGAGGCCAGAGTGACACCCCGCCAGCGCGCCGTTCCGACGGCTTCGTCCAGCCAGGGCTGGCTGAACGGCCGGGGCGAGAGCCGCGCTCGGCCGTTGCCCGCACACTCCATCGTGACGACGACCTCCCGGTCGTCCGGCCGCTCCCGGAGGCTGGCAAGCGTGAGCTCGAGCGGGCGCGCGACCAAACCGTTGATCGTGAGTCGCCACGGAACCGGATCGACGAGCGGGATGTCGTAGTGCGACAGCAGGTAGTGGAGCCCGACCGGCGTAATCGCATAGCGGAGCGCCTCGAGCGGCATGCCGTGATTGCGAGCGGCGAGCTGCAGCTCCTCGACGCTGATCGGCTCGGGCATCGCTGCTGATCCTACGCGCAGGCTCGTGCCCGGCGGCACGGCCGGACGGGACGGCTAATCCGCCTGGCGTCGCACGACCGAGAGGCCCCAGGCTTTGCCACTCGCGAAGAGCTCGTCCGGATCCACGTCGTCCAGCCAGCCGATGAAGTGCTTCTCGGCCTTGTCGGCGGTCGAGCCGTAGACGGCGCGGCGTTCGTGCGTCTGCTCGGCGAGCCCACCGGAGCGCTCGGCACGCTCGAGGTCGGCGAAGCGCTCCTCGGCCGCCGGTCCCTCAGCATAGCCCTTGCCCATGCGAGCAGGCTAGCGCGCGTCGGCCTCCCGGGCGCGGCGGAGGAGCTCGTCTTCGACCGCGGCAGGGTCGAGTCCCCGCGCGGCCAAGACGACGTAGCTCGCGAACCACAGATCGGCCAGCTCCGCGACGAGGCGCTCGTCGCTCTCACCGGCGGCGGCGAGAGCAGCCTCCACGCCCTCCTCGCCGAGCTTCTGGGCGCATTTCGCCGGGCCGCCGGCCAGGAGCCCCGCGACGTAGGAGCCTTCCGGCTTCGTCCGGGCCCGCTCCGCGACGCGGCGCCAGAGCCACGGCGCGAAGCACGACAGCGAGCCCGTGTGACAGACAGGCCCCGCCGGGTCCACCCTCAGCAGTACGCGCGTCGCCGTCGCAGTCGTCCTTGAGCTCGACGACGGCGAGCGTGTTGCCGGAGGTCTCGCCCTTCTTCCAGAGCTGTTGACGCGAGCGGCTCCAGAAATGAGCCTGACCGGTCTCACGCGTCAGGCGCAGAGCCTCGTCGTCCATCCAGGCGAGCATCAGCACGCGGCCGTCGCGCGCGTCCTGGACGATCGCGGCTCGAAGCTCAGGCTGCATCGCGCACGGGTACGCCGAGCTCGCGCAGCTCGGACCGGAGAGACGACAGCCGGTCGGGGTTCTCGTGGAGGATGGAGGCGAGCAGGGCAGCCTGCGCGACCTCGAGCACCTCCGCCACGTGGCGGGCATTCCCCGCGCCTCCCGACGCGATGACCGGAATCGAGACCGCGCCCGCCACCGCGGTCGTCAGCGGGAGGTCGTAGCCCTCGCGGGTGCCGTCGGCATCGATCGACGTGAGCAGGATCTCTCCCGCCCCCCGCTCCTCGGCCTCCCGCGCCCACTCGGATGCCCGCCGGCCGGTCGGGCGTGTGCCCGCGTGCGAGTACACCTCGCCGCCGGCGGCGTCGATCGCCGTCACGACGGCCTGCGAGCCGAGCCGCCCGGCGAGCTCGCCGATCAGCTCCGGTCGAGCGAGCGCGGCGGAGTTCACGGATACCTTGTCGGCGCCGGCGTCGAGCAGCGCAGCGGCGTCGTCGACGGCGCGCACCCCGCCGCCCACCGTGAAGGGAATTGCGAGCTCACCGGCGACGCGCCCGACCAGCTCGACCAGCGACCGCCGTTCCTCGAGCGTCGCCTTCACGTCCAGAAAGACGAGCTCGTCGGCGCCCGCTTCGGAGTACGCGGCGCCCAGCTCCACCGGATCCCCGACATCGCGAAGGCCCTCGAAGCGAACGCCCTTGACCACACGGCCCGCGGCGACGTCGAGGCACGGGATCAGGCGGGGGAGAGGCATCGCTCGAGGTAGCGCGCCCCCGCGGGCCCGCTCTTCTCCGGGTGAAATTGAACGCCGAGAAAGCTGCCGTGACGCGCCTCGGCGACGATGCCCTCGGAGTGCGCGGTGGCCGCCGGCGTGTCGGCCGCGAACGAGTGGGCGAAGTAGTAGGCGGCTCCGCCCGGGTCGACCGGCGCCCAGCCGATCCGGGGCACACGGGCGGCGTCGATGCGGTACGCCCGTCCCGGGACGATGCCGAGTCCCTCGACTCCTCCGTCCTCCTCGCTCTCCTCGAGCGCCAGCTGGAGGCCGAGGCAGATGCCGAGCGTCGCCTGGCCCGCATGAACGCGCTCCCGAAGCGCGGCATCCAGCCCGTTCGAGCGCAGCTCGTCCATCGCGCTGCCCGCAGACCCGACGCCGGGGAGGACGGCGAGATCGGCCTCGAGCACCGAAGCAGCGTCCGAGGTGACCGCGACGTCGGCGCCGAGGCGCCGGAACGCGACCTCCACGGACCGCGTGTTGCCGGCGCCGTAGTCGCAAATACGAACTTTCGTCACGCTTCGTCCCAGGTTCTGGCCCGAACGCGACGGTTACGCGCGCCCGCCCGCGATACGCTTGAAGCGGGTGGAGGAGCGGGGTGGCCCCGTCGCCCGGGGGTCAAAGCAGGCCCTTCGTGGACGGGATGCTTTCGCCCTCGACGCGCACGGCAGCCCGCAGCGCCCGCCCGACCGCCTTGAACGCCGCCTCGGCAACGTGATGGTCGTCACGGCCCGTCGCCTCCACGTGCAGGCCGAGTCGGGCAGCCTGGGAAAGGCTGCGGAACACGTGCTCGGCGAGCTCCGGCGCCCGCTCCAGCTTGCATTCACACCACGGCCGGCCTCCGAGGTCGACAGAGGCCCGCGCAAGCGCATCGTCCATGGGCACGACGGCGTCCCCGTACCTCGCGATGCCGCTCCGGTCGCCGAGCGCCCGGTCCAGGGCTTGCCCGAACGCAAGCGCCGCGTCCTCGGCGGTGTGGTGCTCCCCCGTCTCGAGATCGCCGGTCCCTTCGACGACGAGATCCAGCCCACCGTGGAACGCGAGCTGCTCGAGGAAGTGGTCGTAGATGCCGGCGCCCGTTGCAACACGAACGCGCCCGGCGCCGTCGAGCGCGAGCCGAACGACGATCCGCGTCTCCGCAGTGGCGCGGACAAGCCGAACGCGACGGCCGCCGGGAGCCTCGACCGGGCTCGGCCGATCGAGCGCCCTCGCAAGCGCGTCGAGGAGGACGTCGTCGTCCTCGCGATTGCGCACGGAGATGCGAATCCCGTCGGGAAAGCTCCGGACGGCGAGGCCCTCGCGAAGCAGACGCTCCCCGAGCTCATCGGCGCCGTCGACGGGCACGAACAGGAAGTTGGCCCGCGACGGCAGCGGCTCGAGCCCGAGCGCGCGGAGCCTTTCGTCCATTCGCTCGCGCTCCTCGATCTCCCAGCCGACGTCGGGCGGCGACCCCAGAGCGGCGAGCGCGAGGGCGGCGGAGAGCGTCGAGATCGGTGCCGGGAGCTGCCTCGCGTTCAGCTCGGCTGCCGTCTCGGAGTCGGCAATCGCGTAGCCGGCCCTCGCACCCGCGAGGCCGAACGCCTTCGAGAACGTCCGGATGACCACGACGCCGTCGTCGACGAGGTCGACCGCGCTCTCGCCCGCGTATTCGAAGTAGGCCTCGTCGACGATGAGGGGCCGGGTGGACGGCAGGTCGCCCAACGCTCCCGTGGGGTTGTGCGGGCGACAGACGAACGTGGCAACCGGATCCGCATCGCCCACCTCGGCACCGGCCAGCAAGGCCCCCAGGCGAAACATCGGATACGTGGGCTCGTCGAGGACTGCGACGGTATCGCCGGGCCCCGCAAAGCAGCGGGCGCAGAGAAAGATCAGGTCGTCCGCGCCCGCTCCCAGCACGATGTTCTCCGGCTCGACGCCCGCGTAACGCGCGATCGCCGGCACGAGCGGCCCGTAGCCGCCGTGGGGGTAGGTATTCACCTCGGCGAGCGCGCCGGCGATCGTCCCGGGACGGGCCGAAGGGGGCGGATCGGCCGGCACGTTGCCGTCGAACCGCAGCACCTCGACCGGATCGATGCCGGCGATCCGGGCAATCTCGGCCGTCGCCGGCGCCCAGCCGTAGGGACTGAACTCGGGCGATAGCGGCCTCAGCGCCAGCGCGCCTCGACGCGCGGTCATGCGACCATCCGCTCGACCGGAACGAGCAAGATCGACGATGCCCCGGCGGCCTCGAGCTCGGGCAGGAGCCTCCAGACGTCCGACGCCGGGACGAGTGCGTGCACGGCCACCATCCCCGGCTCGGAAAGCGGAAGCACGCTGGGGGCCGTGCTTCCGGGAACGAGCTCGCAGAGGGTCGGCGAGCGCGCTTTCCGGCGCGTTCATCATCAGGTACCTCGTGCCGCGCGCATCGACGACGCTGCGAAGGACGCGCGCCAGATGGAGCGCCTCCTCGTCCGGCTCGCGGGCGCCGACGAGGACGGCCTCGGACGAGAACAGCGACCCGAGCGAGCGCAGGCCGTTCGTACGCAGCGTGTTGCCGCTCGAGACGAGGTCGATGATCGCGTCGGCGAGGCCGAGCCTCGGCGCCACCTCGACCGACCCGGTGACGTCGACGAGCTCAGCGTCGATCCCCCGCTCGGCGAGCAGCTCGCGGGCGAGTCGCGGAAACACGGTCGCGATCCGCAGGCCGTCGAGGTCGTCGAGCGACTGCACCGGCGACTCCTGCGAGCACCGCCGCGTCGAGCGTGCAGCTTCCGTAGCCGAGGCGCAGGAGCTCCGAGACGGCGGCGCCGCGCTCCCGAACGAGATCGGCTCCGGTGACGCCACAGTCGACGACGCCGTCCTGGACGTACTCGGGAACGTCGGCGGCGCGGACGAGCAACACCTCGACCGGAGCGTTGCGGCAGGGGAATGCGAGCGCCCGCTCGCCGGGAACCTCGGGGCCGAGCCCCGCATCCTCGAGCAACGCGACCGTCGGCTCGCGCAGGCGCCCCTTCGCCGGGATCGCGATTCTCAACCGGCCGAGCGCCTCTTCCCGCGGTCCAGCGCCAGCCGGTAGCCCTCCTCGCCGTGGCGCAGCCAGTGGGCCACGCGCGTCACCGTCGTCGTCGACGCGCCCGTGCGCCGGCTCACCTCGTGATAGGGCAGGCCCTCGTCCACCAGTCTCGCCACCTGCCAGCGGTGCGCCATCGCCTCGAGCTCCGCGATCGTGCACAGATCCCGAAAGAAGCGCTCCGCCTCGTCCAGGTTGCGCAATGCCAGGATCGTCTCGAAAAGATCTCTGATCTCCGTGCTCGCCCAACTGTGTGACTGCTCCTTCGCCATCTCGCTCCAGTCCGCCGACGTACGCCGGCCTCGAGCCCTCGCTGCCGTTGTCTGATGTTAGCATGTTAACATGACATCGCAACCGGAATCAGGAGACAGAGGCGACGGGCGATCCCGGGGGCGATGACCTCTCCCGGCTCTACTGGTGCCGGCAGATTCCTTGTCATACCGGCGGTCGACGTCCTCGCCGACGAGGCGGTGCGACTCGAGCGGGGCGACTTCGACCGCGTCACGCACGAGGCGGGAGACCCCGCCGGCCTCGTCTCCCGGTACGCGGGCGCCGACCCTGTTCTCATCCACGTCGTCGATCTCGACGGCGCACGCCGCGGTCAGATTCGTCCCGAGCTCGTCACTCGGCTGGCCGCGGCGGCAGGGACCGTGCCGATTCAGGCGTCGGGCGGGATCAGATCGCTTGCCGACGCAGAGACGCTCCTCGCCGCGGGGGCAGCGCGCGTCGTCGTCGGCACGGCGGCCTTTGCCGAGCCGGCCGCGCTCGAGCGGTTCGCCGCGGCGCTGGGCGAGCGGCTCGTCGTCGCGCTGGACGCCCGGGACGGACGACTGGCGCTCTCCGGCTGGCTGCACCACTCCGAGCTCCATGTCGAACACGCAGCGGAGCTGTGTGCCGAGGCAGGCGTCCGGCGGCTCCACTGCACCGCGGTGGAGCGGGATGGGACGCATGACCGGGCCCGACCTCGAGTTGCTCGCTCGGGTGAGAGACCGCTCGGAACTACCGGTGATCGCTGCCGGGGGCATCGGCTCGCTGGCCGATCTCGATCAGCTTGCCGAGCTCGGCCTCGAAGGCGCCGTCGTCGGCCGCGCGCTGCTCGAGGGAGCGATCCCGCTCGATGCCGTGCGCCGGCAACCGTAGGAGCGCCCGCTCAGAACCCCGTGCGCGGCCCTCGTGCCGACCACTCGCGCAGGTCGAACCAGTGTGTGTTTCGCAGGGCCTCTGCGACGCGGACATCGGTGTGCTCGTGATTGAAGACGTGATGATCGAGATCGGCACAGATCGCGACGGCCTGCATCGGCACGTCGCGCAGATCGACGAGCGCATCGGTCGGAAGCTTCGCCTCGGCGACCGTGTAGTGCTTGAAGTGAAGATCGGGTGCAAGTTCGAGGAGCGTCGGCCAGTCGGGACAGCTGCGAGCGCTCATCGCTTTGAGCCTAGCCTACGCGTGTTCGAACCAGCTCCGCGAGCGCGTCGATGAACGTCGGATCGTCGTTCAGCGACTCGATCCGGTCGAGCTCGAGGCCGAGCTGGTCAGCCTTCTGCCTCGCGACCACGTCGAGATCCCACAGGATCTCGAGGTGATCCGAGACGAAGCCGATCGGCGCGAGGAGCACCTCCCGAACGCCGCCCGTGTGGAGCTCCTCGAGGTGTACGCCGATATCCGGGCCGAGCCAGGGCTCCCCGGTCGCGCTCTCGCTCTGGAACGCAAACGACCAGCGGCTGAGCCCGGCGCGGTCGGCGACGAGGCCTGCAGTCGCGAGCAGCTCGTCGCGGTAGGGGTCGCCGCTCGCGAGAATGCGCTCCGGGAGGCTGTGAGCAGTGAAGACGACGTGCGCAGCGGTTCCGCGCACGCGCTCGGCGACCACATCGATGTAGGGGCTCAAGTCGTGCCAGCTCTCGACGAAGTCGAGCGTCGCCCGGCCGTCGAGCGCCGCCTCCACGCGGTCGCGGTAGCCACCCACCGAGAGCTGCGAATAGTGGGGCGCCAGGACGACCGCCACGATCCTCGAGACGCCGTCCTCGAGCATATGCCCGACCGTGTCGGCGATCCACGGCCTCCAGTGCTTCATGCCCACGCAGCACCTCATGCCGAGCGACCGCTCGAGCGCGGCGCGTTGAGCCTCGGTGATGCGGTCGAGCGGGGAGAGGCCGATCCGCCGGTACTTCTCGACGAGCTCGCCGACGGCCTCCTGTCGGACCGGGCGGCCTCCGCGGATGTCGGAGAGGTAGGCGGCGACGTCCTCGAGCCGAGACGGGCTGCCGTAGGCCATCAGGAGCACGGCCAGGCTCACAACTCGGCCCTCTGCGCCGGGGGCCTCCCACTCGCCTCCTCCCGGTTCAATCGTATTGTCGGAAGGCAAGCGTGTGGCGCGCGCAGTGTCGGAGGATGCGCGCGTGAGCGTGCAGGAAGGGTCACGCCGCCGCTCGCTGCCCGCTCAGCTCGTGAACGAGCTCTCGGAGCCTGCGAAGAGCCGCCGGATCTGTCTCGGGCAGCACACCGTGACCGAGATTGAAGATGTGGCCCGGCCGGCCGGCGGCCCGGTCCAGAATCGCCGCTGCCTCGGCCGCCACGCGCTCGAACGGCCCGAGCAGCAGCGCCGGTTCGAGGTTGCCCTGGACGCCGCGGTCCCACCCCACGGTCTCCCAGCCTCGGTCGAGCGGGACGCGCCAATCGAGGCCGATCACATCGCCTCCGGCGCGCCTCAGCTCGTCGAGCAGATGTGCGGCGCCCGTAGCGAAGTGGATGGTCGGAGCGCTCACGGTGGAGAGAATCCGGGCCGAGTGGGGAGCCACGAACTCCCGGTAATCGCCGACGCTGAGAACGCCCGCCCAGGAGTCGAAGAGCTGGATCACGTCCGCGCCCGCGGCGGCCTGGGCGACCGCGAAGGCAGAGAACGCCTCGGCCAGGCGCTCCATGAGGCCGTGCCAGACCTCGGGTGCCGCATACATGCACGCTTTTGTCCGCGTGAACGTGCGGCTGGGACGACCTTCGATCAGGTAGCCGGCGACGGTGAACGGCCCACCGACGAAGCCGACGACCGCCTGCTCCGACGTGAGGGCCGAGCGTACGAGCGCGATCGCCTCGAGCACAGGGGCGGCGTCCCGCTCCGGGTCGAGGCGACGCAGCCGGGTGAGGTCGCCTCGCGTGCTAATCGGCTCGTCGACCACCGGGCCCACGCCCTCGACGAGATCGATCCCGACGCCCATGGCGGAGACCGGCAGCATGATGTCGGAGTAGATGACCGCCGCGTCGACGCCGTGGGCGCGGACGGGCTGGAGCGTCACCTCCGCGCAGAGCTCGGGCCGGGAGCAGATCTCGAACAGCGAATACCGCTCGCGAACCGCCCGGTATTCGGGCAACGAGCGGCCGGCCTGGCGCATGAACCAGACCGGCGTACGCTCCACGGCGTCGCGGCGCGCCGCGCGAACGAGCAGGGGCTCGGACACCCCGGAAGCCTAGAGACTCGCCGCCGCCGGCCCGCGAGGAGCCATCCGGGTCGGCTCAGGTCGTGCTCGGCGCGGGCACAGCCTGCCGCATCGACTCGATCGTGCGGCGCAGGCCTTCCGTCAGCGAGATTTCGGGCTCCCAGTCGAGCAGCTGCCTGGCGCGCGTGATGTCAGGCTGGCGCACCTGCGGGTCGTCGATCGGCAGTGCCTCGAAGACGATCTCCGACGAGGATCCGGTCTCGCGAATGGCGATCTGGGCCATCTCGAGCAGCGAGTGCTCGTCCGGGTTGCCGAGGTTCACGGGCAGGTGCTCGCCGCTCTGCGCCAGCAGGAAGAGGCCGCGCACGAGATCGTCCGCGTAGCAGAAGCTCCGCGTCTGCGAGCCGTCGCCGAAGACCGTCACGGGCTTGCCCTCGAGCGCCTGGCGCAGGAACGTCGGAATCGCCCGCCCGTCGTTCGGACGCATTCGGGAGCCGTACGTGTTGAAGATCCTGGCGATGGACGTATCGACCCCCTGTTGCCGGTGGTACGCCATCGTCATCGCTTCCGCGTAGCGCTTGGCCTCGTCGTACACGCCCCGCGGGCCGATCGGGTTGACGTTGCCCCAGTAGGTCTCGGGCTGGGGGTGAACCTGCGGGTCGCCGTAGACCTCGCTCGTAGAGGCGAGCAGGAACCGCGCCCGCTTGAACTTCGCGAGCCCGAGCGCGTTGTGCGTCCCGTACGAGCCCACCTTGAGCGTGTGCAGGGGCAGCCGCATGTAGTCGATGGGGCTGGCCGGGCTCGCGAGGTGGAAGACGATGTCGATCGGCTCGGCGACCGAGAGGTGCTGCGTCAGGTCGTGGCTGATGAAGACGAAGTCGTCGCTGCGGATGTGCTCGATGTTCTGGAGCGACCCCGTATCGAGGTTGTCGACGCAGAGCACCCGGTAGCCCGCAGCGAGCAAATGGTCGCAGAGATGGGAGCCGACGAAACCGGCGCCGCCGGTCACGAGCGCAGTGGCCATGTTCACAATCTAGAGGCTCCGCCTGAAACCGGGTGATTCAAGCCTTTTCGGCGCCCGCTGCCGCGGCGAAAAAAGCAGGCTCCGCGGCCTGCGCGCTGAACCATCTCGATGTGAAACCCGCCTGCGCCTGGGACGGCTCCCGCCACGCGGCACGCCTCGCCGCTCGGCGACCTGTCCCGGTCAACTCGACGGCCGCCTGACCGATGGGCAGCTTCAAAGTTCGCCTCGTTCTCTACTTCGTCCTGCTCTCGTTCGTCCCGCTCGCGGGCGTCACCTGGGCCTACAGCGTCACGGCAAGCCGCCACGAGCTCCAGCGCGCCGATCTGACCCTGACGAAGACCGTGCGCGCCGCGCTCGGCCAGCTGCAGCTCGAGCTCGACGACGCAGGCGAACGAGCCGTCGAGCTGGCCGGGCGGGCGGACGTGCAGGAGGCTCTTGCGGCACGCGACCGCGCGACGCTGGCGAGGGCGTCGGCAGACGAGCCGGGAGCAACCTTCAGCGCGGCCGGAGACGTGCTCGCAGGCGGGGAGTTGGCGGCGACGGCGACAAGCCGTGCGGTAAACGTCGTGGACGGGTCGCGCACGATCGGCCGGGTGACGATCTCGGTGCCGCTGGATGCGGCGCTCGTGCAGCGGCTGAGCGAGCGGTCAGGTCTCGAGCCAGAGGAGGCCCTGGTGCTCGCCGTCGATCGGCGCGTCACGGTCGGGCCCACGGCGCTGGAAGGACAGGTGCTGCCACCCGTACTGGATCAGCGCCGAGGACCTCCGTATCGGACGCACCTCGTTCAGAGCGGTGGGCTCTCCTCTTCCCTCCGACCGCGGCGAGGTCGTGCTGCTGGCCGTGACCCCGCGCTCGGCGATCGACAGCAGCACGACCGACGTCAACCTGCGTCTCATCCTGGCGGCGCTCGGGTCGATCGCCATCGTCGCCGCGGTTGCCTTCGTGCCGGGCCGCGCGATCGTGACGTCGCTGCGGGAGCTCGGGGTCGCCGCGGCTGCCATCGCCCAGGGCAAGCTCTCACAGCGGGTTCCGGTGCGGGGCAAGGACGAGTTTGCCCAGCTCGGACGCGCCTTCAACGAGATGGCCGGCCAGCTCGAGGCACGAGACAGGGAGCTGACTGCGGAACGCCGGCGCGTGCGACTCGCTCTCGACCGCCTCGGCTCTGCGCTCTCTGCACGAAACGAGCCGGAGACCCTGCTCGCGATCGTCGCGGAAAGCGCCGTCGAGGCGACGGGCGCCGTCGGCGCGCGCATTCTGCGAGGGGGCTCCGAAGTCGTGCGGACCGGAAACCCCGAGCGGGGCGGCGACCCGCTCACCCTCTTGCTCGGCACGCCCGAGAGCGGGCACGCGGAGATGCTGCTCGTCTTCCCGCAACCGGGCACGGCGTTCAGCGAGGAGATGGCAGCCGCCGCCCGCTCACTTGCCACGCAGGCTGCGATCGCGCTCGAGAACGCCCGTCTCCAACGGACACTCGCGCTCCAGGCCGTCACCGACGACCTCACGCAGCTCGCCAACCGTCGGCGCTTCGAGGAGGGGCTCGAGCACGAGGTGAGCCGCCTGCTTCGGTTCGGAGGCAGCCTCTCGCTCCTGGTCGCCGACCTCGACGACTTCAAGTCGGTCAACGACCGATACGGGCATCAGCTCGGCGACGAGGTGCTCCGGGCCTTCGCAACGGTCATCCGCGACGCTGTCCGCGCGGTCGATCTTCCCGCTCGCCCAGGCGGCGAGGAGTTTGCCGTCATTCTGCCCGGAACCGACCTCGAGGAGGCCGCGATCGTCGCGGAACGGCTCCGAACCGGCCTGCGCGAATCGCCGGTCCGAGTCCCGGATGGAGAGCTGCGGATCACCGCCAGCTTCGGCGTGGCGAGCTACGCCGACGGCATGACCGCTACCGACCTCTTCGCGGTCGCGGACGCGGCGCTGTACGAGGCGAAGGCCCAGGGCAAGAACTGCGTCGTCGCCCGACCCGGCACGCTCGCGCGACCGGCCTCCTGAGCCGCTCGCTTCGTCGTCGCCCGATCGAGTGCCGGTATATCCCCCGACCGGGGGATATTCGACGGTGTAGGCGCGATTTTCGGGGTACCCCCTTCAGGGGAGCGGGTGCGCTGCCGATAGGACAGGCGAGATGGGCTTTCCGCGACTCCCGAAGGCACGAGGGCTCAAGCTCGCCGCGATCCTGGCCGCGGCGTACGTCGGCGCCGTCCTCCTCGTCCTGTCCGCCGGCTCCGGCCTCGAGCCCATCCTTCGCCCGCTCCTTCCCTCCGACGACCAGGCCGTGGACTTCGAGGTCCAGGTCCGGCACGATCCGGCGCCTCCACCCCCGCCGCCCGCCCGCGAGCAGCCGGTACGAGACCGCCACGGCAACCGAGCACGTCAGCCCCCCGCCGGTGAGCCACCCGGCCGCGCCGGCGAAGGCTCCGGAGCCCGAGCGGACGACTCTCGGGGCTCCGCCGCCCGAGCCCGCGCCCGCAGTCGAGCCGGCGCCCGCGCCGCCTCCGAGCGGTGAGCCGGCCGAGCCGGCGCCCGTCGAGGAGCCGCTCCCGGTGATCGAGGAGCCGACCGGCGATTCCGGCCCTGCCCAGGCGCCCGCTCCCATCGAGCTCCCACCGGCGGAGGCGCAGCCGGAGATCGCCAAGCCCGTCGACAACGAGCAGCCCGGCGGGGTGATCGAGCTCGGCTCACCGCCCGGCAAGCTTCTTCGATAGGTCGAGCAGAGGCGGCGAGCGGCGGTCGCTAGGATCGCGCGAGGCGGGCCTTCACCGGGTCCCAGAGGAGCGCGAGAACGACGCCGACGAGCAGCCCCAGCACGGCGCCGACGATCATCGACGTGCCGCGGCTGCGGGCGGCGACACGCGAAGCGGTGGCTCGGGTCACGACGTCCGCGCGCTCGACCTCCTGCGCGACCGCAAGCGAGAGCTCGGTCTGGGTCTTCTGCTCGACGATCCGGCCGCGCTCCTGCTCGGCGTTGTCGAGCAGGCTCACGAGCACGAGCCGCTCGGCCCCGGAAAGGCTCTGGTCGTTCTCGATTGCGTCTCGGTAGCGCTCGACCGAGCTGTCGATCGCCTCGAGCTCCTGCTCCTGTCCGGTCAAGAGGCCCTGGAGGAGCTCGATCTTCGCGTCGGGATACTGCGACACGCGTTCGACAACGGTGTCGCCCAGGAGATTGGCAGCCTCGGCGCTCTGACGGCGCCATGGTCCCCGGACGGAGATCTCGACGAGCTGGGTCTGCGCCGACCGCGGCCCGGCGCCGGACACGGCCCGGCTGGAGATGCCCCGGCGCAGCTCGCCCGGCTCCACGTTCACCTGGTCGGCGACGGAGCGCACGACCGACTCGCTCTTCACGATCTGGTTCACGGTCGCCGGATTCGTCGCAACACCCTGGACCGCGCCGCTCCCGGTCGCGGTCAGCGGCTGGCCGAGGTACACGGTCGTTCTCGCCTGGTACAGGCGCCCTCCGCCGAGCGACACGAGGTAGCCGATCACCACGCCGATCGCGACGCAGAGCACGACCAGCCACCAGCGGGCCACGATCGCCCACCAGTAGCGGCTGAAGTCGACCTCCTGCTCGGCTTCGACCTGATTCGCTGCGGGAGTGCCTGTGCGGTTTGGGCTCACGGCCGCCCGACTGTACCAAGCTCGCTGAGCGCCCCAGCCCGAGGAGCTGCCTCGCTCTCCCCGTCCGCGCCGACACACACTTGCCAGAAGAACCGCGTCATCAGGACGCCCTCGCGAAACACGCCGACCCGGGGCTCCGGCCGCTCACCCCGCGCAAGAGCGAGCGCGAGCATGGGGTACTCGCCTCCCGCTGCAAGCGGGAGCGGAAACGCACCGCCGAACCTGGCGTTGACGTCCGTGAGCTCGTGGTTGCCGCTCTCGTCCCGGTAGCACTGGATGGTGGCCGGTCCGGCAATTCGAAGCGCCTCTGAAACGTCGCGTCCGAGCTCGATCAGGGTCCGGTCCTTGAGCGTGCGGCCCTTGATCGACTCGCCCCCCTTCGACTCGATCATCGTGCGCGGAATGGCGTTCAGGCACCGGCCCTCGAGATCGGAGAAGACGTCGATCGAGAACTCCTCTCCCTCGCAGACCCGCTGAACCATCGACGGGACGGCCGTGTAGCGCAGAAAGAAGTCGAGCTGCTCCCGGTCACCGGGCGAGGTGGATGTCGCGGGACCCGAAGCCGTAGCGCGACTTGACGAGGACGGGGAACGGAACCTCCTCCGGGAGGGCGTCCGGGAGCCAGGTCGGGGGCGAGCCGAAGCCGCGGTCGACGAAGAACCGATGCGCCTGGTACTTGTCCCGCGTCAGCTCGATCACCTCGGGCGGGGGCAGCAGGACGGTGGCCCCCTCGAGCCGGTCACGACCGCGGGAGAGCACGAGCTGGTCGAGATCGGTCAGCGGAACGACGAGGCTGACGTCGTGGTCGCGCACCGCGGCGGCCACGAAGTCGAGATACGCAGCGTCGTCCACGGGCGGCGGGGAAAGCGCCAGATCGGCGTGAAAGAGCGTCGGCGCAACCGGATTCAGGTCGGCGGCGAGCACCCTCGCTCCTGCGAGCCTGAAGGCAACCAGCACGTCGACACGCTGGCCCGCGCACGTGAGGAGCACGGTCGTCACGAGCGGCCCATCGTAGCCCGTGGCGAAGCTGTCATCGTCCCCAGGCGGGCGCTACGCTTCGTGGCCATGAGGCGCCTCGCCTTGCTCGGCGCCCTGGCCCTCGCGGCGGCCGCGTGCGGCGGCAGCGACCCGTCCGCAGCCCCCGAGCAGGTACCGACTGCCTCCGGTTTCGAGTTCGCCTCGAGTGCCGTCGCGGACGGGCAGAGCATCGACGCCCGCTACACGTGCGACGGCGACGACGTCTCGCCAGCACTGTCCTGGACGGGCGTTCCCGACGAGGCGCAGGAGCTGGCGCTCGTCGTCGACGATCCCGACGCACCAGGCGGCCTGTTCACGCACTGGCTCCTCTACGGCCTCTCGCCCGAGGTCACGGGCCTGCCCGAAGGAGTGCCCGACGGCGGCGAGCTCGAGACGCCAGGGCCGCTGCGACAGGGCGAGAACAGCGCCGGCGAGGTCGGCTATCGAGGGCCGTGCCCTCCCGAGGGTCAGCACCACTACGTCTTCCGCCTGCTCGCCCTCGATGCAGAGCTCGCCCTCGAGGCCGGCGCCGACCGTGCCGCCTTCGACGAGGCCGTCGCGGGACACGCGATTGCCGAGGCCCGCCTGACCGCGCCTCTATGAGCGGCCCTGATCGGCCTTCCAGCCGCCGGTGTTGCCCTTGTAGGTGCCGCTGAGAAGGGCAAGCGGCGTGCGCGCGAGGATCCGCAGGTCGAGCCAGAAGGACTGGTGCTCCACGTACCAGACGTCGAGCTCGATCCTGTCCGCCCAGGCCAGACGGGCCCGACCGTTCACCTGAGCCCAGCCGGTGATGCCGGGCTTCACGTCCAGCCGCCGCCGCTGCCGGTCCGTGTACTGCTCCACCTGGTAGCGGAGCGTCGGCCTCGGCCCGACCATGCTCATCTCGCCGTGCACGACGTTCCAGAGCTGGGGGAGCTCGTCGATCGAGAGCCGCCGCAACAGCCGCCCGACGCGGGTGATGCGCGGATCGTCGCGATCGACGGCATACCCGGCGCCCTGGTGTTCCGCTCCGGTGATCATCGTCCGCAGCTTGAGCAGCTCGAAATCGCTCCCGTGAAGACCTACCCTCGTCTGCCGGAAGAGCATGGAGCCGCGGTCCTCGATCCAGACGGCCAGCGCGGCGAGGGCGATCAGCGGCGCCGTCAGGACCAGGAAGAACGTGGCGAGGAGGAGATCGACGGCCCGCTTCACCGCGTCCCCTCGGCCTTGTCCCAGACGGCCGGCACGCCGTGGCGCAGCGTGCGATAGAGGGCGACGACAGTGGCCTGCGTCACGAGGAGGTAGTAGTAGGCCAGCCCGGCGCCGGGCAGCGGAGCCCGGAGCCTGCCGGCGGCGGCGAGCCCCAGGCCGGCCACCTGGGCGGCGAGGAGCGTTCGGGCTATCCCGCTGCGCGGCGCGAGGCGAAGGCTCGTCGCCGCGAGGAGCAGGTGGGCGACGCCGCTGCCGTAGCGCAGCACGCGATGGGAGACGATCTCGGTCAGATAGGTGGGATCGAGGCCGCGCAGCATTCCGCCCCGGAGCAGGATCAGCCAGCAGTGCTCGAACATCCGCACCTTGCGCCGGTATTCGTCCTCGAGATCGCGAGAGGGCTTCTCGAAGGCAAGCGCCTCACGCTCGTACACGGCGCGGCGGCCGTGCTGGACCATGACGTAGGGGAGCGAGAGATCGTGGCCGAAACGCGGATCGACCTCGACGTAGTCCGAGCGTCGTACCGCGTAGACGGCGCCGTTGCCGCCTGTGACGGATCCGAGCCGTGACTCCTGCTCGCGCAACCAGACCTCGTAGCGCCAGTACGTCCCCTCGAGGTTCGTTCCGTCCGCACGCTGGAGCTGGAGCTGACCGCACACGTACGCCACATCCGCGTCGGCGAAATTGCGAACGAGCCGGCGCAGCGTGTCCGGCGCCCAGGCGGCGTTCGCATCCGAGAAGGCCACGATCTCGGACTCGGTTTGCCGCACCGCCAGATTCTGCGCGTTGACCTTGCCCCCGCGCGGGCACGCGAGCAGCCGTACGCGCGGCTCGCGCGCCGCGAGCTCCTCGACGACGCGGTCGGTCCCGTCGGTCGAGGCGTCCGAGGCGACGACGACGTCCACGAGCTCGGCGGGGTAGTCGAGCGCGAGCAGGTTCTCCACGCGCTTCGCGATCACGGGCTCCTCGTCGTGAGCCGCGACGATGACGGTCACCCGCGGCGTCACCTCGCCCTTCCGTACGGGCCGCGGCCGCCGACGCGCGAGCCCGGCGGCCAGCAGCGGGTAGCCGACATGCGTCCAGGCCAGCGCCCCGAGGCTTCCCCAGAAAAGCGCCCGCGCGAGCATCGCCGCGAGTGTAGTGGCCGCCCCGGTAGCCGCCGACGGATCTACGCGGCGGCGATGCCGGGCGCAGCACGGCCCTGCTCGCCCGCGGCCAGCAGCTGCTCGAGTGCGCCGGCCATCAGCTCCGCCGAACGCCGCCAGCTCCGGTGCTCGACGACGAAGGCGCGGCCCTCGGCGGTCAGCCTGCCCGCGAGGTCCGGGTCGTGGGCCAGCCGCTCGAGCGCCGCGAGCAAGGCCGGCTCGCTCTTCTCCGTCACCGCGACATGACGGCCGGCCTCCAGACCGGTCCCGCGCAGCGACTCGGCGAACGCCACCGTCGGCAAACCGGCCGCCAGCGCCGCCCAGAGCTTCATCCTCGTCCCGCTCCCGTACTCGATCGGGCACAGCGCGAGATCGGCGGCCTGGAAGTAGGAACTGACGTCGCGGACCGGGCCTGTGATGTACAGCCTCCCGCTGCGCTCGCTCTTCGCCACCGAGCCGACGACGACGAACGTGAAGCGATCGGTGGCCCTGGCCAGGCGCCGGATCCAGGCGAGACCGACGAGATTGGACGGCGAGCTGGATCCCGCGAAGAGGACGACCGGGCCGGGCGGCAGCCCGAGCTCGGCGCGAAGCGCCTGCTTCGCGGCGGCGTCGAGCGGGCGAAGGCGCTCCGGGTCGGCTCCGTTCGGGACAACGGCGACACGTTCTGGGGTGAGCCCGTAGCGGGCGACCAGCTCCTCGCGGTCGGAGGGGCTCACGGCGATCGTGAGCTCGGCCGTCGCCACCGCCTGCGCCAGCCGGTCGTGGCCCGAGCGCGAGACCGCCTCGGGAACACCGACGTCGTGCGCGACGAACGCATACCGCCCCTCGGGCCACTCCTGACGGCAGAGCTCGAGCTCGACAGGGTCCTCGGCGACGATCACGTTCGCCCAGCGCAGCAGCTCCCGGAAGCGCTTCGGATAGACGATGCGCCGGGCCGCCGCCTCGCGCACGCCCCCGCTTCGTTCGCGTCCTACGAGCCAGTCGCCGACCGGGTAGCCGAACGGGTAGCGGCAGCGCACGACTCGGAACATCGGCGTCACCGGGACTTCCTCGAACAGTCGCTGACGGCCGGGGATGGCGCTGGCCCGTCCGAACTGCCGGACGTCGTGCCTGGCGGAAAGCTCGAGCAGGAGGTTGTAGGTGCGCACCGCCCGCCCCCTCTCCGGCGGGTAGGCGATCCAGGGCCCGACGTCGAGTATCCGCATCCGTCCGGGATCGTAGTTGCTTTCGACGGCGGCGCCGCGAGCCGCGTCTGGCCGCCAGCCGCCCGGCTAACATCCGTCGCTCGGTGAGCCTCTCGAGCGCCGTTCGCCGGCTTGCGCCGTTCCCGCCCTCGGACCGCCGCGGCCCGGAGTCGCATTGAGCGTCCGGCGCAGAGCCGGCAGCGTCGCCACCTGGGTGCTCGGACCGACGTTCACGCGCCATTACCTGCGGTCGCTGCGCGTTCGTGGCCCTAGGGCCCCGTACGAGGCGAAGAGCGCCTGGACCTCGCGGTACGAGAGCGCCGTCGCCCGCGGTGAGCTCGACGACGCCACGACGCTCGCGGAAGGCGCCAGGCCGGCCGTCGTCCGCTACCACTACAACGCAGTCGAGAACGCGATCGTCGAGCTGTCGCTCGACAAACGCTTCCCGGCGCACCCGACCGTGCTCGACGTCGGCTCCGGCGCGGGCCACTGGATCGACTTCTACCGGGACACCCTCGGGGCGCCGGCGGTGGTCGGCGTCGAGATCTCGACCTCGGCGGTGCAGGCCCTCGCGGGGCGGTACGAGGCCGAGCACGAGGTGACGATCGTCGAGGGCGATGTCTCCGAGGAGGGGTTCGACCTCGAGCGACGATTCGACGTCGTCAACGCGGTCGGGGTGCTCTTCCACGTCGTCGAGGACGACGACTGGCAGCGGGCCCTCGCCAACCTGGGAGCGCATCTCGCGCCGGGGGGTCTCCTCCTCGTGGCAGAACACGTCGGGCTGCTGAGCCACGACGTCGACTTTCGCCGTCTCGAGCCCGCCGCCGGCCACCCCGAGGGGGTCGCGCTCGTCACGAAGCGGATCAGATCGAAACGGCGCTGGCGGTCGGGAGCAAGAGCCGCGGGCCTGCGGGTGATGGGCTTCGAGAAGATCAGAAAGCAGCGGTCGATGCGAACGCCTGCCAACCGCCTGATCGTCCTTGCCTCGAGGTCGTAGCGGGCGCTAGAGAACCGAGCGCGCCGTCCGCTTCAGCGCAGTCGCCATGCGCAGGCCCGCCGACGACGTCCTGCGGACGACCGAGTACGGGGCGGGGACGCCGCCGAAGCTGCGAAAGAAGCGCTCCACGCTGCGCAGCATCGATCCCTCGAAATCGAAGCCCCGCCCCTGCTCGGCCGCGAGCTCGATCGCGTGCCACATGAGCAGCGAAGGGCCCCCGCTCGTGCGCAGCTCCTCGTGGCTTCCGCCGACGAGGTAGTACGTGTAGCGCGCGTCGTGGACGAAGTAACCTGCCGCATGCAGACTGCCGTCCGCGCCGCGGGCGACCAGGATCGTCCTGGCGCCGCGCGGAGCGGCTGCGGCCTCGATGCTGCGCAGCGCCGCGAGATTCGCCGCGGCGACGTCCGCCCGGTCGGCGCGCTCGACCGTCCGGGCGCGCACCTCCTCGAGCTCCTCGAGCGAGCCGGGAACGACCGTCACGCCCGACTTGCGGGCCTTGCGGACCTCGCGCCGGATGTTCTCCCGCAGTCCTGCAAAAACGGCCTCGAGATCGCCGAGCTCGGGCAGCCGCCACGTGTAGCGCGTCGTCTGGGTGAAGCCGTGCCACGACAGCGGCGTCCAGTAGTCGAACGCCGGGTGACAGCGAGCCTCGACGTGCGCGCAGGGCTCGAGAAGCCCGAGCAGGAGCTCGATGCTCTTGATGTCGTTCGCCCGCCTTCGGAGCTCGCCGCCGTCCGACGGTGCGAAGAGCGGGCCGAGGAACGGCGTGAGAGGAGCGCCGACGTGCAGCTTGCCGAACCGCGTCGTCCGCACGACCGTCGGCCAGGCGGCGACCACCTCGCCGCCGGCTTCGAGCGGGTGCGGCTGCCACGAGCCCGGGGCGACGACGTCCAGCCACCACGACGAGGAGAAAACGGAGCCCTGGGGCGAGCGGGCCACGAGCTCGTCGTAGGGCTGCAGGCTCACGCGGGCGACGTAGTGCGGAGGTAGTCGGCCAGCGCCGCCCGTAGCTCGGGCTCGAGCGGAGGCGGGGCCGGCCGGTCGAACCGCGCCGGGACCTCCCGCCTCGGCAGCAGCGCGATACCGCCGGCGCCGGCGAAGTCCGCTACCTCACGGAGTGCCTGCCGTGGGTCGTCGCAGACGTCCTCGTAGCGCAGTTCGAGGAAGCGCTCAGGCCCGAGAACGTCGCGATCCGCCTGGATGACCGCCTCGACGGCCCGTATCTGCTCGACGACCTGCTCGTGCGGCGGGAGAGAACGGAGCTGGTCGATCCGCGGCGGCTCCACCGACCACCAGGTGGTGTAGCTGCCGTGGATTCGCTTCCTTGCCGCCAGGAGTGACTGGGCGTTATCGCCGAGATCGCGGCGGACGAACAGAAAGCGCGCTTCGGGAAGCGCCGCGCCGATCGGGCCGAGCCGGAGCGAGCAGACGAGGTTCTTGAACACCGGTGGGCGACCGGCCGCGTCCCCGAGCGCCCGGACCGCCGCGCGCAGACGGCGCAGCTGCGCGGGATCGGCCTCGCCGAGAGGGGTGTACTGCGGCGACTTGCGAAGGAAGCGATACCAGAACGGTCCGCACTCGCTCGGCTCCGCGTCCCCCGCGGTCTGCCCGTGAACCGAGGCGTAGCTCGCGGTGCGGTCCTCGACGCGGCCGCCCGCGATCCGCTGGGCGAACGAGGGCGCGCCGAAGTAGCGGCAGTGCAGATTCGAGAGGTACGCGACGTCGAAGCGCTCGACGACGAGCTGGTAGAGGAGCGTGCTCCCCGAGCGGGGGGCTCCGACGATGAGCAGCGGCGGGTGGCGGAGCGGCGAGTCGCTCCCGTCCGAGAGCGTGGTCTCGAGCTGCCCGAGCCCCCTGTTGAACGCGCGGACCGACCGCCTCCAGGCGACCTGCGGAATCTTCGTGGCCGTGGACGTCATCTCTCCAACCGCCGGCCGAAGACGAGCGGGGCCGCCAATACGAGCAGGGCGAGCACGAAGAAGTAGTACATCTGCATGGTCAGATAGAAGGCGTTCGCCACGAGCGTCCCGACGAGCGCCGCGGTCAGGCCCCAGCCGAGCGGGCGGACACGGGCAGCGGCCGCATCGCCGGCGGACGCGAGCGCGCGTCCGAGCCGTCGCAGCGCGCCGAGGCGCCGGAACAGGTAGACGAGGTAGGCGAGGAAGAGGACCGTGCCGACGATGCCGGTCTCGGTCAGCAGCGCGACGTAGTACGAGTGCGGCCCCCAGTTGGACAAGCCGGTCACGAACTCGTAGTACGACGAGAACGTGTTGATCCCGAGTCCGAACAGCGGGTGGTCGCCGATGACCGGCGGCAGGAGCTCGTAGAGCTCGAGGTGGACGCGGGTCGACCCGCCGCCCACCGTCGTCCGGGCCCGGAACACGGTCTCGAAGAAGCTCGTCCGCTGGGCAATGATCACCGCGATCACGCCGAGGAGGAGCGCCAGGGGCACGAGGAAGCGCGCGGTGAAGATGTAGCGGCGGTACGGGATCGCGAGCACCACGAGGCCGACGGCGAGCCCGAGCAGCCCGCTCCGCGACAGCGTCGCGAGCTCGACGAACGCCAGGAACGCGAGCACGAGCGCGAGCGGAACCCTCATCCGGTGCCCACGCTCGAGCCTCAGGTAGATCGGAAGCAGAATGAGCAGCGGGACGATCAGCATGATCCCGAGATGATTGGGATCGAGCGTCAGCGCGTTGGTGCGGTAGACCGTCGAGCCGTTGACCGCGCCGTAGACGTTGATGCCGCCGCGCTGGTAGGCGCCGATCGGGGAGAGCACCGTCTGGTCCAGGTTGCGGCCGGAGCCTTCTGCGACGGCGAGCTCGAGCAGCCCGTACAGACCGTTCGCGACCATGCCTCCGACGAACCACCCGAGCGTGCGCCAGTACATCGCCTCCGAGCGCTCGGCGAGGTGGGCGACGGCGCAGACGAGGAACAGGAAGTGCAGCGCAAACTTCACGATCCCCTTGGCAAACAGCTCGCGGTCGGCGAGCGTCTCGAGGTTGAAGAACGCCATCAGGTAGACGATCGAGAAGAGCGCGAAGAAGAGGAGCAGAACGCCGACCGACCGTGGGAAGCGCCAGTCGGCGCGGCCTGCGCACGTCGCCGCGTAGGCGACGAGGAACACCGCGGCGGTGACGTCGGAGATGTTCACGTCCGCCCCGCCGGCAGCCCAGCGCACCTGGGCCCAGGTGATCGTGAAGACGTTGGCGAGCAGCAGGGCGTCGGCGACGCGCGTTCGGTTCCAGGTCCGCTCGACCGCGCCGGCCGGCAGGGCGACGCTCACCGGGCCGTCTCCAGCCGCGCGTTGGAACGAGCGGGCGGCGGCAAGGCCCGGCCGGAGACCTCGTAGAGGAGGGAAGCCAGCTCCTCTGCACGCGCCCGGCGAGACAGCCGGGCCTTCCACTCGGGCGACAGGTCCGCGCTCTCGAGCTCGCCCGCCCGCCAACGAGTCACGAGCCGCTCGAGAGCCTCGCCGATCCCGCCCGGGTCGTCCGGAGCGACGACCGGGCCGGCGCCGGCCTCGCGTATCAGCCTCGCCGCCTCGCCGTCCGGAGGCACCGCGGCGAGGATCGGCCGCTCGGCGGCGAGGTACTCGAACACCTTTCCCGACAGCACGCCGCGGCCGCGGCCCTCGGCCTCCGGGATGAGGAGCAGAAGCGCCTCGGAGTCCCGCTGCAGCGCGAGCGCCTCGCTCCTGGGGACATAGGGCAGCAGCTCGAGCCGGTCGCCGAGGCCCAGGCTCGTCGCATGGTCGCGGTCGCGGGTTCGGAAATCGCCCACGAAGCGCGCCGTGACGTCATCGCCGGCCTGCGCGAGGGCGTCCAGGAACGGGCGTGGGTCGCGGCGCCCGAAGAAGCTGCCCGCATGAGTGATCCGGAAACGAGGCCCCGGAGCGTACGGCAAGCCGGAGAAGTCCTCGAAATCGCAGCCGTTGCCGATCACGCGCGGGATACCGCGCGGGGCGAGCGCCGACGTCTCGGCGGCAATCGCCTCCGACACGCACACGATCGCGTCCGCGTGGCGGGCGACGAGCCGTGCGAGCGTCGCCTCCCCCCGCACTTCCCGCCGGCGATGGGCGTGCTGCGTCAGCGAGTCCCGCAGATCGGCGACCCAGCGGACGCCGGTTGCCCGCTTGGCCGCGAGACCGGCGAGGTGCACGGAGCCTGGAGGCGAGGTGGTGAGCACGACGTCCGGCCGAAGCCGGCGCACGAGCCGGATCGCGGCGGGCGCCGCGGTGAGGTTCCAGAGCACGCTCGCGTCCGGTACGAGCAGGCCTCGGAGCCCGAGCTCCGCCTGCAGGGCGAGACGGTCGAGGCCGCGCGCCCGCGCGAGCTCCTCGGCGGGCCGGCGCGCGCGCGGCCCCACGTTGCGGGCTCGATGCACGGTCAACGCCGAATGGACGGCGGGCGCCGGATCCCGGTGCAGCCACTTCGGGTCGTCGGGCGCGAGCACGTGGACGTCCAGGCCGAGGTCGGCGAGATGCCCGGCGAGCTTCAGAGGACGCTGGACGCCGGGCCCTCCCGCGGGAGGCCAGTAGAGCGAGACGATCAGGAGCCGCATGGGAACGGCATCATCATCGGCATTGTGCAGGCCGTCGACCGTGGCTCCGGCAGCCCCTAACGCAGGTGATAGAGCGCGTAGCGGTCGTCCTCGTACACCTTCCGCGGCAGCAGCTCGGCATAGGCCGGTACGCGCTTCGTCTTGTCCACGAGCAGCCACGTGGCGCCGCTCTGGGAGATCAGGCTCGCCTTGTCGAGGTACGAGAGCGCGTCGTTCCAGAGGACGCGGACTGCGTTCGCCCGCCGCTCGTACGCCCGGTTGCGCTCGGTGCGTGCGACGTAGGCCGGCGGGGCGGTGACGATGTAGAGCGGAGCGGCGGCGGCCACGCGGTTCGAGACCTCGGGATCGGCGAAGACGACTGCCCGGACCGGTACCTCCGTCCGAAGCGCCTCGACGAGTCCCGGCGTAAGAGCGCCCCGGTCCGGCCTGTCCTGCTTCACGTCGGGAAACCCCACGGCCGCGACGGGTATTGCAAAGGCCAGGATCGCCGCCACCGCCCAGACGCGCGGGCCCGGAGCCGCCGGCCGGATCCACCGCCCGGCGATCAGGCCGACGAGGCCGCCCGCAACCGCGATCCAGACGACCCACGAGGGGCCGGACGCCTTGCCCGGCGAGTACGCGAGCGCCAGCCCTGCGCCGAGCGCGGCCGCGGCGACACAACCCACGAGCCTCAGCCGGCCGGCCAGAACCGCGAGCCCGGCGAGCGCGAACGGCAGCGGGAGCAGCAGCACGAGGCGCCGCGTCTGAGCAAGCGTGAGCAGGTCGGACGCCGCCGTGAAGAAGGGCGGCACGAGGAGGACGACGAGGCCGGCGAGCGTCCCGCCGAGGACGAACGCCGCCCATCGCCGGCGCGCCGCGAAGGGCACCGCCGCCACCGCCAGCAGCCCCGCCAGTGCGCCTGCTCCGCCGCGGGCCGCGACGCCCGGATCCAGGCCGAGCAGCGGCCCGATGGAGTCGAGCAGGCCGTGCGAGTGCTCGGCGGCCAGCTTCTTCTCGTCGGTCGAGGTCACGAAGGAGTTCGTTTCGGCGATCACCGGCGAGAGCCACGCCGCGAAGAGGCCGGCGGGGACGAGCACCGCCGCCAGAGCCGCCCCGATCTTCGGCACGTCGGCTCGTCCCGCGCCGCCGAACGCCCAGCGTGCGACCGCGAAGCCGGCGAGCGGGACGCACACGAGGACGGCGTAGGTGGGGCGCACGGCGGCGAGCGCGAGAGCGGCGACCGCGATCGTGACGAGCTCGACGCGGCGCCCGCTCCGCACGTACGCGAAAACGAGGCAGAGGACGGCCGGCACGAGCAGAAGGCGTGCCGCTTCCTCGGGCAGAGCGAGCCGCTCGAAGGCTCCTGTCCCGCCCGCCGGGAAGGCGACGATCGCGGCCTGGGCGACCGCCGTGGCCACGCCGCCTGCCCAGGAGGCGAACAGCACCGCGCCGGCGCCGTACGCGAGCACGAGCGCCAGCGGGACGAGCAAGGCGCCGAGCTTCAGCACGACGAGCGTGGGATCGACGTCCGCCAGGCGGGCGACGAGGGCAAGAACACCGTGCCACACCGGGAAGGCGTAGCCAGGATGCAGGCTCCCGTCCCAGAACTCGTCGGCGACGCGGATCGAGTAGAGAACCGGCACCTCCTCCAGCTTCCGCACGCGGGCGAGATGGAAGAGCTCCTCTCCCGAGGCGACCGTCGAGCTCCACCAGACGACGCCGCACAGCACGAGCCCGGACGCAACGAGCGCACCACACGCGATCAGCTCCTCGCGGCCGACCGCGAGCGGGGCAGCGCGCCAACCGCCCACGAGCGCTCCCCCGGCAATCACGGCAAAGAGGGCCAGGGTCAGCGAGAGCGAGCCGCCCGCCGCGAAGGTGAGGCCGAGCGCGAGCCCTGAGGCGGCGAGGCTCCACGCCACTGCTCCGGCTACGGCGGGGCCGAGCCCGTCCGGCCAGCCGATCGCACGCAGCAGCAGCGCACCGGGAACCAGGAGGACGATCGCTGCCGCCGCCGCGAGCCGGAGCCCGAGCCCGGCGCCCTCGGCCGGCAGCGCGCGCGAGATCGCGAGCACCGCCGGCGGGATCAGCACCAGACCGAGGAACAGCGGCGGCCGTACGCTCGGCCCGGCGCCGAGCCGCGTCCCGGCGTCTACCGGGCGAGCCATTCGTCTGCCTCTTCCGCGAGCTCGCCGGCCGAGACGCAAACACCGCCCGCCGCGCGCACGGCATCGACGAAGCGGTAGAAGAGGCGATCCCAACCGCGCGAGGTGAGGGGATCGAAGCGGTCGTTGTGCCAGAGCAGGGAGAAGCCGCCCCCGTGCTCGGCCGCCCAGGCGACCAGATCCAGCAGTCGCCGCTCGGCCGCCTGGACCGAGAGCCCCAGGTAACGCTCTTCGGCGAGCGTGACGTCCATGACGGCCAGGGGGATCTCCACGAGCCGGAGTGGCCTGTCCGCGGCGACGTCCCAGGGACGGAACGGCTGTGCGATGCCCGCCCGGAACCCGGGTCGATCGGCAAAGCCGAGGCTCGAGTCGTAGCGGAAGCCGAGCGCGTCGAGCGTGGCCAGGTTGCGATGTGGGTCGACGCGCAGGTAGTGGTAGCGGTGACCTGCGAGCGGGCCCGCGAGCTCCTCGAGCCGCTGCTTCTCCTCGGTCAGGATCTCCGCGTCCGCGGCTGCGTTGTAGCTGCCGTGGAGACCGACCTCCGCGCCTCCGGCGAGCAGGAGCTCGACGAGCCGCGGCCGCAAGCGGTCGTACGTGGCCGGCGAGGGCCCGTCGGCCGGATGGCCGTGGCCCGCCATGAGGTAGAAGGTGTGACGCAGTCCGCCTGCGGTCGCCTTGCGCAGCACCGACTCGAACCGCCAGTTCGGGTCACCGCCGACTCAGCTTGTGGATCGGAACGGAGGCCAGCCCGACCGCCTCTTTCATCGCCGGTGCGGCCCGCCCCGACCTGGCGTGGTCACGCAGCCGGGCGGCCGCGCCGCGCACGCCGATCCGCGTCCAGCGCCACGGAGTGTCGACGTCGTGGGTGAGGCACACGGCGAATCTCGCTCCCCGCCAGCGCGGCGGCTCGATCCCGAGCTTGCGCCGGAGACGCTCGAGCGGCGGGTCGTCCGGATCGAGGCAGGTCGCCGACGCGGGAAACCGGCCGTGCTGGTCGCGCGGCGAGCGACCGTCGCCGTCGTCGAGCTCCTCGAGTCTGGCGAGATGGTAGAACGCGGCCGCGAGATCGTCCCCGTCGGGACACTCGCCTCGCTCGACCTGCTCCCACGCCGACTCGACGTAGGGCACGTCGTCGCCGAGGCCGAGCTGCCCGCCGCCGAGTGTGTCGAGCACCCAGCGGGCACGCCGCTCGACCTCCGGCGGGATCACCGAAGCGCCCTCCTCAGCGTGCTCATGGCCCCGAGTCTAGGAGGACGTTCACGGAGCCCGACCGCAGCCAGCGTGCTCCGTCACCGTATTGACGGCCGCGCTCGCCTCCGAAAACCGTGCTCCGCAGCTCGAGCGCGACGATCAGTAGGCGCCTTGCCCGCTCGGCCTCTTGGGGCCCGTGGTGCTTCGCGAAGAAGCGCAGCTGGCCACGCAGGTTCTCGCGGTAGAGACGCCCGCCGTGCGACGCGCCGCCGACGTGCACGACCTCGGCGCCCGGGTAGAAGACCACCTGCCAGCCGGCGCGGCGGAACCGGTAGCACCAGTCGGTCTCCTCGCTGAACATGAAGTAGTCCTCGTCGAAGAGGCCGACGTCTTCGGTCGCGGCGCGCCGGACGAAGAGGCATGCGCCCGAGACCCAGTCGACCTCGCGCACCGAGCCGTGGTCGAAGCCCCCGCAGTAGAGCGGGTTGAGGAGATCCGTGCCGGGCGCCAGCTTCCGCAGGAAGAAGTATTCGGTGGAGAGCCGCCAGAGCGTCGGAAAGGCCCTGACCGAGCGCTGCAGGGTGCCGTCGGGATTCCGCAGCCGCGGCCCTATCAGCGCGGCCCGCGGCCTTCCGTCCGCGAACTCGACGAGGCGCTCGAGCGCGCCGTCGGCGAGCCAGGCATCCGAGTTGAGCAGCAGAAAGTAGCGACCCGAGGCGGCCCGCATGCCGGCGTTGTTGCCGCCTCCCATGCCGACATTTGCCTGCTCGATGACCCGGGCCTCGGGGAACCGTGAGCGGATGAGCTCGAGCGAGCCGTCCGTCGAGCCGTGGTCGACGACGATCGTCTCGCAGCCGCGCACGCTCGTGAGGCAACGCTCGAGGTGCTCGACGCCGTTCAGGCAGACGACGATCGCCGAGACGTCGGAACGGCTCGCTTCTCCGGTCAGGACGCCTCGCCCCGCTCCGCCCTACCGCGCGTGACCATCGGTCGGGCGCCCCGCCAGAGCAGAATTCCTGCTCCGGGCACCGACGCGGCGATCGAGATCGCGTAGAACAGAAAGCCGGTGGCGAAGGCAGCGTCGGCGTCGACGCCGAAGCGGCCCAGGAAGGCGATGAAAAACGCCTCGCGCACGCCCAGCCCGTTGATCGTGAACGGCACCATCATCACGAGGAACAGCAGCGGCCCGAGAATCACGTAGACGAGCACCGAGAGGTCGAGCCCCACCGCCTCGCCGCAGAGCCAGATGGACACGATGCGGAGGAACTGCATGACGACGGTCACGAGAAGCACGACGACGATCGTCCGCGGCCCGTAGCGATAGGCGTGCATGGCCTCGTACAGGGCGCGCGCCGGGCGTTCCACGTGCAGCCTGCGCGCGACCCCCGAGAGGAAGCCGAGGCGACGCCTGACCCGCAGGGAGAACAGCAGGACGAAGCCCGCCGCGACGAAGGCGATGCAGACGACCTCGATCCAGATGAGCACTTCGACGCCGTCGTAGCGGCCGATCGAGGCGACGAGGCCGACCGCCACCATGAGGAGGACGCCCGCCGCGCCGATGACGCGCTCCATGAGCACCGCGCCGGCGACGTCGCCTCTGCGCGTCGGGCGCCGCCGCGCGTGCTCCACGATTCGCAGCGCGTCGCCGCCGATGCCTGTCGGGAGCACCTGCCCGGCCGCGTAGCCGACGAAGTAGAGACCCGTCAGCCACCGGAGCGGCTCGTGGATGCCCCGCGAGGCGAGCAGCAGCTGCCAGCGCCAGGCGAGGCCCCAGGTCGACGCGAGGTAGACGGCGAATGCCCCGAGCAGGATGAGGCCGTTCGTGTCCCCGATCAGCTCGAGCGTGCGCCCGAGGTCGATCTGCCAGACCAGGTACGCGATGATCAGGCCCGAGAGCGCGAGATTCGCCGCGACCTTGACGGAACGCGGTAAGGAGCGCCAGCGCCGCACGGCTATCGCCCCGAGAAGCGCCGGTGCACGCGGCGCAGCGCCTCGATTGCGTCCCGGATGTCGGCGTCCGAGTGCGCGGGCGAGAGCGGCAGCGACAGCACCTCGGAGCCCGCCCGTTCGGCGACGGGCAGCGACGGCTGGTCCGGATAGCGCTCGCGGTAGTAGGTGAGGCGGTGGACGGGCAGGAAGTGGATGCTCGTCCCGATGTTCTCGGCCGCCAGGGCCTGCTGGTATTCGTCGCGCGTGGCTCCGGCCCGCTCGGCGTCGATCCGTACGACGTAGAGGTGCACGGCGTGGAGATCGCCCTGGCGCCCTTCCCGCGCGAGCGGCTCGATCCCGGCGAGCTCGGCGACGGCAGCGTCGTAGGCGGCGACGTGCCGAAGGCGGATCGCGCGGTGCCGCTCGAGCTTGTCGAGCTGGACGAGCGCGACCGCGGCGTTCAGGTCTGCGAGGTTGGCCTTGAAGCCCGCGCGGCGGATGTCGTAGAGCGACCCCTCGCCGCGGCGCATCAGCCGGAGCTCGCGCACTTCGTCCGCGAGCTCGTCGCTGTTCGTCGTGATGATGCCGCCCTCGCCGGCTGCGACGTTCTTCGTCGCGTAGAGCGAGAAGCAGGTGGCATCCGCGATCGCGCCGACCTTGCGACCCCGGTACTTGCTCTCGACGGCGTGGGCTGCGTCCTCGATCACGAGCCAGCCGCGCTCGCGGGCGAGGGCCGTGATCGGGTCGAGGTCGCACGGCTGCCCCGCGAGGTCGACGGGCATGACGGCCCGCGTGCGCTCCGTTGCGACGCCCGGCAGCAGGTCGGCGTCGATGTTCAGGTCGGAGTCGCGCACGTCGCAGAAGATCGGCCTGGCGCCGGCGTGCTCCACGACGTTCGCCGTCGCGGGCCAGGTGATCGGGCTCGTGATCACCTCGTCACCCGGCCCGATGCCTGCCGCGACGAGAGAGAGGTGCAACGCGGCCGTGCCCGACGAGACGGCGACCGCGTGCCGGGCACCGGTCAGCTCGGCGAATCGCTCTTCCAGCTCGGCGGCCCGGGGGCCGCTCGTGAGCCAGCCCGACCGCAACGTCTCGGAGACCGCTTCGATCTCCGCGTCGTCGACCGCGGGCGGCTGGAACGAGAGAAACCCCTCCCGAACGGGGGTGGTGACATCAGGCGACCTCTGCATCCGCTGTGACGAACTGTACGAGCTGGGCAGCGCGATCCGCGCGCTCGAGCGCCTCGGCCCGGGAGCGGCCCGCCGCGAGCACAGAGCCGGCACGGTCGGCTCCGCGCGTCAGCGGCCCGAAGACCCAGCCTGCCCGGCGATACACCCTGACCTCGGCGACTCCCTCGACCGCGGCCGCCTCCTGAAGACCGCGAACGTCGGCGAGCTCGCCCTGCGGCGGCGACGAGAAAGCGCACGCAAGCGCCGCCGCGGCCGCGCGGGCGCGGCTTCTCGAGGCTCTCGCCGAGAGCCGCAGCGAGCGTGAGGCCGTTGAGGTCCACCCCGACGGCGAGCTGCGCGAGCTCGGCATCGTGACCCCCTCCGAGCCGCGCCGCCACCTCCATGACACGCGGGCCCTCCGGGCCGAGCACGATCTGGGTATAGGTCGGACCGTTCTCGATCCCGAGCGCCTCCACGGCCCGCCGCGCGAGCCGCTCGGCCGCCCGGACGCCGCGCTGAGCCGGCCAGACGTGGGCGAGGGCGACGCCGAAGGCGGAGGGGGAGCGGTGACGCGGTCGGTGACCGTCAGCGCATGGAAGCGGCCCTCGATCGAGAACGCGTTCACCGTCACCTCCTGGCCCTGAACGAGCTCCTCGAGCAGGCAGGCGCCGTTTCTCGAGGCATCCACAGCAAGCTCGACCGCGCCCGCGAGCTGGCCGGGCCCGTCGACCCGGCTCAAGCCGCGCTGGCCCTGACGATCGGGAGCTTTCACGACGCAGGGATACCCGAGCCGCTCCGCCGCCCGTTCCGCCTCGCCGGGGCTCGAGGCGAGCTCGTACCGGGGCTGGAGAACGCCGGCTTCGGCGAAGCGTACGCGCTGCCGCAGCTTCGAGACGGCGAGCACTGCCGTCTCGCCGGAGATCGGGTGCGGCAGCCCGAGCCGTTCGGCGAGCCGGGCTGCAATCGCCACCGGCCAGTCGATTCCCGGGGCGACGATGCCGTCGACGGGCTCTGCCCTGGCGAGACGATCGAGACCCTCCTCGTCCTCGGCCGAGACGATCGCACGCCGGTCGGCATACTCGAATCCCGGCGCGAGTGGATCGCGGTCGCAGGCGGTCACGAACAGGCCGCGCTCGCGGGCAGCCCGCAGGAGCCCGAGCTGCGCCGGCCCGGCGCCTAGAACGAGGAGCCGCGACCCGGCCACCACGGCGAGTGTAGCCGGGCGCTGAGCCCGGCAAGGGCGAAGCCCGCGCTGGCGGCTGAGCGGCCCGGCAAGGGCGAAGCCCGCGCAGCGGACGCCGCAGGCGGCCGCGGAGTTTCGCGCGCGAAGCGTGCACGCCGGCCGCGACCCGCTTGGAGCGGCGCGAGAGCGCCGCGGTCACGCTTCACGCGCCTGAACCGAGCCCTACGGGCGGCGCGGGCGCTGCGCACGGCGCGTTGCGCCGCTTACGCCGAGAACGCCTTCGCGCCGTTCGTGAGCGCGGCTTCCCACCAGGCCCGATGCTCGGCGTACCAGGAGACCGTCCGCGCGAGACCCTCCTCGAACGACGTACGGGCGCGCCAGCCGAGCAGCCGCTCGGCCTTCTCGGTCGTGCCGATGTGCCGCACCACTTGTCCGGGCCGGTCCTCGAGATAGGTCTTGAGCGAGGCGGGCTTGCCCAGGACGTCGAGCACCAGATCGGCGATCTCGCCGACCGGGATGTCGATCCCGGTCGCGACGTTCACCACCTCGCCGGCGACATCGTCGATGTCGGCGGCGATCACGGCCTCGATCGCCTCGGCGTCGTCGTCGACGTAGAGCCAGTCACGGCTGGCGCTGCCGTCACCGTGCACCGTGAGCGGCTCGTCGCGCAGCGCCTGCGTGATGAAGCGCGGGATCACCTTCTCCGGATGCTGGTACGGGCCGTAGTTGTTGAACGGCCGGACGATGACGATCGGCAACGCATAGGTGACGTGGTAGGCGTAGGCGAGTCGGTCGGCTCCGGCCTTGGTCGCCGCGTAGGGGCTGCGCGGCTCGAGCGGGTGCTCCTCGTCCATGGGCGCGTAGCGCGCCGTGCCGTAGACCTCGCTCGACGAGATGAGGATGAAGCGCTCGACGGGTGTCTCTCGCACGGCGTCGAGCAGGATCTGCGTTCCCTCGACGTTCGTCGTCACGAACTCGGAGGCGCCCTCGAGGATCGACTTCTCCACGTGCGACTCGGCGGCCGCGTTCACGATCACGTCGACCTCGGAGACGACGTCGGCGACGAGGGCGGGATCGCGGATGTCTCCGTGGACGAAGGAGAGCCGTTCGTGATCCATCACCTCGGCGAGGTTGGCGGTCGTGCCGGCGTACGTCAGCGCGTCGAGCGATACCACCTCGTAGGGCGTTCGTGCGAGCAGATAGCGGATGAAGTTCGACGGGATGAACCCGCACCCGCCCGTCACGAGCACACGCTTACGACGCTGAGCCGGCACCTAGTTGAGCTCCTTCTCGATCGTGTAGAGGGGACGGCCCTCGACGTCCCGCTGAATGCGTCCGAGGTATTCCCCGACGAGCGCGAGGATGAACCCCTGCAGTCCGAGAACGGTGAGAACGAGCCCGCCGAGCAGCAGGAAGCCGGGAAAGTCGTTCTGCACGATCCAGTACACCATCGCCCACACGAAGGCCGCCAGCGCGGCAAGGAAGCAGAGGCCGCCGATGACCACTCCCGCCCACTGGATCGGCTGCGGCCAGAAGCCGGCGAGCACGTGGAGAGCGAGCCGCGTCAGACGCAGCGGGGAGTAGCGCGAGTGGTCCTGCCGAGCTCGATGCTCGAGATCGACCTCGACCACGCTCGCGCCCGCCGAGAGCACGAGCGCCTTCGTGAACTTCTGCTTGCCGATCGAGCCGAGGACGGGCGTGATGGCCTCGCGCCGGTAGGCGTTGTAGGCGCAGCCGAAATCGGAGATCTCCACCCGGGTGAAGCGTCGCAGCATCCCGTTGACGAGCCGGGAAGGCAGCGTCCGCCCCCACGAGTCGGCCCGCCCGAGGCGGCGTCCGCTGGCCACGTCCGAGCCACCCTCCACCGCAGCGATCAATTTCGGGAGATCGGCCGGCGAGTTCTGAAGGTCACCGTCCATGGTCACGACGATGTCGCCGCGCGAGCGCACGAGGCCGGCGTGCATCGCCGGATGCTGCCCGAAGTTGCGCTTGAAGCGAACGGCGCGCAGCCGGGGCTCGCGAGCGTGCAGCCCGTTCCACGATCGACCAGGTGCCGTCGCTCGAGCCGTCGTCGACGACGATCACCTCGTACGGGCGGGCCAGTGATTCGAGCACCTCGACGGTGCGTCGCAGAACTTCCTCGATCGTCGCCGCCTCGTTGTAGACGGGGATGACGACCGAGATCTGCGGCGTGCCCGTGAGAGGCGATTCGGCGACAGGACGAGATTCCAGCTCGGTATGCGTCATCGGGCTCCCCGCACTGGTCGGAACCCGATGCTAGCAGCCGTTCACATTCTCGAAACCGTTATGGCACGCCGAGGAGAGGCATTTACCGGGACCCGGTCGAGGTCCACGAGGCTGTAGCCAAAGCGGGCCACCCGGCCCTCGAGGCGGGCGGACGCGAGCTGCAGCTTCAGCCGGCCGAACGGTTCCTTCCCGAGCTCCCGCCACTCCGCGAAGTACGCGGCGTTCGAATCGCTCCGCAGGTGCTCCGAGGTTCGATGAGGCTCGATTGCAAGGAAGTCGAAAACGCGGTCGAGGCAGGCCGCGGGATCGTCGACAAGCTCCTCGTACGTCAGCGCGAGCAGGCGCTCGACATGCGGTCGGTCGTCGGCCAGCGTCTCGTGGCAGACAAGCCAGTGCCGCAGGAGCGAGCGAAGCGAGGTCTGCGACCACTTTTGCGTCGCCAGCGAGACGGCGATCGGGTGGCGCAGGATGACGACGAACGACGCATCGGGGAACAGCCCCTGCAGGAAACGCGTCCTCACGAGATTCGGGGGCGACTTCTCGACGAGCAGCGGCTTCGTGAGATCCCAGTGCGCGCTCCAGCTTTCGATCAGCCGCGCCGCGTTCTGCGGGGTACAGAGGTCGGACTTCTCGGTGAGATGGGCCGCTCCGTCGAAGCCGAAACGCCCGGGCCCACCGTGGGCCTTGGCCGTCGGGTAGACGGTCTGCAGATGCTGGCCCTCGTCCGCCGGAACGCCCGTCTCGGCGAAGCCGGACACGTGGGGGTGCTGCGCGATCAGCCGGCCGAGCAACGTTGTTCCGCTGCGGTGCAGCCCGCCGACGAAGACGAGCCGGTGACGCGAGGGGTCGTAGGTCATCGGCGGGGGATGCTAGTTGACGTGCCCGACTACAATGGCCCTCCGTGCCCGACCAGCCGCTACGTCTGCTCGGAGTCGCGGATGCGCGCTCGATCAACGTCGCCCGCTGGGCGCGCCGGCTCGCGGAGCGGGGACACGAGGTTCATCTCGTGAGCGACCGCCTGCCGAGCAACGGGGCGGTCGACCGCGTCGCCGTTCACGACGTGCGCAACCTGGGGCTCGCGACGAGAGTCCCGGGACTGCGACGAGGGCGGATCGGGCCGGCTGTCGGAGCGCTGGCGAGGCGGCTGAGGGTCGACCTGGTTCACGCGCACTATCTGCTGCCGTACGGGTACTGGGCGGCTCAGGCCGAGCGTCATCCCCTCGTGATGAGCCCCTGGAGCCGCGACATCTTCGTGGACGCTCAGGAGAGCGAGCAGGGTCGCCGCCGGGCCGTCGCCTCGATCGCCGCCGCCGATTTCCTGGTCGTGAACTCGGACGCCAACCGTCGAGCGTCGATCGAGCTCGGCGCCGATCCCGACCGGATCGAGGAGATCATCTGGTACTCGGAGCTGGAGCGGTTCGCGCCGGACAGGGCCGAGCAGGGGATGCGCGCCCGCCTCGGCTGGCCGGAGGACGCGCTCGTCGTCCTGTCGCTGCGCAATTTCAGGCCCTACACGAACCTCGACGTCGTCCTACGGGCGTTCACACGCGTGGTGAGGGACGAGCCGCGCGCGCGACTGCTGCTCGCCGCGCGAGGAGGTCCGTCGAAGGCCGAGACCGAGGCCCTCGTCGACGAGCTCGGGATCCGCCCGCTCGTGGCAATCGAGCGGGTGGAGTGGGAGGATCTGCCGGGCGTGGTCGCCGCGGCGGACGTCGCCGTGACGATCGCAAGCTCGGACTCGACACCGGCGTCGCTGCTCGAAGCGATGGCGTCGGCGCTCCCGGTCGTCGCCGGGCGCACGTGGTCGATCGACGAGTGGATCTCCGAGGAGGAAGGCGGCGCGCTGATCGAGTGCCGCGACGAGGACGCCGTGACGGAGCGCGCTCCAGGCACTCCTCGCCGACCCGGAGCTGCGCCGCCGGCACGGCGAGCGCAACGAGCGCTACGTGCGCGCGAAGCTCGGGGATCCGGGAGAGCAGCTCGAGCAGCTCTACGTCCGACTTCTGGGCCGATGAAACCCGAGTCCCACGGGGCCACCCCGCGCCTCCACCCGCTTCTGAGCGTAGTCGTGGTGGGCGCGCGTGTGGCGCGCGATTCGTTGCGAAAGCGTCGCGAGACCGTGCCGGGCTACGCGTGAGGCTCCTCTGCCTCGGCCTCGACGGGGCCGATCACGACCTCGTCCGGGAGCTGATCGCGAACGGCCGGCTGCCCACGCTCGGACGCCTGTCGAGAGAGGGCGTCTTCGGCCGCCTTCGGTCGACGATTCCCGCCGTCACGCCCACCGCCTGGTCGTCCTTCCTCACGGGTCTGAATCCGGCGGGACACGGGATCTTCAACTTCTCGACCAACCCCAACCGCGGCCCCCAACACGTCGAGAGCGCAGCCAGTCGCGCCGGCACGCCGATCTGGCGGCTGCTCGGCAGCGCCGGCATCCGCTCCGCGTTCGTCGGGATCCCGTTCACCTACCCGGCGGAGCCGATCGACGGCATCGTCGTCACCGGCTACGGCGGCCCCGAGCAGCCGCAGATCCTGCCCGCGGCGGCCCGGGAGCGGATCCTCGCGGCCCACCCGGATCTCGTGACCGCGCACCACCCGATGGCCGAGCGCTGGTGGGAGGACTTCGAGGGGTACGCCCGCAGGCTCGTCGAGCACGTCGAGCAGACGGCGGACGTCTGTCGGCTCGCCCTCGAGCTCGAGCCTGACCTGCAGTTGCTGTGCGTCGACTTCATGAGCGCAGACCACGCCGGCCACCTCGGCTACTCGCGCCTCGACCCCGATCATCCGGCGCACGATCCGGCGCAGGCGGGAGACGAGCTCATCCAGGTGTACGAGGCGGTCGACCGCGCCTGCGGCGAGCCTCATCGAGGAGGCCGGCCGCCGGTTCGGCGAGCAGCCGACCGCCGTCGTGATCTCCGACCACGGCATGAAGCCGATCTACTGGACGTTTCACGCCAACCGCTGGCTCGAGGAGGCGGGACACCTCCGTTATCGGCGCCGCTCGCTGCAGCCGTCTGAAGGGCGGTTCTCTCAACGTGGTGGCGAAGGTCGACCAGCGACTCGCACGAACGACCCGGCCCTACGCGCCGCGCCATGGACGTCGTGCCGTTCCTCCCGCGGCCCCGCGCCGACCGGGCGTTCGCCGACGTCGACTTCGGCTCGACGCGCGCGTACTGCTTCGCCACCGGGGGTCAGATCTTCCTCGGGGAGGCAAGCGGCGCACGCAGCGATCCCCACTACGCCGACCGGCTCGCAGACGAGCTCGCATCGATCCGGCACCCGGAGAGCGGCGAGCCGGCCTTCGACGTCCGGCGCAAGGCCGAGCTCTACCACGGCCCGTACCTCGACAAGGCGCCCGAGCTCGTGATCCTGCCTCGGGACGAGCGCATCCATGTCGAGTCGTCGCGACGGCCCTGGCCGACCGCTTTCGAGCGGCACGAGACGCTCGACCCTTCGAGCTTCTACGGCTACTCGGGCCACCACGGCCTCTACGGGATCCTCGCCGCCTCCGGTCCCGGAATCAGCTCGTCGGCCACGCTTCCGTCCGATGCGGAGATCGTCCAGCTTCCGGCAACGCTGCTGCGGCTCCTCGGGCTCGAGGCGGACGGCCTCGACGGCGAGCCGCTCGACGAGATCCTGGACGTCGCCGGGGCCTCGTCAAGCGTCGTCACGCCCACGGCATCGACCCCCGCAGGGGAGCGCGTCTACACGGACGAGGAGGAGCGCGAGCTGCTCGAGCACCTCCGCGACCTCGGCTACGAGTAGCCCGCCCCACGAGGCACCGCGTGCCGCAACGCCATGGCGGGGCGGTTGCGGCGGGTCGCACGCCTAGAGTTGAGGCCGTGACCGACGCTCGCGTCGAGAACGAGCTGGAGGAGCGGCGGGACGACTACGCGACGCGCCGGTTCGGCATTGCCGCCCTCGCCAGCGACTCCGTGATCTACGGCGGCACGCGGGCGCTGCTGAAGTCGCTCTCGTTCCTCCTCGTGCCGCTGGTCGCCCACTACGTCAGCCCGTCGGAGATCGGGCGGCTCGCGATCGTCCTCGCTCTCGTGGCGATCGTGGACGTGTTCATCACCGCCGGAATGGGCGGAGTCTTCGCCCGCTTCTACTTCGATCGCGACGAGGAAGGCTGGCGGCGCCAGATCATCACGCTCTACATGCTGATCGAGACGGTCTATCCGGCCCTGATCGTCGTCCCTCTGATCTCGCTGTCGGGGTCGCTCTCGGATCGCATCTTCGGTGTCGAGACATACGCGTCGTTCTTCGTCATCGCACTGATCGACGTCTATCTGACGAACATCGTCGACATGCCGATGAATCTCACTCGCATGAGGCGCCGGCGGAAGCGATTCGTCGCCTATTCGCTCACCCGTGGGCTGACGCAGATCCTGCTCACGATCCTGCTCGTTGCGGTCTGGCACCTCGGCGTCAAAGGCATCCTGATCGCCTCGCTGGCCGCCGTCTCCGTCGCAACCGTGGTCACGCTGCAGGAGTACGTCTTCGACCTCACGCGACGGGTCAACTGGCGAGTCGGGCTCGAGATGATCCACTTCGCCTGGCCGGGCGTCATCGGCGGCGTCGCGTTCTACGCGATGGGTTACCTCGACCGGTTCTTCGTCCGGCACTTCCACGGTGACGCGGACACGGGTCTCTACGAGATCGCCTTCCGCTACGCGCAGGTCGTCGTGGTTGCCGTGCTCGCCTTCCGGATGGGATGGACGCCGTGGCACTACCCCTGGCTCCATAGCGGGCGACACAAGGAGATGGTGGCCCGGAGCGCCCTCTACTACTTCTTCGGGACCGGGTTCCTCGTCGTGTTGCTGGCGGCCTGGATCCTGCCCGTGTTCCACCTGCTCATGCCCGACTCGTATCTCGACGCCGCGCCGGCTGTGGCGCCCCTGGCGCTCGCGGCCCTCATCAGTGGCACCTACACGCTCTTCGCGGTGGGGCTCAACGTCACGAAGCGGATGCGGCTGCTCGGGCCGCTGGCGCTTTTCGGAGGCGCGATCGCCGTCGGGCTCTACTTCCTCCTCATCCCGCCGTTCTCGTTCATCGGCGCGGCCTGGGCCACCGTTGCGGCGTTCGCCTGTCTGGCCGTGCTTGTCCTGGTGGTGTCGGACCGGATCTACCCGGTTCCGTGGGACTGGCGTCGCATCGGGCTCGCGCTGGGGCTGACGGTCGCAGCCGTGCTGCTCTCGCTCGGGATCGACTCGTGGATGCCGGTAGCCGCGTCGATTCCCGTGCGGCTCGCGATCAGCCTCGCCTTCCCGCTGCTCCTCTACGCGCTCGGCTTCTTCCCGCCGAGTGACCTCCGCGCAGCGCGCTCGCGGTTCCGCAAGGTCCTGCGCCTGGCCTGAGCGCTGAGCGGCGTCGGTGCCGTCGCTAGGCTGCGCGCGTGGCCGAGGCTCACCCGCTCGAGCTCGATCCCGAGACGATGCGCCGGCTCGGCTACCAGGTCGTCGACCTGCTCGTCGACCGGCTCGCCACGCTCGAGAGCCGCCCGGTGCGCCGGACCGCGACGAGGGAGGAGCTCGAGCGCCGCCTGCGAGAGCCGCCGCCGCCCGGCGGACGCGATTTCGACGAGCTCCTCGACCGGTTGACGTCGGACGTGCTGCCCTTTTCCAGCGCCGTCGACCACCCCCGCTTCCTGGCCTTCATTCCCGGCTGCCCGACCTGGCCGGGAATCCTCGGTGAGCTGATTGCGAAGGGCACCCATCTCGTCCCAGGGCACCTGGTCGGCAAGCGGCGGCCCCACGGAGATCGAGCTCGTGCTGCTGGACTGGTTCGCGGGCTGGCTCGGGATGCCGGACGGGACCGCCGGGCTGCTCGTCAGCGGAGGCTCTCACGCGAACCTGACCGCGCTCGCCTGCGCCCGCGACACACGTCTCGGGAGCGAAACCGGTCAGGGGGTCGTGTACGCCTCGACACAGGCGCACTCCTCGGTCGCGCGGGCGCTCCGCGTGCTCGGCTTCCGGCCGGACCAGCTGCGCCTGCTGGAGCCGGACGAGCGCTGGCGCCTACGGCCCGAGGACGTCGCCGCGGCCGTGGCCGAGGATGCCCGGGCCGGACGCCGACCGTTCGCCGTCGTCGCGAACGCCGGCGCCACGAACACCGGCGCCGTCGACCCGCTCCGCGAGCTGCGTTCTCTCTGCGACGAGCACGGGCTCTGGCTCCACGTGGACGCTGCGTACGGCGGGTTTTCGGTGCTCACCGAGCGCGGCCGCGAGGCGCTGGCCGGAGTCGGAGACGCAGACTCGGTCGCGCTCGACCCGCACAAATGGCTCTATCAGCCGTACGACGCCGGCTGCGTCCTCGTCCGGGAGGGACGCCTGCTCGACGCGACGTTCTCCGTCGCGCCGGAGTACATGCAGGACACTGCGGCGCGCAGCGGTGAGGTGAACTTCGCCGACCGCGGGATCGAGCTGACCCGTCCTGCCCGGGCGCTCAAGATCTGGCTCTCGATCCAGTACTACGGGCTCGACGCCTTCCGCTCGGCGATCGACACGAGCCTCGACCTCGCGCTCGCAGCCGAGCAGCAGATCCGCGATTCGGAGAGGCTCGAGCTGCTCACCCCGGCAGCGCTCGGCATCGTGTGCTTCCGCCGCCGCGTCGACGGCGCCGGCGAGCACGAGCACGAGCGCGCAAACACGCTGCTCGTCGAGCGGATCGCCGAGACCGGGCTCGCGATGGTCTCCTCGACGCGGCTCGCGGAACGCTACGCGCTCCGGCTCTGCGTGCTCAATCACCGCACGCGCGCAGAGGACGTCGAGCGAGTTCTGCGCTTCTTCGCCGAGGAGCCGATCGACTGACGGCCGGGGCTCCGCGGTAGATTCCGGCGCGATGCGGCCGCTCCGCGTCCTCATCACCGCCTGCGGCGCCCCCGGCACTGCGGCGCTCGTTCGCGCCCTGCGCGCAAACGGCGAGCGCGAGCTGGAGCTCGTCGGCTGTGACATGCAGGAGCTGGCTGTCGGCCGACAGCTCTGCGACGCGTTCCGGCAGGTACCGCCGGGGTCGAGCCCGATCTTCTCCGAAGCCGTGCTCGAGCTGTGCCGGCGGGAGCGCGTCGACGCCGTCCTGCCTCAGTCCTCGCACGACCTGCCGGCGCTCGCCGACGCCAAGGCGACGTTCGCGGAGCGGGGCGTGGTCGTGCTCGTCTCGAGCCCGGAGGCGATCAGGGTCGCGAACGACAAGGCCGAGTGCTATGCGCTCCTCGACGAGCTCGGCGTTCACGCGCCCGGCTGGCGGCGCGTGCGCGGGGGGCGCGAGCTGGCGCGCGCTGCCGCGGAGCTGGGCTACCCGCACGCGCCGGTTTGCTTCAAACCGGTGTCGAGCTCGGGCTCCCGCGGCTTCCGCATTCTCGATCCCACGGTCGATCGCGCTCACCAGCTCCTGCACGAGCGCCCGGGCAGCCTCCCCATGCGGCTCGAGGAGGTCACCGAGCTCTTGCCCGAAGTCGGTGGCGACGAGTTGCTCGTCATGGAGCTGGTCGAGGGCGGCGAGCGAACGATCGACGGCATCGCCGACGGCGGCCGCGTGCTGCTCGGGCACCCGAAGACGCGGGAGTCGATGCGGGCAGGGCTCGCGATGTACTTCGAGACCCTCCAGGACGACGGCCTGATGGGCGTGGCGGACCGGATCACCGGCGCGCTCTCGCTCGACCACTTCTTCAACATCCAGCTCGTCGGCGACGCCGTCATCGAGGTCAACCCGCGCATCTCCACGGTCGTCTACCAGGAGGACCTGAATCTTCCGTACCTGGGCCTCAAGCACGCGCTCGGCGAGATCGACGAGGCGGAGCTCTCTGCCTATGCGCGCCGGGTGCGACCGACGCGCCGAGCCCTCCGCTACTTCGACCAGGTGGAGTGGGACGACTGACGGCTCGGGTCAGGCGCGCTGGGCGCCGAGTGCCCGCGCGCCGGCAGCCGCGGCAAACGCCCCGGCGGCGACGAGCACGATCACGCCTCCCGGCGCGAGATCGCCGTAGTACGAGATCGTCAACCCGGCCAGCACGGAGGCCAGGCCGATCGCCATCGAGAGCAGCATCGTCGAGGCGAGACTCCAGGCGACCCTGCTGGCCGCGATGACGGGCAGCGCCATCAGCGCCGCGATGAGCAGAACGCCCACGATCTGCATCGAGACGGCGATCGTGATGCCGGCGAGAACCGAGACGACGATGTTGAGCGTCGCCACCGGCACGCCCGCGACGCGCGCGCCCTCCTCGTCGATGACGATGCCCGCGAGGGCGCGGTAGAGCAGCGCGATCACGGTCAGGCCGCCGGCGCCGAGCGCGAGCACGATCCAGAAGTCCGTCCAGGTAACCGTCAAGATCGAGCCGAACAGGAATGCGAACAGATCGACGTTCAGCCTGCCCGACGCCGAGATGAGCACGATGCCTGCGGCGATGCCCGTGTAGAAGACGAGCGCCAGCGCCTGGTCGCCTGCCGCCTGCCGTTTGGCGCGGAGCAATTCGATGGCGACGGCCCCGAGGACCGCGGCTGCCAACGCCATCGCCGTCGGCGAGACCGCGAGGATGAAGCCCGCAGCGACACCCGTGAACGCGACGTGGCCGATGCCGTCGCCGATGAGGCTCAGCCGCCGCTGGACGAGGAAGAACCCGACCGCCGGGGCCAGCAGGCCGATCACCGCGCCCGCGGCGAAGGCAAGCCGCATGAACTCGAGCTCAAACATGGACGTGCGAGGGGTCGTGCCAGCGCTCGGGAAGCGCGCGCGGCGGCCCGTCGAAGACGATCCCTCCTCGCACGAGCACCAGGCGCTCGACGTAGCGCTCGACCGCTCCGAACTCGTGGGAGACGTAGAGGATCGTCACGCGCAGCTCCCGTCTCAGCGCGTCGAGCAGGGTCGCCAGGGCCTCCTGGGCGTCCACGTCGACGCCGGTCGTGGGCTCGTCGAGCACGAGCAACGACGGCTCGCCGGCGAGCGCCTTGGCGATGAACGCACGCTGCTGCTGGCCCCCGGAGAGCATGGTGAGCGGCCGGTCGGCGAGCTCGGCCAGGCCGACCCTGCCCATCGCTTCCTCGACGATCGCGCGATCGCGCCGGCGGAGAGCTCCCAGCAGGCCGCCCGCGGCCAGCCGGCCCGCCGAGACCACCTCGCGGACCGTGGCCGGGGCGTCGGTACCGAGCTGCGAGCGCTGGGCGAGGTAGCCGAGGGTTGCACGCCGCGAGAAGCCGGCCGCGGGCTCGCCGAAGAGGAACGCCTCTCCCTCGTCCGGCTCGAGCAGCCCGAGCGCGAGCCGGACCAGCGTCGTCTTGCCGCCGCCGTTCGGGCCCGCGATCGCGACGAACCGACCCTGCTCGACGGCGAAGTCGACGCCCGAGAGCACGGGCTGGCCACGCCCGTAGGAGAAGGAGACGCCGCGCAGCTCGACCGCTACCGGCACCCGAGACCCTCCCGCAGCGCAGCCAGGTTCGCGCGCATCACGGAGAAGTAGTCCTCACCGGCGGCAAGCTGGTCCTCCGTGAGCCCCTCGAGCGGATCGAGCGTCGCCACCCCGATGTCGGCCTCACGGGCAACCGTCTCGGCCAGCGCGTGGGAGGCGAGCGGCTCGACGAAGACGGTCGTGGCCCCGGTCTCGCGCACCCGGTCCACGACCTGCGCGAGGTCGGCCGGCGCCGGCTCGGCCTCCGGCTCGATTCCGGTCACCGAGACCTGCTCGAGCCCGTACCTGTCGGCCAGATAGCCGAAGGCCGCGTGGCTCGTCACGAACACTCGACGGTCGCAGTCGGCGAGGCCGCGCCGGAGCTCTCCGTCAAGCTCCCGCAGGCGGCCGGCCAGGGAGCCCGCGGCGTCTTCGTCGTCCAGCAGACGACCCAGCCGCTCGACGAGCTCGGCATAGCGGAGCGGGTCGAGCCAGACGTGCGGCCCGCCGCCGGCCTGCACATCGAGCCCCTCGAGCAGATCGACCGGGCGGCTCGACCGCTGCGCCGCTTCCTCGACCGCGGGCTGGAAGCCCCCGCCGAGGTAGAGGACGAGGTCAGCGTCCGCGATCCGCTTCACGTCGCCGGGGGCGAGCTCGAGATCGTGCGGCTCGACGCCCGGCGGAGTCAGGTTCACGACGGACACGCCCGCACCGCCGATCTCATCCGCAGCGAAGGCAAGCGGATAGAAGGACGCGACGACGTCCAAGGGCGCCGGCCTTCGCCTGCTCCGAGCCGCCACAGCCCGTGAGCGCGATCGCGGCGGTCAATGCGGCCGCCGCCGTTGGAATACGGAACAGCCGCATCGAGTCGCAAGCGTAGCAAGAATGGGAACAGTTCTCATTATTGAGCATTCTGTTCGAGATGGTGGCGCGGAGGGGTTCGGCGTGGCACCTTGAAGTCCCGAGCAGAGGCTGCGCGCCGGGCCCGGCCCGGCGGTCGGCACCCCTGACCCTCGGCGGGAAGGGAGTCGGCCCCGGCGCGTCGTCCGAGTAGAGGGCCGTCATCGACCTGGAGAAGCGACAGACACGGTCAGAGCTACTGCGCCGGGCAGCGGCGCTGGGAATCGGCCTCGCCGGGCTCTCGTGGGCTCCGGCGGGAGTCGCTGCCGCGGCGTCCCGGCCGTCCCTCGTCTCTCGGGACGAGCCGCTCGGAGCCGGTAGCGGCCTGCTCGCGGCGGCACGCACGCTCCCGCCGCTCGCCGCACCGCGCTTCACCCTGGTCGGGCTCCACTGGCAGGGCCCCGGGGCCGTGGAGTTCCGCGTTCGAGGGCTCGGCGGATCGTGGAGCCCGTGGCAGCGGGCGGTCGATCCACGAGCTGCCGGACCCCGACGTCGAGGGCGTCGCGGGCACCGGCTGGAAGCTCGGAACACCGGTCTGGACAGGCGGCTCCGACGCCATTCAGTACCGGATCGACGGCCGCATCGACCGCCTGCGCGCCCATTTCGTCCGCAGCGAGATCCGCCCGCTCAGGCAGCCGGCGAGCACCGCGCGGCCCTCGATCGTACGGCGGGCCGACTGGGGCGCCGACGAGTCGATCGTACGCGGCAAGCCGAGCTACGCTCGCCGCCTCGTCGGCGCGTTCGTTCACCACACGGCGGGATCGAGCCCTGCCTCCTCCGAGGAGTCGGCCGCGATCCTGCGCGCCATCCAGGTCTACCACGTGAAGTCGAACGGATGGAAGGACATCGGCTACAACTTCCTGGTCGACCCCTTCGGCCAGGCGTTCGAAGGGCGCGCCGGCGGCATGCAGCGAAACGTCATCGGCGCCCACGTGCTCGGCTTCAACACGGGCAGCGTCGGGGTCTCGCTGCTCGGCAACTTCCAGAAGCAGGACCCGACGCCGGAGGCGTTGGCGGCCCTCGCCGAGCTGCTCGCCTGGCGGATGGACATCGGCCATGTCGACCCGCTGTCGCAGGTCGGCTACTTCTCCGGCGGCACGGTGCACACGCTGCGGGCCGTCTCCGGCCACCGCGACGCCAACTCCACCGCCTGCCCGGGCGAGAGGCTCTACACGCAGCTCGATGCGATCGCGGGCGATGTCTCGTCGCGCGGCCTGCCGAAGCTCTACGAGCCCAGCGTGGATGTCGCCGACGGGGGCAGCTTCGTCTTCCGCGCCCGGCTCTCGGAAACGCTGGCCTGGACGGTCACCGTCACGGACGGCGGCGGCGCCCAGGTCGCCTCCGGAGGCGGGGAGAGTGTGCTCGTGGAATGGACGTGGGACGCGGCGAAGGCGCCCGCCGGACGCTACCGGTACACGATCGCGGCAGCCGGAGCCCGGGCGGCCACGGGAACGATCCTGATCGGCGACGCACCCGCCCCGCCGGAGCCGCCGCAGCCGCCGCCTCCTCCCGCCCGGCCGTCCGGCATCCCGCGACGGATTCCGCGCTGGGCCTGGGACCTGCGCCGCTGGCAGCTCACCCCGAAGGCGCAACGCGGCCCGCGGCCGGAGTCCGCACCGCCGCGCCTACCCTCCTGGTACTGGCTCTGGTTCAACTGGCAACAGGCGCTCGACCGGTGGAAGGAGCAGTACGGAGGCGGCTGAGCGGCCGGCTCGGCCGGCCGCGACCCGCGATCGCCGAGCCGGTGGCTCGCGACCGGAGGCGCTGCGGTTCCGAACGGCTCGGTTCGTCCCGTCGATCAGGCCGGCTTGCAGTCGGGACAGGCGCCGCGCAGCACGACGTCGTGACCCCCGATCTCGAAGCCGAGCCTGCTCGACAGCCCGTCGAGGGCCTGCTCGAGCGCCTCGTCCTCGAAGGCGATCACCTTGCCGCAGCTCTCGCAGACGACATGGTGATGGTGCTCTCCATCGGCGTTGGCCGGCTCGTAGCGGGCGATGCCCTCGCCCATGTCGAGGCGCTGCACGAGCCTGAGGCTCGTGAGCAGGTCGAGTGCCCGGTAGACGCTCGCGATCCCTACCCGGCGGCCGTCCTCGCGTAGCCGGTCGAAGATCTCCTGCGCCGTCAGGCAGCAGTCCTGGTCGGCGAGCAGCTCGACGACCGCGGTGCGGGCGCCCCCCGACCGGTAGCCGCTGCCTCGCAGCGACTCGAGCGCGTGCTCGCGCCAGGTTGCCTGTGCTGTCGCCACCACTTCCACGATACCGACCGCCTTCGAAGCTGCTGCCTGGCGCCGTGCAACCGCGGCCTTCGGCCGCTCTCGTGCCGGCTGCGGCCTTCGGCCGCGTCGCGGGACGCTTCGCGGCCGGCGGGCCTTTGGCCGCGCGGCCGCTGTGCGCGGCGCTGCTCGCGCCGCTTACGCCACGACGCGGTAGACCTCGAAGACTTCAGCGAGCTCCCGGCCGATGTTGATCCCGCGCGTGCGCGCGAGATTCCAGATGTAGTCCGGATTGGCGTAGTTGCGGTGCTGCTGCGACGCATAGCGCGCCAGCGCGGCAACCTTGCGCTCGACGTGGTGCTGCTCGAGCGCCACGTACGCCTGGTAGTTGAAGTTGAGCGAGTTCCAGGGAATCTCGTAGCCGAGCACCGTCGTCCGCTTGAACGCGCGCAGCCCCTCCGCGGCGACGACCTGATGGTCCTGGTGGATGTCCCCGATGCTCGGCTGCAGGACGGCGTCGGGCGGCCACTCCTCCCAGAGGGCGATCAGCAGCTCGAGGATCTCCTGACGATGCTCGGGGAAGGTCCGGACCTCGAAGTCGTGCACGGTCAGGCCTTCGGGGGGGATGCCGATCTCGGTCGTCGCCTCGCGAACCTCCCGGGCCAGCGTGTCCGGCGGAAACCCGGGCGGCAGCGACTTCGTCGCGATCGAGAAGGCCACGTAGCGCACCTCGACGCCGCCCTCGATCAGCCGCGCGATCGTGCCGCCGCAGCCGAACTCGCCGTCGTCCGTGTGGGGAGCGAGCACGAGCACCCGCCGCCAGGCCTCGATCATGTCTCGGTCTTTCGCAGCAGATGGACGTCCTGGCGCACGCCCCCGGCGGAGGCTGCGCTCGGGCCGGCCCCCTCGACGAAGTCCAGCACTGTGAAGCCCTCAGCGAGCCGGTCCCGCACGTACCGCTCCGGATGAAAGGCGGCGTAGGGATTCGTCCCCGCGGCCGTCGGGGCCCGCACGACGAGCTCCCCCCGATCGAACCGCTCGCGCTCCTCGGTCGTGAGCCGCGCCTTCGCGAACGGCGCGCCGTGCGTCGTGAACAGCAGCAGCCCGGCCGGCCGCAGCACCCGCCGCACCTCTTGCACCCAGGCCGGCTGGAGCTCACCCGGAAGATGCGTGAAGACCGAGTACGCGTAGACGAGGTCGAAGCGTGCCTCCGGATACGGAAGCGGCGGCGCCAGCTCGTTGATCTCGAACGAGGCGAACGGAAGGCCGCGCCGGCACCAGGCGACGAGCTTCGGGTTGTAGTCGGTGCCGTGGACCTCGACGCCCTGCGCCGCGAGGCCACTCCAGTTGCGAAGAACGCGACCGCACCCGACGCCGAAATCCAGCAGGGCGCCGAGCTGCTGCATCCCCACGCCGTGGCGGGCGAGGGTTTGCGTGATCATGCGCGCGACGGTCTCGCCTCCCCGGATGAAGGTTCCGGTGTCGGTCGCGCCGACGGCCAGGAAGCGCAGCGAGGGAGGCGGGAGCGGCAGGCCGTCGGGCGCCGAGTCGGGGCGGACGAGCGAGCGCAAGGTCGATCCGTACACGCGCCGCGCACGGACAAGCTGCCGCTTCGTCTGCAGAACCAGAGAGCTCAAGCAGCGCGAGTCTAGCCGTCTATCCCGGACCCGATCTGCGCCGGAACCGGCTCCGGCGTCTCGGGACGGGCGGCCGGCCGCGCAGCGGGCATGTCGAGAGCGGCGAGCCGCGCGCGGCGGCGGCGGGCCCGCAAGTGCTCGGCGCCGAAGTAGCTCCCGAGCACGAGCGCGATCGCGCCGGCCTGGGCGGCGATGCCTTCCCACGTGGGGAAGAGGCCGAACCACGCGCCCGACCAGTACGGCAGACGCACGCCGGGGATCGGGTGCACCGGCACCCAGCCCACGACCTGCAGTGTCTGAACCGTCGTCCCGACCATCACGACGAGGACGGCCAGGATGAGCACGCCCGTGGCGACAAGCATCTTCCGGTGGGGGAGCTTCCGCTGCAGCGCGATCGTGAGGACGGCCACGCCCGCGACGCCGGCAAGCCCGAGCGCGACCCCGAGCAGCACGGTGCCGACGCCTGCCTCGAGGACGATCGCCTGAAGGAAGAGGACGGTCTCGAATCCCTCCCGGTAGACGCTCGAGAAGCCCAGCGCGGCGAGGCCGAGCAGCGGCGCCATCGTGGCACCGACGAGCCCCGCCGAGACGAGCCGCTTCTTCCGCCCGTGGAACCCGGCCAGCCGGTCGCTCCAGTAGACCCGGTGGTAGAACCAGTTCAGGATCAGCAAGCAGGACGGCCACGGCGACGAGCGAGATCACGGCCTCGAGCTTCTCGCCGTAGAACTGGAGCGAGCTGATGACGGTCTGGGCGATCACCCAGGTCGCCGCCGTCGCGACCAGAGCCGCCGCGACGCCGTAGAGCAGCGGCTTGCGCAGGCGGCGCTGGGACCCCACCATCCCCGCGATGAGCGCTGCGAGGATCAGCACGGCCTCGAGCCCCTCGCGGAAGACGATCACCGCGGTGTTCGTGATGACAGCGGCGGTCGAGCTCGGGCCGGACCCGACTGCCGCCTCGGCGTCGTCGAGCGCTGCATCGAGCGCCTCGCGCGTCGCGGCGACCTCCTCCGGCCCGGCGCGGCGCTTCACCAGCTGGGCCAGGCCCGGCAGGCCGCTCTCGCCGTACCAGAACAGCCCCTCGACCTTGACGAAGAGGCCGGGTGCAAGCCCCCTGAGTCGCTGCTCGGGCCCGAACTCGAAGAATGCGTAGGCCTCGAGCCGGGCCTGCTCCGCCTTCGCGTGCTCGCCGGCCTTCACCGCTCCCTCGAGGCGGTCCAGCGACGCGCTGATGACGTCGAAGTCCGCGGTCGCGCCGGCGTCTTTCCATTCGTCCGGGTAGATCCCCTCCGCGAGCTTCAGCGCCTCGTCGGTCTGCGCCTGCACCGTGTCCGGCTCCGCGACCTCGTCTCCGCGGGCCGCGGCCGAGAGATCGTCCCCGAGAGCCTGAAGCAGCTCGCCGATCCGGGCCGTCGCCGCCGGGTCGCGTTCCGCCAGCGCAGACTCGAGGTCGCCGAACGCCTGCGACGCCCCGTCGCGAAACGTGATCGCCTCCTGGATCTCGAAGTCGAGCGTCACCCGCCCGTCGTCGACGCCGCGCGCGTACTCGACGGGGACGAGGGCGAGAAACCGCTGGAGCTGTCCCGCCCGCCGGATCTCCTCCTCGGCGCTCAGCGGCGCCGCGCGGAAGCGGGCAAGCGCGTCGTCCACGTCCGTACGCGCGGCGGTGAACCCCTCCGCATCCATCGCCAGAGCCGCGGCGAGCAGGCGCTCGAACGCGTCCGAAGCCTGATCGGCGGCAGGGCTGCCCCGCTGGCTCCGGTAGGCGCCCTCGAGGATCCCGAAGTAGCCGCCGGCGAGCGCTGCCAGGCCGGCCGTTCGCACCGGATAGCCGAGCGTCCACGCCTCGTCGGCGAGCTCGAGCGTCGAGCGCAGCCGCGCCTGATAGGTGTCGAGCAGGTCGGCGCGTACGGAGGCGAGCGCCTGACGCGGCGTCGAGCGGCCGTCCGAGACCGCGCCGAGGGCCAGGGTCGCATCCGCGCCCGCCCGGGAGAACCGGGTCGGCTTGCGGAACTCGCGCACGAGGAGCCAGCGCTGGGCCTCGCCGACGTCTCCCCGCTCGAGGGCCGCCGAAACAAGCCGGTAGCCCGCCGCGAGCGCCGCCGTCCACACGTTGGCCCGGGCCACGGCGAGCCTCGCCCCGTCGCCGTCCTCCGCGGCCGCCGTTGCATCGGCCAGGCCCTGCTCGATCCGCGCCGCCTGGATCGGCGCTTCCTCGCGCAGGGCGCGAAGCAGCGGCGGGGCATCGTCAGCCGCCTGAGCGGTGAGCTCGGCGGCTGCCTCGGGGCCCTCGAGAATCAGCGCTTTCTCGGCGTCGGCGAGCGCCGTCTTCACGTCGGCGGCCGCCTCCCAGGGCTCGACCGCCGCCTCGGCTGCGGAGGACAGCGCCAGCGCGGTCAGCGCAGCGGCGGCGAGGCAGATGCCTCGCCGCCATCCTCGCTGCGCCGGGACGCGCACGCCCTACTGCTCGATCGAGATGCCGAGCTCGGCCGCCGCCTGCGACACCTGCCCGGCGATCGCGGTCGCCCGATCCTGCGCCTCGCTGCCGAGCGTGTCCGCCTCCTCCGGGGTGAAGCGGTCGCCCGACTGCTCCTGGTCGTGGAGGTCTCCGATGAAGGCGCCGAGGCTCGTCCAGCTCGCGGCCGGTCTGGCTGCTCTGCGCCTCGTCGACGCTCGCAACGAGCGGGCCGACGCCCGCGTACACGACCTGGAGGCCGGAGATGATGTCGCGGATGTCCGAGAGGCGCGAGACGACGTTGAACGACTCCGACGATGTGGAGTCACCCACCACGAAGCGCGACTCCTTCCACTGGCCGAAGTACTCGCTCATCGTCGGAACCATGACGACGAGCGCCGTGAACGCATCGGAATCGGCCGGCTGCCACGCCTCGGCGGCGGCCGCGAGGTCGTTCGCCGCGTTCTGGAACTCCGTCGCGGCGACGTTCAGGAAGGCTGCATCCGGCAGCACCTCGCCGAACTCGACCGTTCCGTCGCCGTCGAGGTCGGTGGGAGTGCTCGGCACCTCGGCGGCAAGCGCCTCGGGAAGCGTGCCCCAGAGCGCGCCCTCGGTCAGGTTGTAGAAGTTGCCCGGCTGCTCGAGGACGCGACCGTCGGGAAGCGTGAGATCGAAGGGGACGGCGCTCGCCGGATCCTCGGCGGCGCTCGAGCCGGCGTCGATGATCACGTCGTACTCCGCGAGCGAGGGCGTGCCCGCGACGATCCCCTCCATCCGCTCGTAGTAGGGATTCCCCTCGACCCAGTCCTCCTTCATGTGCTCGACGAGCTCGCCCACCTCGGCGGCGCTCGACTGCCAGAGCGCCTCGTAATCGAAGTTCGCGGCTTCGGCGAGGTCGTAGTACCGCTGCGCGTCGGCGGCGAAGTCCGCAGTGAAGCCCGTGAGCTGGCCCGTGTGCTCGAGCAGGTAGTCCTTGACGGCGGTCAGATCGGCGGCCGTCGTCGCCGGCGCGGCCGGCTGAGCCGGCTGGGCCGGGGCGGCCGGCTGGGCCGCGTCGTCACTACTCCCGCCGCACGCGGCGAGCGCCAGCACCGGCGGCCCCCGCCGCGATCGGAATCACAACCCTGGTCCGTACACCCACTTGCCCCCCTTGAGGAATACCGTACTCAGAACGTAAGGCGCACCTTACAGCCTCTCGGCCGAAGTTCGCAACCGTTACCTGGAGGGTCGTCCCGGGTCACGCCTAACGTTTCCTAGCGTGCCGCCGCCGGTCTTCGTGCTCGGGGTACGCCGCTCGGGAACGACCCTGCTCCGCGTCATGCTCGACCGCGGCCCGGAGCTCGCAATCCCGGACGAGTCGTACTTCATCCCGCAGATCGCCCAGCGACATCGAGGACGGCATCGACGTGGACGCCTTCGTCGACGACCTGCGGCGGCTGCCGGCCCTGCGAGACTGGGGCGCTCCCGGCCGAGCTGGTCCGCGCCGCGCCTGAGGCCCGGCGCGACCGTCGCGGACGGGATCGCCGCCGTCTACGAGGCCTACGCCGAGCAGCACGGCAAGGCTCGCTGGGGCGACAAGACGCCGATGTACATGCAGCACCTCGGGCTGCTCGAGCGCCTGTTCCCGGACGCGCTGTACGTCCACCTGATCCGCGACGGACGGGATGCCGCCCTCTCGTTCCTGTCCGTTCCCGAGGGGATCATGACCGAGACCTGGGGCGCACCCCCGCGACGCCGCCGGCTTCGCCCGCCAGTGGCGGACGGAGGTGATCGCTCGCCCGCGAGCTCGGGCGGCAAGCGGGCCCGAAGCGCTACCTCGAGGTGCGCTACGAGGAGCTCGTCGCCGAGCCCGAGCTCGAGCTTCGACGCATCTGCGCGTTCGCCGGCCTTCGTTTCGACCCGGCGATGCTCGACTACGCGCGGGCCGTCGACGTCTCGTCGAAACCGCACCAGCAGAGCCTCCGCCGGCCCCCCACGCCGGGCCTGCGCGACTGGCGCGGCCAGCTCCCCGGAAGCGACGTCGTCGCCTTCGAGCGGATAGCCGGTGACCTGCTCGCCGAGCTCGGCTACGAGCTCGTGACGCGCGAGCCGGCGCCGCCCGATCGCTGGACCCGCGCCGGCATCGTCTCGTACCGCATGCGCACCGCGGCGTGGCGGGCCGCCGGCCACACCGTCCGCCGCCTGCCGCTCTGGCGACGCAGGCATCCGTACCTCGAGTGACGGCTCTAGGAGCGACCCGTTCCCTCGAAGGCCATCAGCAGGCCGTTCAACGAGAAGTAGTAGCGCTGGTCGGTCGCGATCCCGGGCGCGTACTTGCCGAGCGAGATCCGCCAGACGATCTGTCCGTTCGAGACACGTGCCGCGAACGTGTTGGTCTCGAGGTTCGAGAAGAAGACGAGGTCGCCGACGACGAGCGCCGGCCCGAGGATCCGCCCGCCCACCCGGCTCTCCCAGAGCAGCCGGCCGCTGTCCGCGTCGTACGCGTGCAGGGCGCCGTCGAAGCCGCCGACGAAGATGCGGCCGTCCGCGACGGCCGGGGTCGAGTAGGTCAGTGCGCCCGTGCTCGCCGTCCACACGATCGAGCCGGTTTGGGCGTTCAGCGCCACCACCTTGCCCGAGCGGGCGACCGTAAAGAGCCGCCGGCCGTCGGTGCTGGGGCTCGCGTAGAAGCTCTCGTACCGGAACGCGTCGCGCTTGACGTACGTGTCCCAGAGCTTCTCGCCGGTGTCGCGGCGGAGGCAGAAGATCGACCCGGCGTAGGTCGTGATGCAGACCCGGTTTCCCCAGACCGACGGGCTCGAGTTGATCCGGCCGCCGGTGTCGTAGGCCCAGCGAACGTGGCCGTTCGCGGCGTTGAGCGCGAACAGACGCCCGTCGGTCGAGCCGACGTAGACGATGCCGTCCATGGCGACCGGCGAGGACTCGACCTTGGCGTGCGTCTCGATCCGCCAGCGCACCTTGCCCCTCGCCCGATCGAGGCCGGTGACCGACCCGTCATGGGAGCTGACGACGAGACAGTCGCCGGCGATCGCCGGCGACGATGCCTTCGTGCCCGACTGCCACGACCAGATGAGCCTTCCCGTCTCGGCCTCGTATGCGGCCGTTCGCCCGCCGAAGGTGTTCACGTACACGGTCCCGTCGCAGAAGCTCGGCGGATACTCCATGTAGCTGCCGACGCCTCGCACCCAGACCGGCTTCGCCTTCGGCCGGCCGAGATCGAGCTGCGTGCGGGACAGGGTTCGCTGCGGGTTTCCTCCGAACTCGCTCCAGCAGGGGCCCTCGACCGGCTCCGAGGGCGGCTCCTCTGTGATCGGCGGCGGCTCCTCCGTGACGGCGGGCTCCTCCGCCGTCGTCGCCGGTGGAAGCGCCTCGGTGGTCGGCGATGGCTCCGGCTCGGACGGCACGGAGACGTAGGACACGTCCGTCACGCTGGGTGTCGAGCTCCCCCTCCGGCCGGTTCCCGACCGCCAACGCATAGGCAATCGCCGCGCCTCCGAGTGCGAGCGCGACGGCAAGGCCGATGAGGACCAGCTTCTTCCGCATTCGGGGACGGCCAGCCTCAGTCTGCCAGCCGCCGCTGTCGCTACGACGCCGGTGCCGCTTCTTCCGTCCTGCGACCGGACAGCGAGCCGCGTGAGGTCTCGGACAGCGGCTCCCGTGCTCCGCCGCGTGGCGAGCACGGCGGCCGCGACGGCCAGGATCCCCCAGGTCACGGGGTTCTCGAAGAAGCCCGCTGTAGAAGAGCGAGTGGACGAAGAGCAGGACGAACACGCCGAAGAGCCCCAGTCCGAGCGAGCGGTCCACCGTCGCCGACCGCCAGTACGAGCGCGGGCAGCCGCGGCCAGCAGGAAGCGAGGTAGGCGACGATCCCGACGAGGCCGAGCTCCGCCGCGACGGTCAGCGGCGTCGTGTGCGAGGCGTTGCGCTCGGTCTGCGTCCGCGCGCCGTCCTGATCACGGCTCGCCGCGCGGCTGGCCGCCGATGCCGACGCCCGACGACGGGATGGTCGACGAAGACGCTGCCACGTGTTCTCGACGAGCGCGAAGCGGCCGCTCGTCGACGCGCTCGACCGGCTGGTCGCCGGACCTCGACGGCGACGAGCGCCGCCGCGACGAGCACGACCACGGCGGTCCCGGCGACCAGGACCACGCCGGCTGCGCCTGTCGGCGGCCACGAGGCTGACCGCCAGCACCGCAACGACGAGCGCCACCATGCTCGACTGGGAGTACGTGAAGTAGAGGCCCGTCCAGAGCAGGGCGATCACGCGCGACCGCGAGCGGCAGGCCCACACGGGCGAGCCAGAGCGGCGGCGACCAGCACGACGATCCCGAGCCGCCAGCTCGCGGCCGTACATGCTCGAGTCGGCGAAGAGCGAGGTCGTCCGGAAGTAGGACGTGTACGCGTTGGCGACCTCGAGGTCCCGCGCGAAGTACAGCTCACCCGTCCAGAGCTGCGAGAGCCCGACGGCGGCGAAACCGCACGCGAGCAGCACGATCGTGACCGCGAAGGCTCTCGTCGACCAGGCTGCGAGCGCGGCACGCGCGACGAACGCCGCCAGCACCGCGAACGGAAGCAGGAAGAAGAGGAGCTCGATCGTGCCCGCACGAAGGTCCTCGGTCCAGAGCAGCGAGAGGGACGACGAGACCGATGAAGGCTGCGGCGGGCACGCGTCAGCCAGCGCGGGCGGGTCCGGAAGCTCGTCGCGGCGCAGAAGCGCGGAGCAGGAGGCCGACGGCTGCGACGACGAGCACGGCGTAGAGGGGAACGAGCAGAAACGCCTTCTGATCGCCGAGCGTGCACCGGGACGCGGAACGGCGCCGCCACGAGCAGGGCCACAGTCACGACGGCCGGCCGATGCGCGAGCAGCACGCCGGCGGCGACGAGCACGATCGCGGCCACCGCGAGCGCTCCGACCCTGGCCGGGGAATCGACGAGCGATCGGAAATCGTGGCCGGGGACGAGCGAGGTCGCAAGCAGGGCCATCGCAGCCACGAGCAGCGCGAGGCCTCCGACGAGCGCGACACGGCTCCGCGGAATCAGGACGAGCCCTGCGCCGAGCGCTCCGAGGACGCAACCGACGTCCGCCGCGGCGCCGTCGCTCACGATCCGGTCCGGTTCACGGCCACGTTCGCACGTGCCCTCCGGTCTCCCTCGACGGCGCGGAGGATGTACGTGCCGGGCCGGGCGTCCGCCGGGATCGGGACCGCGACCGCGCGATCGACGACGTCCGTGTCGAAGAGCACCGGCCTGCCGAGGCGACCGGCCCGGGGGCGATACAGGTACCAGGCGTAGTCGGCCGCGTCGGTGTCGACGTTGAAGCTGAGCGTGCCGCCGGGTCGCGCCTCGTAGGCGCTGCGATCCAGCTCGATGTAGCGCACGAGGACCGTCGACTCGGCGACTGCCTCGTTGCCCGCCAGATCGCGCACGACGAGCGCGACGTCGTGGTCGCCCGGCGCCGCCGTGACCCGCTCTTCGCCGCCGGGCACGCGGACGGTGCCCTGCCACTGGAGGGAGTACCGGCGCCGCTTCGCGCGGACCCGCGTCGGCCCCACCTCACGCCGGCCGTCGACCTGCAGCTCGGCCGTGTGAGGCTCGCTGGCGCGGTAGACGACGCGAAGGCGGTCGCCACGTCCGTCGCCGTCCGGCGAGATCGCGTCAGGACGGAAGCGCACGCCGCGCAGCCTCGGCGGCTTCGTGTCGACCCGGATCGTGGTCGGAACGAGGATCGAGCGCCGCTCGCTGGACGAAATCCAGACGCAGCAGGTAGCGGCCGTCCGGCGACGATCGTCCCTGCCGCGTCGCGACCGTCCCACACGTACGCGGTCGAGCCTGGTCGACCCGCTCGCGCTCGGCCAGCGTCTGCACGACGTCGCCCGAGGGGGTGACGATCCGCGCCGTCACGCGTCTCCGGCCGCCGAAAGCGGAGGTTCAACGTCGCCGTGGCCGTGTCGCAGTCAGCAGACGGGCGAGAACTCGCGCGTGAAGCTCGTGGCGCACGACCGGCGAGCGCTCGAGCTTGAGCCGCTCCGCTAACGCGAACGCCGCCGCCGTGCCGGCCACGAGGACGAGCACGACGACGGTGACTGCGATCCGCGGCAAGGCGCGGCGATTCTACGTCCGAGGCGAGGCGCGCTACTCCCGATAGGCGCTGATCAGGATCTCGGCCACCTCGGGCCGGGAGAACTCGGCCGGCGGCAGCTCTCCGGCCGCGAGCAGCTCCCGCACCTTCGTGCCCGAGAGAAAGACGTGGTCGTCGCCGCCGTGCGGGCAGCGTCTTCGGCGTCGCCATCTGGCCGCAGACCTTGCACCAGAACGAGTGCTCGAAGAACATCGGCTCGATGTCGAGCTCGTGCGGAGCGAACTCGTCGAAGATCAGCTGCGCGTCGTACGTGCCGTAGTAGCTGCCGACGCCGGCGTGGTCACGGCCGACGATGAAGTGCGAGCAGCCGTAGTTCTTGCGGCAGATCGCGTGCCAGATCGCCTCACGCGGGCCCGCGTAGCGCATCGCCGCCGGGAAGGCGGAGACGACGACGCGGTCCTGCGGGTAGTAGCCGTCGAGCAGCACGCGGTAGCACTCGACCCGCACCGCGGCAGGGACGTCGTCGGACTTCGTCTCGCCCACGAGCGGGTGCAGCAGCAGCCCGTCCACGGTCTCGAGCGCGCATTTGGTCAGGTACTCGTGCGCGCGGTGAATCGGGTTCCGCGTCTGGAAGCCGACGACGCGCCGCCACCCGCGCTCGGCGAACAGCTGCGCGTCTCGCCCGGGTCCTTGCGCGAGCTCTGGGAACGGCGGCGGCTGCCGCAGGAAGACCGTCACGCGACCCGCGAGGTACAGGTCGCTGCTGGCCGTAGAGGCGCGCCACGCCCGGGATGGTCGGCATCGGTCGTCCGGAAGCACCGCTCGGCCTCGCGCTGCTTGTCGTACGGGTAGACCTCCTCGACGTCGAGCACCGCCAGTGGTGTGCCGGCCTCGTCGGTGAGGCAGACCCGATCGCCCTTCGGCGCCTCCGGGACCGCGAGGCACACCGGCAGCGCCCAGGGCAGCCCGCTCGTCAGGCGCATCTCGTCGATCACGCGCTCGTAGTCTTCGCGGCCGAGGAAGCCGGCGAGCGGGGACAGCGCGCCCGGAGGCGATCATGTCGAGGTCGGCCAGCTCGCGCGGCGTCAGCGCGACGGTCTCGAGCCCGTCCGACGCCCTCGGGACGCTCCCCGAAGCGCTCGACGAGCTCGCCGCCGTGCGGCGCGATCAGGTGCGGCTCGAGCGCCGTGCTCACGCGGCTATCCCGGCCGGGATCAATCCGAGCTCCTCGAGGCGTGCCGACGCACGAGCCGGGCGCTCTCCTCCGGCTCCTGCGCCTCGGTGTCGAGCACGATCTCCGGCGCCTCCGGCGCCTCGTACGGGTCGTCCACGCCGGTGAAGCCCTTGATCTCGCCCGCGAACGCCTTCGCGTAGAGCCCCTTGACGTCGCGGCGCGCGCACTCGTCCACCGACGCGCTCACGTGCACCTCGACGAACGGGCCGTACTGCTCGACCATCGATCGCGCGGCCTGCCGCGTCTCTGCGTACGGAGAGATCGCCGCGGCGATCACAGCTGCGCCGTGCCGTGTGAGACGCGCGGCGACCCAGCCGATCCGCTCGATGTTCGTGTCGCGGTCCTCCTTCGAGAACCCGAGCCCTTTCGAGAGATGGGTTCGCACGACGTCGCCGTCGAGGTATTCGACGATCTTTCCGCGCGCCTCGAGCTCCGGGCCGACGAGGTGCGCGATCGTGCTCTTGCCCGAGCCGGAAAGCCCTGTGAACCAGAGCGTGAAGCCCCCGCCGGCGACCCGCTCGGACTCGGGATGCTCGACGGGATGGATGTGGTCTGTCATTGGCGTCCTTTGTGTCGTTGTGGAGCGAACGGCTCAGTCGTTTGCAGCAGGCGGATCGCAGTCGTCGACGTGGATCCCGCACTCGAGCTTGTCGGAGCCCGCCCAGCGCCCCGCCCGCTCCTCCTCGTCCGGCTGGGTCGGGCGGGTGCAGGGAATGCAGCCGATCGACCGGTAGCCGGCGTCGTGCAGCGGGTTGTACGGGATGTCGTTGGCCATGACGTAGCCCCAGACGTCCGACTCGTCCCAGTCCGCGAGCGGATGGATCTTCCAGACGCCGTAGCGCTCGGACCAGATGACCTTCGGAATACCGGCCCGGCTCGGGGACTGGTCGCGCCGGATCCCCGAGATCCACGCATCGTAGGGCCGGAGCGCCGTGATGAGGGGCTCCACCTTCCGCACGTGGCAGCAGCGGTCGGGATCCGTCTCCCAGAGGTTCGGGCCCTCGCTCGCGTGTTGCCTCGGCCACGGTGATGATCTCGGGCCGGATGAGCGAGAGCCCGTAGCGCTCGACGAGCCGCTCCCTCGTCTCGTAGCTCTCCCGGAAGAACAGGTGGGTGTCGAGCTCGACGACGTCCATCTCGAGCTCGAGCTCGGCCGCGACCATGTGGACGAGAACCGAGGACTGCTTCTGCCAGGAGCAGGTGAGGCAGAGACGTTCGCCGAACTCGGCGTGCGCCCACCGGATGAGCTCGGGCGCGGAGAGGGAATCGAGCTCGTTCTCGGTGAGGGAGAGCTCAGGTGCGAGCCGGCTCGTGCTCACGGAGCAAGACCTCCTTCAAGGTGTCGGCCCGCAGCCCGAGGCGCAGCGTCTCGAGCGGGATGACCTCGTCGGGCGGAATGTTGCCGAGGTTGACCTCGGGCCCGAAGTGCTTCACGAACCAGGCCTGGGCCGACTTCGTGGGCGCCTCGAAGATCACGTCGCCGAACTCGATGGAGTGGGCGATCTCGTCGATGAGCCCGGTCCGCATCTCCCCGGTCGGCCGGTAGATGCCCGCGGTGCCTCCCTCACGCCCTTCGGTGATCACCTTCCAGGCGCCGGCGTCCAGCTCCTCCCGGATCCACTCGACCCACTGGTAGGGCGGGAACACGACCTCGGCGTCCTTGGAGCCGACCTCCGAGAGGACGACGAAGTCTCTCGCGAGGTCGGCAATCAGCTCGAGCTTGCGCTCGCGGGGAAGCTCGATCACCCCGTCCGAGATCTCGACGTGAGAGAAGCGGTTCTCGGAGAGCCAGCGCCGGTACTCGTCGAGCTTGCCGAGCGCCACGGCCGCCTCGAAGAGCGTGCCGCCACAGACGACCGGCGACTGGAGCGACCGGTAGAGGGCGATCTTCTTCTCGAGGTTCTGCGTCACGTACGAGGTGCCCCAGCCGAGCTTCACGATGTCGACGTAGTCGCCCGCGGTGTCGAAGAGACCCTCGATCTCGCGAAGGTTCAGCCCCTTGTCCATGACGTGAGTCAGGCCGGAAGTGCGCGGCTTCGGCGACCGCGCCGGTACATCGAGGAATCCGTCCGGTCCGTTAGAGGCGGGCATAGAGGTCCTCCAGTCGCTTCTTGGCCTGTTCCTGGACGTCGTGGTAGACGGACGAGCCGTGCGAGTCGATTCCGACCGTGAGCGGCCCGAAATCCCGCACGCGGAACTTCCACAGGCACTCGGGCATCAGATCCTCCCACTCGACCTCCTCGATCTCCTCGATCTGGGTCGTCTCGAGTGCCGCCGCCCCGCCGACGATCGCGAAGTACACCATGCCCAGGCGGCTCATCGGCTCGATTGCCTCGTCCGGAAGACCGCCCTTGCCGCAGACGGCCCGCACGCCGTAGTCGCGCCCGAGCCCCTCCGTGAAGCGCACCATCCGCGCGCTCGTCGTCGTGCCGATGCAGAGCTTCTCGTAACGCCCGTCCTCGAGCCGCCGGACGTTGGGCGCCGTATGGAGCAGGAGCGCTCCGGTCAGGTCCATCTCCGGCTTCTGCCCGTGATCGAACATGCGGATCTGCGTGCGGTCGCGGATCCCGATCACGTGCCCGTCGACGATCACCGAGTCGCCTGCACGCAGCTCGCGGATCTGCTCCTCCGTACAGGGGAACGACATGCGATGCTCGGCCACCATCGTCAGGCCTCCCGGTCGTACTCGACGGCCCCGTCGGCCGCGACGTGAGCCGTCGCGCGCCGGGCCGCCCAGCACTGGTAGTTGACCGCGACCGGGTTGAGCGTCATGTGAGTGTCGGCGTGCTCGACGTGGACGTACAGCACGGTCACGTCGCCGCCGAGGCCCATCGGCCCGATGCCGGTCTCGTTCAGCAGCTCGCAGAGCTCGTCCTCGAGCTTCGCCGCGTCCGGGTCCGGGTTGCGCGTCCCGACCGGCCGCGCGATGGCCTCCTTGGCGAGGTGCATGGCGTAGTCGGCGGAGCCGCCGATCCCGACGCCCACGATGCCGGGCGGGCACGGCTTGCCGCCGGCCCCGACGATCGAGTCGAGCACGAAGCGCTTGACTCCCGCCACGCCGTCGGCGGGAACGCACATCTTCAGGAAGCTCATGTTCTCGGATCCGGAGCCCTTCGGGACGCACTTGACGTCGAGGCCGTCCCAGCCCTGGACGAAGTCCCAGTGGACGATCGGCACGCGGTAGCCGACGTTCTGCCCCGTGTTCTCGCGCGTGAGCGTGTGCACCGTGTTCGACCGCAGCGGGTGCTCGATCGTTGCCCGCTCGGTGCCGTCGTAGAGCGCCTGGTAGATCCGGGCCGGGTGCAGCGGGAAGTGCTCGCCCACCCGGCAGTAGTAGACCGCGATGCCGGTGTCCTGGCAGACGAGGTTCTTCTCCGCGTCCGCCACCTCGACGTTGCGCAGGATCGTGTCGAGAACGCGCTGACCGGAGATCGACGTCTCGCGCTCGCGCGCAGCCTTGAGCGCATCGCGCAGATCCTGCGGGATGTCCTTGAGCGCCCAGACGTAGAGATACGCGGCAGCGTCCTCCACGATCTTCTCGAGATCGGTTGTCACAGCCATCTCGGCCCTCACTTCCGGGCCGGATGGGATCCGGCCCCTACGGGTTTCGCGATCACCGGGCGGCCTCTGCGGCGGCCTGCCCGGCGCGCCGCCCGAACACGCAGCACTCGAGCAGGCTGTTGCCCATCATCCGGTTGCGGCCGTGCGCCCCGCCTGCGATCTCACCGCAGGCGAAGAGCCCGTCGACCGTCGTTTTTCCGTGCTCGTCGATGACGAGACCGCCGTTCTGATAGTGGAGCACCGGGTAGGTGAGAATCGGCTCCGCAAGGGGGTCGACGCCCGCCGACCGGTAGCGGCGCAGCATGTAGGGCAGCGAGATGTCCGCGTCGCGCTCCGGTATCCGAGTCGTGTCGAGCCAGACGGCCGGTCGTCCGTCCGGAGACTCGACGCCGCGGCCCTCCTCCACCTCGCGGAAGATGGCATCGGACACGACGTCACGCGGAGAAAGCTCGTCGACGAAGCGCTCCCTCGCGGCGTTGAGCAGCTGCGCTCCGTAGGCGCGGGTCGTCTCGGGGATCGAGTAGCCCTGCATGCCCGCGGGCCAGGCGCCGCCGTTCGGGTGGTATTGAAGAGCATCGAGATCGCGGGCCTCCGCGCCGAGCTCCATCGCGATCACGGTCACCTCTCCGGTCGCCCCCGGGTGATTCGTCGAGAGCTCGCCTCGCTCCTGCGCCTCACGGAAGCAGCGGCCCCCGGCCGCCAGCACCACGGCGCCCGCATCGATCTCCTTCGTCGTGCCGTCCTTCTCACGGCACGACGCGACGAATCCGTTCTCGCGTCGCATGAGCGCGGCAAGCGGCGTGTTCGGAAGACTCGTGCCCGCGGACGACGTGTAGGCGTCCCGCAGGGCGGTCGTGATCGCGTGTCCCGTGCGGTCGCCAACCTGCAGAAGACGTTTCCGGCTCGCGCCACCGCAGCGCGCGAGCCGGTAGCTCCCATTATGACCGCCGTTCTCCCTGGTGAAAACCACCCCGAGTCCCTCGAGCCAGTGAATCGCGTCGGGGGCCTCGGAGGTCAGGATCTCCACGAGATCGCGATCGGCGGTCTCGTGCGAGCTCTTCCAGACGTCCTCCGCGTGGAGCTCCGGCGAGTCGTCTTCGCCCAGTGCTGCCTGGATGCCGCCCTGCGCCTTCGCGGAGTTGCAGGACTGGAGGGCGCCTTTCGTCACGAGGCCGACGCGGGCTCCGGCGCGCTCGGCGGAGACCGCGGCCGCGAGGCCCGAGGCCCCGCTCCCGACTACGAGCACGTCGAAGGAAAGGCGTGGCGGCACCGCTTCAGCGTACCACCAGTCACCCTAATGCCAAGCATTAGAAAATCTTATGCAACAGCCTTGGCGCCTACGGGCGCACCGCCCGCTGCGCGGGCTCCCCGTACGGCTGAGCCGGCTACGCCGCTTTGCGTGACGCGCTACCAGAGGCCGCGCAGGATCTCCTCGATCGCCTCCGGCGGCGCGGGACGAGGATTTGCGCGGGCGCCCGAACGCACGGCGGCCGCCTCTGCCACGCTGCGCAGCTCGTCCTCCGGCACACCGAACTCCCGCAGGCCGCCGAAGCCCCCGAGCCCCGCGAGCGTCTCCACCCGCGCAATCGGCTCGCCGTGTCCCATCGCTTCCCCGAGGCGCTCGAGCGCGTCTGCCACCACGGGGGCGTTGAAGCGCAGCGCGCCCGGGAGGCACACGGCGTTCATGGCGCCGTGCGGCAGGCCGTAGCGCCCGCCGAGAGCCTGCGCCATTGCATGCCCGACGCCCGTGCCCGCTGCCATCGCCGCGCCGGCGTGCATGGCGCCCTCCAGCAGTCCGGAGCGCGCCTCCAGGTCGTCGGGGCGCTCCACCACCTCCGGCAGGAGGCCCGAGATCAGGCGGGCGCCGGAGATCGCGTCCCGGTCCGTGACGTCGCTCCGCTCGGCGCCGTAGAGCCCCTCCGCGCAATGCGCGAGCGCGTTCAGCGCCGTCCCGCACGTCTGGGCATGAGGCAGACCGAGTGTCAGCCGTGGCTCGTAGAGGATCGCCACCGTGCGTGCGCCGACGCCCTGGCGCTTCTCGCCCGTCGAGGAGTCGCGGCTCCCGAAGCCCTTCGTCCACTCGGCCCCGGAGTACGTGGTCGGCACCGAGATCACCGGAAGCCCGGTCTCGGCCGAGACCGCCTTCGCGGTGTCGATCGCGCTGCCGCCGCCGACGGCGAGGAGCCCGTCCGCATCCGCCGCCGCGGCCGTGGCGGCCTCGACCCCCGCAACGTCCGCGTGGGGCTGTACGCCGGCGAAGCGCTGCTCGGGCGGGAGCTCCAGCGGCAGCTCGATGTCGGCGAAGCGCCCGGTGGCGACGAGCAACGGCCGATCGACCTCGAGCTCGGCGAGGAGGGCCGGAAGCTGGTCGAGGCCCCAGCAGACGATCACGGCCGCTCCCGTCCGAGCTCGGCGGCCCGTTGCCGCGCAAAGCCTGCGAATGCCTCGGCGGCACGTGTGGGAACCCGCGCAGTCGAGCGGACGAGGTAGATCTGGCGGGCGGGCTCGAGGCCCTCCACGCGCGCGGCCGCAATCGTTCCGGCTCCAAGCTCGTCCTCGATCGCGTTGCGGGAGATGAACCCGACGCCGAAGCCTGCGGCGACCGCGCTCTTGACCGACTCCTGCAGCCCGAGCTCGACCCGCGCTCGCGGGGCGAGGCGTAGCGAGCGCCGGCGCAGCTCTTGCTCGACGACCCGGCGTACGCCGGCACCCTCCTGCATGTCGAGCAGTGTCTCCTCTGCGAGCTGCCCGGGCTCGAGCGTCCGGCCGGAGAAGCGGTGGCCGGGAGGAACGGCCAGCACGATCTCGTCGCGCACGAGCGGCTCGAACTCGAGGCCCCGCGCCCGTCGTGAGGCGCCCACGATGCCGAGCTCCAGCTCACGCTCGGCCACGCGGTCGATCACCGACTGTGTGTCGGAGATGACGAGCTCGGCCTCGACCGCCGGGTGTTCGCGCGCGAACTCACAGACCAGCAGCGGTACGAGCCGCCCGCCGGGGCCCGTCGAGGCGCCGACGGCCAGGCGGCCGCGCAGCGGAGCTTGCTCGTCGGCGTCGAAGTCGTTCCACAGCTCCTCCTCGGCCAGCAGCAACCGCTGCGCGCCCCGGTACAGGCGCCAACCCGCTTCGGTGGGCTCGACGCGACGGCCGGAGCGGTCGAGCAGACGCTGCCCGACGCGCTCCTCGAGCGTGCGCACCTGCATGCTGACGGCCGGTTGGGTGACACCCAGCCGTTCCGCCGCCTGGGAGAAGCTTCGCCGCTCGACCACCGCGCAGAACGCCGCCAGCTGCCGCGTATCCATAAGCAACCATTATGCCGTGGATCCCGCAGATGAAGTGTCCGGCATCGCAGCATGCCTTCGGGGCGAGGCGGTCGACGAGAGCCTCGACGCCGCCGGGCCCGCCTAGACTCAGCCCGTGCGCGTCTGGATCGACATCACGGCCCCTGCTCACGTCCTGGTCTTCCGCCCGTTGATCGGCCTGTTGCAGGAGCGGGGCGCCGAGGTCGAGGTGACGTCACGGCACTACGCCCAGACCGTGGGGCTGCTCGAGCTGCACGGGATCCCGGCCGAGCTCATGGGAACCCACGGCGGAGGAGGACGGCTCGGCAAGTTGCAGGCGATGGCCTCGCGGCTCCCCGCGCTCTACCGATTCGCGCGCGATCGCCGCTTCGACATCGCGCTCGCGCACGGCTCTCACGAGCTCACGCTCACCGCGCGACGCCTCGGCATCCCCAGCACGACCACGTTCGACTACGAGTTCGCGGCGCTCCAGCACCAGCTCGGCTGCCGGGCCGCCACGCGGGTCGTCGTCCCCGAGGCGATCCCCTCCGAACGTCTTTCTCCGTACGGGTTGCGCCCGCCGAAGCTCCTTCGTTATCCCGGCCTGAAGGAGGAGTACTACCTGTCCGACTTCGAGCCCGATCCTGGCGTCCTGGACGCCCTCGGGGTCGAGCGGAGCCGGATTCTCGTCGTCGTGCGGACGCCGGCCGACGTCGCGCTCTATCACGCCGGCATCGCCAATACCCTCCTCCCGCGTGTGCTCGACCGCCTCGGCACCGACGAGGGTGTCCATGCGGTCGTCCTGCCCAGGACCGCCGAGCAGCGAGACTCGATCCGGCGGCTCGCTCTGCCCTCCCTGTTGCTTCCCGATCGCGCGGTCGACGCGCAGAGCCTGATCGCGCTCTCGGATCTCGTCGTCTCCGCGGGCGGCACGATGAACCGTGAGGCGGTGGCACTCGGCGTTCCCGTGTACACGACCTTCGCGGGCCGGCTCGGAGGCGTGGACGAGCAGCTGATCCACGAGGGGCGGCTCAGGCAACTCCGCGACCCGGCCGAGCTGGAGCTCGTACGGCACGGAGATGCGGCTGCGCGGGTGCGCCGGGACCCTGCCGAGCTGCTGGAGCTGCTGCTGTCGGCCCTCCCCGCAGCGCGCGGCTAGAGATCGCCTGCCGCCTCGACGAACGCGCGCACGAGAGGATGCGGCGCGCCCGGGGCGCTGTGCAGCTGCGGAAGGAAGAGCGTCGCGAGGTAGAACGGGTGCTCGTCGAGGTCGACGATGCGCACCTCACCGTCGTCCCCGCGTCCGCCTGCACGCAGGCCGGCCGCCGCCAGCCTGGCCTCCCACGCCGGATCGATGCCGTAGTTGCACATGTACGCCTCGGTCACCCGCTCGACCCCGTAGAGCGTTGCGGAACGAGTGCCGGGGACCAGCGACACGGTCTGGTCCCGGCCGACGAGCGAGCACGAGAGCGGAGTCACCACCAGCCTCTCCGCCTCGGGGCTGGTCTCTGCGTGATCAGCGTCTCGGTACCCGAGGACGTTGCGCGCGAACTCGACCGCGACGTGCTGGAAGCCGCCTCAGGTCCCGACGAGCGGAACGCCGCGAAGGCGCGCGTGGCGAATCGCCTCGAGCGCGCCGTCCATGCTGCGGTACGGGCTGGCCGGAGCGACGAAGACCCCCGAAAACCGGTTCAGTCGCTCGCCGGCAGCCGCCTCGCACTCCTCTGTCGGCACCCACTCGAACGTAGCCCCCGCGTGCTCGAGAGCCGCGCTCGTCGCCTGGTGGGTCACGTTCTCGGGGTTCCAATCCCCTACGACCGCAACGCGGGCGGCACCTGCTTCAGTCCTATCCGGCTGTCCTTGCATGACACCATGGTAACACAGCATCATCGGAACGCCTCTCCGATGTGCCCCGGCTGCCGGCAACTGCGGGGGCGGTAACGGTGCGGGCGGCTTTCGCGGAGAACGCGTCGGCCGCTTTCGGAAACCGGACTGACGCGGCCGAATACGAAAGCCGGAGTCACGCTCCCCCGCCGGCTGCCTACGAGGTCCACGAAGCGCGCGAGCACCGCGAGCACCTCACTCCCGTAGCGTTCGACCTTCGCGGGCCCCACGCCCGGAACGTCCAGCAACTCGCCCTTGTCCCGGGGCAGGCGCGCCGCGAGCTCCTCCAGCGTTCGATCGTGAAAGACAACGTAGGCGGGGACGCCGTCCGCTTGCGCCCGCTCTTTCCGCCACGCTCTGAGGGCGCCGAACGGACCGTCGGGGTCGCTCGTGGCTGCTCGACCGGCGCCTTCGCGCCCGCCCGGCGCCGAGGCGCGGCGCTTCGAGCGGCCTTCGAGACCTAGCTCCGCGAGAAACGGGCTCGGCTTCGCCTTCGCCGGACGCGACAGGAAGAGAAATCGCCGTGCCCGCGTGATTCCGACATACAGCAGGCGGCGTTCCTCGTCGATCGCCGTCTTCGTCTTGGCCTGCCGCGCCGGGAGCTCGCCTGCTGCGAGAGCGGGGAGAAACACGGCGTCCCACTCGAGCCCCTTGGCCCGGTGGTAGGTCAGCAGGTGGACGCCACGACCCTCGCCCTCGCTGCCGAAGCGGCGTGCGAGGTCGGCGGCGAAGTCCGCGGCGGAACCGTCGAACGCATCGGCAAGCTGGACGAGACGGCGCAGATCAGCTTGCCGGGTCCTTTCCTCTTCGCCGAGGCCTTCGGGCAACTGCTCGAGTAAGCCGTCGAGCCGCGCGGCCTCGGCGGTCGCCGTGCCGGCGGGCATGTCGAAGTTGCGACCGAGTCGCCGCAGTACCGAGCGCGCCGCGGGCCGCGAGAGGAACGCTCCCCCGCGCACCTGGTAGGGAATGCCGGCGTCGGCAAGCGCCTCTTCGAAGTCCTCCGAGCGTGCGTTGACGCGGTAGACGACCGCAACTTCCTCATAGGGAACTCGCTGGTCGCGATGGAGCTCGGCGATGCGCTGCGCAATCCAGCCGCCCTCGTCGTCGGAGACCTGGAGAACGGGCTCGGGCCCGTCGTCGGCGATCGGCCGAAGCTCCTTCCGCGCCCCGCCAAGCGCCGGCACAAGCCTGTTCGCCACCGCGAGCACCTGCGGCGTCGACCGGTAGTTCGTCTCGAGCCGCACCACGGCCGCGTTCGGGAACCTCTTCGGCAGCTCCAGGAGATAGTGCGGCGTCGCCCCGGTGAACGAGTAGATCGCCTGGTAATCGTCACCCACCGCGCAGAGCTCGTCTCTGTCGCCGAGCCAGTGGTCGAGCAGCGCCTGCTGGAGCAGGTTGACGTCCTGGTACTCATCCACGGTGATCGCCGCGCAGCGAGCCCGGAAACGCTCGGCCGCAGTCGGGGTGAGCATCGTAGAAACGAACGAGCAGCTCGAGCACATCCTCGAAATCGATCCTTCCCTCGCGTTGCTTCCGTTCCTCGTAGCGACGAAAGACCCGGAGCATCAGGTCGAGGGGGATAGGCGGCTCGTGTCCGTCCAGCCCGTCGGAGTACGTGGCCGGTGTCAGGCGGCGGTTCCGTGCCCACTCGATCTCGGTGGCCAGGTCGGCCGCGGGACGAAACCGGTACGGGACGGGTAGCCCGTTCGCGATCTGACGAAGCCAGAGCGCCTTGGACGGAAGGATTTCGCCGGTGCCGGGGACGAGGTGGTGCAGCTGCGCCAGAGCGGAGGAGTGGAAGGTGCGCGCTCGGACCCCGCGCACGCCGAGCGCCTCGAGACGCGCCCGCATCTCGCCGGCCGCCTTGTCGGTGAAGGTGACCGCGAGGATGGCGGACGCGGAGAACGCACCCGTGGCCACCTGGTAGGCGATCCGACGCGTGATCGTGGTCGTCTTTCCCGAGCCGGCGCCGGCCAGGATGCAGACCGGACCGCGAACGAGCTCGGCCGCCCGCCGCTGCGCGTCGTTGAGCCCGGAGAGGATGCTCTCCGGATCGGAGCTACTGAACAGGCTCCTCGCTCTCCACGGCGATCCTGTGCGGGCTCGACGCGACCGCGCCGAGTCGCGCGACCAGCTCGAGCGTGTCACCGCTCTCGACGAGGCGGGCCAACTCGGCGAGCTCTTCCTCGAGCAAGGCCGGATCGACGTTCACCGCCGACGCGCGCCGGATCTTCGGGTGCGAGGTCGGAGAGGCCTCCTCGCCGTCGGCCCACAGCTCCTCGTGCAGCTTCTCGCCCGGGCGGGGGCCGATGAACTCGACCGCGATGTCCCGGCCCGGCTCCTTGCCGGAGAGGCGAATCATGTTGTGCGCGAGGTCGAGGATCTTCACCGGCTCGCCCATGTCGAGCACGAAGACGTCACCCGACTCGCCGATCGCGCCGGCCTGGACGATCAGCTGCGCAGCCTCGGGAATCGTCATGAAGTACCGGGTCATCTCGTGGTGGGTAACCGTGACGGGGCCGCCGCGTGCAATCTGGCGCCGGAAGAGCGGGATCACGCTGCCCGATGACGCGAGCACGTTGCCGAAGCGCACGGCCAGGAACCTCGTCGTGGTTCCTTCGTCGAGGGCCGAGCTGTGCATGATCCACTCGCAGACCAGCTTCGTCTGGCCGAGCACGTTTGTCGGATTGACCGCCTTGTCCGTCGAGACGAGCACGAAGGCGCGAGCCTCGAACTCAGCCGCGACCTCCGCCATCACCTTGGTGGCGATCACGTTGTTGCGCACGGCCTCGATCGGATTGGCCTCCATGAGGGGTACGTGCTTGTAGGCGGCCGCGTGGAAGACGACGCTCGGCCGGTAGCGCTCGAAGACCTGGCGCATCTTCGTCTGGTTCTTGACGTCTGCCAGCACCCGCGCGACGGCGGAGAAGCGGCGCTCCTGCACCAGCTCACGCGCGATCTCGACGAGCGCCGTCTCGGAGTGCTCGATCAGCACGAGCCGCTCGGGCCCCACGGCGGCGATCTGGCGGCACAGCTCCGCGCCGATCGAGCCGCCGGCACCGGTGACGAGCACCGTCTGGCCGGCGAGATACGAGGCCACCGATTCGACGTCGAGCTCGACCGCCTCGCGCCCCAGCACGTCCTCCACCTGAACCTCGCGAAGCTGGCGCGCGAGCTGGAGATCGTCCGCGATCAGCTCGTAGACCGACGGAAGGGTCTTGACGGGGACGCCGGCGTCCCGGCAGGCGGCCACGATGTTGGCCCTCGTCTCGCCTGCGGCGGACGGGATGGCGATGATGACCTCGGCGGGGCGCAGGTCCGCGATGATGCTCCGGCAGCTCGGCGGTCGTCCCGACGACCTTGATCCCGTGGAGCCGCAGCCGCCGCTTGCGCGTGTCGTCGTCGACGATGCCGATCGGCGTGTAGCCGAGCGCTGGGCTGCGCAGCATCTCGCGGACGATCAGCTGGCCTGCGTCCCCGGCCCCGACGATGAGCGCCTCTTTCCCGCGTGCGACGAGCGCTCTGGGCCCGGGGCGCTCGAGGATGGTGCGCGCCAGCAGGCGGACCCCGGCGACGAAGCCGAGCAGCAGGAGCAGGTCGAGCGCGAACACGCCGCGCGGCACCCGGAATCCGGGAACGGGATTGATGAGATAGACCGCAAGCGCGGCGATCAGGCACGCGACGACGACGCCCCGGAGCACCGACCACATGTCGCGGATCGACACGTAGCGCCACCAGTGGCTGTAGAGCCCGAAGAGGATGAAGACCGCCAGCTTGAGGGGAACGACGATGTAGATCGTCTGCTCGAACAGCCGGCTGTAGGGAGACGGGATCCCGTGGTCGAAGCGCAGCCAGTAGGCCAGGTACCAGGCGCCGGCGATCAGGCCCGCGTCCACCGCCATCTGCCACAGCTGGCTGCGGGTGCCGAACCTCATGCGGCTCTTTCCCGGACGGCGCGGAGCACACATTCCGCGACCGTCTTCTGCACGTCCGCGCCGATTCCCGCCCAGAGCGGCAAGGCCAGGTTCTCGCGGGCCGCCTTCTCCGTCTCCGGCAGCGAGCCGGGGGCATAGCCGAGGCTGCCGAAGACCGGCTGGAGGTGAAGCGGCCTCACGTAGTAGGCGGCGCAGCCGATTCCTGCGCTGCGTAGCGCCGCAGCGATCCGCTCGCGCTCGGGCGAGCGAACGACGTACATGTGGTAGACGTGGCCCGGATCGTCGGGCGGCAGCTCGCACACTTGCCCGAGGCCGAGCGCCGAGTAGCGCGCGGCAGCCTCCCGCCGCGACCGGTTCCACGTGTCGACGTGCGGAAGGAACACCCGCAGCGCGGCCGCCTGGAGCTCGTCGAGGCGAGAGTTGTAGCCCACGGCCTCGAAGACCTGCTTGTCGCGCGATCCGTGGAAGCGCAACAGACGAATCCGGTCTGCGAGAGCGGGGTCGGCAGTCGTAATGAGACCGCCGTCACCGAGCGCGGGGAGGTTCTTCGTCGGGAAGAAGCTGAAGGTTCCGGCCACGCCGGAGGTTCCGGCCCGGCGTCCGCCGAGCACCGCCCCGAAAGCCTGTGCCGTGTCCTCGATCACCGGGATTCCGTCCGGCAAGTCCTGGATCGGCGCCGGCCGACCGAACAGGTGCACGGCGAGGATCGCCTTCGTGCGCTCGGTGACCCGTCGAGCCACATCTTGTGGGTCGAGGTTCAGCGTCGAGCGATCGATGTCGCAGAACACGGGGATCGCGCCGACCCGCGCGATCGCCTCGGCCGTCGCGTAGAACGTGAAGGACGGGCAGATGACCTCGGCGCCGCGGCCGATGCCGAGCGCCTCGAGCACGAGCACGAGCGCGTCGGTTCCGTTCGCCACCCCGATCGCCTCCGGCGCACCGAGAAAGGCAGCTGTTTCCCGCTCGAAGGCCTCCACGTTCGGGCCCAGAATCAGCCGGCCGGAGGAGATGACCTCCGTGATCCTGTCCTCGAGTTCGCCGAGAAGCGGCGCGTATTGCGCGGGCACGTCAACGAGCGGTATACCCACGAGGGGCCAGTCTACTCCAGCTCTCCGCTCCCAACCCGTTCTTCCGGAGGCTCCGCACGGCGCCGGGCCCTCCGGCGCACGGTACGGACGATCAGATAGGCGATGCCGGCGACGATCAGCCCGACCACGACGTAGTCCACCCAGCGGAAGCTGTCGTGGACGCGCTCCCAGCCGTTGCCGAGCGCGACACCGGCCGCCGCGAAGCCGAACGCCCACGGCAGGGATCCGAGCAGGCTGTACAGCGCATACGGCGCGAAGCGCATCTCGAAGACGCCGGCCGGGATCGAGATGAACGAGCGGACCACGGGAACGTTGCGCGCCCAGAAGACGGCTGCATCGCCGTGGCGGTCGAACCACACCTCCGCGCGGTCCACCTTGTCCTTGTCCAGATGGACGTAACGCCCGTAGCGCAGCACGAGCGGATGGCCGCCGTAGACGCCCGATCGCCCAGCCGAGCAACGAGCCGAGCCAGTACCCGAGGGCACCCGCCAGGGACATCACGACATACCCCCACGCGGTCGACTCGATCTCGACCCCGAACAGGGTCACCTGGCTGTCCGGGAACGCGCCGGCCGCCACGGCACCCGCGTAGAGCATCACGATCTCGCTCCCGGCCGGGAAGATCGCGTCGACGAACATCAGCGCGAAGACGGCATACACACCGGCGTCCCCGATCGCACCCGTCAGGGCGTCAGTGATGCCGCTCACGGGCGGAACTGTAGCCTCAGGCCTTGGCGGCGCCGACCGTGAAGCCTTCGAGCAGCTCGACGGGACCGAGGCGGTTCCGCGCCCGCACCCGCACCAGGTACCGGCCCGGCGCGACCCTGGCGCCGGCCCCGGTGCGCCCGTTCCAGGTGAGGTCCACCTCGCCCTGCTTCCGCGCTTGCGAGAGCAGGGTGCGAACGACGCCGCCCGCCGCCTTCTCGACGGTCACGCCCACGCGCGCGTCGTGATCGAGGGTGAACTCGACGCCGAGCTGGCGCCCCGCGCTTCACGTGCCGTTTCGAGAGCTCGAGGAAGCCCAGCGTGTTGTTGACCGAGAACTCGCGTCGGGCCGTGCTCGAGTTTCCCGTCCTCGTCGACGGCGTCGATCACCCAGCGCCACCTGCCTTCCGCGAGGCCCTTCGCATCCGGCTCGAACCCGTAGGTTCCCGGCCCGCGCTGGCCGGTCTCGCTCGATCGGCCGCCCGCCGCCCGGGCCGACGAGCCGGACGTCCACCGTCGACGGTCTCACGAGCTTGTACGACAGGCGCTGCCCCTCCGCGACACCGTCTCCGTTCGGCGACACGACACTCGCCGCGGGGGGTGCCGCGTAGGCGCCGTAGTAGAGGACCATCAGCGAGTTCGTCACCGGCCGCTCGACGCCGTCCGACGGCGTGTTGAGCACGTCGCCGTCGAACGCGAGCGTCGTACTGCCTCCGCCGTCGAGCGCCATCCCCGTCACGACGCCGAGATCGACCATCGCCCGCGCCAGATCGCGCATCGTCATGCCTGCGCTTCGCGAGCGGCGGCCGTCGACGGCGACGAGGACGATGCGGCCGTTGCCAGCTGTCCAACCGCCGTGCGCGGATGACGCGGAAGGAGCTGGTAGGAGCTGAACTGCTCGGTGGTCGGTAACGAGATCCGTCCCTGACGCGACGATTGCCGGGCCGCCGCCGATCGCATCGGCGACCTGATCCCACCACGGCTTGAGGATCAGCTTGGCGACGAACGGCATGCCGGCCGTCGCGTCCGCAACCTGCTGACGCGACGAGCCGCGGGCCTGGAGAACGGCCCCGTCCGGTCGGAATCGCCGTGCCGCCGCCTGGTCGCACCGAAACCACCTGGCCGCCCAGATCGATGTTGGGCGTCGCCGCGGGAACGCCGCTCAGCACGACGTCGAGCGCATTCCGCGCCGCCGGCGTTCTGGCACCCCAGCTCGGGGTGAACAGGCCGACGCCCGCGCCCTCGAGCGGACGGTTGAGCTGCGCCAGGGCCTGACGGCCGTCCTCGCCGATGTCCCAGGTGCCGAAGAACCCCACCCGCGCCAGCCGAGAGGACCCCGTCGAGGCCGATCCCGAGCGACGCGCGGCCGCTCTACGGCCGCGCATGCAGCACCCCGTCGCGCAGCACGATTCCCGACGGGTAGCCCTGCCGGTTGTTCCCGAAGTCGCCGTTCACGCCGACCGTCGTCGCGGAAGCCGAGAGCCGGCTCTGCATGGTCGAAACCCGCACAGCGCCCGTCACCGACCCGTCGCCGAGCACTGGCTCAGATGGTAGAGCCCTCCCGGCTTCGGAGCAGTCACGACGTGGACGACGACCGGCCTGCCCGCGCACCGACTGACCTCACGCCTGTACGTGACGCCCGGCATCAGCTCGCGTGCCGCCGCCACCGACGCCGAGGCCGGCAGGACCACTGCGAGCAGCGCCAGCAGCGCTGCGATCCTCCTCCACATCCCTAGTTCAGGCAAGCACAAGCCCCCTACGACCGACAAGGGCAGAACCCTCGTCTTCATAGAGTCCTTACGAGCGTGCCCGCAGCGCCTGAGTGGAGCCGCGCGCCCACTACAGCGCGTGCTCGGAGGCCTCGACGAGAGGCCGCACCTCGGCTGCGAAGCGCCGGACACGCTCCTCGAGGCCCGGCGTCTCGTGGCCGAGGTTGAGCACGAAGCCGTCGCAGCCCTCCTCGACGTACTCGACCAGCTGCTCGGCGAGCCACTGCGGAGGACCGGCGACGGCATGACGGCCGCGCTCGTCGACGGCCATGCGCTTGGGCTCGTCGGCGAAGTAGACGCCGAGGCGCATCACGACCCGCCCTCCCGGACACAGCCGGCGAAACTCGGATGTCATGCGGGCGAGCTCCTGCGGCGGCAGCGCGACCGGGTGCCACACGCCGGTGCGGGCGGCGCGCCGCAGCGTCGCAGGCGACACGCCTGCAACCCAGAGCTCGGGCCCGCCGCGCCGGGCGGTGGACGGCTCGAGCCAGGCGTCCTCCACGCCGAGCGCGCCGCTGTGCTCCAGCGGCCCGGGATCCTGGGCGAACGCCGCCTGTGCAAGCTCGATCCAGTCGTTCGTCGCTCTGCCGCGATGCTCGAAATCGGCTCCGAGGGTGCGGAACTCGCCCTCCATCCAGCCCGCTGCGATCGCGGTCACGATCCGCCCGCCCGAGAGGACGTCGAGCGAGGCAAGCTGCTTGAGCACGACGTACGGGTTGCGCAACGGGACGACGAGCGCCGAGACGCCCAGCTCGATGCGACGCGTGCGGCCGATCAGAAAGCCGAGCGTGACGAGCGCCTCGGTGATGCTGCCGTAGAGGGGCGCCTGCTCCGCCGGGACCAGCACGTGGTCGGTCACGAACGCGGAATCCAGCCCCACCTCTTCGGCGGTAGCGGTCACGCGCGCCAGCTCCTCGGCGTCGAGCAGGGCGCCGTAGTTGGGGAGGATGAGCCCGAAGTGGAGCCCGCTCACGCTATTCCCCGGGCGCCTCGGTCGACGCCGCAGCCTCCCGCAGCGACCAGGAGAACCGGGTCAGCGTGGCCGTCGGCGCGAGCCCCCCGGGACGGATCCCGCGCCGCACGAGCAGGACCGGTTGCGCGACGCGGCGCACGATCTCTCGCCGGACCTCGCCGACCCCCTCCTGACGCCAGCGCGACGAGAGGCCCGCGATCACGATGCCGGCCTCGGAGGCAGCCTCGACGATCCCGTCGGCGCCTGGAGGGGTGAGCAGCGGCTCGGCCGCGACGTCGAGGAAGCGTTGGACGATGAGCGAGGCCTGGGCGAGCAGGCGGCTGGCGTCCCGGGCGCCTCCCTCCGGCTTCGCCAGCGGGCCGAGCAGCAGCAAAGCCCGCCCGGAGGCACGGGCGAGCCACGCCCCGAGCTCGAGCGCCGCCCAGTCGTGATCGGCGCCGCCGAAGGGGACCAGCACCGCGCCCGATGCACGAAGACCATCGCCCACGTGCAGGGCGACGTCGCACGGCGCCTCCTCGAGCACTCGTCCGAGCTCGCCCTCTGCCACATCACGGTCGTCCTCGGGCAGTCTCGAGAGCAGCAGCAGCTCGATCTCCTGCTCGCTTGCGAGCCGCAGAACGTCACCGGCCCAGTCGGTCGTGGTGAAGGCCGTCGAACGAGCCGGGAGCCCGCGGTCTGCCAGACCGGCACGCTCGTCGTTCAGCCTCGAAGCCGCGCGCCGAAGCTCCGCAGGGTCGCGGACGAGCTGCGCAAGGATCAGCTCGCGAGGCTCCGGCGCCGCGGCCAGCGCCTCGGCGACGCTGAGGAGCTCGCGGGCATCGTCGGCGGCGTCCGACGCCACCAGGATGCGCCGCACCGCCGCCGTCTCGGGACGCGGCCGCAGGGCTCTTGCCGAGCACGAGCGCCGGGTCCTGCTGCAGCATCGCGCGTTCGAGCTCGCGGAGCGTGCTGCCCGGCTCCAGACCGAGCTCCTCGACGAGTAGGCGCCGTCCCTCCTGATAGACGTCGAGCGCCTCGGCCTGGCGCCCGGCTCGATAGAGCGCCAGCATGAGCTGGCCGCGCGGTCGCTCGCGCAGGGGATGCTCCGCGACGAGCCCCTGGAGCTCGCCGATCAGTGTCGCGTCAAGGCCGCGGGCGAGATCGGCCTCGATTCTGTCCTCGACCACGGCGAGCCGCAGCTCGTCAAGACGGGTGCTCTCTCCGGCCGCGAACTCCTCGAAGGCGAAGTCCGCGAGCGCGGGGCCCCTCCAGAGGGCGAGCGCTTCGCGGAAGCGTTCGGCTGCCTGCTCGGCTTCACCGGCCGCCAGCGCCCGGCGCCCGTCCTCGGCAAGCCGCTCGAACCGGTGCAGGTCGAGGTGCTCCGACTCGAGTTGCACAAGGTAGCCCGGTGCGCGGGTCACGATGATGCTGCCTCCGCTGCGCCGCTCCCGCCCGGGCTCGAGCGCCTTTCTCAAGCGCGAGACGTAGACCTGGAGGAGATTCCGCGCCGCTTCACGGGGCTCCTCGCCGAAGAGCGCGTCGATGAGCGTGTCGCGCGGAACGACCTGGTTCGCGCGCGTGAGGAGGATCGCGAGCAGGGCGCGCTGCCGTGGGCCTCCGAGATCGACCGGCCGATCGCCGTCGACGACCTCAAGCGGCCCGAGGACGCGGAACTCCATCGCCGGTCCTTCTACCGCCGCTGCAAGTCCTTGGCAAGAGGGGCGCAGGAGCCCGATCGCACCGTCCGCCTCGAAAGGGCCGTACCGAGCGGCCCCGAGTGGAGGAGGAGCGGTGCGGCGTTCGGAGTTCTTCGCGAAGTGTCTGCGGGTTGCGCCGGGCTCGCAGCAGTCGGTGGTCTGGCGGTCGTTCTCCCAGCCGGCGCGGACCAGCCGACCGACGGACGCGACGGCGCGGCGATCGCCGCGCAGCGTGAGATCCCGGCGGTCGAGGCGTACTTCGCTGCGCGAGAGCTACCGGCCCGGGCAGCACGGCGACGCTCGTCGTGACGACCGAGGCTGCGCACCGTGACGCTCCAGGTGTTCCGCACGGGCGACACGCCGATCGAGGGAAGCGGCGAGACGAGATGCGAGGAGTCGCCGTCACCTCGCCGCGCCGGGTGCACCTCGACGCAGGCTCGCGGCGAACGGCGGATTTCGGTCGAGATCGGCGACTGGCCGAGCGGCGTCTACTACGCGGAGCTCCGGGCTCGCGGACGGCGAGGCTCGGCTACGCGCCGCTTCGTCCTGGCGCCGCGGCGGCTGGGGACGCACCGCGTCGCCGTCGTCATGCCCACCAACACCTGGGCTGCGTACAACCGCCGCGACGCCGACGGCAACGGCAAGGGCGACACCTGGTACGAGGACTCGGAGCGTACGCACGGTCGACATCGACGCGGCCCTTCCTCGACCGCGGCGTCCCACCGCACTTCGGCCACTACGACCTGCCCTTCCTCCGCTGGCTGGCGATGACGGCAAGGCAGGTCGACTTCCTCGTCCCAGCGCGATCTCGAGACGGTCGCGAGCGGCGACGCGCTCGCGCGCGCCTACGACCTGATCGTCTTCCCGGGCCACCACGAGTACGTCACGACGCACGAGTACGACGTCATCGAGCGCTACCGCGACCTCGGCGGCAACCTCATGTTCCTCTCCGCCAACAACTTCTTCTGGCGGGTGACAAGCGCCACGGCGATCGCATGACCCGCACGGCGCAGTGGCGCGACCTCGGCCGCCCCGAGTCCGCGCTGATCGGCGTCCAGTACATCGGCAACGACGGCGGCGAGCACCGGGGCGCCGTACACGCGTGCCGGCATCGCAGGCCGGCGCGATGGATCTTCGACGGCACCGGCCTCGAGCCGGGTCGACCGTTCGGGCGCTTCGGCATCGAGATCGACCACACGACGCCGTACTCGCCTGCCGGGCACCCAGGTCGCTGGCCGAGATCCCGGATCTGCTCGGCGCCGGGCAAGACCGCTCAGATGTCCTACTACGAGACGCGCGCCGGCGCGAAGGTCTTCGCCGCCGGCGCCTTCACCCTCGCCGGTGCGGCCCTCTGGCCCTCCGATGCTCGCGTCGTGCTCGAGAACCTCTGGCAGCGCTGACTCGGGCAATCGTCCACCGCCGCCGACGTCTCACGGCGACACCCATTGCACAGTCGCGACGGCATCGCGCTAGACAATCGCTGCAACGCTGGCTCCGGTCACTCTGAATCCGGTGTCGACCTCCACCGCCTGCGAGACGACGCGATCGCACTCCGGCCGAGGCGGCGTACGGCTGGCCTGTGAAGCCGTTCGACCGCCAGCATCCGGTTCGGGGCTACTTCGGTGATCCCGCGGATCGGCAACGGCGGAGCCTCGCGCAGCTTTCACTTCGGAGTCGACGTTGCCGCCCCCAACGGCACCGCCGTCTACGCGACGGCGACGGGCACCGTCAGTCGCAATCCGCTGCACGACGACGTCGTCGTGATCCATCGCGCGGACGGCGTCGAGCTCGAGTACTGGCATCTGAGCCCGGCCGTGAGCAGCGGGCAACGTGTGGTCGCGTACCAAACGATCATCGGCCACATCCTGAAGCCGTGGGCTCACGTTCACTTCTCCGAGCGCCGCGGCGGCACGCTACGTCAATCCGCTGCGCCCGGGCGCCATGGGGCCGTATGTCGACCGGACGTGCCCGGCTGCAGCCCGGCTGAGCTTCGAGCGTGACGGGAAGTCGCTCGACCCTCGCGCGTTGCGAGGAGCCTTCGACGTCGTCCTCGAGGCCGCCGACTCGCCGGCCCTGAGCGCGCCACCCCCCTGGGCCGAGCTGCCCGTGACGCCGGAGGTCATTCGGTGGCGTGTCGTCGACGAACGCAACCGACCGGTGACGCACTGGCGATCGGCCTTCGATGTCCGCGAGAGCCTGCCGCCGCTCGACTTCGCCGCCGTCTACGCGGACGGGACGACGCAGAATCACGCCAAGAGCCCAGGGCCGGTTCCGGTTCCGCCTCGCTCGAGGCCTCACGGCGAGCTCGCTCGGCGCCGGTTATTACAGCCTGCAAGTCGCCCTCGTCGACGCGCGCGGCAACACCGCCCGGTCGTCCTGGGACTTCGGCATCGCTGTGTGACGCTACGAGCCGGCCCCGGCGGCCTGAAGAAGATGCGCGTACATCGTCGGCGTCCGGGGCCGCCCAGCCGGATCCTTGGCAAGCGCCATGAGCACCGCGTCGGCGAGCGCGGCGGGAATGTCCTCGAGCGGCTCCGGCTCGTCGGTCAGATGCGCCAACGCGACCTCGAGGGTCGCGCCCGCCGAAGGGCGGCCGCCCCGCGAGACATTCGTAGGCGACGCATCCGAGCGCGTACACATCGGAAGCGGGCGAGGCGTCACTGGAGGCGTCGATGAGCTCCGGCGCGAGGTACTGGGGTGTCCCGAGCAACTGGCCCGGCTCGGTCAGCAGGGTCAGGGCCTCGCCCTTGGCGAGACCGAAATCCGTGAGCAGAGCCTTTCCGTCATCGGCGAGCAGGATGTTGGCCGGCTTCACGTCTCGGTGGACGAGCCGCTTGCCGTGGAGGGCGCCGAGGCCGGCCGCGACGTCCGCGCGTGACGCGCAGCGCCTGATCCGGCGGCAGGCCCCCACCCTCGTCGAGCCGGTGGCCGAGAGATCGGCCGGGGACGAACTGCGAGGCGAGATACGGCACGCCGTCGGCCTCGCCGTGCGTCGAGAACCGGCACCAGATTTCGATGACGAACTCCGCGAGCGACCCGAATCTCGTGCTGGAAGCGGCGCCGATAGAGCTCACTTCCGGCGAGCTCGCGGCGCAGGACTTTCAGGGCCACGACCCGTCCGTCCGGCGCAACGGCCCGGTACACGACTCCCACCGGCTCCCGATCCGATCGCCTCCGACAGCCGGTAGCGGCCGACCACGTCTCCCGCCGGCGAGCGTCGGCGTCACAGCACCTAAGTGTATTGCGCCACTTTTCGGCGTATCGTTAGGCGCCTGCGGGATCGACGATCCGCGAATCGGAACCGAGCTCGCCGGCTACCGGATCGAGGCCCTTCTAGGACAGGGCGGCATGGGCATCGTCTACCTCGCCGACGACCCCAGGCTCGACCGCAAGGTAGCGCTGAAGCTCCTCTCGCCGGAGCTCGCGGATGACCCTGCGTTTCGGCGCCGCTTTCTCGACGAGTCGCGCCGGGCCGCTGCCATCGAGCACCCGAGCATCGTCCCGGTACACGAGGCGGGCGAGGCAGCCGGGGTGCTCTACATCGCCATGCGCTACGTGCGCGGCACCGACCTCGGAGCGGTGCTCGACCGCGAGAGCCGCCTCACGCCCGAACGGACGCTTGCGCTTCTGGGAGGGATCGCCGCGGCCCTCGACGCCGCGCACTCCCGCGGCCTCGTCCATCGCGACGTCAAGCCCTCGAACGTCCTCGTCGCCGAGGCGACCTCCGGCGAGCATGCGTACCTGACGGACTTCGGTCTCGCCAAGGACCTCGCCGGCGGCGGACTGACCGCGAGCGATCAGCTCTTCGGCACCGTCGATTACGTCGCCCCCGAACGAATCGAGGGCCACGATGTGGACAGCCGCGCCGATGTCTACGCGCTGGGCGCGGTCCTCTTCGAATGCCTCACAGGTGAGCCTCCGTTCCGCCGAGAGACGCCCGTCGCCACCGTCTGGGCGCACGTGCACGAAGGGCCTCCGTCACCCTCCTTGCGCCGGCGCGAGCTGCCGGTCGAGATCGACGACGTCCTCGGCCAGGCACTTGCGAAGACGCCGGCCGAACGGTACGCGACTTGCACCGAACTCCTCTGGGCGGCTCGTGCCGCGCTCGGCGTCACGCTGTCGGACACCGCGCCGGAGCCTGCGGTGCGACCGCATCAACGTGCGCTCGTCGATCACTGCCGCAGCGTTCTCGGAACGCTGCTCGAGGGACGCGTGGTGCCTGTCCTCGGCACGGCGGCCAACGTGCCGGCGCTTCCCGGCCCGGAGTCGCACGATCCTGGGCGGCTGCCGCCGGCGGGAGTCGACCTCGCCGCTCACCTCGCAGGGAGGTTCGGCTACCCGCAGGCTGACCTCGTCGAGCTGCCGCGGGTCTCGCAGTACGTGGCCGTGACGCACGGCGACGGCCCGCTCTGGGACGAGCTTCACGACGTCCTCGACGCTGACTACGCGCCCGCCCTGGCCCACAGGCTCGTCGCGGCGCTGCCTCGGCTGCTTCGGGCCCGCGGGGCGACCGCCGCTGCTCGTCGTCACGACCGGGTACGACGCGGCGCTCGAGTGGTCCCTCGACGAGGCGCACGAGGACGCCGACGTCGTCGGGTACGTCGCGGCGGGCCGAAACCGCGGCCGCTTCTGGCACCGGGCTCCTGACGGGAGCACCACGCTGATCGAGATCCCCAACGCGTACGCGGACGCGTCGCCCGAGAAGCGTACGGTCGTGCTCAGGCTCCGGGGCGGCGTTGACCGTACGCCCAGCCGGGAGCGCGAGAGCTTCGTCGTCACCGAGGACGACTACATCGGCTACCTGGACGGGGATGCCGGGACGATCCCGGTCGCGGTCGCGGCCCGCCTGCGGCGTAGTCACTTGCTCTTCCTCGGCTACGACGTCCGCGACTGGAACCTCCGCGTGCTCCTGCGGCGACTCTGGGGCGACGAGACCGGTCGCTATCGCTCGTGGGCCGTGCTTGCCCAGCCCGACCAGATCGAGCGGCAGTACTGGCTTTCGCGCGGGGTCGAGGTTCTGGACGCACCCCTCCACCAGTACCTCGACGTGCTCCAGCGCACCGCAGCGGAGCTGGAGACAGCGGACGAGCCATGAGCATGCCGACGGGCGGCGAGCCGGAGCGGCCTGACGGTCCGTACCGCGGCCTCGCGCCGTTCGGAGACGACGAGCTCGACTCGCTCCTCTTTTTCGGCCGCGAGCGCGAGCGCGAGGTGATTGCCGCGAACCTCATGGCCTCGCCGCTCACGATCCTGTACGGGCCGAGCGGGGCAGGCAAGACATCCGTGCTTCGCGCCGGGGTCGCACACGACCTCCGTCAGGCCGCTCGCGGTCGTGCGAACGGCGGTGTCCCCGATCTTGCGGTCGCCGTCGTCGACGCCTGGCGCGACGACCCCGTGGAGGCCGTTCTGGACAGTGTTCGCGGAGAGCTCGCAGCCGCTGCCGGCGAAGACGTCGCGGATGCCGCCCGCGGGGCGGGCTCGCTGACTAGCGCGCTCACGGCCTGGACGCTCGCGCTCGAAGGCGACCTCTACGTCGTGCTCGACCAGTTCGACGAGTACCTGCTCTACCACGAGACCGAAGACGGCGAGGGAAGCCTCGTCCAGGAGCTCCCGAAGGCTCTGAGCCAGCCGGGCCTGCGGGTCGGTTTTCTCGTCTGCCTCCGAGAGGACCAGCTTGCGCGGCTCGATCGCTTCAAGGGCCGCATCCCGGGGCTCTTCGGCAACTCGCTCCGACTCGATCGCCTCGGCCGCGACGCCGCGCGCGCCGCGATCCTCGGACCACTCGAGCGCTACGCCGGGCTGGACGAAACGGCGGCCCGCGCACCGCGGAGCCGGAGCTCGTCGACGCCGTGCTCGACGAGGTCGCGGCGGCCGAAAGCGGATCGCGCGACTCGGTCGAGGCTCCCTATCTCCAGCTCGTCATGCAGCGCGTCTGGCATGCCGAGGCGGAGGCCGGCTCCGACGTCCTCCGGCTCGAGACCCTGCGCAGCGCTGGGCGGAGCGGGACGGGTTGTCCACGGCCACCTCGAAGAGGCCATGGCCACCCTGGATCCAGCACAGCAGGATATCGCGGCGTCGGTCTTCAACCACCTCGTCACGCCCTCCGGAACGAAGATCGCGCACGGCGTCGCCGACCTCGCCGCCTATGCGAGCGTCCCCGAAAGCGACCTCGTGCCCGTTCTGTCGACGCTCGCGGGCGTGCGGATCCTCAGGCCCGGAGGCCGCTGCGGACGGGAGCGGCGAGACGCGGTACGAGATCTTCCACGACGTCCTCGCCGAGCCTGTCAGCGACTGGCGGCGCTCACGTGCCGAGGAGAAACGCCGGCTCGAGGAGCGAGCGTGCGTCTCACGCAAGCGGCACCGCCGGCTGCTGGCGCTCGTGGCGGCGTCGCTGTTCGGACTCGCGATCGCCGTCGGCCTCGCGATCTTCGCGCTCACGCAGCGCAGCGAGGCGCGCGAGCAGGCGGAGCGCGCGGAGCTCCGCCCAGTGGAGGCGGCAAGGAGGAAGTCGAGGCGGCTCGCGGAGGCCGAGGACCAGGCCATCGCGACGCAGGCAGCTCGCGCGGGCCCAGGCTCAGGCGACCGAGGCCGAGGCTCAGACTCGCACTCGCGAATGCCCGCGGCTTGGCGGCATTGGCGTTGACCCAGCTCAGCATCCTGCCTGGCCGTCGAGGCAGCGAAGCTCGAGCCGCTCGCCGAGGTGCGGTGAGACACGGTGCTGACGCAGGCGCTGCTCACGTCCCAGACGCGAGTTCATCCTGCCGCGCGACGGACCCGTCAACGTCGCCGTCTACAACGCCGCCGGATCGCGCATCGTGACCGCGAGCGACGACGGAAAGGCACGCATCTACAACGCGCAAGACCAGGAGAGCTCCTCCAAACGCTCGAGCACGACGGGCCCGTGGTCGCAGCGGCCTTTTCGCCGGACGGACAGGCTCGTTGCCACCGGAAGCGACGACGGCACGGCGGTCGTCTGGAATCCGGCGACCGGCGAGCGAGTCGCCGTGCTCGCGCACGAGCGGACCGGTCACGTCCTTGGCATGGCACCCTGACGGAACTCGGCTCGCGACCGGGAGCCGCGACCATCTGCGCACGTGTCTGGGACGATCTCGACGCAGAAGGCCGCGCCGGTACATCGCGCACCCAGCCGCCGTCACGCTCGTCGCGTTCGATCAGTCGGGCGAGCGACTGCTGACCGCGGCCGAGGATCGCGGTCCGCGTCTGGACCCGCGAGCGGCGAGCTGATCGACACGCTGCAGCACGACAACCGCGTGACGAGCGCCTCGTTCCAGCCACGACGGCGAGCTCGTTCTCACGTCGAGCAACGACACGGACCGTACGACTCTGGCTTCCCGGCGAAGGCCCTCGACAGAACCCTGCGGGGACCGAGAGGCCCGTTCCTCGATGCCGAGTTCAGCCCGAACGGGTCGGAGTTCGCGACGGCGAGCTCGGACGGCGCGGCGCGCATCTGGAGTGTTCAGCCCGGCCGCCGACTGCGTCCTCATGACCGGGCACCAGAACCACGTGACGGACGTGTCGTACAGCCCCGAACGGGAAGTGGCTGGTGACCGCGAGCCGCGATCGGACCGCCCGCACGTGGGGTGCGCGAACGAGGCTGCCGCCGATCGCGATCCTCGCCGGCCACAGCGACACGGTCTAGAGCGCGGTGTTCAGCCCCGACGGCCGCTGGGTGCTGACGGCCAGTGACGACAGGACGGCACGTGTCTGGAACCCGGACACCGAAGACGACCTTGTGCCGATCGGGCAGCACATGCCGACGCGGTCACGAGCGCCGCGTTCAGCCCCGACGGCAACCTCGTCCGTGAGCGCCGGCGAGGACGGGACGGCGCGCATCTGGCGAACGGACGGCTCGCGGCCTTGTCGCGGAGCTGCGCACGACGGAGCCGTCGCCGTATCCGCCGTCTTCGACAGCAGCGGGTCGAAGGTCGCGACGGGAGGAGCCGACGGCACCGTGCGTCTCTGGACGCGACGACGGAAGCGCCGCTGCGGACGATCGTGCGGGCGGCGCTCGTGAACGACGTCGCGTTCAGCCCTGACGGCTCGCTGTGTGGCCGCGGGAACCGGATCGACAGGCACGCGTCTGGCGACGCGGACGCCGGAGAGCTCCTCGCAGACCGTCCCGCATCAAGGGGAGCCGTAACGACGGTTGCCTTCAGCCCGGACGGCACGCCTCCTCGTCACCGCAAGCGCCGATCGGACAGGCGACGATCGCGAGGCGTCCACGGGCAAGGTGCTCCACCGTGCTCCGCGGTCACCAGCGCCAGATTGCCGACGCCGAGTTCAGCCCGGACGGCCGCCTCCTGGTGACCGCCAGCGCCGACAGAACGGCTCGACTGTGGGACGTGGCGACGGTGGAGCCTGCACACGCTGGAGGGCCACCTCGACGCGCTGACCTCGGCCGCTTTCAGCCCTGACGGCCGGCTCGTCGTGACGACCAGCGCAGACCACGACGGCCGAACGTGGGACGTGGCCACCGGCGAGCCGCTCGAGGTCCTGCGCGGACACTCCTCGCTCGTCGCCGACGCCACGTTTCAGCCCCGATTCGTCGCCGTATCGTCACGGCCGGGCCGCAGTAACCGCAGGCCTCTGGGACGCGCGAGAGCGGCCGCTTGCTGCTGCTCTTGCGAGGGCACACGACAGCTGCTCACCAGCGCCTCGTTCTCACCGGACGGGACGCAGATCCTGACGTCCAGCCTGGATCACACCGTACGTCTCTACGACTGCGAGGTCTGTCTCCCGCTCGAAGATCTCGTCGCCGTTGCCGAGCGGCGCCTCGACCGGATGGGCAGAGAGCTGACGCCGGACGAGCGGCAAGAGCTGGGCCTCCCGGCGTAGCGGCCTGCTCTACGCGCCAGCAGATCTCCAGCGCTCCCTCAGGGCTCCTCCAGCCCGCCCGTCCGATGCTCCTCAACGGGAAGGCGACATCGATGAGAGGAAAGGGAGGAGCAATGACGTTCTCGAACCGGACACGCAAGTGCGTTGGGACGCTGGCGGCGCTGGTCGCCTGCTCGGCGATCATCGTGCCGACGGCGTCCGCCATGATCCCCGACCGCTACCACGGCGTTCACGTGGATACCGAGTCGACCCAGCCGACGAGCTCGCTGCACACCTACAACGTGGGCGCCACGCTGTCGGACCTGGTGCAGAGCTACGAATGGCACGCGCCTGGCGTCGGCGCGCTGTTCGTCGCGCCGGCGATGCCCGGCGGCAACGGGCCGGTGGGCGGCGGGCCCGTCGAGAGCCCGACCACGATCGTCGTACCGCGGTTCGAGGGCCTGCCTGCCGGCTTCGTGGCCCTGCCCTCCGCGGTGGTCAGCCGGCCCGCTCCGGCGGACAACGTCCCAGCCCAGGGCCTCGTGAGACTGCCCTCTGCGGTGGTCAGCCGGCCGGCTCCGGCGGACAACGTCCGAGTCCAGGCCCCGAATCTCCCGGCGGAGCTGCCGGCGTTCTCGAACGACGGGCCGAGGACGGCGCCTGACGCGCTCGTGCGGCCGACCGAGCAGCTGCCCGTGGCAGAGCCCGGATTCGACTGGACGGACGCCGGCATCGGCATCGCAATCGGTGCAATCGTCGGACTGATGCTCGGCGCGGCCCTGCTGTTCGGCCGCCGCCGCGGCACCCTGGCCGGAGCCTGATCTCCCCCCGGGACCGGCGAGACGGAGGGCGGGCCCCAGGGCCCGCCCTCCTCGTCATGGGACCACAAGTCTCCAGTGCGCTCTCAGGACGTCACGACGGCGCGGCCAGAGCCTTCCAGCAGCTCTTCAGGAGTCTGCCAGCGGCTCGCGAGACGCTGGGTCGTACAAAGACCGCCCCAGGCGGGAACGAGCAAAGGGAGGAACCACGATGAAGCGTGCGAGGCGTATCCGCCGGAGATGGGTCAGGGGTGTAGCGCTGGGCCTGACCGTGGCCGCTGTAGCCGTCCCGGCCGCCCAGGCCTACGACTACCACCAGCCGTTCGGCGCAAACATCGAGAGCACGTCATTGCCATGTGCGCCGGGCTGCTCGGTCGGAGCCGACAGCACAACGAGCGCCCACACCACGCTCGAGCAGTCGCACCCGCGCGGAGGCCTGGTCGTCGCGGGATCCATGCCCGACTACCTCAACGGTCGGACCTTCGGCCCGGGAGGGGCGGGGCCCGTGACGACGCTCGCTGCCTTCTCCCATCTCGGCCGGGGACCCGGTTTCCAGCTCCCCGCCGGCGCTGGCGTCCAGTCGAACGAGACCACGGTGGACTGGTCCGCGGTCGGTGCAGGCATCGGGATCGGCGGCGCGTTCGCGCTCCTGGTGGCCGGCCTGTTCTCGATGCGCAGGCCTCAGAGCGGCGAGCCCGTCCGGGCCTGACGACAGATCAATAGACACTGCGACGGGCGGGCCCCAATGGCCCGCCCGTCGTCGTTGAGTAGACGGGTTGCCCGCGTCGACTCAGCCGCCGGACCCGAGCGACCACGTGTACCGCGTCATGCTCTCGTGGGGAGCAAGACCCCCGGGCCGAACCCCGCCGCGCACGAGCAGCGTCGCCGGCCGTGCGCCGCGCGCGACCGCGAGGCGGCCAGCGCCGAGGCCTTCCTGGCGCCAGCGATCCGACAGGCCGAGGACGACAAGGCCGGCCTCGCCGGCCGCCCCGATGACGCCCTCGGGCCCCGGTGGCACGATCACCGGCTCCGGGGCGACGCCGGAAACCTGCTGTACCGCGAGGGAAGCCGCGGCGAGCAGCCGGCTCGCATCGCGCCGACCCTTCTCGCGGTCGCCCGCCGTGCCCAGCAGCTGCAGCGGCGCGTCGACCGCGCGGGCAATCCACGCGCCGATCTCCGCCGCCGCCCACTCGTGCTCCGCGCCGCCGAACGGAACGACAATCGGGGCTGCCGGCCCTGGGCTCGGCGCACCCACCTTGGCCAGCAGCACGGCCACGTCACACGGCGCGCCGATGCAGAACGTCGGCCAGATCGCGGTCGAGCCCCCCGTCGGGGACGAGCTCGCCTGGCACGCCGAGGAGAAGCAGGTCGACGTTCTGCTCACCCGCAAGGCGAGCGGTGTCCGAGCCTCGTTCGTCGGACGTGAACGCAGCGGACCGCGCGGTGAGGCCTGCTGCGGTGAGTGCCTCCCGCCGTGTGCCGAGCTGGGCCGTTCCCTCCGACAGGTCCGCGTCCTCGGGGAGAAGCAGGGCAAGGATGATCTCCCTCGGCGGCCGCCGCGCCAACGGCGTTGCCAGCGCGAGCACTGCGTCGAGACCGGCAGGCTCCTGCGCCACGACGAGGATGGCCCGCTCGGGAGGGGCCGCAGCAACGGGCGCCACGGCCGCCGGCGGCGACGGCAGCTCGAGGGCGGGATCCTGGCGCAGGATCCCCCGCTCCAGCTCCTGCAACGCCTGAGTCGGCTCGATACCGAGCTCGTCGACGAGCGCGCGCCGCGTGTCCTGGTAGACGTCGAGCGCCTCCGCCTGGCGCCCCGACCGATAGAGAGCCAGCATCAGCTGGGCGCGCAAACGCTCGCGAAGCGGGTGCTCGGCGACGAGCGCCTCGAGCTCGCCGGCGAGCGCCGCCGTGACGTCCGAGCGCCAGGTCGGCCTCGATCCTGTCCTCGAGCGCCGTGAGGCGCAGCTCCTCGAGTCGCATGATGGGCGCCTGGGCGAACGGCTCGTACGCGAAGTCGGCAAGAGCAGGGCCGCGCCAGAGGCCCAACGCCTCGCGAAGTCCGCCTGCTGCGCTCCCGGCATCACCCGCCGCCGCAGCAGCTCGGGCGTTCGCGACGAGAGCCTCGAAGCGGTGCAGATCCAGCTGGTCGGGCTCGAGCTCGATGACGTAGCCGGACGCACGCGTCGCGATGGCGTCGGCCCCGAGCACCTTGCGCAGATTCGAGACGTAGCCCTGGAGCACGACCTTCACGGTCCCCGGCGGCTCCTCCCCCCAGAGCTGGTCGATGATGCGGTCGGTTGTCACCACCTGGTTTGCGTGCAAGAGAAGAAGTGCGAGCACCGCGCGCTGCTTCGGGCTGCCGAGGGCAAGCGTCCTAGCGCCCTCCCGCGCCTCGAGCGGTCCGAGAATTCCGAAGTCCATCGCAGCGCCGGGACGCTAGCACGGCCCGTGGCCGCGTCCTCGCGCGGCCCTTTAGCGGTCGCTTAGTGGATCGCTTAGCGCCTCAGTCGATCCTCTCCGCATGGCACTCGAGAACGCGGAGGAAAGGGAGGAAGTCATGAAGGCAAGGACACACACCCGGTGGAGCAAGCGAGTAGCGCTCGGGCTCGCGGTCGCGGCTATCGCGCGCCCCCGCCGCACAGGGCGCCTACGAGCCGCCTGTACCAGCACCAGTTCAGCCTCGGACGGCAGCGCCCGTCGAGCCCGCTGTTTCCCACGCTGAGCCAGCTTCAGCAGTTCCGGTTCACGCCCGGCGAGGCGACGCACCCGTTCAGCTTCACCCCGAGCAACGAGCCGGTCGGCCCCACGGTCGTGATTCCCGATCCGACCCGCGGCCTGCCCTCGGCCGATGATCTGCAGCAGTTCCGGTTCACGCCCGAGCCGATCGTCACACCGGTTGCGTCCACTCCTTCGGCCGGGATCGATTGGCCCGATGCGGGCATCGGCGCCGGGATGGCGCTCGGAGCGATCCTGCTCGGCGCTGCCGCGGCCCTGGGCCTGCGCCGCCGTCGGCCGGCCCACTCCTAGCAGACGAAACGAGGCTCCCTCTCCACCGGGAGAAGAGGCGGCCGGCGGGTGCTCCCCCGCCGGCCGTCTTGCAACGGATGTGTCATGAAGCTACGATCACCCATGAGCGTCGACGACCGATCACCTGCTGGGCACCGATCTGGCCGGCTACCGGATCGAGTCGGTGCTGGGTCGGGGCGGCATGGGGGTCGTCTACCTGGCCACCGATCTGCGGCTGAAGCGGCGGGTGGCGTTGAAGCTGGTGGCGCCGGAGCTGGCTGCCGATCCGCGCTTCCGGGAGCGCTTCCTGCGCGAGGCCGAGCTGGCCGCCTCGCTCGACCACTCCCACGTCGTGCCGGTCTACGGGGCCGGCGAGACCGACGGGCAGCTGTGGATCGCGATGCGCTACGTGCAGGGCACCGACCTGCGAACGCTGCTCGAGCGAGGAGGGGCCGCTCGAGCCGGCCCGGGCGGTCGAGCTCGTGCTCCCAGGTCGGCGAGCGCCCTCGACGCCGCCCACGCGCACGGGCTCGTGCACCGCGACGTCAAGCCCGCCAACGTGCTCGTCACCCAGGAGGGCGGCGAGGAGCACTGCTACCTGGCCGACTTCGGGCTGGCGCGCAGCCCCGAGCGACGAGCAGGTCGCCGGCAGCGGCGCCCACCTTTCCGGGCACGGTCGACTACACCGCCCCCGAGCAGATCGCCGCACGAGCCGGCCGACCAGCGCGCCGACGTGTACTCGCTGGGCTGCGTGCTCTACGAGTGCCTGGCCGGCGAGCCGCCGTTCAAGCGGCCGCGCCCCGCCGCCACCCTGTTCGCCCACGCCAACGACCCGCCGCCCTCCGCTGCACGCAGCCCGGCCCGAGCTGCCCGAGGCCATCGACCCGGTGATCGCCAAGGCGCTCGCCAAAGACCCCGAGGAGCGCTACGAGACCTGCGGCGAACTCTGTCGGCGCAGCCGGAGGCGCTCGGCCTCGACGGCCTCGCGCTTCACGCGCCGCCGCTGTTCTCTAGCCGGCACGTGGCGCCCGTCGCTGGTCGCCGCTGCGCCCCGTCCTGGCGATCCTGCTCACCGCCGGCGACGCGACGCCGCGGACCGCGCCCCCGCCATCCTGCCCGCTCACCGAGGACTCGCTCGTCCGCATCGACCCCCCGACCGGCGGGCTGATCGCAGCGATCCCCGTGGACGCGGCGCGCCATCCGGGTCGCCGCGGACGCGGGGCAGTATGGGTCGTCGAGCCAGGCAGAACCCACGCTCACCAGAATCGATCCGCGCCCGAACACGGTCATCGAGAAGGTCGATACCTCGGAGCTAGGCGTGACCAGGATCGCTGGCGGCGGGCGAGCAGCCGTCTGGGTCGGCCGCCGACTCGCGTCGACGCCCGCGTGGACGACGGCTCTGGAGGTACGATCCCGCCCGGGCTCCCTCGCAGCGGACATCCGGTCCGGAGACATTCCTGGCGGTGTCGCGACTGGCGCCGGGTCTGTGGCGAGTCTGGCGAGCGCCAGCGAGCATCAGTCGGGTCGATGCTCGACCGAGGACAGATCCTGTGGAGCGCTCGACTCTCCGAGACGCGGGCACATGCGACTGCTGGCGAACTAGCGATCGGCGAGGGCGCAGTCTGGGCCGATCTGGCGGCGGTGTCAGCCGCCAGACGACGGTCTTCCGCGTCGATCCAGCAGACCCGAGGAGATCACCAGGGTTCGCGCTCGACGCGTCGCCGGCCGACATTGCGGTCGGCGGGGGCGCCGTCTGGGCGACTGAACGCGACGAGGACGCCGTTACGACGAATCGACGCGGCGACGAACCAGCGTGACAGGCACGTCCGGGTCGGCCGGATCCCGAGCAGCGTGGCCGCGGGCGGCGGGGCCGTCTGGGTGGCGAGCAGCAGCGACGGCACGCGTCACCCGCGTCGATCCCGCGACGTGCGACATCGAGACGATCGACGTCGGCGGACGCCGAAGACATCGCCGTCGGCGCAGGCGGCGTCTGGGTGGCGGTGGACGTGCGATGAGCGTCGAGACCGATCGGCTGCTCGGGCACGGATCTGGCCGGCTACCGGCTCGAGTCGGTGCTCGGCCGCGGCGGGATGGGCGTCGTGTACCTGGCCACGGACCTGCGGCTGAAGCGGCGGGTGGCGCTGAAGCTGGTCGCGCCGGAGCTGGCGGCCGATCCGCGTTTCCGGGAGCGGTTCCTGCGCGAGTCGCGAGCTGGCCGCCTCGCTCGACCACTCGCATGTCGTGCCGGTCCACGCGGCCGGGGAGACCGACGGGCAGCTGTGGATCGCGATGCGCTACGTGCAGGGCAACGACCTCGCGACGCTGCTCGAGCGGGAGGGGCCGCTCGAGCCGGCGCGGGCGCTCGAGCTGTCGCCCAGGTCGGGGAGGCGCTCGACGCCGCCCACGCGCACGGGCTCGTGCACCGCGACGTCAAGCCGGCGAACGTGCTCGTCACCGAGGAGGGCGGCGAGGAGCACTGCTACCTGACCGACTTCGGGCTGGCGCGCAGCCGCCGAGCGACGAGCAGGTCGCGGCAGCGCGCCCACCTCTCGGGCACGGTCGACTACACCGCGCCCGAGCAGATCGCCGCACGAGCCGGCCGACCACCGCGCCGACGTCTACTCGCTCGGCTGCGTGCTCTACGAGTGCCTGGCCGGCGAGCCGCCGTTCAAGCGGCCGCGGCCGATCGCGACCCTGTTCGCGCACGCCAGCGAGCCGCCGCCCTCCCTCCACGCACGCGCGCGGCCCGAGCTGCCCGAGGCCATCGACGCGGTGATCGCCAAAGCGCTCGCCAAGGACCCCGAGGAGCGCTACGAGACCTGCGGCGAGCTCTGCCAGGCGGCCGAGACGGCGCTCGGGCTCGGCAGGCCACGCTTCACGCGCCGCCGGCTCGCTCCTGGCCGGCACGCGGCGCCGCGCTCGCCGTCGCGGCGGCCGCCGCGGTCCCGGCCGTCCTGCTCGGCCGCGGCGCGACGGCACGGCCGCCGAGCCGAGCTGTCCGCTACCGCTCACGGAGGACTCGCTCGTGCGGATCGACCCAGCGACGGGCGACGCCGTGGCGGCGGTCCCGCTCGGCTCAACGGCCGATGCTCTCGCCGTCGGCGATGGCAGCGTCTGGGTCGCCAGCGCACGAGAGAGCGTTCTCGCGCAGATCGATCCGCGTACGAACACGGTGCTGAATGAGGTCGACGTCGTCACGGGCGGCATCCGCCGGGGTTCCTGGCCGCAGGCGAGGGATGCCGTCTGGGTCGGCCGCGGTTGACGCTGCGTCGGAACAGCTCTGGAAGTACGACCCGCGCACAGCTGCGCTCTCCGAAGTACCGGGACGATCGGCCTCTGCGGCGTCGCCACAGGCGAGGGCGCAGTCTGGGTACCAGCCTCGCCCACGAGCGGTCGTCGGTCGATCTCGCCAACGACCGGCGAGCAGTCTCGATCGACCCAGGTGCGCGACTCCCGACGCAGTGCGAGCTGCTTCGCCTGGGTCGATCGCCGTGGGCGAGGGCGCGTCTGGGTCGATCGGCGGCCCCGAGAGGCCCGACACCGTCTCGGCGGATCGATGCCGAGACCGGCAAGGTCGATCGCCGAGATCAAGCTCGGCTTCGCGACGACCGCCATCGCGGCGGGCGACAGGCGCTGTGTGGGTGACCGAACCCGGACGACGACTCGATCACGCGGATCGACCCGGCGACAGCCAAGTGGCGCAGACCGATCAGGGTCGGCCGTATCCCGAGCAGCGTGGCCGTCGGCCGACGGCTTCGTCTGGGTTGCGAGTGCCAGGGACGGGTCCGTGACCCGGGTCGACCCGGATACGGCAGACGTCGAGACGATCGACGTTGGTGGCACCCCGACCGACATCGCCGTCGGCCCGGGCGCTGTCTGGGTGGCGGTGGACGTGCGATGAGCGTCGAGACCGATCGGCTCGTGGGGACGGATCTGGCCGGCTACCGGTTCGAGTCGGTGCTCGGCCGCGGCGGGATGGGCGTCGTGTATCTGGCCACGGACCTGCGGCTGGAGCGCAAGGTCGCGCTGAAGCTGGTCGCGCCCGAGCTGGCGGGCGACGCGCGGTTTCGCGAGCGGTTCCTGCGCGAGTCGCGCCTGGCCGCCTCGCTCGATCACTCCCACGTCGTGCCGGTGCACGCGGCCGGAGAGACCGACGGGCAGCTGTGGATCGCGATGCGCTACGTGCAAGGCACCGACCTCAAGACGCTGCTCGAGCAGGAGGGGCCGCTCGAGCCCGCCCGCGCGCTCGAGCTCGTGTCTCAGGTCGGGGAGGCCCTTGATGCCGCTCACGCTCATGGCCTGGTGCACCGCGACGTCAAGCCCGCGAATGTGCTCGTCACCGAGGAGGGTGGCGAGGAACACTGCTACCTCGCCGACTTCGGGCTCGCACGCACCGCCGATCTCGAAGCCGGCGCTGGCACCGGCGCGCACCTCTCGGGCACCGTCGACTACACGGCCCCCGAGCAGATCGCCGCCGAGCCCGCCGACCAGCGCGCCGACGTCTACTCGCTCGGCTGCGTCCTCTACGAGTGCCTGGCCGGCGAGCCGCCCTTCAAACGGCCGCGCGCCGGTCGCCACCCTGTTCGCCCACGCGAGCGAGCCACCGCCCTCGCCTTCAGCGAGCAACGGCCCGAACTGCCCGAGGCGATCGACGCGGTGATCGCCAACGCGCTCGCCAAGGACCCCGGCGAGCGCTACGAGACCTGCGGCGAGCTCTGCCGGGCAGCCGAGACGGCGCTCGGCCTCGGCGGGCCACGATTCACCCGCCGCCAGCTCGTCCTCGCCGGAACGGGCGCAGCGATCGCCGTCGCAGCCGCGGCAGCTGTCCCAGCCGTCTTGCTCACTCGACGTGACCGAACCGCTGCCCCACCGCCCTCGATCCTGCCGGTCAGCGAGGACTCACTCGTCCGCATCGACCCCCAGACGGGCCAAGCAGTCGCCGCCACACCGGCAGGCCCGAGCCCGGCCATGGTCGCGGCCGGCGAAGGGGCCATCTGGCTGGTCACGACAGGAGACCGGCCCCTGTCACGCCTCGACCCCGACACGAACGAGGTCGTCGCGTCAGTCGGCCCCTGGCCGGGTGTTGGAGAGTCGCCGCAAGCGATCGTCGCCGGCGAGGGGGCAGTCTGGACCGTCCACCCCAGCGGCCTGCTGAAGTACGACCCCGTAACGAATACGTTCGCCTCGCTCCCGGACAACGTCGAGCTGTCGAGCGACTTCAACGACATTGCCGAGGACGCCTCGTTCGGTACGGATATCGCCGCCGGAAACGGAGCCATATGGGTCAGCGTCGGCGACATCCTCCAGCTCGATCCCGAGACGGGCGCGCTTCGTGACAGGATCCGGCTCGCCAAGCGATGCCGATTCAACCGTGCCCGGGTGGCTCGCGGTCGGTGAAGGCCGTGTCTGGCACGCAAGCCCGCTCGGACGAGTCACTGTCATCGAGTCGGCAACAAACACGGTGACCAATACGGCAGACGTAAGCGACGCCCTCGATGACATCTCGGTCGGCGAGGGGGCGGTGTGGGCGATGAACGCGACCACCGACGACTCGGTTCTGCGAATCGATCCCGCTACTGGCCAAGCCATGGGTAGTCCGGTTCGCGTTGGGCGCACACCCACCGCCGTCGCGGCCGGCGCGGGGGCGGTCTGGGTGACGAGCGGGCGTGACCGCACCGTGACGCGAATCGACCCCGCCACGCTCGACCTCAAGACCATCGAACTCGGCGGTGCGGCTACCTGCAGTAGCCGTCGGCCTAGGCGGCGTCTGGGTGACGGTGGACGTGCGGTGAGCGTCGAGACCGATCGGCTGCTGGGCACGGATCTGGCCGGCTACCGGATCGAGTCGGTGCTGGGCCGCGGCGGCATGGGCGTCGTCTACCTGGCCACCGATCTGCGGCTGAAGCGGCGGGTGGCGTTGAAGCTGGTGGCGCCGGAGCTGGCCGCGGATGCGCGTTTCCGGGAGCGGTTCCTGCGCGAGGCCGAGCTGGCCGCTTCGCTCGATCACTCCCACGTCGTGCCGGTCTACGGGGCCGGCGAGACCGACGGGCAGCTGTGGATGGCGATGCGCTACGTGCAGGGCACCGACCTCAAGACGCTGCTCGAGGCGGACGGGGCCGCTCGAGCCGGCCCGCGCGGTCGAGCTCTGCTCCCAGGTTGGGGCCGCCCTGGACGCGGCCCACGCCCACGGGCTCGTGCACCGCGACGTCAAGCCGGCCAACGTGCTCGTCACCCAGGAGGACAGCGAGGAGCACTGCTACCTCACCGACTTCGGGCTGGCGCGCAGCCCCAGCGACGAGCAGGTCGCGGCGGGCGCCCACCTTTCCGGCACGATCGACTACACCGCGCCCGAGCAGAGCGCCCACGAGCCGCTCGACCACCGTGCCGACGTCTACTCGCTCGGCTGCGTGCTCTACGAGTGCCTGACCGGCGAGCCGCCCTTCAAACGGCCCCGCCCCGCCGCCACCCTGTTCGCGCACGCCAACGACCCGCCTCCCTCCGCGCACGCGGCCCGGCCCGAGCTGCCCGAAGCCATCGACCCCGTCATCGCCAAAGCCCTCGCCAAGGAACCCGAGGAGCGCTACGAGACCTGCGGCGAGCTCGTCGCCGCAGCCAGCGGAGGCGCTCGGCCTTGCGCGCGAGCCGAGACTGACCCGCCGGGCGCTGCTCGCCACGGCAGGCGGGGTCGTCGTCCTCGCGGCTGCCGCGGCTGTGCCGGCGATCCTGCTCACGCGAGGCGATAACCGGGCCTCGCAACCCCCACCGATCCTGCCACTCGCAGGAGCCTTCGGTCGTCCGCATCGATCCTGCGACCGGGCGCCTCGTGGCCGCGGCTGCCGTCGACCCCGCGGACACGCTTGCGGTCGGTGACGGTGCCGTCTGGGTGCTCGACACGGCAACGCGCGCCCTGGTCCGCCTCGACGCTAAGACCAACCAGGTGACGGCAAGGCTCGAGCCTGAGCCAGCGGGGCGTGGAACGACCATCGCCGCCGGCGCAGGAGCCGTCTGGGTGATGGCCACATACGCGCCGGAGTCCGAGGGGGCGTCGCTCTGGCGCCTCGACGAAGACACCGGCTCGTATGTCGCGTACTCGCGGGAGCAGTTCAGCGGGCTCGCGATCGGGCTCGGCAGCGTGTGGGCGACGAGCACTGGACTGGAGCAGGGCTCAACCAAGGGCTTCGGCGGCTACCTGAACCAGATCGAGCCGGCGAGTGGAGCTCCCCTGGCGCGCATCGAGGGTAAGGGTGACCGGTGGGATTGGGACGAGATGTTTGTCGCGACCGACGCGGGGATGGTGTGGACTGTCTCCGCGTTCGGCGACATCCGCTTCCCCGATCACTACGTCACCGGCTTCGATCCGGTCGCGAGCGCGGTGATTACAGAATTCACGATCGACTTCACGATCACGGACTTCGCGGCCGGCGAAGGCGCGCTCTGGGTGACGCACCCGGACGCCGACACGATCGCGCGCATCGACCCGGCAACAAGGAAAGTGACCCAGGAGATCAGAGCCGGGCGGATACCGGAGAAGCTCGCCGCCGGCGCGGGGGCGGTCTGGGTGGCGAGCGCGCGGGACCAGACGATCACGCGCATCGACTCTCGGAGCCTGGACAGCACGACCATCGACGTCGGCGGCATACCGACCGACGTCGCAGCCGGCGAGGGAGCCGTATGGGTGACTGTGGACGTACGCTGACGCCACGCGCAACAGATTCTGTTGCGCTATCCTTCGGACATGGCGATCGCAACCGCGAGCAAGATCGAGGCGCTGCGTGACGACTTCGGCTCCGGCGCCGCCGTTGCGGACCTGCTCGGCGTCAGCCGCTCGCGAGTCACGCGCTGGCTCAAGGGCGAGGGCATCGACCCGCTGAACGCGGAGCGCGTCGACCTGCTCGAGCTCGTCTGGTCGAACCTCGTGCCGCATCTACGACAACGACGCGGCGCGGGAATGGCTGCTCGGCCTCAACCCGAACCTCGGCGACCGGCGACCGATCGATCTGATCCGCGCCGGGCGCGCCGAGGAGCTCATGCGCGCAATCCGGGCCGAGCGCGCCGACTCGTTCGCGTGATCCTCTACCGCTGCTTCGCCTGGGACGAGAGCGCCCGGGCGTCGCAGCCGGACGGCGCGTTGTGGTTCCCGCGCATCTACCAGGGCGACGGCCGTCACGACAACCCCGACGTCTATGGGTGCCTGTATCTCGCCGATCGCGAGGTCTCGTGCGTCGTCGAGCAGCTCGCGCGGTTCCGGGGGCGCCGGCTCGTTCCCGGATCGCTCGTGCGCCGCGGCCTCCCTCTGGCGCTCGCGGCGATCGAGCTTCCGGACGAGAGCGAGCTCGTCGACCTCGACGACCCGGCGGTGCTCGCCGCGCACGAGCTTCGGCCCTCGCACGTCGCGACCCGAGCCCGCGACGTCACTCAGCCTCAGGCGCTTGCCCTCCACGAGCGCCATCCCGCCGCAGCGGGCCTGCGCTGGTGGTCGGTCTACGAGGCGCTCTGGGCGAACGTCACCGTGTTCGACCGCGCGGCGCCGTCTCTGCGCCTCGCCGAGATCCGTCGACTCGAGCTCGGCAACCCGGCCCTCGCCGCGGCGGCGGACCACCTCGGGCTCGCGACGTAGAGACCACGTTATCGCCGCGTTACGCCCGCGTTACACCGCGCCCGTAGACCTCGTCTCGTCCCTACGACGAGGAGGCGAGCTCGATGCTCAAGCGAACGATCGTCGCCGAGGCCGCAGCCCTGCTGCTGGCCTTCGGCGCAACGGCTGCGCTAGGCGGCGACAGCCCGATCCTGGCCCAGGTCGCGAGCGCCCTGGACGCCGCCCACGCCAGGGGCCTCGTGCACCGGGACGTGAAGCCATCGAACGTGCTGCTTGACCCCGGAGCGGGCCACGGCGGGGGAGATCACGCCTACCTGGCCGATTTCGGCCTCACCAAGCGTCTCGACGAGCAGGGTGCCCTGGCCGAGGACGGCCAGCTGATGGGCACGATCGACTACGTCGCCCCCGAACAGATCGCGGGGGACGAGGTCGATGGGCGTGCCGACGTCTACTCCCTCGGTTGCCTGCTCTACGAGTGCCTCGGCCGGCGAGCCGCCCTTCCCGCACAACTCCGACGTCGCCGTCCTCTTCGCGCATCTCGAGGAGCCGCCGCCCTCCCTGCACGAGCACCGCCCCGAGCTTCCCGAGGCGATCGATACCGTCGTCGCGACCGCGCTCGCCAAGGATCCCGACGACCGGCAGCAGACCGGTGCACGGCTCGTCGTCGACGTCGGTACCGCCCTCGGCATTGCCGAGCCGGTTCGATCCCGCTGGTTGCGAGCTCCTGTTCTGGCGGCTGCGATCGGCCTCGCCCTCGTGGCTGCCGGGCTGGCCTCGTACTTCGCCCTTCGCAGTGGCGGCGCGCCCGAACCGCGACGCGACACTCTGGTGCGTATCGATCCCGCGACGAACGAGGTCGTCGAATCGATCCCGGTCGGGTCCCGAGGCCAGCTCGGTCACCGTCAGGGGACGGCTACCTCTGGGTCACGAGCTACGAGGACCGGACGCTCTGGCGGATCGATCCTGAGACCGGGGCGACGAGGGTGACACGGGTAAGCGGAGGAACACCGCAGGACGTCGTCGTCCGCGACGGGCTCGCCGTCGTGGCGAACGGGCCGTTCGAGATCAGCTACGAGCGGATCGACGCGAGCTCCGGCGCGACCGTCGAGACGATTCCCCTCCCCGGGGCGGAGGGCGGGCCGGCGTCCGTCGCCCTCGGCGACTATGGGATCTGGGTGGCCGCCTGCGGCCTCGACGGCGGCAGCGTCGCACGAGTCAACGAGGCCCCGGGCAGCTTCACGCCTGGATCGCGTTCCCGTCTTCCCCACCGACCCGGACTGGCTGTTCTACACGACGCCGGACGCCGGCGGGTACAACGACGTGGCGGTCGGAGCGGGAGGAGTGTGGCTGGCCCGCGACGGAGGCTCGGTGCTGAAGCGAATCGATCCCGAGACGCGCGAGGTGGTGGCAACCATCGAGCTGCCATTCACGGCGAAGTCCCTGGCGGCCGGCACGGATGCACTGTGGGTAACCGCCATCCTCGAGGACGTCGTCGCACGGCTCGACCCTGCCACGAACGAGATCACCATGACCGTGCCCGTAGGACGCGGGGCGGATGGCGTGGCCCTCGGAGAGGGCTCGGTCTGGGTCGCGAGCACGATCGACGGTGCTGTTTCTCGAATCGACCCCTCAACCGGGAGCCGTGCTCGCGACGATCGCTGTCGAGGGACGTCCGGAGGACGTCGTGGTTGGCGCCGGCGGCGTCTGGGTCACGACACACACGGCATGACTGCCCGGCCTGCTCGCGGCGCTCGCCGTCTCGCTCGCGCTCCTCGCAAGCTCATGCGGCGGCGAGGCGCCGATAAGAATCGGCGTGATTACCGACTGCGAGGGCTTTCTCGCCGCCTTCAACGACGTCGCGCTGGCCGGGAGCGAGCTCCCCTGATCCGCCGGGGCGCGACGCTGACCGGAGCCGGCCGGGACAAGGTGTCGACGGAGCGTCGATCGCCGGACGACCAGTCGAGCTGTTCTTCGGTTGCGCCCCGGACGCGACCAGAGGCGCGGTGGAGATCCGGCGGCTCGTCGAAGGCGAGGGCGTCGACGTGTTGGTGGGCTCCAACTTCCCGTCGATCGGTCGAGCGTTCGTCGAATACGCGTCAGCTCCAGCCTGACGTGACGTTCCTGATTCCGGAAGGCGAGCAGCTCAGCCACCTCGCTCCGGGCCCGAACGTCTTCCGCTTCAGCCCGACGTTCGCCCAGCAGAACGCCGGATTGGGGGCGTACGCGTACGGCGAGCTCGGCTGGCGGCGCGCCGTGACGATCGGCTCAGCCGACGGCATCTCTGGGGGTACAACGCCGCCTTCATCAGCGAGTTCTGCTCGCTCGGCGGAGAGATCGCCGAACGCGTCTGGCTCGACACGCTCCCGGAGAACGCGCCTGACCAGCTGTCCGCGGTTCCTTCCGACGGCGTCGACGGCTACTACCTCGCAGTCGACCCGTACAGCGCCGGCGTTTTCCTCGAGCAGCAGTCCGAGCTCTCCGCCGGGCTCGCCGATCGGGTGATCGCCGGTGGCAACTCGCTTCTTCTGGATCAATCCGTCGCGGCCAGGCTTGGCGACCGTCTCGTGGGCGTCGTTACCGCCGGGGATCTTCCCTTTGCGTCCCCACCTGCCGGATTCTCGGAGTACGCGTCGGAGTTCGAGAGTACCTTCCCCGAGCTCGCCGGACTCGCCGGATTCGCAGCTCACTCCTTCGACCTCGCATACCACAACGCAATGGAGGCCGTGCTGCGCACCCTCGAGGCCGTCGACGGCGATCTCGCGGACGGCCAGCGTCGTTTCCGCGCCGCACTCGCCGAGATCGAGCTCGATGCGCCGAACGGGCCCATCCGGCTCGACGTGAACCGGCAAGCGATCGCCCCCACGTACCTGCATCAGGTGACTGCGAACGACGGCGGTGCGCTGAGCTTCCAGCAGCTACGAGCGATCGAGGAAGTCGACGCCGGCTTCAGCGGGCGCCTCAGCCCGGAAGGTCCAGCGCCAAGCCGCTCGACCCCGTCGTGCGAGGCCGGCAACCCGCCGCCGTGGGCCTCGACCAACGGCTAGCTCCTACGCCCCGGCGCGGATCGACCAGGTGAAGCGGGTCAGGCTCGCCCGCGGCGCGAGCCCGCCGGGCCGCAGGCCGCGCCGGACGAGCAGCACCGGGCACTTCGCCTCCTGTGCAAGCAGAAGCCGCGTGGCTCCGAGACCCTCACGGTGCCATCTCGTCGAGAGGCCGACGACGAGCAGGCCGGCGGCCTCGCTCGCCTCCAGGATCCCCTCGTCTCCGGGCGGCACGAGCAGCGGCTCGGCGGCGATCGCCGAGGCCTCGCTGCACGGCCAGCGAGGCATGCGAGAGCAGCCGGCTCGAGTCGCGCTTGCCAGCCTCAGGCGTCTGCGGCTGTGCCGAGGAGCCGCAGTGTCGTATCGCCGGCACGCGCGATCCATGCGCCGAGCTCGACGGCGCCCCAATCGTGCTCGAATCCGCCGAAGGGAACGAGCACCGAGCCCTCCGCGTCCCCGGCCGGCGCCGGCGAGCAGCGCAACGTCGCAAGGGCTGCCGGCCAGCACGGCCGTCAGGTCGGGGTCGGGAATGCCGTCCTCCATGAGCGTGGCCGGCGCTTCGAGGAGCACGAGATCCACGTCTTGCTCGGAGGCCAGCCGGACGAGATCCTCGCCCACCCGCCTCGACGTGAAGACTGCCGCGCGCGCAACGACCCCCGACTCCTCGAGCCCGGCGCGGCTCCTGTGGAGCTGCGCTGTCGCAGGCCCGAGCTCGGCCCCGTCGGCCAGGAGCCGCGCCAGGATCACCTCCCGCGGCGGCCGTCGCGCGAGCGGTCTCGGCGATGGCGAGCAGGCCGTTCAGAGCCACTCGGTACGTCGACGCTACGACGAGGACCGATCGCTGCGCCGTGAGCATCTCTCCTGGAGCAGGCGGCAGCCGTATGCGTCCGCGCTCGAGCGCCGGATCCTGCCGCAGGATCGCCGTTCTCGAGCTGCGTGCAGAGCCGGGCTCGGCTCGATTCCGAGCTGATCGACCAGCACCGAGCGGGCGTCCTGGTACACGGCGAGCGCCTCGGCCTGCCGACCGGCGCGATAGAGCGCGAGCATGAGCTGACCGCGCACGCGCTCGCGAAGCGGATGCTCCCCCACGAGGCTCTCGAGCTCGCCGATGAGATCGTTGTGCCGGCCTAGCGCGAGGTCGGCGTCGACCCGCAACTCGATCGCCGCCAGCCGGAGCTCCTCGAGGCGGGCGATCGCCGACTGCGCAAAGCTCTCGTAGGCGAAGTCGGCGAGCGCAGGGCCACGCCAGAGCTCGAGTGCCTCACGGAGGCGCTCGGCTGCCCCGGAAGGATCGTCCAGACTCGAGCAGGCTCCGGCCCTCCTCGACGAACCTCTCGAACTGGCGCAGGTCGAGCTCGTCACGCTGCACCCGGACGAGGTACCCGGGCGCACGCGTTATGCACGACGTCCTGAGGCAGCGCCTTCCGGAGCTGCGAAACACGTACCCGTAGGGCCGTCCCGCCGCTCTCCGGTGACTCCTCTCCCCAGAGCTCGTCGATGAGCCGCTCGCTCGGCACGACGCTGGTTGGCGTTCAGGAGCAGCACGGCCAGCAATGCCCGCTGCCGCGCTCCTCGTGACGGCGACGGGCCGATCGCCGTCCCACACCTCGAGCGGCCCCAGGATCCGGAACTCCATGTGGCGCCGGACGGTAGCACCGCGATCATGCACACGGTCAGCGTGTCGGCCCGGTTCGATCGTCCCTCCGGCCGGTGTAACACGTCTGTAACCCGGGCCGTTCAGACTGGACGACCCGACCGGCGTATCGTTCTGGCGAACCACCGAAAGCGAGGATTCGCACATGCAGGTGAGCGACGACCCGCGGGTCGGCACCCAGCTCGCCGGGTACCGCATCGAGACCCTGCTCGGCCGCGGCGGCATGAGCGTCGTCTACCTGGCCGAGGACGAGCGCCTGAAGCGCAACGTCGCGCTCAAGCTCCTCGCCTCCCACCTCGCCGAGGACGAATCGTTCCGCGACCGCTTCCTGCGCGAGTCGCAGCTCGCGGCCTCGATCGACCACCCGAACATCATCCCGATCTACGAGGCCGGCGAGCTCGGCGAGCTGCTCTTCATCGCGATGCGCTACGTCGAGGGAAGCGACCTCAAGGAGCGGCTGCGGCACGGCCCGCTCGAGCCGGCGGAGGCGATCGCGATCCTCGCCCAGGTTGCGAGTGCCCTCGACGCCGCCCACGCGCGCGGCCTCGTCCACCGCGACGTCAAGCCGTCCAATGTCCTGCTCGACATCGGCGCCGGGCTCGACGGCTCCGACCACGCCTACCTGGCCGACTTCGGCCTCACGAAGCGGCTCGCGGACGAGACCGGGATCGGCGACGACGGTCACCTCATGGGGACGATCGACTACGTCGCGCCCGAGCAGATCGCCGGCGAGGACGTCGACGGCCGCGCCGACGTCTACTCGCTCGGCTGCGTGCTCTACGAATGCCTCGCGCGGCGAGCCGCCGTTCCGGCGCAAGTCGGACGTCGCGGTCGTGTTCGCGCACCTCGAGGCGGAGCCGCCGCCTCTCAGCGCAGCGCGGCCGGAGCTTCCGGTCGCGCTCGACGCGGTTATCGCCCGCGCTCTCGCCAAGGATCCCGAGCAGCGCTACTCGACCTGTCGCGAGCTAGCGCGGGCGGCGGTGGCGGTCACCGTCGACGAGGCGAGCCGTCTGCTGGCAGACGTCGCAGCGCGTGCGGCGGCGGGCCGCAGCGATCTGGGGCAGGTCGAGACCGAGCTCGCAGGCAAGGTGATCGACCTCCAGCTCGTGCGCGAGCAGGCCCGCGTCCTCGCGCGAACGCCGACCCCGGCGCGGGTGGCAGCCGAGGGCGTCTGCCCGTTCAAAGGCCTCGCGAGCTTCGAGCCTTCCGACGCGGACTACTTCTTCGGGCGCGAGCGGCTGATCGCCGAGCTCGTCGCCCGCCTGGTCGGCGCCACCTTCCTGGGCATCGTCGGCCCCTCTGGCAGCGGCAAGTCGTCGGTGCTGCGGGCGGGCCTGCTGCCGGCACTCGCGGGCGGGGTGCTGCCGGGCAGCGAGCGCTGGCGGCGCGTCCTCATCCGCCCCGGCGAGCGGCCCGTCGAGGAGCTTCGGCGTATGTTCGCGTCGGGCGCCAAGGATCCGTTGGCAGAGGCGCTCGACGCCCTGGCCGCCGACGAGCGGATCGTGCTCGCCGTCGACCAGCTCGAGGAGTTGTTCACCGCCTGCACCGACAACGGGCAGCGCGCCACGTTCGTCGAGATGCTCGCCCGCGCGTCGGCTGACCCGCAAGGCCGTGCCATCGTCGTCGTCGCAGTGCGAGCCGACTTCTACGGGCGCTTCGCCGCCTTCCCGAAGCTGGCCGAACTGCTCGGCGCCAACGATGTGCTGGTGGGGCCGATGCAGGCCTCGGAGCTGCGCCGGGCGGTCGAGCTGCCCGCGAGCCGTGTCGGCCTGAAGGTCGAGCAGGAGCTCGCCGAGGCGCTCGTGGACGACGTCGAGGGCGAGCCAGGCGCACTGCCCTTGCTCTCCACAGCGCTGCTCGAGCTGTGGCAGAAGCGCCAGGACAACGCTCTCACGGCCGCCGCTTATCGCGAGTCCGGGGGTGTGCACGGCGCCGTCGCCCGTCTGGCCGAGGGCACGTACGCCCGCATCCCGGACGAGCAGAAGCCGCTCGTGCGCGCCATCATGCTGCGCCTGGTCGGTGAGGGCGAGGGGGATGCCGCAGTACGTCGGCGAGCGCAGCTCGCAGAGCTCGACCTCGGGCGCAACCAGGACGCCGAGCACGTCCTGACAATCCTGGCCGACAGCCGCCTCGTAACCGTGTCGGAGGGCTCGGTCGAGGTCGCGCACGAGGCGCTGCTGCGCGAGTGGCCTCGGCTACGCGAGTGGATCGAGGAGGACGCGCAGGGGCGACGGCTGCGCCGTCACATCACCCAGGCCGCGACCGAGTGGGACACGGCCGGCCGCGACCAGAGCGAGCTCTACCGCGGCGCGCGCCTCGCCGCTGCTCTCGACTGGAGCACCGACCATGCACTCGAGCTCAACGAGCTCGAGCGCGAGTTCGTCAGCCGAGAGCCGCGACGCCTCCGAGGAGAGACCAAACGCGTGCGCCGCACCAACCGCCGTCTGCGCGGCCTCCTGATCGGCGTCGCCGTCCTGCTCGCAGCAGCCGTCGCCGGCGGCATCTTCGCCGTCGTCCAGCGCGGCGAAGCACGGGACGCGGCCGGACCAGGCGCGCGACGCCGAGACCGCCCAGCTCGCCCAGCGTCTCGGCGCCCAGGCGCTCGTCGAGGATGACCTCGACCTCTCGCTCCTGCTCGCCCGTCAAGCGGTCGCAGTCCACGACACGGCACAGACCCGCGGCTACTTGCTCACCGCCCTACTCCGCGCCCCCGCTGCGCTCGGGATCATGCACGGGTCCGACGAAGCTCGTTTCAATGGGATCGCGCTCCACCCGGACGGAACGACGCTCGCCGTGATCGACTTCTTCGGCAAGCTTCACTTCTTCGACGCCCGGACGCACGAGCAGATCGGCGAGCCGCTGGAAACGTCCGGCTGGGTCGACAGCCTTGCCTACAGCCCGGACGGGGAGACGCTCGCGCTCGGCGGTGGCAGATCATCGGACGTACGCCTCATCGACGCGCAAACACGGGAGTTGGAGGCACAGGCATTCGTCGGTCGAGCTGTGCGCCTGGCCTTCACGAGAGACGGTTCGGAGCTCGTCGTCCTCACCACAGGAAACGGGGGCTACCCGTCGATCCGCATCCTCGACGCCTCCACCCACGAGCCGGTCGGACCCTCTATCGAGCCGGAAGGCTTCAGGGCCTCCGATCTCGGCTGGTACGATCGGCCTCCCCACTTCGCGCTCACCCCGGACGACCGCTCGCTCGTCACGGCGTCGGACAGCGGCGAGCTGGCGTGGTGGGATCTGCAGAGCGGGCGCAAGACCCGAACGGTCGAGATCGGAACGGGCTATCACGCCCTCGCGCTCAGCGGGGATGGTCTCACCGCCGCCGTCGGCATCGACGAGGGCATCCAGCTCGTCGACGTGCGAACCGGAGACGTCGTGAACGCATTTGCCGGCTTCGCCGGCAGCCCGAACTCCCTGCTGTTCAGCCGGGACGGCAAGACGGTCGTGTCGGCGAACCTCGACGGGACGGTCACCCTGTGGGACGTCGGCTCGGTGTGGGACCTCGGCTCGGCAGCCCCTCGCGAGACGCTGCGGGGCCACTCCAACGCTGTGGTGCAGTCCGTCTTCAGCTCGAACGGGGAGACGCTGTACACGGTGAGCGGCGACGGTACGGTGATCGCCTGGGATTTCACGGACAAACGCGGCTTCAAGCGGCCCTTCACGTTCACCCACGACCGTAACTTCGACGAGTCGTACGACGCCCACCCAGGCGAGCTCAGCCCCGACGACCGGCTGATCGCGGTCGGCCTCAAGGAGCAGGGCATCGCGCTCCTGGACGCGACCGATCTCACCCGGGACGGCGCACCGCTGCTCGAGACCGGCGGCGAGGTCAAGGCGCTGGCCTTCTCACCGGACGGGCGAGCGCTTGCGGCCGTGACCCGAACGGGCTCGCTCACGGTCTGGGATGTTCGTTCTCGATCGCTACGCCATGAACCGATGTTCGCGTCGAGTGGCGACCTCGCGGGCGTTGCCTTCAGCCCGGACGGGACGACGCTCACGACGGAAGGCACCGCCGGCATCAAGCTCTGGGACGCGGCAACCGGAGTCGAGCTCAGCTGGTCTCCAGGCGTAGGCAGGGGCGGGAGCGACCTCGCCTTCAGCGCCGACGGTTCGCGCGTCGCATTCGCCCTAGGGTACGGCGCCTCGGTCTGGGACGTGGCCGCGCGCTCCGCGGTCGCCTTCACCACGGTGGAAGGTGGCGGTGGTGGGAACGCAGATGTTCTGTCCGTGGCCTTGAGCCCCGATGGCCGGTTGGTCGCTGTCGGTGGCTACGGCAGCTTCGTACGCGTCTGGGACATCCGCACCGGGAAGCTCCTCCACCAGCTCGACCAGGGTGGCGCCGGAGCGGTGACGCTCGAGTTCACCCCCGACAGCCAGATCCTCGCAGTCTCGGGCCTGTACGAGCCCGTCGGCCTCCCTCTGGGACGTTGCGACGGGCACCCAGATCGGTCCGAGTCTTACCGCCGGAAAGCGAACGGCGATGATGGATCTCTCCTCCGACGGCCGCCAACTGCTGGTGACCTCGGCGAACGGCGAGGGCGCCGTCTGGAACATCGACCCTGAGTACTGGAAGCAGCACGCCTGCGAGCTCGCGAACCGCACGCTGACCGAGGAGGAGTGGCAGGAGTTCCTCCCGGGCCGGCCCTACGAGCCGGCCTGCGCGGCGTAACGCGGTTCACGAGCCGGATTGCCTAGCTAGTCAGGTGCGTCCAGGCGGCTGCCGCCGCGCATGTCAGCGCCTGTAACCCACCTGTAGCGGGCCTGAAACACCGGGAGCGCAGGCTTCTCGGCAAGAGATCACGCCCTGTACGGCAAAAGGAGGAGCACGATGAGGATCTCGATTCGCATGAGGCGGGCGATGACCGCCCGGCACTGGCTCGTCGTGGGTTGCTCTGCGCGGCGCTCTTGGCGGATCCGCGTGCGCGGGCTCGGACAAGGACACGGCAGAGGAAGCAACCGGCGGCGCCCGCGGCGGCGACCGTCAGCGACTCCTCGACTGCCACCGCACCTGCCGACGCGCCCGCGACAGCGAGCCCAGCCGATCCGGCAGCGGAGGAAGTCGCCACCGGCTTTCTCGAGGCCTACGCCGCCTTCGACGTGAACCAGGCGATGACCTATCTGGCCGACGACGCCGACTTCTCGGGGTTGCTGAACTCGCGTGGGGCCGTTTGTGTCGGAAGCGACCGTGGACGATTTGCGGCTGCACGTCGCCTTGCTCGAAGCCGAGAGCGTACAAGCAGCCACTCCACCCGTGCGAGGAATCTGGCCGACTCGACGTCTCGAGCACCGAACCTTCGCTGCCGCGTTCGATTACCAGATCCTCCGGTCGGATGAGATCGGACTTGGGCCCTACAGCGGTAGCTACTTCGATTTCACGGTCCGTGACGGAGAGATCGTCCATGTGTCGGAGATGATGGCCATCAACGGAGTTCTCGCCTCAGATGTGGGAGCCGTTCCGTGCCTGGGTGGCCACGACCTATCCGGAAGACGCCAAGGTCATGTACGCGGGCGGCGGGGCGAGCTTTCACCGAGGAGTCGATCGCGCTCTGGGAGCAGCGCAGCCAGGAGTACGCAAAGGAAGTGGCGCAGGAAGCCGAGGGCGCAAGACATCGCCATGAGCTACGCCGCACGAGCACATCGCGAGACAGATCCGAGCCACCGTGGGAGCTCTCGCTTCAGGCGCGCATCGACCAGGTGAAGCGCGTCAGCGTTGCCGGCGGGGCGAGACCGCCCGGGCGCAGGCCCTTGCGGACGAGCAGCGTCGGTGCCGCCGCTTCTCGCGCGAGCCTGAGGCGAGCCCGCGCCGAGACCCTCGCGGTGCCAGCGCTCCGACAGCCCGACGACGAGCACGCCGGCGTCGCGGCTCGCCTCCAGCATGCCCTCCTCGCCGGGCGGAACCAGCAGCGGCTCGAGCCGAAACGCCGAGCACACGCTGAACGGCGAGCGAGGCGTGCGAGAGCAGCCGGCTCGCGTCCCGCTTGCCCTGCTCCGGCGCGGCGGCCGCGCCGGCGAGCTGCAGCGGGACGCCCGCGGCCCGCGCGAGCCAGGCACCGAGCTCCACCGCCGCCCAGTCGTGCTCAGCGCCTCCGAAGGGGACGAGCACCGGACCGTCCGACCGGACCGCCCGAGGGACGAGCAACGCCACGTCACAGGGAGCGTCGGCGAGCACGGTCGCGAGCTGCTCACCGGGAACACCGTCGGCGAGCAGTTCCTCGGGAGCATCGGCGAGCAGGAGGTCGACGTCCAGCTCCGAGGCAAGCCGCGCCAGCTCAACTCCTGGGTCGCTGGAGGTGAACGACGCCGCACGAGCCACGAGGCCTCGCGCCTCGATCTGGGCCCTGCGCTCCTCGAGCCAGGCGGACGCAGCCCGAGCTCCGCCGCTTCCCGCACGACCCTGGCGAGGATCAGCGCGCGCGGCGGCTGCGCTGACGAGCGGCTCGGCGACGCTGAGCAGCGCGTCGAGCCGCGCCTCGTCGAGCACGGCCACGAGGATCGACCGCTCGGCAGACTCGCCGCGACCGTGCGACGCCGCCCTGGCCGCGTCGAGCGCCGAGTCCTGGCGCAGGATGGCCCGCTCGAGCTCCTGCAGCGCGCGGCTCGGCTCGATGCCGAGCTCCTCGACGAGCGTCCGGCGCGTCTGCTGGTAGACCTCGAGCGCCTCGGCCTGGCGACCCGACCCATACAGCGCCGTCATCAGATGCCCGCGCAGCCGCTCGCGGAGCGGATGCTCTGCGGTGAGCGCCTCGAGCTCGCCGATCAGCTCGCGGTCGCGACCAAGCGCCAGATCCGCCTCGATCCGAAGCTCGAGCGCCGCCAGGCGGATCTCCTCGAGCCTCGCGATGGCGGCCTGGGCGAAGCTCTCGTAGCCGAAGTCCGCAAGCGCCGGGCCCCGCCAAAGCGCCAACGCCTCTCGCAGCCGCGCAGCCGCGTCCTCTGGGTTGGCGTCGCCGAGGAGGCCCCGCCCCTCGTCCACCAGCCGCTCGAACCGCTGGAGATCGAGCTGGTCGGGGTCGAGGCGGATCGTGTAGCCAGGCGAGCGCGTCACGAGCACGTCGCGCGGAAGTGCCTTGCGCAGCCGAGAGACGTTGACGCGCAGCGCCGTGGCGGCAGACTCGGTCGAGTCCTCCCCCCAGAGCTCCTCGATCAGCCGATCACCGGCAACGACCTCGTTCGCATGTAGCAGGAGAACAGCGAGGAGAGCGCGCTGCTTCGGCCCGCTCAGCGAGATCTGGCCGCCGTCATCCCAAACTTCGAGCGGCCCGAGGATCCGAAACTCCATCCAACCGCCTTTCGGCCCGGGACGCTACCAGCTGTCACATGCCTGTAACGGGCCTGAAACCGGCCGCGCCGATCCTCGAGCCCGACAAGCGAGCAGAGGAGGAGGCATGACGTCCAAACGCATCTCGTTGGCGGCAATCGCCCTGGCCGCGATTCTCGCCGCCGTCCTCGGCGGGCTCTCCGTTTCGGCGCGGGGACAGCCCGCCGGCAACGCCGTCACCGACTGGAACGCGATCGCCGCAAATGCGATCATCACCCCCGCTCCGGCCGGCGCCGGGCAGCCGCCGCAGGCTGCCGTGCTCAGCCTGGCAATGGTGCAGGGCGCGGTCTACGACGCGGTGAACGCGATCGACGGCGGGCACGAGCCGTACCTCGTCGCGCCGGCCGCCGACCCGGGGGACTCGAAAGAGGCTGCAGCGGCAACCGCCGCCTTCCGCGTGCTCGTCGGCCTCTTCCCCACGCAGCAGTCGACGCTCCAGCCCCTCTACGAGGCTTCGCTCGCGAGCGTGCTCGACGGGCCCGCGAAGACCGGCGGGATCGCAGCCGGTGAGGCGGCCGCGGCGGCAATGCTCGCGGCGCGGGCGAACGACGGTCGGGGAGGACCGTTCACGTTCGTCTTCGGCACCGATCCTGGAGAGTGGCGCCCGACGCCGCCCAACTTCGGGCTCGACCCCGTCCCGTGGGTCGCGAACGTGCGCCCGTTCCTCGTCCCGGACGTCGAGATGCTTCGCACCGACGGCCCGAACGCGCTCACGAGCCGCGCGTACGCGGAGGACTTCAATGAGGTCAAGAGCCTCGGCTCGCTCACGAGCACGAAGCGCACCGCAGATCAGACGGCGGCCTCGATCTTCTGGCAGGACAGCGGGCCCGCGATCTGGAACCGCGTCTTCCGCGCGCTTGCGACAAGCGAGGAGCTCGACATCGTCGACAGCGCCCGCATGCTGCGCGATGACGAACCTGGCGGCAGCCGACGGCTCGATCGGCTGCTACAACGACAAGTACTACTGGAACTTCTGGCGCCCGATTACCGCGATCCACGAGGCGGCGAACGACGGCAACCCGGCGACCGACCCCGACCCCGCCTGGCTGCCGCTCTTCAACCCGACCGTTCCCGTCTCCGGCCCGCCGCTCGTGACGCCCGGCTTTCCCGACCACCCCTCCGGGCACACCTGCATCAGCGGGGCGATTCTGCACACGCTGAAGGCCTTCTTCGGCACCGACGAGGTCGCCTTCACGGCAACCAGCAACAAGTGCTCTCCCGCGCCCTGTCCACCGAGGAGCTTCAACCGCTTCTCGAGGGCGCTCAAGGAGATCATCGACGCCCGCGTCTGGAGCGGCATCCACTTCAGAACCGCCGACGTGCAGGGGGCGGGGCTCGGCAAGAAGGTCGCCCACTGGCTCGAGAAGCACTACTTCCAGCCCGTGGATTGAGCACCAAGTGGCGGGGGCCGCACACGCGGCCCCCGCCTCGGCACTCGCGTGTCCCTAAATGCCACTTGGCGCCGCTTCCGCCACGAGCAACCATACGAGCGTGGAGCCGCCGATCAGCCACCAAGACGTGACAACTATCATGAGGTTGCTGGGCGACATCCAGGACGACGTGCGGGCGATCCGAGATCTGCTGGAGGAAGAGGATGGCGAAGGGGAAGAAGAAGCACGCGAAGATGACGCCTGAGGACCACGCACGGCGTGACGAGACGCAGCGCCTCGTCCGCGAGCGGATCGCGTATCACGAGGCAAAGGCGCGCGAGGAAGAGGAGCGCCGCGCCGCGGAGCGCCGCTAGCGACGTCCATACGGCGCCTCGCCAGCGGGCGCCACCTGAACGTCTGGGCCAGTTGTAGGGGCCGGGCCTGTCCGGCCCTTAACCCTCCGCCGTTCCCTGTGCCCCCAGCTCGACGACACGCCTTCGGGCGCGGATCGTCTCAGTTGTAGACCCGCACCTCGCGATACAGGGTGTCGCGCTGGACCGGGATCTTCCCGAGCGCGCGGATCGTGCGAACGAAGTCTTCCGTCGAGGCCCGGTGCGTCGTCCCTGCCGCCGAGACCACGTTCTCCTCGATCATCACCGAGCCGAGGTCGTCGGCGCCGAAGGAGAGCGCGACCTGGCCGACCTTCATTCCCTGCGTCACCCAGCTCGACTGGATGTGATCGACGTTGTCGAGGTAGATCCGCGACACGGCCTGGGTGAGCAGGTAGTCGAAGGACGTCGGCATCGACTCGACCGGGACCACCGGCGCGAGCCGGGTTCCGTGCGGCTGGAAGGTCCAGGAGATGAACGCGCGGAAGCCGTGCTGCTCGTCCTGGAGCTCGCGGATCTTGCGCATGTGCTCGACCCGCTCCTCGAGGGTCTCGACATGCCCGTACATCATCGTCGCCGTGGTCGAGATGCCGAGCCGGTGAGCGTCGCGCATCACGCCGAGCCACTCCTCCGACTTCGTCTTCTTGGGCGCGATGACGTCGCGCACCCGATCGACCAGGATCTCGGCGCCGCCGCCCGGAATCGAGTCGAGCCCGGCATCGCGAAGACGCGACAGCGTCTCCGGGATCGAGAGCTTCGAGCGCCGCGAGATGTGCTGGATCTCCGGCGGCGAGAGCGCGTGGAGATGGATCTTGTAGCGCCCCTTGATCGACCGGAAGAGATCCTCGTAGAAGTCGATGCCGAGGTCGGGATGGTGGCCTCCCTGCATGAGCAGGCCCGTGCCGCCGATCGCGAGCGTCTCCTCGATCTTCTTGAAGATGATCGACTTCGGGAGCAGGTAGCCCTCGCGGCGATCGCCGGGACGCCGGTAGAACGCGCAGAAGTCGCAGTCCGTGTGGCAGATGTTCGTGTAGTTGAGGTTGCGGTCGATGATGAACGTCACCTTGGCGGGATCCGTCTTGCGGGCCCGCAGCTCGTCCGCCGCCTTGCCGACGGCGACGAGGTCACGGCTGCGCAGCAGGATCAGCGCCTCCTCGTCGGAGATGCGCTCGCCCGACAGCGCGCGGTCGAGCACGTCGCGCACGGCGCCGTTGCCGTTCGCACCGCTCACGCGGTCACGCTTTCCGCGACGACGAACCGGAGCTCCGGCACCCCTTCGAGCTCGCCGGCGTCCCGCGCGAGCTCCAGGAAGCTGAGCAGCCCCGCGCGCTCGCGTGGCCCGAAGCCGTAGCGCAGCTTCTCGAAGTAGCGGGCGAGGAAGCCCGCCGGATAGCCGTACCGCGCGCTCGCGTCACGGGCAAGCGACTCCGGGTCCGCGCGATTTCGCCGGTGGGCGTCCAGCAGCGCCTCCTCCACGCTCCCCGATGCCTGCGGGCGGAGGATCGGCGCACGCGAAGACCGCGTACACCATCGGAAGACCCGTGCGCTCCTGCCACAGCCGGCCGAGATCGTGGTGAGGCGTCGGGTCCTCGAACATGCTCTGCAGCGCCGCGTCGCCGATCAGCAGCTTGGCGTCGGCGGGCTCGTCCAGCGGAACGTGCTCGGCTTCGGGCAGCAGGATCCGGACGAGCACGACCGAGGTGGCGCTCTCGGGCGTCACCGCCACCGACCGGATGCGCGTCAGCGGCACACGCGACACGAGCTGGATGGAATCGACCGCTCCCTCGGAGGAGACCGCGACCCGCGGCAGGATGCGCAGGCGGTCGGCGTGGAGCGCGTAGGCGATGGACGAGATCGGCGCGAGGTCGATCTCGCCGTCGAGCAGCTTCCGGTTGAGCTCGGTCGGTACTCCGGTGACCTCCGTGACGGCGGCGTCCAGCCGGAAGAAGAGCGGCGCCATGTTCACGTAGGAGATGCGTCCGAGCCTCATCCCGGGCGCCTGGGCCGGATGAGATCCGGCCCCTACATGTTCGGGACTCACGCCCAACGCCGCACCTCGTTGTAGAGCGTGTCGCGCTGCACCGGTATTCGACCCGCCGCCCTGATCGTGCGCACGAGCTCCTCGACCTTCTGCTCTGTCTCCGTCTGCGCGCCGGCCGCGTGGAAGATCTCCTCGCGCACGACCGTGCCCTGAACGTCGTTCGCGCCGAAGTGCAGGGCGACCTGGGCGAGCGGCAGGCCCATCATGATCCAGTAGGCCTTGATGTGCGGGATGTTGTCGAGCAGGAGCCTCGACACGGCGATCACCTTGAGGTCGTCGGCGCCTGCGGTGAACGTCCAGCCGCGCCGCTCGAACACGGTGTTCTCGGGGTGGAAGGCAAGCGGGACGAAGGCCAGGAACCCGCCTGTCTCGTCCTGCTGGTCGCGGAGACGCAGCAGATGGTCGACGCGCTCCTCGTAGGTCTCGACGTGCCCGTAGAGCATCGTGCAGTGCGTCGGGATGCCGAGCCGGTGGGCCGTGTCGTGCGTCAGGAACCAGTAGTCCGGGTGCTCCTTGCCGGGAGCAACGAGGCGCCGGACGCGCTCGGCGAACACCTCCGCCCCGCCGCCCGGCAGCGAGCCGAGCCCGGCGGCCTTGAGCTCCTTCAGGACCTCCTCGTGGGTCAGGCCGGAGAGCTTCGTCATGTGGTGGATCTCGCTCGCCGTGTAGAGCTTGAGATGGACGTCGGGCAGCGCCTCGTGGAGCTTGCGGGTCGCCTCGACGTAGAAGTCGAAACCGACGTGCGGGCTCTCTCCGTTGACCATGTGGATCTCGGTGAAGCCCGTCAGCTCCCGCTGGCGGAGCGCATCCTCGACGAGCTCGTCGGCGCTGAGCGTGTAGGCGCCTTCCTGCCGCTCGGTGCGCGCGAAGGCGCAGAACTTGCACTTCACGCGACAGACGTTCGTCTGGTTGAGATAGAGGTTCTGGACGAAGTAGACCTCGTCGTTGCCGCCCCGCACCCGCCGGGCGAGGTCGGCCAGCTCGCCCAGCGCAAGCACGTCGTCGGACTCCATGAGGACGAGGCCGTCCTCGAGGTCGAGCCGCTCGTTCGCCTCGACCTTCTCGCGGATCGTCTGCGAGCGTTGCCTCTACGACGGCCATCACGTCTCCCGGTCTACCACGGCGTAGGTCAGTGCCTCGAGCGCGTCTCCGATCGGGCTCCCCGTTGAGCGCCGAGCGGGCCCGGTCCGCGTACTCGAGCGCCAGCGCGCGCGAGCGCTCGAAGGCGCTCGTCGCTGCGACTCGCTCGAGCGCGTCGTCCGCCGGGGAGCCCGCCAGGGCCTGCCACACGACCGGGTCCTCGCGCGCGGCGAGGATGAGCGGCAGGGTCGGCGTCCCGTCGCGAAGATCCACACCCGGCGCCTTTCCCGTCGTGTCGAAGTCGCCGGTGCAGTCGAGAATGTCGTCGGCGATCTGGAAGGCGATTCCGAGCCAGAGCCCGAACGTGCCGAGCTCGGCGGGCCCGGGAGCGATCGCGCACGCCGCCTCGAACAGCTTCCCGGTCTTGAGGGAGCAGCGAAGCAGGTAGTCCTCGACAGTCGTGTCCGGGCGAAACGCCTGCCGGCGCTGCAGGGCCTCGCCCCGTGCGAGCGCGAGGCAGGCATCCGCGAGGGTGGACACCGCCTTCGCATCGCCGGTGCGGGTCAGCTCGGCGAACGCACGCGCGAACAGATAGTCGCCGACCGCCTTGGCCGCGTGCTCGCCGTGGACGGCCCACACCGTCGGCCGGCCGCGGCGCAGCGCGGCGCCGTCGAGCATGTCGTCGTGAACGAGCGTCGCCATGTGCACGAGCTCGACCGACGTACCGGCCGCGACGACGCCCTCGCCGTCGCGGAGCTCCGGCGGCGTGGCGAGGAAGGTCAGCGCCGGCCTCAGCCGCTTCCCGCCGGCCGCGAGCGTCTCCGTTCCAACCTCGGCGACGAGGCCCGGGTAGGCGGCCACACAGGTCTCGAGCCTTGCCTCGAGCCGCTGGAGATAGGCCTCGAGGCCGGGAGACGAGCGTATGGTCGCGATCGCGTTCACTGGTGCTCCCCGGCCGTCGCGGTGTGCAGAGCCACGATTCCTCCGCCGAGCAGGTTCCAGCGTATCTCGGTGAAGCCCGCTTGGGCGAGCAGAGTAGCGAGGTTTTCGGGTCCCGGAAAGCGCCGCACGCTCGCCGGCAGGTACGTGTAGGCCTCTCCGCCGGGGAGCGCCTTGCCGATCAGGGGCACGAGACCGTCGAACCAGAGCCGGAAGAACGGCTCGAGCGCGCCCTTCGGCCGGGTGATCTCGAGGCAGGCGAGACGTCCCTGCGGCCGCAGCACGCGGCGAAGCTCACGGAGGCCGGCGCCGAGATCGGCGACGTTGCGCACGCCGAAGCCCACGGTGGCCGCGTCGAACGACGCATCCGCGAACGGCAAGGCCAGCAGGTCGCCGTGAACCCACTCGAGCGAAGGCGCCTTCTCGCCGCGCGCGCTCGAGCATCCGCTCGGAGAAGTCGAGGCCCGTCACACGGCCGCCGGCGTGAGCGTCGGCGATGGCGAAGTCTCCGGTGCCGCAGCAGGCGTCGAGCACGCGGTCGCCCGGGACAACGACGCGCTCGGCGGCCATCCGGCGCCAGCGCTGGTCGAGGCCGGCGGTCATCACGCGGTTCATGACGTCGTAGACGGGCGTGATGCGGTCGAACATGCCGCGGACGGCCTCGGGATCGAGGCGGCCCGACTCGTAGGAGGTCATCGCTGGCCCCATCGCTTCATCAGGGCGTGCTCGATGCCGAGCTGGTCGAGACAGCGGGCGACGACGAAGGCGACGAGGTCGTCGATGCTCTGCGCGCCGTGGTAGAAGCCCGGCGCTGCAAAAAGGACGACCGCGCCCGCCTGACGCACGCGGAGCATGTTCTCGAGGTGGATCGTCGAGAGCGGCGTCTCACGGGGAACCAGGATCGAGCTTACGGCCCTCCTTGAGCGCCACCGAGGCGGCACGATGGATCAGATTCGCCATCGCGCCGGCGGCGATCGTGCCCAGTGTGCCCATCGAGCACGGGCAGATGACATAGGCGTCGACCTTCGCGGAGCCGCTCGCGTACTGCGACGAGTAGTCGTCGGGGGCATGGATGGTCACACCCTCGAGCCCCTCGGTCAGCCGGGCGAGCACCTCGTCCCGGCCGAGCCGCGGATCGCCGTGAGAGCTCGGTCGCCAGCACCTCGATCCCGGCGCTCGACGCGCACACGCCAACCTCGCAGCCGGAGCCGGCAAGCTCCCGAAGGAGGCGTGCCGCATACGGAGCGCCGGAGGCGCCCGTGATCCCGAGGAAGACGCGCATGCGGCCGCAAGCCTAGCCCGTCGTCGATGGCAGACGGCTCTTGGCTGCGGCGGCCGTCCGTCGCGTCACGGCTGCGGCCCTGACGGGCCGCGTTGCGTGACCGCGGCCTCGAGCCGCTCCTTGGCGGGTCGCAGCCGGCCGAGCCGGCTGCTCGAGCCGCGCGTCAAACAAGAAGGAGGGGGTCCGTGGGGCCGTGGTTCCCCCACGCGCTACTTGCCGGAGGCCTCGAGGAAGATGGCGAGTCCTGGTACTCCTGGTCGGTGAAGTTCGAGGAAGGGCGGCATCGGCGAGCCCGGCGTGAACGCAGGCGGATCCTTCAGGTGGCCGATCTGCCACTGGATGCCGCGGCCTTGCGCGTGCCCTCCTCGGTGAGGTCGGGCGCGCCGAGGTTCGGCGAGCCGTCGCCGAGGTACGTGTGGCAGTTGAGGCAGCCGGCGGCGCGAAGATGACGGCGCCCGGCCGGGCTTCCTCGGGCAGGTTGTTCTCCTGCATCCAGCGGTCGACGCGTGTGTCGACGTCTCGCTCGCGAGCGCCTCCTTCACGGTCGCGCCCTTCCAGGTGAGCACCGCCATCGAAGCGATCACGAGCGACCGCGGCGATGACCGCGACCGGGCGGTGGAGCAGCCGGCGCTCGCGGCGGCGGTCGATGAACGGCATGGCGAGCAGCAGGATGAGCGCGATCGTCGGGATGCCGACCGTGCCGAGCACGACCGACTCGGGCCACTTGAAGATCCGCAGCAGGTAGAAGAGGAAGTAGAAGTACCAGTCCGGGCGCGGGACGAACGGGATCGTCGCCGGGTCGGCCTCGTCCGTGTAGCGGGGCCCGAGGATGCCCGAGTCGCCCGCCTCCTCGCCCGACGTGAAGTACCAGATGCAGGCGAGGCCGATGATCACGGCGACGACGACGAGCGACATCACCGTGTCGTGGAACATCGCGTACGGGAAGAACGGCTTCCCCTCGCGCTTGACGTCCTCCTTGTAGCGGGCGAACTCCGCGCGGCGCGGGTCGCCTTCCGGCTTCGCTCTGGCCGCCGGCGCGCTCACGCCGCCGCCGCCTCCGTCGCCCGGGGCGTCGTCGTTCGCGTCGCGCGGCTGCGGGTCGAGGAGGCCCTTCTTGCGGGTGTCGACCTCGTCCTTCCGCTCCCGACCGGCGGCGTGCTTCGACCAGGGCGGCGAGGTGACGCCGAGACGCACGACGAGATAGAGGTGCAGCCCGATGAGCGCGATCAGACCCCCGGGTATGAGCAGCATGTGTATCGAGTAGAAGCGTGCGAGCGTCTCCGAGCCGATCTCTGAGCCGCCGCGCAGGATGTTCGAGAGGAACGGGCCCGACGAACGGGCCGGTGCCGTTGATGTTGATGCCGACGACCGTCGCCCAGTACGCCGTCTGGTCCCACGGCAGCAGGTAGCCGGTGAAGCCTTCGAACATGCCGAGCGCGAGCAGGAGCACGCCGATCAGCCAGTTCAGCTCGCGCGGATACTTGTAGGCGCCGAACAGGAACACGCGGCCCATGTGGAGGAAGAGCAGGATGATGAAGACGCTCGCGCCCCAGCGGTGCATGCCGCGCACGAGCCAGCCCCACGCGAGGTCGTTCGTGATGAACTGGATCGACTCGTACGCCTTGTCGGGATCCGGCTTGTAGTACATCGCCAGGATCACGCCCGTGATCGCCTGGACGATGAACGCCGTCAGCGTCGCCGAGCCGAGCGTCTGCAGCCAGCTGATGTCTCTCGGGACGTTGCGGAAGAGGAAGTACCTGACGCCGCCGACGAGGCCCGAGCGCTCCTCCAGCCAGTCGACCGGCGCGAGCAGCAGCGCCTTCGAGCTGCTCGCGCTTCGGCGACTTCTTTCGCGCGGTGACTGCCATGCGCGAGGCTCCCGAGATCCCCTGCGGCGAGGCCGGGTACAGCCAGTCGGCTCGGGCCCGTCGACGTGCTGGCCCGGGTCGAAGCGCGTGTACGCCTCGATCACCGCGTCCGCTCCCGTGCCGACGACCTTGCCGACGCTGTAGCGGTCGCCGAGCACGAGGTTGCCGTTGATGATCGAGTAGTTGATAGCGGTCGAGCGCCCGCACCGGCGGGCCCGGCGACACGGTTGCCCTCGGTGTCATAGGCGCCGCCGTGGCACGGGCAGCACGAAGCCGGAGGGCTCGGTCGGGATCAGGGTGACGGGCCACGCGTCGGGACTCGGATCGTCTCGGAAGCGTCCTTGTCGGTCTGACCCGCGGGCTGGGTCGGGACAGCCGAGGTGAACGCAGCGGTTGGACAGGATCGTGAAGCTCGGCACCTCGTTGGCAATGCCGTTGTTGCGGATGAAGGCCGTCTGGTCCGCAGACCTGGCCCTCCTCGCTCCTTCGACCTGAAGTGCGTCACGCGCCACTCGCCCTCGGGGAAGTTCGTGATCGGCCCGATGTTGATGTCCTCGTCGCCCTGGTCGATGAAGGTCGGCGCGACGGCGAAGCCGACGACCGGCACCGTCACGGCGACGCCGATGAGCGCGCCGAGACCCAGCGTCGAGCGCTCGAGGAACACGTCGCGGCCGAAGCGCTCGCGGCGCCTCCTCGCCCTCCTCGCCGGGCTCGGCGTCGACCGCCGGAGCGGCCGTGACCGCGCTCGTGCCGTGCGTCCCAGATCCATAGGAAGCCGAACACGACCGCGAGCGCGCAGCCGATGCCGAACACGATCCAGTTCAGAACGACGCCGACGAGGATGAGAACGATCCCGGCCGCGAAGCCGATCGGCAGGATGCCCTTCCACGTAGAGGGCTCAGGGCCGTCGCCGCGAGGCGTGTGCGCTCCCTGCTGCTCGCTTGCTGCCACTTACTCCCTCCGTACCGCGCCGATGCCACATTACTAGATGGCCCGCCGGAATCCGCCCCGAACCGCGTCGGCGACCCGGCCGATGCCCGCTTACGAGCGGGTCACGATATTCAAGTGTCGCGACGCCCCCGTGTCAACGACGTGACGGTTGCTGCGAGACGCCGCCGGGACGACCGTTCCGCGCTCCGTCCACGGGGATGCCGTACTCCGCCCACCGCCGGTCGACGGCCTCTGTCACCTCCTGGCTCATCACGATCCGCTCCGGCCAGGGGCGAGCGCCCTCGGACTCCCACTTGTGCGTCGCGTCGATTCCGAGCTTGCCGCCGTAGCAGTACATGGCCGCGGCGTGGTCGAGCTGGTCGAGAGGCCCCTCCGAGAGGATGACGTCCCGCTTCGGGTCGACGTTCGCACAGACGTGGAAGAACACCCCTCGTAGTCGTGGACGTCCACGAAGTCGTCGACGACGACGACGGTCTTCGAGAGGCTCGAGCAGGCCGAGCCCCCAGATCGCGTGCATCGTCTTCTTGGCGTGACCGGGGAAGGACTTGCGGATCGAGACGATCACGCAGTTGTGGAACGCCCCGGCCACCGGCAGGTCGTAGTCGACGATCTCGGGAACGGTCATGCGGATCGCCGGGAGGAAGATGCGCTCGGTCGCCTTGCCGAGCCAGGCATCCTCGGCGGGCGGCACCCCGACGACGATCGAGGGGTAGATCGGCGTCGCGGCGCATCGTCATGCAGGTGAGGTGGAAGACGGGGAACGGCTCCTGCGGCGAGTAGTAGCCCGTGTGGTCGCCGAACGGCCCCTCGGTGCCGAGCTCGCCCTTCTCGATGTAGCCCTCGAGCACGATCTCGGCGTTGGCCGGCACCTCGAGGTCGACGGTCTTCGCCTTCACGAGCTCCACGGGCTCGCCGCGGAGGAAGCCGGCGACCATGAGCTCGTCGATGTGCTTCGGCAAGCGGCGCGCTTGCCGAGTACGCCGTGACGGGATCGAGCCCGAGCGCGACCGCCACTTCCAGCCGCTCGCCCATCCCCCGCCAGTCGGCTGCGCCGTCCTTGTGGATCTGCCAGTGCATGAACGTGGTCCTGGCGTCGATCTTCTGCATCCGGTACATGCCGACGTTGCGCGTGCCCGTCCGCGGGTCCTTCGTGATGACCGCGGGCAGCGTGATGAACGGCGCGGGATCGCCCGGCCAGCAGTGCTGGATCGGCAGCGCGATCGAGGTCGGGCTCGAGCACGAGCTCCTGGCAGCTGCCCGCTGCGCACGACCTTCGGCACCGAGTCCGCGAGCCGCTTCAGCTTCCCGAGGCCCTTGACCTTCTCGACGAGACCCTGCGGCGGCTGCATCTCGAGCACGTTCTCGAGCTTGCGCGCAACGTCGTCGAGCTTCTCCACGCCGAAGGCGAGGCACATGCGCCGCTCGGTGCCGAACTGGTTGACGAGCAGCGGGTGCGACGAGCCCTTCGGGTTGCGGAAGAGCAGCGCCGGCCCGCCCGCCTTCACGGTGCGGTCGACGATCTCCGTGATCTCGAGGTGAGGGTCGACCTCGACGTCGACCTCGACCAGCTCACCCTCGCGCTTCAGGAAGGCGATCCAGTCGCGGAGGTCCTCGAAAGGCACGTTCGTGCCGTGTCGACGGCTACCGGCGCTGCCGCCGGTGCGCCAGCATCTTCGTGAGCCCGCCGATGGCGATCACGGCCAGGAAGATCAGGCCCACGACGAGCATGACAGGACGATGTCCCGCCCTTCCTCGTCCGGCGGCTTTTCTGCGGCGAGCAGGATCCCGAGCAGAGCATCCTTCATCGCGGCCACATGCTAGTCGACGCGGCCCCGGTGAGCGACCAGGGCCGCGGCGACCGCCTGCTCGCCCGCCGTCTCTGCGGCGAGTGTCAGGAGAGGCTCCGCGTTCCGTTCGAGCCGTAGCGCCGCCCGCGCGCGCTCGAGGCGCCCATTGTCCGACCCGAGCAGCGCCGCGGTGGCCGCCCAGGCGGCGCCGTCCGCCGCCGGGTCGCGCGCTCGGCGCGCAGCTGGGTGCAGAGCGAGATCAGCTCGGCGAGATCCGCGACCGCGGACACGTTCTCGAGCCCGGCCAGCCGCACGAGGCCGTGCGCGTAGAGGTAGTCGCCGAGCAGCACGCCCGTGTCGGCATCGGCCGGCGAGAACAGCCGCGGCCGCCCGTAGTGCAGGAGGTAGCCCTCGTAGATCGATTCGATAGCGAGCCCGAAGCCGTCACGGCCGAGAGGAGAGAAGACCGCGATCTCTTCCCGCTCCGTCGCCGGCCGCATCGCATCGGCCCAGAGGACGCTCTCCTCTGCCGCCTCCCTCGCGATCGTGTCCCACAAGGAGCTCGTTCACGAGCCGAAGAAGTCCTGCGCCGCCTCGACCGTCCGGTCGATCTCCGCCTCGCCGTGCGCGGTCGAGACGAACATCGCCTCGAACTGCGACGGCGCCAGGTACACGCCTCGCTCGAGCATGTGGCGGAAGAACGCGCCGTAGCGCTCGGTATCGCTCGCTGCCGCTTCGTCGAAGCTGTGGACCGGACCCTGCTGGAAGAACGATCGTCGCCATTGCGCCGACCCGCTGCACGCAGACGTCCTCGCCGCCGGCCGCCCGCCGGAGGCCGTCCTCGAGGCGTGCGCCTCTCGTCTCGAGCTCCTCGTACACCTGCCCGTCGCGCAGGCGGCGCAGCGTGGCGAGCGCAGCCGCGGTCGCCAGCGGGTTCCCGGAGAGGGTGCCGGCCTGGTAGACGGAGCCGCTCGGCGCCAGCTGCTCCATCACGTCGGCCCGGCCGCCGAATGCCGCGAGCGGCAGGCCGCCACCCGCGATCTTTCCGAGCACCGTCAGGTCGGGCCGCACGCCGTAGAGCTCCTGCGCACCGCCGCGCGCAACGCGAAAGCCGGTGATCACCTCGTCGAAGACGAGCAGCGCGCCGCAGGCGTCGCAGAGCGAGCGCAGCGTTTCCAGAAAGCCGCCCTGCGGGGGAACCACGCCCATGTTCCCGGCGACGGGCTCGACGATGATCGCGGCGAGCCCCTCCCCGTAGCGCTCGACGGCAGCCGCGGCGGCGTCGATCGAGTTGTACGGGGACACGACCGTGTCGGTGGTCGCCTGGGTCGGGACGCCGGGCGAGGAGGGTATCCCGAGCGTCGCGAGCCCCGACCCGGCGCTCGCGAGCAGCGCATCGGCGTGACCGTGATAGCACCCGGAGAACTTGAGCACCCGGTCTCTGTGCGTGAAGCCGCGCGCGAGCCGGATCGCCGTCATCGCGGCTTCCGTTCCGCTCGAGACGAGCCGCACGAGCTCGACCGACGGAATCGCGGCGGCGATCTCCTCCGCCAGCAGCACCTCCGCCTCGGTGGGAGCGCCGAACGTCGTCCCCGCAAGGGCCGCCTCCTGGACGGCTGCGACGATCTCGGGGTCGGCGTGCCCGAAGACGAGCGGGCCCCACGACATGACCCAGTCGACGTACCGGTTCCCGTCGACGTCCTCGATCCAGGCACCCTCGGCGCGGCGGACGAACAGCGGCGCCTCCATCCCGACCGCAGCGCATCGCCCTGACGGGCGAGTTGACGCCGCCGGGGATGACCGACCGCGCACGCCGGTAGAGCGTCGTGCTCGCGGCGGTCGAGGGCGACGACGTCAGAGCCACCCGGCGGCGTCTCTGGCCCAGTACGTGAAGATCAGATCCGCTCCGGCACGCTTGATCGCGACCAGCGACTCCAGGGCGGCCTGACGCTCGTCGAGCCAGCCCGCCGCGGCGGCCGCCTTCACCATCGCGTACTCCCCGCTGACGTTGTAGGCGGCGATCGGGAGGTCGAACCGCGCCCGCGCCGCCGCGATGACGTCCAGATAGGGCAGAGCCGGCTTGATCATGATCATGTCGGCGCCTTCCTCGACGTCGAGGGCGCACTCGCGCATGGCCTCCCGGAGGTTCGGCGGATCCATCTGGTAGCTGCGCCGGTCGCCGAATGCCGGCGCCGACTCCGCGACCTCTCTGAACGGGCCGTAGAAGGCAGACGCGAACTTCGCGGAGTAGGCGATCACCGGGGTCGTCTCGAAGCCCTCGGCGTCGAGCTGTGCCTCTGATCGCGCCGACCCGGCCGTCCATCATGTCGCTCGGCGCAACGGCGTGGGCCCCTGCCTCGACGTGGCTGACCGCCGTGCGGGCGAGCAGCTCCAGCGAGACGTCGTTCAGCACCTCGCCGTCCTGCACCACGCCGCAGTGGCCGTGGGACGTGTACTCGCAGAGACAGACATCGGTCACGAGGACGAGCTCCGGCACGCGCTCGTGCAGCGCCCGCAGCGCCCGCTGCACGATCCCGTCGTCGTCGTACGCCTCGGAGCCGAGCTCGTCCTTGGACTCGGGAATCCCGAAGAGCAGCACGGCCTGGATTCCCAGCCCGGCGAGCTCCTCCGCCTCGTCGCAGAGACGGTCGACGGAACGCCGAGCGATCCCCGGCAGCCCCTCGAGGGGCTCGTCGACGCCCTCGCCGGGACCGACGAACATCGGATAGACGAGGTCGCGAGAGGTCGAGCTTCGTCTCGCGGACGAGCGAGCGCAGCGTCGCCGTCCGCCGCAGGCGCCGCAGCCGGGTGATCGGGAACGTGCTCATTCGGCTCGCCTCCAGCTTGCTCATTCCCCCAATCTTCGCACGGCGACGCGGGCCAGGACGGCGAAGGCCGCTCCGAGGCCGAGCAGCCACCCGATCTCGCGCGAGCACCGTGATCCCCGGATCGGCATCCGCAGAGCGCAGCGGAGAGAAGGTTCACCGTGTGCGCGAACGGGAGCGCCTGGCTGATGCCGCCTGCCGCCGGCACCACGCTCGAGGGCACGAGCCCGAGCAGCACGATGGGGAGCGCCACGAGGAACGCGACGAGCGTCGCGGCGCGCGCCTCGCGGGCGAGCGACCCGATCAGCACGCCGAGCGCACCGAACGCCGCGGCCCCGAGGACGAGCCCGATGACGACGAGCGGCAGCCTGCCCCACGGCTCTCCGCCCGCCGCGTTGCCGAGCTCGACGACGAGCCCGAACACGACTGCCAGCAGGAGGCCGATCGCCCCGCCGACGACGGCCACGAACGCGATCTTCTCCCCGACGAGCTCCCAGAGCCGCACGAGACCCCGCGTCAGCCGCCCGAAGACGTTCTCGTCGCGCTCGCCGGCAATGCCCGCCGCCGCGACGATCAGGCCGATGAAGCCGAGCGTGAGCGCCAGCGCGTAGGCCTGCACGTCGGCGGAGAGGATCAGCGCGCGGCCGCCGCTCTCCTCGCGCTCGAGCTGGATCGGGTTGGCAGTGGCCCGCAGCGACTCGTCCGTGGATTCGAGCGCGAGGCGTGCCTGGCGGACGAAGTTCGCGAGCTCCTCGGCCTCGGACCGCACATCGGGATCCGGATTCTGGGCGAGCTGGTCGAGCCGGCGCCCCGCCTCCGCGAGGCCCATGACGTCGAAGTCGTCGCCGAGGAAGGACCCGCTGCCTCCGTCCTTGAGCAGGTTGACGTACTGCAGGTTCGCCTCGATGTAGGCGCGCTGGAGCCGGAGATTGACCAGGTAGACGAGCGACTGGACCTTCTCTACGACCCGCGTCGCGATCGCGCTCTCCGTCGTGCGCAGCTTGACCCCGGGCTGACGCACCATGCCGCGCAGGTCGCGCTGAAACCCCTCCGGTATCTCGACGATGCCGAGCACCTCGCCGGACGCCAGCTGTCTCTCTGCCTCCTCGCGCGTGAGCCGTACGAGCTCGACGTCCTCGGCCGCGCGATCGAAGATCTGCTGGACGTCGAACGTCTGCCCGCCGACCTCCAGTGCCGCCGGCAGCCCGTCCTCGTCGACGAGCGCGATCCGCGGCCGGTCGCCCGCGTAGCGCACCACGAGCCCGACGATCACAGCGACGATCAGCGGATAGAGGATGAGCGCCGCAACGACGCCCGGGGAGCGGCCGAACACCCGCAGGTCCTTGGCCAGGAGCAGCCGCACGCTGCGCAGGCCGCGTCTCATGCGAAGACGTCCGCCTCGGGCGTTGCCTCGTAGGCGGCGCGGGTGCCCTCGAAGACGAGCTCGCCGGCGCGCAGGACGACGACGCGATCGGCGAGGCGCTCGAGCTCCTCCAGGTTCTGGGTGACGAAGACCACGGCGCCGCCGCGATCGCGCGTGCCTGTCGCGACCTCCCAGAGGCGCTTCCGCTGGCGCGGATCGAGGGCCGCGGTGGGCTCGTCGAGGACGAGAACGTCCGGATCGTCGAGCAGCGCGATGCCGAGGTTGAGCCGCTGCTGGTTGCCGAGCGACAGCGCAGAGGCGGGCCGCCCGTCGTCCGGAAGAGCGACGAGCTCGAGCATCCGGGTGGCCGCAGCCGCCGGGTCGTCGATCCCCTCGAGCCGCGCGAAGAGCTCGAGGTTCTCCCGCGGCGAGAGGCGACCGTATTGCGCCGGCCGCTGCGGCACCCAGCCGACCACCGGCCTGGGCTCGGCAAGCTCGACCACTCCCTCGGTCGGCTCCAGCGCGCCGGCGAGAATCGCGACGAGCGTCGACTTGCCCGCGCCGTTCGGCCCGATGACGGCGACGAGCTCGCCCGAGCCGATGTCGAGATCGGTCGGCGCGAGCGCGACATGACGGCCGTAGCGCCGGGCCACTCCCCGGGCGCTGAGCAGGGTTCCCGCGCCGCCCGCCATGTGTGACGTCGATCCTAGAACGCGGATGGGCCGGGAGACGTGTCCGATGCGCGCCGTACCTTCACCACATGTCCGTGGCGCGCCTGCGTGAACCGTACGACTGGAACGCCAGGCGTCCCGAATCACCGGCAAGTCCGAGGCGCGCGCGCCCGCCACCGTGGGACTGGACGGTGGCGGTCGAAGGATCGCTCGCGCGGCGGCCGGACGATCGGTTCGTGTTGAAAGAGACGACCTCCTTCGGTACCGTGCCGCGGATGGCCCGGCCCCAGGCCTCGATCTATCCTGCGCCCGCCCATGCCCGAGATCGAGAGCGGGCACGGACGCGCGTGCGCCGGCTTCGCCGGCTCGTCGTCGCGGTTTTTGCCGCTGCGGTGGTGGTGCCGGTGCTCGTGCTCGTGCTCGACTCGGCGAACACGGCGCCGCCCGTTCCGCTGCCCCAGGCAGACCGGTTGTTGCCTCCGGGCCCCCCGACGCCGCAGGTGGTCGCCTTCCAGGGCGAGCTGCGGCTCTACCTGCCGATCGAGCAGAGCCGCGTCACGGCGGTCGGCTACCACGCCGTCGGTGAGGGTGCGCTCGCGCTCGACCCGGTCGGAACGCAGGCCAACGCAGGCGTGTTCACGCGCCTGCAACGCCGCCTCTTCGGCGAGGACAAGGCGGGCATCCGGTACGACCTCATGGGAGGCAGCGGCGGCGCGGAGACCGCGGGTCTCGACGTCGGCGCCCCCGTCGGAACCGACGTGTACGCGCCGGTCGACGGCACCGTCCTCGGGATCATGGACTACGTCGTCGGCGGCAAGAAGTTCGGCGTGAGGATCGACATTCAGCCGTCGGGGAGCCCCGGCCTCGTCGTCTCGCTTCGCAACCTCGATCCGGACCCGGCGCTGTCCGTCGGCTCCACCGTTGCGGCGGCGCGGACGAAGATGGGCAGCGTCCTCGATCTCTCCTCGGTCGAGGCGTCGGCGCTCGCGGGCTACACCCAGGATCGCGGCCAGCACGTCCACCTCGAGGTGCGACCGGCCGTCAACCTGTCGGTTCCCTGAGGATCCTCTTCGTCGCGGATGTCTTCGGCGTGCCGGGCCGGCGTGCGGTCGAGACGCGCCTCCAGGAGCTGCGCCACGAGCTGGACATCTCGTTCTGCGTCGTGAACGGCGAGAACGCGGCCGACGGGGCAGGCCTGACGGCGAAGCTCGCCGAGCGGCTCCTCTCGAGCGGCGCCGACGTCGTGACGACCGGGAATCACGTCTGGCGGCACGGCGATATCCAGCCGCTGCTGGCGCGGTCAGACCGCGTCCTCCGTCCTGCGAACTTCGGCGGCCCGAACGCGCCCGGCCGCGGCACGACGGTCATCGCTGCCGAGGACGGAACCCCGGTCGCCGTCGTCAACCTCATGGGAGGCCTGTTCATGGACTCCCAGATCCATCCGTTCTCGATCGCCGAGAGCCTCGTCGAGGAGGTTCGGGGAGCGACGTCGACGGTGATCGTCGACTTCCACGCCGAGGCGACGAGCGAGAAGATCGCCCTCGCGCGCATGCTCGACGGGAGAGTCACCGCCGTGATCGGCACCCACACCCACGTGCAGACGAACGACGCCCGGGTGCTGCCCGGTGGCACGGCCGCGTTGACCGACGCCGGCATGACGGGCCCGCACGACTCCGTCATCGGCGTCCGGGCGGAGCTCGCCATCGAACGGATGCGCTCCGGCATGCCGGTCCGGTTCCACCCGGCCGACGGCGACGTGCGTATCGAGGGGGCTCTCGTCGACTGCGATGCCGACGGACGCGCGACCTCGTGCGAGACGGTTCGGGTAGAGGTCGACTAGACTAGGCCGCGTCGAGCCGCGTTGCGTGCGGCCGCCGAGACGCCCGATCGCGGCAGCCAGCACTGCCACGAGCGCGACGAGAGCGAGATCGCGGGCCAGCAGAAGCCAGCTGGGCCCGGCGTCGAACGCGACGAGCTCCCAGTAGGTACGGGGAAACCAGAGCTGCGTGAGGACGAGGACGAGCACGAAGAGCCCGGCCGCGACGAGCCCGAGGCCACCGAGCACGAGCGGTACGAGCGGCACGAGCCAGATCAGGAACTGCGGTGAGAGCACCTTGCCGAACGTGATGAACGCCGCAACGACGGCCGCCGAGGCGGCGGTGAGCTCCTCCGGGTAGCCGCGCCGGGTCGCGAAGAGAATCCACAGGGCAATCACGGCGAGCACCTGCACGATCGTCAGCACCGTGGCGAGAGAGTCGGGCAATCCGCCCGCGAGATTCTGCGAGCCGAAGCTCGAGACGACGGTCGGCTCGTAGTCGCCGACCTGGTGAGCGGCGAGCAGGAGCGACGAGCCGAGGCTCTCGATCTGGAGCGGCCGGTCCATCTGGCGGCTGAAGCTGTCGGCCAGCCCGCCCGGGCTGAGCACGGCGAACGGGATGAAGGCCACGGCGAGCACGGCAAGGAAGACCGCCAGGGCACCGACCGCCGTACGCCCGCCGCTGCGCCTGCTCACGTAGACGACGGCGAGCGGCAGGATCAGGGCCGGCCAGAGCTTGGCGGCCGCTGCAAGGCCGAGAACGCCGAAGCCGAGGCGGTCACGCCCCGAGACGAGAGCGCACAGCGCACCTACGGTCAGCATCGCCGGCCAGAGGTCGTAGCGCGTGAGGATCACCGAGCCGAGCGCAAGCGGCGCGATTCCGGCCAGGATGCTGCCCAGCAGGACGCGCTCGCGGCCCGCCCCCATCGCGACGAGCGTGAACGCGACGAGCGCCACCATCGTGAGCCCGCACAGCACCATGAGCGTCTCGAACGCGCTGCGGTAGTGCTCCTGCGGCGCAAGGGACGGCAGGATGAACACCGGCAGCGCGCCGGGCGGGTACTCGAGCGAGAAGTCGCGGTACGGAACCTGGCCGTCGAGCACGGCATCGCCGTAGCGCTGGTACACGGGCGTGTCGATGATCTGGCGATCGCCGAGCGGAGTCACGTGCAGCACCGCCCAGGACCCGGCGAACAGCAGCACGGCGAGCGCCGCCGCGGCGGCTCCATGCCTGAGCCCGGCCGAGTCAGACCCGAACGCCGGCCGGCTCGCGGATCGCGTCAGCACGCAGCTCCTCGACGGGCTCCTCCGCGAGCTGCTGGACAGGCGCCAGCAAGGCGAAGGCGACGAACGGCAGGAACCAGGGGAGGTAGAGGTAGAACCAGTGGGTGAGGACGATCTCGAAGCCGATCAGCAGAAAGGCCGTGAGCGCGGCCAGCTGCAGAGGCGTCTTGCGACGGGGGTAGAAGCCCACGGCTACCGCGGCAGCGAGGAGCGCCGCCTTCAGGCCGGTCTGCGCCACCGACAGGTCCGGGTACCCGGGGTACTCGGCCCAGTTCCAGATCGAGAACGGCGAGTCCCGGTCGAGCTGGAAATCGAATGTGCGGTCCCAGAAGACACGCGCCGCGTGCAGGGGATTCGGCTCGAGCAGGAGAACCCAGAAGGCGAGCGCAGTGGCCAGTGCAAAGCCGCCTGCGAAGAGCACGACGGCGCGAGGGCGCTTCAAGCCGTCCGGATACGAAGCCCACAGGGGCACGAGCAGCAGCGAGGCGAACTTGGCCCAGGAGGCCAGACCGACGAAGAGACCTCGCGCCGGCGCCGACGAGACGAGCCAGAAGCCCCAGATGAGCAGGCACGGCCCGAGGGCGTCGTTCGCGTTCGAGCTCGACACGTATTGCGTGAACGGGTACGCGACCCAGGCAAAGGAAAGGGTCGCCGCCAGACGCGCCCGCCCGAAGCGCCACCCGACGAGCGCGAGCCCGATCAGCGCGAGGCTGTCGAACAGGAGCGCGCTGAAGTGGGCGGCCGGGAGATCGTCCCACTTGCCGCTCCAGCCGTAGGCGAGGTAGCCGGGGATGTACGCGATGTAGTTGATCGGCCCGTAGGTGTCGCCGCGGTCGTTGGCCGACTCGCAGCGACCGTTCGTCTGGATCCGATCGCGGACGTTGCCGTTCGAGTCCGCCGGCCCGCACTCCTCGCCCTCGTGTACGGGCATGTTGCCGTAGGGCATCTCGCCCTCGTCGACGATTCGCTGCGCGCCGATGACCCCCGCGTAGCCGACGTCGATGACGTTCGAGGCCTCGACGTTGAGGCCGATCCTGAAGCCTGCGATGAAGATCGTCAGCGCAGCGAGAGCCCACACGGGCCAGACCGGCCGGTCCGGCGCACGGCTCTCCCTCGCGCCGCGGAGCCCGACCCATGCCATTCGGAGAAGCAGGTAGACGAGGGGCGGGTAGGCAAGCGGCACCGAGGTGAAGATCTCGCCTTCGTTGAAGAACCACCAGGACGCCGAGAACGAGAGCAGGACGAGCAGGTCCAGGTTGCGTAGCGACAAGGGCCGCCGCAGGTTCGCGAGACCGAGGAAAAACACAGCGGCCAGCGGCCACCAGATCTTCGCGTCGTTGATCTTGCGACCGAACGACCCTTTCGCGCCCCTGGCCATCGTCCAGGCGACCTGGGGGCCGGTCCAGGCCTCCGTCACGCGGCCGGTCGAGTCGTCCACCTTGGCAAGCACGATCTGGCCTGCGTCCGGCTCGGTCGACCAGACCTTCACCGTCCAGGCGTTGTCGTCCGCGGAGAAGCTCGCCTCGTCGCTGAGACCGTCCTTTGGGTAGCGGGCGATCCAGTCGGCGATCTTCGGATCGGCCAGAGCGAGCTCGGTCGCGCGGTCCGAGCTCAGAATCGGCTCCGGTGCTGGCGGCACGAACGGCGTCTCGATCAGGCGCCCCTTCTGGTCGAAGACGGGTGCGGTCGGCGTCTCGGCGTGCGCGCCCCGGACGAGCACGAGCGAGGCGACCACGAGGGCCAGGCCGAGGATGAGGGAAGCACTCCGGCTCGCGCGAGCCGGCACGGCAACGCTGTGGGGACGAAGCATGTCCCGGCCTACCGGAACGACCAGAGCTTGTTCCCGAGGAACGAGAGCGGCGTGACGAGCACGATGGCGACGGCCTGCGCGGGGATCTTGGACATCCCGACCGCCACCAGCAGCGCGAGCAGGGCGAGGTTGGCCCCGAGCGCCGCGAGCGACACGACCAGAAACTTGGCCCCCTGCAGGGCCACGTGCCCCCGCTGGTCGCGGAACGTCCACAGGCGATTCCAGGTGTAGTTGTTCGCCACCGCGACGACGAATGAGCAGACCGCCGCGCCGAGATAGTGAAGCCCGGCGCCTTCGACGAGCGCCGCGTAGACGCCCAGATTGACCGCGTAGCCGGTCGCCCCGACCACGCAGAACTTCATCAGCTGGAGCCAGTTGCCGGACTTGCGAAGGGCCGCCCTCGCGTGCACGCGGAAGGCGCCCAGGCGGGGAGCAGACTCGACAGTCCGTGCCACGAAGATAGGTTAGAGCGCCGCGCAGGCGGCGGCGCCCTGGCGGTGCAGACGGAAAGTTCGGCCTCGATGACCGCGGCCTCAGGCCGCTTTCCGCCCGAAGGCAGTGGCCGCGCCCTCCGGGCTCCCGCCCGAAACCAGCCTCGGCTGTTTCGGGCTAGCGCGGCTGTTTCGGGCTAGCCGGCCGTCCGGGCTAGATCACCCGAAAACCTCGCTCTCCGGCCGGCTCCTCCCATGTCACCTCGACGTCGTCGACACGGGCGCCGGCCGGGCCACGGTGACACCAGGCAACCATGCTCTCGACCGGCTCGTCCTCGCCTTCGAAAACGGCCTCCAGTGAGCCGTCGGCGGCGTTGCACACCCAGCCGCGTACGCCCAGGGATCGCGCCCTCGCCTGCGTATCGGCCCGGAAGTAGACGCCTTGCACGAGCCCGCGTACCGTCACGCGCGCACGCTTCACGCGGCGAAGCCTTCGGCCCCGACGAGAGGCACGAAGCGGCAGGGAACCGTGCGCGCGACAGCCGCGCCTTCCGGGCTTGCGACGATGACCTCGAGCCGCTGGTCGTTCCTTGGCCCGACCGGAACGACGAGCCTGCCGTTTGCGACGAGCTGGCCGTAGAGCGTCTCCGGCGTGCGAGGGGCGGCTGCGGCGACGACGATACGGTCGAACGGGGCCTGTTCGGGAAGCCCGAGCGTGCCGTCGCCCTCGTGAACGGTGACGCGGTCGGCGTAGCCCGCCCGCTCGAGATTCCGGCGGGCGAAGGCAACGAGCTCAGGGATGCGCTCGACCGCGTGGACCTCGGCGCCGAGCTCCGCCAGTACCGCAGCCTGGTATCCGGAGCCCACGCCGACGTCGAGCACGCGCTGCCCCGGGTGCACCGCCGCCTCCTGGCAGATCAGGGCCACCATCAGCGGCTGCGAGATCGTCTGGCCGTACCCGATCGGGAGAGGATCGTCGTCGTAGGCGCGCTCGCGATCACCGTCACGCACGAACTGCTCTCGCGGCACCCGCTCCATCGCGGCCAGCACGCGGGCGTCGTGGATGCCGCGGGGGCGCAGCTGGCGGTCGACCATCCGCCGCCGGGCGGCCTCAGGCAACACCGGCGATCTCCGCCGAGCGCTCAGGACGAACGCCGAAATGGGCGAGGGCGATCCCCTTGAGGTCGACGATCCGCGGCGCTCGCGTCCAGGGCGAGCCGGCCGGGAAGCCGGCGGCGAGCATCGGCACGCGGGAGTCGCCGGCGAGCAGCGAGCCGTGGCTGCCCCCGCCCCGGTGATGCCGCCCTCCCAGGTCGGCGAACTCGTAGCCCTCGGCCGCGGAGACGACTACGTCGCCCGCCCGACCGCCCGCGAGGCATCGCCAGGCGCGCTCGAGCCCGTCCGGGTAGCGCTCCGCGTCGAGGAGCGCCGCGTCACCCTCGGTCCGGAAGCCTCCGCTCGCCGGCCGGCGCGAAGCGCAGCTCTTCGCCGTCACGCCGGGCGATCGCCCACCCGGCCTCGCGGAACAGAACGACGTCGGCGGCGGGCTCTCCGTCGAGCCGCTCGGCCAGCTCCCGGACGCCCAGACGTGCGCCCGGCAGGAGGTAGAGCATCGCCGCTCGGTTGGAGGCGCACACGGCGATCTCGCTCCGCTGAGGCCGGGACCGCCACGGCGCCAGCGGCTCGAGGTCGTCGAGCCGGCCGGCGAGGCTGACGACCTCCTGCACCCGGGTCTGCCCGTGATCAGAGCAGACGACGATCGCGTAGCGGCTCAGGAACTCCTCGAAACCTCCCGCGGCCTCCATCAGCTGAGCGAGTGAGGCGTCGGCCCGCTCCAGCGCCTCCTGGGCGCCGTCCGGCCCGGACGTGTGGGCCGCGAAGTCGAAGTCCGGAAGGTAGAAGACGAGGAGGTCGAAGCCGTCGCGCGTGACGAGCCACCTGCCGACCGTTGCGGCGTAACGATCGAGCGAGCCGTCGATCCGCGAGCGGATCGCAAGCGGCGCGCCGGTCGCGTCCGACTCGTAGAGGTTGAAGAAGAAGAACCGTTGCGGGCCGTTGACCGATTCGAACCATCGGTTACGGCGCAGGCGCTCGGGGAGCTTGATCACGTGGCGGTGCCGGCCCCGGAAGCACAGGAAGTTGATCGCGCCGGTGACAAGCCCTGCGTCCTCGAGCGCCTCGAACACGGTCGTCACGTCGGCCGACAGATGGGAGCCGGACAGGTTGAGCACCGAGTCGCGAACCGTTCCGCGCACCCCGGCGGCCACCGCGGCGGCAAGCGAGGAGCCGTACTCGACGATCCGTCCCTCCTCGCGGTCGTACCAGACGAGGTGCGGGATCCCGTGCTCGTCCGGCCATGCCCCGGTCGCGATCGACGACAGGCAGACAGGCGTGACCGACGGGAACACGGTCGTCCCCTCCGCGTAGACGCCGTGCTCGGCGAGGAAGCGCAGGGCCGGCAGGCGCCCCCGCTCGAGCGCGTGCTCCAGGGCGCCGGCCGGCAGGCCGTCGATGACGCAGAGAACGAGCTTCTTGCGCTCCACCTCCCGTCAATCTAGCTCCGACAGGTGAGGAACCAGGAGGGGCGGCCCGGAAGCCGCCCCTCGAGGACAGAGTCGGACGATCGGCTAGAAGTTCCCGCGGATCTCGCCGCCGGGGAAGTCGCCCGGGACCGGTGTTCGGGTCGCCAACGCCGTCGTTCGTGTGGACGTTCACGTACGCCCCGCCGGACTGGAGAAGCTCGACCAGGTCGGAGAGCTCCGCACCGGCGAGCGGACCGACGAGATCGTCCGCGGTGATCGTCCCCGAAGCGATGCGGCCGCTGATCCTGCCGCCGCCGGCTGGGGCGAGTACACCCGGCGCCGTGCCGGGGTAGAGCCACACGACGATGTCGCCGTTCACGCCCGGAATGCCCTGGTGGATATGCGCCATGATCACGTTCTCGATGTTGGCGACGTTGAGCTTGTAGCTGAGCGACTCGCCGTCCTTGCTGAGCTTGAACGTGGCCTGGCCCTGCGCGCCGGTGTCGCGTACCGGGACCTCGAAAGCACCCTTGGCGTGAACGCTGAAGTTCCCGCCGGGGACCGCCACCGCGATTCCGACCGCCGTGAGCGCCGCAACCGTTGCCACGAGGACGATACGAAGCCTCGTCATGCTGCCTCCTTTCATGGAGTGCTCGCCTGCGCTAGGACCTACGGATACCCCATGAGGCGACGGATTCCTAACTAGACGAGGACGCGCAGAGCGGAGCGCTCGGCTTCCAGTACCACGTCCTCGCGCGTCGCCGAGGTCCTCGCCGTCCACCTGCAGCGGCAAGGGCATGTCGCAGCGAATCCGCACTCGATCGGCGTCGTGGAGGTAGACGATGCCCTCGGCGCCCGGGTGGGCGGGATGGGCGAGCGCCCACCACGCGAGCCGTCCGAGCCGGGCGGCGCCGACCTGTACCGGGGCGACAACGTCGAGCCCGAGCTCGAATCGCGCCCGCGGGGCAGCGTGGACGGGGAACGGGCCGGCGTAGGTGTATGGGTCGCAGTTGGCTGCGACGGCGAACGCCGCCCTGCCGTGCCCTTCGACCTCGAGCACGGGATCGAGGCGCCATCTGCGCGCGGCCAGGATCCGCCCCAGCTCCTGCACGAATGCGAGGTCGCCGGGTCGCTTTCCCTCCCGTCGCCCACGGCGGTCGACAGCGCGCACGAGCTCGGCGTCGAGCCCGACCCCACAACAGAACGTGAAGCGACGGCGGACGGTCCCACCTTCGCCGTCCGCCGGCTCGACCACGCCGAGCGAGATGACGCGCTCGCGCTCGGCTCTCGCGAGCCGGCGGGCGACCGCCACCGCGTCGTTCGGCAGCCCGAGCGCGCGCACCAGCACGTTCGAGGCGCCCCCGGGAATGAAGCCGACCGGCACCGACCGGTCCATCCCGTTCACCGCCTCGTTGAAACCTCCGTCACCGGCGAAGACGTAGATCGCCGAGCAGTCGCCGCAGGCTTGCTCGGCGATCTCCGCGGCGTGGCCCGCCCGCTCCGTCTCGACGGTCTCGACCGGCCCACCGGCCTCGAGCTCTGCGGCTACGGCCGCGATTCGCGCGGGGGTGACGCCGCTTGCGGCCGGGTTGACGATGAGGACGCGCCGCATCAGCGCAAGAGAAAGCCGGTTCCGAGCGGGTCGCCGGGGTCGAGCACGAACTCGTGGCGACCGGTCGGGTACGCCGAGCCCTCCACCTCGGTTACCACTGCAGGGCGGCCCCCCACCTCCGCGTCGCCGACCACCCGCGCCGAGAACTCGCTGCCGACGATGCTGCGGTGTCGCAGCTCCGCGCCTCGCGGGAGAGCACCGCTCCCGTCGAGCAGGGCGAGCCGTGCAGAGGTGCCGCTGCCGCACGGAGAGCGGTCGACCTCGCCGTCCGCGAAGATCGTCACGTTGCGCTGGACGAGCGGCGGACCGGCGTCGACGTGCTCGAAGAAGATGACACCGTAGACGTCGCGCAGCTCCGGCTCGACGGGATGCACCACCTCGCGGCTCGACTCGATCGCGCGCTTGAGCTCGCGACCGAGCCCGATGAGCGCCGGCAGGTGAGCCGCCTCGACCGCCAGCCCGAGCGGGCGGACGTCGACCGACGCATAGAACGCTCCTCCGAACGCGAGGTCGGCGTCGATCGGCCCGGCCCCGGTCGCCAGGGCGAGGCCCTCGACCTCCACGTACGCCGGGACGTTGCGAAAGCAGACCGACTCGACGCGCCCACCGCCGATCCGGGCCACCGTCTCGAGCCGTCCGGAAGGGACGTCGACGACCACACGGGTCTCGGGCTCTCGTCGCTCGACGAGACCGGCGTCGATCGCCCACGTCACGAGCGCGATCGTGCCGTGCCCGCACGCGGTCGAGAAGCCCGCGTTGTGGAAGAAGACCACGCCGAGGTCGGCGCCCTCGTCGTCGGGCTCGGTCACGAAGCAGCCGTACATGTCCGCATGCCCGCGCGGCTCGAACACGAGCAGCCGTCGCACGTCGTCCAGCTGCTCGGCCGCGAAGCGGCGGCGCTCGAGAATCGTCGTCCCCTCGAGCGGAGGCGCGCCGCCTGTCACGATGCGAAACGGCTCGCCGCCCGTGTGGTAGTCGACCGTGCTGATCGAGGGCCTGGCGCCGGCCACGACGGCCATTCTGGCGCTATCGGCGGCACTTGCGTCCGCTGCTACGGTCAGGTCATGGGAGCTCTGACGTTCATCGGCTCGCCGTTCGGACCGCAGGCAGCCGGACGCGACGAGGCTAAGCGGCCGGACGACGACGAGGCGCTCGACGCGTATTCGCGGGTCGTGAGCGGCGTCGCCGAGCAGCTCACGCCCTCGGTCGCCAACCTCCGCGTCACTCGCAGCGGCCGCGGCAGAACCGAGATCGGCGGCGGCAGCGCCGTCGTCGTCACCGCGGACGGGTTCATGCTCACCTCGGCGCACGTCGTCGCGCGCGGAACAGGCGCCCGGGCGACGTTTGCCGACGGGCGCGAGCTGCGCGCCTCCGTGATCGGCGCCGACCCGCTCTCCGACCTGGCAGTCATCCGCGCCGAGGACGGCGATCTGGCACCCGCCGAGCTCGGCGATGCGGAGCTTCCTCCGCGTCGGTCAGCTCGTCGTCGCGATCGGCAATCCGAACGGCTTCGCGAGCTCGGTCACGGCAGGCGTCGTCTCCGCACTCGGGCGCTCTCTGCCGACCCGCGCCGGCGCGCACACGCGGATCGTCGAGAACGTCATCCAGACGGACGCCGCGCTCAATCCCGGCAACTCGGGCGGCGCGCTCGTCGACGGCCGGGGCCGCGTCGTCGGGATCAACACCGCGGTGGCAGGGGTGGGCCTCGGCCTCGCGGTTCCGATCAACACGACAACTCGCGCGATCATCGGAGCGCTCATGACCGAAGGTCGCTTCCGGCGGGCCTACATCGGCGTCGCGGGCGGCGGGCGCCCACTTCCGCCGCGCGTGGCCGGAGAGCTCGGACGGAATTCCTGCGTCGAGGTCATCGAGGTAGCGCCGGGAAGCCCGGCTGCCGCGGCGGGGCTGCGGGCCGAGGATCTCGTCGTCTCCGCCGACGGAATGCCGATCGAGCGCCTCGAGGATCTCCAGCGCCTCACGCGCGCGGAGCTGATCGGCCGGCCGATCGAGCTCGGCGTGATCCGGGAAGGCCGCTTGATCACAGTCGGCCTGCAGCCCGCCGAGCTCGAGGTCTGAAGCTACCGGCCGTCCACCTCCGCGGTGAAGCTCGCGTTCGGGAACCGCACGCCACCGCGCGCCGTCTAAGCGCCAAGCGAGCCGGGAGGAGAGAACGATGAGGAAGAGGCTGCTGATCGGTGCCGCGAGCCTGGCGGCGATCTGCGTCACCGGGGTGGCCGCAGCGGGTGGGCTCTCGGGGTCCGCTCCTCCGGCTACCGCGACTGCGTTGCCCGCCGGTGCGGACACGGCTCAGGCCGAGCCGGCCGCGGCGCTTCCCTCGTTCAGCTCCTGCATGGCGCTGCTCGCCTATGCGAAGAGCAACGCGCTCGATCTCGTCGGCCCCTACGGCCTGGGCGGCATCGCACTCCCGTACGCCGCCGTGCCCGCGGCGGAGGCCGCCGACGGCGAGGACGCGGGCCAGGGCGGCCCGACGCCGGACGACTTCTCCGGCACGAACGTGCAGGAGGAAGGCGTCGACGAGCCGGACATCGTCAAGACGGACGGCGACGTCGTCTACGCGGTCGCGCAGGGCAAGCTCAACGCCGTCGACGTCAGCGGCCCAGTACCGGTGCTGGTCGGCTCCCTGCCCCTGGGCGAGGGCTTCGGGCAGCAGCTGCTGCTCGCAGGCGATCGCGTGCTCGTGACGGCGACGACCGGCTTCTTCTTCGAGCCGCTGCCCGCGATGGAGGGCGACGTCATGCCCGGCGGTGCGCCCTCGACGATCCTGACGGAAGTCGACGTGAGCGACCCGGCAGCGATGCGCATCGTCCAGACGCTCACGCTCGATGCCAATTACGTGAGCGCCCGGCTCGTGGGTTCGGTGGCACGTCTCGTGGTCTCGTCGACTCCGATGAACCTGCCGTTCGTGTACCCCGAGACCGGAAAGCGTCGCGACATCGCCGCGGCCAAGCGTCGCAACCGAGCCGTGATCCGCGCCTCGACCCTCGACAACTGGCTTCCCGCCTACAGGGTGCACGACGCAGTAACCGGCAGGACCACGACGAAGTCGCTGCTCGGGTGCCCTCGGGTTCGTCACCCCGCCGAGTTCTCCGGGCTCGGCCTGCTCAGCGTCCTGACGCTCGACCTGGCGCAGGGGATCGAGCCCGTCGACACGGACGCGGTCATGGCCGGCGGCGAGATGGTCTACGCCTCCACCCAGAGCCTCTACGTGGCGACGCAGCAGTGGGTCGACCCGGCCGAGCTCGACGATCCGAGCACGACCCCGCCGGCCGTAACGACCGCGATCCACAAGTTCGACATCTCGAGCCCCGCCGAGACGGAGTACCGCGGAAGCGGCACGGTCACCGGCTACCTGCTGAACCAATGGTCGCTGTCCGAGCAGAACGGCTTCCTGCGCGTCGTCTCGACGGACGCCCCCAGCTGGTGGGGCGGCGAGGAATCCGAGACCGAGAGCATGGTCACCGTGATGGCGGACCAGGACGGCCGCCTCGCGACCGTCGGCCGGCTGAGCGGTCTCGGCCTCGGCGAGCGGGTCTACGCCGTGCGCTTCATCGGCGATCTCGGCTATGTGGTGACATTCCGCCAGGTCGACCCGCTGCACGTCATCGACGTCTCCGACCCGTCCAATCCCGTGCTGCGCGGAGCTCTGCACATCCCCGGCTACTCCGCCTACCTCCATCCGATCGGCGACGGCCTCCTGCTCGGAATCGGTCAGGACGCAACCTCAGACGGCCGCGTGCTCGGCACCCAGGTCTCCGTCTTCGACGTCACCAGCCCCGACAACCCGGTGCTCCTGCACAAGCTGCGGCTCGGCGAAGGCGCCTCGGAGGTCGAGTTCGACCATCACGCCTTCCTCTACTGGCCGGGGACGGGCCTCGCGCGTGCTGCCGCTCGAGCGCTGGAGCCTCGACGAGAGCGGCGCCTCCGACTACTCGGCCGGCGCGGTCGGGCTCCTCGTGGGACGGGCGGGCATCGTCCAGGTCGGGACGGTCGAGCACCAGTCGACACCGTCCGGCGACCCCGAATTCCCCGCGTACCCCACCCCGATCCGGCGGAGCCTCGTGGTCGGCGACACCCTCTACACGGTGTCCGAGCTCGGGCTCGAGGCCAGTGACCTCGTGACGCTCACCGACCGCGCCTGGGTGTCCTTCGGGACGCCTCAGCCGCCTCCGGTGGCCGTGCCGGAAGGCGAGGTCTCGCCTCCCAACGGGTAGCTCGAACCGCGCGTCGTGGGGCCCGGCCGGCGCCGCAAGCCGGCTCCCTCCGGGCCCCGCAGCACCGCAGGGGCGCCGCTCCCCTGATCAGCTCGAATCCGCGCTCCGGAGCGACTCCTCGAGGATCTCGAGACCCTCGGACAGATCCTCGTCCGAGATCACGACGGGGACGAGGATCCTGATCACGTTCGAATAGAGCCCACACGAGAGCAGGATCAGGCCGCGCTCGCGCGCAGCAGTGACGGTCGCGCTCGTCAGGGGCGCCGCCGGCGCCTTCGTGCTGCGGTCCTCGACGAGCTCGAGGGCGAGCATCGAGCCGAGGCCGCGCACCTCGCCGACCTTCTCGACCCGGCCTGCGATCTCGTCGAGCCGCGCGCGGATCGTCCGGCCGAGATCGGCCGAGCGGTCCTTGAACTCGTCGGTCGAGACGGTGTCGAGCACCGCCAGCGCCGCCGCGCACGACACCGGGTTGCCGCCGAAGGTGCCTCCGAGGCCGCCGGGGTGCACGGCGTCCATGACCTCGGCGCGCCCGGTCACGCCGCCGAGCGGCAGCCCGCCGCCGATCGACTTGCCGGTCGTGATCAGGTCCGGCTCGACGCCGTAGTGCTCGATCGCGAACACGGGCCCGGTCCGGCCGATGCCCGATTGCACCTCGTCGCTCACGTACAGGATCCCGTAGCGGTCGCAGAGCTCGCGCAGCCGGCCGGGATAGTCCTCGGGCATCGGGATGAAGCCGCCCTCTCCCTGCACGGGCTCGAGCACGACGCACGCAACGGACTCGGGATCCACGTCACTCTTGAACAGCGTCTCGAGGCCGTGGATCGCCTCCTCCGTGCCGACTCCTCGGTACGGGTAGGGGCCGGTCGCCCGGTAGACGTCGGGCGCGAAGGGGCCGAAGCCCTGCTTGTAGACGAGCTTGCTGGTCATCGTCATCGTCAGCAGCGTGCGGCCGTGGAAGGCGTGGTCGAAGACGATGACGCCGGGGCGGCCCGTGGCGACGCGCGCGATCTTGACCGCGTTCTCGAGCGCCTCGGCGCCGGAGTTGACGAGCAGCGTCTTCTGATCCTCGCCCCGGCACGGCGAGAGCTCGGCGAGCTTCCGGCAGACCTCGATGTACGGCTCGTACATGCCGACGATGAAGCACTGGTGCAGGTACCGGTCGACCTGCTCGTGGATGGCCGCGACGGCGGCGGGCAGCCCGTGCCCGGTGTTGTGGCACCCGAGACCGCCGGCGAAGTCGATGTAGCTGCGCCCGTCGACGTCCCAGACCCGAGCGCCCTCGGCCCGCCCGACGACGAGCGGCGGGGTCGAGACACCCCGCGGGACATAGCGCTCTCGCAGTTCGACGAGGCGCTCCGTGGCAGTGCGTTCTTGAAGCGACATGCGCCGAGTGTAGCGCCGCATCCGCGAATCGTCATTGGCCGTTTCGGCGCTCTCGGAGTTTCGCCGTTGGCCCGCCCGGCTATCCTCCCCGCATGGAGCTCAGCGCACGCAACCAGCTCGAGGGCAAGGTGAAGAGCCTCTCGATCGGAACGATCATGGCGGAGGTCACGGTCGACATCGGCGGGCACGACATCGTGGCCGCCATCACGCGCTCGAGCGTCGAGCGTCTCGCTCTCTCCGAGGGCGACGAGGTCACGGTCGTCATCAAGGCGACCGAGGTCATGCTCGCCCGCTAGCCGCGACCGGCCCGATCTTCGGAAGACCAGAGCCGCGGGGCAGGGCCCCGCGGTTTGACTTGCCCCCGACGCGTAGGATGGAACCTAGGAAATTCCTAGGCATCCTCGGAGGTCTGCAGCATGCGGAAGTTGGGCTCGTTGCTCCTTGTCGTCCTCGCCGCTCTCGCGATCGCCGCCTGTGGCGGCGGGGACGATCAGGGCCAGACGGAGGCAAGCGCGACGGGAGGGAGCGCCGAAGCGCCCATCACCGTGTTCGCGGCGGCGTCGCTCACCGACGTGTTCCCGAAGATCGATCCCGCGCCGCGGTACAGCTTCGCGGGCTCCGACGAGCTGGCTGCCCAGATCCGCGAGGGCGCCCCGGTCGACGTGTACGCCGCGGCGAGCGCCAAGTACACGCAGCAGCTCTTCGATGAGGGACTCGTCGAGGAGCCCGTCACCTTCGCGGGGAATGAGCTCGTCCTGATCGTGCCCAAGGACAACCCGGCGCAGATCGAGACGATCGAGGACGTCACCGAGCCCGGCACGAAGCTCGTGATCGCAGCCGAAGGGGTGCCGGTCGGCGACTACACGCGCCAGGTGCTGGACGACCTCGGGCTGACCGCCGCCCTGGACAACGTTGTCTCCAACGAGCCCGACGTGAAAGCCGTCACGAACAAGGTGGCTCTCGGGGAAGCGGACGCCGGCTTCGTCTACGCGACCGACGCCGCCGTCGTCGCCGACGACGTCACGGTCATCGAGCTGCCCGAAGGCTCCCAGCCTCCGATCGAGTACCAGATCGCCGTGCTGACGGACAGCAGCAACAAGGACGCGGCGCAGGCTTTCGTGGACGAGGTGATGAGCGACCAGGGACAGCAGGACCTCGCGGACGCCGGCTTCCTGCCGCCGCCGTCCTGAGACGGCGTCAGGCAAGCGGCACGAGGCGCGTCGCCGTCGCCTTGAAGGAGGCGACCACGGTTTCGCCGCGCTCGAGCGCGAGCTGGTCGGCGGACTCGGTCGTCACCTCCGCGACGAGGGGTCCGATTCGCACCCGAACTCGATTGCCGAGAGGCACGAGCGAGGAGATCGGCGCCGCTACGTGGTTCAGCGCCGAGTCGACGACCGCCTGACGGGCAACCGAGACCTCCCACGGGTACACGACGAGCCCGACGCTGCCCACCGCGGGGTCGACCGAGTAGAAGATCGTTCCGTCTTCCAGGGTGACCTCCGTCAGGCCGTTCGCGCGCGCCGTTGCATGCCCGCGCAGCAGGTTGCCACCGGTGAAGCTCGCGACGAACGGGTCGACCGGAGCCGCGACGAGCTCGGGGGGCGGGCCGAGCTGAAGCACGCGACCCTCGACGATCACCCCGACCCGATCCGCGAGAGCCGCCGCATCCTCGAAGTCGTGCGTGACGAGCAGGGTCGGGAGCGCGAGGTCGCGGAGCAGCTCCTGGAGCTCGGCTCGCACATTGGCCCGGGTATGCGCATCGAGCGCGGAGAGTGGCTCGTCCATCAGCAGCACGCGAGGGCCGCGTGCAAGCGCCCGAGCGAGGCCGACCCGCTGGCGCTCGCCGCCCGACAGCTGCCCGGGTCGCGCCTTGGCGAGATGTGCAATGCGAAACCGCTCGAGCAGCTCGGCCGCCCGCTCCTTGCCGCCGTACTCGACGTTCTGGGCGACGGTCATGTGCGGGAAGAGCGCGTACTCCTGGAACACGAGCCCGACCCGGCGCTGCTCCGGCGGCAGGTCGATGCCCGCCTCGGCGTCGAAGAGCGCCTCGCCCTCGAGCTCGATCCTGCCGCGCCCCGGCCGCATCAGTCCGGCGATCGCACGAAGCACGGTGGATTTGCCGGCCCCCGAGGGGCCGACAAGCGCCACCGTCTCGCGGCCGATGTCGAGCGCTAGCCCGAGCTCGAAGGAGCGAAGGGGAACGCCGAAGTCGAGTCGGAGCGCGTCCACGCGGGAAGCAGTTTGACGGCGAGCAGCACGGCGGCGCTGATGAGCACGAGCAGCGCGCTGATCGCGAGCGCGACGTCGAAGTTGACGTCGAACTGGGCGTAGACCGCGAGCGGGAGGGTCTGGGTGACGCCCTCGAAGCTGCCGGCGAAGAACAGCGTCGCGCCGAACTCCGCCACGCCGCGCGCAAACGAGAGCGCCGCCCCGGCCGCAAGGCCGGTCGAGGCGAGCGGCAGAGCGACGCGGCGGAACGTCCGGCCGGGGCCGGCGCCCAGTGTCCGGGAGGCGGCAAGGAGATCCTTGTCCACGGATTCGAAGGCGGCGATCCCCTGACGGATGTAGAACGGGCTGGCGACGAAGATAACCGCCATCACCACGGCGGCCTGCGTGAAGCCGACGGAGAAGCCGAGGGCGTCGATCGTGCCTCCGAGCAGGCCTGCGCGGCCGAACGCCGCGAGCAAGCCGATCCCCGCCACGGCAGGCGGCAAGACGAGCGGAAGCTCGATCAGCGTGATCACGACCGAACGGCCGCGGAAGCGCCGCGTGGCGAGCAGGTAGGCGGCCGGCGTTCCGAGCGAGCAGGATGATCGCCTGCGCGATCGCAGTCGTCTTGGCCGTGACGATCAGCGCGTCGAGCGCGACATCGCTCCCGAGCTGGCCGAAGAGCTCCCCGGGCGAGATCCGCAGGAAGATCGCGAGGATCGGGATCAGCAGGAAGGCGAGGACAAGGGCGAGCGCCAGAAGCATGCCCACGCCGAAGAGGCGGCTCGAGCGAGCCGAGCCGCCTCCACTGTTTCGGCGAGTCATCGGCCTATCGCTTTGGCGGCAGCGTGAAGAGCGCGCCCGACAGATTGCCGCGGCCGATCGGTCCGAGCACCCGCTTGACGAACGCACGGGCCGCGGCCTTGTGATTGCTGTCCTTGACGACGCAGATCTGGTAGCGAACCGGCGGCTGCGCCCAGGTCGGCAGCCGGTAGAAGTTCACGTCGTCTCGCAACCGGCTTCACGTCCGTCCGGTAGACGAAGCCTGCGTCGCCCTCGCCGAGCACGATCTTGCTGACGACGGCCTTCACATCGGGCTCCCGGCTCACGACGTTCGCGAGCACTGCCTGGGAGATACCGAGGTTACGAAGCAGCTGGCGCGTGTAATCACCGACCGGCACGCCTTGCTGCGCGATCACGACCTTGACCCCGTCTCTTGAGATCGAAGACGGAGCGGATATGCGCCGGATTCTCGTCCGGAACGATGACGACGAGCTTGTTGTACGCAAAGGTCACGGGTAGCCTCACAGAGTCCCTCGCGGTACGCCGCGGCGGGCTCGCGGGGACTGGCTGCCGCGAACACGTCGGCCGGCGCTCCCTGACGGAGCTGCTGGAGCAGTGAGTTGGAGCTCGCGAAGTTGTACGTGGGTCGCTTGTCGATCTTGGGGAAGACCTCCGTCAGCGACGCCGCCGCGAAGATCCTCAGGGCGTCCGCGCCGCCGCCCTGAGCCTGGACCCTTGCCGCCGCCGCCGCCGGAAGCGCAGCCGCCACCGTCACCGCCACGACGGCCGCGGCCAACGCCAGGCGACGCGTCGGTACGCCTCGTCCCTTCATGCTCGCTCTCTCCTTTCTCACGGCGCACCGAGATACGGCGCCAGCAATTCGCTCGCCTGCTCCACGTCCAGACTCACCGGGAAGGCCGCTCCCGCCGGGTCTCCCGCTCGTCATCGCCGGCCAGAACGCCCGCGTGCCGCGCCTCGGACGCAACCAGCTGAGCGGCAAGGGCACGCAAGACAGGATCGGCCAGCGAGCCGACGCCGCCGAGGTAGATGCCGACGATCGTCGTCTCGAGCTTCGCTCCCGTGCTCGCGATCTTCGGGCGGCTCGAGAAGGCCTTCGCCGGGTAGTAGAAGTAGAAGTCGTCCGCCACCGGAGGCGCATCGCCGAGCAACGCCGCCAGAGCGGCGTAGTGATCGCGCTCCGCGCGGCGGAGGTCAGCGAGGTTGGCACGCTGCCGCGCTCGTAAGGTGCCCGGAGGCGAGCGCTCGGCTGTAGAAGTCGATCGCGAGCAACTCGGCTGAGGCGCTCCATGCGCACGAGCGCGAGATCCGCCTCCTGGTCGTCGCTCGGCGGCTCCTCGCCCGCGGCGGCGCGCGAGGCAGTCAGCGCAGCGATCGAGCCCGAGATTCCAAGAGTCAGACCACCGAGAACGCCTCGCCGCAAGACGTCGGCCCGCGTCAGTTCTCCCAACTTCCCTCCCTATTGCATAGGAATTACCTATTCAGGCGCTGGGAGTCTTGCAGGACGCCGGTTGGTCGTCAACCGGCAACCATGCGACGTGAGGGTGGCGCGTGCGCCGCGGTCAGAGCTCGATCATGACCGACGTCGCCTTGACGATCGCGGTCGCCGGCGCGCCCGGCTTGAGACCGAGATCCTCGGCGGCATCGCGCGTGATGACCGCCACCACGCGCGCGGGCTCGGTGATGTCGAGCTCGACCTGAGCGAGGAGACCCTCGATCTTGACCTCGCGTACGACTCCGCGAAAACGGTTCCGCGCGCTCAGGTGCTCCGGTTGGTCGCCCCGCAGCCTCGCCACCTCCGACGCACGCACCACGCGGCGGTTCGCAGAGTCGCGCTCGGTCTTGATCCTCCCCGCACGGTCCCACCGGCGAAGCGTGTCGAGCGAGATCCCGAGAGCGCGGGCCGCCTCGGCGGCGGTGTAGAGCTGCTTGGCCATGCCGACCATCTTCGGGCCCCGAAGCGGCGGCCGCAAGTGCCTCTCTTCGGACGAGGACCGAGCTACGAGACGAACTCGACGCGAACCGGCTCCGGGAAAGCGCCGATCTGCTCGCCGCGGCGGAGCAGCTCCATGACGGCCTCCCTTCCCTCCTCGCCGTAGTCCTGCGTCAGCTCGTTCACGTACATGCCGACGAAGCGGTCGGCGAGGTTGGTGTCGAGCCCGCGCCCATAGTCGAGCGCATAGTCGAGCGCCTGGTCACGATGCGTGAGGCCCGCGGTGATCGAGTCCCTCAGGACCTCGGACAGCCGGTGCAGCCGCTCCGAGCCGAGGTCGCGGCGGGCCACGTTCACCCCGAGCGGCAGCGGCAGCCCGGTCTCGAGCAGCCACCACTCCCCGAGGTCGACGACCTTCTGCAGGCCATGCTGCTCGTAGGTGAGCTGCCCCTCGTGGATCAGCAACCCGGCTTCGGCCCGTCCCTCGGAGACCTCGGAGAGAATCTCGTCGAACGGCACCGGCCGGTGCTCGAAATCGTGCCCGAGATAGAGGCGCAGCACGAGAAAGGCCGTGGTCATCCTGCCCGGGACGGCGATCTCGACGGAGGCGAGCTCCTCGCGCGTCATCGGCCGCCGCGAGACGACGATCGGTCCGTAGCCGGCCCCCATGCTCGCGCCGTGCGGCAGCAGCACGTAGCGGCGCTGGACGAACGGATAGGTGTGGAGCGAGATGGCCGTCACCTCGAGACGGCCTTCCTGCGCCCACTCGTTCAGCGTCTGGATGTCCTCGAAGCACGTGCTCGAACTCGAATTCCCCAGGATCGACGTGGCCCTTCGCAAGGCCCCAGAACATGAAGGCATCGTCGGGATCGGGGCTATGGCCAAGTCGGATGAGCACGAGGGCCGGGACGCTACCAGCGTTCTGCAGCCGCCGCGGAGGGAACTTGTCGCTGGCTCCCGTAGAATTTGAGACGTGGCGAAAATCGAGCTCTCGGACGCCATTCAGGACTACCTGAAGGAGATCTACAAGCTCCAATCGGAGGGGAACGGCCGCGCCACGACGACACAGATCGCGAGGGCCATGGGCGTGGCGCCGTCGTCCGTGACCGCGATGCTCAAGAAGCTTGCGGTGCTCGGCCTCGCGGAGCATGCGCGCTACCGCGGCGTGACCCTGACGGAGTCCGGCGAGCGCGTCGCGCTCGAGGTGATCCGGCACCACCGGCTGCTCGAGCAGTACCTGGCGGAGACCCTTGGGCTCTCGATCGACGCGGTTCACGCCGAGGCCGACCGTCTCGAGCACGCACTCTCGGAGGAGCTCGAGGCGCTCATCGACCGCTCGCTCGGCTACCCGACCCACGACCCGCACGGCGACCCGATTCCCGACGCGGCGCTGAACGTTGACGAGGCAGAGCTCCGGCCCCTGGCCGAGCTCGAACCGGGAGAGAAGGCCGTCGTGCGCCGGGTCCCCGACGGGGACTCCGAGTTGCTTCGCTACCTCTCGAAGCTGTCGCTCGTCCCGGGCCGGCGGGTCGAGCTGCGCGGCCTGGAGCCGTTCGGCGGGCCGGTGACGGTGGTCGTGTCGGGATCCGAGCACGCGATCTCCCGCGAGCTCGCGGGCCTCATCGGCGTCGCCTAGGCGTCACGCAACGAGCCGGCCGGAGGCCGCTCAGCCGTACAGGAAGGCCCGCGCCGCGGGCCGGTCACCGCGGGTGTCGGCGCTACGCCGGCGTCGGCGGATGTCCGAAGAACCAGCGCTCGAGCGGCTTCAGAAGCTCGACCTCCGCGAAATCGGCCACCGGCTCGTCGACGCCCTCCCCGGCCGACACGCGGACGTCGTCTCGTAACGCGCCGTTGGCCGCCTCGAGCGCGTCGCCCAGCTCGTACCCCTCGAAGACGTAGTCGTCTGCCACCGGCTCGGGGTTCGAGCGGTGCCGGGGGTTGATCGCACGCCCGACCGCCCAGACCGCTCCCGGGCGGCGCTCGATCCAGATCACGATCTCTTCGCGGCGGCCGTCGTCCCCGACGCCGTGGATCACGCGCTCGGCGAAGCGCATCGCCCCGGTCGCCTGCTTCACCCGCCCAAGGATACAATCGCCCCTCGTGGGGCGGCTGTCGCAGTTCTTCAAGAATCCGTTCGGTTCTCTCTTCGCCCGCTCGTCACGCGAGGACCAGCTGGCCGCGTACGTGATCCGCGAGCATGGGTTGGGCCGCTCGATCGAGGAAATCCTCGATGACCCGTACCTTCGCAACCGGTCGACGGAGGAAGAGCGGCGGCGCCTGCTCGACCGCCCCGACGTGATCCGAGCGGTCGGCGAGCACATCCAGAGCGGCGGACAGACCCCCTAGCGCGCGGCCCGCCGGCCACCCGAGCCGCGAGTAGTCGTACCGCCAAAGTGCGCCCGAGAGGATTCGAACCTCTGGCCTCAGCCTCCGCAGGGCTGCGCTCTATCCCCTGAGCTACGGGCGCGGCCGGCTCATTGTAGCCGCCGCCCCCGCGACGGTCACCGCCGCCTCGATCGGCACCTCGTCGCGCACGTAGCCGAGCGCGACGACACCGGACTCCACCTGCACCGCGCTCGTGACCCGACCGACACTCTTCCCGCCGTGCTCGATCGGGCATCGAACGGCGGCAGGGCGCGGCGCGTCGATCCGCAGGACCCGGAGCGAGCGGTTCACGTGACCGCGGTAGCGAAGCCGGGCCACCGGCTCCTGGCCCGGGTAGCAGCCCTTGGTGAAGCTGACGGCGCGCTCCTCGAGCCCGGCTTCCGCAGGCAGCACGCGGTCGTCGATCTCGCGCCCGAAGCGGGGTGTGCCCGCCTCGATTCGGAGACGCTCGAGCTCCTGATCGTCGAGCTGTGGCGCGTCGGGCGGCGTCGTGTCGAGCACCTCGAGCGCCGGGATGCCGAAATCGTCACAGGCGATCGCCACGCCGTTCGGCGGAGCCGCGGCACCTTCCCCGATCACGACGTAGGACTCGTGCTCCTCGCGCTCGACCTCGCAGCGCGCAGCGAACCGCATCCGAGCGAGGTGGTCTCTCACGACCTCGCCGAGCTCCGGCTCGGTCAGCAGCAGGAAGTCGTCGTCCGCGCGCCGCAGAACCCGCAGCGTCGCGATGACACGGGCCTTCGGGGTCAGCAGGAGCGCCTCACACGAGCCGCCCGACGCGAGGGCAAGCACGTCGTTGGAGACCATGCGCTGGAGATAGTCGCCTGCCTGGGGGCCCGAGACGCGCACGAACGCGCGAGGGCCGCGCGGCAACCGCGACTCCTGCGAGTGCACTGCTCATCGCGATCTAGTGTACGGACGCGCCGTCCGGCAGCCGAAAGGCCGGGCTCGTCGAGAGCCGGAGGCCGAGCACCTCTATGCGGCAGCGTGCGGCGGCGGCTCGGATCGCGCCGGGAATGTCTTGATCAGCGTCAAGACGGGCCCCGCGAGCTTCTCGCTCGAGGCCCACTCGCGCCGCGGCGGCGCGACGCCGTCACGACAATCGTGGCACCTGAGCGCGCCGGCGAGCCCGAGACCCGGATCGAGCCGCGATCCGCACGAAAAGCAGTACACCATGATCCATCCCTTCCTCACGGCCTCTATCGGCACCCGGGCCTCATCCCGCCATCCACCGGAACGGTGATCACTCACCCGGACGGGTGACTTCGAAGGACGAAGGGCGCCGCCGGGAGCGACGGACGGAGCACCCCGGCCAGGCGAAGTCCCATAATCGCCGAATGCAGACGCAGGCAACGCGCTTCGGACGGCCCTTGCCCGAGCGAGGGACGATCGGTATCGCAGCGCCGGCGAGCCCGTATCACAACCGCTCGGCGGTCCTGCGCGGCGTCGAGTGGTGGGAAGAGGCGGGGTACCGCGTCAAGATCGCCGAGCGCATCCTCGATCGCGATCACTGGGTGGCCGGAAGCGCCGAGGCGCGCGCGGGTGACCTGATGGCCATGTTCGCCGACCCCGAGGTCGATCTCGTGCAGAGCCTCCAGGGCGGCTACGGCTCCGCACAGCTGATCCCGCATCTCGACTTCGACGCGCTGGCCGAGCATCCGAAGCCGTTCGTCGGCTACTCGGACATCACGTCCCTGCACGTCGCGCTGCGCCAGAAGTCCGGGCTCGCCACCTTCTACGGCTACGGCCTCGTCGGCATGGGCGACGCGGAGACGACGCAGTTCACCCGCGACCGCTGGCTCGCCGTGCTGAGCGGCGAAACGACCGGCGAGGTGCCGCGCGATCCCGACGATCCGTACGTGCGCGCGATCACCGGCGGGAAGGCGACCGCGCCTCTCGTCGGCGGCTGCCTCTGGCTCCTCATGCAGACGATGGGCACGCCCTGGGAGCTCGAGACGCGCGCCTGCATTCTCTTCTTCGAGGACGTCGACCTGCCCACCTGGCAGCTGGACGCGTTCCTCGTCCAGCTCCTCCACGCCGGCAAACTGGACGAGGTCGCCGGCGTCGTAGTCGGCGAGATGCACAACTGCGACTGGCCCCACCACGGCTCCAACGACTTCGCGCGAACGAAGTCGGTCGAGGATGTGCTCGAGGAGCGCCTTGGCTCGCTCGGCGTCCCCGTCCTCTACCGGCTCCCGCTCGGGCACGGCAAGCACTCGGCCGTACTCCCGCTCGGAGTGACGGCGACGCTCGACGCGGACGCACGCACGCTGACAATCGACGAGCCGGCGCTCGTTGGGTAAGACTGGACCCCCGAGGGCAGGACAGGGGGGAAAGGAGAGGGCATGAGGACACGGATCCTTCTTCTCGCGGCTCTGGCGACACTGGCCGCCGTGCTCGCCGCGGGTTGCGGCGGCTCGAGTGACGAAGCAGCTGCTCCACCGCCGCCGGCCGAGGAGCCGGCGCCTCCGAGCGAGGAACCCGCCCCGCCCGGCGAGGAGCCGGCGCCGCCGCCTGCCGAGAGCGAGTCACCGAGTGGCGCCGTCGAGGAGGGCGGCCTGCTGAGGATCGGCACGACCGGCGACATCGACTCGCTCAACCCCTTCAACGCGTTCAACACCGAGTCCTACCAGGCGTTCGTCATCGAGTATCCGCTCCTCGTCGAGTACGACGAGGACCTGCAATTCACCGGTGACTGGGCCGACAGCTGGGAGGTCTCTGACGACGGCCTCGTCTGGACCTTCCACCTCAAGCCCGGTCAATGGTCCGACGGCACGCCGCTCACCTCCGCGGACGCCCTCTGGACCGCGACGACCGTGCTGAGGTACGCGAAAGACGCGACCTCGCTCCTGGCGCCGTTCCTGGCCAACGTCGGGAAGGTCGAAGCGCCCGACGAGCAGACGCTTGTCATCACGTACTCGACGCCGGTCGCGTCGAATCTCGTCCTCACGAACCTGCAGCAGTTCTTCATCCTGCCGGAGCACATCTGGTCGCAGTACGACACCGACAACGGCAGGGGCCTGAAGCAGTTCAATCCCGACGACGAGCTTCCCGTCGTCGGCGCCGGGCCTTTCGTTGTCACCGAGTACGACAAGAAGGGCGTCACGATCTTCGAGAAGAACCCGGGCTTCTACGGAACCGAGGCGAACGTCGACGCCGTCGGCTATCAGCACTACGAGAACGAGGACGCCATGATCTCGGCCTTCCAGTCCGGCGAGATCGACTACCTGGAGGAGCTGCCGCCGAACGTCGCCCTCGAGCTCGAGAAGGACGACCGGTACGTCGTCTCGCGGACACCGAGCGGCCACACGCAGAACTTCATCTTCAACTCGAACCCGAACAAGCCGAACAACCGTGAGCTGCTCGACCCAAAGGTACGGGAGGCCTTCGCCCACGCGATGAACCGGCAGGAGTTCGTCGACGTCGTCTGGGCCGGGAACGCGGAGCCGGCCGTCAACATCGTGACGCCGTACTCCGGCAAGTGGTTCAACTCCGACATCAAGCCGGAGGCATACGACCTCGACCTCGCGAACCAGATGCTCGACGACCTCGGCTACACGAGGGGCTCCGACGGGACACGAGTGGCCGACGGTCACCCGATGAAGTACGAGGTGATCCTGCCCCAGAGCGTCCAGGGCGTGAACCGCACGTTCGAGATCGTCCAGCAGGATTTCGCCGAGATCGGTGTCGAGCTGATCCCGAACCAGCTCGACGACACGACTGCCTTCGAGGAGATCGGAGCGCCCGACTGGAAGTACGAGGAGTTCGACCTCGCCATGTGGAGCTGGGACGGCTACCCCGATCCCGACTTTGTCCTCTCCGTCGACAACCTGCGACCAGTGGGGCGGCTGGAGCGACACCGGCTCCTGCGACCCCGAGTGGGACAAGCTCTACGTCGAGCAGGGGAAGACGGTCGACGAGAACGAGCAACTGGACCTCGTGTGGCAGATGCAGGAGATGGCGTACCACGACAAGCCCTACATCCACCTCGTCACGCTGCCGACGACGACGGTCGGCAGGCCGGCTGGACGGGCTTCCAGCCTAGCCTCATCGCGCTCTCCAAGCAGCCCTGGATCACCCCGGGGAAGGGCGCGTAGCCGGAGGTCCGCGCGCGGGCAGCGCGGCGGGGGGAGGTGGGGGCCGGTGGCGGGCGCCGACTACGTCCTGAAGCGGGCGTTCTTCGCCCTCGTGACGGTGTTCGTCGCCACTCACGCTCAACTTCATCCTCTTCCGGGCGGCGCCCGGTGACGCGGCGTCGTCGCTCGCGAAGTGCCGGCACTGCACGAAGGAGTTCGCGGACGCGCTGCGCGAGGAGCTCGGGCTCGACAAGTCGAAGCTCGAGCAGTACTGGCTCTACCTGCAGGACCTGGCGCACGGCAACCTGGGTCTTTCGTTCGTCACGCCGCCAGCCGGTCTGGGACGAGCTGCAGCGGCCCCCTGCTGAACACGCTGCCGATGCTGGCGCTCGGGCACGATCATCGCGATCGTGCTCGGGGTCGGGGTCGGGGTGGTCGCCGCGTGGCGGCGCGGGACGACCGCGGACTGGGGCGGCGTGATGTCGTCGCTCGTCTTCTACTCGATGCCGACGCAGTGGCTCGGCCTCATGCTGCTGATCGTCTTCGCCGGCGTCCTGCCGGCTGCGGGCATCTCCGACCCCTTCCTCGAGTTCGAGGATCCGAGCTGGTGGCAGACCGTCGTCGACCGCCTCGAGCACATGATCCTGCCCGCGCTCACGCTCGGGCTCGTGCTCTACGGCGAGTACGCGCTGATCGTGCGCTCCGCGATGCTCGAGGCCCTCGGGGAGGACTACGTCATGACCGCGCGGGCGAAGGGCTTCCGCAACTGGACGATCGTGCGGAAGCAGGCGCTGCGGAACTCGCTGCTCCCGATCACGACGCTCATCGCGCTCTCGCTCGGCTTTCTCGTCGGCGGCGCGATCCTCGTCGAGGCCGTGTTCTCCTACCCGGGGATCGGCCTCGTCACATACGAGGCCATCTTCGACCGCGACTACCCGGTGCTCCAGGGGGCGTTCCTCATCCTCACGCTGAGCGTGGTGCTCGCCAACTTCGTCGCGGACCTCCTCTACTTCCGCCTCGACCCGCGGATCAGAACGACATGAGCGTCACCCCGACCACCCCCGAGCCGATCGAGGGCCTCGCGACGGTGCTCGCACCGCCGAGGCCGACCAGGGTCGGATCCGTGCTCTCGTTCTTCCGCTCGAATCCGAGCGCGCTGGTCGGTCTCGCGATCATCGTGTTCTTCGTCCTGATCGCGATACTCGCGCCGTACATCGCGCCGTACGGAGAGCACGAGCGGGCCGGGACGCCCTATGAGCCCCCGTCGAGCGCCCACTGGCTCGGGACCGACGACGTGGGCGAGGACATGCTCACGCTCATGATGTTCGGCGCTCAGGTGTCGCTCATCGTCGGCTTCGCCGCAGCGCTCGTGACGATGCTCATCGGGGGCGCGGTCGGCGTCTTCGCCGGCTATTTCGGCGGGAGGACCGACGTCGCGCTCATGCGGATCACCGACTACTTCCTCGTGATCCCGGACATCCCGCTGATGCTGGTCGCCGCCGCGATCTGGGGCCGAAGCCTCACGAACATCATCGTCATCATCGGCGTCATCTACTGGACGACGACGGCGCGCCTCATGCGTGCGCAGACGGCGAGCCTGCGCGAGCGCGTCTTCGTCCGGCGGGCGCATGCGATCGGCGCCGGGAACATGCGCATCATCGGGCGCCACATCCTCCCCCAGGTGGCGCCGCTCCTGATCGCGATCACGGTTCTCTCTGTCGCCTTCGCGATCTTCGCGGAGACGGCGATCGCGTTCCTCGGCCTGGGCGACCCGAGTCTCACGTCCTGGGGCAAGCTGATCGAGAACGCGTTCCAGGGCAGCGCCATCACGCTGGGCGCGTACTGGGCGATCGTGCCGCCCGGCGTCGCCGTCGCGCTCGTCGTCCTGGCCTGCACGATGATCGGCCGCTCCCTCGAGGACGCCCTCAATCCGCGCCTGCGCGCCGGTCACCTCTCGGTGAGGCAGTTCCGCGTCCTGCCGCGACCTCCGAGCCGGACACCGTGAGCGCGCCGGTGCTCGAGGTTCGCGGTCTCCATGTCTGGTTCGATCTCAGGGAGGGCGGCACCCTCCACGCCGTTCAGGGGATCGATCTCAGCGTGAACGCGAGCGAGCGGCTGGGCCTCGTCGGCGAGTCGGGCTGCGGGAAGACGACCGCGATGAACGGAATCATGGGGCTGCTGCCTCCGAACGCCGCCGTCGCCGGGGAGGTCCTGCTCGAGGGCAAGAACATCCTCGAGCGCGGTGAGGACAGCGTTCGCGCACACCGCTGGCGGGACATCGCGATGGTCTTCCAGGGTGCGATGAACGCCTTCAACCCGGTCAAGCGAATCGGCGACCAGATCGTCGAGCCGATGGAGCTGCACGGGGTTGCCGAGGGCAAGGAGGCGCGGGCCCGAGCCGGCGAGCTGCTCGAGCACGTCGGGATCTCCGCGTCACGCGCATCGCGCTACCCGCACGAGTTCTCGGGCGGGATGCGGCAGCGCGCCGCGATCGCGATGGCGCTCGCGTGCGAGCCGAAGGTGCTGCTGGCGGACGAGCCGACGACCGCGCTCGACGTCATGAACCAGGCGCAGATCCTCGAGCTGCTCGTCTCGCTCACCGACGAGCTGGGGCTGGCGCTCGTGCTCGTGACCCACGATCTGCCCGTGGTCGCGCAGGTCTGCAGCCGCGCCGCCGTCATGTATGCCGGCGAGATCGCCGAGCAGGGGCCCATGGAGGACCTGTTCCACGACCCCCGCCATCCCTATACCCGTCTGCTGTTCGCTGCCACGCCGGATCTGCACGAGGCAGCGGACGTCGTCTCCATCCCCGGGACGCCTCCCCGCCTCGATCGCGAGATCGAGGGCTGCCCGTTCGCTCCACGCTGCGACCGGGCATTCGATCCCTGCGCCAAGTCGAAGCCGCGGAGGCTGACGTTCACACCCGAGCACGAGGCCGTGTGCCACCTCAACGACACGACCGTCGCCGTCGCGCAATGAGCGGCCACATGGCGAATATCCGCACGCTCTCGCGCGACAGTTGGAACGCAGCGCGAAGGTTCTGAGCGTTTCACCGCGCTAGCCTGCAGGCGGGTGGTGGGCATTCCCCCCACCCAGGGTGGGGCGTTGGGGAGGCCGGCCGGTGAGCGTGACCGAGCAGGCGGCGCCGTTGCTCGAGGTCGAGGGTCTCGTCACCCGTTACCCGGTCCCGCGCGGCATCGTCGGCACGCTGGCCGGCAGGCCGAAGCAGCAGGTGCATGCGGTCGAAGGCGTCTCGTTCTCGCTCGCGGCCGGCGAGATGCTCGCGCTCGTCGGTGAGTCCGGGTGCGGCAAGACGACAACTGCCCAGACCGTGATGCGCCTGATCCAACCGATCGACGGCGCGATCCGGTTCAGGGGCGGGGACATCACGGCACTGTCGGCGCGCGAGCTGCGGCGGCTGCGCCGCCGTATCCAGTTCATCTACCAGGACCCCTACGAGTCGCTCGACCCGCGGTTCCGCGTCCGCCAGGCCGTCGAGGAACCGCTGGCGGTTCACGGCCTCGGCACGAAGGACGAACGCGAGAAGCGGGTGCTGCGAGGCTCTCGCGCGGGCAGGCCTCTCGCCGCCCGAGCTCTTCCTCGAGCGTTACCCGCACGAGCTCTCCGGCGGGCAGCGCCAGCGCGTCGCGATCGCCGCCGCCCTCGTGCTCGAGCCCGAGCTCCTCGTCGCCGACGAGCCGGTCTCGATGCTCGACGTGTCGGTACGAGCGGGGATTCTGACCCTCCTCGACGACCTGCGCCGCTCGGGCCTCGGCATCCTCATGATCACCCACGACCTCTCGACGGCCGCGCGCTTCGCCGACCGCATCGCGGTCATGTACCTCGGCCGCATCGTCGAGGTGGGCCCGGCCCGCGAGGTCATCGACAACCCTCGACATCCGTACACGCAGGCGCTCATCTCGGTGATCCCGAGGCGCGACCCGCGCGATCGCTCGCGGCCCCAGATCCTCGCGGGCGAGACGCCGAACCCGGTCGCCGTTCCGAGCGGCTGCCGCTTCCATCCGCGCTGCCCTGCCGCCTTCGACCGCTGCCCGACGGACGACCCCGTCGAGCTCCTGCCGGCCGGAGCGGACGGGCACGGAGCGGCCTGCTGGCTGCTCGAGCAGCGTTGACGCTGCCCACGCGAGCCTGATGAGATCCGGCGCCGACACGAACGACTGATCCCGGAAAGGCGAACGGGCCGGCTTACGCCGGCCCGTTCAGCTTCGAGCAACGCGGGGGAGTCGACTCCCCCGGCGCGACTAGAAGTCGCCCATCCCACCGCCGGGCATGCCGACGGGGGCCTTGTCCTTCTCGGGCATCTCGGCGACGATCGCCTCGGTCGTGATGATGTTCTTCGCGATCGAAGCGGCGTTCTGCAGCGCAGAGCGCGTCACCATCGTCGGGTCGATGATCCCGGCCTTGACGAGGTCCTCGTACTCGCCGGTGTCGACGTTGAGACCCTGACCCTTGGTCGCGTTGCGGACCTTGTCGATGACGACCGACCCCTCGAGCCCGGCGTTCGTCGCGAGCTGGCGGACCGGCTCCTCGAGCGCCCGCAGGATGATCTGCGCACCCGTCCTCTCGTCGCCCTCGAGCGCGTCGACGTTGGAGCGAACAGCATCCGCAGCGTTCAGCGAGCGCGACGCCGCCGCCGGGCACGATGCCCTCCTCGAGGGCGGCCCGCGTGGCCTGCAGCGCGTCCTCGACGCGGTGCTTCTTCTCCTTCATCTCCGTCTCGGTAGCAGCGCCGACCTTGACGACGGCGACGCCGCCGGCCAGCTTGGCGAGGCGCTCCTGAAGCTTCTCGCGGTCGAAGTCCGAGTCGGTGTTCTCGACCTCGGCCTTGAGCTGCTTGATGCGGGCCTTGATCTGCTCGGGATCGCCGGCCCCGTCGATGAGCGTGCTCGAGTCCTTGTCGACGACGACCTTGCGGGCGCGGCCGAGCTGCGAGAGCTTCGTGTTCTCGAGCTTGAGGCCCATCTCCTCGGTGATGACCTCGCCGCCGGTGAGGATGGCGATGTCCTCGAGCATCCGCTTGCGGCGGTCGCCGAAACCGGGAGCCTTGACCGCGACGGCCGTGAACGTCCCGCGCAGCTTGTTGACGACGATCGTGGCGAGCGACTCGCCCTCGACGTCCTCAGCCACGATCAGCAACGGGCGTCCGGCCTGGATGACCTGCTCCAGCACCGGCAGGATGTCCTTGACCGCACCGATCTTCTGGTTGGCGATCAGGATGTACGGGTCATCGAGCACGGCCTCCATGCGCTCGGCGTCGGTGATCATGTACGGCGACAGGTAGCCCTTGTCGAACTGCATGCCCTCGGTGAACTCGAGCTCGAGGCCGAAGGTCTGGCCCTCCTCGACGTTGACCACCCCGTCCTTGCCGACCTTCTCGATCGCGTCGGCGATCACGTCGCCGATCTCGCGCTCGCGCGCGGAGATCGTGGCCACGCGGGCGATGTCCTCCTTGCCCGAGACCTCCTTGGACTGCTTCTTGAGGTCGTCGACGATCCAGCCCGACGGCCCGCTCGATGCCGCGCTTGAGCGCCATCGGGTTCGCGCCGGCGGCGACGTTCTTCAGACCCTCGCGCGTGATCGCCTGCGCGAGCAGCGTCGCCGTGGTGGTGCCGTCACCCGCGACGTCGTTCGTCGCCGTGGCGACCTCGCGCACGAGCTGCGCGCCCTGGTTCTCGAAGACGTTCTCGACCTCGATCTCGCGCGCGATCGTGACGCCGTCGTTCGTGATCGTCGGCGCGCCGAACTTCTTGTCGAGGACGACGTAGCGGCCCTTCGGGCCGAGCGTCACCTTGACGGCGTTGGCGACGGACGTTGACGCCGCGCTCGAGCGCGCGCCGTGCATCCTCGTTCGAACTTGCAGCTCCTTGTGAGCCATACGTTCTCCTTCTTCCTCCTGTGGCTTCCGCTCGGTAGGCGGCGTGCGCTCTACGCAGCAGCGCCGCGCTTGCCTTGCCCTTCTTCGAGCTCGTCGTGCACGACCTTCGCGAGGACGTCCGACTCGCGCAGGATCAGGTACTCGTCGGTGCCGAGCTTGATCTCGGTGCCGCCGTACTTCGAGAAGATGATCTCGTCGCCGTCCTCGACCTCCATCGTGATGTCGCTCGCCCGTTCTCGTCTCGCGGGCCGGGGCCGGCGGCGAGCACGCGGCCGCGCTGCGGCTTCTCCTTGGCCGTGTCCGGCAGGACGATGCCGCTCGCCAGTCCTCCTCCTCGTCGAGAACCTCGACGATGAGGCGGTCGCCCAGGGGCTGAAGATCCATGAGCGCTCCTCCTTCTCCTGTCTCGAACTCGATTCTCTCTGGCACTCTCCAGTCATGAGTGCCAACGCCGGAACTCTAGCGCGTCCGCTGCAGGTTGGCAAGCGGCATCCTGGCACTCTTCACCGAGAGTGCCAGCGCTAGGATCAGGGTGTTGAAGCGGGAGTTCTCGGCAGGAGGCGTGGTCGTCCGGCGGCTGCGTGGCACGTGGCACATGGCCGCGATCCGGCCCGGCGGCAAGACCGGGGTCTGGGCTCTGCCGAAGGGCAACGTCGGCCCCGGCGAGCAGCCTGCCGACGCGGCGAGCCGGGAGGTCCCCGAGGAGACCGGCGTCGTGACCCGCCTGGTCGAGAAGCTCGGCGACGTGCGGTACGTCTACACGTGGCAGGGCGAGCGGATCTTCAAGATCGTCAGCTTCTACCTCTTCCGCTATCGCTCGCGGCCGCCTCGGGGACCTCGACGCGGCGCACGCGCACGAGGTGGCCGAGGCCCGCTGGCTGCCGCTCGAGCAGGCCCCGCAGCTGCTGTCGTATCGCGGCGAGCGGGAGATGGCCCGCCGGGCGCTCGCGCTGGTTGCTCGGATCAGAACCCTCTATGATTCGCCGGCTCGGCGAATGCGCCGCCTGGAAACTCCGTGCCCGCCTACGCGCTCAACTTCTACTCCCCGATCGTCGCCGATCAGCTGCGCAGCCGGCGCAAGACGGCGACGATCCGGCTCGGCGACAAGTCGGGCAAGTACAAGAAGGGGATGATCGTGCGGGTGCTCGCCGGCAAGCGTTTCGGCCCGCGCGAGCTGATCTTCGACGCGGTGATCGACAAGATCGAGGTCAAGCGCCTCGGCGACCTCTCGCCTCGTGAGATCCAGCACGACAACCCCGAGCTGCGGCGCACCGAGGAGATGGCCGAGTTCCTCGGCCAGATCTACAACCGCGACAGTGTCCGAGCAGGACACGGTCACGGTCATCCACTTCTCCGAGATCGTCTCGATCCCGTAGCGCGCCGGATCGGGCCTCCGAGCCCGGTCGGCTCGCGCAGCGGCGCGCCGCAGTCCTCGCACGAGACGGCGAACATCGAGGCGATGCGCGCGCCGCAGGCGGCGCATCTGCCGACCATCGCCGTGCCACACGTCGGGCAGTCGGCGGCGGGCAGCTCGCCTCCCTCGAAGAAGCGCTGTGCGTGGCCGCAACCCGGGCAGAAGGACACCCAGTCGCCGAGCGTTTGGCGGCGTTCTTCGCGCAGCCAGTCGGATGCCCGTCCCACGGTTGGGAATGTACCGACCGGGGCACGATGACCACAGAGCCGGTGGCTAGAGTGTGGCGGAAGGAGGTGTGATCGGATGTCGATCGCCCGTGAGGCCGAGCCGGTCGGCTCGCTGCACGAGATCAGGGAGGCCGGTCTCGACCGAGAAGGTCTTCTCGCCGTCTTCCGGCACCTGCTCATCGCGCGCGGGCTCGAGGAGCGCGGCCACATCCTCTACAAGCAGGGCAAGATCCCCGGCAGCTTCTACACGGGTCGCGGCAACGAGGCCGCCTCGGTCGGCGTCGCCATGGCAATGGAGCTGCACGACGTCGGAGCGCCGCTGCACCGCAACATGGGCGTCCATGTCGTACGCGGCATCGAGCCCTGGAGGATCTTCGCCAACTACCTCGGTCGCGTGGACGGCTACTCGCGCGGGCGCGAGGGCAACCTCCACCTGGCCGACCCGGCCCTCGGCCTCATCTCGATGGTGAGCCACCTGCCGGCGATGCTGCCCGTGGCGGTCGGCTGCGCCCTCGCCTTCCGCATCCGGGAGGAACGCCGGGTAGCGGTGGCCTGGTTCGGCGACGGCGCCTCGGCCCGAGGCGACACGCACGAGGGGATGAATCTCGCCGGCGTGCGCAAGCTGCCGGTCGTGTTCGTGTGCGACAACAACCAGTGGGCGTACTCGACGCCGAACTACCTGCAATACGCGTGCGAGACGCTGGCCGACCGCGCCGAGGCGTACGGGTTCGAGGGCGTGGTGGTCGACGGAACCGACGTGCTCGCCGTGTATCGCGAGGCCAAGCGGGCGATGGACAAGGCGCGGGCCGGCGACGGACCGACGCTGATCGAGACGAAGACGATGCGGATGGAAGGCCACGCGGTGCACGACGACGCGTCGTACGTCCCGACGGAGATGCTCGAGACCTGGGCCGCGCGCGACCCGATCGAGCGGTACCGCGCGTGGCTCCGCGAACACGTCGATCTGAGCGACGACGAGGATCGACCGGATGACGTCTTCCGTGCGCCGCGAGCTGGAAGAAGCCATGCGGCGGGCCGAGCAGAGCCCCTTGCCGAGCCGGACACGCTGCTCGACGGCGTCTACGCGAGCTCCGACGAGCTCGACGCCCCGCACTTCCGATGAGCGAGCGCACGTACATCGAGGCGATCTCGGACGCGCTCCGCGAAGAGATGCGCCGCGACGAGCGCGTCTTTCTCATCGGCGAGGACATCGGCGCCTACGGCGGCGCGTTCAAGGTGACGAAGGGCTTTCAGCAGGAGTTCGGAGAGTGGAGGGTGATCGACGCCCCTCTGGCCGAGACCGCGATCGTCGGCGCCGCCACCGGGGCCGCGCTCGTCGGTATGCGCCCCGTGGCCGAGATGCAGTTCGCCGACTTCGTCTCCTGCGCCTGGGATCACCTCGTGACGGTGGCGGCCAAGCAGCACTACCGGGCCGGAACCGCCGTGCCGATCGTGGTGCGCCTGCCCTCCGGGGGGGCTTCTCCGGCGGGCCGTTCCATTCCCAGAATCCCGAGTCGAGCTTCGCTCACATCCCCGGGCTCAAGATCGCGTGCCCGGCCACGCCGGCCGACGCAAAGGGCCTGCTCGCAACCGCGATCGAGGACCCGAACCCGGTTCTGTACTTCGAGCACAAGCATCTCTACCGCCGCATCAAGGGCGACGTGCCCGATGAACGCTTCACCGTGCCCTTCGGCAAGGCGAGCGTGCATCACGAGGGCGACGACGTGACGGTCGTCACCTGGGGTGCGATGGTCCACACGGCGGCCGAGGCGGCCAAGCGCCTCGAGGACGAGGGGCTCGGCGTCGAGGTTCTCGACCTGCGCACGATCATGCCGTGGGACCGCGACGCCGTCCTACGCTCGGTCGAGAGGACATCGAAGGCGCTCGTGCTCCACGAGGACACACGGACGGCCGGTTTCGGCGCGGAGATCGCCGCGACGATCGCGGAAGAGGTCTTCGAGCACCTCGACGCGCCGGTGAAGCGATTGGCCGCACCGGACACGCCCGTGCCGTTCTCGCCGCCCCTCGAGAAGCGCTTCATCCCCCAGGTCGAGGATGTCGTCGGCGCGCTGAGAAGCCTCGCAGAGTACTGACATGAATCTCCGCAAGACCACCCGCAACGGGAGCGGCCTCCGGCCGTCTCTCTAGGAGGCAGCAATGGCCACGGGCACCGCCGTCGACGTCGTCATGCCCCAGATGGGCGTGTCGGTCTCCGAAGGGACGATCACGAAGTGGCTCAAGGCAGAGGGCGAGGCAATCGCAGCCGACGAGGCCGCTGCTCGAGATCTCGACCGACAAGGTCGACACCGAGGTTCCAAGCCCGGCCGAGGGCGTGCTGGGAAGCATCCTCGTCCAGGAGGGAGAGACCGTCGAGGTAGGAACCGTGCTCGCCACGATCGTGCCCGAGGGTGCCGCCGTCGAGCCGGCGCCCCAGGAGCCTCCCGCCCCCGTCGCACCGCCCCCCGAGCCCGCGGCGCAAGCCGCTCCGCCCGAGCCCGCGCCGCCGCGCGCGCCGCCGCCAGACCGAGCCGGCGCAGACCGAGCCTCCGGCCCCGGCCGAGCAGAGACCGCCCGCCGAGGATGACGACGGGCACGGCGATGGGCGTACCTTCGTCTCTCCGGTCGTCGCCAGGATCGCCGCCGAGCACAACGTGGACGTCTCGGCGATCTCCGGCACCGGCCGTGGCGGGCGGGTGACGAAGAAGGACATCCTCTCCTATCTCGAGAGCAGCGGCGCGCGGGTCGAGGAGGCACCTCCGCCGCGAGCCCGCTGCCGCGGCGCCACCCCCGCCGCCTCCGGTCGAGCCTGCGCCGCCTCCAGCCGAGCCTGCGCCGCCTCCAGCCCCTGCACCCGAGCCGGCCGTCGCGGCTCCGCCGGCCGCAGCGGAGGAGGAGCCCGAGGAGCCGGAGGCTGCCGCTCCCGGCGAGCAACTCGAGCCGATGACCGTGATGCGGAAGGCCATCGCGGAGCACATGGTCCGCTCGGTGCAGACCTCCGCGCACGTGACGACGGTGTTCGAGATCGACATGTCGAAGGTCGTCGCAATCCGGGACGGCCTCAAGCGAGAGTACGAGGAGAAGCACGGGGTCCGTCTCACCTATCTCGCGTTCATCGCCCGTGCCGTCGTCGACGCGCTCGGCGAGTGGCCGCGCATGAACGCCGAGATCCGCGGCGACCAGATCGCGACCAAGAGCTTCGTCAACCTCGGGATCGCCGTCGCCCTCGACGACGGCAAGGGCCTGATCGTCCCCGTGATCCGCAACGCCGAGGAGAAGAACCTGCTCGGCATCGCGCGCACGATCCAGGATCTCGCCGAGCGCGCCCGCACGAAGAAGCTCGTCCCCGACGAGGTTCACGGCGGGACGTTCACGATCACGAACCCCGGCGGCTTCGGCGCCATCGCAGGGACGCCGATCATCAACCAGCCCCAGGTCGGGATCATGGATGTCGAGGCGATCGTCAAACGCCCCGTGGTCGTCGCCGACGAGCGCGGCGAGGACACGATCGCGATTCGGCCGATGATGAACCTCTGCCTCAGCTACGACCACCGGCTCGTGGACGGCGCCTATGCAGCCCCGTTCATGCGGGACGTCAAGACAAACCTCGAGACGTGGGACGAGAGCTCCTACTGACGGCTGAGAGGTTCCGGGCCGGATGAGATCCGGCCCCTACAGCCGGATGAGCTCAGACCCCTACAATCGAATGCGGTGAAGCAAGGCGCGTACCTCATCGTGCTCGGCGAGACGCCGTACCGGGAGGCGTGGAACCTCCAGCGCTCCCTCGCCGCGGCGGTGTCGCAGGGCGCGATCCCGGACACGGTCGTGCTCCTCGAGCACCCGCCCACGGTGACCCTCGGCCGCCGGACCGGCGAGGACGAGGTCCACCTTCCAGAGGACGCCGACGCGGAGATCGTGGAGACCGACCGGGGCGGCAAGTCCACCTACCACGGCCCGGGGCAGCTCGTCTGCTACCCGATTCTCGACCTCCACCGGCACGGCAAGGACGTCAAGAAGTACTGCCGCGACCTCGAGCAGGTCGTCATCGGCACGCTCGCCGCGTTCGCGCTCGAGGGCGTGGCCATTCCGGACCTGACCGGCGTCTGGGTGCCGGGTGAGCCGCCGCGCAAGATCGCGTCGCTCGGAGTTCACGTGACGCGCTGGGTGACGACGCACGGCGTCGCGCTCAACGTCGACCTCGACCCGGCGCCGTTCACCGAGTGGATCACGGCCTGCGGGATCGACGGGGCGACGTTCACGTCGATCGCCCGCGAGGCCGGGCGGGCGCTCACCGTCGACGAGGTCCGCCCCCAGCTCGTCGCAGCGCTCGAGGACGTCTTCGGGCTGGCCTTCGACGAGCTGGCGATCGACGAGGGCGCCGGGCTCTGGGAGCAGCCGATCCACGAGAAGCTGTCGTCTGAACCGGTCGGCGGGTCGCCGTCGGGAGAGGCATTCGGAGTTGAGCAGGTCCTTACCAGTCGCTGACCGCCCGCGCCGCCCGGAGTGGATGAAGGTACGCGCGCCGAGCGCCGACACGCGCTACTTCGAGGTGCGCGAGCTCATTCACGGCCGCCGACTGCACACGATCTGCGAGGAGGCTCGCTGCCCGAACATCGCCGAGTGCTGGGGGCGCGGCACCGCCACGTTCCAGATCCTCGGGGATACCTGCACCCGGGCCTGCCGCTACTGCTACGTCCACTCGGGCAAGCCGGACGGGCCGCCCGACCCGCTCGAGCCGCTACGCCTCGCCCAGACGGCCAAGCAGATGGAGCTGTCGCACGTCGTCGTCACATCGGTGGACCGGGACGACCTGGCCGACCGAGGCGCCGGCCACTACGCGGCCACGATCCGAGCGCTCAAGGCCAAGGTTCCCGACGCGTCCGTCGAGGTCCTCACGCCTGACTTTCTCGGGCTGCGAAGAGGAGGCGCTCCGCACCGTGCTGGGCGAGCGCCCAGAGGTCTTCAATCACAACATCGAGACCGTCCGACGTCTGCATCCCCGGATGCGGGGCGCCAAGGCCTCGTACGACAAGGCGCTCTGGCTGCTCGCCCGCGCCAGAGAGGTCGCCGACTACCCGGTGCTGACGAAGTCGGGGATCATCGTCGGCCTCGGCGAGCGAAACGACGAGGTGCTCGACACGATGCGCGACCTCCGCCGGCACGACGTCGACGTCGTCACCATCGGCCAGTATCTCCAGCCTTCCCCCAAGCATGCGCCCATCGACCGCTGGGTGCACCCCGACGAGTTCCGGATGTTCCGCGAGGAGGGCGAGCGGATGGGATTCGGCTCGGTCTTCTCGGGCCCGCTCGTGCGCTCGTCCTACCGGGCGGACGAGCAAAGGCAAGCGGGCGCGCGCAGTGGCCGCGGCCGAAGGCCGCCAGGCCGCGAAGCTCCACCGAGCCGAAGGCTCGGTACATCGCCCAGCGCTCCAAGACCGTACCGAGCCCTTTCGGGCTCGGTGATCGGCGGGTCGCGGCCGGCTAGGCCGGCCGCTCAGCCGCCCCGCGGGGCTTGCGGTTTAGCCATGGCCCGGTAGTCGAGCGCCTTGTCGAGGACGTCGTCGGCGATGCCCTTCTCGCGCGCAACCTCGCGCAGGGAACGGCCTGACGCCGCCGCCTCCTTGACGATCTCGGTCGCGAGGTCGTAGCCCACGTAGGGGTTGAGGGCCGTCGCGGCGGAGAGCGTGAGCTCCGCGTAGCGCTCGCACTGCTCGCGGTTCGCTTCGATGCCGTCGACGCACTTCTCCGCGAGCAGTCGGCAGGCATTCGCGAGGAGCTTGATCGAGTCGAGCAGGTTGCGGGCGATCAGCGGCACGAAGACGTTGAGCTCGAAGTGGCCCTGCATGCCCCCGATCGTGATCGCCTGGTCGTTGCCGATCACCTGGGCGGCGACCTGCGTGGCGACCTCGGGCATGACCGGGTTCACCTTGCCGGGCATGATCGAGCTGCCCTTCTGGAGCTCGGGCAGGAAGATCTCGGCGAGGCCGGCGCGCGGGCCGGAGCCCATGAGCCGCAGGTCGTTCGCGATCTTCGTCAGCGACACCGCAACCGTCTTCAGCGCGCCCGACGCCTCGACGAGCGCGTCGCGCGCCGCCTGGGCCTCGAACGGATCGGCAGGCGGCAGGATCGCCAGGCCGGACTCCGCGCTCAGACGCTCGCGCACCTTCTCGGCGAACTCGGGATGCGTGTTGAGCCCGGTGCCCGTGGCCGTGCCGCCGAGCGGTATCTCACCGACCCGCGTCAGCGTCGAGTTGATCCGCGCGCTTCCCTGCTGGATCTGGGCCGCGTAGCCCGCGAACTCCTGGCCCAGCGTCACCGGTACCGCGTCCATCAGATGGGTCCGCCCAGACTTGACCACGTCGTCGAACTCGACCGCCTTCGCAGCAAGCGAGTTGCTGAGCCTGCTCAGCGCCGGCAGCAAGTCGTTCTCGAGCTCGTCGAGGGCCGCGAGATGTACGGCCGAGGGGAAGACGTCGTTCGAGGACTGCCCCATGTTCACGTGATCGTTGGGATGGACGTCGTCCCCGGCCAGCGCGGCGATGACCTCGTTCGCGTTCGTGTTCGAGGACGTTCCCGACCCCGTCTGGAAGACGTCGATCGGGAACTGGTCGTCGAACTCGCCGGCTGCGACCCGGTCGGCGGCTGCGGCGATGCGCTCTGCCTTGTCCTCGTCGAGCAGCCCGAGCTCCGCGTTGACGCGTGCCGCCGCGGCCTTGATCCGGGCCAGCCAGCGGGTGACCGGGACCGGAATCGGCTCACCGGAGACGGGGAAGTTGACGACCGCTTTTCGGGTCTCGTCCCCCCAGAGCTCCCGCTCCGTCGCGTCCCTTGCCATCACGGCCGAGTCTACCGGCGAGGAGGATCAGGACACGCGCTCGAGCGCGGTCTGGAGCAGTTCGTCCCAGGTGACGAGCTTGATCCGGGGGCGTCCGTGTGGCTCTCCCAGTCCCCGCTCGGCCGTGTCGATCGCCTCCCAGCCCGCGTACTCGACGAGGCTGCAGCCGCGCTCGAGGAGAAAGGCGTCCACCTTCTCGGCGGACGCACCCTCGTCTCGCGCCAGCACGCCGCTGCGAGCATCCTCGAGCAGCAGGTCGGCGGTCTCGGTGGCGTCCTTCTTGTTCGTGCCGATGATGCCGGTAGGCCCGCGCTTGATCCAGCCGGTGCAGTAGACGCCCGGCACCGGGCGGCCGTCCTTGTCGAGCACCCGCCCGCCCTCGTTGCGCATCGTCGCGCGCTCCTCGTCGAACGGGACACCCTCCACCGGAATGCCCCTGTAGCCGACGCTGCGGAAGACCACTCCGCACGGCATGAGCTCGCGCTCTTCCGTCGGCACGGCGCTGACCCGCCCTCGGTCGTCGGCGACCAGTGTGTTGCGGACGAGCTCGACGGCTTCGACCCTGTCGTCGCCGAGGATCGCAACAGGCGACACGCAGAAGCGCAGCGTCAGCCGGCGGCGCTTCCCGCTCGGGGGGCGCGCCGCATACTCGCGCAGGACCTCCAGGTTGCGCGCGACCGCGGTCGCAGACAGCGCGGGCTCGCTGGCGGGATCGATCTCGAGCTCGGCCGGATCGACGATGACGTCGGCATCGGCGAGCTCGCCCAGCTCCTTGAGCTCGGGCGTCGTGAACGACGCCTGTGCCGGCCCGCGCCGACCGAGCATGACGATCTCCTCGATGGGGGAGCCGAGAATCGCCGCGATCGCGGCGTCCGTCGTGTCGGTCGGAACGATCTCCGACTCGGCGAGAGCGAGCATCCGCGCCACGTCGACGGCGACGTTGCCGTTGCCGACCACGACCGCCCGCTCGCAGTCGAGGTCGAACGAGAGGTGCTGGAAGTCGGGGTGGCCGTTGTACCAGGCGACGAACTCGGTCGCCGCCCAGGAGCCGGGGAGGTCTTCTCCTGGGATCCCGAGCCGCCGGTCGGTCTGGGCCCCGACCGCGTACACGACCGCGTCGTACAGCGCGAGCAGGTCGGCGTGATCGAGGTCACGCCCGACCTCGACGTTGCCCAGGAACCGGAAGCCCGGCTGCTTTGCGATCTTCTCGTAGACGCGTGAAACCGCCTTGATGTTCGGGTGGTCCGGCGCTACCCCGAGACGCACCAGGCCCCACGGGGTCGGTAGCCGCTCGATCATGTCCACCTCGACGGCGACGTCCGCGGCGAGCAGATGGGCCGCCGCGTAGAACCCTGCCGGGCCCGAGCCGACGATCGCAACGCGAATCGGCCGACCCGCGCTCATCGAGCTACGGTCGTCCTGGACGAGCTGTCAGTGGCTGCAGCCGCTGCCGCAGCCGCCGCCTGCATGCGTCGTCACGGGATCGCCCTCACCCGCCGCGTCATCGCGAGCCTGGAAGGACGAGCCGCAGCCGCAAGCGGCCACGACGTTCGGGTTGTTGATCGCAAACCCGCCGCCCATGAGGGCATCGACGAAGTCGATCTCCGTGCCCAGCAGGTACGGGGCGCTAGAGGGGTCGATGACGATCCGGACACCCTGCGACTCGATCTGGTTGTCGCCGTCCTGCGGCCCGCGATCGAAGCCGAGCGCGTACTGGAAGCCGGAGCAGCCTCCACCCTGGATCGCGACGCGAAGGACTTCCGCCTCACCGGCGGGCTCCTCGGCGGCAAGTTCCTTGAACTTCTCCGCTGCTTTGTCCGTCAAGGTCACCAAGATGCTGCTTCTCCCTCCCTCGATCGCGATTCTACCAACCGGGCCGCCGGCTGACGCAGCCCTGGAGAAAGTAACACTCGTAGCAGCCGCCGATTCGGCCCGCATGCAGGGCTTTTGTACACACCGGCGCCCTCCGCTTGTAGCGATAGGATGGCGGTGCTAGATTCGCTGGCCGACGAGGCTTCCGGCAGGGACCCGATGACACGTGAACGTGCGGGGGAAGGGGCGCGCGTCTGATGCTCGACAACTACTTCCCGCTCCTCGTCTACGCCATGCTCGCGATCGCCATTCCGGCATCGATGATCGTGATGTCGTTCGTCTTCGCCACGCGGCCGAAGCGCCGCACCCGGGCTCGCGAGATCCCGTTCGAGTCTGGCGTATCCACGGGGCCGCCGCCCCACCAGCGGTTCACCATCAGCTTCTACCTCACAGCGATGCTCTTCATCGTCTTCGACATCGAGATCGTGTTTCTTTACCCCGTCGCGGTCGTGCTCGAGTCCGTAGGCTGGTTCGCCGTCGCCGAGTTCGGCTTCTTCATCGCCATCCTGGTGCTCGCATACGTCTACATCTGGAAGAAGGGGGCGCTGGAATGGCGCTGACCGCCGAGTTGGGGAAGGAGGGGGTCCATGGGGGAACCATGGGTTCCCCCATGCTCAAGGGGGCGCTGGAATGGCGGTAGAGGAGCCACGCCGCCGGCTCGCCGACCTCGGGATCTCGTCCGAGCGGGTGCTCATGAAGCACAAGCCGCCGGGCGTGTTCGAGCGTGAGGTCGCGGAGCTCGAGGAGCGGCTCATGCTCACCACGCTCGAGAAGGCGGTCGCCTGGGCGCAGTCCAAGTCCATGTGGCCCGACACGTTCGGGCTCGCCTGCTGCGCGATCGAGATGATGTCGACGGTCACGGCGCGCTACGATCTCGCGCGCTTCGGGATGGAGGCCTTTCGGGCCTCTCCCCGCCAGGCCGACCTGCTGATCGTCTCCGGGCGGGTCGCGCACAAGATGGCCGGCCCGCTGCGGCAGATCTACGACCAGATGCTCGAGCCGAAGTGGGTGATCGCGATGGGCGCCTGCGCGAGCTCGGGCGGCATGTTCAACAACTACGCCGTGCTCCAGGGCGTCGACAGGATCGTCCCCGTCGACATGCACGTGCCGGGCTGTCCGCCGAGGCCGGAGGCCCTGCTCGAGGGGATCGTGCGCCTGCACGAGAAGATCGTCGCGGGCGTGCCGCCGGCCTACGAGCTCCGCAAGGTGGCGTCGTGACGTTCTCCTACGCGGAGCTGCCGGGATTCGTCGAGCAGAAGGAGCAGCACGGGGAGACGACGGTCGTCGTCGAGCGGGAGCGGCTGCTCGACGCCGCCCGCCGGCTCCGCGACGCAGCAGGTTTCAACTTCCTCGCCGACGTCACGAGCGCGGATTACCTCGGCTGGGGGGAGACCGGGGTCGCCGGCTACTGGGGCAACGCCGCCGGGCGCGACACGAACGCTCCCGGCTCCTGGGGCTTCGCGAGCGTCCCCGAGCCCAAGCCCCACCGCTTCGCGGTCTCCTATCACCTGCTTGCCCTGCGCTCCGAGCCGGAACGCGTGCGCCTGCAGGTCTGGTGCGACGACGGCGACCCGGTGCCCAGCGTCGTGCCGATCTGGCCCACGGCCGACTGGCACGAGCGCGAGGTCTACGACCTCATGGGCATCGTCTTCGAAGGCCACCCGAACCTCGTCCGGATCCTCATGCCCGAGGACTGGGAGGGCCATCCGCTTCGCAAGGACTACCCGATCGGCGGCGAGCCCGTCCGGTTCTCGGACGAGGACTAGATGGCCACCGCCGAAACCTCGCTGCCAGACGCGAAGAGCCCGTTCGCCACGGACCTGGCGACCGGACGGCACCTCTACGACGGCTCACGCATCCCGCAGCCGATCCCGACGATCCTGCTCGTGCCGCCGGAGCTCGAGGAAGCGGGCGACGTGCTGACCGTCAACTTCGGGCCCAACCACCCGTCGACCCACGGTGTCCTCCGCCTGGTCGTCTCGCTCGACGGTGAGACCGTCGTGGGCCTCTACGCGGTGATCGGCTACCTCCACACCGGCTTCGAGAAGAACATGGAGCAGAAGACCTACTGGAAGGCGATCACCTATCCCGCGCGGATGGACTACCTCAACTTCCAGCAGAACGAGCTGTGCTTCGTGATGGCGATCGAGAAGCTGCTCGGGGTCGAGCCGCCGGCGAAGGCGATCTGGATGCGCACGCTGCTCGCCGAGCTGACGCGGATTCACTCGCACCTCGTCTGGCTCGGGACGACGGGGCTCGAGCTGGGGGCGATCTCGATCTTCTGGTACGCGTTCCGCGAGCGGGACCTGGTGCTCGACCTCTTCGAGATGGTCACGGGCGTGCGGATGCACACCCGCTACTTCCAGGCCGGCGGCCTCGCAGAGGACATCCCGCCCGGCTTCGACGCGGAATGCCGGCGCTTCGTCGATGTGATGCCGAAGCGCGTCGACGAGTACGAGGCGCTCTTCGACAACAACGTCATCTTCCTCGAGCGCACCCGCGGCGTGGGCCTCCTCTCGGCCGAGGACGCGATCGCGCTCGGCCAGTCCGGGCCGATGCTCCGGGCCTCGGGCGTCAACTGGGACCTGCGCAGCGCCCAGCCCTACCTCGCCTATCCCGAGCTCGACTTCGACGTCCCCGTCTATCCGGATGGCGACGTGTACGCCCGTTACAAGATCCACATGGACGAGATCCGCGAGTCGGCCCGCATCATCCGTCAGTGCCTCGACGGCATGCCGGAAGGGCCGTGGATCGCGGACGACCGGAAGATCGTGCTCCCGCCGCGCGACGAGCTCCACACCTCGATGGAGAGCCTCATCCACCACTTCAAGCTCGTGACCGAGGGGTACCGCGTGCCCGAGGGCGAGGTCTACCTTCCGATCGAGTCTGCGCGCGGCGAGCTCGGCTGCTACCTCGTCTCGGACGGCGGGCCGCGGCCCTGGCGCGTGCACTTCCGGGCGCCCTCGCTCGTCGCGCTCGAGGCCACCGCCACCTGCCTCCAGCAGTCGCTGATCGCCGACATGATCGCGGTGGCGGCATCGCTCGACCCCGTCATGGGAGACGTGGACCGCTGATGGATCTGTACGACGAGATTCAGGAGATCGCCGACGCAGTATCCGGTGCGGCGGTCGGCGATCCTGCCGGCGCTCCGCCTCGCGCAGGAGCGCCACGGCTGGCTGCCGCCGCGAGGCCTTCCGCGAGGTGGCCGAGGCGCTCGACCTCACCCCTGCGTACTGCCAGGCCGTCGCCAGCTTCTACGACATGTTCCACCTCGAGCCGGTCGGCGAGCACCTCGTCGAGGTCTGCACGAACATCTCCTGCGCGCTCGTCGGCGCACAGCAGACGCTCGAGGCGCTCGAGCGCGAGCTCGGGATCAAGGCCGGTGAGACGACACCCTCGGGCGAGGTCACCCTGAGAACCGTCGAGTGCGCCGGCGGTTGCGGCTGGGGGCCCGTCGTCGCGGTCGACCACCGCTACCGGGAGCCGGTGGCGGCGCGGGACGTTCCGGCACTCGTCGCGGAGATTCGCCCGACTCGGGCGCAGCGGGCGCCGCCGGGAGGATCGACATGTCGGTCAGAGCCGTCCTCTTCGAGCACGCCGACGGACGCGACCTCACGAGCCTTGCCGAGTACGAGGCCGTCGGCGGCTACGAGTCGCTGCGCAAGGCGCTGCGCACGGAGCCGGCGCAGGTGATCGAGGAGCTGCTCGCGGCGGGCGTGCGCGGACGGGGCGGGGCCGGCTTCCCGATGGGCCGCAAGGCGAGCTTCCTCCCGAAGCCGGACCAGACGACGAAGCCGATCTATCTGGCGGTCAACGCCGACGAATCCGAGCCCGGAACCTGCAAGGACCGCGAGATCATGCAGCGCCTTCCGCACATGGTCATCGAGGGAGTCCTGATCGCCTCGTACGCCATCCAGGCGAAGGCTGCGTTCATCTACATCCGGGGCGAGTACCTGACCGAGTTCGAGATCATGAAAGCGGCGCTCGAGGAGGCGCAGGCGCGCGGGCTCGTCGGCGGGAACGTGCTCGGCTCCGGCTACTCGGTCTCCGTCGTCCTGCATCGGGGCGCCGGCGCCTACATCTGCGGCGAGGAAACCGGACTGCTCGAGTCGCTCGAGGGCAAGCGCGGCCAGCCTCGCTCGAAGCCGCCGTTCCCCGCCATCTCGGGCCTGTACGCCGCTCCGACGCTCATCAACAACGTCGAGACGCTCGCCACGGTGCCGAAGATCCTCGAGCTGGGCGGCGTGCGCTACGCGCGAGCTGGGCGTCGAGAACTCGACCGGCACCCGCCTCTTCTCCCTCTCGGGCAACGTGGCACGGCCCGGCAACTACGAGCTCGAGCTGGGAACGAGCCTGCGCGAGCTCGTCTTCGAGCGTGGGCGGGGGCGTCCCGGACGGCCGAGAGCTGAAGGCGATCATCCCGGGCGGCTCGTCCGTTCCCGTGCTCACCGCGGCCGAGGTGGACACGGCGCTCGACTTCGACGCGATGGCGAAGGCCGGCACGATGCTGGGCTCGGGCGCCGTCATCGTGATCGACGACCGCTGCTGCATGGTGCAGCTCGGCCTTCGGGTCGCCCAGTTCTACATGCACGAGTCGTGCGGCAAGTGCACGCCGTGCCGCGAGGGTGTGCGCTGGATGGTCGACATTCTCGAGCGCATCGAGCAGGGCAGGGCGGAGCAGGGCGAGCTCGACCTGCTGCTGTCCGTCTGCGACCGCGTGCTCGGCAACTGCCTCTGCCCGCTCGGCGACGCCGCCGCGATGCCGGTCGCGAGCTACGTCGCCAAGTTCCGTGACGAGTACCAGAGGCACATCGACGAAGGCGCGTGTCCCTTCGAGGGGGAGTCGTCGTTCGAGGGCCTCGTCGCGCCGGTCACCCAGCACTACCACGGCGTTCTGCGTCAGATCGACATCCCGGTGTTCGACGTCTCGGCCGCATGACGCGCGCTCGGGGCAGCGCCGATGAGCTCGCCCGAGCTCGTCACGGTCTCGATCGACGGCCGCTCCGTCACCGTGCCGCGAGGCGCCGGGGTGGTCGAGACGGCAGCCTCCACCGGCGTCGAGATCCCGATCTTCTGCTACGAGCCGCGGATCGGGCCCCCGCTCGGCGCCTGCCGGATGTGCCTCGTCGAGGTCGAGGGCCTGCCGAAGCTCCAGGCGGCCTGCACGCTGACCGCGCAGGACGGAATGGTGGTCAAGACGGCCGCGACGAGCGAGCTGGCGGCAGAGGGCCAGGAGGCCGTGCTCGAGTTCATCCTGCTGAACCACCCACTCGACTGCCCCGACTGCGACAAGGGCGGCGAGTGCCCGCTGCAGGACCTCACCTTCCGCTACGGGCCCGGGCTCGACCCGGATGGCCTACACCAAGCGCACGTTCGACAAGCCCATTCCGATCTCCCCGCTGATCGCGCTCGACCGTGAGCGTTGCATCCTCTGCTACCGCTGCACCCGCTTCTCCGAGCAGGTCGCGGAGGACGGGCAGCTCGTTGCGCTGAACCGCGGCGCGAGCTCGTACATCGCCACGTTCGAGGACGAGCCGTACCGCGCCCATTTCTCCGGCAACGTCATCGAGCTGTGTCCTGTGGGCGCCCTCACCTCGACGGTCTACCGCTTCCGCGCGCGCCCCTGGGAGATCCAGAACGTCCCCACCGTCTGCGGCCTCTGCCCCGTGGGCTGCAACGCCTGGGCGACGACGCGGGAGGGCAAGGTCGCGCGCATGCTGTCGCGCAACCATCCGGAGATCGACGGTGGCTGGCTCTGTGACAAGGGCCGGTTCGCCCACGACCATCTGCGGGCCCCCGATCGCCTGCGAACGCCGCTCGTCCGGCTGCCGCGCCGCGGCCTCTCCGAGGTGGCCTGGGAAGAGGCGGTCGACGCCGCCGAGCAGGGCCTTCGGGCCGCCTCCGGCTCTGTCGCGGTCGCGTTCTCGGGCGGCGAGACGCTCGAGCAGGCGGACGCGATCGCGCGGCTCGTGCGCCAGGGGCTCGGCTCGAACGCGGCGATCCTGCCGGACGACCCTCACGAGTCGCTGGACGCATTCCGCGCCCCGCTGTCGGCGCTGGCAACGGCCGAGCTCTGCCTCGTCATCGGCGACCATCCCGTCGTCGAGCGGGCGCCCGTCGTCGATCTGTGGCTCCGGACGGCGCGCCGTGCCGGCGCGGAGATCGTCACCGTCCATCCGGCCGGCTCGGTCCCCGTGCCGCCGGGCTCGGCCGCCCGCGTGTGCGCCGAGCTGGCCGGCGATTCGCCCACCGATGCGCTCAGCGAGCTGCACCGCCGCCTCCGCGAGACCGCGCGCGTCGCTCTCGTCTGGTCGGAGGACGACCCCACCGGCGGCCGGCATCTGGCCGCGCTCGCCGCGGGCTCGACCTCGCAGAGAGCCCCGCCGCCTACTGGCTTCCGAGCACGCCGAACGGCCGCGGTGTCGCGCTGGCGTGGCGCCGGGCAGGCGAGGGTCGGGGTACGAGACCCGGCCGAGGGCGAGGAGCTCGGAGCGTTGATCGTCTCCGGCGACGAGGCGCTGCGCGATCCCCGCGTCGTCGGGCTCGCCGACCGCGCCCGCTTCGTGCTCTCGACGTCGATGTTCATGACCGAGGTGACGGGGCAGTCCCACGTCGCCCTGCCCGGCACGGGATACCTGGAGCGAGACGGCACGACCGTCAACCTCGAAGGACGGCATCAGCGCCAGCGGCGGGCGGTCCAGCCGCCCGGCTGGGACGAGCTCGAGTTCTTCGCCCGGCTCGCGCAGCGCTTCGGCGTCGACGTGAGCCCGTGGCCCTCGATCGGCGACGAGCACGCATCGCTGCCGCCGCGCAAGGCGGACGCGCCGGCGCCTTCCGCCCCGGGCCCGAGCCCTGCGAACGCGCACGGGGAGCGGCTGCGGCTCTGGCGCTACCGGTCGCTGTTCTCGGGCGCGGGCGTCGAGCGCGTGCCGCAGCTCCAGTTCCAGCGCCCGCCGGCCGAGCTCGAGCTCTCGCTCGCAGACGCGCGCGAGCGGGGCATCGGCGAACGGCGACCGTGTTCGCGTGGGCTCGAACGGCACGGCACGCGAGCTGACGGTCGAGGTGAACCGCCGCTTGCTGGCCGGAGTCGTCCGCATCGCCGAGGAGCACGCGCAGGGCCTCGAAGACGGCCTCGAGGTCTCGCCGGTGGAGCGATGAACCTGGCGCAGTTCCCTCCATGAAAGCCGGAGCGAAGCGAAGGCTTCATGGATCTGAACCAGCCCTGGTGGATCGACGTGCCGAAGGTGATCGTCGTCATCAACGTGCTGCTGCTCGCGGTCGCCTACGTCACCTGGCTCGAGCGGAAGCTGATCGGGCGCATGCAGCTCCGCTACGGGCCGAACCGGGCCGGGCCCTACGGCCTCCTGCAGCCGATCGCCGACCTCGTCAAGATGATCCGCAAGGAGAGCTTCGTCCCGGCGACGGCGATCGACGTTCCTGCTACCTCGCCTCGCCGGTGCTGGCCGTGTTCACCGCGCTCGTCACGTTCGCGGTCATCCCGTGGGGCCCGGTCTGGCAGGTCGGCGACTACGACATCATCGGGCTGGGTGGCGGACGTGCCGATCGCGCTGGTCCTGATGTTCGCGCTCGGCTCGATCGGCATCTACGGCTTCATCGTCGGCGGCTGGGCCAGCGACTCGAAGTACTCGCTGCTCGGCTCGATGCGCACCTGCGCGCAGATCGTCTCCTACGAGGTGGCGCTCGCGCTCTCGGTGCTCGGCGTCGTCCTCATGGCCGGCTCGCTCGTCGCTCGTCGACATCGCCGCAAGCAGCAGGAGACGGTCTGGTACGCCGGGCCGCAGTTCGTCGGATTCCTCGTCTTCTTCATCGCGGGCGTCGCCGAGACGAACCGCGCGCCGTTCGACCTCCCCGAGGCCGAGTCCGAGCTCGTCGCCGGCTACCACACCGAGTACGGCGGCATGCGCTGGGGCCTCTTCCAGCTCGCCGAGTACGTCGAACGTGCTGACCCTCTCGGCGCTCGGAATCACGCTCTTCTTCGGCGGCTGGGGCGGGCCCGGGCCTGCCGGGCCCGATCTGGTTCGTGATCAAGCTCGTCATCGCGATCGCAGTCTTCATCTGGATCCGCGCCACCCTGCCGCGCCTGCGCTACGACCAGCTCATGCGCTTCGGCTGGAAGGTCCTGCTCCCGGTCGCCACGCTCAACGCCCTCGTCACCGCCATCCTCGTCGTCGCAGTCGACTGAACGGAAGCCGCATGCCTAACCCGCTCGAGAGCTCCAAGGGCTTCGCCGTCACCTTCCGGCAGCTCTTCCGCAAGCCGATCACGCAGGAGTACCCGGAGGTACAAGCGGCCGGTCTATCCCCGCTTCCGCGGCCGGCACCGGCTCCACCGCCACGAGAGCGGGCTCGAGAAGTGCGTCGGCTGCTCGCTCTGCGCCGCCGCCTGCCCGGCCGACTGCATCCGGGTCGTCGCGGACGAGAACGATCCGAACGATCGCGTCTCGCCGGGCGAGCGCTACGCGCGCATCTACGAGATCAACCTGTCGCGCTGCATCTTCTGCGGCTACTGCGAGCTCGCCTGCCCGTTCGACGCGATCACGCTCGGGCAACGAGTTCGAGCTCTCCGAGTACTCGCGCGACGACCTGATCTACACGAAGGACATGCTGCTCGAGCCGCCGATCAAGACGACGTTCCGGTCGCCGACCCGCGAGCTCTTCGACACGCCCGATCCCGTCTGGAAGACGGAGAGCTGACGCTGAGCGCTGCTGCTCGCATCGACGGCCGGCGAGGTCATCGTCTGGATCGTCTGGGTGCTGGCCGGCCTGGCGCTGCTCGGCTTCGGGCTTCGCCGTCGTTCTCTTCTCGAACCCGTTCTACAGCGCGCTCGCGCTGATCGGGAACCTCGGCTCGCTCGCGGTGCTCTACCTGCTGCTGTCCGCCGAGTTCGTGGCGGCCGCGCAGGTGCTCGTCTACGCGGGCGCGGTGATGGTCATGTTCCTCTTCGTCATCGCGTACATCGGCCACCGGGCGGACGAGCCGTTCGCAGCGGCGACGCTCGCCTGGCACGGGTCGCCGCGGTCGTGGCCGCGACCGCCCTGCTCGTCGAGATCGTCGTGGTCATCGTCGCCGACGCCGGCGGGCGACTCTCGACCTCGGCGGACATCACCGACGCGCTTCGGCAGCCCGAGTCGAGATCGGCACGCCTCTTCCTCACCGACCACCTGCTCGCGTTCGAGGTGACGTCGATCATCCTGCTCGTCGGCGCCGTCGGGGGCGTCGTGCTCGGGTCGGGCGCGCGGCGGAGGTCGGGGGACGACGACGAGGAGAGCGGCGCCGCGGCGGTCGGGCAACCCCCACGCCCGGAGGCGGCGTAGCCCCGATGCTCGGGCCCGGCGTCAGCGCCTACCTCGTCCTCTCGGTCGTCCTCTTCGTCACCGGCGTCGTCGGCGTGCTGCTGCGCCGCAGCCCGCTGATCGTCCTGCTCGCGCTCGAGCTGATGCTCAACGCGGGCAACCTCGCCCTGATCGCGTTCGCCCGCCACTCGGGTAACGCCGCCGGCCAGATCTTCGCGCTGGTCGTCATGGTCGTCGCCGCCGCCGAGGTCGTCGTCGGCCTCGGTCTGATCGTGGCACTCTCGCGCAGGCGCGTCGAGCTCGACGTCGACAAGCTGACTCGAGCCTGAAGGGCTGATGATCGCGTCCGCCTGGATCGCGCTCTTCGCACCTGCCGCGGCCGTGACCGTGCTCATGCTCGGCGGTCAGCGCATCAGCCGCAGCCAGGCGGGCCTCGTCGCCGCCGGGTCGGTGCTCGTCTCCTTCGTCTGCTCCGCCTACGTGCTCGCCCGCCTGCTCACGGAGGATCCCGAGCAGCGCTCCCACGTCTCGACGCTCTGGACGTGGCTCTCGGCCGGCGATCTCCGGGCCGGCATGGAGATCCTGGTCGACCCGCTCTCCGTGTTCATGATGCTCGTCGTCTCGGGGGTCGGCTTCCTGATCCTCGTCTACGCCACGGGCTACATGCGCGGCGACGACGAGGAACGCCGCTACCACGCCTACAAGGCGCTCTTCGTCTTCTCGATGCTGATGCTCGTCCAGTCGGGCAACCTGCTCCTGCTGCTCGTGGGCTGGGGCCTGGTCGGCCTCTCCTCGTACCTGCTGATCAACTTCTGGCACCAGCGGGCGACCGCGGTCGCAGGCCGGGAAGAAGGCGTTCATCATGAACGCCTTCGGCGACGCGACGTTCGTGCTCGCCCTCTTCCTGATCATCCAGCAGACCGGCTCGCTCGACTTCGGCACGGTCTTCTCCGAGGCGCCGCGGCGTGATCGGGCAATCGAGCACGGTCGCCGTGCTCATCGCGCTCGGCCTGCTCGGCGGCGCGGTGGCCAAGTCGGCCCAGGTGCCGCTGCACACGTGGCTTCCGGACGCGATGGAGGGCCCGACCCCGGTCAGCGCTCTCATCCACGCGGCCACGATGGTGACCGCGGGCGTGTACCTGATCGTCCGTACGCACGTCCTGTTCGAGCTCGCGCCCGCCGTGCTGCACACGGCTGCGGTGCTCGGCGGCATCACGCTTCTGCTCGCCGGCCTGATCGCGCTCGTTCAGACCGACATCAAGCGCGTCATCGCCTACTCGACGATGAGCCAGATCGGCTACATGTTCGTCGCCGCGGGCCTCGGCGCGTTCGGCGTGGGGATGTTCCACCTCATGACGCACGCCTTCTTCAAGGCCCTCCTCTTCATGGCCGCGGGCGTCGTGATCCACGCTCTCTCGGGCGAGCAGGACATCCGGAAGATGGGCGGCCTCGGCCCGCGAGCTCCCGTGGACCTGGCGCGCCTTCCTGATCGGGACGCTCTCGCTCGCCGCGATCCCACCGTTCGCCGGCTTCTTCTCGAAGGACGCGATCCTCGCCCACGCTACCGCCGCGGGCCCGCTCGGCGTCGTCCTGTTGGTGCTCGGCCTGATCGGCTCGTTCTTGACCGCCGTCTACGCGTTCCGGCTGCTCTTCGTCGTGTTCCGCGGCGAGAAGTCGGAGTACGCACAGGCCCATCTCCACAAGGAACGGTTCGAAGGGCCGCTCGCGATGATGTGGCCGGTCGGCGTGCTCGCCGTCCTCTCGGTCGTCGGCGGGCTGATCCAGGTGCCAGGCGGCTGGTCTGCGGTCGACACGTTCCTCGAGCCCGTCGCCGAATCGCTGCAGGAGCCGGCGGCCTGGATGGAAGCCCTCTCGCCGCTGCTCTCGCTCGGCTTCGTCGCGATCGGCATCGTCCTCGCCTGGCAGTTCTGGGGGCGCCCGAGCGAGGAGCCCGCGCGGTTGCGGGCGCGATTCCCGTGGGTCGCGCGCACGCTCGAGAAGAAGGCCTACTTCGACGAGGCCTACGACATCGTCTTCTACGAGCCGGCGTCCCGCCTGGCGCTGTTCCTCAACCGTGCGATCGAGACGCCCCTCGTGCTCGGCTCCGTGAGCGAGATCGCCGGCGGGGTTCGCTCGCTCGGCCGCCGTGTCGCCTCGGCTCCAGACCGGCCTGCTGCGCACCTACGCGATCCTGATCGCGGCGAGCGCAGCCGTGATCCTCCTCGTCTTCATCGCGGTGCGCTAGGGATGCTCACGACCTGGCTCATCTTCGTCCCGATCGTCGGCGGCCTGCTCCTCTGGATCCTGCCCTGGCGCCATCCCGGGCCCGTCGCGCTCGCCGTGGCGCTCGGCACGCTCGGGATCTGGATCGGAGCGGCCGCGAGCTTCGACTACGGCTCCGGCGGTCTGCAGTACGAGACGACGGCAGTCTGGTTCGGAGACCTCGGCGTCTCGTACAAGGTCGGCCTCTACGACTTCTCGCTGTGGCTCGTCGGTCTGACGGTGGTCGTCGGCGCGATGACGATCGCGTACGGCCTCTGGGCAGGCCGGGAGCGCCCCCGGGCCTACTTCGGGCTCATGCTCGTCCTCACGGGCGCCACGATCGGCGTCTTCGCCGCCCAGGACCTGCTGCTCTTCTACGTCTTCTTCGAGGCGATGCTGATCCCGCTCTACGTCCTGATCGGCGTCTGGGGCGGGGCCGGCGCCCGCGGGGCGACGATCAAGTTCGTCATCTACACGATGGTCGGCTCCCTGCTGATGCTGGTCTCCATCGTGGCGCTCGGCCTCTCCCAGGGCACGTTCGACCTGACGCAGATGGGCACGAGCGCCAGTCTCGTCACGTTCCTCGGCTTCGCCATCGCGTTCGGCATCAAGGCGCCGATCTGGCCCTTGCACGGCTGGCTGCCCGACGCCTACCGCACGTCGCCGCCGGAGGTCGCCGCCGTGCTGTCGGGCGTGATCTCGAAGACCGCGGCCTACGGCTTCCTGCGCATCACGCTCCCGGTCTTCCCGGAGCCGGTGGCGACGATGCGCGACACGATCCTCGTGCTCGCGGCGATCGGGCTCGTCTACGGATCGCTGCTCGCGTTCCGGCAGCCCGACTTCCGCGGCGTGGTCTCGTACTCGAGCCTGGCGCAGATGTGCCTGATCATCTTCGGTCTGTTCGCCGTCAACGACTCGGGCGTCCAGGGAGCCCTGCTCCAGATGGTCAATCACGGCTTCATCTCGGCGACCCTCTTCCTGCTCGCGGGCTGCATCGAGCAGCGGACGGCCACGGGCGCAGTTCGCCCTGCTCGGCGGCATGGCGCGAGGCCGTCCTGTCCTGGCAACGGTCCTGATCATCACGGGAGTGATGGCGCTCGCTGTGCCCGGCTCCGGCGCGTTCGCCGGGGAGTTCCTGATCCTCAACGGCGTCTTCAGCCACGGCTGGGGCTGGTCCGTCGTCGGCGCGATCGCGATCGTCCTGGCGGCGATGTACATGCTGCGCGCGATCTCCGCGGCGCTCCACCAGGAGAAGGGCCCGTCGGTCCACGATCGCGCCCGCGACCTCCGCCCGGCCGAGATCGGATTGCTCGCGCCGCTCGTCGCCGTGCTCTTCGTCCTCAGCTTCTGGCCCGCGGGCGTCACCGACCACAGCTTCGGCGGCAAGCCGTCGACCTTCGTGATCGCCGAGAACGTCGAGGCCGCGGAGACGCCGTGATCGACACGCCGACGATCGACTGGGCCGCGCTCTCGCCGTACCTCGCCCTGCTCGCCGGGGTCGGCGTGATCATGCTCGTGGCCCCGTTCCTGCCGGGACGCCTGCGCAACGGCTTCGGCGCGGTCGTTGCCGTGCTCTGCCTCGCCGGCGCGGCCGCCGCCGCGATCACGCTGTTCACGCTCGACGACACCGGCGGCGGAATCGTCGCGGACGCGCTGCGACGGGACCGCCTCGCCGACTTCAGCCAGATCATCATCTGCTGCGTCGGCCTCGTCGCGGCGCTCATGGGCCTGCGGGAGAGCGACGCGAACGAGCGGCGCGCGGAGTTCTACGCGCTGCTGCTCTCGGCAGTCGGAGGCATGGCGTTCTTCGTCGCCGCCAACGATCTCATCTCGCTGTTCCTCGGCCTCGAGTGGTTCTCCATCTCGCTCTACGTCATGTGCGCGCTCACCGTCGGCCGGCTGTCGGCGCTCGAGTCCGGGCTCAAGTACCTGATCGTCGGGAGCTTCAGCTCTGCGGTGCTGCTGTTCGGAAGCGCGCTGACGTTCGGCGCCACCGGCGAGACCCGTTTCGAGGCCATCGGCGCAGCGGCAGGCCGGGCCGACCGCACCATGCTCGTCGCCGGGCTTGCCCTGCTGCTCGTCGGGCTCGCGTTCAAGGTTTCCGCGGCGCCGTTCCACCAGTGGACGCCCGACGTCTACGAGGGCGCCGCAACGCCCGTGACGGGCTTCATGGCCGCGGCGACGAAGGTCGCGGCGCTCGTCCTGACGCTTCGCTTCCTCACGACCGCATTCCCGACCGAGGCCGAGCTCTGGACGATCACGCTCGGCGTCCTCTCTGCCGTATCGCTTGCCTGGGGCAACCTCGCCGCGCTCGTCCAGCACAACATCAAGCGGCTGCTCGCGTACTCCAGCATCTCGCACGCGGGGTTCCTGCTCATGCCGATCGCGGCCGGAAACGCGCTCGGTGGGCGGGCGCTCCTCTACTACCTGATCCCCTACGCGGCGCTCTCCCTCGGCGCCTTCGCCGTCGTCGCCGCGCGAGAGCGGGAGCTGGGACGGCCCGTCACGATCGAGAACATCTCCGGTCTCGGCTGGGAGCGGCCGCTGCACGGCGCGGCGATGGCGACCTTCATGATCGGCTTCATCGGCTTGCCGCCGACCGGCCTCTTCGTCGGCAAGTTCTACGTGTTCTCGGCCCTCTACGAGCGCGACTGGATCTGGCTGATGATCCTCGGGGCCGTCTTCACCGCAGTCTCGATCTACTACTACCTCGGCGTCGTCCGCTCGATGTACACGCGGGTCGGGGGCCTCGCAGCCCTGCCGGCCGGCGGCTCGCCGCCTCGCGACCTTGCGCTCGACACGGCGATCGTCATCTCGCTCATCGTCGCCGTCGGCTCCTTCTTCGCGGTCGACCAGCTGATCGAGCTGGCCCGCGACGCGACGAGCTTCCTCCCCTTCCCGTTCTGAGCGGGGCAGGGCGCTCAGGCGTTCTCCGCGTGGAAACGGGGTAGGTAGCCGCCATGGCGGATCGAGTCGTCGTCCTCGGTGCCGGCTCCACCGGCACGGCGTTCGCCGCCGCGCTGCGCCGGCTCGACGAGAGCGTGCCGATCACGATCGTCGAGCGGGGCCTGTCGGCGGCGAATGCAGCTACTACGCCTGCATGCCGTCGAAGGCGCTGCTGAGGCCCGGGGAGGCGCTCTGGGCCGCCCAGCGGGTCCCCGGCGCCACGGACGCCGTTCACGGCGGCCTCGCCGCCGACCGAGTCTTCTGGCATCGCGACAAGGTCACGAACGGCTGGGACGACTCCGGCGAGGAGACGTTCCTCGACAAGCGCGACATCGAGCTCGTCCGCGGTGAAGCACGGGTCGCACGTCCCGGTCTCGTCGAGATCGGCGACAGGGAGCAGCCCTACGACAAGCTCGTGATCGCGACGGGCTCGTCCGCCGCGATCCCACCGATCCCCGGTCTCGCGGAATCCGGCTACTGGACGAACCGCGAGGCCACCTCGGCCGACGAGGTACCGAAGAGCCTGATCGTGCTCGGCGCGGGCCCCGTCGGCTGCGAGCTCGCTCAGGCGTTCGCGCGGCTGGGCTCGAAGGTCACGCTGCTCGACAGCGCGGAGCAGGTCTTGCCTCGCGAGGACCCCGAGGCCGGAGCGATCCTCCACGCCGCGCTCGAAGCCGACGGCATCGACGTTCGCACGGGCGTCTCGATCAAGGGCGTTCAGCACGAGAAGGCTCCGTCGCAGTTTCGCGTCAGCGTCGAGGACGGCGTGGAGCTCGAGGGCGAACGGCTCCTCGTGGCGACGGGACGGCGCGCCAACGTCGAGGGCTTCGGCTTCGAGCAGCTCGGGATGACGATCACCGACAAGGGGATCGAGGTGGACGACCGCCTGCGTGCAGCCCAGGGCGTCTGGGCGATCGGTGACGTCAACGGCATCGCGCCGTTCACGCACGTCGGCAAGTACCACGCGCGCGTGGCGGCGCTCGATGTCGCCGGGCAGCCCGCCAAGGCAGACCACCATGCCGTGCCCGCCGTCACCTTCACCGACCCGCAGGTCGCCTCGGTCGGCCGGACCGCGGGCGAAGGCCTCGTCACGTCGTCCTGGAAGGTCGACGGCACGGCCCGCGCGTCCACCTACGAGCGGCCGAAGCGGGACGGCCTGCTGAAGCTGTTCGCCGATCCGGAGCCGGCGCGTGCTCGCCGGCGCCGTCGCCGTCGGCCCCGAGGCCGGCGAATGGCTCGGCCAGCTCTCCCTCGCGGTCAAGGCTGCCGTGCCGATCGACGTCCTGCGCGACACGATCCAGCCCTATCCGACGTTCTCGGAGGCGATCTTCTTCGCCGTCCGCGACCTGCCGCTCTGACGGGATCGGCTCGGCTCCCCTGCGCCGGCGGCAGCCCGTAGGCTGGCGCGATGTTCTACCGGCCGGGAGAGGACCACGGGCTGCGCGGCGACCCGTTCAACCAGCTCGTCGTCCCGCGACCGATCGGCTGGATCTCCAGCGTGGACGAGCGAGGGCGCGTCAACCTGGCTCCCTTCTCGTTCTTCAACGCCGTCGCCTACGTGCCGCCGCAGGTCATGTTCTCGACCACCGGCCCCCATGCGGACGGAGGCGTGAAGGACTCTCTGCACAACGCCCGCGAGACGAGGGAGTTCGTGTTCAACCTCGCCACCTGGAGCCTGCGCGAAGCCGTCAATCTCACGAGCACACCGGCGCCGCGCGAGCGTCGACGAGCTCGAGCTGGCCGGCCTGACGATGACTCCTGGACGCCTGGTCAGGCCTCCGCTGGTCGCCGAGAGCCCCGTGCACCTCGAGTGCACGCTCGTCGAGATCGTCGAGCTCCGCAGCCCCGACCGCGCCGAGTACGTCAACACGGTCGTCTTCGGGGAGGTGGTCGGCGTCCACGTCTCGGATTCGGCGATCGTGGACGGGCGCGTCGACGTGCGGGCCCTCGATCCGATCGCACGCCTCGGGTACGACCAGTACACGCGGGTCGTCGAGGTCTTCTCGATGACCAGGCCGGGCTGGCCGCCAACGGGTGGATGACGCCCGCTACGCGGGCTCCCCCGTCACGGCTGCGGCCTTCGGCCGCGTTGCGTGACGCGTGTCGCCGGCATCGGCGGCGAGCTAGCAGGATCCCTGCACGATCTGGGCTGCGGGCCCGTCGTGCCCCGCTCGGTTACGCTCAGCCCGAAGGCGACAAGGAGGACTGATGGCAAACGCCTCGCTGACGTGGCTCGGACATGCCTCGTTCCGGATCGACAGCCCGAACGGCAAGCGGATCTACGTCGACCCGTGGGTGAGCGGCCCGACCTGCCCCGCCGAGGAGAAGGAGCCCGAGCGGGTCGACATCATCGCCGTCACCCACGGGCACGGCGACCACGTGGGAGACGTGGCTGCGCTCGGGAAGAAACACAAGCCGAGGCTGGTCGCGATCCACGAGCTCGCGGGCTGGCTCGACGGGCAGGGCTACCCCGACGCCGCCGGCGGGGGCATGGGCAAGGGCGGCACGGTGGACGTCGACGGCGTCAAGTTCACGCTGACGAACGCGTTCCACTCGAGCTCGACGCCGGACGGCAGCTACGCCGGCGAGCCCGCCGGCGTGGTCATCGCGCTCGAGAACGGCTTCACGCTCTACCACGCCGGCGACACGTGCGTCTTCGGCGACATGCAGCTGATCGGGCGCATCTACGGGCCGGACCTCGCCATCCTCCCGATCGGCGACCACTACACGATGGGCCCGCGGGAGGCCGCCGTCGCCCTGGAGCTGCTCGGCGTCAAGCGTTGTGTCCCGTGTCACTGGGGAACGTTCCCGTTCCTGACGGGAACGCCGGCCCAGGTTCGCGAGCTCGCACCCGATGTCGAGATCGTCGACATCGAGCCCGGCCAGACAATCGAGCTCTGATCGTCACGACCTACTCGATCGTCGCCTGCGACCGCGAGCGCGGGGAATGGGGCGTCGGAGTCCAGTCCAAGTTCCTCGCCGTCGGCTCGCTCGTCGTCTGGGCCGCCGCGGGCGTCGGCGCCGTCGCCACCCAGGCCCTGGCGAAGGTCAGCTACGGGCCTGACGGCCTCGCCATGCTCCGGGAGGGGGCTGCCGCTGCCGACGTCGTCGAGCGGCTGACGGCGGCAGACGACGGGCGGGCCGACAGGCAGCTCGGTGTCGTCGACGCGGAAGGCCGCGCGGCCGCCTATACGGGCAGCAGCTGCCTGGCATGGGCCGGAGACCGGGTCGGCCCGGGCTATGCGGCCCAGGGAAACCTCCTCGTCTCCGAGTCCACCGTGACCGCGCTCGCGGACGTCTTCGAGCGAACGGCCGGAGCCCCGCTGGCCGAACGCCTGCTCGCCGCCCTGGCGGCGGCTCAGGAGGCAGGAGGCGACCGCCGCGGCCAGCAGTCCGCCGCGCTCTACGTCGTGCGCGAGGGAGGCGGCTACGACGGCTGCGGCGTGCTCGTCGACCTGAGGGTGGACGACCACACGGCCCCGATCGCCGAGCTCGAACGGCTCTACGGGCTCCACCAGCTCTACTTCGGCGAGACGCCGGAGGAGGACTGGATCACGGTCGACGCGGGCCTCGAGGACGAGTTGCGCGAGCGGCTCGCCGGGCTCGGCTACGAGACAGGCGATCTCGCCCGCGACCTGGAGACGTGGGCGGGCGTCGAGAACCTCGAGGAACGCGTGGACGGCGTCGCGCGAATCGACCCGGTCGTCCTCGAGGAGCTGCGCCGCCGCTAGCGCGCGTGCGAGACGAGCGGCAGCGTCTTCGTGATGCCGATCCCAGCCTCGCGCGGGATTGCCACGATCGCCTCGGCGAGCGCCGCGATCGCCTGGCTGGATTCGGCCTCGGGCTCGCGCAGCACGACGGGGTCACCCACGTCGGCGGCCTCGCGTAGCGCCGGATCGAGCGGGACGGCGCCGAGAAGCGGCACGCCGAGGGAGGACGCGAGCGCCTCGCCGCCCCCCTCGCCGAAGATCGCCTGGCCGGTTCCCACGAGATAGGACATGTTCTCGACGACGCCGAGGAGCCGCATGTTCGTCTTGCGCGCCATCTCGGCCGCCCGCACGGCGACCTCCTGCGCAGCCCGCTGCGGGGTCGTGACGACGATGACCTCGGCGCGCGGAAGCAGCTGGCCGAGCGAGATGGAGACATCGCCCGGTGCCCGGCGGCATGTCGACGACGAGCCAGTCGAGCTCGCCCCAGTGGACATCGGAGAGAAACTGCTCGAGCGCCCGGTGCAGCATCGGGCCGCGCCACATGACCGGCGCGTTGTCGTCGAGGAAGAAGCCGATCGACATCACCTTGAGGTCGCCGCGAACCGGCGGCACGATCATCTGGTCCACCGCGATCGGCCGCTGGTGGATTCCGAGCATGCCCGGAATCGAGTAGCCGTACACGTCCGCGTCGAGCACGCCCGTCCGCAGCCCGAGAGCGGAGAACGCCGCCGCGAGATTCACCGTGAGAGACGACTTGCCGACGCCGCCCTTGCCGCTGCACACGGCCAGCACGCGGGTGCTCGCGTCGATCGACACGCCCTTGCGTCCGCTCCGTGACGCCGCCGCGCAGCCTCGTGGTCAGCGCCGCCTTCTCCTCCGGCGTCATCACGTCGAACGAGAGCGTGACGGCCCGTATCCCGGGCAGGCTCCCGACCTCACGATCGACCTGCTGCTGGAAGTCGGCCCGTAGCGGGCACCCCGCGACGGTGAGCGCGATCGTGAGCGACACCTCGCCGTCCTCGATCTCGACGGAGCGCACCATGTCGAGCTCGACGACGGAGCGGCGCAACTCGGGATCGATGACCCGTGCGAGCGCGCTCAGAACCTCGTCACGGGAGGGAGCCACGAGGTCAGGCTACCAGCCTGCGAACGCCGCCCTGCGCAACGAACTGGCCCGGGGGATCCGTAGCAGGCTGCACAGAGGTTCGGGAATCGCCCGAATCACGCACGGTGCCTTCCCCGATGTCATGCGGGAGCCCCGGTGACAGGGTTCGTCAGGTCATACCGGATTGGAGGCGCCATGAGACGGGCATTGCGAAACAGAAGGCTCTGGGAGATCGGCGGGATCATCGCCGGGGTGATCCTGATCGCGTTCGGCGCAGTCTCGATCTGGATGGGAGCTACCGGCGTAGGCACCGTCCGGGACAATCTCGCCCGGGAGCAGATCGAAGGCAGCGGCGAGACGAGCCTCGACGGCTACACGCGCCGAAGGCGAGCTCGTCAACACCGGTACGGAGGCCCGCGCGTTCGCAGACCTGATGCGGACACATGCCCTCGAGGCGAGCGACGGCCTCGTCTACGCCGAGATGGGCCGCTATCAGGCGGCGGCTGACCCGGGGAGCCCGGCGGGCACGAGCGATCCGGAGGCGGCCGTGCTGGACGAAGAGGGGAATCCGGTACCAAATCCGGCGCGCGACACCTGGGTAACCCAGACCGCGTTCGCGACGGCGCTGAACCAGGCGTACTTCGGTGAGCGCGTGGCCCTGTTCGGCGTCGTCGTGGGGGTCGCGCTCCTGCTGGCGGGGATCGGGTTCATGGTGCTCGCCGTCGGCGGCGCCCTGCGCCACCGGGCCGCAATAGCGGTTGCCGCTGCGCCGGGCGAGATGCTGCCGGTCGACACCCGGGAGCTGACGACCACCCACTGACCGGGCACCCCATCCGGGAGGAACGGGCCCCCTTCGGGCCCGTTCGTTCGTTGAGGCTTCCCGTCAGCCGGCAAGCGCGGCCGCGAGGCGGGCGCAGAGCTCCGGTGTCCGCGCAGCGACGACCTGCGAATGCGAGCCGACGTCGAGCGGAGCCGCTTCGAAAGAGGGAAGGGCCGGCAGATCCAGGGTCAATCCCTGCTCCCGGCACAGGAGCTGGCCCGCCGCGATGTCCACGCTGCGGATCGGCTTCAGCGAGACGACCGCGTCGACCCGGCCTGCGGCCAGGTGACAGAGGGAGAGCGCCAGCGATCCCATGATCCGCAACCTCGGAGCCAGCTCGAGAAACGCCGCTGCCTTGGCCGCAACGTAGTGCGTCATCGTCGCCTCGAAGGAGAGCAGCTCGATCTCCTCCTTCGGCCCCGCTCCGGCGAGCGACGTCCCGTTCAGCGAGGCGCCGTGCCCGCGCTCGGCGGTCCACTCCTCTCCCGATCCGAAGTCGCGCACGTAGCCGAACACGACGTCGCCGAGCGTCGGGCCCTCCGCGACGGCGACCGAGAGCGAGAAGAACGGAATGCCCCGCTTCGCGTTGACGCTGCCGTCGATCGGGTCGACGACGACGCGCAGACGTGGGTCCGCGCCGAACCGCCGCTCACCGAGCTCTTCCGAGACGAGAGTGAAGTCCAGGCCGCCTTCGTGGAGCGCCTGCAGCCGGCTGACGACCGCGCCCTCCGCCGCCTCGTCGACAGCCACGGTCTCGTCGCCGCCCTGGCCGGTCCCGACCGGCCGCTCGCGCTCGGCTCGGGTCGGCAGCTCGGCGAGGCGCCGCTCGACGTCTGCGGCTGCGGCGCGACAGAAGTCGAGCCACGGAGTCACTCGTCGAACGGTGAGAAGAGGAGACCGCTCGCCAGCTTGGGGAAGAAGTACGTCGACTTCTCGGGCATCGTCTTGCCCGCGAGCGCGATCTGCTGGACCTCCTCCACCGTCGGCGCCCGAACGAGGAACGCGCCGCGGGCGCGGCCGGTCGCGACGGCGCGCTCGGCCTCGGCGACGGACGCGGTGAAGGTGACACCTTCGAGCGGGAGCCGGTCGACCGCCGAGACGTCGAGCCGCTCCAGCGGCCCGGCGGGCGGGTCCGACGACTCGGCGAGCAGCGCCTCGTCAGGCGTGAGCAGCACGAACGCCGGGCGATCGCGCGCAGCGGTCGCCAGCCGGTCGAGGGCCTCGCTCGCGCCGCCGGGAACGGGCGTGAGCTCGAGGCCGCCGTTCAGCTCCGGGAGCGTGCCGCTGACCAGGCGATGGGTCGGGAAAATCGTCAGTCCCGGGTCCGCGCAGCTCACGAGCGCCGCAAGGACGTACGCGGTTTCCTCGCCTCCGTCCTCCTCGTGATGACGCAACGCCGCCTCGTAACGGTGGTGGCCGTCGGCGATCACGAGCGGCCCGCGGATCGCGGCCGCCTGCTCGGCGATCGCCCCGGCGTCCTCGATCCTCCACAACCGGCTGGTCACGCCGCCCAGGGAGGCCTCGAGATCGGGCTCGCCGCCGGCGGCGGCGGGCGGTCCGCCGGCGTGGAGCAGGAAGATCGGCGAGAGCTTCGCTGCGACGGCGCGCAGCAGCTGTAGACGGGCCTCCACGGGAACGGAGAACGTCCGCTCGTGCGGCAGCACCACGCCCTCGCGCGTCGGATCGAGGCGAACACGGGCGACGAGGCCTTTTCGCACGCGGCGCACGCCGTCCGGGCCGACGTACTCCTCCTCGAGCCGCCAGACGGCGGGCCGCTCTTCCCGAACGAGCACGCCTTCCTCCTGCCAGGCGCGAAAGCGCTCGGCGGCGAGAGCCGGCTCGTACGGGCGAATGAGCCGGACGACGTTGTACGGGTTGCCGGCCACGAAGCGCTCCAGCTCGTCGGGCGCGATGACGTCGTAGGGAGGAGCGACGAGTGTGTCGAGCGGCCCGGCCGCGCCCACGTCGTACCGAAGGGCACGGAACGGCTTCAGAAGCGGCATCCCGGGCGACTCTACCATCCACCCTCGGGCCTAGACTCCTCTCGTGACTGCCGCGGTTCCGATCTCCGAGCTTGCCGAGGATCGGCTCGTCGAGCAGGTCTTCGCGGTTGCGAGCAAGGAGCGCCGGCGGACGCGCTCCGGGGCCTCGTATCTCGCCCTCGAGCTCGTCGACCCGTCGGGGCGCATCGAAGCGCGCGTCTGGAACGACGTCGAGCTGCTCGACCGGCGCTTCGACGAGGGCGACGCCGTCCGCGTTCTCGGACGGGTCGAGCGCTTCCGCGACCGGCTTCAGCTCGACGTGCGCTCGCTCGAGAAGGCCGATATCGATCCGGCGGAGCTCGTGCCCGAGGCGCGGCGCGACCTCGACGAGCTGGACGGCTTTCTCGAGTTTCTCGCCGGCGAGCTTGCCCATCCGGGGCTCCGGGGGGTCGTTGCGAGATTCCTCGACGACGAGCCCTTCCGGGAGCGCTTTCGGCGCCTGCCGGCCACACCGGACGCCCACCACAGCTACACGGGCGGCCTGCTCGAGCATACGGTCAACGTGGCCACGCTCTGCCGCGAGACGGCGAGCGTGCATCCGCGGCTGCGCAGCGACCTCCTCGCCGCCGCAGCGCTCCTGCACGACGTCGGCCGCGTACGTGAGCTCGGTCACGCCCCGCTCTTCCTTCCGACCGCCGAGGGACGCCTGCTCGGCCACGTGCACCTGGGGCTGCGGCTGATCGAGGAGCGCGGCGGCGGCCTCGACGAGGACGTGCGCGCCGAGCTGCTGCACGCGGTTGCGGCACACCACGACGCAAGAGCCGCCCGCACCGCAGAGGCGTCCGTCCTCTATCACGCGAACCAGCTCGACGCGGTCGCCGCGACGCGGCCCGTGCCGGACTCCTAGCCGCAAAGAGCCGGGAGGAGTCCCCGGCGGCGGCGCGAAGGCCGACCTGCGGCCAGATTCGGGGTGGCGTCTGGTCTCGCTCTCAGATGACGCTCCGAGTAACAGTTCTCGCGCTGCTGACGGCGCTGCTGACCACCTCGGCAGCCTTCGGCATGGGGAAGCCGAGCGTCGCCGCGCTCCAGGTCGCCTTGCGCGCCAGAGGCACGTATCTCGGCACGATCGACGGCGTGCGCGGTCCCGGCACGAAGGCCGCGGTAGCCGCGTTCCAGCGTCGCGCCGGCCTCGCGGCGGACGGCGTCGTCGGCCCGCGCACCCGCGCGGCGCTCGGGCGTCGCGGCCACCCGCGGCTCGGCACGCGCGACATCACCTTCGGCAACGTGGGCTGGGACGTCGCTTCCCTGCAGTTCCTGCTCGCGTGGCACGGCTTCCCGGGCGGTCCCATCGACGGCCGCTTCGGCGCCCGAACGGACGCCTCTCTCCGAGGCTTCCAGAGCTGGGCAGGGCTCGGAGCGGACGGGGTCGCGGGCAGGCAGACGCTCGCCGCGCTGCGGAAGCCGTTGCCGCGCTCACCGCTCTCGGTCGCGTGGCCCCTGGCCCTCCCTCCCGGCGACGGCTTCGGGCCGCGTGGGGCCCGCTTCCATCCCGGAGTCGACATTCCGGCCAACCGTGGAACGCCGGTCGGCGCCGCACGCGCCGGATGGGTCGTCCTGGCCGACTGGGGCGGAAGCTACGGCCGGCTGGTCGTGATCTCGCACACGCGTGGCGTCGAGACCTGGTACGCGCACCTGCGTCGCATCGACGTGTCGCCCGGCCAGCACGTGCGTCGGGGAACCGTCATCGGCCTCGTCGGCTCCACCGGCCGGTCGACCGGACCTCATCTCCACTTCGAGGTCCGGGTCCGCGGAGCGGTCACGGACCCTCTTCGTGCGCTGCGCTGACCCTCGGCGTCAGACGTTGAACCGGATGTGCAGCACGTCGCCGTCCTCGAACGGCGTAGCCCTTGCCCTCCAGCCGCATGAGACCGCGCCGCTGGAGCTCGGCCCGGGAGTGCTCCACGTAGTCCGACCAGCGGACGACCTCGCAGCGGATGAAGCCGCGGGCGATGTCCGAGTGGATCGTCTCGGCGGCGTCGAGCGCGGTCTGGCCGCGGCGAAGCGTCCAGGCCCGCGTCTCGTTCTCGCCCGCCGTGAAGAAGCTGAGCAGGTCCAGGGCGGCGAACAGACGGCGAACCACCTCCTCCAGCGCAGACGGCCCGCCGCCGCGGAATGCCTCCGCCTCGTCCGGGTCGAGCTCGGCGAGCTCGGACTCGAGCTTGACGTCGATGCCCTCGGGCCCGTTGACGACCACGATCAGCGGCTTGGTCGTCAAGGGCTCGAGCTCGGCCGGAAGCTCGGCCGGAAAGTCGCCCAGCGGGCGCTCGGCGTCCACGTGAGCGAGAAGCTGCTCGAGCTGGTCGACCTCGGCACGGAGCGCCGCATCGCCCGACTTGGCCTGCTTCGCGACCCGCTCGAGCCGGCGCTCGACGTGCTCACGATCGGCCACGAGCAGCTCGAGCCGCAACGTTGCGAGATCGCGATCCGGATCGGCGTCAGGCGAGAAGCCGTCGACGACCGCAAGCAGCGCGTCGACCTGGCGCAGATTGCCGAGCAGTCCGGCGCCCGTCCCGGGAACGTCGACGACCCGCACGGCGGCCGGCGTTACCTTGCGCGCTCCGGCGGCGGCGGCAACCCGGTCGAGGCGCTCGTCGGCGATCGGCGCCATGCCCAGGTTCGGCTTCGAGGACACGCTCGCGTACGCCGTGATCTCGGCGCCGGCATGCGTCAGGACGTTGAAAAGGGTCGTCTTGCCCGAGTTCGGCAGCCCGACGATCCCGACTGACAGCTCAGCCATCGCGGGTCAGACGCCCGAGCGGCCGATCAGCCGCCGAAGCCGACCCGGCTCTCGCGGGCGTAGCGCTTCAGGTAGAGGACGTGGGAGACGACGACGGTGCACGTGCCGTCCTCGAGCTCGACGTCCACGGTGCCGTCGCCGCCCGCTGCGAGCTTGTGATGCAACCGCTCGGCGTCGGCAACCGACATCTGCGCGGCAACGATCGTGCCGCCCACGAACCCGATCTCGACCCGAACCCGCTCCTCAGCCATGCGAGACCACCTCCACGAGCACGCCGTGGGCCGACTCCGGATGGACGAACGAGACCTCCGACCCTCCCAGCCCCGCACGCGGCTCGCTGTCGATCACGTTGGCCCCCTTCTCGGTCAGCTCGCGGATCGCCGCCGGCAGATCAGCGACCTCGAATGCGACGTGGTGCATTCCGGGGCCGCGCCGTGCCAGGAAGCGTCCGACGGGCGAGTCCTCGGCGAGAGCGGCCAGCAGCTCGATCCGGCCGGTACCGAGCCTCAGGTAGCACGCCTCGACGCCCTGGCCCGGGATCGTGCCGCGGAACTCCACCTCGGCCCCGAAGAGTCGCCGGTAGGTCTCGACGGCCTCGTCGAGGTCCTCCACGGCCATGGCCACGTGATGGAGGGCGTCGATCTCCACGCCACGATCCTAGCCGGGTCGTCAGACCGGGCGAGGTGATGTCGTGCGCTAGGCGCGGTCGAGGGCGCGGGGCGTGCCGACGGTCTCGGCCGCGTTCGACTCGCGCTCCACGCCGGCGAGCAGCTCGTCCAGCTCGGCACGGTTGAGCGTCTCGCGCTCGAGCAGCGCGTGGGCGAGCCGGTCGAGGGCCGATCGGTGCTTCGAGATCATGCGAACGGCGTCGTTGTAGGCGGTGTCGGTTAGCCGGGCCTGCTCGTCGTCGCGCAGCTGCTTCGTCTGCTCGGAGAGCGCGTAGTTGTCCGCTCGCATCGTCCGCGAGGTCACCTCGTCGCCCATGCCGAACTCGAAGATCATCGCGCGCGCGATGTCGGTGGTCCGTTCGAGGTCGTTCGCCGCACCGTTCGTGATGCGGCCGAAGACGACCTGCTCTGCGGCACGCCCGGCGAGCAGCACCTTGAGGAGATCGAAGAGCTCCTCCTTCGTATGCAGGTAGCGGTCCTCCTGCGGCGTGTTGAGCGTGTAGCCGAGGGCCCGGCCCCGGGAGATGATCGTCACCTTCTGCACCGGCTGCGGATCGCCGACGAGGTGCGACATCAACGCGTGGCCGCCCTCGTGGTAGGCGAGGATGCGCTTCTCCTTGTCGGTGACGACCCGGCGCTGCTGCAACCCCGCGACGACGCGCTCGAGAGCGGCCTCGAAGTCCGCCTGCATGAGCGAGTCGGAGAGGCGGCGACCGGCCGCGATCGCGGCCTCGTTGCAGACATTCGCGAGATCGGCTCCCGTCAGGCCCGAGGTCTGCCGGGCGATCTGCGAGAGGTCGACGTCCGGGCCGAGCGGCTTGTTGCGGGTGTGTACGGCGAGGATGGCCTCTCGCCCGGCGAGGTCGGGCGGCGAGACGAGAATCTGGCGGTCGAATCGACCCGGGCGCAGGAGAGCCTGGTCGAGATCCTCGAGCCGGTTCGAGGCGCCGATGACGACGACGCGGCCCGCATCCTCGAAGCCGTCCAGCTCGACGAGGAGCTGGTTCAGCGTCTGGTCGTGCTCGCGGTTGAACGCGTGGCCCGAGCGCCGCATCCCGACGGCGTCGAGCTCGTCGATGAACACGATCGCCGGCTGGTTCTTGCGTGCCGTGTCGAAGAGCTTGCGGATGCGGGAGGCGCCGAGACCGGCGAACATCTCGACGAACGCCGACGCGCTCTGCGAGTAGAAGCTCGCGCCGGACTGCGTGGGCGACTGCCTTGGCGAGCAGTGTCTTCCCGGTGCCCGGCGGGCCGTAGAGGAGAATGCCCTTCGGTACTCGCGCGCCGAGCTTGGCGAAGCGACGGGGATCCTGGAGGAAGTCGACGACCTCCTGCAGCTCCGCCACGCACCTCGTCCACGCCGGCAACGTCGTCCCAGCTCACCGACGACTTCGAGCTCGGCTCGACCACCGTCGGCTTCACGCGCGGCATGAGCGCGAGCGTGCGCCAGACGAGGTACACGAGCAACCCGAAGAAGACCAAGGGCAGCCAGGTGAGGAGCCCAGTCCTTCACCGAGTCGAAGAAGCTCATGACGAGCATTCCCAGCTGCTATCGGCAGCCGGGCGCAAGATCTGAAGCGTCGGGGCTCTAGTGCCTCGGCCGGCGTGACGGTCTCGAGCTTCAGGCACGCCGCCGAGAGCCGCTTCCGCCACCTCGAGCTGCTCCGGCGTCGGCTCGGCCGTCAGAAAGCGGCGCTGCAGCTGGTGGCCGGGCCAGGCGAGCGCGCGGGCGACCGGGCTCGTCGGGTTCCGAAGCGCCCAGCCGTAGAGCTCGGTCGACGCGGCGACGGCGCCCAGCCCCGCCACGAGCCGGGCCGACACTCTTGCCGCGAGGCGTGGCGGCCAGCCTGCCCGCCAGCACGTTCCCGGCCACGGTCGCCACGAGTACGGGGCCGAGCAGATGCGAGCCGCAGCGCTCGTGCTCGCGCGGCCTGGGCTCGTCGTGCTCGTAGCTCCCGATCGAGATGTGCTCGGCGCCGTGGTAGGAGGCGATCTCGGTTCCGCGCAGCGAGACCGTCACCGGCACGAGCGCCAGGAGGGCGGCGGCACTCTCCTTCGCAACCGGGCCGAGCCGGCTCGACCGAATGCCTTTCGCAGCGAGCGCGCAGCCGGCGACCGCTGCGATCACACGCCCCTGCCGGAACGGCAGCTCGGCCTCCGGAAGCTCTCGATGCACGGCCGGGAACACGGCCAGCATCTCTCCCAGCCGTGCGAGCCCGCGCAGGAGCGGCGACTCGATGCCGGCGGACCGAAGCCCCTTCTCGCCCGACGCGACGCGGAGCTCTCCGTCGCGCCCACGGACGGCGCAGGCCCACGAGTGCGGCCCGTGCACGAGCACGCCGTTCCCCAACGCCATCCCCCCGAGCCGAACCTTGTCGCTCACGCCATCTCCCTCACGACGTGGATCAGAAAGCGCGTCCCGAGCTCGAGGTCGGCCACGGCGGCCCGCTCGTCGGCCGAGTGGACGAGAGTCGCAGCAAGCTCCGGATCCATGGCGCGCATCGGAAAGAACCCGTATGCCACGGTACCGAAACGTGTCCGGAGGTACGTGCTGTCCGTGAACCCGGGGAGCAAGATCGGGCACGACGGCGGCACCCGGGTCGTCCTCTGCCACGAACGACTCGATCGCCTGCCAGAGCGGCGTCTCGACCGCGGAGCGCGTGCCGCCCTCCGGCTGCTCGAGCCATTCGAGCTCGTAGCCGTCGCGCGCCGAGCTCAGCCCGGATGAGCGCCTCGATCTCCTGCTGGGTCTCACCGGGCAGAATGCGGCAGTCGCAGTCGATCTCGCAGAGGCCGGGGATCACGTTGCGCTTCCCCGACGCCGCGATCTGGGTGGGCGAGATCGTCGTCCGAAGCATCGGCTCGACCATCGCGGCGGCCGGAGGGGACACCGCGCGCAGCCGGGCCAGCGCCTCCTCCGGGCGGAAGCGCCTCCCCGAGGACGGTCGCGAGGAAGGCGCCCGTCTCCGGCAGCAGCCGGAGCGGCGGCGCGAGCCCCGCCAGCCGCTCGAGCAACGGCGCCGCCTTCACGAGAGCGTTCTCGCCGATGCCGGGCATCGAGGCGTGGCCGCTCTTGCCGTGCACCCGGATTCGGAACGGCGAGCTCGCCTTTTCCGACGTCGCGCAGAGGTACAGGACCCGGCCCCCGACCTCGATGCGATCGCCGCCGCCCTCGTTGATGCACCAGGCCGCGCGCACGGCCTCGGGATGCTCCTTGCACAACCAGGAAAGCCCGTAGTCGTCGCCGACCTCCTCGTCGGCCGTGGCGGCGAAGATCACGTCGCCCTCCGGCTCGAAGCCCTCGTCGGCAAGCGTGGCGATGCGCCACGGCGGCGGCGGCGACCTGGCCCTTCATGTCGAGCGCGCCGCGGCCCCAGACATGGTCGTCCTGAGCTCGCCCGACCACGGGTCGACCGACCACTCGGCGGGGTCGGCCAGCACGGTGTCCGTGTGCGAGAGGAGCAGCAGTCGCGGCGCATCCGGATCGCGACCCGGAATGCGCGCGACGAGGTTCGCCCGCTCGGGAACGCGCGCGAGCAGCCGGCACTCGACGCCTCTGCGGCTCGAGGAAGTCGCGGAGCAGCTCGGCCGCGCGAGTCTCGTTGCCCGGCGGGTTGACCGTGTCCAGGCGGACGAGCCCGCGCAGGAGCTCGGTTACCTCGTCACGCAGGGACACGGCGGCCACGCGCGGTACGGTAGCTGGCCGAGCCGCGCCGGCGGCTCAGCGCCGCCACTTCGGCCGTGGTGAGCATACTTTCGGCATGGCCGACCTCTTCTCCGAGGCGGCAGGACGCCGGCTCGACGACGTCGCGCCGCTCGCGAGCCGCGTGAGACCCGCGAGCCTCGACGACTTCGTCGGCCAGCAGAAGGTCGTCTCGCCGAGGCTCCGCGCTCGCGCTCGCGATCGCCGAGGATCGCGTCGCCTCGTCGATCTTCTACGGTCCTCCCGGCAGCGGCAAGACGACGCTCGCCCGCATCGTCGCCGCGACGACCGGGCGCCGCCTTCGAGGAGCACTCCGCCGTCTCGGCAACGGTCGCCGATGTGCGCGGGGTCATCCAGCGGGCCCGTGACCGGCTCGGCGGCAACGGCCAACGGACGATCCTCTTCCTCGACGAGATCCACCGCTTCAACAAGGCGCAGCAGGACGCGCTCCTGCCCGCCGTCGAGGAGGGGCTCGTCGCGCTCATCGGCGCGACGACGGAGAACCCGTACTTCGAGGTCAACTCGGCGCTGCTGTCGCGCTGCCAGGTCTACGAGCTCGAGCCGCTCTCGGTCGAGGACCTCTCGGTGATCGTGCGCAGCGGGGCGCCGCGAGCTCGGGGTCGAGCTCGACGACGACCTCGTGCTGCGCGATCGCACGGCACGCCGGCGGCGACGCGCGCGCGGCGCTCAACGTGCTCGAGCTCGCGGCGCAGACGGCGCGGGCGGAGGGCGCTGCGATCGCGGAGCGGCACGTCGAGGACGCCGCCCGCAAGCGGCCGCTCGTCTACGACAAGGACGGCGACGCCCACTACGACTTCACCTCCGCCTTCATCAAGTCGATGCGCGGCTCGGATCCCGACGCGGCCCTCTACTACCTCGCGGCGATGCTCGAGGCCGGCGAGGATCCCGCGCTTCATCGCCCGGCGGATGGTCATCTTCGCCTCCGAGGACGTCGGCAACGCCGACCCGCAGGCGCTGCTCGTCGCCGTCGCCGCGGCCGCACGCGCTCGAGCACGTCGGCCTGCCCGAGGCACGCCTCAACCTGGCGCAGGCGGCGATCTACCTCGCACCGCGCGCCGAAGTCGAACGCGGTCATCAAGGCCATCGGCGCGGCAGCGCGGGACGTGCGCGAGCACGGCGCCCTGCGCCCGCCGAAGCAGCTGCGCGACGCGCACTACCCCGGCGCGCGGAAGCTCGGCCACGGCGAGGGCTACGTCTACCCGCACGACGATCCACGCGGGTTCGAGGTCGACCACCTCCCCGAGGAGCTGCCGGGCACGACCTACTACCACCCGTCGGGCGAACGAGGAGGAGCGCCCGCAGTAGCCTCAGAGGATGCGCGCGCCGAGCGCGCTGCGCGATCAGCTCCACGGCAAGTCGCGCCGTCGCGGTTCTCGTGATCGAGGATCGGGTTGACCTCGACGACCTCCAGAGATCGACGATGCCCGCCTCGGCCGCGAGCTCCATCGCGAGGTGCGCCTCCCGGTAGGAGAGCCCGCCGCGAACCGGCGTCCCGACGCCCGGCGCCACGCTCGGGGTCGACGACGTCCATGTCGAGCGACAGGTGGACGAAGGCTGCGCCGGCAACGCGTCGAGCGCGTCGCGAACGACCGCCTCGACGCCGCGCCGGTCGATCTCGCTCATCGTGAAGACCGCCAGGCCGAGCTCGCGGATCAGCTCCCGCTCGCCGTCGTCGAGGCTCCGGCCGCCGAGCAGCGCCACGCGGCCCGGGCTCGACGGCCGGGAGCGGCCAGACGTCGCTCTCGAAGCCGGGACCCGCCTACCCCGAGCGCAGCGGCCAGCGGCATGCCGTGCACGTTGCCGCTCGGCGTGGTCGACGGCGTGTTGAGGTCGCCGTGCGCATCGAGCCAGATGACTCCGCCCGGCCCGTGGACGGACGCCATGCCGCCGAGCGTGCCCAGGGCGATCGAATGATCCCCGCCGAGGACGAGCGGGCACATGCCCTCGCGCTCCGCCTCGGCGACCCGCACCGCCACCTGCTCGCACGTCTCGACGATCCGGGCCAGGAAGCGCGCCTTCGGATCGCCGGGGTCCGCCGTCTCGCGCAGCGGCGCGTCGACGTTGCCGAGGTCGGCACAGGCGAGGCCGAGCGCCTCGATCCGCTCCGCCCAGCACCCGCGTAGCGAATCGCGGAGGGCCCCATGTCGACGCCGCGCCGGCCGGCGGCGCCCAGATCGAGCGGGGCGCCGATCACGGCGATCCGGGTGCCGTTCACGCCGGAACCATACGGCGGGGGGTCGCCGGAGGAACGCCCGCTACACTTTCCGAGCCCTGGCGAGGTAGCTCAGCTGGTAGAGCACGCGGCTGAAAACCGCGGTGTCGCCGGTTCAAGTCCGGCCCTCGCCACTTGGGGCTGAGCGGACGGCTTGCCGGCCGCGACCCCGATCGCGAGCCGCAAGGCTCGGCACGCTCTCGCACACGCAGAAACGACGTCCGGGCCGGTGCAACCGCGCCGCGAACGTCGTTTGACCCGGATCCTACACCGAAGCGGCGACGTCTTCCATCCCCCGTTTCGCGATGCCGTACCGCGCCCGTCAGGAGAGCTGCGACAGGGCCAGCTCGACGGCGGCGGCGAGGCCGTCAGCGTCCTGGCTCGCGGCCTCGGCCGCCACTCGCAGGCCGAGCCGCCTCGCCTCCGCGGACGTGACAGGACCGATCGACACGCAGGCCCGGTCGAGCTCCAGCGCCGCGAACGCACGCGCCGCCGACGCCGAGGCCAGCACGACCAGATCCGCCTCGGGAAACGCCGCGGGCCGCTCTTCCACGGTCCGGTAGAGCGGGATGAAATCGGCCTCGAGCTCACGCGCGAGCAGGTCCCGTGCGCCTGCGGCGCCCGCGAAGAGGATGCGGGAAGGACGCCCGTGCGCGGCGAGCAGCGGCCGTAGCTCCGCCATCAGGCCCTCCTGGGTCGACCGGCCCGCCACGAGTGCCGGCTCGACACCCCGACTGCGAAGCGCCTCGGCGGTTCCGGGACCGATCACCGCGACGCTGGGCAGCCCCTCCCAGGAAGGCAGACGCGCCTCCAGGCATTGCACCGCTCTGGCGCTCGTGAGGACGAGCCAGTCGTACCCGGACAGCTCGATCGGAGGGCCGTCGAGAGGCTCGATCCGGATCAGCGGGCACTCGACGACCTCGATGCCCTCGGCCCGAAGACGTCCGGCGAGCTCGTCGGCGCCGTCGCGCGCGCGCGTCAGGACGACCGTTCGGCCCACCTCAGCCTGACCGGGCAGCCGTCGCGGCGATCAGCTCGTCCGCGAGCGCGACGGGATCTGCGCCGCTCCGACGTTCGATCCAGCTTCCGTCCTCCGCGGCGACGAGCGCCGTCAGCGTCTCGACCGTCGTGGTGCGCCGCAACGGGCGCCAGGCAGCCGGCCCCGATTCTCGCGACGCAGGCGCGCTCGGCCTCGACACAACGGCGGGTCTCCGGGTCGTCGACGGCGCCCACGAGCGCCTCCTCGTCAGCCCGCACCTGGAGCGCGACAGCCCCCTGGCCGGCCTCGGGGACGAGCTGCTCGGGGTCGAAACGGTGCCCGATCTCCGAGGCCAACCCCAGCCGATCGAGACCTGCGGCTCCGAGCACGATCGCGTCGAGACCGCGCTCGCCCCGCTTGCGAAGGCGCGTATCGACGTTGCCGCGGAGCGGCTCGATCGCGAGCGTCGGGTCGAGCGCGAGCAGCTGCGCCCGACGGCGCACGGACGCCGTCCCGATCCGCATGCCCGATGTCAGCCGATCCGCGCCGCAGAGCGCATCGCGAGGATCCCCGCGCTCGAGATAGGCACCGACCGCCAGGGAGTCGCTCGCGGTCGAGGTCATGTCCTTCGCCGAGTGGACGGCAACGTCCACGCGATCCTCGAGCAGCGCTTCCTCGAGCTCCTTGACGAAGACGCCGCGCTCGCCGATCTCCCCGAACGGCCGCGTGCGATCACGGTCTCCCGTCGTCGTGATCGGGACGAGCGCGATCTCGACGCCCGGCTGCGCCGCCCGGAGAGCCTCGGCGACCAGCTCTGCCTGCAGGAGGGCCAGGCGGCTGCCGCGCGAGCCCAGCCTCAGCAGCATCGAGAGCTCCCGCGACGGGCGCCTCATCTAGCGCTCGGCGTCACCGAGGTCGAAGAGCTCGCGAACCGTCTCGACCCGGGCGGCGCCGTTCGACGTGGCGGCAGCTTCCTTGAGCCTCACGGTGGGTACGTGCAGCAGCTTGTTGACGATCTGGGTCGTGAGCGACTCGACGGCCAGACGCTCGCTCGCGCTGAGCCCTGCGAGCCGGGCCCGGGCCCGGGCGAGCTCGGTCTCGCGGATGTGCTCCGCGTGCCGACGGAGAGCCGTGATGGCGGGCACGACATCGCGGGAAAGCCGCCAGACGCGGAACGCGTCCGCGGCCTCCGCCGCCAGCGCCTCTGCCCGCGCGGCCTCGTCCTGACGACCGGCGATGCTCTCCTGGACGACCCGCTCCAGATCGTCGACGTCGTAGAGGTAGCAGCCCGGCAGGCCGTTGATCCCGGGGTCGAGATCACGCGGCACGGCGATGTCGACGAAGAACAGCGGGCGGTTGCGGCGCACGCGCTGAGCCCGCGCGACGGTCTCGGCCTCGAGCACGAACCCTTCCGATCCGGTCGAGGAGATGACGATGTCGGCGGCGGCGAGCTCTTCCTCGAGCGAGTCGAGACCGACCCAGCGCGCGCCCATCCGCGCCGCGAGCTGGGCTCCCCGCTCCTGCGAGCGGTTGGCGACGACGAGCGCGCCGACGCCGCGCGAGCTCAGGTTCTGAGCGGCGAGCTCGCCCATCTTGCCGGCGCCGATGAGCAGCACCGAGCGCCGCTCGAGATCGCCGAAGACCCGCGCCGCCAGCTCGGCGGCCGCCGAGGAGACGGACGCCGGGCTCTCGCCGATGGCGGTCTCGTTGCGAACCCGCTTGCCGACGTGCAGCGCTTGACGGAAAAGGTGGTGTAGCAGCGGTCCGGCCGCTCCCGAGGTCCGGGCGGCTTCGTATGCAGACCGCACCTGCCCGAGAATCTGAGCCTCTCCCGGAACGAGGGAGTCGAGCCCGCTCGCAACCCTGAACAGGTGCAACGCCGCGTCGTCGTCGACCTTCTCGTACAGCGCACGCTCGAGCTCGGGCGCAGGCAGCCCGGCGAGAGACTCGAGCTCTCGCCGACGCCCTCAGCCGCGCCGTGCCTTCATCCGGATGAACGACGTAGAGGCAGACGCGGTTGCACGTCGCGAGGGCGACCGCCTCGCCGTCGTCGCCGGCAAGCCGCGCGGCCAGGGCGCCCGCGTCCTCGAGATCGAATGCGAGGCGCTCGCGCAGCTCAACAGGAGCGCTGTGGTGAGAGGTTCCGACGAGAAGCAGCGGCATGTTCAGAAATGCGAGAGCGGGACGGCGCCGACGCGCACTGCGACCACGAGCAGGAAGCCGGCGACGGCGAGGTACGCGGCGCGGCGGCCGCGCCAGCCCGCCTCGTAGCGGAGCACGAGGAACGTCGCGTAGACCGCCCATGCGACGAGCGTCATCGCCATGACGGCGTCGAAGCTGCCGCCGTCGGCCTCGAGCCCGGCGAAGCCGACCCCGATGCCCAGCGTCAGCGCCGGCAGGCCGATCAGGACGACCCGCCCGATCAACGACTCGAGCGTCGTGAGCGAGGGCGCCCGCACGCGCAGGAGGGTCGGCGAGCGGCTCTTGAGCCGGTGGTCCTGCCAGAGGTAGACGGCCGCAAGCCCGGCGGCGAGCGTGAACGCGGCGAAGGCGGCGAGCGTGAGGCCCACATGAAGGGCGAGGAAGACCGAGCCGAACTCGCTGCGGCGACCTCCTCCGGCGCCGCCGGCCGCCCACGCGAGCAGGAAGAGCGCCGCAGCGAGGGGCATCACGGCCAGTCCGAGCAGCCGGAACGGCGCGCGGCAGCCGAAGATCAGGTACACGCCCACGCACATCCACACGAACAGGTTGAGCGAGCCTGCCCAGGAGTCCCACGGGAAACCGTCGACATCCGCGGCCTGCGCGATGAGCAGAGCCGTCTGCGCGAGCCAGCCGAGCCGCACGCCCCAGATGGCGTACCGGGCGAGCCTGCCCGGCCGGATGGTCTCGCCGAGGTAGGCGACCGCGGCTTCCGAGTAGCCGATCAGCGCGGGCCAGAACAGCACGAGGGCGAGCTCGCCCATCACGCCACGCGCTCGGGCTCGCGGTCAGGCTCGTCCGCGTCCGCAGCGCCGGCGGGCGGCAAGCTCGGCGAGCTCCCCCACCTCGCGCTGCAGGCGTGAGAGCTTGAACGCGTACAGCACGATGTAGAGCAGCACGACGGCGAGCACGACCGCGTAGGCGGCGGTCGCGTACTTCTCGGCGCTCGTCACGCCAACGCCTTCCTGAGCTCCCGCAGCTGCCTGTCGAGTCGCTTGCCGGCGAGCTCGATCTGGTAGAGCGCGCCGGCCAGGCAGAGCATGCCGGCGAGGCAGATGAGAAACGTCCCGAGCTGGCTCGACGTCAGGTTCTCGTTCACGTCGCGCGTGAACACCGTCGGATGGATGAGGCTCTCGGCAAGCCGGATGGCGAGGAAGCTGATCGGGATCAGCACCACGCCGAGCAGCGCGTACACCGCCGAGAGCCGCTCGCGGCGCGGGCCCGGCTCGACGGAGTAGCGGAGCATGAAGTAGGCGCAGTAGAAGAGAAACAGGATCAGGAACAGGACGAGCTGCTTGTCGCCCCAGCTCCACCAGACGCCCCACGACGTTCGCGCCCAGATCGAGCCCGTGACGAGGGTCAGCACCCCGAAGATCGTCCCCATGTGCACGGCCGTGTAGCTCTCGAGGTCGTACCGCTCCTCGCGCTTCCAGAGCAGCCGCAGCGCCTTCCAGGCGCCCCAGGCGAAGCAGGCGTACGCGGTGAGCGCGACCGGCACGTGGATGTAGAAGATGCGCTGCCGGAAGCCTTCACCGGGCGCCATCGGCACCCAGTAGAACGCCAGCGCCACGCCGACGACGAGCAGCACGAGGCCCGCGAGAGCGAGCACCGGTCCTTGTCTATTCCGTAACCACGTACTCAAAGGAGGCCCACGAGATGATCGCAAAGATGGCGTCGTAGAGGCCCAGGAACCAGAGGTAGCGCGACGGATCGTCGGCCGCGGTCGCCCCGACGCCGCCGACGACGATCGGAATCGCGAGCGGCAGAAAGAGCAACGGGAGGATGAGCTCGCGGGTGCGGCTCGCGGCCGCGATGGCGGCGAGCAGCGAGCCGACGGCGGCGATCCCGACGTTCGCGAGCAGCACGGCGCCGACCGTGGCCGCGTCGACCGACGTGAAGAAGAGCGCGAACGCGGGCAGGGCGATGACCTCGGCCACGAGCAGGAACGCGATCACGCTGAGTGTCTTCGCGAGCCAGATGGCACTGCGGTCGCACGGAGCCATGACGAGGCCGTCCAGCAGGCCTTCGTCCCGCTCGGCGGCGAACGCGCGCGTCAGGCCGAGGATGGCGGTGAAGACGATCGCGACCCAGAGCAGGCCGCCGGACACGATTCGCTCCGTGTCCTCGGAGAGGTCGGACGGCACGACGAAGTGGAAGACGACGAGCGCCGAGACGACGAACAGCAGCATCGCCGGCACGGTCTCGCGAGCCCGCAACTCGAGCAGCAGGTCCTTGCGCGCAAGGACGGCGACATCCTGGAGGTACATCACGCCAGGGCAAGCCTCACGGAGGCGAGCGCTTCGAGCCGTTCCGGCTGGTGGGAGCTGACGGCGACGGTACGGGTGCGGGCTTGCTCCGCCAGCTCGGCGTCGAGCAGCGCGGCGCCCTCGCGGTCGAGACCCGCGAAAGGCTCGTCCAGCAGGAGCAGCCCCGGCTCGTGCAGGAGCGCGCGGCAAAGCGCAAGCCGCTGCCGCATTCCCTGCGAGTACGTGGAGACTCGTTCGTGGCGAACCTCCCACAGCCCGTAGCGCTCGAGCAGCATGCCGATGCGCTCCTTGCGCTCGCGCACCCGATACAGGCGGCCGTACAGCTCGAGGTTCTCGAGCGCGGTGAGCTCCTTGTAGACGAGCGGCTCGTGGCCGACGTAGCCGACATGCTCTCGTCGCATCGCAACCTCGAGCTCTCCTCCGGTCGGCGCCAGCAAGCCTGCGAAGAGACGCATGAGCGTGCTCTTGCCGGACCCGTTCGCACCCGTCACGAGCAGGAAGCCGCCGGTCGGGAGGTCCACGTCGATGCCGTGGAGCACGGTCTTCTCGCCGAAGCGGCGCTCGAGGCCCCGGGCGCGGATGATCATACGAGGACGTCCGCGAGCACGAACGCGAAGAACGTCAGGCTGATGACGCCGTTCATGGCGAAGAAGGCCGTGTCGAGCCGTCGCCAGTCCCGCGGCGAGACGAGCGCGTGCTCGTAGGCGAGCAGCCCTCCGACGGCGGCGACGCCGAGCCAGTACAGCACTCCGACCGGCAGGCCGAGGCCGGCCCCCACGAGCAGCGCCACGGTTCCGACGTGAGAGACCCGGGCTACCGCAAAGCTGATGCGGGGACCGAACCGCGCGGGGATCGAGCACAAGCCCTGCGCCCGGTCGATCTCGAGATCGAAGAGCGCATAGAGGATGTCGAAGCCCGCGATCCACAGCGCCACGGCGCCGCCGAGCAGCCAGGCTTGCCAGGGGAGCTCGTTCGTCACGGCCGCCCACGCCCCGATCGGAGCGAGGCCGTCGACGGCGCCGAGCCAGAAGTGGCACAGCCAGGTGACGCGCTTCAGGTACGGGTAGAGGACGAAGCCCGCAACCGGGATCGGCCACAGCACGCCGACGATCGGCGCAAGCTGGTAGACGGCGACGAGGAAGATCGCGAGCGACGCGAGGGCGAAGATGACCACCTGCCAGGGCCGCAGGGCGCCACGCGGCAGCTCGCGCCCGGCCGTTCGCGGATTGCGCGCATCGATACCCGCGTCGATGAGGCGGTTGAGCGCCATCGCGAAGCTTCGGGCGCCGACCATCGCCACGGTGATCCACACGAGGTCGGCCGCGCTCGGGACGCCGTCCACTGCGAGGAACGCACCGACGTAGGCGAACGGCAGAGCGAAGATCGTGTGCTCGAACTTGACGAGCGACGAAAAAAGCTTCGTATAACGAAGTATTAGCGAGGGGTTCTGCGGCGGGCCTCCCGGCAGCGCCTGATGCCCGGAGGTCCCCTCGCTCACGTCTGGCGGTGCTCGCTCGGCGCGTCGGCCAGCAGCCGCAGCGCGTGGTCGAGGACAGGGCGGAGCACCGCGAAGCCGTCGCTGCAGCCGCCCGGAGAGCCCGGCAGGTTCACGACCAGCGTCCCGCCGATCACGCCTGCCGTTCCGCGCGAGAGCAGGCCGTGCGGAGTCTTCGCCGCGGCATCGGCGCGAAGCGCCTCGGGCAGCCCGGGCACGACGCGCTCGATCACGTCCGCGGTCGCCTCGGGCGTGACGTCGCGGGGCGCGACACCGGTACCCCCTGTCGTCAGCACGAGCTGCGCGCCGTCGGCCAGCTCGCGGATGGCGCCGGCGATCTCGTCCCGCTCGTCCGGCACGACCCGGCGCTCGACCTCGTAGCCCTCCGCCGTCAAGAGCTCCTCGAGCACGGCGCCGCTGCGATCCTCACGCGTCCCGTGGAAGACGCCGTCCGAGACGGTGAGCACGGCGGCCCTCACGACGCCGATCCCCGGACGGTCATGGGCCGGACAGGTCCGGCCCCTTCACCGCCTGCGTCGTGAACGCACGCGTTCACGACGCGGGCTCCTTCACCTTCTCGAGCAGCCGTACGGCCCGCACGACCATGCCGCTGTCGACCGCCTTGGCCATGTCGTAGACGGTCAGGGCGGCAACACTCGCGGCAACAAGTGCCTCCATCTCGACACCGGTCTGCGCAGTGGTCTCCGCGACCGCCTGGATGCGCACCTCTCCGTCGCCTACCTCGAGCTCGCACCTCGACGTGCGAGAGCGGCAGCGGATGGCAGAGCGGGATCAGCTCCGCCGTGCGCTTGGCCGACATGATCCCCGCGATCTGGGCCGTGGCCAGCGCGTCTCCCTTGGGCAGGGCGCGCAGCAGCCGCGCCGTCTCCGGGCTCATCTCGACGACCGCCTCTGCGACGGCCCGGCGCCGCACCGCAGGCTTGCCGCCGACGTCGACCATGCGGACCGAGCCCGCCTCGTCGACGTGGCTGAGCGCGGGATCGGACGTCGACGAAGCTCGGGCCCCTTCCGTCACGAGCGAATCGTACTTCCGCGCGACGCGACGGCCTGGTCGAGGTCGGCGAGCAGCACGTCGATCCATCCGGCAATGTCGTGGCTGCGCACGTGCCCCCGGATCCCCTCGATGCGACGGCGGCGCTCTTCCCTCGACATCGCGAGGGCCTCGCCGATCGCCTCGGCCTGCCCCGACACGTCGAACGGATTGACCGTGAGCGCGTAGGGCGCCAGCTCCTCGTGGGCCCCCGTGTTCTCCGAGAGGATCAGCACGCCGTCCCGCCCGTTGACGAGCGGGGCCTCCTTCGCAACCAGGTTCATCCCGTCGAAGATCGCGTTCACGAGCAGCACGTCGTACTGCTTGTACGCCGCGACCGCCTGGACGAAGTTGTCCTGGATCTGAAGATCGAGCGGAAGCCAGCCGTTGGCCTGGAAGCGGTCGTTGAGAGCCCGCGCGGCTCGCTGCACGGCGCCGAGGTACTCCGCGTACTCCGGGATATCCTGGCGCGACGGGTCGAGCAGCGCGAGCATCCCGACGCGCCCGTGCAGCTCGGGGTGCGCCTCGAGAAACAGCTCGAAGGCGCGGAACCCGCGCACGACGTTCTTCGACGGATCGGTCCGGTCGACGCGGACGACGAGAAACTCCGGCCGGGCTGCGACGATCGCCGCCTCCTCCTGCAACACGCTCTCGCCGACCGCGAGAGCGTCGAACTCGCTCGGGTCGACCGAGATCGGAGCCACGCACGCGCAGAGCTCCCGGCCGGCGAAGCGCACGATGCCGGAGTCGTGAGTCCACCTCGGCGCCGAGGATGTCCACGCAGCTGCGCAGGAAGCTCCTGCGCCACCGATCGGTGTGGAAGCTCACGACGTCGCTCGCGAGAATCCCCTCGTGCAGCGCCCGCCGGATCGCTTCCGGCAGCACGCGCCAGTAGTCGGGCTGCGGCCAGGGGACGTGCACGAAATGCGTCAGCGCCGCCGTCGGGGCGTGCTCGCGAACGATGCCCGGCGCCACGTACAGGTGGTAGTCGTGGAAGAACACCGCCGCCTCGGGCTCTCGCTCGAGCTCCTGGAGCACGACCTCGGCGAAGTTGCGGTTCACGGCGCAATAGCCGTCACTCCAGGCAACGTGGAGCCCCTGATCGATGCTCGGAGCGCTCGAGAGGCCCCAGAGGTAGTGCTGGAGAAACCACAGCACCGGGTTGGAGACGACGTTGTAGTAACGGTCGTACGCCGTCGGGTCGTGGACGACGAGCCGCAGCCGGTAGGGCGACCCGTCGGCGGCGGTCTCGTCCAGCGGCTCGCCGTTTCCCTCCTCCGCCACCTCCCTGTCCGCGTCGGTGATGGCACTTGCCACCCACGTCACGTCGTGGTGGCTCACGAGGCTCCGGAGGGCGGTCACGAGCCCGCCGCCGCCGCGCCGGGCAACGCGATTTCCGTCTGCGTCGCGGTCGAAGGTGACGGGGCCGCGGTTGGAGACGACGATCAGCTTCCGGCGGCCGACCATAGGTCTACGGTACCCGGCGGGACGCAGAGCGGCGTGCCGAGCCGCGGATGGGCTCGGCCGATCGCGGCGGCAAGGGCACAGCCCGCGCAGCGTGACGCCGAAGGCGGCCGCGGACGCTTTCGCACGCAAAGCTGCGCGGGCCGCGCCGTTGCCGCAGCCGCTACACCGCCGACCCGACCGTCGCGAGCTTCGTGTCGCCTGTGTCGTTTCCGAGCAGCCGGTTGAACAGCGCCAGCCAGTCGCGCAGGAGCCGCGGCATCAGGAAGTGCGTCCGGACGTACTCCTTGCCGGCGAGCGCCATCCGTCGGGCCCCCTCCGGATCGCGCAAGATCGCAACGCACGCGCCGGCGCACTCCTCCGGCGAGTCGACGAGGTAGCCGGTTCGGCCCTCCTCGACCTGCGACACGATGCCGCCCACCCGTCCGGCCACGATCGGCCGGCCCTTCCAGAGCGCCTCCGAGACCGTGAGGCCGAACCCCTCGCGAATCGACTTCTGGATGACGGCCGCCGAGCGCACCTGGAAGGCGTTCACCTCGACCGAGCCGACGTTGTTCAGGTTCGAGAGGATGTAGATGTCGGGGTCTCCGGCCGCGTGCGCGATGGTCTGGTTGTAGAAGTCCCATCCCTCGGGATCGTCGTGCGCCATCGATCCGACCAGCGCCAGCTGGACGTCGGGCCGTTCCTCGCGCACGAGCCGGTAGGCGTCGATGACCCCCAGCGGGTCCTTCCAGGGGTCGAAGCGGGAAACCTGCGTCAGCAGCGGCCGGTCGACGTCGATCCCGAACTGATCGACGATGTACGCGGCGTCTTCGGCCGAGAGCGCCATGTTCTTCGGCGCCAGGGGGTCGATCGCGGGCGGCCAGATGTAGCCGGTCGGAAGACCGTCGACGTCGGGAACGTACTGGGGACGGTGGAAGATGGCTCCGTCGTAGCGCCGCCACCATCTCGAGAGGAATTCCACGCATGTCGCGGTTCGGCGCCGACAGATCGATGTGGCAGCGCCAGATCCAGTGTCGCGCGGCGTCACGCACGTGCTCGATCATCGCGCACGGCTGCGGGTCGTGGACGATGACGAAGTCGTACTCCTCCGTCAGCGCCTCGGCGTTGCGCCGGTTGTAGTCCTCGTAGATCGCGCGCTGCTCCTCGTCGAGGCTCTCCGGGTTTCCCTGCAGCGCGTTGTGGATCGTCTTCGTGACCTGGAAGAACTCCTCCTGGCCCCAGATGACCCGCCACTCGGCCTGCAGACCGGCGTCGATCATGAGCGGAAGCAGGGTGTAGTTGATCTCCGCGACACCGCCGCCGAACGCGGTCGCCGACAGGTGCAGGACGCGTTTTCCCTCGAGCGGGGCGGCGAGCTCCAGGATCTGGTCCATGAGGCGGCGGCCGACAAGGCTTGCGTAATCGCCCAGCTTCTTGTGGCCCACGTTGATGGGCTCCAGCATGCGGCGGCAGGATAGCGACTCCGCCGCCGGAGGTCGCGCTCAACAGCCGGGGTTGCCCTCCGTCGGCCGGTCGCCCAGAACAACGGGCACTGCGACCCGCTGCCCCTCGCGTACGACGGTGAACGACGCCGTTTCGCCCGGAAAGAGGCTCGCCGCCACGATCCGGCCGAGATCCTCCGTCGACGCGACCTTCTCGCCGTTGATCGCGACGACGATGTCCCCGCCGGAGCGAAACTCGCGCCCGAGGACGAATCCGTCGTTGCCGCCGGGCCTGAGGCCCGCCTTGGCCGCAGGGCTGCCCGGCACGACGCACTGGATCGCCGCTCCGCTCTCGACCGGGGTCTCGGTCGCCGCTGCGAGCGAGGGAGTGAGCGTCTGCGTCGAGACCCCGACCCACGCGTACCGCGCGTGGCCGGTCTGGACGAGCTGCTCCATCGACCGCCGGGCGATGTTGATCGGAATTGCGAAGCCCACGCCCTCGGCGTTGCCGGACTCGCTCCGGATCTGCGCGTTGATGCCGATGACCTGACCGCGCGCGTTGAACAGCGGGCCGCCCGAGTTGCCACGGTTGATCGGTGCGTCGGTCTGGATGGCGTCCACGACGCTGTAGGCGGAGGTCAGCGAGTCGACCGACCGCTGCGTCGCCGAAACGACCCCCACCCCGAGCGAGCCCGCCTGGCCGAAGGGACTGCCGATCGCCGCCACCGGCTCGCCGACGACGACCGCGCTGGAATCGCCGAACGGCACCGGCTCCAGCTTGTGGGCCTTCGGATCGACCTTCAGCACGCCGATGTCGTAGAACAGATCCCAGCCGACGACCTCGGCCCGGATCCGGTCCCGGTCTGCGAACTCGATGAACACCTCGCCGGCCTCCTCGACGTTCTGGGGATCCGGCTCTTCCTGGATCCCGGCCGTCGTGATCACGTGCGAGTTCGTCAGCACGTAGCCGTCCTCGGAGACGACGAAGCCGGAGCCCTGGCCCTCGGCGAGCACGTCCGTCCCGGCGTGATCGTCGAAGAGCGCGTGGACCGTGACGACGCCGGGAGCTCGATCGCGGTAGATCCCGGCCGGATCGAAGCTGTTGCCCGGGAGCGCCCGGTCGGCAGGCACCGATGCCGGGCTCGCAACTTCCTCGTCCGACTGTCTCGGTGCGCCGGACAGGATGACCGTCTCGCCGCCGCCGACCCAGCCGACCGCGGCGCCGATCCCGAGCGCCGCTGCACCGCCCGCGACGGCTGTGGCGAGCGCAACGAGCGCAATCACCAGGGGGCGGGGGCGGCGTTCGGGAGTCATCTCGTCAGACATGAATCGGCGACAGTTGCGTGCGGCTCAAACGAGCACGTTTTCACGTGAAAACGGGGCGGCGGCAGGAGCCCGCTTGAGCACGAGGGTAAACGTCGTGCTGCCGGGCTGCGAGCGCAACTCGATCCCACCGCCCATTCGCTGCGCGAGCCCGCGGGCGATCGCAAGACCGATTCCGCTTCCCTCGGGCGAGCTGCCTTCGCCGCGGAAGAAGCGGTCGAACACCCGCTCCTGCTCGCTCTCGGGGATCCCCGGGCCGTCGTCGTGCACGGAAAGCTCCGCGCGGTCGACCCAGATCCCCGCGCGCAGCTCGATCCGCGTGCCGGCCGGCGTGTGCCGCAAGCGCGTTCTCGACGAGCGAGCGGCCGATCCGGAGCACCTGCTCGGCATCGCCGAGCGCCAGCACGTCGTCCGCCACGGCAACCGACATGACGTGCCCGCTCCCGTCGGCCACCGCGCCGAACTCGGCCGCCAGTCCGGCAACCGTCTCCGCGAGGTCGATCGGCTCGGACGCGGAACCGATCTGATCCGCGTCCAGCCGCGACAGATCGAGCAGGTCGCCGGCGAGCCGCGTCAGACGATCCACCTGACCCCGAGCGCTCTCGAGGAAGTCCCGCCGCGTGGCCTCGTCGAGATCCTCGTCGGCGAGCAGCTCGAGGAACCCCCCGATCGCGAACAGGGGCGTACGGAGCTCGTGCGACGCGTTGGCGATGAACTCCCGCCGGGCGCCGTCGAGCTGCGCGAGCTGCACCCGCATGCGGTCGAAGCTCCGGGCCAGCTCGGCCACCTCGTCCTGCCCGTCGTCGACCACCGGGGCGCTGAAGTCCCCTCCCGCGATGTGATCCGCCGCGACCTCGAGCCGCCGGATCCGCCGTGCGAACTTGAGCGCGGCCAGGGCGCCGACGAGCCACGACGCGGCCAGGGCCACGCCGCCGAAGAGGAGGAGATCCCGGCGAACGACGTCGACCGCCGACAGCCGGTCCGCGAGCGGCGCCGAGACGAGGAGGACGTAGTCCTCGCCGATCGGCCGTGCGACCTCGGCGAACTCGCGGCCGTCGCGCTGCGTGCGCCCCTGCGCAGGCGCGTTCGAGCGGGCGGCCGCGAGAGCCACCTCGTTGTTGACGAGATCGGTCGCGGCCAGCGACGAGCGCGAATCGGCCACCGGCACGAGAGTCGTGCCGCTCAGCTCGCCGAGCACGGCCACACGGGCGTTGACCTGGCTGTCCAACAACCCGGCACCTCCCTGCGACGCCTGGATGTCCGAGCCGGCGAAGAGCTCGGCCTGCAGCTGCGAGGCCTGGTTCAGCTCGTTGATCGTCGTGTCGACGATCCGGGATTCGAGCCGCGGCACGACGGTCAGGTAGACGATCGTCAGCGCGCCGGCGACGAGCAGGAAGAGAACCAGCCCCAGCTTGACCGCCAGGCTCCAGGGCGGCGATCGCATCAGCGGTCCCGGAAGCGGTAGCCGACCCCGCGCACCGTGAAGATGTACTCCGGCTCGCTCGGATCGCGCTCGATCTTCTCGCGCAGATGGCGGATGTGGACGTCGATCGTGCGCGGGTCGCGGTAGTCGGCGCTGCCCCACAGGCTCTCGAGCAGCTGCTGGCGCGAGAAGACCCGGCCCGGGTTCGCAGCGAGCGTGTGGAGGAGCTCGAACTCGACGTACGTGAGCTGGACGGCGCTGCCGTGCGCCTCGACGGTACGGCGCGCCAGATCGATCCGCAGGCCGTCCCGGTCGATCGTCTCGGCACGATCGGACGTGCTGGAGAGCTGGGCGCGCCGCAGAAGAGCCCTGACGCGGCTTCGGAACTCGCGGATCGAGAACGGCTTCGTGATGTAGTCGTCGGCGCCGAGCTCGAGGCCGAGCACCTTGTCGACCTCGTCGTCACGGGCGGTCAGCATGATGATCGGCACCGTGCTCACCGCCCGGACACGCCGGCAGACCTCGAGCCCGTCGACACGCGGAAGCATGAGGTCGAGCACGATCAGATCGACTTCGTCGGCCTCGAAGCGCTCCAGAGCCTCCTCTCCCGTGCGGGCCTGGACTACTCGATAGCCCTCGCGCTCGAGCGGATAGGTGAGGAGCTTCTGTACGGACTCCTCGTCGTCGACAAGGAGGATCGTGGCGACGCTTCCCACCGTCAGCCCCGGCGAGAGCGGCGCGGCGACAAGACCATCCCAACTACTATAGCCCCGCCCCGGATGGCTGCTCCCCCGCACCCAAGTCGGGCCCTCGGGTCCCGACGCCGGGCCAGACGCGGCTCGCTCGAACGGCCTGTGAGCGGTCGCATCTACCGCGTCACCTGGGCGTTGATCGCGTTCCCGCTGCTCGTGGCCGCGTTCACCGTGGGACGGCCCGATCCCCTTCCGAGGGCCGGCCTCCCGCCGTCGTTCGACCAGGCCGCGGCGGCCCAGCTCGCACGCGACTTCGCGGATCTGAACCCCGACCGCGCGCCCGGCGGCGCCAATGCAGGGGAGGCGGCCTCGTGGGTGCGCGAGCGGCTCGAGGGATACTCGCTCGTCGTCGAGGAGCAGCGTTTCCAGGCCGAGCTACCAGGCCGCGGGCAAGTCGAGCTCGTCAACCTCGTTGCGCGCCCGCCCCGGGTCGGTCCCGAGCGCTCGCCGGAGGCGATCGTCGTCATGGCGGATCGCGACAACCTCGGCACCTCTCCGGGATTCGACCGCAACGCCTCCGGTACTGCTGCCCTCATCGAGCTCGCCCGCGATCTCTCGACGATCAACATGGCACACACGATCCTCTTCGTCTCGACGGACGGAGGTGCCTGGGGCGGGCTCGGTGCGGCGGAGCTCGCGCGAAGCGACGCCTTCCGCGAAGACGTCCTCGCCGTTGTCAACCTCGACAGCGTCGGAGGCCGAGGCGAGCCTCGGGTCGAGCTTGCGGGCGACGACTCGCGATCGCCCGCGGCCGCGCTCGTCGCCACAGCCGACGCGAGCATCCTCGCCGAGACGGAGCGGCCCGCCGGCCATACGAGCGCCTTCTACCAGCTGCTCGACCTCGCGTTCCCGTTCAGCCTGTACGGACAGGCGCCGCTGCTCGGCGAGGGAACCTCGACCCTGACGCTCACGACCGCCGGCTCCCGGCCGCCCAAGCCCGACGACGACGTCGCCTCGGCGACGTCGGCAGACCGTCTCGGCCAGCTCGGCCGTGCGGCCCAGGCGCTCGTCGTCTCTCTCGACGGAGCCCCGGAGGTGGCAAGCGGCGCCGAGTCGCACATCTACCTCGGGGGTCGCGTGTTGCGCGGCTTCGCGATCGAGCTGATCCTCTTCGTCGCACTGCTGCCTGTCCTCACCGCCGTGGTGGACCTCTATGCACGTCTGCGGCGCCGCGAGCTCGCGCTGGCGCCCGCGCTCCGCAGCCTCCGCAGCCGGCTCGGCGTCTGGTTGTGGGGAGTCGGCCTGGCGGCGATCTTCACGGCGGTCGGCCTGTTCCCGAACGGCGAGCCGCGGCCGCTGCCCATGGACATCCCCGAGGCCCAGCACTGGCCGTTCGCCGCACTCGCCGGCCTGGCGGTCATCACCGGGCTCGGTTGGCTCGTCGCCCGCGCCCGCCTCGTACCGGTCGCGCCGGCGGAGCGCAGCGAAGAGCTCGCCGGGCATCTCGCGGCGATGCTCCTGCTCTGCGCCACGGCCGTGCTCCTGGCCGTCACCAACCCGTACGCCCTGCTGTTCATCCTGCCGTCGCTCCATGCCTGGCTCTGGGTGCCGCACGTGCGCGACCGCCGCCTGCTGGTTCGCGTCGCGGTCTACGCGGCAGGTTTCGCCGGGCCGATCCTGCTGCTGACCGCGTACGCCGTGCGATTCGGGCTCGGGCTCGACGCGCCCTGGTACGTGACCACGCTCTTCACCGTCGGCTACGCGCCGGTGACGCTGATCGCCGCCCTGGTCCTCTGGGGCGCGTCGGCCGGCCAGATCGGCGCCGTGCTGTTCGGCCGCTACGCCCCGTATCCCACGGAGGACGAACGGCCCGTGCGCGGGGTCGTGCGGGAGAGCGTCAGGCTCACGGTGCTCGCGAGCCGTCGCCTTCGCCGGAGCCCGACCGGCTCGGAGCAGGCCTGGATCCCCGAGGAGCGGATCCCGGCAGGCGAGCGGGATCCCGTTCCGAGATAGACGCTTACGGCAGCGTGAGGTAGCGCACGTCCGCGCCCGGGGCGAGCTCACCGCTCCCGCGCGGAATCTCGACGAGCGTGTCCGCGCGGGCCGCCGAGACGATCATGTGAGAATCCTGGCCCGCGACCGGGTGCAGGCGCAAACCGTCCGGCCCGTGCTCGGCGCGGGCGCGCACGAACTCGTCCCGGGCCGCGTTCCGCGCAACGGGCGCGGCGAGAACGCCGGTCGAGAAGGCCGGCAGGGGCTCTGGAATGCCCTGGAGGGCCTCGATCGCCGGCCGCACGAAGAGCTCGAAGCAGACGAGGGCGGATACGGGATTCCCGGGCAGGTTGAAGACGAGATGCTCGCGCCGGACTCCGAAGGCGACAGGCTTGCCGGGCTTTACGGCCACACCCCAGAACACCTCGTCGACCCGGAGGTCCGACTGCACCTTGCGGACGAGATCGTGCGGCCCAACGGATGCTCCACCGCTCGTCACGAGCATGTCGAAGCCGAGCAGGGCACGTTCCATCGTCTTACGATGTTCATCTTCGTCGTCGGGAACGACCCCGAGCTGGGCCGGCACGGCGCCCGCGGAGGTCAGCTGCGCGGCGAGCATCAGGCCGTTCGACTCGTAGATCTGGCCTGGGACCGAGCTCGTCGCCGGGCTTGCGCAGCTCCGAACCGGTCACGAGGATTCCCACCCGCGGGCGCTTCGCACACTGCACCTCGGCGATGCCTGCCGCGGCGAGCGAGCCCACCTGTGCCGCTCCCAGCCTCACGCCGCGCTCGAGGACGACGGTGCCGGCGGTCACATCGCCGCCCCGGCCGCGCACGTGGGCGCCCGCCGGCACGGCTTGCTCGACCTCCACCGTTCCATCCGCGCGCCGCGTGAGCTCGAGCGGTACGACGGCATCCGCGCCTTCCGGCACGGCGCCGCCGGTCGAGATCGCCATCGCCTCGCCGGGCTCGAGTCGTCGGGAGGCGGGACTGCCGGCGGCGACGGACCCGGCAATCGCGAGGCTCACCGGAGCCGTCGCCGTGTCTGACGAACGCACCGCATAGCCGTCCATCGCCGAGCTCGCGAACGGGGGCAGGTCGACGCGGGCGGCCACGTCCTCGGCGAGCACGCGGCCGAATGCCCGCTCGATCGGAACCCGCTCGGCGTCGAGCGGTTTCGCCCGCTCGACGACCAGGCTCTGGGCCTCGGCGACAGTGATCAGGGAGCTCATCGGGGTCTCAATCTATCTAGAGCGGCACCGCGTCCCGAAGCAGGTAGGCGGAGATCACGAGCGCGAGGGCTCGCGCCAGACGGTCGTCTTCGTCGAAGGCGGCGAGCGACACCGCCCAGACCGCGTACCAGGGCACGAGCCACGGTGTCGCGAGCAGGAGCAGCGACGCGGCGAGAGCAAGCCGGGCGCGGCCGCGCCGCGCCTCGCGGAGGAGCCAGACGAACGCCAGGACGAACAGGCCGCCGAGCAGGATCGCCGCCGCGTCCTCCGAGATCCCGAGCCCGGACAGCCGGTGCGGGATCGAGTACACAGCCTGTTTCTCGAGGTTCTCTGCGAGCGGCACGACGGCCCCCAGCCAGGCGAAGCCGTAGCGCCAGACCGACAGCCCGATCAATACCGCCGCCGAAACGGCGAAGCCCAGGTGGCGTACCGAGCGCCGTGTCGCGCGGGCCTCGACCACCCTGAGCGCGAGGAACATGGCGGGCACCCACTTGACGGCGATCGCGGCCGGCCACGCGGCGCCGGCGAGCTGGCGTCGCCCGTACGCAGCGGCGGCGATCGCTCCGACGACGAGCGCCATCATCAGCGCGTCGTTGTGACCGCCGCCCGCGAAACTGACCGCGAGCAGCGGATTCCAGCCGACGAAGGCGCAGGCCAGCGCTCGCCTCCGCGCGAGCAAGGCGGCGAGGACCGTGAGAACGAGCATCGAAGCGGCGGCGGTGATCCTGTAGATCCACGCAGCGGCGTCTCCCGACGAGCCGACCACAGCTGCGACGCCCTCCGAGGCCAGTGTGAACCCCGGGCCGTACACCGTCGTCGTATCGCGCCAATCGGCGCCCATGCGCGCGTAGGCGGGATCGTCCGGAAAGCTCGACGGAGGAACCTCGTAGGGGTTCTCGCCGTGAACGGCCCCGACCCGCCCGTAGGCCCAGTACGTGTAGACGTCGGTCGAGAGCAGCACCGGCCCGGCCAGGGGCGCGAGTTGGATGAGAACGGCGATCACCAGAACTGCCGCGAGCGCAGCCGCTCTGCGGTACAGCACCGCGAGCCCGCCGAGGTAGAAGACGAACGACGCCGAGATTGCTCCGAGGTAGAGCCAGGACCAGCTCGTGTCGCCGCCGGCGCGGTCGGGGGAGAGCGGGGAGCTGTCCGGGTACGCCGCGGCGACGGCAACACCCAGCAGGGCAAGACTCCCGACTCCCGCCGCGAGAGCGGCGACGGGAGCGCGCGTGGCGAGCCCGCGCAACGGAGCCGCGTCCGCCGTCACCCCGCAGACGGTAGCGCCGGTCTAGGGCGGAGGTGGAGGTGGAGGCAGCGGCTCGGTCGCAGTCGGCGGCGGAGGCTCTGCGGGCGGCGGAGGCTCTGCGGGCGGAGGAGGCTCGGGCGGAACCGTCACCGTCACCGGCGGGCCGCTCGTGTCCGGCTCGGTGTCCGTCTTGGCCGTGTCCGTCTCGGACGTGTCCGTCTCCGTCGTGGACGTGTCGCCCTGGAACTCGTACTTCCCGTGCCAGGGGCGCCACACGACTTCCTGCCGCGGCTGCGGCCAGTCGGTCGGCGGCGTTCGCGCCAGCGCGCCCGACATGAACAGGTTCCAGATGATCGCCGGGAACGAGCCGCCGGAGACGGCGATGCCGTGGACGCTGAACATCTCGATCGTCGCGTTCGGATAACCGACCCAGACAGCCGCGGCGAGCGCCGGCGTGTAGCCCACGAACCAGGCGTCCGTGTGGTCGTCGGTCGTTCCCGTCTTGCCGGCGGCAGGGCGTCCGAAATAGGCCCGGGTGCCGGTGCCGTCGTGCAGGTTCTCCTCGAGGATGCGCGTCACCTGGTAGGCGACCCCGTCGGGGATGACGCGCTTGCGCTGCGGCGTCCCCCAATCGGCGGAGCGGTCGATCCTGCCGTTCGGCAGCACGACCCGGCGGATCGCCATCGGCTGGTGATAGACACCGCCGGCGGCAAGCGTCGCGTACGCGGACGCCATGTCCAGCACCGACACGTCGTTCGACCCGAGCCCGGCCGAGGCCACCGGCTTGAGCGAGGAGCGCACGCCCATCGCGCGCGCCATGCGGACGACGCTCTCGGGCCCGAGGTCGAGCGTCAAGCGCGCGTACACCGAGTTGTCCGAGCGAAGGGTGGAAGCGGTCAGGCTGGAGGGGCCGTAGTACGTGTTGTCGTAGGTCTTCGGGCTCCAGGGCTCGCTCTGTGGATCCGGCTGATAGGTGAAGGGCGCGGAGACATACGTCGTCGTGTCGGGGTTGATGCCGCGCCGGATCGCCTCCGTGAGGACGAACGTCTTGAACGACGACCCGGCCTGGCGGCGGCCCTGGGCGGCGAGGTTGAACTGCGTCCTCCGCGTGCCCGGCAGCACCGACACCATCGCGCGGATCGCGCCGTTGCGCGGGTTGATGGCAACGATCGCGGACGCCGGGTCGGTCGGCTCGTTCAGCGTGTCGCGGATCGCCTGCTCCGCCAGACGCTGGAGTCGCCGGTCGATCGTGGTGTAGATGCGCAGACCGCCCGAGCGAACGAAGTTGGCGCCGTACTCTGCGATCAGCTGGTCGCGGACGAAGCTGAAGAAGAACGGCTCCTTGATCTTCGTGTAGAGGCTGCCCGGCTTGAGCTTGATCTTCGTCGCAACCGCCTTGCGATACTGCGCATCCGTGATGGCGCCGGTGTCGCGCATCGCCTTCAGCACGTCGTTGCGCCGGTCGAAGGCCTCGCGCTGGCGGTTGAACGGATCGAAGAAGGACGGTGCCTGCGGAAGCCCGGCGAGCATCGCGGCCTCCGCGAGGGTCACCTCGCCTGCCGACTTCGAGAAGTACGTCTGCGCCGCCGCCTCGACCCCGTAGGCCCGGCTCCCGAAGTACACCTGGTTCAGGTACGTCTCGAGAATCTTCTCCTTCGACCAGACCTTCTCCAGCTTCAGCGCCAGACACGCCTCCTTGACCTTGCGGTCGAGGGTCTGCTCGTTCCCGACCGGGCGGTAGAGATTGCGGACGAGCTGCTGTGTGATCGTCGAGCCGCCCTGCACGACGTCCTGCGCCTCGTAGTTTGCGAAGGCGGCGCGGGCGATCGACTCGTAGTCGAGGCCCTTGTGCTTCCAGAACCGCTGATCCTCGATCGCGACCGAGGCCTTGATGAGCCACGGCGAGATCTCCTCGTACTCGAGCGGCTGCCGATTGTTCTCCGCGGGGATCGTCCCGAGGAACTGCCCGTTTGCCGCGTACACGAAGGAGTTCTGGCCGATCCTGACTTCCTGCAGCGACTCGAGCGTGCAGTTGTTCCGCAGGGCCTCGACGCCGGTGAACGCGGCCGCGCTGACCCCGCCGGCGATCCCGAGCACGAGCAGCAGACCGACGATCAGGAGCGCGCGGCGGCCGGCCCTGCCCCGCTGCCTGCGCGCGCGACGTCGCTGTTTGGCCCGGGTCGGGGTGAGGCGGGACCTGCCGCCGTTGCCGCCGTTGCCGTTTCCCTTGCCGCCGTTCGAGCCGTTGCTGTACGCCATCTACCTGCAATCGAGGGTAGCGAGAGCCGCGGCGTTCCGCCGCGTCTACCCGGGATTGGCCGTCCGGGAACTTCCACCTGCACCCGAACGCCGGATCTCTCAGAGCGGCAGCGGCCGGCGCCCTGCGAACCCCTCCTCGAGCCCGTGCCAGTACCCGATCTCCTCCTCGCCGACCCGCCAGCAGAGGAGCACGGTCTCGCCCTCGCGCTCCGCCGGAAAATCGACCAGCCCGAGCTCGAGATCCTTGACCTCGGCGCCCAGCGCCTCGATCTCCTCGACGAGGGCGCGCATTCGCGATCCGGCGGCGGCCGCCACACGCTCGAGATCCTGCAGGCGCTCGCGCATGCCGACGCTGCCGTTGCCCGCCACCGCGGCCCGCAAGGGCGCCGCGCGCTGCTCGGTGCGCTTCGCCCGTTTGTAGACGCCGACGAGCTCCTCCGCCAGCGGCCGGACGAGCTGCAGCGCCTCGTTCGCCTCGTCTACGGTGAAGTGCCTCATGCGCCCGCGATCCTCGCTGATGTGATACCAGCTTCCGCGTGCGCCTCACGACGGTTTTCTGGCCGCTCGGTCTCCTGACCGCGGCGCTCCTGCTCGCAGCCTGCGGCCAGCGTGACGAGCCGACCGGCTCCGTGCCGGCTCCGTTCCCGGTCACCGTGGAAGGCGCCGGAGACGCCCCGACGACGCTGCCCTCGGCCCCCGATCGCGTCGTGGCACTCGATGCAGGGTCCGCCGAGCTGATCGCCGCCCTCGGCGCGGGCGGCAGCCTCGTCGGCGTGCCGGCGGGGGTGGAGGTGAGCGGAGCGGACTCACCCGCCGAGGTCGTCGACGAGAATGGCACGGTCGACGTCGCTGCCGTCGTCGCGCTCGAGCCCGACCTCGTCGTGGTCACTCCCGAGACGGACCGCGGCGGCGTGGCAAGGGTCGAGCGGCGCACGAGAGCTCCGCTGTACGTCCAGCCGGCGCTCACGGTCGACGACGTTCGCCGCGGCGTCCTCGATCTGGGCTTCCTGCTCGGCCGGCCCGTGGAAGCGAGAAAGCTGGCGGGCAAGCTGGAACGGGACGTGGCCGAGGTGGAGGACAAGCTCGCCGATGTGGATCCCACGACGACGTTCGTGGACACCGGGCTCTTCGTGACGATCCGCGATCCCTCCCTCTTCGCGGACCTGATCCGCCGCGCCAAGGGGGAGAACGTCGCGACGGAGACGGACGCGGGACCGCTCTCGCCGGAGGAGCTCGCCGCCCGCGATCCCGACGTCTATCTCATCACCTCGGACAGCGGGCTGACGCTCGATTCGTTGCGGCGCAACCCGGACACCCGCGACCTCCGAGCGGTACGAGACGGTCGGGTCGTCATGCTTCCGCTCGACCTCGTGACGCGCGCCGGCCCACGTGTGGCCGAGGCGCTCGAGACGATCGCCGTCGCCCTGCACCCCGAAGCCTTCCGATAGACGAGCGTGAGCGTCGTTCCGGCTGCACAGCTCGACGCCGTCACCGTCGACGCCTACGGCACGCTCGTCGTGCTGGAGGATCCGAGCGACCGCCTGCTGGCCGCGCTGCGCGCACGCGGCGTCGACCTGCCCAGGACAGACGTCTCGGCAGCGTTCCGGGCAGAGGCCGCCTTCTACCGGCCGCGCTCCATGCTCGGCCGGGACGCCGAAAGCCTCGCGGCTCTTCGCCGCGACTGCGTCGGGGTCTTCCTCGGCACGCTGGCGGTCGACCTCGATCCTGCGGAGTTCGTGCCCGACTTCATGACCGCGATCGTCTTCCGCCTCGCCGAAGGCGCCGTCGGCGCCCTGGAGGCTCTTCGCTCGGCGGGGCTCGCGCTCGCGTGCGTCGCAAACTGGGACACGAGCCTCAGGGAGCAGCTCGAGCGGGTCGGTGTCGACCATCTCTTCGAGGTCGTCGTCTCCTCCGCCGGCGCGGGTGTGGAGAAGCCCGACCCCGGGATCTTCGAGCGCGCGCTCGGCGAGCTCGGGGTGGCGGCAACCCGCGCGCTCCATGTCGGGGACGAGGAGGTGGATCGGATCGGCGCAGCCGCGGCAGGGCTGGCTTTCGCGTCGCCGCCGCTCGCTACGCTGCCCGAACGCCTCGGCCTATGAGCTCCTCGACGACAGCCGAGCAGGACGCCTTTCCCCGCCGGCCGCTCGCCCTGCTCCTCTGGGCGGGCCTGGCAGGCCTGCAGATCGTCTCGGCCTTCTCGCTCGCCGACACCGACCGCGTCGAGGAGGAGCCGCCGATCTTCGAGTGGTCGACCGCGGTGGGCGGGTTCCTGCTCTACGCGGTGCTGATCGGGTTGACGTTCGCGATCGCGTCCGCATACCCGAGCGCGCGGCAGGCGCTCGGCCTGCGGCACTTCGAGCGGCGGTTCCTCTGGCAGGCGGGCGGCGTGGTGCTCGTCTCGATCGTCGTGGCCGCTGCGCTCGAGCCGATCCTGCACGCAGGCGAGAAGCAGGGCCTGGCGCCGCAGGAGTGGCGCCCGGACGCCGTTGCGCCGTTCCTCGTCAACGCGGTGCTCATCATTACCTGGGGCCCGTTCGCCGAGGAGCTCTTCTACCGCGGCCTCGGCGTGACTGCCCTTCGCCTCTTCGGGCCCGTCGTCGCCGTGGTCGGCACCGCGGTCGCCTTCGGGCTGGCGCACGGCATCCTCGTCGCGCTGCCGCCGCTCGTCGTCTTCGGGCTCGGCCTCGCGTGGGTGCGGCTGCGCTCCGACAGCGTCTGGCCGGGCTTCATCGCTCATGCTGCCTACAACGCGGTAGGCATCGCGCTGGCAGTCGCGACCTCGGTGTGACCCGGCGCACCTTCGAGCATCAGGCCGATCTCGGCCTCGAGATCACCGCACCGGACGGACCGGCGCTGTTCGTCGAGGCCGGCCTCGCGTTCTTCGAAACGGTCTGCGATCTGGAGCGGGTCGCCGAGCGCGACGTCTACGAGCTGGCGGGCGACGCCGCCAGCGTCGAGGAGCTGCTCGTCGGCTGGCTCAACGACCTCGTGTTCCTGTTCGAGGCGGACGCTGTGGTGTGCCGCCGCATCGTCTTCCCCGAATGGAGCCGGACGAGCTACCGGGCGGAGCTGCACGGCGAGCCTGCCGACCCCGAGCGCCACCGGGTGCACGCCCTCGTCAAGGCCGCCACGTACCACGGTCTCGCGGTCGTCCAGGACGAGGACGGCTGGCGGGCCCGGGTTATCCTTGACGTCTGATGGAGGACTGGACCGCCGATCCGCGCGTCGTCGAGCTTCGGGAGCGAATCACGGGCGCCGACCACGAGATCCTCGCGAAGGTGAACGAGCGCATAGAGCTCGTCGAGGCGCTGCGCCGCTACAAGCTGGAGCGCGGCTATCCCTTCCTCGACCAGGCGCGCGAGGAGTGGCTGATCGCGCATCTGACCGAGGTCAACCCGGGGCCCCTCTCCCCGGACGGCGTACGGGAGCTCTTCGGCGCGCTGCTCGACGTCGTGAAGCGCGAGCTGCCCAACGGCCGGCCCTAGCCGGACCGCGCCGCGCGGGCGCTCAGGAGTCCTTCTCGAAGTCCTCCGGGGAGACGTCTTCGAGGAACTTCTTGAACTCCTCGACGATCTCCTCCTCGTTCACGTCCTCGTGCTCGAACTCGATCGCGCTCTCCTCGATCACGGAGTCGGCGGCGAAGATCGGCGCGCCGGCTCGGACCGCCAGGGCGATCGCGTCACTCGGCCGCGAGTCGATCTCGACCTCCGAGCCGTTGATCGTCAGCGTGATCAGCGCGTAGAACGTGTTCTCGCGCAGCTCGGTGACGGCGATCTGCACGACGCGCACGTTGAGCTGCCCGAGGATCTCGGTCAGCAGGTCGTGCGTCATCGGCCGCGGAGTGCTCGCACCCTGCAGCTTCATGAGGATCGCCGCGGCCTCGGGATGCCCGATCCAGATCGGCAGAAACTTGTTCCCCTCGGCCGTCTTGAGCAGGACAATCGGCTGCTTGCCGACCATGTCGAAGCTGACTCCGTAGACGACCATCTCGTGCATGGGCAGCTTTGGCCGATCGTATCAGCTTCACGAACGGCCTCTTCGGCGGTGTATCGCAGACCGTTCCAGACGTTTCCGGCCCGGCTCGAGGGCCGGCGCAAGTGGGCGATCCTGGACTCGAACCAGGGACCTCCGCCTTATCAGAGCGGCGCTCTAACCAACTGAGCTAATCGCCCGGCGACGGGCAATTGTAGCCGCTCGACCTTCTGCGTCAGGAGGCCAGCCGTAGTCCGCGGGCGGCCCGCTCGAGGGCCTCGACGAGCTCGGCCAGCTCCGTCTCGTCGGCGAACCGCAGCTCGAGGCGACCCCGGCCGACGCGGACGTCGGCACCCGTGACACTTGCCAGCGCAACGCGGGCCCGCTCGACCAGCGCAGGGTCGGTCGGTCGGGACGCCGCCCGCGGTCGGGTTCGAGCGCCGGCCCAGCGGGCGGCCCGCTCGGCGGCCCGCACGGAGAGACCCTGGCGGACGATCCGTCGAGCCAGCCGCCGGCGCTCCTCGTGATCGGGAACCCCGAGGACGGCACGGGCGTGGCCCTCGCTCAGCTGGCCTCGCTCGACGAGTGCCAGCACGTCGTCAGGCAGCTCGAGGAGCCGCACGCGATTGGAGACGGTGGGCTTCGAACGGCCGACGCGCTCGCACACGTCGCTGAGCGAGAGCCCGAACTCGTCCATGAGCGACGAGTACGCACGAGCCTCGTCGATCGGCGAGAGATCCTCGCGCGCCACGTTCTCGACCAGCGCCAGCATCAGCGACTCGCGGTCGTCGGTTTCCCGGACGATTGCCGGAATGGTCGCGAGGCCGGCCAGGCGGGCGGCACGCCAGCGCCGCTCACCGGCGATCAGCTCGTAGCCGCCCTCGGGATCGGTCCGGACGATGACCGGCTGCACGACTCCCTGAACGCGGATGGAGTCCGCAAGCTCGGCGATCGACTCGGCATCGAGCCGCTTGCGCGGCTGGCGGCCGCTCGGTCGCAGCGACCCGATCGGGATCTGCACGAGCTCGGAGGGCTCCGCGCCCGAGCCGAGCAGGAGCTCGAACCCTCGGCCCAGCCCCCGTCGGTTGCCTGCGGCCGGGTCGATCATGGGCGATCGACGAGCTCGCCGGCGACGCGGTAGTACGCGTCCGCGCCGGCAGAGGACCGGTCGTAGGCGGTGATCGGCAGCCCGTGGCTCGGCGCCTCGGCAAGCCGGACGCTGCGAGGGATGACGGCGTCGAAGACGAGCTCCCCGAAGGCCCGGCGAATCTCCTCTGCCACATCGGCCGCGAGCCGCGTCCGCCCGTCGACCATCGTGAGCAGCATGCCGCCGATGGTCAGGCGCGGGTTGAGTCGGGCCCGCACGAGCTCGACGGAGTGCAGCAGCTGCGCGAGCCCTTCCATCGCGTAGTACTCGCACTGGACGGGCACGAGGACGCGGTCGGCGGCCGCCAGCGCGTTCACCGTCAGGGATCCCAGCGACGGGGGGCAGTCGATGAAGGTGAAGGTGAAACGCCGGCCCGCGTGGGCGAGCGCCTGGCCGAGGTAGGTCTCGCCGCGGTCGTGCCCGCCGAGGGCGACCGCAGCGCCCGCGAGCTCGGGACGCGAAGGGACCAGGAAGAGGTTCCGGAAGCGCGTCTCGTGCACCACCTCGTCCAGGTCGACCCCGTCGAGAAGGTCGTAGGAGGAGGTGCCGTTCGCCCGTTCACCGAGCCCGGACGTCGCATTCGCCTGCGGGTCGAGGTCCACGACGAGGGTGCTCTCACCGGCCTCGGCCAGACACGCTGCGAGGTTGACCGCGGTCGTCGTCTTTCCGACGCCGCCCTTCTGATTCGCGACCGCGTAGATGCCTCCGGCCACGCACTCGAGTCTAGTGTCGGCCTCGGCCGGCGTCCGCGAGGCTACGCGAGCGGCCGTTTCCGAGCGATCCCGGGCCGCCTCGGGAACCGCTCGGGCGTCGGGCCAAGCTTCGCGAACAGGAGCAGCGTCCGCCCCGGTCGGTCGGCGTCGCTCGACGACCTCCGGCGGCGCCGCGCCGAGCGCCGCCGCGACGCGGTCGAGGCCCGGGACCGGCCGCGACGCGTACAGGATCAGCGTGCCGCCGGGGCGGACAAGCGGGAGGCACCACTCGGCTGCAACGGGCTGCGGCGCCAGTGCGCGGGCGAGCACGACCGCGTACGCATCTCGACCGCCTACGCGGGCGTGCTCCTCCGCGCGCGCGCAGATCACCTCGACGTTCGGAAAGTCCGACGCGGCCGCCGACAGAAACGCGCACTTGCGGCCCGACGACTCGAGCAAGTCGAATCGCAGGCCCGGAAGGCTCGCGGCAAGCGGCAGCCCCGGCGAGCCCCCGCCCGAGCCAACATCGATCACCGGGCCCGCGCGTACGTGGGGGAGCGCGACGAGCGCCTCGTCGACCAGCACCCGCCATGCTTCCTCGGCACCCTGCAAGGCGGTGATACCTGGGGTTGCAATCGCGGACTCCACCCAGTGGAGCAACCGCGGATCCCGGTCCACCGGTCAGGCGGGCCGGACGATGACGTAGCGGTTGGGCTCCGCCCCTTCGCTGACGGTCGCGACGTCGTGCCTGTCCTTCAGACGCAGGTGCACGATCTTGCGCTCCGCCGCGCTCATCGGCTCGAGCTCGCTCGGCGAGCCGGAGGAGACCACCCGCGACGCGGTGCGGTCGGCCAGCGACTCGAGCGTCGATCGCCGGCGCTCGCGATAGCCGGCGGCGTCGACGACAACGTCGAGCCGCTCCTCCTCGGTGCCCCGGTAGACCGTCGCAGATGCCAGGTACTGGATCGCGTCGATCGTCTGCCCATGCTTGCCGATCACGAGACCCAGCTCGCGGCCGTGGAACGTTCCGACGAGCTCTGCCGCGGTCTCCCTGACAACGATGGTCGCATCGACGGCAAGCGCGCCGCGGACCTCTTCGAGCAGCTGCTTGAGACGAGCGCCGGCCGGCGACAGGGGCGCGGACGGCTCCGGTTCGACAGGCGCTGTGTCCGAAAGCGGAAGGACGGGTCCCATGACCTTGGCGATCACCTTCGCCGGAACGAAGCCGACGCCCAGCAGGCCGCGCTCGCCCTCTGACAGCACGACGAACTCGACCTGGGACTTGTCGAGCCCCGGGAAGCGGCGCTCGAGATCGCGCAGCGCCGTCCATTTCGCCTCGCCGACGGTCTCGCCTGCCGCCTCGGCTTCACGATCGCCGATCGTCTCGCCCTGCTCGGGTGTGTCCGTCTCGCTCATCGCCGCGTGCGCGGGCCCTTCTTCTTGCGGCGCCTGACCGGTCTCGGCTGAGCGGGCGCCGTCCGGCGTCGCCGGCGGCGTCTTCTCGGGAACGACGGCGCTGGCCGCCTTGGGCTTCGCAGTCGGTTGCGTGCCGGTGGGCTGCTTGGCCGCAGTCCGACTCGACTTCTTGGGCAGCTCGAGCACGGGCCGCGGGATAAAGCCGTCGCGTGACGATGCCCTGCCCCACCGTCCAGAGGTTCGTCGTGACCCAGTAGATCATCAGACCGACCGGGAAGTTGATGATGAACGGGATGAAGATGAAGGGGAGCGCGAGCAGCACGTACCGCTGCCCCTTCGATTGCACAGCGGTCGTCGAGAGCAGGAGCGAGAGGAGCTGGCTCGTGACGTAGACGACGAGGAGCAGCCAGCCGGACCAGTGCTCGTTGATGTGCTGGGTGATGTCCGGAACGAGGTCGTTGAGAAAACCGAGCTCCGACGACGGGTATTGCGGGAAGACCTCCTTCTCGAAGTCGCGCAAGACCCAGAACAGCGAGATGAAGATCGGGATCTGCGGAATGATCGGGAGGCACGAAGCAGCCGGGTTCACCTTGTGCTCCCGGTAGAACTTCATGACCTCCTCGTTCATGCGCTGCTTGTCGTTCTTGTACTTCTGCTGCAGCGCCTTGAGCTCGGGCGCGTACTGCTGGAGCCGCTGCATCGAACGGATCTGCTTGATCGTCAGCGGCAGGATCACGATCCGGACGCCGACCGTCAGCACGACGATCGCCCACGCCCACGTCAGCCCGGCCGACGTGTGCAGCCATTCGAGGATGTCCGTGAGGACGTCCTCGATCGGTCCGAGGAGGCCGAGAACGATCATGCGGAGCGCCGCGAGGGCCGGTCTCCGGCCGTACTCGAGCCCGAGCGCCGGAAGAGCCGCTGGTCACGCGCATGGTCGACTCCGCCGTGACTCCACGGGTTGCACCGAACGAGCCGCCATACGGAGAGCGTGACCCCTCGCACGACTCCGAACTCCTGCAGCGCGTCGATCGCGTACTGCGAGCAGGTGGGGTGGTACTTGCAGCGGCCCGCGAAGAGCAGGCCGAGCGTCGAGCGGTAAAGGCGGACGAGACCGATCGCCAGGTATCTCACGGCGTGTGAGCTTCCTCTCGCGGCTCCGGGGCCCCGTCGTGCCCGGGCGTCTGCTCTACCACCTCGCGCACGCGGTCGACGAGCCAGTCGAAGCCGTTCGGCTCGGCGGCGGCGGCCAGACCCGGTCTGACGACGAGGACGTAGTCGTGGTCGGGAGCCAGCCCGTCCGCAAGCGTGGAGAACGCGTCTCGCAGTTGTCGCTTCAACCGGTTGCGCTCCACCGCGCCGCCGACCTTGCGCGAGACCGCGAGGCCGAGGCGGGGCTCGCTCTCGCCACCGCCGGCCGGACGCGCGAACGAGTAGAGAACGAGGTAGCGGCTGGAGACCGAACGGCCCTGCCGGTACACGGCGTCGAAATCCCGGGATCGGGAGAGCCGACGTCGACGCTTCATTGCCTGGAGGTTACGCGGAGAGCCGCTTGCGACCCTTGGCGCGCCGGCGCTTGATGATCGCCCGGCCCGCTCGTGTGTTCATGCGCGCGCGGAAGCCGTGCTTGCGCTTCCGCCTGCGGACATTGGGCTGGTAGGTTCGCTTCACGTCGGGTAAGGGCGCTGGGCACGAGGACGGCCAGCAAGCCAGTATAGATGAGCCACATTCACGTCAGCGCGTAACTATCTCGTTACCGTCTGGCTATCCACAACCCGGATCCTTCTGCGTGTACCGCATCGCGCCGTCTATCCACAGCTGTGGAGAGTCCTGTGGAACATCCAAAACGCCTGCACTGCCTCGCTTTCCGGGAGGCGGTAAAGCCCGCCTCGCAGCGTTGAGCGCGGCGCAGGCCGCTGCTATGATCGCCCCTTCTCTCAGGCCCTGTGGGGAGGAAGAGGCGGAGGGTTGGAGCAAGGCTTGCAGCTGAGCGCGGAGAACGTCTGGACCGAAATCTCGGACCGTGTCCGCGAGACGGTCAGCGACCAGACGTACCACACCTGGTTCGGCGACATCCGCGCCCGCGAGCTCGAGCAGGACGAGCTCACTCTCGAAGTTCCGAACGATTTCACCCGCGAGCTGGATCGACGGGCACTTCGCCGATCTCATCGGCTCGGCCGCGCGGGATCTGCTCGGGCCCTCGGGCCGCGTGCGCGTCCTCGTCAGTGAGCAGGTCGACCCGCCCGGGCCCGCCGCCCAGCAGCCGGCCCCGCGCGTCGAAGGGCTGAACGTCAGGTACACGTTCGACACGTTCGTCATCGGCTCGTCCAACCGCTTTGCCCACGCGGCCGCGCTCGCCGTCGCGGAGGCGCCCGGGCGCGCCTACAACCCGCTCTTCGTCTACGGCGGGACGGGCCTCGGCAAGACGCACCTGCTCCAGGCGATCGCCGCCTACGTGTCGGAACACTCCTCCCGCCTCTCGGTGCGCTACGTCACCAGCGAGACGCTGACGAACGACTTCATCAACTCGATCCGGGAGAAGCGAGTCGAGGCCTTCAAGCAGCGCTACCGCGGGTACGGCGTGCTGCTCGTCGACGACATCCAGTTCCTCGAGCACAAGGAGCGGATCCAGGAGGAGTTCTTCCACACCTTCAACACGCTCTACGAAGCGGAGCGCCAGATCATCCTCTCGTCAGACCGGCCTCCGCGGGACATCGCAACGCTCGAGGAACGGCTGCGCTCGCGCTTCGAGTGGGGACTCATCGTCGACATCCAGCCGCCGGATCTCGAGACGCGAATCGCGATTCTCCGCAAGAAGGTCGCAACGGATCGCATCCCGGTACCCGACCCTCAGGTGCTCACGTTCATCGCGGGACGGGTGTCGAGCAACATCCGCGAGCTCGAGGGCGCGCTCACGCGAGTCGTTGCCTTCTCGTCGCTCACCGGGAGGGCAATGACGGTCGAGCTCGCGCAAGAGGTGCTCAAGGATGTCTTCCCGCAAGGCGAGGCGCCGGAGATCTCGATCCTGCGCATCCAGGAGGTCGTGTCGGAGCGTTTCGCCATCTCTCTCCAGGAGCTCGTCGGCCAGCGGCGATCACGCTCGATCGTTTACCCCCGCCATGTCGCCATGTACCTCTGCAGAGAGCTCACCGACAGCTCGCTTCCCAAGATCGGGCGATGACTTCGGCGGTCGCGACCACACGACGGTCATCAACGCAACCTCGAACATCACGACGGCTGATTCGCGAGGACCGGGGCGTCTACAACCTGGTCCAGGAGCTCACAGCGCGAATCAAGCAAGCCGGGTGAGGCTGGGGACAAGCTTGCTCTTCTGTCTCGTGCCTGTTGAGATCCCGTGCTTGTCCACCGAGAAGCTCCACAGGCAACAACGCCCAACGGTCGACCGTACGGCCGTCCTCCCCGCAATCCACACTACCTATGACTACGACGATCTTTTTCTCATAGCCTAGAAATGACCGTTGAAGCCCCTCCTTCCTCTTCCGTGAAGATCGTCGCGTCTCGTGATGAGCTCGCCCGGGCGCTCGGTGTTGTCGGGCGGGCCGTCTCGGCACGGATCTCCGTCCAGATTCTGGCCGGGATCCTTCTCCGCGCCGGCGAAGGACGCCTCACCGTCGCGGCTACCGATATGGAGATGTCGCTGCGCGCAAGTCTCGACGCCGACATCGAGGGAGAAGGAAGCGTCGTCGTACCGGGGCGTCTCCTTGTCGACATCGTTCGGCTTCTGCCTCCGGGTGAAGTTGTCCTCACGCACGAGGCTGACGCGGCAACACTCGAGCTGACGTGCGGCAGCGGCTCCTATCGCCTGAACACGTATCGACGCGGACGACTTCCCACGGCTACCGGACGCTCGAGCCCTCGGCGCTTGTCTCGGTTTCACGGGAGGCGCTGCTCGACACGATCGCCAAGGTCGCCCGAGCCGCGTCGCGTGACGAGTCGCGACCGGTCCTGACCGGAATCCTCGTTCGGTTGGAAGGCGCCGGCATCGTCATGGCGGCCACCGACTCCTACCGCCTCGCGCGTGAAAGAGACCGCGCTCGAGCAGGAGCCCGGCCGCGACTTCGAGGCGATCGTGCCCGCCAAGGCCCTCGGCGAGCTCGTCCGTATCGGGCAGGGGGCGAGCGCCGACGAGATCGGCATCGGAGTCCAGGAGAACCAGGTGGTGTTCGACATCGAGGGCATCGTCCTCACCGCGAGACGGATCGACGGGCAGTTTCCGAACTTCCGTCAGCTGCGACCGGAGAGCTTCGAGGCCGAGATCAACGTCCCGCGCGAGGAGCTGCTCGACGCGGTGCGGCGTGTCAGCGTCATGGCCCAGCGCAACGCGCCGCTCCGGCTGCGGTTCGAGGAAGGCGGAGCTCACGATTCAGGCGCAGTCCCAGGACGTCGGAGAGGCGACGGAGTCACTGGCGATTCCGTACAACGGCGATGTGCTGGAGATCGGGTTCAACCCGGACTTTCTCCGCGAGGGGCTCGAGTCAGTCGATGAAGACCAGGTACGACTGCGGCTCATCACGCCGCTGCGGCCCGGGCTCATCAGCGGCGCGGGTGAGGACTCCTGGTACCTCATCATGCCGATTCGCCTCGCCGGCTAGAGGTCTTGTTGGTGTCGCACGTGCGGCTGCACGACTTCCGGTCGTACGGCCGCCAGGAGCTCGAGCTCGCCCAGGGGCTCGTGCTCGTCGTCGGCCCGAACGGTGCCGGTAAGACCAACCTGCTCGAGGGGATCCATCTGGGCTCGCAGGGGTTCTCGTTTCGGACGCGGAGGGATGCCGGCGTCGTCCGTTTCGGGGCCGACGCTGCCCGGGTGGAGCTGAGGGGGCTCGTTCGCGAGGCGACGCCGTTCGCGACGCAAATCACCGTCGGCTCGAGGGGGCACGAAGCAAATCGAGCTCGACGGCGCAGCGGTCCGGAGTCACGAAGAGCTGCGCCGCCGTCTCTCGGTGCTCGTCTTCACCCCTGACCGGCTTGCCGTCGTGAAGGGGAGCCCGGCGATCCGCCGTCGCTATCTCGACCGGATGATCAGCCGGCTGTTCCCTTCGAAGGCCGCCCTGCCTGCCGAGTACGGGGCGGCTCTCGCCCAGCGCAACGCGGCGCTGAGGCGCGTGCGCGCCGGGCTCCTCGAGCGTGATGCAGTCGGCCCATGGACGGATGCGGTTGCGCGGCTGGGCGACGATCTCGAGCGGGCCCGAGGCGAGACCGTCGCCGTGATCGCGCCCCGGTTCTCGGAGGAGGCCGAGGGGCTCGGCCTCGCGGCCGCCGATCTTCGCTATCCGGCGAGCGAGGTGACGGTCGACGCGCTGGAAGAACGTCTGGAGCGGGATGTCGAGCGGGGAACGACAGGCATCGGGCCGCATCTGCAGGACGTCGAGCTGACGGCCGCCGGGACGGAGCTCCGCGTCTACGGGTCGCAAGGCCAGCAGCGGGTCGCCATGCTTGCCCTGCTCCTGGCGGAGTTGCGCGCGCTGTCGAACGAACGTGCCGAGACGCCCTTGCTCCTTCTCGACGATGTTCTGAGCGAGCTCGACGACGGACGCCGCAGGGCTCTCCTCAACAGCGTGCCGGCCGGGTGCCAGGTGCTCGTCACCTCGACGACCGAGCGGGCCGTTCCGGCCGATGCTCCTGCGCCGGCACAGGTGATCGAGGTGGCCGCCGGAACCGCCAGGCAACGATGAGCGGCGTCCGCTATCGGCTGCCCGGCCCGCTCGCAGACGAGGTGCGCCGCGAGCTGGGGCGTCTGGGGCCCCGGGACGGCTCGGCCTCCCTCGCCGATCTGCTCGCGCGGTGGCCGTCAGCCGTCGGGCCGCTCGTTGCTGCGAACGCCTGGCCCGCGAGACAGGCCCGCGACGGAACGGTGATCGTCCACGTGTCATCCAGCGCGTGGGCCCAGGAGCTCACCCAGCTCGAGGCGACGATCCGCGGGCAGCTCGAGGAGCTCGCGCCGGCCCGGCTCCGCTTTACCGTCGGCGCCGTGCCGGAGCGGGGTCGCGAAAGTGCGCCGAAGGTGGAGCAACTTGCGGACGACCCGACGGCGGGCGAGCACAGCCGTGCGCGCGAGATGGCGCTCGCCATCGAGAATCCGGCCCTTCGGGCGGCCGCTGAACGGGCCGCTGCGCTGTCTCTCGCGCGGTCACGTGGCAGCGGGCTCGACCGCCCCGTCTGATACACTTACAGGGCATAGAGTTTCCTGCGATTTTGCAGGGATTTTGGCGGATCTCCTCATGAGTGAATCAAGCTATACAGCTAAGGACATCACGGTCCTCGAGGGCCTCGAGCCGGTGCGGCTTCGGCCCGGCATGTACATCGGCTCGACCGGCTCGCGCGGTCTACACCATCTCGTGTTCGAGGTGGTCGACAACTCCGTGGACGAGGCCCTCGCAGACCGTTGCGACCAGGTCGAGGTCGTGCTGCACCCCGACAACTCCGTCACGGTCTCGGACGACGGCTCGGGCATCCCCGTCGACGTCATGGCCGACCAGGGTCTGCCGGCCTTGACCGTCGTGCTGACGAAGCTTCACGCCGGCGGAAAGTTCGGCGGCGACGGCTACAAGGTCTCCGGCGGGCTGCACGGCGTAGGAGTCTCCGTCGTCAACGCCCTGTCGGAGTGGCTCGTCGTCGAGGTGAAGCGAGACGGGAAGGTCTGGCGCCAGGAGTTCGCGCGCGGCAATCCCACGACCGAGCTCGAGGTCGTGCCGAAGGCGGAGCTCGCGGCGATAGGCGGCGAGGGAGCGACCGGCACGACGATCAGCTTCCTGCCCGACGCCGAGGTCTTCGAGGAGCTCGAATGGTCGAAGGAGACCCTGACCCAGCGGCTGCGGGAGACCGCGTTCCTGACGCGCGGCCTGCGGATCGCGCTGGTCGACGAGCGCGAAGGCGACGACCGGCAGGAGTTCCACTACGACGGCGGGATCAAGGACTTCGTCAAGTACGTCAACGAGGCAAAGGACCCCGTTCACAAGCACGTGATCTTCTTCGAGGGCGAGACCGAGCAGGGCCAAGTCGAGGTGGCCATGCAGTGGAACACGTCGTACGTGGAGTCCGTGTTCTCGTTCGCGAACAACATCAACACGCACGAAGGCGGCTCCCACCTTTCCGGCTTCAAGGGCGCGCTCACCGGGACGCTGAACAAGTACGCGCGCGACAAGGGCCTGCTCAAGGAGAAGGAGACGAACCTCGAGGGCGACGACGTTCGCGAGGGTCTTGCCGCGGTGATCTCGGTGAAGCTGCGCGACCCCCAGTTCGAGGGGCAAACGAAGACGAAGCTCGGAAACCCGTGGATCCGCGGCCTCGTCGAGCAGATCGTCAACCAGAAGCTGGCCGAGTTCCTCGAGGAGAACCCCTCCGATGCGCGTCAGATCATCACGAAGGCCGGTATCCGCGGCCAGGGCGAGAGAGGCAGCGCGTAAGGCCCGTGAGCTGACCCGGCGCAAGAGCGCGCTCGAGAACACGTCGCTTGCCGGGGAAGCTCGCCGACTGCCAGATCAACGACCCCGAGGTCACCGAGCTCTATCTCGTCGAGGGCAACTCGGCGGGGGGCTCGGCCAAGGACGCGCGGGATCGCGCCTACCAGGCGATTCTGCCGCTTCGCGGCAAGGTCATCAACGCCGAGAAGAACCGGATCAACAAGGTGCTCTCGAACGAGGAAATCCAGGCGATGGTCACCGCGATCGGCACGGGCATCGGCGACGAGTTCGACATCGCGAAGCTCCGTTACCACCGCGTGATCGTCATGACGGATGCGGACGTGGACGGATCGCACATTCGCACGCTGATCCTGACCTTCCTCTACAGGCAGATGCCCGAGCTCGTCGAGCGCGGCCACGTCTATATCGCGGTGCCGCCCCTCTATCGCGTCAAGCTCGGCGGCCGTCAGCAGTACGTGGAGAAGGAGTCGCAGTTCGAGGAGCTGCTCGTTCGCGAGCGGGTCAAAGACCTGGAGGTGACCGACCGGGCGGGCCAGTCGCAGAAGCTCACCGAGGCGCGCTACAGCCGCTTCGCGCGGGCTCTGCACGAGTTCGACGGCTGGGCTTCGCGGCTGCGGGCAGACTTCGGCGACGCTCACCGTCGAGCTTCGTGGTGGCCCACCGCCTGGTCGAGACTGACGCCGCGACGCCCGGCGAGATCGCCGCCGCGCTCGCCTCGGTCGACGCGAACGGCTACGACGTCAGCGTCGTGAACGCGACCGACGAGGAGGCGCGCGTACGGGTCGTCGAGCGCGCGACGAGCGCCGCGAACCATGTCACGGTGCCCTCCGGCGCTGCTCTCCTCCCCGTCTACGCGAACCTCCGCAAGACCTATGCGCGCCTGGTCGAGATCGTCGGTGCGCCGCCCTTCTAGCTGGGCCTCGGAAAGAAGACGCGCTCTCGCCGAGACGTTCGAGCAGCTCCGGGAGCGCGCGCTCGACCTTGCGAAGGAGGGCATGCAGGTCAGCCGGTTCAAGGGTCTCGGCGAGATGGACGCGATCGAGCTGTGGGAGACGACGATGAACCCGGCGAACCGGATGCTGATCCGCGTCGAGGTCGAGGACGCAGCGGGCGCCGACCGGATCTTCTCGATGCTGATGGGCGACCAGGTCGAGCCGCGCCGGGAGTTCATCGAGCAGAACGCGCGCGACGGTGAGGTTCCTGGATGTCTGAGGGCCGGATGAGATCCGGCCCCTACATTGGCTCTGACCACCACAGAGGAAGCAAGGCTGAGCCATGTCTGAGCTCGACACCGGCGCTCTCGGCCCGGGCCGCATCGAGCCTCGCGAGCTCGAGCAGGAGATGCGCTCGAGCTTCCTCGACTACGCGATGAGCGTGATCGTCGCCCGGGCGCTCCCGGACGTCCGCGACGGGCTCAAGCCCGTGCACCGGCGCGTGCTCTATCGCGATGAACGAGGCCGGGCTGCAACCGAACCGGCCAGGCTCAAGTGCGCGCGCGTGGTCGGCGACGTGATGGGCTCGTACCACCCGCACGGCGACCAGGCGATCTACGACACGCTCGTCCGCATGGCGCAGCCTTCTCGATGCGCTACCCGCTCGTCGACGGCCAGGGCAACTTCGGCAACATCGACGACGACCCGCCGGCCGCCGATGCGGTACACCGAGTGCCGGCTGGCACGGATGGCGACGGAGATGCTCCGCGACATCGAGGCCGACACGGTCGACTTCCAGCCGAACTACGACGAGTCGCGGCGGGAGCCGACCGTTCTTCCCTCGCGGTTCCCGAACCTGCTCGTCAACGGCTCGTCGGGTATCGCGGTCGGCATGGCCACGAACATCCCGCCGCACCATCTCGGCGAGGTCGTCGACGCGCATCATCGCGATGATCGACGACCCGGACGATCGACGTCGAGCGGCTCGGGACGCCATCATCAAGGGGCCGGACTTCCCGACGGGCGGGATCATCGTCGGCCGGGCGGGTATCCAGGACGCCTACCGCTCCGGCCGAGGCCGGATCGTCATGCGGGCCCGCGCCCACATCGAGGAGCTGCGCGGCGGCAAGTCGGCGATCATCGTCACCGAGCTTCCCTACGGGGTCAAGAAGGGCGGCGACACGGGCGTGATCCGCAAGATCGCCGACCTCGTGAACGACAAGGTGCTCCCCGAGATCTCCGACATCCAGGATCACTCCGACAAGTCCGGGATGCGGATCCAGATCGAGCTGAAGCGCGACGCGATCCCGCAGGTCGTCCTCAACAAGCTCTTCAAGCACACCGCCGCTCCAGACGACGTTCGGCTACAACGCCGTCGCGCTCGTCGACGGCGTTCCGCGGACGCTCGGCGCTGCGCGAGCTGATCGGCACTACCTCAACTACCAGCGCGAGATCGTCACCCGCCGGTCGAAGCACGAGCTCGCCAGGCCGAGCGGCGCGCGCACATCCTCGCAGGGCTACCTGATCGCGCTCGACAACCTCGACGCGGTCATCGCCCTGATCCGGGCCTCCGACGACACGACGCGGCCCGTCAGGGGCTGATCGAGCAGTTCGAGCTCTCCGAGGAGCAGGCGCAGGCGATCCTCGACCTGCGGCTCGCCCGGCTGACCGGGCTCGAGCGGAAGCGGATCCAGGACGAGTACGCGGATCTGCAGGAGCGGATCGCGGAGCTGCGCTCGATCCTCTCGGACGAGGCGAGGATCGACGGCCTGATCCGCGACGAGCTGCTCGAGCTCAAGGAGATCTACGGCCGCGCCGACGACCGCCGCACCGAGATCGTCGCCGCCGAGGAGGAGCTCGAGCTCGAGGACCTGATCGCCGAGGAGGACATGGTCATCGCGATCACGCGCTCCGGGCTACATCAAGCGGCTCCCGGTGACGGCCTACCGCGAGCAGCGCCGGGGCGGCATCGGCGTGATGGGCATGGAGCTGAAGGACGACGACTACATCGAGCACCTCTTCGTCGCCTCGACGCACGACTACCTCCTCTTCTTCACCTCGGTGGGGAAGGTGTACCGGCTGAAGGTGCACGAGCTGCCGCTCGGCTCGCGTCAGTCGAAGGGCCGGGCGATCGTCAACCTGCTGCCGTTTCGCCAGGACGAGCAGGTCCGGGCCGTGATCGCAGACCCGCAACTTCGAGGACGCGAAGTACCTCGTTCTTCGCGACGAAGAACGGCATGGTCAAGAAGACCGAGTTCGCCGACTACAACACGCCGCTGAGGGCCGACGGGATCATCGCGATCAATCTCGAGGACGGCGACGAGCTCGTCGGCGTCCGCCACTCCTCGGGGGACGACGACGTTCTGATGGTCTCGCGGAAGGGGCAGGCGATCCGCTTCAACGAGCAGCCAGGCGCGCCCGATGGGCGCGCGACGCGTCGGGCGTCCAGGGCATGGGCCTGCGCAAGGGAGACGAGGTGATCGCGGTCAACATCGCACAGGACGACGCCGACCTCCTCGTCGTCACCGAGAACGGCTACGGCAAGCGCACCCGGGTCGACGGACTATCCCCGCAAGGGTCGCGGCGGCCTCGGCGTGAAGACCGTCCAGCTGACGGAGGCCAAGGGCACAGCTCGCGGGCGCCCGCGTGGTGCGCGACGGGTATCAGGTGATGCTGATCTCGACCGGGGGCACGGTGATCCGGATCCCGGTGGAGGAGATCAAGCGGCTCGGGCGCTCGACCCAGGGCGTGATCGTGATGCGGCTGCGGGGCGACGAGCAGGTGTCGACGCTCGCGCTCGTCGTGGCCGAGGGCGAGCCGAACGGGGAAGAGGGCGACGTCTCGCGACTGCCTCAGGCGACAGCACGAACGGCGCGGTGCAGACGAGCTCGACGCCGACTTCGAGCTGGACGCAGCCGACGAGCCCGACGAGCCCGAGTAGGCTCGCTCAGCCTGCGGCCCGCAGGCCGGCCGCCGCCTCTTCCGGCGGCAGGGTATTGACGCAGATGCCGGCGCCGAGCTCCAGCCCGGCGGCGACCGTCAGGCGCGGGGCGAGCACGAGCCTCCAGTGCAGCGCCTCTGCTCGTCGAACGGCGCCGGTGCAGCCACGCGTTGAGCGGGACCCTCCCTTCGAGCCGCGTGGAGCCGCCGGACGGCCTCGGCCGCGAGCACGAGCGCTTCGGCCGAGCAGCGCGCTCGCGAACGCGTCTGCTCGCACGCGAGCGGCGCGACGAGCAGCTCGTAGGGCGCGCGGCTCGCATACGGGCAAAGACAGATCAGGCCGTCGCGCTCGAGCACGACCCGCCCGCCGTTCGCCCGCTCGAGGGCCAGGAGCTCGCACAGCCGACAGTGCCCACCGGGCGCTCCGAGTCGCCGAAGGCGGGGGCGGCTCCGCGAACGCAGACGAGCTGGGAGTGGGTGTGGGCCGGCTGGCCGCCGGCGGCGCGGCCCTCGTTGACGAACGCGAGCATGGCGCGAAGCCCGCTGCGCGCGCGGACTCCGCCCGCAGCCGCCAGGCGCGTCGCGACGGCCTCGAGCTCGGCTTCGGTGAGATCGGCGAGCGAGAGCGACGTGGCGCGGCGCGTGGACGACCACCTCGTGGCGGCCGAGGCAGGGCCCGTCTCGAACGGCGGTGTCGTTCGCGCCGTTGCCTGCCGCTCGACGAACACGGGGTACATGTTCGGCACGACGCGGACCCGCCAGCCGGGAGTGTCGGGCTCGCGGTCGGCTCGGCGAGGGCAAGCGTCTCGGGCGGCGTCTCGCTCTCGTGGCCCTCGCAGAACGGGCACGCGCTCGTCCCCGGCGTCGGCCGTGGCCGGCAGCGGCCACCCGGGCCGGACGCCGCGGCCGGGCGCGACGACGACGCAGCTCCCCGACAGCGGGTCGCCGCGCAGTTCCGGGTCGGGGCGCGTCAGGCGGTTGGGCGGTGCGGCCGTCCGGAGTCGGCTGCTGCTTCTCGAGGAACGGCCGGAAGAGCTCGATCGGGAACGGGAGGATCAGCGTCGTCGCCCGCTCCGAGCTCATCTCGAGCATCGTCTGGAGGAAACGCAGCTGGAGCGCTGTCGGGTTCTGGCTGATCACGTTCGCCGCGTCCTTCAGCCGCTCCGACGCCTGGAACTCGCCCTCGGCGGCGATGACCTTGCCGCGGCGCTCGCGCTCGGCCTCGGCCTGACGCGCCATCGCCCGCTGCATGCCGGTCGGGATCTCGACGTCCTTGACCTCGACGATCGAGACCTTGACCCCCCAGGGCGAGGTCGACTCGTCGATGATCTGCTGGAGGATCATGTTGATCTTGTCGCGCTCCGACGAGCAGCTCGTCGAGCTGGTGCTGGCCGAGCACGTTTCGGAGCGTCGTCTGGGCGATCTGCGACGTCGCGACCATGAAGTTCTCGACCTGGACGATCGCCTCGGACGGCTCGATGATCCGGAAGTAGGCGACCGCGTTCACCCGGACCGGGACGTTGTCCTTCGTGATCACCTCCTGGGGCGGCACGTTCAGCGTCACCGTCCGCAGGTCGACCCGCACCATCTTGTCGATGATCGGGATGAGGAAGAACAGGCCCGGGCCCTTGGGCGGGGTCAGCAGACGGCCGAGGCGGAAGACGACGCCGCGCTCGTACTCCCGCGCCACCCGTACGGAGAGGGCGATGAGGAGCAGCACGATGACGACGACGACGACGACTGCGACGATCGCACCGGTCATGGCGTTCCTTTCCTACGCGGACCGGCGGAGCCGATCCTCGCGGCTTGGGCTTGGGGCAACGGCGAGCTCTTCGGTCGGCTCGACCTCGAGGACGAGCCCTTCGGCCATCGTGCTCACCCTGACGGGCGTCCCTGCCGCGATCGTCTCGCCGGTCGCGGAACGCGCCCGCCAGAGCTCGCCGTGGACGAAGACGAGGCCCTCGGGGTCGAGCGAGCGTCGCGCACCGACTCCGATCTGCGCCGAGCGAGCTCCTCCTGGCCTGTCTTCGGCGGGCGCCGCCGGGCCTGCCAGCGCCTTCGCGAGCGCGAAGCCGACCAGGACCACGAGACGCGCGGCGATCGCGATCGCGACGGGAAGCGAGACCTGGTAGGCGTCGCCGGCCGGGTCGAAGAGCATCAGCGCCCCGAAGACGAAGCTGACTGCCCCGGCGACCGCCAGCGCGCCGTGGCTCGTGACGAACGCTTCCGCGATGAAGAAGCCGAAGGCGACGAGCAGCAGCAGGATGCCGGCCCAGGAGAACGGCAGCACCTGGAGGCCGAAGAAGCCGATGATGAGGGCGATCGACGCCGAATGCGGCGGGGAAGATCAGGCCCGGGTTGAAGAGCTCGACGGTGATCGCGAGCACCCCGAGCGAGAGCAGGAGCGATGATGTTCGGGTCGATGATCGTGTCGAGGATGCGGTCCCAGAGCGACATCTCGACGGTCGTGACCTCGGCGTCCGCGGTATCGAGGACGATGCCCTTCGGCACCTTCGTCGTCTGCCCGTCGATCTCGTTCAGCAGTGCCGGCAGATCGGGCGCCACGTAGTCGATGACGTCCTGCTCGAGCGCCTCGCTCGCGGTCAGGTTCGAGGCCTGACGCACGGCCCGCTCGGCCCACTCGCACGTTGCGACCGTGACTCTCTGCGAGCGCCTCGAGGGAGGCGGCTGCATCGTTGACGACCTTGCGGCGCAGGTCCTTCGGGATGTTCTCGCCGCCGACCGAGATCGGGGTCGACGAGCCGATGTTCGTCTGCGGCGCCATCGCGGCACGTCCGCTGCCTGCACGATCCAGACGCCTGCCGACGCAGCCCGCGCGCCGTCGGGCGAGACGTAGACGATCACCGGCAGCGGGACGCGAGCATGCGCTTGTAGATGTCGCGCATCGACTCGGCAAGACCGCCCGGGCGTATCCAGGAGGATCGACGACCGCGTCGTAGCCGTCCTTTTCGGCGTGCGCGATCTCGTCGATGACGTAGTCGGCCGTGACCGGGTTGACGTCGTTCTCGAAGTCGATCGCGAGCACGCGCGGCCGCTCCTGGGCGGCTGCAGGTCCGGCGAGTACGAGCGCCAGGCCGATCGGCGCGAGGAGCAAGAGGAGTGCGCGCAGTAGACGCACAGGACGATCTGCCTCCAACTTTACCAGCGGGCAGTCTTCAGGCCGTCCAGCGGGGGCCGATCAGCGTCACTTCCCCGGTCGAGACCAGGCGCCGCCCCTCGGCCGTCTCGAGCACGAGCTCCCCGCCCTCCGCAATGCCGGCCGCCCTCCCTCGCAAGGCGCCGATCTCGATCTCCGCACCGTGCAGCGCGTCGCGTCGCGGCGACGCTCCGGAAGGAGCGCGGCAAGCCCTTCCTCCGCCCAGCGCTCGTAGAGGAGCTCGAGCCGGACGAGGAGCTCGGCGAGGATCGGCGCCCGCTCGCGGCGGTTGCCGTCCGACGGTGAAGAGGGACCCGGCCGGGAACTGCGGGCGGTCTGGCAGCTGGGCCTCGGTCTGGTTGACGTTGAGCCCGATGCCGAGCACGATCGTGCGCCGGACGGCCCTCGAGCAGGATTCCGGCCACCTTGCGGTCGCCGAGCAGCACGTCGTTCGGCCACTTGATGCGTGCGTCGAGGCTCGTGACGTGCTCGACCGTCTCCGCGGTCGCCAGGGCGGAGACGACGGACAGCTCGGCCGGATTGCGACCGGCCGGCCGGCGCAGCAGGATCGAGCACAGCAGAGCGGTGCCGGCCGGCGCCTGCCACGGGCGCCCCAGACGTCCGCGACCCGCGGTCTGCTCGTCGCATGCCGCGACCGCGCCATGGGGCTCGGCGTCGGTGAGCAATCGCTGGGTCGACTCGCAGCGGGCGGCGTAGATGTACGGCGTTCCGAGTCGGCCCCGCAGGAGCGGCACCACGCGTTCCGGCGTGACCGCGTCGTTCACATCGGAAATCCGGGGAGCCTGCCACCAAGCACGACCTCTAGACTATGAGGCGATGGAACAGCCGCAGCGTGAGGCGCGCCCGCCCGCGCCGGGCATCCTCGGCTCGCTGTACGCACGGCTGTCCGACGCCGATCTCGTCCGCCGGGCGAACGAGGGCGACGGCAGGGCGCTCGAGGCCCTGGTCGAGCGCTACTCGGCGCGTGTCTCCCGGCTCGCGTCGCAGCTGCTGACGGACATGGAGGATGCACGCGACGCGGCCCAGGAGTCGCTGCTCAAGCTCTCCACCGGCTGCGCCAGTTCCGGGGCGAGTCCCAGTTCTCGACCTGGCTCCACCGGCTCGTCGTCAACACCTGCCGCGATCTGGCGGAGCGCCAGGTGCTGCGGCGCGGCGAGGAGCTCCCGGCCGAGGACCTCCGCGTCGACGACGAGAGCGACCCGTCGCGCCTGGCGATGATCGCGCGACCTTCGCGGCGAGCTCGCGGCAGGCCTCTCGCGGCTCACGGCCGACCAGCGGCGCGTCTGTCCTGTTGCGCGACGGGCTCGGGCTCTCCTACGACGAGATCGGCCAGGCTCGTGCGCATCCCGGCGGGCACGGCGAAGTCGTACGTGCATCGTGCGCGCAAGCGGCTGCGCGGGCGCCTGCAGGAGCACGCGCCCGCGTGACGGGGCTCACGCGGGCCGAGATCGAGTCGATCATCCCTCACCGGGATCCCTTCCTCCTCCTGGACGACGTGGTGGCGATCGAGCCCGGCGCCAGGGTCGTCGCGCGCAAGCGGGTGCGCGAGGACGAGTGGTATCTCGCCGGCCACTTCCCGGGCAACCCGATCATGCCGGGCGTGCTGATCGTCGAGGCGCTGGCCCAGGCCGGCGCCGTGGCCGTGCTCTCCGAGCCGGAGAACCGCGGGAAGCTCGTGCTGTTCGGGGGGATCGAGGGCGTCCGCTTCAAGCGCATCGTGCGTCCGGGCGACGAGCTGGAGCTCGTCTGCGAGCTCGAGCGCGTGCGGGGACCGGTCGGAAAGGGCAACGCGCGCGCGACGGTGGGCGGCGAGCTCGCGGCGCGCGGGACGCTGACCTTCGCCGTCGCCGACACGCCTGCGCCGCCCGCGTGATCGCGCGCGTCCGCGAGGATGCGCCCGCGGTCGGCATCACCGGCATCGGTGCCTACGTACCCGACCGGATTGTCTCGAGCGAGGACGTCGGAGCCGGCCTCGGCGTGAACGCCGACTGGATCGTCGAGCGGAGCGGCATCCGTGAGCGCCGTGTGGCGGCTGCGGAAGAGGCCGCGAGCGACCTGGCGGTCCCGGCGGCGCGACAGGCGCTCGAGCGCGCCCGCGTAGCACCGAGCGACGTCGGTCTCGTGATCGTCGCGACGGCGAGCCCGGACATGCCGCTTCCGGCTACCGCGTCGATCGTCGCCGTCGGAGCTCGGGGCAGACGGACGCGGCCGCGTACGACCTGTCCGCGGCCTCGACGGGCTTCGTCTACGGCCTCGCTCAGGCGTACGCGAACGTCGCCGCAGGCCTCGTCGAGCGGGCGCTCGTGATCGGCGCGGAGATCGCTCTCGCGCCTCACCGACCCGGCCGATCGGGGGACGGCAATCCTGTTCGCCGACGGCGCGGGCGCAGTCGTGGTCGAGCGTGTCGCCGCCGGCGGCTTCCTCGGCTTCGAGCTCGGCTCCGACGGAAGCGGCGCATCTGACATCCTTGTGCCGGCGGGAGGCTCCCGCGTGCCCTCCACCGAGGCGACGGTCGCCGCGGGGCTCCACGCGATCCAGATGAACGGGCAGAAGATCTTCCGGTTCTCCACCCGCGTGACCGCCGAGTCGGTCGAGCGGCTCGTCTCGCTGTGCGGGTTGAGAATGGAGGATGTCGACCTCTACGCGCCGCATCAGTCCAACCGGCGGATCATCGATCACACGGCGCGCCGGCTCGGCATTCCGCCGGAGAAGGTCGTGATCAACATCGACCGCTACGGCAACACGTCGAGCGCGTCGATTCCGCTCGCGCTCGCCGACGCGCAGGCCGACGGCCGGCTCAGGGAGGGCGCTCGGTGCTCCTCTCGGCCGTCGGCGCCGGGCTCACGTGGGGCTCCGCCCTCCTTCGCTGGGAGCGTTGCAGCATGAAGGTCGCATTCTGCTTTCCCGGCCAGGGGTCGCAGGAGGTCGGCATGGGACGAGCGTTCGCAGAGACGCTTCCCGAGGCCGACGAGGTCTTCGAGGTCGGGAGCGAGGTCGTCGGGCCTCGATCTCGAGCGGCTCTGCTTCGAGGGCCCGCTCGAGGAGCTGACCGAGACGGAGATCCAGCAGCCGGCGCTGGTCACGGCGTCGCTTGCCTGTCTTCGGCCGTCGAGGCGAGCGGTCTGCGGCCGGACGCCGTCGTCGGGCACTCGGTCGGCGAGTACTCGGCGCTCGCCGCGTGCGGGGCGCTTTCGCCGCGCGACGCCGTCGCGCCTCGTCCCCGAGCGGGGCAAGGCGACGGCCGCCGCCGCGCGCGAGCAGCCCGGGCGCGATGGCGGCCGTGCTCGGTCTCGACGACGCGGTGATCGAGGAGCTCTGCGCCGAGATCGAGGACGTCTGGCCGGCGAACTACAACTGCCCCGGCCAGATCGTCGTCTCCGGCAGCGACGAGTGCGGTCGACCGGCTGATCGGGCTGGCGACCGAGCGCGGCGCCCGGCGCGCGATCAAGCTGCGCGGTCACCGGCGCGTTCCACAGCCCGCTCGTCGGCTCGGCGGCCGAGCGCCTCTCCGACGGCGCTCGCGCGCTGTCGAGCCGGCGCGAGCCGGGGATGCCGTTCATGTCGACGGTGACGGCGCGGTTCGAAGGCCGCGAGCGCCTTGCCGGGACTGCTGATCGAGCAACTCACGGCCCCGGTGCGCTTCACGCAGGCCGTCGCTGCGCTCGTCGCCGACGGCGTCTCACCTGTTCGTCGAGGTCGGTCCGGGCCAGGTGCTCTCGCGGGCTCGTCCGGCGCAGCGACCGATCCGTGACCAGCCGTCTCGGTGGGCGATCCCGCGTCGCTCGCCAAGCTCGAGGAGGTGCTTTCCGCTGAACGCTGAGCCCTCGGATACTCCGGGCTTCTGCTCGCTCGACGGCAAGGTCGCGCTCGTGACCGGCGGCGCCCGCGGCATCGGCGCCGCCGTCTCGCGGGAGCTCGCGCGCAGCCGGAGCCCGCGTCGCGGTCAACTACCGGGCGGGCACCGAGGTCGCCGAGACGCTGGCCGCCGAGATCGGCGGTATCGCGATGCAGGCGCGACGTTGCCGACCCGGAGCAGGTGGCGGCGCTGGTCGAGCGCGTCGAGTCCGAGCTCGGCCCCGTCGACATCCTGGTTGCCAACGCGGGCGTCACGCGCGACACGCTGATCGTGCGGATGAGCGACGAGGAGTGGAACGAGGTCATCGACACGAACCTTCGCGGGGTGTTCAACGTCTGCCGGGCCGTCGCGCGGGGGATGCTCAAGCGGCGCAGCGGCTCGATCGTCACGCTGACCAGCGTCGTCGGCCTGCACGGCAACCCGGGCCAGACGAACTACGCGGCCTCGAAGGCGGGAATCATCGGCTTCACGAAGTCGCTCGCGAAGGAGCTCGGCAGCCGCGGCGTGCGCGTGAACGCGATCGCGCCCGGGCTACATCACGACCGAGCTGACCGAGGTGCTTCCCGAGGAGCTGCGCGACATGATTCTCGGCAACACCGCTCTGGGGCGGCTGGGCGATCCGGAGGACGTCGCGCGTTGTGTACGCTTCCTTTGCTCTGAGGAGGCGCGGTTCGTCACCGGAGCGGTGCTCCAGGTCGACGGCGGCCTGGGGATGTGAGGAAGCCTTGAGGAGCGCGTGTTGACGAGCGAGAACGGACGTCGGCGGGTCGTCGTGACCGGGATGGGAGCGCTCACTCCGCTCGGGAACGACCCGGAGAGCTTCTGGGACGGCATCGTGGCCGGCAAGAGCGGTGCCGCGCCGATCACGCTCGTTCGACCCGTCGGGGTACCCGGTGACGTTCGCCTGCGAGCTGCGCGACTTCGAGCCGACGGACTGGATCGACGTCGAAGAGCGCACGCAAGATGGATCGCTTCACGCAGATGGTGATCGCCGCGGCGATTCAGGCCCATCGGGACTCGGGGCTCGAGATCGAGCCCGAGGCCGAGCGGATCGGAGCCTCGATCGCGACCGGCATCGGCGGCCTGAAGAGCTTCCAGGACTGCCACAAGATTCTCTGGGAGAAGGGCCCCGACCGCGTCGGGCCGTTCTCGATTCCGTCGATCCTGCCGAACATGGGCGCCGGCTGGGTGTCGATCTGGCTCGGCACGCGCGGGCCGCTGTCGTCGGAATGCACGGCCTGCGCCGCATCCAACATGTCGATCGGCGCGCGCTCGACCACATTCGCCTCGGGCGGGCGGACGTGATGTTCGCCGGCGGCTCGGAATGCGGCATTGCCCCGGTCGGCATCGCCGGCTTCAGCGCGATGCGCGCGCTCTCGCGGCGCAACGACGACCCGACGCAGGGCAAGCCGTCCGTTCGATGCCGAGCGCGACGGGTTCGTCATGGGCGAGGCCGCCGGGGTCATCGTGCTCGAGGAGCTCGAGCATGCGCGGGCCCGCGACGCGAAGATCTATGCGGAATTGATCGGCTACGGCCTCTCGTCGGATGCGCAGCACATCACGGAGCCCGATCCGAGCGGCCGCCACCCGCGCCAGAGCGATGGCGGCTCGCCATGCAGGACGCCCGGGTGACGCCCGACGAGATCGACTACATCAACGCCCACGGCACGTCCACTCCGATCGGAGATCGAGCGAGACGCGTGTGATCAAGGTCGCGCTCGGCGAGGAGAAGGCGCGACGCACACCCGTATCGTCGACGAAGGGCGCGACCGGCCACTGCCTCGGCGGCTCCGGCGCCATCGAGGCCGATCCTCTCGATCTTCGCCTGCATCCGTGACGTCGTGCCGCCGACGATCAACTACGAGTACCCGGATCCCGAGTGCGACCTCGACTACATTCCGAACGAGGCCCGCGAGCACCGCGTCGACGTCGTGCTCTCGAACAACTTCGGTTTCGGCGGCCACAACGCCTGTCTCATCTTCCGCAAGTTCCGGGGGTAGCCGGCCGGTGGCCGACCGCTGGGCGACGTTCGACGTCTACGGGACGCTGATCGACTGGGACGATGGAATCGGGAGGACGCTCGCGCGGCTGTGGCCCGAGCGCGAGACTGCGGCGCTGCTTCGGCGGTACCACGAAGTCGAGCCCGCCGTCGAGCGTGAGCGACCGGGCTGCGTCGTATCGCGAGGTGCTGGCCGCGCGACGCTGCGCGGTGTCGCCGACAGGGAGGGCCTCGACCTGGACACCGCGGACGAGAGCGCGCTTGCAGACTCGCTCGCCGAATGGCCGCCGTTTCCCGACGTCAAGCCCGCGCTCGAGGAGCTTCGCTCGCGCGGCTGGCGGCTGGCTCCGCTCTCGAACACCGATCCGGACTTCCTGGAGGCGTCGCTCGGGCGCATCGGCGTGCCGGTGGACGAGCGGGTCGTCGCCTCCGAGATCGGCTCCTACAAGCCGGCGCACGGACACTGGCTCGAGTTCTTCCGGCGCACCGGCGCCGACCGCGCGCGACACGTCCACGTCGCGGCGAGCCTCTTCCACGACATCGCTCCCGCGAACGAGCTCGGGCTCGCGTCGGTCTGGATCAATCGGCTCGGAGCGAGCGCTCGGCCCGCAGCCGACGCGGGAGCTGCCCGACCTCTCGCGTTTGCCCGACGTGCTCGACGAGCTCGTCGCGTGAGCGCACCGGCCGGGCTTTCGGTGTTCGCCCGCCGCGCGCGTCCGAGGCGGCGGCCGTGGCCGAGCTGATCCAGGCCGCCGAGCTCGCCGAGGACAGTGAGGCCGAGACGGCGGAGCGCGACGTCGTCGCGCGACTTCGGGACGCTCGACTCGACGCGGAGAGCGGGACGCGTCGGGCTCGGGGTCGACACGCAGAACGAGACGGGCGCCACGCGGCTCTACGAGCGCGCGGGCATGCGCGCCGACGTGCACGGCGGTCATCTTCGAGAAGCGACTTGGCATGAGCCGGCTTCGCGCCCGCTGCCCTCACTGCCGCACGCTGACTGCGGTCGCGATCGGCGACGAGTACGAGTGCCACTCCTGCGGTGCGGCCTTTCGGTGCGGGACTCGTCCGCGTTCCGCGAGCCTGGGGCAGGGCGGCGAGGCGATGGCCGAGGCGGCGGGGCTGCCGCTCGAGTATCCGGAGGTCGGCGCAGTGCGAGGAGGCACGCTCGCCGAGCAGAGCCTCGCCGTGGCGGCCGTGCTTCCCGCCGCGCCCGCTCGTGCTCGGGGGCTGCTGCTGCGCGCACATCGGGGCGGTCGAAGGTCTCGCGGCGCGCCACGGACGCCTCGGCGGTCGTGTGGATCGACGCCCACGGCGATCTCAACACGCCGGAGAGCTCTCCGAGCGGCAACGAGTGGGGCATGGCGCTCCGCATGCTGATCGACGGCGGCGCGGTGGCAGCCGGAGGACGTGGCGCTGGTCGGCTCGCGCAACCTCGACCCGCCGGAGGACGCCTACATTGCCGAGGTCGGACTGGCGCTGGGCAGTGAGGGCGTCGAGCGAGCGCTCGACGGCGCGGCGGCGGTCTACGTCGCGATCGATGCCGACGGTCTCGATCCGGGCGAGGGCGTGGCGGTTTCATGCCCGAGCCCGCCGGGCTCTCCCTGGCCGACCGAGGCGCTCCTGCGCGCGCTCGCCGGCCGCGAAGCCGCGTCGCCGGCGCCGGGTTCACCGGCCTCGTCGCCGACCCGCGAAACGCGGGCCTCCACGCGTCGCTGCGCTCCCTGGGGTTCTAGCCGGATTCGGCTCGTTCGGCTGGGCCGCTCGGGAGGCCCGTAGAATAGGCGGCTCATGTCGAGCCGGATCGACGTCTCGGTCGAGCATCGCGGCACGCCCGACGAGGGCCGGCGGGCGAGCGCAGCCCGAACACCTGCCCGAGCTGCAACTCGCACTATCGCGACGACGAGCTCGAGCGGACGTTGCGCGTCTGCCCGCACTGCGGCTACCACTTTCCGCTGCGCGCCCGTGACCGGATCGAGCAGCTCGTCGACGCCGGCACGTTCGTCGAGGAGGACGCCGATCTCCGGTCGGCGGATCCGCTCGAGTTCTTCGATCTACGCCCCTACACGGATCGGATGGCCGAGGCCGAGGTGTCGACTCAGCTCGGGGACGCGATGGTCATCGGCCAGGCGAAGATCGAGCGCCGCGACTGCGAGCTCGCGGTCATGGACTTCAGGTTCATGGGCGGCTCGATGGGAAGCGCCGTCGGCGAGAAGTTCGCGCGGGCCTGCGACCGCGCCGCCGACAGGAGCATCCCGCTCGTCTGCGTTCCGGCCTCGGGCGGCGCGCGGATGCAGGAAGGCATCCTGTCCCTGATGCAGCTGCCGAAGACGGTCTGCGCGGTCGAGACGCTGCGCGAGGCGCTACTGCCCGTTCCTCGTCGTGATGACCCACCCGACGACGGCCGGCGTGCTGGCGAGCTTCGCCAGTCTGGGCGACGTGATTCTCGCCGAGCCGGGCGCGCTGCTCTCGTTCACCGGGCCCCGGGTCGTCCAGCAGACCGTGCGCGAGAAGCTTCCCGAGGACTTCGGTCTGACGGAGTCCAACTACCGGTTCGGCCATATCGATCGCATCGTGTCGCGCACCGACCTGCGGCCCGTGCCTCGGCCGGCTGCTGGCGCTCTTCGCCGATGGCGTCTGACGAGCAAGTCCCCGCGTCAGATCCTCACGGAGCAGCTGCGGCTCCGGGAGCGTCTGGCGAAGCTGAGCGAGCTCCAGCGGCTGTTTCGCGGCGTCGGCGTCTCCGGCGAGCTCGAGCGCCTCAAGCGCCAGATCGACCGCATCGACGGTCCGAGCCGACCGAGGACGAGATCTGGGACGTCGTCGAGCTGGCGCGCCACGACAAGCGGCCGTACACGCTCGACTACGTGGAACGGATCTTCGACGACTTCTTCGAGCTCCACGGCGATCGCTGAACGCCGACGACGCGGCTCTCGTCACCGGCCTCGGACGCTTCGACGGCCGCACGGTCGCGCTCGTCGGCCATCAGAAGGGCAGGGACATCCACGAGCGGACGCGCCGCAACTTCGGCATGGCGCTCCCGGAGGGCTATCGCAAGGCGATCCGGCTGTTCGACCTCGCGGATCGCCACCGCTTCCCCGTCCTCTCGCTGATCGATACGCCCGGCGCCTACCCGGGCGTGCTCGCCGAGCAGCACGGTCAGGGCGGCTGGATCGCCCGCTGCCAGCTTGCGATGGTGCGGCTGAGCGTCGCCGTCCGTAGCGTGCGTGATCGGCGAGGGCGGCTCGGGCGGAGCCGTTGCCATCGGCGTCGCCGACCGCGTGCTGATGCAGGAGAACGCGATGTACTCCGTCATCTCGCCGGAGGGCTGTGCAGCGATCCTGTGGCGGGACGCCGGCGAGAAGCGAGAAGGCGGCGGCGGCGCTGAAGCCCGATGCCCGTCACTGCCTCGAGCTGGGGGTCGATCGACGCGATCGTCCCCGAGCCCCCGGGCGGGGCCCAGAACGATCCGGACGCAGCCGCGGTGTTGCTCGGCAGATTCGGTCCGCCAGGCGCTGGCGGAGGTCGTCGACCTCGATCCCGAGGAGCGAAGACGCCAGCGCCGTGCGAAATTCCGCGCTATGGGCGTGTTTGCGGCGCCCGTGCCCGCGTAGAACGCGTGCGATCTCCCGGGCCTGCAGGTATCCCCGTTTTGGAGTATCCACGGGATCCACAGGGTTATCCCCGGACGTGTTCGGAAACCGTGAAGCATGGGTGAAAAGCCGGCGAAAGAAGCTGACGACCTACCGGAGAAAGCGCGATCCGGCACGAACGAGCGAGCCGTTCGAGACACGTGCCACGAAGTCGGGCCGCCGACGGCGAGCGCCGATCTTCGTTGTTCAGCGCCATGCCGCACGACGGCTCCACTACGACCTCCGTCTCGAGCGCGACGGCGTTCTCGCGAGCTGGGCCGTCCCGAAGGGGCTGCCGCTCGAGCCGGGATCGCCGACATCTTGCCGTGCACGTCGAGGATCACCCGCTCGCCTACGCGGACTTCGAGGGCGAGATCCCCAAGGGCGAGTACGGCGCGGGCACCGTGGAGATCTGGGATCGAGGCACCTACGAGCTGGTCGAGGAGAAGCGCGACGGCGGCCTCACGTTTGTGCTCCACGGCACACGCGCTCGAGGGGACGTGGACGCTCGTTCCGGCGGCGATGGACGGCGATCCGAAGAACTGGCTGCTGCTGCGCAAGCGCGACGATGCACCGGCGCCGGAGGAACGACCGCACTGCGCTATGCGCCAATGCTCGCCACGCCTTCGGAAACGCTGCCGAAGGGCAACGGCTGGCTCTACGAGGTGAAGTGGGACGGTTATCGCGCCATTTGCCTCATGCGCGAAGGTGAAGCGACGCTGTCGAGCCGGGCCGGGAACGATCTCACGCGGCCGTTTCGATGCAGTTGCCCGCGCGCTGCCGCGCGCGCTGCGTACGCCGGCGTGCGTCGTCGACGGCGAGGTCTGTGCGCTCGACGATGAGGGCCGGCCCAGCTTCGCCGCCATGCAGCAGGGTGCCGGGACGCTCGTCGTCTACCTGTTCGATCTGCTCGAAGTGGAGGGCACGCCGGTGCTCGACCTGCCGCTGACCGAACGGCGGGAGCGCCTGCGCGAGCTCGTCGATGCCTCGAACGGCATCGTGCGTCTCTCGGAGACGTTCGAGGACGGCGACCGCCTGATGGCTGCCGTGAAGGAGCAGGGTCTCGAGGGAGTGCTGGCCAAACGTGCCGATTCGCATTACCAGCCGGGCAAACGCACCCGGGACTGGCTCAAGGTGAAGGTGCCGGCAGAGCCAGGAGCTGATCATCGTCGGCTACACGCGCGGGGAAGGGCGCCGGGCGAGCACCCTGGGCGCCCTCGTGCTGGCGGTGCGCCGTGGAGACGAGCTCGTGTGGGCCGGCAACTGTGGCACCGGCTTCACCGAGGCGGAGATCGAGCGGCTTCTGAAGCGCCTCCGGCCTCTCGAGCGGGCGGATTCGCCGCTGGCCGTCGTGCCCAGGATGGCGCGCGTGAAGAAGGGCGATGTCGTCTGGGTCGCGCCGGAGCTCGTCTGCGAGGTCGAGTTCGCCGAGTGGACGCGCGAGGGCCGCCTGCGCGCTCCCGTATACAAGGGGTTGCGCGACGACAAGGAGCCGGAAGAGGTGCGACGCGAGCAGCCGTTCGAGAGCGAGATCAAGCGGGGCCGGCGCGTGCTCCGCCTGTCCAACGCAGACAAGGTCTTCTGGCCGGACGAGGGCATCACGAAGGGCGACCTGCTCGAGTACTACCGCCGCGTCGCACCGGTGCTCGTTCCGCACCTGCGCGACCGGCCGTTCACGATGAAGCGCTTTCCCGACGGCATCGACGGCAAGTTCTTCTTCCAGAAAGACGCGCCGTCGCACATGCCCGACTGGATCAAGACCGTGTCGCTGCCGGCCACGACGCGCGGCGGCAAGGGCAAGCGCATCATCCGCTACCCGCTCGTCAACGACGAGCTCGCGCTGCTCTGGGTCGTGAACATGGGGACGATCGACATGAACGTGACGTTGTCCCGGGCGGACAGTCCCCACCGGCCGGATGCCGTGCTGTTCGATCTCGATCCTGCTCCGCCCGCCGGGTTCGGGGAGACCGTGACCGTTGCGCGGCTGATCAAGGAGCTGCTCGACCAGCTCGGGCTCCGTTCCTACCCGAAGACGAGCGGCTCGGACGGGATGCACGTGCTCGTGCCGGTCTCGCGGCGCCACACGTTCGAGGACACGCGCCGGTTTGCGAGCCTCGTCGCCGGCGCGCTCGTGCGGGCGCAGCCCGATCTCGTCACGACGGAGTTCCTGAAGGAGCGCCGGCGCGGCGTGCTCATCGACGCGAACCAGAACCGCGAAGGTGCGACGATCGCATCGGTCTACTCCGTCCGGCCCCACCCCGGCGCACCGGTCTCGGCGCCGCTCCGCTGGGAAGAGCTGACGCCGGAGCTCGATCATCGCGAGTTCACGATGGAGACGGTTCTCTCACGCGTCGAGCGCCATGGGGATCTCTTCGCCGATGTGCTCGCCGGAGGGCAGTCGCTCGCGAAGGCGCTCCGCGCGGTCGAGGGGTAGCCGTCAGCGCTCGGGAAGCGACTCGGGATGGCCGAGCGTCCCCAGCTCCGCGATGTCACGGCGGAAGAAGAGCGCCGCTGTCCAATCGGCGACGACTCTGAGCTTCCGAGACGTGAGCGGGAGCTGCGTCAGGTGGTACGTGCGTGTCAAGAACCAGCCGGGGAAGCCGGACAGCTTGAGGCCGAGGACGTCGGCGATGCCCTTGCGGTGGCCGAGCGTAGCCGCCTGGCCCAGCATTCGATACCGGTACGGCTTCAGCTCCCGGCCCTTGTCCGGCGCAGCGAGGTTGTGTGCCAGGCAGCGCGCCTGCCTCAGTGCGTGCTGGGCCGTGGGTGGATCCCTCTCCTCGGGCGTCGCCCGGTTGGGGACGGCCGCGCAATCCCCGAGCGCCCAGACCGCTTCTCGGCCGCTGATCCGGAGATACTCGTCGACAGGTACCCGCCCACGCTCGTCGAGCGGCAGACCGAGCTGGGCCAGCAGCGGGCTCGCCCTGACGCCGGCCGTCCAGACCAGCGTTCGTGCCTCGATCCGCTCGCCGTCGGAAAGGATGACCGAGTCGTGGCCCGCGGATTGGAGGCGGGTGCGGTGGCGGATCTCGACCCCGCGTCGCTCGAGCTGGCGTGCGGCGTACTCCCCGAGGCGGGTTGGGATCTCGGCCAGGATCCGGGGCGCCGCGTCGACGAGGACCCAGCGCTGGCGAACCGCGCGCAGCCGCGGGTAGTAGCGCATGGCGTCGCGAACGAGGTCGTTGAGCTCGGCCAGCGCCTCGACCCCTGCGTATCCGCCTCCGACGAAGACGTAGCCGAGGTGCGCCGCGACCCGGTCGGGGTCCGGCTCGGCGTCGGCAGCCTCGAGCTCGCGCAGGACGTGGTTGCGGAGGTAGATCGCATCCGCGAGCGTCTTGAAACCGACGGCGTGCTCCGCGAGGCCGGGGATCGGGAACGTGCGCGGCACGGCTCCGAGCGCGATCACGAGGTTGGTATACGCGATCTCCTGCTCGCCGACGTCGGTTGTCACGGTGACCGCCGTGTGCTCTTCGTCCAGAGCGACGGCTCGGCCCAGGACGAGATCGGCGTGCGGGCACATCATCCGTAGCGGGACGACTGCATGGCGAGGCTCGAGCGTTCCCGAGGCCGTTTCCGGCAGCAGCGGCGTGTACAGCATGAAGTTGTCGGTGCTGACGATCGTCGCGCCGCGGGACCCGAGCAGCCGCGCGACCCAGCTGCCTGCGTACCCCCCGCCGAGCACGAGTGTCCCGCCACGAGCCTCCCGTCTGAGCTTCATCGCCCTCTTCTACCATCGCCTGGCATGACGTCAATCCAGGTTGCGGTCGTGGGCTCCGGGGCGGCGTCTCCCGAGCTGGCGCGCGTGGCGGGGGAAGTCGGCCGGCTGCTCGCCGAGCGAGGCTGCGTGCTCGTGTGCGGCGGTCTCGGGGGCGTCATGGAGGCATCCGCGCGGGGCGCCAAGGAAGCCGGCGGCACCACGATCGGCGTGCTGCCCGGCGAGTCCCGCGTGGAGGCGAACCGGTGGATCGATCACGCGGTCGCCACCGGGATCGGGCACGCACGCAATCTCGCGGTCGTCGCGAGCGGCGATGCGGTGATCGCGGTCGGCGGCGAGTGGGGAACGGCGTCCGAAGTCGCGTTCGCGCGGAAGCTCGGCCGCCCCGTGGTGCTGCTCGGCCACGGGCCGGCGATCGACGGGGAGGGGATCCACCGGGCAGAGACCGCTGCCGAGGCCGTGGAGCTTGCGGTGTCGCTGGTCGACGCCTGAGCGAACAGCCAGGCCTTCACGAGCCTGCATCGAGCATGCGGCGCAGCAGGGTCAGCGCTCCCGCCTTGTCGAGCGGCTCGTTGAGGTTGCCGCATTTCGGGGACTGAACGCAGGACGGGCAACCGCGCTCGCACGGACAGCCGTCCAGCATGCGCACGGTGTCCTCCGTCCAGCCTTCGAACCGCTCGAAGCCGCGCTCGGTGATGCCCACGCCTCCGGGGTGACCGTCGTACACGAAGATCGTCGGGAGGCCGGTCTGAGGATGGAGGTTGGTCGAGAGGCCGCCGATGTCCCAACGATCACACATGGCCCACAACGGCAGCAGGGCGATCAGCGAGTGCTCGGCGGCATGCAGCGTTCCGAGGAGCGTGGGCATCCGCTCGAGCCCGTCCAGCATCCACTCCTCGGGGCAGAACCACACCGCCTCCGTGTCGAAGGTGTGGGGCGGCAGGTCGAGCGCGACGAGGTCGAACGCCTCCTGGGTCCGGATCGAGCGCTTCTGGAACGCGATCACGTGCTCCGTCACCGACACCCGGCCGAAGCTCAGGTCGAGGCCCAGCCGCTGCTCCGTGCGGTGCTCCTCCTCGATGGCGGTGAGCGTTTCGCGCTTCGTCTGGGTGTAGTAGTCGCCCGTGAAGGGCTCGACGAGCGCTGCGCGTGCGGCGAGGTCGAGCGAGAGCACGCGATACGACTCGCCCAGATGCAGGTAGACCGCGCCCTCGTGCACCGTCGACGGCGCGCGCTCCTCCTCCACCGAGCCGAGCACCTGCCCGGTGGCGGTGTCGAGCACGGCGATCGCGCCGGCGCTCGCCGAGCGCAGCGAGAGCCGTCCCGCCGGGTAGTCTCGGCCCGCCCAGGCATACCCGGCCGGCGTGCGCCTCAGCTCGCCTCGCGCGGCCAGCGCCTCGGCACGCTCGATGGCGGCAGCTCCGAGGACGGCCCCGTCCCGTCCGAGATCGGTGCCTCGAAGGCGGCCGCACGGACGTGGCCGTCGAGGATCCGCGGGTTGGCATGGTCGAGGATCGCGGCCTCGGCACGCGCGTGAGAGCAGCGCCTCGGGCTCGCGCATGAAGAACTGGTCGAGCGCGTCCTCGCTCGCGACGAGGACTGCGAGGCCGGCCTCGCGGCGACCGGCACGGCCCCACTGCTGCCGGAGGCTCGCCACGGTCCCGGGGAATCCGACGGAGATGGCGCAGTCCAGCAGCCCGATGTCGATGCCGAGCTCGAGGGCATCCGTCGCGGTGACTCCGAGCAGCTCGCCCTCGACCAGCCGTCGCTCGATCTCGCGGCGTTGGGCAGGCGTATAGCCGGCCCGGTACGGAGACAGCCGCTCGGCGAAGTCGCGGCCGAGCCGCTCGCGCGTGAAGCGGTGGATGAGCTCCGCGGCCTTGCGGCTCTTGGTGAAGCAGATCGTGCGCAGCTCTTGCTCGACGAGCCCTGCCAGCAGGCGGGAGGCCTCGCCCAGGGCGCTGCCGCGGAGACCGAGCTCCGGGTCGATCAGCGGCGGGTTCCAGAGCGCGATCGTCCGCTCGGGGCGCGGCGCTCCGTCGCGGTCGACGACGTCGACGGCCGCACCGATCAGCGCTGCTCCGAGCTCGGCGGGGTTGCCGATGGTCGCCGACGCGAGCAGGAACTGCGGCTCGGAGCCGTACGCCGCCGCGAGACGCCTCAGGCGTCGGAGCACGTTCGCCACGTGGGAGCCGAACACGCCCCGGTACACGTGCGCCTCGTCCACGACGACGTACCGGAGCGACGCCAGCACGTCTCCCCAGCGGTCGTGGTGCGGCAGAACACCGACGCTGAGCATGTCGGGGTTCGTCAGGATGACGTTCGCCCACTTGCGGATCTGCCGGCGGCGTTCCGGCTCGGTGTCGCCGTCGTAGATCGCGGCACGTACGCGCGGCACGGCAAGAGCTGCGAGCGAGCGGGCCTGGTCCTGGGCGAGGGCCTTCGTCGGGTAGAGGTAGAGCGCCCGCAGCTTCGGCTCCGCGGCCAGCGTGTCGAGCACGGGCAGGTTGAACGCGAGCGTCTTGCCGCTTGCGGTCCCGGTCGCGACGAGGACGTGGCGGCCCGCTCGCGCGGCGGCGAGCGCCTCGGCCTGGTGTGTGAACAGCGCGCCGACGCCGCCCGCGCGAAGCGCGTCGCTCAACCGCGGGTGGAGGTCGTCGGGCAGCGGGACGGTGCGCGCCTCGTGTGCGGGCTCACGCTCCATGTGGGCGAGCTCCTCACCGGTGAGCAGTACGTCCCAGGGCGCTGCGGTGGCAGCCATTCGGCCGATGGTAGCCTCGGGACTCGTGGTACCCCGCTGCCTCACGATCGCCGGCTCGGACTCCGGCGGCGGCGCCGGAATCCAGGCCGACCTGAAGGCGTTCGCGCATCTCGGCTGCTACGGCATGAGCACGATCGTCGCCCTGACCGCGCAGAACACGACCGGTGTGACGGCCATCCACGAGGTGCCGCCCGACATCGTCCTCGCTCAGCTCGAGGCCGTCTTCGGCGACATCGGAGTCGACGCGGCGAAGACGGGCATGCTGTTCTCGGCCGCGACCATCGAGGCCGTCGCGGACTTCCTCTCGGAGCGGCCGATCCCGCTGGTCGTCGATCCGGTGATGGTGGCGACGTCGGGCGCGCGCCTGTTGCGCGAGGACGCGGTCGCCGTGCTGGTCGGGCGCCTGTTTCCGCTCGCTCTCGTCGTCACGCCGAACCTGCCGGAGGCCTGTGCGCTGGCGGGCGTTCCCTTCGGCGAGGATGTCGACCGGCGAGCGGTCGCGGAGGCCGTGCATGCACTCGGCGCGGCCGCCGTGGTAATCACCGGAGGTCACGGAGCCGAGGCCGCCGATTCGCTCTTCGACGGCCGGGAGCACGTGTCGATCCCCGTCGAGCGTCATCCGGGCGGCGCGACCCATGGGTCGGGCTGTACGCACTCGGCGGCGCTGACGGCGCTGCTGGCTCTCGGAAAGCCGCTCGAGGAGGCCGCACGCGGCGCCGCGGCGATCGCCTCGAACGCGGTGCGTCAGGGTCTTGTCGGACTGGGCGCCGGCCAGGGGCCGGTGGATGTGCTTGGGCTCGCGGCTGTCCGATCTCGGTGAGTTCGGCTTCCTCGCCGAGCTCGCGCGCCGCGGGCTGGCTGAGGAGATCGGCGACGACACCGCAGTCCTGCCGGGCGGGCTGGTCGTCACGCAGGATGCGCTCGTACAGGACATCCACTTCCGGCTCGGCTGGACCTCGTGGCGCGATCTCGGATACAAGGCTGCGGCCGTCAACGTGAGCGATCTCGCCGCTGCCGGGGCGGATCCGGCGGCACTCTTCGTCAGCCTCGCCGTCCCGCCGGAGACGGATCCGGAGAACGCCTTCGAGCTCTACGAGGGCATGCGGGAGGCGAGTGTCCCGGTGCGTGGCGGAGACATGAGCGCAGGCGACCGGGTCTACCTGAGCGTCACGGCGATCGGCCACAGCGAGCGCGTGCCGGGCCGCGCCGGGGCGAAGCCCGGCGACGTTCTCGTCGTCACCGGGCCGCTCGGCGGGTCGGCTGCCGGCCTCCGCGCGCTCGAGCTCGGCCGTGAGGAGCCGGCCGAGCTGATCCGGATGCATCTCCGCCCGCCGCTCCGGGTCGAGGAGGGCAAGAGGCTGGCGACCGCGGCGCATGCCGTGATCGACCTCTCCGACGGGCTCGCACGCGACGCCGGTCACATCGCCGAGCGTTCGGGCTGCCGCCTCGAGCTGGAGCTCGAGCAGCTACCGCTGGCGTCCGGAATCGAGCAGGTCGGAGAGGAGCCGTTCTGGACGATGGGCGAGGACTACGAGTTGCTGGCGGCAGTGGCGCCGGACGACGCGGGCGCGCTGGGATTTCCGGTCGTCGGCCGGTGTGTCGCAGGAGAGGGCGTGAGTGTCCGTCGCGCCGGCCGCGAGCTCGAGCTCGCGGGCTGGGACCACTTTCGCCGGAACGCCTAGTGGAATACGGCGCGTAGGGACACCTGCACTCGAGGCGGCAGGTACGAGGCGCAGTACGCGAAGTTCTGCACCGGTGCAAAGGTGACGCGGATCAAGGCCTTCAACGTGCGCGGCTCGGTCATCTGGGTAAGCGAGATCCGTTGGCTCACCTCCCGCCGAGCCGGAAGGCGCATGCCGCCGCGCTGCAGGACGGCGGTTCGCACGGGGGCCCGAGATGTCCCCACGCGAAAGACGAGCCGGGTCGTCGCCGACGCGCGTGGCAACCGATAGCCGAGCCCGTAGCGGTCGCCTTCGCAGCGCCAGGTGATGGTCCCGAGGGACGCGAGCTTGACGAGCAGAAACGGTCCGGCTGTCCCGCGGCCCGCGGCATCGCTTCTGGTCGCATCGGCCGGCGCGGCTGCGGCGAGGCTGACGGCTACCACGGCCACGGCAGGCAGAACGGCTCTGACCGTTGCTCGGAGTTCGGTCGCTCATCTCGCTGCTCGATGTACGACCGGGGTGACGGGAGAGGTCCCGTCTGCCCGGAAACCTACGGACTCGCGCCCGTGGCTACGCTGCGGCTTGCAGCCAGGAAGCCCACGCGCGCTCGTAGTGGCTGCGCGGGCGGGCGCCGGCGACGGTCTCCCTGACCTCGCCGCCCTCGAAGAGGATGACCGTCGGAATCGAGAGCACGCTGTAGCGGGACGCGGTCGCAGGGCTGTCGTCGACGTTCAGCTTGACGAACCGGACCCTGTCGCCGAAATCCGCGGCCATGTCCCGCAGGATCGGGGCGATGACGCGGCAGGGGCCGCACCAGGGAGCCCAGAAATCGACGACGACGGGCAGGGACGACTGCAGGACCTCCTGCTCGAAGGTCTCGTCGGTGACGTCCTGCATATCCTCCACGGCGCGAGTATAGCCAGCGGGGTCAGAGCCTCCCCCGCAGTGCCTGCAGCCGCAGGAGCGGAACTCTCCAGAGCGCCTCGAGGGCGATCCCCGCGCTCATCTTCGAGCCTCCCGCGCGGCGTTCCGAAAAGACGATCGGGACCTCCGAGACCCGAAAGCCGGCGCGGATCGCGCGGTACGTGGTCTCGACCTGAAATGCGTAGCCCCTCGACGAGATGCGATCGAGCTCGATGCTCTCCAGTACGTTCCGGCGAAAGCACTTGAACCCGCCGGTGAGGTCGCGCACGGGGACTCCGAGCAGTACCCGCGCGTAGAAGCAGCCGGCCCGCGAGACTCGCGCGCCGGACCGCCCCCCAGTTTCGGGTGCCGCCTCCGCTCACGTAGCGCGACCCCAGCACGAGGTCGGCGCCGGCGGTGGCCGCGACGAGACGAGGCAGATCCTCGGGGTCGTGCGACAGATCGCAGTCGATCTGGGCGACGAGCTGCGCTCCGGCATCGAGCACGTGGCGAAACCCGGCCAGGTACGCGGGACCGAGCCCCTCCCTCTCGGTGCGGTGGAGCACCTCGACGAAGGAGAGCTCGGCGGCAAGGCGATCGGCGAGCTCGCCGGTGCCGTCGGGCGACGCATCGTCGATCACGAGGACGCGGCTCGGGAGCGCCTGTGCAGCGAGGACCCCATCGAGGGCGCGAAGCATCGCTTCGAGGTTGTCGCGCTCGTTGTAGGTGGGCAGGCACACCCAGAGCATCGGCATATCATCGCGGCATGGCCCAGACGCTTCCGCGCAACGCCGATCTGGCGGATCAGTTCGAGCTTCTGGCCGACCTGCTCGAGCTCGACGGCGCCGACGCGTTCCGGCTGACCGCGTATCGGCGGGCGGCGACGCGGATCCGAGAATCGGCCGTCTCGGTTGCGCAGCTCGCGATCGACGGCCGCGCGACGAGCCTGTCCGGGATCGGGGGGACGATCCAGGCGAAGATCGTCGAGCTCTCCGAGACCGGCGATCTCCAGGCGCTCGCGAAGCTCCGCGAGAAGCTGCCGGTGGGGCTCGTCGACGTGATGCACGTCCCGGGCCTGGGGCCCAAGACGGCGCGCAAGCTCTGGCTCGAGCTCGGCGTCACGTCGGCGGACGAGTTGCGGGCGGCGGCGGAGCAGGGCCGGCTTCGCGAGCTGCCGGGCCTGGGCCCGAAGAGCGAGGAGCGGGTGCTCGCACACTTCGCCAAGCCGGCCCGGCGTAGCGCGAAGGAGTCTCGCGTCCTGCTGGGGCGTGCGCTGCCCTTCGTCGAGGCCGTCGTCGAGGAGCTGCGTGCGCATCCGGCGTCGGTTCGTGTCTCGGAGGCCGGCAGCGTGCGCCGGCGAGCCGAAACGGTGCGTGACCTCGACGTGATCGCCACCGCGACGGACGCCGCCGCGCTGATCGACCACTTCGTCGGCCGGCCCTGGGTCGCCGAGGTGGCGGCGCGCGGTGGAACCAAGGCCACGGTCGTCTCGCACGACGGCCTACGGCTCGATCTCCGTGTCGTTCCGCCCGAGTGCTTCGGCAACCTGCTGCAGCACTTCACCGGCTCGAAGCACCACAACGTCGCTCTGCGTGAAGACGCCGTGCGCCGCGGCCTCTCGGTTTCCGAGTACGGCGTCGAGACGGTCGAGACCGGCGAGGTCGTGACCCACGAGAGCGAGGAGGAGCTGTACGCCCACCTGGGCTACGCCTGGATTCCTCCGGAGCTGCGCGAGAACGGAGGCGAGCTGGACGCTGCCAGGGACGGAGGCCTGCCGGCGCTGGTCGAGCGAGCCGACGTGCTCGGCGATCTCCACACCCACACGGACTGGTCGGACGGGAAGGCGACGCTCGAGGACATGGTCGCGGCGGCGGCCGCCCTCGGGCACAGGTACCTCGCAGTTTGCGATCACGCGCGGCGCCTGCGCGACGGGCGTATCGAGCTCCAGGCCGAGCGCATCGCCGAGCTGGGCGAGTCGTTCCCGGAGCTCCGGATCCTCTCCGGCGTCGAGGTCGACATTCGCGCCGACGGCTCGCTCGATTTCCCGGACGAGGCGCTGGCCGAGCGCGACTGGGTCGTGGCATCGGTGCACTCCGGCTTCCAGGACTCTTCCGAGAAGCTGACGAAGCGGATCCTGAGCGCGATCGACCACCCGCACGTGGACTGCATCGGCCACCCCACGGGTCGCAAGATCGGGCGGCGGTCGGCGTACGACGTCGATCTCGAGCAGATCTTCGCCCGTGCCGTCGAGACCGGCACGCATCTCGAGATCAACGGGCAGCCGGACCGCCTCGATCTGCGCGACGCCCACGCGCGCGCGGCGGCCGCGGCCGGTGTCCCGATCGTCGTCTCGAGCGATGCGCACTCCACCGGGGCGCTCGGATATCTCGAGCTGGCGGTTTGTCAGGCGCGCCGCGGTTGGCTGACCGCCGGTCAGGTCGCGAACACCGAGCAGTGGGAGACACTCGCCGCCCGGAGGCGTCCGTGAGCGCCGACTTCCGGACGGACGGTGCGGCGGCTCTGGACTGGGCGGCCAACTATCTCGAGCGCGTCGGCGAGCTCCCGGTGCTTCCTCGCCTGGCGCCGGGCGACTCTGAGGCGGGCGCTCCCCTCGTCTCCGCCCGACGAGGGAGAGCCCTTCGCGAACGTGCTCCGCGATCTGGACGAGCTGATCCTGCCTGCGGTCACGCACTGGCAGAGCCCGCGCTTCTTCGGCTACTTCGCCGTGAGCGGGAGCGAGCCGGCGATCCTCGCCGAGCTGCTCGCCGCGACGCTGAACCAGGTCGCGTTCATCTGGCGCGTCTCGCCGGCCTCGACGGAGCTCGAGCTCCACGTGCTCGACTGGCTCGCGCAGCTGCTCGGACTTCCGGAGGGCTGGCACGGGCACATCGAGGATTCCGCCTCGACGTCGACGCTCGCAGCGCTGATCGCCGCGCGGCACGTGACCGGCGGCAACCGGGTGCTGTGCTCCGAGCACGCGCATTCCTCGGTCGAGAAGGGCGCGCGTATGCTCGGTCTCGAGGTCGTGAAGATCCCGGCGGACGGCGAGTTCCGGATGCGGCTCGACGCGCTCGCCGCAGAGCTCGAGCGGGGAGGAACCGCGGCGGTCGTCGCCACCGTGGGCACGACCTCGTCGACCGCGGTCGATCCCGTGCCGGAGATCGCGGAGCTGGTCCGACGAGGCGGGGGCCTGGCTTCACGTCGACGCGGCGTATGCGGGCGCCTCGTGGGTCTGTCCCGAGCTGCGCTGGTCGCAGAATGGCGTCGAGCTGGCCGACTCGCTGGTCGTGAACCCGCACAAGTGGCTGTTCGTGCCGATGGACTGCTCGGCGCTCTGGACGAGCCGGCCCGAGGACTTTCGCGCCGCCTTCACGCTCGTCCCGGAGTATCTGCGCACGAGCGACGAGGCGGAGAGTCTCTCGGACTACGGCCCGGCGCTGGGCCGCCGCTTTCGCTCGCTCAAGCTGTGGGCGGTGCTGCGCTGCTACGGGCGCCGCGGGTTGCAGGAGCGCATCCGCGAGGCGATTCGGCTGGCCGAGCTGTTCGAGGGTTGGGTCGGCGCCGAGCCGGGCTGGGAGCTCTGCGCCCCACGGCGCTTCAGCGTCGTTTGCTTCCGGCGGACGGGGTCGGACGAGGAGAACGAAAGGCTGCTCGGGCGTGTCAACGCGGCGGGCGAGATCTTCATCTCCCACACGAAGCTGGAGGGACGCTACGTGCTTCGGCTGGCCGTGGGCAACGAGCGCACGACCGAGGCCGACGTTGGGCGCGCCTGGGAAGTCCTGCGGGCGGCGGCCCGCTGAGGCGCCGCGGCACCTTTCCCGGCGGGTCGCGTCCGGCGAAAGGAGCGCCCGAGCGGAGGACCCCAAACCCACCCCCCACCCAATTGGGAGGGGGCAGAGGGTAGCCGCTCGATCCTCGCTGAAGGTGCGTGAGTTGTCGCGGGTCCCGCACGCCCGCGTGTCAATTCGGCTGCACGTGCGGTCGGTGACCGGGTCCTGACCGCGGCGCAGCCGGCGCACCCGGCGGGCTCGAACGGCCGCCGCCGGGCTCAGCCGCAGCTAATCCGATCCAACCGGGCGGTCCGAGTCGCCGGTCGAGCCGGTCAAGCTCCTCGATGGCGGCGTCGTGGAGGCGCACCCGATAGCTCCACAGGCCGCGGCCCGTTGCCAGCGCCGCTTCGCGGATCGGGCCCGCGAGCTCCTCGAGCGTGCCCCAGCGCGCCGCCGCAATCTCGACGAGATCCTGCGGCACGAGCTCATCGGCATCCGTCGTCGCAGCGAAGACGTGCGTGCGCCAGTCGATCGCCTCGCCGTCACAGGTGAATCGGACCTCCGTGCGCAACAGGTAGCGCGCGAGGGTGATCGCCGCACCGATCTCCTCCAACGCCTCGCGCTGCGTCCCGGCCTCGAGGCTCTCGCCCGGCCTGATTCCGCCGCTCGGCGGTCTCCAGACCCCGGCTGCGAACTGTGGCTTGCGTATGAGCGCCAGCCGCGGGCCGTTGAACGCGAAGAACGTGATGTCGTGCCGCCGTCCGTGGCGGCCGCTTGCGACCACGAGGTCGAGCTCCGCGCGTCCGACCGGCTGCTCGAGCCGGAGCACCCGGGGCTCCCCGTAGCGCTCGCGCACAGGCGCCAGAACGGAGTCGTCGACGTGGCCCATCAGAGCAATCGCAGGAGGGAGACGAGCTCGTCCGGCCCGCCGGCGACGAGGTCAGCTTCCGCCACAAGCTCCGGCGGAGCCTCGGGTGACGAGACGGCGATGCGCACCGCGTGCCGCAGCGCGGCGGCGGCGAGGCCGCGGAAGGCATCGAGGTCCAGTCGTGTCGTCGCCGGCGTAGAGCCCCAGCTCTGCGCCGCTCTCCTCGAGCAGCTGCCGCAGCGCTGTTCCCTTGTCCGCATGCACGTGCGGACGGACCTCGAGAAGCTTGCGGCCCCAGCGTGCGTCGAGCCCGTGCTCCTCCGCGCGCCGCGCCACGTCCTCCAGGGTCGCAACCGCGGCGGCCTCGTCGTCGGCCTCCCTGTAGTGGAAGGAGAGCGTCAGGCCCTTGTCCTCGATCGGCCACGCCGAGTCGATCTCCCTGCGGAATCGGGCGAGCTCGCCCTCGAGCTCGCCCGCTCGTGGATGCAGCTCGAGCCCGTGGTTGCCGATGTAGCGGAGGCCCTCGACGCCGACGAGGGCCGCAGCCTCGGCACCGGGTCGGCCGCTGAGACAGGCGACGAGCAGATAGCGGCCGGCGAGCCGGCGCACCTCGTCACGCGTCTTGTCGGGGACCCGGGCGAGCTCCGGGCGAGGCGCGATCGGCGCCAGGGTGCCGTCGACGTCGAAGACGAGCGCCGTCCGCCGGGGCTCGTCGGCCAGCGGCGCGAGCAGGGCCGCGGCATCCATCGTCCTAGAATACGGCCGTGCCGGCGGCGAGGCACAGCGCTCTGTTCCTTGCGGCGGTCGGGCTCGCCGGCGGGTTCTTCGCCTCGCTCTTCGGAGTCGGCGGCGGCCTCCTGATCGTTCCCCTCCTGGTCTTGCTGGCGCAGCTCCCGAGCAAGCGCGCAACCGGGACGTCGCTCGCGGCGATCGGCTTCACTGCGACTTTCGGGGCGCTCGCCTACGGGATCCTCGGCGACGTGGACTGGTCGGCTGCCGCGATCGTCGGCCTGCCGGCGGTGGCCGGCGTGCTCGTGGGCGTCTGGCTGCAGCAACGCGTGTCCTCCCGCGCGCTCGTGGGCCTGTTCGCCGCCTTCCTCGTCGTGATCGCGGTCGGGCTGCTCCTATGAGCGACGTTCTGACCGAGCTCGGGCTCGGCTTCGCCGCCGGGGTGCTCGCCGGGATGTTCGGGGTCGGCGGCGGGCTGCTGTTCGTGCCGGCGCTGACGCTCGTGTCGGACCTGGGGCAACTGCAGGCGCAGGCGACGTCCCTCGCGGCGATGATCCCGGTGGTGATCGTGGGCGCCTGGCGCCAGCGCCGGCTCGGCAACGTCGACCTGCGGATTGCCGTTGTGGTCGGGCTTGCGTCTGTCGGCGGCGTCGTCGCGGGTACCGCTGTGGCGAAGGCGCTTCCCGAGCACCTTCTGCGCACGCTGTTCGCGGTGCTCCTGCTGGCTGTGGCAGCGCAGCTCGCCTGGTCCCTCAGGCGGCGGGCGCCCGCCCCCACGGAGCCGTCGGGGCTCGAGTAGCGCGGATCAGTCGCAGCCGGGGAGGTAGGCGTTCGTGGCCACGTCCGCGGCCGCCACGGGGCTCTCCAGGAGCCCGTTCTCGAGCATCCACTTGCCGAAACGCTCCCAGCCGCCGAGGTCGAAACAGCCGGGATGACGATCCCCGGGCGGCTCGAGCAGCGACAGCGTCGTCGGCACCATGCCCGCGAGCTCCTCGGGCGTGTACTCGGTCTGCATTTCCATCAGCGCCTCGGAGCCCGGTGTGTCGGCACGCGCCTTCTCGGTTCCCTCGATCATCCCCGCCAGGAACTCCCGCACGGCGTCCGCGTAAGCCGCGTCGTCGCGAAGCCGGTCGCGGTTCGCCACGATGACGAGCTCGTCGTACGGCGGCACCCCGAGCTCCTCGAGCCTCGTGACGTGGGGCGGCTTTCCCGTCTGAAGCTCGAGAATCGTCCCCTCGATGTTGAAATAGGCACCGATGACGGCGTCCACCTGCCGTGCCAGGAGGGCGGGGACAAGGTCGAAGCCGACGTTGATGCTTCGGACGTCGTCCTCGCTCAGCCCCTGCTTCCTGCGGATCGTCTCCAGGATGGCGTCGTCGAAAGGCAGTCCCGCGACGCCGATGGTCGCGCCCGCCAGCGTGCTCGGCCCGCTTACCTTGGAATCCGCGAGGGCGATCAGCGAATTCAGCGCCGTCGGGACGAGCGCTCCGACGGCGACGACGGGAAGACCCTCCTGCGCCGCGAGGAACAGATCGCCCTCGTAGTACACGGCCAGGTCGAAGTTGTTCGTCGCGACCAGCTTGAGCCCGGCCGTGGGATCCGACGGCGTTCGGAGCTCGACATCGAGGCCGCGATCGGCGAAGTAGCCGCGGTCGAGCGCGTAGTACAGCGCGACGTGATCGGGGTTGGGGAACCAGTCGAGGGCGACCTCGATCGGCTGGGGTGCCGCACCCTCCTCCGACGTAGTGCCGCCGCCGCACGCGACTGTGGCAGCGACGACGGCGAGCGCGGCGACAGCCGCGGCGCACCCCAGGGCTCGCGTCAAGAGGGGATTGCTTCGTCGCGCCGCGCCCACGGAACGAAGAGCCTCTCGGCCAGCACGACGAGCCCGAACAACACGAGAGCGAGCGCGGCGACCACCGCGATCGTCGCGAAGACGAGCGGCGTGTCGAGCCGGCCCTGTGCCTGGACGAGCTCCCAGCCCAGCCCGGCGTCGGAGCCCGCCCATTCGCCGAAGACGGCCCCGATGGCGGCGTACGTCGCCGCGATCCGGATGCCGGAAAAGATCTGAGGCAGCGCGGCGGGGAACTCGACGCGCCGCAGGATGTCGAGCCGCGTCGCGTCGAGCGTCAGCATCATCCGTGCGTACTCCGGGTCGACCGCCCGGAGCCCGTCGACTGTTGCAACGACGATGGGGAAGAAGCAGAAGAGCGCGACGATCGCGAGTTTCGGCCCGATGTTGAAACCGAGCGCGAGCACGAGCACGGGAGCGAGGACGATCGTCGGAATGCTCTGCGACGCGATCAGGACGGGATAGACGGCCCGTCGGGCGCTCCTCCAGAGGTGCAGCGCGATCCCGATCGCGACTCCTGCGACCAGCGCGATCAGGAAGCCGAGCGCGACCTCTCTGAGGGTGACGACGGTGTGCTCGGCGAGCAGGCCGGCTTCGTCACGCAATGTCGCCCCGATGAGCGAGGGCGCCGGCCAGATGAAATCGGGCACGTCGAGGACGCGGACGAGCAGCTCCCAGAGGGCGAGGCCGGACGCGACGAGGAGGAGGGAGGGGCCGTAGGCTCGAGCCAGCCGCCGGCCGCGGCCGTCCGGCTCGTCGCGCGACTCGGGCGCCGGCGGGTGAGCGGTCAGCACTCGAGCGCCTCCAGCGCGCGTTCCTTGAGAGCCGTGAACTCGGGTGATGTCACAAGCTCACGCCGGGGCATGTCGTTCCGGAAGCCGGCCTCGAGCCGCGTCACGACGCGCCCGGGCCTCGACGACAGCACGATCACCTCGTCGGAGAGCAGCAGCGCCTCCTCGACGTCGTGGGTAACGAGCAGGACGGTTCGAGGCTCCTGGTCGAGAGCCGATCGCAGCCAGCCCTGCATCTCGGCGCGCGTGATGGCGTCGAGCGCGCCGAACGGCTCGTCGAGGAGCAGGACGCTCTTGCCCGCCATCAGCGTGCGAAGGAACGCGACACGTTGGCGCATGCCGCCGGACAGCTTCTGCGGCATCGCGTCGGCGAACTCGGCGAGCCCGAACCGGTCGAAGAGGGGGCGCGTATGCCGGCGGGCCTCCTCGCGCGAGTAGCCGCGATTGGCGAGGGCGAGTGCTGCGTTGTCCAGCGCGGAGCGCCAGGGCAGGAGCAGGTCGCGCTGCGGCATCAGCGCGCAGTGGGCAAGACGCTCCTGCGCCGGCCGCGCTCCGCCGACGGCGACGGTTCCGGCGCTCGGCTCGAGCAACCCGGCGACGATCGACAGCAGCGTCGACTTCCCGCAGCCGCTCGGGCCGACGACGCCCGCCGTCGCCCGCCCGGGAACGTCGAGGTCGACACCGGCGAGAGCCTGTATCGACCCGAACGACTTCACGACGCCCCTCAGAGCGATCGATTCACCCGGCCCCGCCTCGCTCTGGCGCGGCAGGGTGGGGACGGTGGGGTGTTCTACGGTCACGCGGTCAGCCTTCTCCGACAGCCTTGTCGGACCATGAGATCTTGCCGCAGCGAAGGCTCGACGGGGCGGCTGAGCGGCCGGCAAGGGCGAAGCCCGCGCAGCGGACGCCGAAGGCGGCCGCGGAGGTTCGCGCGCGGGCAGCGAAGCCCGCGCAGCGGACGCCGAAGGCCGCGGTCACGCTCTTTGGGTCTAGGCCGAGCGCCCGAGGGCGATGTCGGCCTTGCGCTTCAGATCCTCGACGATGGCCGGGTCACGCAAGGTCGTCGTGTCGCCGAGCTCGTCACCCTCGGCGATATTCCGAAGCAGGCGCCGCATGATCTTGCCCGAGCGAGTCTTGGGCAGGTCGTCGCCGAACAACACCGCCGCCGGGCGCGCGATCTTGCCGATCTTCTCCGCCACCCACTCACGCAGCTCTTCGGAGAGCTCGTCCGATGCCTCGTAACCGTCCTTGAGCAGGACGAAGCACACGATGCGCTGCCCGCGCTGCGGGTCGTGGGCGCCCGTGGCGGCGGCTTCCGCGACGGCCGGGTGCTCGACCAGCGTCGACTCGATCTCGGTTGTCGAGAGACGGTGCCCGGCGACGTTGATGACGTCGTCGATACGCCCCATGAGCCAGAAGTAGCCGTCCTGGTCCTGCTTCGCGCCGTCGCCGGTGACGTAGACGTCCGGCCCGTACTTCGAGAAATACGTCTTCACGTAGCGCTCGTCGTCGCCGAAGAGCGTGCGGAACATGCCCGGCCAGGGGCGCTTCACCACGAGAAAGCCGCCCGTTCCGCGCTCGACCGGGTTTCCAGCCTCGTCGACGATGTCGGGCTGGATACCGGGGAAGGGAATCGTCGCCGAGCCCGGCTTCGTCGTCACCACACCGGGCAGGGGTGTGATCAGGATGCCGCCGTTCTCCGTCTGCCACCAGGTGTCGACGATCGGGCAGCGCTCGCCGCCGATCACCTTCCAGTACCAGAGCCAGGCTTCGGGGTTGATCGGCTCGCCGACCGTGCCGAGCAACCGCAGCGACGACAGGTCGTGCCGCGCCGGATAGTCCTCGCCCATCTTCACGAACGATCGGATCAGCGTCGGCGCCGTGTAGTAGGAGTTGACCCGGTAGCGCTCGACGATCTCCCAGTGGCGGTCCCAGTCGGGATAGGCGGGGTCGCCCTCGTAGAGCACGCTCGTCGTGCCGTTGTTGAGCGGCCCGTAGACGATGTAGGAGTGCCCGGTCACCCAGCCGATGTCGGCCGCGCACCACCAGACCGTGTCGTCGTGGATGTCGAAGATCCACTTGTGCGTGACCGACGTGTGCACGAGGTAGCCGCCGGTCGTGTGCAGCACGCCTTTCGGCTTGGCGGTCGAGCCCGAGGTGTGGAGCAGGTACAGCGTGTCCTCGGCATTCATCCGCTCGGGCTCGCAGGTGTCGGGCTGGTCTTCGACGAGCTCGTGCCACCAGAGGTCTTTCCCGCTGTCGAACGGCACCTCGCCGCCCGTTCGCCTGAAGACGAGAAGGCGCTCGACCGAAGGAGCGTCGGCGGCGGCGGCATCGGCGTTGACCTTCAAGGGCACCGAGGCGCCCTTCCGCCAGCCCTCGTCCTGCGTGATGAGCAGCCTCGCTCCGGAGTCTCGTAGCCGCTCGGCCAGCGAGTCGGACGAGAAGCCGCCGAAGACGACGATGTGGGGCGCGCCGATGCGGGCGCAGGCGAGCATGGCGATGGGGAGCTCCGGGATCATTCCCATGTAGATCCCGACGCGGTCGCCCTTTCGGATACCGAGCTCCTTGAGGCCGTTCGCGAGTCTCGAGACTTCGCGCAGCAGGTCGGAGAAGGTCAGGTCACGCGTCTCGTCCGCAGGCTCCCCGACCCAGTGGTAGGCGATCTTGTCTCCGCGGCCCGCGGCGACGTGCTTGTCGAGGCAGTTGTAGGCGGCGTTCAGCTCGCCGTCGGCGAACCAGGTGCAGTGCGGCGGGTCCCACTCGAGCCGCTTGGTCGGCGGGCGGAACCACTCCACGAACTCTTCTGCAACGCGGGCCCAGAAGGCCTCGTAGTCCGCTTCGGCTTCGCGGTAGACCGAGTCGTCCTGGATGATCGCCGTGCGGCGGAACTCGTCCGGGGGCGGAAAGGTCCGGTTCTCCTTCAGCAGGCCCTCGATGAGGGACAGGGTCTCCGCGTCCGTCTGCGACATCGGCCGTCTCCTGGGTTCGCTTGCGCAATGGATACCACAGCGGCGAGCACGGACGGGCGTTCACTCGGACGTTCCGGCTACCCTCCGAGAATGGCTTTTCGCGCGGTCGCCCTGCTTGCTGCCCTTTGCGCAGCCGTCGTCGCTGCCGCGCCCGCGGCCGGCGCGACGCCGCGGGCCTCTGCCACGGCGTTCGGAGTCAAGGTTTCCGTGCCGGGTGCGGACACGTCGACTTCGGCCTACGCCGCCGCGCCGCCGAACGGCTCCGGCTCTGTCGGCTCGGTCGCCTATCCCGGCGACGGCGGTGCGCTCGCCACCGGTCCGGCCTCCACGTCCGCGCGCACCGGCCCGGGAGCCGACCCACGTGCCGATGCGGCGGCCACGGTGCGCAACGTGCGGCTTTTCGGCGGTGAGATCCAGGTTGCGCTCGTCTCGCTCGAAGCATCTGCGCTCGCGAGGTCCACTTCTGCCGAGGGAACGCTTTCGGGGTCTCGGCTCGAGGGGCTCGTCGTTCTCGGCGAGGCCGTGGACGCAGGGCCGAACACGCGGGTCGCTCTCGGGGACTGGGGCTACGCCGTAGCGCTCGAGCAGGCCGTGTTGCTCGAGGACGGGGAAGGCGGAGGCTATCGCGGGTTCGTGACCGGCCTGCACGTGTACCTCACCGCCGATCACGGCGGTCTGCCGGCCGGCTCCGAGCTTCTGATCGGCTATGCGGAGGCCGCCGCGCGCTCGCCAAAGCCTGTGTCGCCGCCCCCGCCGAGCCCCCCCGAGCCGGGAAGCGGCGCCGGTTCCGGCGGCGGAGACAGCTCGGGCAGGCGGCTCGCCGGCTCCTCCAGCGGCTCGCCGGGCGCCAAGCCCGGGACGACGCACCAGCTGCCCTCCGAGCCCACGCCTGCCCAGCCCGGCGCTGCCTCGGGCCCGCCGCCGATCGTGCTCAACCCGCCGCCGAACGTTCAGCCGCAGATCACGGGTCAGGGGTACGTCTTCCCGGTCTACGGCCCCGCATCGTTCAGCGACGACTTCAACGGCGCGCGCGCGGACACCGGCTGGCATCACGGCAACGACATCTTCGCCCGGCTCGGCGCACCGGTTCTGGCGGTGACGGACGGGACCCTGTTCCAGGTCGGGTGGAACACTCTCGGAGGCCACCGGCTGTGGCTCCGCGACCGGCAGGGCAACGAGTACTACTACGCGCACCTGTCGGCCTACTCGCCGCTCGCCAAGAACGGCGCGCAGGTCCAGGCCGGCGACGTGATCGGCTTCGTCGGCGACTCCGGGGACGCGGCCGGCACCCCCTACCACCTCCATTTCGAGATCCATCCCGCGGCGCTGCTCGGGCTCGGCTACGACGGCGTCGTCGACCCCTATCGCTACCTGCTCGCCTGGCAGGCCGAGCAGGATCTCGACGGCGTCCAGGGTGTCGCGGCGCCGCCACCCGTGCTGCAGCCCTCCGCCGTCGTCGTACAGGCCGAGGACATCGCCTCCGTCAGCGGGCTCGAGCCGGAAGGCCTGCTTCGGGCATACGAGCTTCCACTCCTGATCGGCTCCGGAGCGGCGTTTGTTCCTCCCGCGCGCCCGCCGCTCGTCGGAGCGGATCCCGGCTTCGACTCGCTCCGCTAGCCCGCGCCCGAGCCGAAACCGGGCAGGGTGCCGACGTCGACGGCGTCGGCGCCGCCGTCCGCGGCGAGCACCGCACCGGTCACGAACGAGGATTCGGGGGAGGCGAGGAAGAGGCAGCACGCCGCGATCTCCTCCGGCTCTTCCCGCCCGCCGCAGTGGGTAGAAGCGGGTGGCGGTCTCGTACGCCTCCGCGCGGGTGACCCCGCGCTCGGTTGCCAGCTTGTCCATCTCGACGTCGGCCATCGGCGTCTCGACCCAGCCCGGGCACACCGCGTTGACGCGGATTCCCCGGGGCCCGTAGTCGACTGCCAGCGAGCGCACGAGCCCGATCAGGGCGGTCTTGGCCGCCGTGTAGCCGGCCAGCGACGGCGGCGCCGCGAGCGCGGCGGCCGAGGCCACGACGACGATCGAGCCGCCGCCGCGGGCGAGCAGTGCCGGAAGGGTCTCGCGGCACGTCACGAAGCAGCTCGTCAGGTTCGAGTCGATTGCGGCGCGCCAGCGGGCGTCGTCCGTCTCCGCCGCCGCCGGCGTTCCCGCGCCGCCCGCTGCGGCGACGACGATGTCGAGCCCGCCGTACTGCTCGACCGCTGCCTCGACCGCGCGGCTGAGAGTCTCGGTCGTGGACGCATCGCCGGCGACGGCGATCGCGCCGATGTCGTCCGCCAGCAGGCGGAGCGGCTCCGGCCGCCGGCCCGTGACGACGACCTTGGCTCCCTCCGCGGCAAAGCGGCGCGCAGTCGCCGCGCCGATGCCGGTCCCGCCTCCCGTGACGAGAGCGATGCGCCCGTCGAGCTGCATTCGGGTAGGAATACCCCATCGACTGACGCGAGGGGGTGCTGCGGATCACGGCGGAGACGGCAACGGGCGCACGAACCGGAGCGCAGTTCCTGGCCGGCCTGCGCGGCGACGGGCGCGAGCTGTGGCTCGAGGGAGAGCGCATCGAGGATCCGACCACGCATCCGAAGCTGGCCGGTGCGGCGCGCTCGCTCAGTCGCGTCTTCGATCTCCAGCACGAGGAGCCCGACCTGTTCCTCATGCCGTCCCCGGACACGGGTCAACCGGTCAACGTGACGCACATCCTGCCGAGGTCGCGTGAGGACCTCGAGCGCCGCCGCCGCGCCTCCAAGCGCATCGCCGAGGAGACGGCCGGGATGATGGGCCGCACTCCCGACTACCTCAACTACACGTTCGCCTGCTTCGCGGCCCGTGCGGACGTCTGGGCGCGGAACGGCAACGACCGCGGTGCCGCAAACCTGGTCGCCTACCAGCGCCGCATGCGGGACGAGGATCTCTCGACGACGCACACGCTCGTCAATCCGCAGGTCGACCGCTCGCTGCCGGAGGCCGAGCAGGCCGCCGGCGAGGTTGCGCTCCACAAGATCGGGGAGACGGAGGAGGGGATCGTCGTTCGCGGCGCCCGCATGCTTGCCACGCTTGCGCCGTTCGCCGACGAGCTCACCGTCTACCCGGGCTCGGACCTCCGGCCGCAGGACGCGAAGTACGCGATCTGTTTCGCGGTGCCGATGGGAACACCGGGGCTCCGCTTCCTCTGCCGGGAC